>NZ_KQ236689.1:1775288-1917268 GCF_001184225.1 Bacillus sp. JFL15 | reverse complement strand
TCGGATGCTGGAAGAGATCTTTCATCTCCAGCTTGTAGCCGTGCTGGTTCAGGCGGCTCGCCATTTGAATGCCTTTGATCGAGTCGCCGCCGAGCGTGAAGAAATTATCGCTTACGCCGATCTGATCCAGTCCGAGCACTTCCTGCCAAATGTCAGAAAGCAGCGTCTCCATCTCCGTTTCCGGCGCTTTGTACGCGGCGCTTCCCGCCTCAATGTCCGGCGCCGGCAGGGCTTTTTTGTCAATCTTTCCGTTTGCGGTGACCGGAAGCTCGTCCATCTCCACCCAGAACGCCGGCACCATGTAGTCCGGAAGCGTGTCTTTCAGCGCTGCTTTGAGCGCTTCGATATCGTCCTGCTGAGGTGCGACATAGGCGCAAAGCGCGGTATTGCCCGCTTTGTCTTCCACCGCCGTCACCGCCGCGTCATGAACGTCCGCAAGCTGCGCGAGGCGGACTTCAATTTCTGAAAGCTCGATCCGGTAGCCGCGCACTTTGACCTGCTGGTCGATGCGGCCGATGTATTCGATGCCGCACTGCGCGTTCCATTTGACGAGGTCCCCGGTCCGGTACATGCGCTCGCCTGGTACAAACGGATCTGCGGTAAACCGCTTCGCCGTTTCTTCCTCACGGTTCAGGTATCCGCGCGCAAGTCCGCGGCCTGCCACGCACAATTCACCGGCAATGCCTTCCGGCTGCACCTGATCGCCGTCACCGAGAATATACGCTCTCGTATTGGCAATCGCCCGTCCGATCGAAAGCGATCCTTCCTCCGGATTGATGACGCCGCTTGTCGCGACGACGGTGTTCTCCGTCGGCCCGTAGTTGTTGACGATCGTGTACGGCTGCTTCACCGCCCGCTTCAGCTTGTCGCCTCCGACGAGAAGCATGCGGAGAGAGGTATTTTCCAGCTCCATAAATTGTTCGGCCAGCTGCGTCGGCAGGAAAGTGATCGTCACGCCGTGCTCTTCGAAATAGTGATTTAAGCGGGTTATATCCAGCCGGATCGCTTCATCAATGACATGAAGCTCCGCGCCGATGGTCCATGCCGGGAACATCTCCCAGATGGAGGCGTCAAAACCGAAGCCCGCGTATTTGGCGCTTTTATCCTCCGCCGTCATGGCGAATGCGTCGTGATGCCAGAAGCACAGGTTCACCAGCGCGTGGTGTTCGACCATGACCCCCTTCGGCTGTCCGGTCGTTCCTGACGTGTAAATCATATAAGCGAGATGATCCGCCGTTGTTTCCGTCTGCGGGTTCGCTTCATCGTTTTCATCAAGCGGCAGGCTCAGAATAGAGCGGCGGCCGTCAAGCAGGATCGTATCTCCTGTGTAGCTTTCCGGCACGTCGAGCGCTTCCTGTGTGAGAAGCAGCTTGGCGCCGCTGTCCTGCAGAATGTAGCTGATCCGCTCTTTCGGGTAATCCGGGTCAATCGGCACAAATGCCGCGCCCGCTTTCAGGACGCCGAGTACGCCCGCAGCCATTTCCAAGGACGGTTTCGTCAAAATGCCGACACGTTCGTCAGCCGTAACGCCGCAGTCCATGAGAATGCGCGCGATCCGGTTCGCCCTTGCGTTCAGCTCGCCGTACGTCCATTTCGCGCCGTTGTAAGCCACAGCCGGACGGTCTGTGTGGCGGGCGGCCGTTTCTTCAAAGAGACGGTGAACCGTTTTGTCCCGCGGCACAGAAAGTGTTTTTCCTTTCCATGCGTCAAGAAGGGCTTGTTTTTCTGTTTCATTCACCAATGAAAGCTCAGAAAGCTTCGCTGCCGGATTTTCCGCAGCGGCTTCTAACAGATGAAGCCAATAATGCTTCCACGTCTCTGCCGTTTCCGGTTTAAACAGCGCAGTGTTATATTCAAGCACAAACGTTAAGCCTCCGTCTGTGTCATCAGCCGTCATCGTCAGATCAAACTTGGCTGTTTTTCTGTCAAACGGATGGTGCTTCAGCTCAATTCCTTCCATGACCAGATCTTCAGCATTTGCGTTTTGCATGGAGAATACCGCATCGAACAGCGGATTTCGGCTCGTATCACGCTGCACCTCAATCTTTTGCAGAAGGTCCTCAAGCGGATAATCCTGCGCATCAAATGCACGTAAAGCGGTTTGTTTTACTTCTTCAAGATAATCTGTGAACGTTTTGTCCGCTTCCGGATACGACCGAAGCGCGAGTGTATTCACAAACACACCGATGACGTTAGCGAGATCCGCATGTGACCGTCCCGCAACCGGAGAGCCGACAATAATGTCATGCTGTCCGCTCAATTTTGAGAGAAAAGCGCTGTATGACGCCAGCAGCACCATGTACATGGTAGAATCCGTTTGTTTCGCAAGACTGCGAAGAGCCGACGTCTGTTCTTCAGTCAGTGAAAAGACCAGCTTGTCTCCTTCAAAGGTTTGCACAGCCGGACGGCTGTAATCAGCCGGCAGCGTCAATACCGGAAGCTCGCCGTCAAGCTCCCGAAGCCAATGCTCCTCCTGCTTGCGGTATTGCTCTGATTGAATAAATTTCTGCTGCCATACCGCATAGTCTTTATAATGAATCCGCGGCGGCTCAAGCGTTTCGCCGCCATACAGGCGGGACAGTTCATCTATCAGCACGCCGACTGAAGCGCCGTCTGAAATGATATGGTGCATGTCAAACAGCAGCAGGTGATCATGTTCAGCCAGCTTAACCAGCCCCGTTCTGACGAGAGGAAGCTGATCCAGGCGGAACGGCCGGATAAAGCTCTGAATAATTTGTCCAGCGTCTTCCTCAGAGGCTTCGTAATATTCCATGTCAATATCAGCTTCGGCCCATATACGCTGAACTGTTTCTCCATCCTTTATGTCAAACGTCGTTCTGAAGGCTTCATGGCGTTCTGTCAGCTGTTTCATGACAAATTTCAGCTTTTCTGCATCAAGCTTCCCTTTTAAGCGGAGCACAGACGGCATGTTATAGCTTGTTTCAGCGCCTTCCAGCTGCTGAAGCACGAACATCCGCTTCTGCGGTGAAGAAACCGGATACGTTTCCTGCACAGCCGCCGGTACGATGCTTTCAGCCGTCTTCCGCTCAGCGCCTTCAATCAGCTGCGTCAGTCCCGCAACCGTCGGAGAAGTGAACAGATCCTTTAATGTAAGCTGCACGCTGAAGGTCTTCTGGATGAGAGCAAGCAGTTTCATTCCCGCTAACGAATGGCCTCCGATCTCAAAGAACTGATCGTGCACGCCGACCCGCTCCATTTGCAGCACCTCAGCCCAAATATCCGCCAGTTTTTGTTCTGTTTCATTGCTCGGCGCCGTATATGACACAGCATTCGCTGCGGTCACATCAGGCATCGGCAGCGCCCGTCTGTCGATCTTCCCGTTTCCTGTAAGAGGCAGTTCATCCATTTGAATAAAGACGGCCGGAATCATATAAGCCGGAAGATCCTTCGCCGTATGCTCCCTCAGCTCCCGGGAAGAGATTTCTCGGAGGCCGACAAAATACGCGCAAAGAAGTTTGTCACCCGCTCCCTGGTCCACAGCGAGCACGATGCATTCCTGAATCTGGTCATGGCTTTGGATCTGGTGCTCAATTTCGCCAAGCTCAATCCGCTGGCCGCGGATTTTCACCTGATGGTCGATACGTCCGATAAACTCAATATCGCCATTCGGCAGCCATCTGGCCAAGTCGCCCGTTTTATACATCCGTTCACCTTCTTTAAACGGATGCTTCACAAATTTTTCTTCCGTCAGTTCAGGACGGTTGTAATAGCCTTCCACGAGACCTTCCCCGCTGACGCACAGTTCGCCCGGGATACCTGCCGGCTGCATTCGTCCGGCCGTGTTCATGATGAAGATTTCCGTATTGCTGACCGGTTTTCCGATCGGAACGGAGAGCGTATCCTCTTCAATCACATCCACCGGATGGTATGTCGCAAACACCGTGCTCTCAGACGGACCGTACATATGAAGCAGCTTTCCTTTTCCGACTGCCGCAAGCGCCTTTTTGACATGCTCAACAGACGCCCTTTCGCCCCCGAACATGATTTTCCGAAGCGTCGTCAGACAGGACGGCTCCATATCAACAAGCAGGTGGAACAGGGCCGTCGTAATCATCAGAATGCTTACATTCTCCCGTTTGATCACGCGGGACAAACGGGTCATGTCCAGCACCGTATCTTTCGGGACGATCACAAGCTTTGCACCGTTTAACAGCGAACCGAACATATCAAACATAAAGGCGTCAAAGACGTAGTTTGACAGTCCGAGCACAGTATCTTCTTCAGAAACGGTCAAATAGTTCGTGTTCTTTACCGTCCGCAAAATGTTGGCATGTGTGACGATGTTTCCTTTCGGCGTACCCGTCGTTCCTGATGTATAAGTGAGATTGGCAATCGTCTTGGAATCAAACGGCAATGCTGGATTGTGAGAGTCCTTTTCATAGCTTTCCTCATCATCAGCAAGCACAATGACGCCTTGAAAACCGGCCTTTTCCGCAAGCGGCTTGAGGCTTTGCTGAGTCAGGAGCACATTCGCCCCGCTGTCGCGGAAGAAATGCTGAATCCGCTGAACCGGATGTTCAGGATCAATCGGCACATAGGCTGACCCCGCTTTTAATACAGCCATAATGGAAACAATCATGTCCATTGACCGTTCACATAAAACAGCCGCGGTTTTCCCGCCGCCTCCGACCGAAAGAATATGCCGCGCAAGCCTGTTGGCGCGTTCATTCAGCTGCTGATACGACAGGGTTTCCCCTTCGAACTGAAGAGCCGTCCGGTCAGGGTTTTTTCGGGCCTGTTCTTCAAAGATCTGCACGATCGTTTGCTCTTTCGGATAGGCCGTGCGCTCCGGATTGAACCGCTGTAATTGATTCAAAGCCTCCCGTTCAGAAAGCAGATCATATTCTCTGATTTTCGCATCCGGCTGAGCTGCCGCACTCTCCAGCAGGCGGACATAGTGCGCAAGCAGGCGATCCGCCGTCGAGCGCTTAAACAGCTTCGTGCAATAATCCAAATCGAGCGCAATGCCTTCCGCTGTTTCCCGGGCCTGCATTGTCAGATCGAATTTGGCGATATTGAAGTTGGTTTCATGAAGAGACAGCGTAAGATTGCCGATCTCCGGAATTCCGTCCGAAGCATTTTGCAGACTGAACATCGTATCAAATATCGGATGCCTGCTCATATCCCGGGGTACATTCAGCTCTTCGGTCAGCCACTCAAACGGATAGTCCTGGTGAGAAAACGCGTCCAGCACCTGCTTGCGAACATGACCTAACAAGTCTGTAAATGTCTGATCCTGCTTCACGGAGCTTCGCAGCGCAAGCGTGTTGACAAACATCCCGATCAGTCCCTCGGTATCGGAATGATTTCTTCCCGCCGATGGTGTTCCCACGATGATGTCTTCCTGTCCTGAATACTTAGAAAGCAGCGTATAATATGCCGATAACAGCACCATATAAAGGGTGGCTCCGTTTTTCCCGGCGAGTTTCTGCAGCCGGTCCCGCAGCTCTTTCGGCAGCTTGACTGATACGCGGTCACCCTCAAAGCTTTGCACCTGCGGCCGCGGGTAATCAGGGAGCAGCTGAAGCACCGGCAGTTCGCCGCTAAAGACTTCTTTCCAATACGCCCGCTCTTTCTTGTAGCCTTCTTCCGCCCGTTCCGCTTGCCAGACGGCGTAATCTTTATATTGAATATGCAAGTCAGGCAGCTGTTTTCCGCTATAGATCTCTGCCAGTTCCTTCAGCATGATGGAAATTGATACTCCGTCTGAAATCAGGTGATGCATATCAAACAGCAGCATATGGCGATTGTGACCGAGCGTTTGCAGGCCGATTCTGAACAAAGGCGCCTCCGCCAGCTCAAAACGGCGCACAAAATCCTTCATTACCTGTTCATTCGTTCTCCCGCTCGCTTCGATCATTTCAATATGAAACGGAACATGCTCGTGAATCACCTGTCTCGGCGTGCCGTCCTCTGATTGAAACGATGTTCTGAGCGCTTCATGCCTGCTGATTAAGACAGAAAATGCACGCTCAAGTTTTTCACGGTCTAACGCGCCTTCGATAACGGCTGCTGCCGGCATGTTATACCCGACCCCCGCATCTTCAAATTGACTCGCGATGTAGATGCGCTGCTGGGCGAGCGAAAGCGGATAGCTCGCCTGCTGCTCAGCCGGCTTAATCGCACTGTAATCCGGCCCTTCGTTTCGGCTTACCGCATAATCGGCAAGCGCCGCGATTGTCGGATGCTCAAACAAGTATTGCAGCGGGATTTCCACGCCCATTTGCTTATGAATTTTCGTCAAAAGCGTCATTGCCTTTAAGGAATGACCGCCAGACTCGAAGAAATGGTCATAAATACCCGCCTTGTCCATTCCGAGGACTTCCTGCCAGATGACGGCGAGCGTTTTCTCCGTCTCATTTCTCGGCGCCGCATACTCTGACGAACTGACAGCCTGCACATCAAGCGCGAACAGCTTTTTGCGGTCTGCCTTCCCGCTCGGCGTAAGCGGAATTTTATCCGTTTTTGTAAAGTAAGCGGGCACCATGTAATCAGGAAGGTGTTTGGACACATACTCCCGGTACTCGGCAGGGTGAAACTCAGTTCCTTTTTCTTGAACGATATATGCGCAAACATCTAAGCTGCCCTGCTGATCCGGTCGTGCCAGCACGACGGCCTCCGCCGCGCCCGGAGCTTTTCTGAGCACCGTTTCAATTTCTCCCAGCTCAATACGGTAGCCGCGGACTTTCACTTGATCGTCTTCTCGGCCGATATATTCGATTGTTCCGTCCGGCAGCCAGCGCGCCATATCACCCGTGCGGTACATGCGGCCGCTCTCGTTAAACGGGTCCTGCAAAAACTTCTCTGCGGTCAAATCCGGAAGATTTAAATAGCCGCGGCCTACACCGTCTCCCGCGATATACAGCTCACCGGCCGTGCCGTCGGGCTGAAGCCGTTTGTGCTTATCCAATATATACAGCCGGGCGTTGCCGAGCGGTTTTCCGATCGGAACGTACGCCGCCTGCTGATTCATTCCGTTATCTTGTGACACCTCATGCACGGACGCATCCACGCACGTTTCCGTCGGCCCGTAGACATTTGTCAGCCGCGGCGCTTTGCCCGATTGATGAAAGAGCGTCATCAGCTGTTCAGCAACAGCGGCGGACAGGCCTTCTCCCCCAATGAGCATGTGGCGCAGTTCAATTCCGCTGACATCTCCCGCCGCGACCATCATCTGCAGATGCGCAGGCGTTCCGTCAGTGGCTTCAATCCGGTTTTGACGATAATAGTCCAGCAGTGAAGAGCCGTTTGTTACAGTTGTTTTCGGCACGATATAAAGCGTCTGACCTAAAAGAAGCGAGGCGAAAATCTGTTTAACGGACGCATCAAAATGAAACGGGGCCAAAAGCGCCATTCTTAATGTCTGTTCACCGCACTGATAAATCTCCTGCTGCAGTGATTGAACCAGGTGATGAACTTGCCGGTGTTCAATCATCACGCCTTTCGGCCGCCCAGTTGTACCGGACGTATAGATAATGTAAGCCAGCCGGTCTGATTGTGTGCAGACATCGTCAGCGGCTGTCTCATATTGAACGGCCTCATCAAAATCAATCTGTTCGGCATTCGTTTCAGGCGCCTGTATTCCCGCCTCTGTCAGAACAGCCTTCGCTCCGCTGTCCTCCAAGATGTACTGAATCCGATCCGCCGGAAAGTCAGGATCAATCGGCACATATGCGCCGCCCGCTTTCAAAATTCCCAATATTGCCGCAATAACACGGTCAGATCGGCCAAGTAGCACAGCGACAGGAGAATCGGCTGATATCCCGGCTTTAAGAAGGCGTCCGGCGATACGGCCTGACTGTTCATGCAATGTGTGATAGGACAATGTCCGGCCTTCATATACAACCGCGGGTTTGTCAGACAGTGCCTTCGCTTTCTCTTCAAACAGCGCCGGAATCGTCATCTCCTTGCGATAAGCGACCGGATTGCCGGAGGCACGCTTCAGAAGCAGCTCTTTCTCCGATTCTGAAAGAAGAGCGAGCTCATCAATTACACGGTCAGGAGATGATATCGCATCTTCAATCAGCGTGATCAAACGTTCAGAAACAGAAGCAATTTCGTCCGCCTTAAATATGTCACTGCGATAGTCAAAATCAATCGTCAATTTCCCGGTGTCCCATCGTTCCTTCACGTGAATCGATATATCATTTGTTCCGCTTCCGCTGAAGATCGGGTCTGTCAGGAAGGACAGATTCTCTTTTTTCTGCCACTGCATCACTTGATACTCCAAAGCCACCGTAAACAATCTGCTCAGCGAACTTTTTGAAGCACGTAAATCATTGACAAGCAGGTTATACGGATACTTTTGGTGGCGGAGAATTTTCATCAGATCCTTCATCCGGCCTTTGACGAATTCCAAGAACGGCTGGCTTCCGTCAACGCTTGTCCGCACAGGCACCGTGGATACGAACATCCCGAGCATCTGCTTTTCTTTCGCATTCGTCCGGTTTCCCATAAACGTACCCGTGACGACGTCATCCCGGCCTGTCACTTTGTAGAGATAAGCGATCAGAGCTGACTGGAACAAGGAAAGAACGCTGACCTTATGCTCCCCGCAAAATGATTGAATCCGGCCGTACAGGTCATGAGGAATTTCTTGAGAAAACCGTTTCGCATCAAGACCCGCATCTGCCTGGCTCCGTTTTAAAGACACAAGCTCAGGTACGGTCTCAAACTGTCCGTTCCAAAAATCCCGATCCTTTTTAAACCGCTTCGACTGCACATATTCCTGCTCTGTCAGCACATGCTCGATGAAGGAAGGAATCTCCGCCTCGTTCTCACTTGCTCCGCCCGAAAGCTCCAAATAAATATCAGTAATCGTATTGCCCAGAATCGTCATGGAAATTCCGTCTGAAATAACGTGATGCACATTAACGTAGAACCAGACCTCATTTTCGCTGATGGTGTACACGGAAAAACGGAATAAATCCTGATCATATAACGCCAGAGGTTTGCTTGCCTCGTCACGTCCCCATTTTGACAGCTCTTCCGCAGAGCAGCCGGCTTGCCTGATGTCTGTATGCTCGATCGTCAGCGGATGGTATTCGCTCACATATTGAACAGGCTCCCCCTCATCATCAAGCCGAAGACGGATTCTCATCGACTCATGGCGACGGACAAATTCCTGTATCGCTTTCTCAACGATATGAGCTTGTACGCCGTCCTCAGAAATGAGCTTTCCGAAACCCGCAAGATTTGAAATACTTGTGTTCGGATAGAATTTTTCTGTATACCAGATACGTTTTTGTGCATTTGTTAAAGGATAAAAAGTTATTTCCATATGTGTGCGCCTCCCCTTTTTAAGATAAATTTGTCAATTCTCCCTTAGAAACAGCCTCCCTCAATGTCCCTAACTCATTATCAAGCCAAAAGAACCACTTACCTCCAAAACGATCCCGATTTAATCACCGCCGAAATCCGCAATCCATTCACCCGCACAGTCCGAAATTCGGCTCAAATTTATGGGAAATCAAGACAAGAATCCAATGTTTGTAAGCAACAGGGTTTA
Organism: Bacillus sp. JFL15; assembly: GCF_001184225.1. Lineage (NCBI taxonomy): Bacteria > Bacillati > Bacillota > Bacilli > Caryophanales > Bacillaceae > Bacillus > Bacillus sp. JFL15. The sequence goes on along the minus strand of NZ_KQ236689.1, from coordinate 1,907,739 downwards.
CCTATTTCTTCATGAATTACTATATATCTACTTACGTTCACTTTATATGAAATTATTGTTTTTATCACCGAAAAATGGGTGAAAAGTTTCATGCGGCACACCGAAAAAAATTCCGACAATTCCAGAGGGTATTTTGCGGCATCCCGCAATTTATTTTCAAAAATATTATTTATGTAAAATTAAAAATCTTTAAACTATAGTATAAATCTTTCGAATATCCAGTTATGGCAGAATGAAAATAGTTTTCATATATTAGCTGATGGAGAAAAAACAGCGCAAGAACCGAAACAGGAGATTTAATCGTTCGCAATATGATTTCATTAAACCGCGCAAAAAAAAGCGCCCTATTTTCCATAGAGCGCTTCAAAAAGATTCCTTTATTGCAGTTTTATCAATGTTGATTAATTCCATATATTCTTTTCCCCACTTATACATAGCGTCCAAAATCGGCATAAGGGTCTCTCCTTGCTCCGTTAATGAGTACTCCACTTTCGGGGGAACAACAGGGTAAACTTCCCTGTGAACGATCAGATCCTGCTCCAGCTCCCTGAGCTGATTCACAAGAATTTTGTGCGTAATATCAGGAATTAAAGCTTTCAGCTCATTAAATCGTTTTGTCCCTTCTTTTCCCAGGTGCCACATAATCAGCATTTTCCACTTCCCGCCTATCACGGCAAGCGTCAATTCCTTTTCGCAATTAAACGTTTTCTTATCCATTCGGCTCACGGGCTATTCTCCTTCCTCTTACTTTTCGTACGTTGATCATCTATAAACACTTGCTTACTTTTTCACAGAGCTTTCATCCATTTATACTACCACGCAGTTTTGCTGAGACAAAACACATTGCCTGCGGGGGACAGTATCCTCAAAGTAACTATTAGACTTTAAAGTGCGTACTTCTCAACATGCAGGGCACTCTATAGAATGTAGATACATTAAGAAGAGGAGTGAATATACAGTGGAATTACAGCTGGCATTAGACTTAGTGAATATCCCTGAAGCAATTGAACTTGTGAAAGAGGTCGAACAATATATAGATGTTGTAGAAATCGGCACTCCCGTCGTCATTAATGAAGGACTGAAAGCCGTGCAGGAAATGAAAACAGCCTTTCCTCACCTGAAAGTGCTTGCCGATCTTAAAATCATGGATGCAGGCGGTTACGAGATTATGAAAGCGGCAGAAGCAGGCGCCGACATCATCACCGTTTTAGGAGCGACAGATGATTCGACGATCAAAGGAGCGGTTGCCGAAGCAAAAAAACAGCAGAAAAAAATCCTCGTCGATATGATCAACGTAAAAGACCTTGAAACACGGGCAAAAGAAATTGACCAACTCGGTGTTGATTATATTTGTGTCCACACAGGTTATGATCTTCAAGCAGAAGGAAAAAATTCATTCGAGGAACTGACGGCGATTAAAAAAGCAGTCAAGAGCGCTAAAACCGCAATTGCCGGAGGCATTAAACTTGATACGCTTCCTGAAGCCATCAAACAAAACCCAGATTTAATCATTGTCGGCGGAGGCATTACGGGAGCTGACAATAAAGCGGATACTGCTTCTAAAATGAAACAGCTGATCACACAAGGATCATGAAAACGACGGAATACTTACATGAAATCCTAAATGAATTATCCCGTACTGCAGCGTTAATAGCCGACAATGAAGCTGACAAGCTTGCGGATCAGATTTTAGCTGCAGATCAGATCTTCACGTCCGGAGCGGGCCGTTCTGGTTTTATGGCTAAAGCGTTCGCCATGAGGATGATGCATATCGGGCTGAACGCTTACATCGTCGGTGAGACGCTTGCCCCTCCCCTCAAAGAAGGCGGTCTCGTCATCATCGGCTCAGGCTCAGGCGAAACAAAAAGCCTGCTTCATACCGCTGAAAAAGCCAAAAGCCTTAATGGCACCATCACTGCATTAACGATTAATCCTGACTCGAGTCTCGGCAGACTTGCGGATCTTACGATAACGATTCCCGGCTCTCCTAAGGATGAGACCGGCGGAGACAGAAAGACGATTCAGCCGATGGGCTCTTTATTTGAACAGACTCTCCTGCTGTTTTACGATGCGGTTATTCTAAAAATCATGGAGAAAAAAGAACTGAATTCGGCAGACATGTTTGCAAATCATGCAAATCTGGAATGATATACTGCGGCCTTCTTATCAGATGGCCGTCTTTTTATCGTCCTGCGGCGCTCGATTACATCCGGCCAGGTTTTCATCCGGAAACTCGCTGACGAAGATACCCTGCCGGTGAGCTTATCGCTATAATAGCCAATTATTCAGACGGCCGCAATCATTCATTTCTGAATAGAGAAACTGCAAAAAAGACTTTCTGACCGATTTTTTATTGGATAAAACTGATTTGTGCAGACGGTTTTACAGATATTCAGTTGAATTGAGGCTGAAAAATATATTTTAACAGCTTTACAGCAGGCCGATTCTGCTTTATTCTTGGACCAGCTTTACAGCAATTTAAAACTGGAGGTGATTGATACTCTTGAAAACATTAAAAGCACTGCTGCTTGTTCTTCTCATCATTGCCGGAGCAGTTGCGGCCCTGATCAAGGGTGATATTTTCTCAGATAACGAGCAGACCGTTCAGAAAAGCGATTACGACAAAGTAATCCTATTTCCGTCCGATCGATATCCGGAAACAGCAAAGCATATTAAGGGCGCGATAAAAGAAGGACATCCCAGCATATGCACCATTGACAGAGACGGAGTACATAAGCGGCGTGAGCAATCTCTTAAACATGTGCCTGTAAAAACGGGGTACGATAGAGATGAATGGCCCATGGCGGTTTGTAAACAGGGCGGAAACAATGCCTCCGTAGAATATATTTCTCCGGCAGACAACCGCGGGGCCGGCTCTTGGGTCGGACACCAGCTTACCAATGATCCAGACGGAACGAGAGTATTATTTAAAATCAAGTAACGAAACAGGAGGAGCAGCGCATTGATTAAATCATGGAAACCGCAAGAACTTATCATTTCTTATCATCAATTTACAATCTTCCAAAAAGATTCCGAACCGCCTGTTATCGATTGGACGGATGAAGCCATTGAAAAAGGATTTGCGGAGGCTGACGGAGCTGTTTCATTTGAAGCAAGGAGAAATACGAAGGCATTTATTGTCCTCAGGCTTAATACAAATGAACCGGTACCATCCTATGAGAAAAAAGCGGCTGTTTCCTTTGAAGCTGTAAAAGATGGAATTGAGATTGAAAGCGTGATGTCAAAACGGCTTTTCTTCGATCTTCCGAAAGGCCGATACAGCCTTACTTGTTATTCAGTGCCTGCCGAATTATCCGATCTGCATGCAGATACGTATATTATCGATGCGGCCTCAATGTAAAAGAAAACCCTGAGAGAAACATATTTCTCTCAGGGAACTCTTATAAACTCTTACCGTTTGTTTCGATCACGTTCCGATACCAGTAAAAACTTCAAAGGTTTTGTCTTCAGGGTGACTTGTAAGCGGATAAGCCGGTGAATAATCGAAGCTTGGAAAAATCCTCGGCCAGCTGACAGAAAAGCGGTAAGCTTTCAAACCCATTTCTGCCATCAAGGCGACATCTTCTTTATAACGTTCATAACGGCCGGCTGCTGTATCGCCGTTTGAGCCTTTAAACGTTTTACCTGATATTTTTGCGTTCCAGAGCAATCCCGATAAAACAAAAAGCATCCGGCTTGCCGGATGCTTAAGAATGATGATGCCGCTTCTCCAATTTATGAGGGGGAGGCTTGGGGATAAAGCCATTTTGTTTCATCATGTTAAAGCGCCTGTCCATATGCTGTTTAATATGCTCTGCTTTTTCTTTCGGCAGGACACCGTATTCAACATATTTGGAAATGACATGTTTACGTTTCTCGAGTATTTCCTTTTCAAGAGATTCAATTTCTTTTTTCTGCTGTACCGTAAGTGACATTGTTGAAGGCATTTTTGTTTCAGTTGCATGTGCCGGCATTATGAAAACCATTGCCGTAATGAAAAACGCAGCCAATGATAACGCAGCTTTTTTCATGACTTTTTCCTCCTTTAGCGTTTGTTATATGTTTTGCCTCCATCCAGTTTTTATGCAAAAAAAAGAGCGAAATTATTCGCTCTTTTCAATCGATTCGTCCGGCAATGCGTATGTAACATACGTTCCTGCCACAAAATCATGGATCGACCGTTTGTCTTCTCTCATTCCGACCATAAATGCGCTCACGATCACACCGATTCCTAACGTCACACCATAAATTAAGGCGCCCACAAGCACTCTTAAAATCATAGTGAGAAAGCCTACCTGAGTGCCGTCTTTTTTGACGATGCGGATACCGCAGATCTTTTTGCCGATAACATAACCGTTCCAGTATACAGGAAGCAAGATAGAATAAAGAGTCAAAATGATGCTGATCATTGCGCTCTCCTCCGGATCTTTTCCCGTTGCCAGCATATAAATAATCGCCAAAGGCACTGAAATAATTAAATAGTCGAGTACTGCGGCTCCCAATCTGATCCAAAATCCCGCCGGTCTGTAAATATTCATTGTGTTTCCCCTCGCTCTATGGCTTCAAAATCACTTTAATGTTGCCATCTTCTTTTTTGTCAAATATATCATATGCAGCAGGGGCTTCCGCAAGACTCATTTTGTGCGTAATAATATCCGTCGGATCAATTTCATTTTGTTCGACCATTTGATACAGCATCGGCATCAGATGGATAACGGGTGCCTGGCCCATTTTTAGAGAAACGTTGCGCGTGAAAAAATCACCGATCGGAAAACCGTCCGCTTCGGAAATATATGCGCCTGTGAGCTGAACAGTACCGAACTTCTTAACGGCTTCTGACGCTGTCAGAATCGGACTGATGGTTCCGAACTGATTCGGTTTTTGCTTTTCTTTTTCTTTTGAAAGCGGCGTGCCGTCCATTCCGACACAATCAATCACAACATCCGCGCCCCCTGACGTTTGTTCATGCAGCAGTTTCCCGATCTCTTCATGCTCTGAAAAATTGAAGGTCTCTGCTCCGTTTATGCGTCTCGCATGTTCAAGGCGGTGCGGGACTTGATCGACTGCGATGACCCGCTTTGCGCCTTTTTTCCAAGCGAATTTTTGCGCCATTAAACCGATCGGACCTGAGCCCAGAATAACAACTGTGTCCCCTTTTTTCACTCCGCTGTGCTGGACGCTCCAAAAGGCGGTCGGCATGACATCTGACAGAAGCAGTACCTGTTCATCTTCTAGCTCGCTGTCTGCCGGAACCAGAAAAGAAGAGAAATCAGCATAGGGCACTCGTAAATATTCAGCCTGCCCGCCGGGATAATTACCGTTAAACTCCGAGAAACCGAATAAGCCGCCGGCATCTGTATGAGGATTGGGATTTGATTCATCACACTGGCTTTCCATCTGGTGCTTGCAATAATGACATTCTCCGCAGCCGATGTTAAAAGGAATCACGACCCGGTCGCCTTTTTTCAACTTTTTCACTTGACTGCCCGTTTCTTCAACGATTCCCATTGGCTCGTGTCCAACGATATAACCCGGATCAGCGGGTATTCCATTTTTATATAAATGAAGGTCTGAACCGCAAATTCCGGTTGCGGTGATTCGAACGATGACATCCCTCTCATCTTGAATGACGGGTGCAGGGACTTCTTTCACTTCCATATGTTCTTTTCCTTGGTATGTCAGTGCTTTCACATTGTTCAGCTCCTTTTTCATCACTCCTTCCCTTCTCACATGCTTCTAAACTTGGCTGGTATGTTATTCAGCCCGCTGAATATCCCATTGAAAAGGATCTTCAAATTGAGACCAGTCAGAATCGAACTCAGACGGCGTGAGCAGACACTGATCTAATTCCTTTGTAATGGCTGCTTCATCTAAATCAAACCCGATAAATACCAGATTCGTATGACGGTCTCCGAATTGAGCGTCCCAATCCTCCAGAATCTCCGGCTCCTGCTGTTTGATCTGCTCCTGCTCAAGTTTCGGCATCGCCGCCACCCAATAAGAGACAGGCTCAACTGAGACCGCCGGACCCGCCTGAGACATCAGCAGCGCGAAGCTGTTGTAGGTTGCGCACCAGGCAATTCCCTTTGCGCGCACAATGCTGTCAGGCATTGATTGATGCAGCCAGCTGTCAAAACGAACGGTATGAAACGGCAGACGCCGTGAATACACAAACGAAGTGATTCCATACTCTTCTGTTTCCGGAGTGTGCGCTTCATGACCTGCCGTCAGCTCCTTTATCCATCCTGCTGATGAACTCGCTTCTTCAAACTCAAATAAACCGGTATTCAAAATGCATTCGGCAGGCACTTCTCCGCGGACGGATCGGATCAGCTTGGCACGGGGCTGTAATGCGCGAAGAACTGTTTCAAGCTGTTCAAGCTCTTTTTCGCCCACCATGTCGCACTTATTTAAAATAAGTACATCACAAAACTCAATTTGATCAATTAATAGGTCGGCAATCTCCCGTTCATCCTCTTCTCCCGCAACTTCTTTCCGGTCAAGGAGTCTGTCACCGGACTGGAAGTCATGCCAGAATCGGTTTGCATCTACCACGGTAACCATTGTGTCCAGCCTGCAGAATGTTGTCAGATCAATGCCCATTTCTTCATCTATATAAGAAAATGTCTGGGCAACGGGAATCGGTTCACTGATCCCTGTTGATTCAATCACGATATAATCAAACCTGCCGTCTTTGGCGAGTTTCTCAACTTCGACTAATAGATCCTCACGCAGCGTGCAGCAGATACAGCCGTTGGATAATTCTACGAGTTTTTCGTCTGTCCGTGATAAGCCCCCTCCCTGTTTCACCAGGCCCGCGTCTATGTTTACTTCGCTCATGTCATTAACGATGACGGCAATTTTTAAACCGTTGCGGTTTTGTAAAATATGATTCAAAACTGTCGTCTTTCCACCACCAAGATAGCCGCTCAATACTGTAACCGGAATTTTCCCCATAAAAATAGCCTCCCAACAAAATAGAATGATTACGATTTATTATCTGTGACTGTCTCTGTTCAACTAATATGTACAGTGTAGTAAATCGTAATTGTTACTATTTATTCTGATGCATTCTCTGTTTAAAATCAAGTAAAAGTCAGACATCATACACTGTTTGTCCCCATCCATTGGTCTGACACGCAAAACATCAACGATTTAATTGGTGAAGCCTTGGATCCGGACTGTAAAAATGCCCAGTTTTAAGATGTGCGCTGCACGTATCAGCCCGATATAATTTTTCATAAAAATTTTAGATTTTTTAGTATTTTTTGTTACATCTCATAACATGTATCTTAAATATCTGTTTTCGCTGTGCTACGCTAAAGAAAACACAGGTAAGGAGCGGATCATCTGATGGGAAAAAAACAGCTAGTCCTTGTTGGAAATGGAATGGCCGGGGTAAGAGCGATTGAAGAAATACTGCGTGTTTCAAAAGACGAATTCGAGATTACAATATTCGGGGCCGAACCTCATCCCAACTATAACCGAATCCTTCTGTCAAAAGTGCTTCAAGGCGATACAGATATTAAAGATATTACGTTAAACGATTGGGACTGGTACAAAGAAAACAACATTCAGCTGCATACCGGTGAAACAGTCATCAAAGTGGACCAGGATAGCAAAACCGTCATTACAGATGCAGACAGAATCCAGCCCTATGATGAACTCATCCTGGCGACAGGCTCTGTCCCTTTTATCCTTCCGATTCCGGGCGCAGATAAAAAAGGCGTCACGGCATTCCGGGACATAAAAGATACCGACACAATGCTCGCCGCGTCGAAACAATATAAAAAAGCAGCCGTCATCGGCGGAGGACTGCTTGGTTTAGAAGCCGCTCGCGGGCTGCTGAATCTCGGAATGGACGTGTCTGTCATCCACCTCTCTCCATACTTGATGGAACGCCAGCTTGATCCAACTGCAGGGCGCCTGCTGCAAAACGAATTAGAAAAACAAGGCATGACCTTTTTACTTGAAAAGCAAACCGAAGAAATTGTCGGTACTGACCGTGTCGAAGGCGTACGCTTTAAAGACGGCACAAGCATCGAAGCTGATTTAGTCGTCATGGCGGTCGGCATCCGCCCGAATACACAGCTTGGCGCGGAAAGCGGCATTCCGGTTAACCGCGGAATCATTGTTAACGATTATATGCAGACTGAAATCCCGCACATTTACGCTGTCGGTGAATGTGCCGAGCACCGCGGAATCGCATACGGTCTTGTGGCGCCGCTCTATGAACAGGCAAAAGTGCTGGCCAAACATATTTGCGGCATTGAAACAAAACCGTATGAAGGCTCCGTTCTCTCCACTCAATTAAAGGTATCAGGCGTCGAGGTATTCTCTGCCGGTGACTTTAACGAATCAGAGGAGAAAAAAGCGATTAAAGTTTTCGATGAGCAGGACGGCATCTATAAAAAAATCGTTCTGAGAGGCAATCAAATTGTCGGCGCTGTTTTATTCGGCGACAGCAGCGAGGGCAGCCGCCTGTTTTCAATGATTCAAAAAGAAGCCGATATCTCCGAAACTTCCAAGATATCAATCTTACAGCCTCTTGACCAGGAAGCAGGCGCAAGCATGACCGCGGCGATGAGCGGCGATGAAATCATCTGCGGCTGCAACGGTGTATCAAAAGGCGCGATTATTCAAGCCATTCAGGAAAAAGGCTGTACATCAACGGACGAAATCAAAGCATGCACTGGGGCATCCCGTTCCTGCGGAGGCTGTAAACCGCTCGTGGAAGACATTCTTCAATATACACTGGGCTCAGAATTTGACGCATCCGCGCAAAAAGAAGCGATTTGCGGCTGCACCTCGCTTTCAAGAGATGAAGTCGTAGAAGAAATCAAAGCCAAAGGGCTATCACATACGAGAGAAATCATGAACGTGCTCGGCTGGAAAACGCCGGAGGGCTGCTCCAAATGCCGGCCTGCCCTCAACTACTACTTAGGCATGATCAATCCGTCTACATACGAGGATGACAGAACATCCCGCTTTGTGAACGAACGGATGCACGCCAATATTCAAAAAGACGGAACATACTCAGTCGTGCCCCGGATGTACGGCGGCGTGACCAACTCTCAGGATCTCCGCAAGATCGCCGATGTCGTCGACAAATATGAAATCCCGCTCGTTAAAATGACAGGCGGCCAGCGAATCGATCTCATCGGCGTCAAAAAAGAAGACCTGCCGAAAGTATGGGCCGAGCTTGATATGCCTTCAGGCTACGCGTACGGAAAAACACTCCGCACGGTAAAAACGTGCGTAGGCGAACAATTCTGCCGCTTCGGCACGCAGGACTCCATGGCACTGGGCATTGCGCTTGAGAAAAAATTCGAAGGGCTCAATACGCCTCATAAGGTCAAAATGGCCGTGTCTGCCTGCCCGCGGAACTGTGCGGAGTCCGGCATTAAAGACCTTGGTGTTGTCGGCATCGACGGAGGCTGGGAGCTTTATGCCGGCGGGAACGGCGGAACACATTTGCGAGCCGGTGATTTGCTGATGAAAGTGAAAACGAATGAAGAAGTCTTAGAATACGCGGGCGCTTACCTTCAGTACTACAGAGAAACGGCTAACTATCTGGAGCGCACATCCGCATGGCTTGAGCGCATCGGTTTATCCCATGTCCAATCTGTGTTGAACGATCCGGAAAAACGGCTGGAACTCAACGGCAGAATGAATGAAACACTCTCTGTTCACAAAGATCCGTGGCAATATTTCCTTAAAGATAAAAAAGCTTCTAAAGATTTATTTGAAAATGTCGTCACGACTTCATAAAACAGTAAGGAGGAACGGACATGGTTAATAAAGATATGACAAAGGTTTGCATAGGCAGGTTAAACGAATTACCTGAGGAGTTAGGAAAAACCGTATATATAGAAGAGAAAGAGCTTGCCGTATTTAAGCTTTCTGACGGAAGCGTCCGCGCCGTCGAAAACCGCTGCCCTCATAAAGGGGGCGTCCTGGCTGAAGGCATCGTCAGCGGAGAATACGTCTTCTGCCCGATGCATGACTGGAAAATTTCCTTAGAAGACGGAAAAGTCCAAGAGCCGGATCATGGCTGTATTAAAACATACGAAACACTGATCGAAGGAGAGAATGTATACCTCCTGTATTAATCAAAGGGTCGGATCACTTTTTAAACAGATGAAGGGATGACGCCATCATGAGAAACGGAATTGTATATTTTGTCGGTGCCGGACCTGGAGACCCGGGGCTGATTACCGTAAAAGGGAAACAGGTTCTGGAGAAAGCGGATATCATTTTGTATGACCGGCTTGCAAACCCAACATTTCTTGAATATGCCTCTCCAGACTGCCGGTTCATTTATTGCGGAAAACTGCCCGACCGCCATTTTATGAAACAGTCGGAGATAAATGCCCTGCTGATTGAAAAAGCGGCGGAAGGCTTCACCGTAGTCCGCTTGAAAGGCGGAGACCCAAGCGTGTTCGGCAGAGTCGGCGAAGAAGCGGAGGCGCTTCATCGGCACGGCATCCGCTACGAGATGGTGCCCGGCATCACCTCGGGAATCGCGGCGCCGCTGTATGCGGGCGTCCCCGTCACCCATCGTGATTGCGCTTCGTCCTTCGCCATGATCACTGCTCATGATACATCATTACAAGGCCGGCCGAATCTCGATTGGGAAGGGCTGGCTCGAAGCGTTCAAACGCTTGTGTTTTACATGGGTGTTAAAAATCTGTCATTTATATGCCGGCAGCTTATGGAGCACGGGAAATCCCCCTCCGTCCCCGTACTCGTCATTCAATGGGGAACATGGGGCCGCCAGCGCAGCGTAAAAGGAACGCTTCAGGATATTTATGAAAAAGTACAAAGCCAAAACATCACCAACCCCGCCATTATCGTCATCGGAGATATCGTAAATCTTCAAACATATAGCTGGTTTGAAAGCAAACCGTTCATCGGGCGGCATATCATGGTGGTCACTCATGGCGATGATGAACATACATTGACAGGCAGGCTGCGCGAGTATGGCGCAGATGTTATCGAATGGCCGAAGCGGATTGTTAAAAAAATGCCCGCAAACGAAAACATCCTGAAGCGTATCAGCACTTTTGAACAGATCTTTTTCACATCACGCCACGCGGTCTGTGAATTCTTTGACACACTGGCTCTCAAGCAGATTGACATCCGCCGGGTGACAGCAAGCCTGAATGCAGCGACTGAAGCGGCAAAGACGGAACTGACAAAACGGGGCTTCCGCCTATCCGGCCATCAAGGTGATTCTCCGCATTCGCTCATTGTCGGAAGCCGTCAAGCGGCAGAAAATATGCCTGACTCAGTATCATGCCCGTTTTATATCACTCATGAACATATCGCAGATGAGCGGTTCACTTCGATGATCGAACGCACAATCAGAGAGTCTCCTCTGCAAATGATTATCTGTCCGGGCAAAGAATCCGCTCAGCACTTGCTCAGCGCCGGAAAACAGATCGGCATATCACCGAATCCGACAGCAAACCGCCCTCCCGTCATCTGCATCGGTGAAGACATACCCGCCGGTTACGGATTTACCGCCGTGAAAAATCAGGAACAGTTATTTGCGTTTATACGAAATGAAATGAAAGACATGCTCGTTCACAGCTGACCCCCGGCTCAACATCGGGGGCCATTCCCTTTTTTATTGTGTCACCAATTTCTTATGATGAGTCGAATACATCGCCATCTGATCCGCCTGCGGGTCCAAATAGGCTTTGGCGCTGTTCACGGCGGTCGGTCCCTCCGTGAAGCCGCCGGCAATCAATCTGAGCTTGCTTTCATAATGGGCGGCGTCACCTGCAACAAACACGCCCGGAAGATTCGTCCGCATATGTCTGTCGGCTTTAATCCTGCCTTCTTCTATCTCAAGCCCCCAATCCTTCATCGGGCCGAGATCAATTTTAAACCCGTGATTGATAATGAGCTCATCAACCTTGATGTCTTCAGAATGGCCAGACTCGGTATGACAAACGGTGACGCTCTCGATCCGTTCCCCGGTGCCGTTGAGATGCTTCAGACGATACGGCGCAAACACCCGCACGGAAGACCGCTTCATTTTCGCCACGCTGCTTTCTAAACCGCCGAACTCCTCACGGCGGTGCAAGACGGTAACAGACGCCGTAATCGGTTCCAGCTCATTCGCCCAGTCAACCGCGGTATCTCCCCCTCCGGAGATCACGATATGCTTACCTTCAAACGCATCCAGCTTCTCCACTTTATAATGAAGGTTTTTCCCTGAATAACGGCTCGCATCCGCGCTGTTGAGCTCATTGACCTCAAGCGTTCCCATGCCGACAGCCAAAATCACGGTGCGTGTATAGTGCTTTTCCCCTTCGGAACTTTCCAGCACAATGGTCCCGTCATTCAGCCGCTCAAATCCGGTCACCCGCTGATTCAACACGATATCCGGCTCAAATGTCGCCGCCTGCTCCTTCAGCTGCTTAATCAGCTGTTCCCCGGCGATCCCCGGAATTCCGCCGATATCACGGATAATTTTTTCCGGGAAAAACATAGACACTTTCCCCCCGAGCCGCGGCAAAAATTCAATCACTTTCGTTTTCAGCTCGCGCATCCCGCAATAAAAAGCCGTAAACAGGCCGATCGGGCCCCCGCCTATAATCGTGACGTCATACACCTCATGATTTTCCGCCATTATTCTGCCTCCCGTTTATATCTATACTTCAAACATTTTATAATTGAGAATCAATATCAATAAAAGTATACCATACATCGGGAAACAGTGTTTGTTCAGTTCTCATCTTGCGGAAAAGGATGGAGATTCAAGAAGCACGGTCCAATGAGATGTTGAGGTTGAGGAGGGTATTAAAGCTGAAACCAGTACGGAGACTGGTTTCTTTTTTATTTCTTTTTCATCAGCATGATATCAAGATACAGCTGGCACCTTGTCCTGAAGTCGTTTAAATTAATTGATGTCATGTCAAGAATCTGTTTGATACGGTAGTTCAATGTGTTTTGATGAATAAAAAGCTGTTCTGCGGCTGGTTTTGTTTTGCAGTTATTGAGGAGATAGATTTCTAACGTTTTCAGCAGTTCGGTGCTGCTTTCTCTATCCTTGGCTTTTAATAAAGCTAGATCATGGTTTACATATTCCAGTGAGGCGTTTTTTTCTTCGATACTTTCAAGATAGCGGTAGATCCCGAGCTTGCTGTATTCATACGGGATATTTTCCTGGTTTCCGGTAATTTCTGCAGCCTTTATGACTTCAAGGGCTTCTATATAACTTTTCCCGAGCTTCAGGATGCTGCTGTATTCATTGCCGATTCCGATATAGATGGGAGTGGGGATCTTCTGAAAGTGAAAATGAGTCAGCAGTTTGTGGATGAATTCAGATGCTGCCGAAGTGCCGGAGCTTTTTTGCGAGAAGCTTGCGACGACGATGACAATATTGGAATCAATGGTTAAGACGTGACTAACTTTATCCCGCAAATTCAAGTACGATTTGATATTTTCCTTCAAATCTTCGACTGCCTCCCCATCCCCATTTGCGGCATGCAGGACAACCACCGAGAAAACCGACGGCAGCACGGCGTTCATCTTTTCCGCCTCCCGCCTGAACTCCTTTTCAGACGAGAATTGCTGAAAGATCGCCCGTTTCACCAGGTCTTCCGCTCTCTCTTCCTTTTCCTGTTTCAGCCGGTTCGTTTTATAGATGATTTTTCCGACATGGAATGAGGTTTCATATAAAAAGTCGAGCTCCTCGTCCGTCAAGTCGCGGTCGAGCTCCTGAATCCAGATGTAGCCCATCACTTCCCCTTTATGTTTTGCGCTTACGACCACTCTCTGATTCAGCCCGATACTGTCTATTTTTTCAACACGGAACGGTTCAGGAACGGTTTTCAGTTTTTCGATCACCCCGTCCTTCAGAAACCTCTCAAAAATCTGCACGGGGCATTTTTTTGAAAATATCGTCTGCTGGTTGGCGGAGTCGAAGTGATTAATGTAATAAGAATTATAGGCAAGCAAAAAGAAATCCGCACTTTCCAGAATGACGGGCTTCTGCAATTCGTAACTGATGAAATCAATTAATTTATCAATGTCCGTAAATGAAAAAACTCTCTCTAAAAGCTCTTCCATACCTATTTCTCCTATGCTCTTTTTATCTTTATCATACTCTGAGGGGTGACTTTTTGTATAGAAAAAAATTCATATATTCCCAAAACGGCATAATCCGGAATTCTGTATCGTGAAAAGAGGAAAAAGGGCGGTCCCTTCTTCCTCTCGTTCCTTGCTTTTATTGAGAAAGTGTATCACGGTACTCATGAAACTGATCTGTGACATCTTTTGACGGAGCCTGTGTCAACAAGCTGACGACAAATACAGCGGCAAGGCTTACAGCAAACCCCGGAATGATTTCGTACAAAAAGTCTGAAAGACCGGCATTCGCCCAAATGATTACGGTAATCGCTCCCGCAATCATGCCGGCGAGTGCCCCCCATTTCGTCATCCGTTTCCAAAATAAACTGAGCAGTACGACCGGCCCGAATGACGCGCCGAATCCCGCCCATGCATAGCTGACAAGACCTAGTATCGTGTTGTTTTTCTCCCAGGCGAGCACCAAGGCGATGATTGACACCGCAAGCACTGCCATTCTCCCCAGAAATACGAGTTCCTTATCAGAAGCCGAACGTCTGAACATGGACTTATACAAATCCTCTACTAAAGAACTGGACGTAACGAGCAGCTGAGACGAAATCGTACTCATAATGGCCGCTAAAATCGCAGAAATGAGAAATCCCGTAATAATCGGGTGGAACAGAATGTTGCCGAGCTGAATAAAAATGGTTTCCGGATCAGCCAGCTTCAGTCCGTGCTGATGGTAATACGCGATTCCCGCAAGACCCGTAAACAGCGCGCCTAGTGCAGACAAAATCATCCATCCCATGCCGATCCGTCTGGCGCGTTTGATTTCTTTCACAGATGTGATCGCCATAAAGCGCACAATAATATGCGGCTGCCCGAAATAGCCGAGCCCCCACGCAAATAAAGAAATAATGCCAAGGACGGTCGTTCCTTTGAACATGTTAAACAGTTCCGGGTTGACGGAACGGATATCGGCAACGGTTTCTCCCGGGCCGCCCGTATGAAAAATCGTCACAATCGGCACGAGAATAAGCGCCGCAAACATGATGATACCTTGGACAAAGTCCGTCCAGCTTACCGCCAAAAAGCCCCCGAACAAGGTGTAGGCGACAACGACGCCTGTCACAACCCACAGGCCGGTGTGATAGTCCAGCCCTAAAATGCTGTTGAATAAGACGCCTCCGGACACCATGCCCGATGATACGTAAAATGTGAAAAAGACGAGAATGACAAGACCCGAAAACAGTCTGAGAAGCTTCGTATGATCACCGAAACGATTTTCAAGGAAACCCGGAATGGTGATGGAATTCCCCGCTTTTTCAGTATACGTTCTCAGTCTCGGCGCCACGAAAAGCCAGTTCGCCCATGCTCCGAGCACAAGGCCGATGACAATCCAAGCGCCGCTTAATCCTGTTGAGAACATGGCGCCCGGAAGCCCCATCAAGAGCCATCCGCTCATATCCGCCGCTCCCGCGCTGAGCGCTGTGACGGCAGGACCTAAAGACCGCCCCCCGAGCATGTAATCCGTCAGATTTGACGTCCGTCTGTAGGCGAAATAGCCGATAAACAGCATGCCCGCCATATAAATACAAATGGATATAATCAACTGAATGTTTGCTATGGCATTTCCTCCTCCGCTTTATATGTTTATGGTGAAATGGACACCCCCCGCGAGGAGGATGCCCATTCAGTCCCTCTTAAAACATTTCACTGATTGTTTTCGCCTGCATGTGGAGGGCCAAATAATCCGGGCCGCCCGCTTTTGAATCAGTGCCGGACATTTTAAAGCCTCCGAACGGATGGTATCCGACAATCGCTCCCGTACAGTTGCGGTTGAAGTACAGGTTGCCGACATGGAATTCCTGTTTCGCCCGTTCAATATGTTTGCGGTTATTTGTAATGACCGCTCCTGTCAAACCGTATTCAGTGTTGTTTGCCACTTCCAGCGCTTCATCAAAGTTTGATACTTTAGAAAACCCGACGACCGGCCCGAAAATTTCTTCCTGCATGAGTCTGGCTTTCGGATCAAGGTCAGCGAAGATCGTCGGCTTGATAAAGTAGCCTTTTGAATCATCGCCGGTGCCGCCGCTTACTAAACGGCCTTCTTCTTTTCCGATTTCAATGTAGCTCATGATTTTATCGTAAGAGCCTTGGTCGATGACAGGCCCCATATACACGTCAGCGCTGTCAGGGCTTGCCGTCACTTTTGATTCAGTGATTTCGATGACGCGCTCCAAGACGGCATCGTATACTTTTTCATGCACAACCGCGCGGGAACCTGCAGAACATTTTTGTCCCGCGAAGCCGAATGCTGATGTAAAGATGGATTGAGCCGCCAATTCAATGTCCGCATCTTCGTCAACGACAACCGTATCTTTACCGCCCATTTCTGCAATGACGCGTTTCAGATGCTGCTGTCCCGGCTGCACTTTTGCCGCGCGTTCAAAAATTCTCGTACCGACTTCACGTGATCCCGTAAATGTAATGATGCTTGTTTTCGGGTGATCGACGAGATAGTCTCCCACTTCCGCCCCGCTTCCCGGCACAAAGTTGACAACGCCCTTCGGAAGGCCCGATTCTTCAAGCACTTCTACGAATTTCGCCGCGATGACCGGTGTCGCGCTGGCCGGTTTTAGAACGACCGTGTTGCCCGTTACGATCGGTGCTACCGTCGTTCCCGCCATAATTGCAAAGAGGAAGTTCCATGGCGGAATGACGACCGTTACGCCTGTCGGTGTGTAGACATATTGGTTTTTCTCGCCTTCACGGCTGTTGACCGGTTTGCCTTTTGCCAGTTCGATCATTTGGCGCGCATAGTACTCCATGAAGTCGATCGCTTCAGCTGTATCAGCATCCGCTTCGTTCCAAGGCTTTCCCGCTTCCTTGACAAGCAGGGCGGAGAATTCGTGCTTTCTGCGGCGGACTTTGGCAGCCGCGCGGAACAGGACAGCCGCTCTTTCTTCAGGAGATGTGTATCTCCACTCTTCGAACGCTTTCGCAGCCGCTTCAATCGCTTGCTCAGCATGCTCTTGAGAAGCTTTTGACACTCTGCCGACAACTTCTTCTTTATCAGCCGGGTTGATTGAAACGATTTTCGCTTCTGTTTCCACTCTTTCACCGTTAATGACAAGAGGATAATCTTTTCCCAGATACTCGCTTACTTTCGCAAGCGCTTTCTTGAATTCTTCAACGTTCGATTGATCTTGGAAATTCGTGAATGGTTCGTGTTTATAAGGTGTAGTCATTGTCATCTCTCCCTTTTTTACTTCTTAGTCATCCCTTTAAAGGCGAATGCGATATTTGAGGGGCGTTCAGCGAGCCGTCTCATGAAATAGCCGTACCAATCATCGCCGTAAGGCAGGTAGACTCTCATGTTGTATCCTTCTTCCACTAGGCTGAGCTGGGTTTGCGAGCGCATACCGTACAGCATCTGAAACTCAAAGCGGTCGTTTGGAATGCCGTGCTCTTTGACAAGCTGCTTTGTAAACTCGATCATCTTGTCGTCATGCGTGGCAATTGCCGTATAATGTCCTTTTAAAAGCTGTTTGCGGATGAGTTTTTTATAATTTTCATCTACATCGCTTTTTTCAGGATAGGCCACCTTTTCCGATTCTTTATAGGCTCCTTTGACAAGGCGCAGAAACGGATTCAGCGGGTCAAGATCATCAAGGTCCTTCTCCGTTCTGTACAGATAAGCCTGCACCACGGTGCTTACGTATTCATACCTGCTTCGGAAGTCTTTAAAGATATCCAGCGTTTTCTGGCATCTCGTCTCATCCTCCATGTCAATCGTCACCATGACTTTATGTTTTTCCGCCGTCTGGAGGATTTTCGTCATATTTTCATAGACGAGATCGAGATCTATATCAAGACCTAAAGACGTCATTTTTAATGACACTTGGGAATTCAGCTGTTCATCAGCGATTAAAGCAATGGTCTGCATGCACTCCTCGGTGCGTTCTTTCGCGACATCACCGCTGTTGACGAATTCACCCAAATGATCGACAGTAACTGACAGCCCTTGGCTGTTCAAATGTCGGATTGTCGGGATAGAACTGCGGATATCCATTCCTCCGATGATTTTGCCGGCTGCCACACGGCTTCCCCAGCCTCGCGCCATCTTATTGAGAAAGCTGCTCTTGGATAAAAATAAGAAAAAATCTCTTGTAATCACTTCCAACCTTAACACCCCGCAATCTAAGAAGTATTTGTATGAGTCTATTGTAAATGGACAAAACATCCTCTCACAATATTCTAAAAATACAAAGATTCTGATAAATTTTTGTGGTTTTTCCACAATCAGCTTCTTAGAGAGCAGGCGGATCATGCCGAAAAAAGGCGGACGGAAATGACAGAAATCGTCAATTCCCGCCTTTTTCTTCCCAAGCCTCTTCGAGAGTCTGAATCAAAAGCTGATTCAGTTCGTCCGTTATATCCGGTTTCGGTGTTTTGACCGTTTTGGCATACTGCCCGATGCGTTCTATTTCCTCTTCTATAAAGGCATGAATAATCGTATTTCCGGGTTCCGGAGCCAGTTCCTGTCCGCTTTTTTTCCTTGTAAGCAGTGTGCTGATTTCAGAAATGAGCGCTTCATCCGTCAATAGGGCATCTGCCATTACTGGAAATGACATCGGCGGTACGGTGCCGAACGTTTCAATCCACTTGCAGGCAAGGAGAGGCCGCAGGACATAAAAATACTTTTTAATCTTCACTGCACTGCCCCGCAATTCCGTTTTTTCATTCCGCTTTGCCATATTGAGATAATGATAGAGGCATGCTTCGGGCGAAAAGGCGCGGGTTTTCAGTTCTCGGAGCTTTTCAGCCGCTGTGAAAGCTTCATAATAGATCATCTCGGAAGAAAGCCATTCCAAAAGAGGCGGATTTGATTTTTTAAAGAGCCTCAGGGCTTTTCTCAGTTCCCAGCCGCTGACGTCAAGCATGTCATGGATCGGCTCTTCTATGACATCCCTATGCGGTTCAATGGAAAAGTACCATTCTTTTTTCGGCGCATAGAGAAACCGTACATCGTAGTCGCTTTCGCTTGACGGAAATCCCCATGCGCGGCTTCCCGATTCTACGGCGTAGAGCACCTTAACGTCGTGCTTTGCCTCAATTCGTTTTAATTCTTCGATGATCCTTTGTTTCATTTGTATCCGTCCTTTTCCGTCATCATTCATGAAAAAAGCCCAAGTACTTGGGCTTTTCACTGCTGTCAGCCTTTCAGATGCGCTTTCAGAAAGGCCAGCTTCTCCGTATGGAAAGAAGGTATATATTCATGGCCGAAATACCGGTAAACCTTCAATTCTTTTTCCGTTTCCAGATGATTGTAAGCGGCAAATACCGTCGACGGCGGAGTCACCCGGTCAATCAGCCCGATGGACATGAGAACCGGCACCTTTACGCGGTCCGCCAGATTCATGATATCAAAATAGGCCAGTGTATTCATCGCGGCTTTCTCCGTTTCAGGGCTGCCGTTTTTTCTGAAAAAGGAGTTAATCTCAAGATACGGCTCATCAAGTGCGACGTCAATCGCCCGCTCAAAATTGCTTAAGTACGGATAATCAGCCGCAACCGCTCTCGGAATGTCGGAAAGCGCCGCCGCGGCGATGGAAAGCCCGCCTCCCTGGCTCCCCCCGATGACAGCGATTCTCGTTTCATCCACTTCATCAAAGCTGCTGATGACTTCAAGAGCCCTTACTGCGTCTAAGTACACACCGCGGTAATAATATGTATCTTTGTCTAAAATCCCTTTCGTCATCCAGCCGGGAACGTGTCCGTGCGGTGAGACACTTGTATCTGTGCTGCTGTGCTGGCCGCGGACAAGCATCCCGAACGCGGCATATCCGTGAAGCGCCCAATTTACGATGTCATGTATGTCCCCGTCATAGCTTGCGTTGTAGCCGTGGTATTTCACGATGGCCGGATGCGGGCCTTTTCGGTCGGGAACGGCGTACCATCCCTCAATTTCCGCCTTGCCGAAGCTTCGGTATTTCAGCCGGAATACTTTCACGCCGTCAGCCGGGTAGCTTTCAGGCGTCAAATCAGGCTTTGCCTCTTCCTTTGCAAGCTCATGTAATGATGATGCCCAAAAATCCGCAAAGTCATGAGGAGCAGTTTTATTTGGTTTATAGGTTTGCAGTTGGTCAAGCGGCAAGTCGTATAATTGCATATCCGATTATTCTCCTTTGTTTTATAAGATTTAATTTTCTGACTCTATCTTAACACGATTTTACACTTATTTTCTAAAAATTTTTATAAATGATCGGCGGACGCTTTCACTTTTTATCAAACGTTTGTTTAACAGAAAACAAAAAAGAGCTGTGCACTCACAGCGGCACAGCTCTTTTTACATCGGCTGATACAGGTCCCAACCGATTTTTAACGTTTCAACGATATAATCGGCAATTTCTTCAGGTTCCAGATTATCCGTTGCCACTTTTGAATTATGTTTATCATAGATGCTTTGGCGCTCGTTAAAGAGCTGCTGCATTTCATCCATTGAACGGTTATGCAGAACGGGACGGCTTTCAATCAGCAGGTCAGCCCGCTGCTTCCAATTCTCCCATGATAAATCAAGATGAAGCACGAGACAGTTTTCCAGGCAGCACTGTCTGATTTCCTCTTGTTTAAACGAACCGCCCCCAAGAGACACGATCTTGAATTTCGTATTGCGGCAAATATCTAATATATAGTCCTTTTCAGTCTGACGGAAAAAGGCTTCACCCTTTTTCTCAAACATTTCCGGGATGGACATGTTGAAATCTTTCTCAATTTGCAAATCAATATCAATGAAGTCTCTGTATAATTTTTTAGCGACCAGCTGGCCGATTGTTGTCTTACCGACACCCATGAATCCGATCAGTACGATATTTCTTTCTCTTACGGGAATGGCACGTTTTGCGTTCATCTTCGGCGAAATCCTCCTAAGGAATGAAAAAGTTATGTTTATTATATGATAACTCCATATTGAAATATAGAGATAATGCGATGAGTTTTTCGATCTACCGGAGCGTAATGCGTTCCACCTTTCCGACAATGAAAATATAAGAAAACGCCCCGATAAAGGCGACAGCGCCGACAAACAGAATCGCTCCGTTGTATGAACCGGTCGCAGAGACGATAAACCCGATGATAAGCGGCGTAATAATACCGGCCATATTGGCGAAAAAGTTAAACACGCCCCCTGCCAATCCGATTGTCTCGCTCGGCGCCACTTCACTCAGCATCGTCCAGGAAATATTAGACATGCCCTGCGCAAAAGAAGCAATGGATAAGATCACCAAAACCGCCGGGGAAGAGTCCGTAACATTCGCGAGCACGATGGAGCCCGTCAGCAGAAGACCGAGGATAACGGGCGTCTTTCGGGCAACGTTCACTGATACGCCCCGCTTCATCATACCGTCAGACCAAAATCCGCCGAACAATACGCCGAAAAAGGCGGCGATATACGGGATTGATGCGGCGAAGCCGACTTTTAAGAAAGCCATGTGCTTTGCTTCCGCCAGATAAGTCGGAAACCATGTCAAAAAGAAGAACAGCGTGGACGCTACGGCGAATTGGCCGATATACAAGCCGACAAGCTTGCGGTATTTAAGAAGCTGGACGAAATCCCGCCACGTGATCCTGCCGGCTGATTCAGACACCTCTGTCAGCCCGCCGCCTTCTTTAATATATTCAAGCTCTTCCCGATTCACTTTCCGATACCGATTCGGCTCCTGATACATCTTAAACCAGAAAACGGAGAAAACAAGCCCGAGCAGCCCTGAGGAAATAAAGACGGCTCGCCAGTCAAATGCCGTTAACACCCAGAATAAAACCGGTGTGGCGAACGCCAGTCCGACATATTCCCCCGCTGTGTAAACCCCAGTCGCAAAGGCGCGTTCCCTCCTCGGAAACCATGTCGTGACAATCCGGTTGTTTGCGGGAAACGCAGGCGATTCAGCCAGCCCGATAATCAGGCGGCAGCCGAATAAAAATCCGAAACTGGCCGCAAAAGCTTGCACTCCGGTGAAAACCGACCAGACAAATAAAGAAACTCCGTACGTCCGTTTTGACCCGAATTTGTCCAAAATGAGCCCGCCGGGAATCTGCATACCCGTATAGGTCCAGCTGAATGCGGAAAATACGACGCCCAAAAGAGCGGGGCTTATGTTCAGCGAAGTCTGAATGGACGGGGCGGCGATGGATACACTTGCACGGTCTATATAATTAATCGCAGTGATAAAAAACAAAAGAATCAGTATCACATAACGAGCGCGAGTCGGTTTATTGCGGACGGGCCTGAAGTCCGTCAGCTCCGTTTCATTTTTCAATGGCTTCTCCCCCTTACTCGAATGAAATTAATTGTACAACACTTCGAGCAATTATTTAATACTTTGACGCAAAAAAGCGCTAAACAATTTGTGTTCAATACTGACCGGATGCACCGCTTCCATAAAAAAAGTGTTTACCCTTTTCGTCTGTTTATCCGCAGCTTATCCGGGGAAAAAACACATATAGGATAGACAGTTAACGGGAGGATTACCGATGAAACTGAGCTTTTGCACGACAGGGTTTAAAAAAAAGCATATTCTCGATGTCATTTCTTTCGCAAAAGAGCACTCCTTTGACGGAATCGAACTGTGGTACGGGCACGCCCAACAATATATAAAAGAAATCGGCCCGCTCGACAGGCTTGATCAGCAGCTTCAGGAGGAAGGCTTCGAGGTGCCCGCTGTCAGCTTGTACACTGACTTCGCCACTCAGGATGAAAGGCAGGCGTTAAAGGATGTTCAAAGGGCATTAAGCGCGGCGCGGCAGCTGCACAGCCCCTTGATCAGAGTCTTTGCGGGCAACCTGGCTTCGCACCGGACGTCACCGGAAAAGTGGCAGAGCGCCGTTGATCAATTTCAGCAGGCGGCACGACTCGCAGACGGCTATGACGTCAATATCGGGCTTGAGATTCATTACGATACGTACGCGGATACACCGGAAGCGGCGCTGGCATTTTTAGAGGATGTCGGACATCCGCGGGTCCGCATTATTTTTGACGGCTCCAACCTTCACGTCAATCATGTGGACCAAATGCCCGCTTTAGAAAAACTGTATCATACCGTCAGCCATATCCACCTGAAAAACTATCACTGGAATTTTGACAACTGGTATCTCAGCAGGCCGGTGTCTGTTCTGCAGGGCGACTTACGGCAGGAACCCTTTCTGAAAGAACTGTTGAACAGGCAGTACGGCGGATTCGTGTCACTCGAATACTTCGGTCGTCATGCTGAAGCGCATATGAAAGAATCTCTGAATGAGATCAGACACTGCTTTAAGAAATAAAAAACATCCCCTTTGAAGGGATGTTTTTTTCAAATTAAGAAAAAAATTTTAGAAACAGAGAAGGAATTTTATGGATAATAGTCTAATTATTAACACTGTAATACATTTCTTTTGAAAAGGGAGTGTTCGAAATGAAATTCAAAAAAGTGTTAACCGGTTCTGCGCTGTCTCTTGCCTTACTGATGTCTGCCGCTCCTGCCTTTGCCTCATCACCAACAGCATCGTCATCCGTGGAAAATAGCCCAATCTCAACAAAAGCAGATGCCGGCATTAATGCTATCAAACTCGTTCAAAGCCCTGACGGCAATTTCGCTGCTTCTTTCGTTTTAAACGGAACAAAGTGGATTTTCAAAAGCAAATACTATGACAGCAGTAAGGGATATTGGGTAGGAATTTATGAAAGTGTAGATAAATAAAAATGAGATAAACAAAAAACCTCCCTTTCAAAAGGGAGGTTTTTTATTTCTATTTCCACCAATCATCAAACATTGATGCCGGCACCTGACGCTTATGTTCCGTACTGAGATAGCGTTTTTCCAGCGCCTCAATCACTTCGGAAGAAACGTCCTTGCCTTCTAAATAATCATCAATGTCATTGTATGTGATGCCGAGCTCTGTCTCGTCCGTCTGCTGCGGTTTTTCATCGAGCAGATCGGCCGTCGGTAATTTCAAATACAGGCGTTCCGGTGCGCCGAGCTCTTCTAATAAACGTCTGCCCTGTCGTTTCGTTAATCCGGTCAGCGGCAGCAGGTCAGCTCCGCCGTCACCGTATTTCGTGAAGAAACCGGTCACCGCTTCAGCCGCATGGTCGGTACCGATGACAAGCAGCCCCTCTTGTCCGCCGATGGCATATTGCGCGATCATTCTCATTCTGGCTTTTACATTTCCTTTGTTAAAATCAGTCAGCTGATCGCCCGTTTCTTTTTTGTACTGATCGGCGAACGCGCTGACAGCGGACTTAATATCAAACGTCCATGATTTATCAGGCTTAATGAATTTAAGTGCCAATTGGGCGTCATCCTCATCCTGCTGTGCGCCGTGCGGAAGACGGACGGCGATAAACTCCGCGTCTCCGCCTTCCTCTCTGATGCGTTCAGCCGCCAATTGGGCGAGGCGTCCCGCAAGCGTGGAATCCTGCCCCCCGCTGATGCCGAGCACAAAGCCTTTGGCACCTGTTTTTTTCAAATATTGTTTCAGAAAGTTCACTCTGTCCTCAATTTCTTGTTTCGGATCAATTGAGGGTTTTACATGGAGATCATTCATAATTTGTTTCTGGATGCTCATCCCAATCACTCCTCCTGCATTGTTTCTTTATGATTCATTTCCCGTTCATGCTGAAAATGAATCATGCCACTATGTACGACTCTCTGTTAAATATAGCACAGGTGCAGTTTTTAAGTGAATCAAATACACCGGGATCAGCTGATTTCCACTCGCAGCGCCGTAATGCTGTCGCCGTTGCATTTTCCTTTTTCGATCGGACAGGATGAAAACGCGACGACGAGATCCATTTCCGCACGAAGCCGTACGTAATCACCCGCGTCAGACAGAGGCGTTTCGACTGACAAGTTCCCCTTCTCATCAAGCACCGTATTCATAAAGATGGCAAACGGATAATGCATATGCGGCCGCGGCACTCCGAATGGTTCAAGCGCCCCGCTCATATTGTCATAGCACGTATCCTGGAGCTCGTCTTTATGCTTTCCGTATAAAAGCCTGTTCATATCCGGGCGGCAGGCGGGAAGCAGCAGGTCATGCTTGCCGACAGTATCTTCAATCAGCGTCAGCATCGGCTTATATAAATTTGAATAAATATGTTCGCCCGTTTTCACATGAATGGACTGATTGGCATCAATCGTCGCGCCCTGATCAAGATGCTCATAAAAGTCTTTGGCATGATACGCCGTAAAATCAGCCACCTGCTGCCCTTCCACATCGACTACTTTTATAATCTGCCCTTTGTGAACCTTCAGGCCGAGCCCTTTTTTCGGCGGTACGATAAATTGCTGTGTCATCAGACTGCTCCTTTTTTCTTCTATTATGAACCCCGGCCGTTTGTTTCATGTAAAGCAATTTATTGGATGTATATTCCCGTTCTGCCGGCCGCAATCTAAGCTTTAATAAAGGGGTTGAATTACATGGGTAAATCACAGGACCAGCCTAAAGGAAATCTCGCTTGGTGGCAGCTCTCTTTAATCGGCGTCGGCTGCACGATCGGGACGGGCTTTTTTCTCGGGTCCAGTATTGCTATTGTTAAAAGCGGATATTCCGCGCTGATCTCATTTCTTATTGCCGGGCTCGGCACCTATTTTGTCTTTGAGCAGCTCGCGAAGCTTTCGGCTAAGCAGCCCGAAAAGGGGTCTTTTTGCGCTTATGCGAGAAAGGCTTTCGGCTCTTGGGCCGGTTTCAGCAACGGCTGGGTGTACTGGTCGTCTGAAATGCTGATTACGGGAAGCCAGCTGACAGCCATCTCGCTGTTTACGAAGCATTGGTTTCCGAATATGCCGCTGTGGATCCTCGCCTCCATCTATGCGGTGCTCGGTCTTTTAATTATTTTTACGGGGCTGTCCGTTTTTCAAAAAACGGAGAATGTGCTCGCTGTTGTCAAGACGGCGGCCATTTTTATGTTTATCGTCATCGCCATTTTGGCGCTGTGCGGTATATTTTCTCATAAACCGGATGTCCAAGTGCCGAATGAATCAAAGGATTTGTTCCCGCACGGAGCGATGGGTTTGTGGACGGGGCTGATTTATGCGTTTTACGCTTTCGGGGGAATTGAAGTCTTGGGGCTGATGACCGTACATTTGAAAAAGCCGGAGGAAGCCTCAAAATCAGGCAGACTGATGCTTATCGTTCTTGCGGTGATTTACGTCATTTCTCTCGGCCTGGCGTTATTGTTAGTGCCGCTGGGTAAATTCACCGAACAGGACAGCCCGTTTATTACATCTCTGAAAGGCTTTCATTTAGATATCATTCTTGATATTTTTAACGGGATTTTTATTATTGCGGGGTTTTCTACGCTCGTCGCCTCGCTGTTTGCCGTGACGACATTGCTTTGTACGATGGCTGATGACGGAGATGCGCCGAAATGCTTCAGATTGAAGGAAAATAAAAAAATCTGCTGGCCTGCGCTCGGATTGACATTCGCCGGACTCATCGTCTCCATCATCCTGTCTTTGGTGCTGCCGAAAAATATATATGAACACATGACCACCGCGGCAGGCCTGATGCTTCTGTATACATGGGTGTTCATTTTGTTCTCAGGCAAGAAACTGATCGAACCGACAAAAGTGGGAACGGCACAGATTTTTATCGCCCTGGTGCTGATTGCGGCCGCCGTCTCCGGGACGCTGTTTGAGAAATCGAGCCGGCCCGGTTTTCTGGTCAGCCTTTGTTTTCTCGCCGTCATTGCGATCGTGACATGGATCGTACAAAAAAAGCAGGGACACAGCCCTGCCGGATCATAGCTTAAACAATCTTTTCAAATAGGAAAAAGGACATTTTGACACTTGCGTCTCATCATCACGGAGGAAATATTGCTTCCATTCTAAATTGTCTTTTCCTCCGTACCACCCCAATCGGGGATGAAGAGGGGCTTCGTCGTATGCCTCTAAACGTTTTCTGATCAGCCGGCTCATATTGCGTCCGAATGCGGTTGAATCATTTAACCCTTCGAAAACCCATCTCGGCTGAAACGCCAGCATAAAAAACGGGAAGCTTCTGCTTTGTCTCGCTTCATGCGCAGGCGTTGCGCACAGAATAAAATACGGCTCGCCGTCAAAGCAGAACTCCCATTTATAATGTTCAGGATCTTCCGGCATATCTTCCGGCCAGTCTTTCGGGTCGCAGCCGCTCAGCCGGTTTAAAAAAGACCAGAACATCTCTTCATACGCCTCAATGGAATAATGCTCAGCTAAATCCTCAGGCGTATCAAAAATCACAAGCAGCGACGCGTATCTTCCGGTTTTCCTTGAGATTTTTCCGTATTCGGACAGCAGCGGCCCCACTTCCTCCGGGGTTCCCTGCTCGCGGGGATCACCCGCAAAGGATATCCGAAGCTGATCTGTCAGAAATCCCTGACGTCCGGGTATGCACGGAAAGGTGTCCGCTTCATCGCCTACTTTTTCTGATAGAAGCTCAAAAGCGATTCTCTGCCAATTTGGCAGATCCAATAACTTTTCCTCAAGGCAACTTTTTGTGTACAGCCCGCTGGCCATCGCCCCACCTCCAGTATCGTCATGATACGTTATGATGGGGATAGGCGATGGGTGACAGTCCTTCTATTTATGAGATGAGCATTTGAATCCCCTGCCATCCGAAATAAAAACCAAAAACGATCAAAGACACACCTGCCGCTCCCGTCAGCCAGCGAAGCGCTTTTTCGTGGAGAAGATTTCTGAAAGTGCTTGCGGCAATCGCCATGCAGAAATCCCAGATCAAAATGCCGAGAAGAATGCCGGAGCTGTAAATCAAAAGCTGGTTCGCATCGAAGGATTCAGCGGTTTTGGCGAGAATGCTGCCGTATATGCCGAGCCAGAATAAAATGCTCAGCGGATTGGAAAGAGAAATAAAAAACCCCGCGCCGAATGTTTTGTAAAAAGCCGGTTTTCCTTTTCCGCTTCTGACGTTCATGGCTTCCCTTATATTTTTTAACGTTTCGACGCCCGTGTAGGTCAGCACGAAAAAACCGAAAAGCCACAAAAACGTCTTCACGAAAGGCGCCGTCAAAAATTGAGACAGCCCGAAATAGATCAGAATCATATACAGCCCGTCTGCCGCCATGGCGCCAAGACCGAAAATCCATGCATGCCAAAAGCCGTTCTTGATGCCTTTGTCAATCTGCGCCGCATTGACCGGGCCGACAGGTGCTGACAATGACAGCCCGAGAACGATGTAGCTTAAAAAGATGTTCATTGGCTTCCCCCTCATTCATGCAACTTGTACAAATTATTCATGAATGGGCCGGGCTATGATATATTATTTTAATTTCTCAAGCTCATCTTCCATTATGTCCGTCACTTTTTTGAGAAAATCGAATATCAGGTGCAGTTCTTCTTCTTTATATTGCCGGCAAAGGCTGATCGTGGACTGGGATAAGGAGCTGAACAATTGTTTCACGTTCGCTTTTCCCGCTGTCAGCGGCACAATGATCACCCGCCGTTTATCTTCAGGATCTTTTTTCCTCATGACATATCCCGCTTTTTCGAGCCGGTCAATGAGCGCCGTTACCGAACCTGTGCTGAGGCCGGTTTTTTTCCCAAGCTCGCCCGCGGTCATCGGGCCTGCTTCATTTAAAATATCAGCTGATTTCAAATCGGTCGGAAACAGACCGAGAGATTGAGCGGCCGCCTGATGAAACAGGATCGTCCTTGTGGCCATCTTCCGGAATAACTGTATCGCGGTTTCCTCCGTCTCGCTTCTGGTATTTCTTGTTGACAACTGACAGGCCTCCCTATAAAATCAATTTATCTTGACGATCAAGATAATTTTCGGCAAATCTATTATGATCATAGCAAATTTGATGATCAAAAGTAAGTATAGGAGGAAAAAGCATGGAACAAACAGCCGCGAAGGACGCCTCGACGAAGTTTGTCGTCATCGGCCTTTTGCTGGGCATTTTAATGTCGGCTATGGATAATACAATCGTTGCCACCGCGATGGGAAATATCGTGGCGGACCTCGGAAGTTTCGATAAGTTCGCATGGGTGACGGCATCATACATGGTAGCCGTAATGGCCGGTATGCCGATTTACGGCAAACTGTCCGATATGTACGGGCGGAAACGTTTCTTTTTATTCGGTCTCATTCTTTTCTTAATCGGATCGGCATTATGCGGAATCGCCCAAACAATGGACCAGCTCATTATTTACCGCGTTATTCAGGGAATCGGCGGAGGCGCGCTGATGCCGATCGCTTTCACCATCATTTTTGATTTATTTCCGCCTGAAAAACGCGGAAAAATGTCGGGGATGTTCGGCGCCGTTTTCGGCCTGTCCAGCGTTCTCGGGCCGCTTTTAGGCGCGCTTATTACCGACTCCATCAGCTGGCACTGGGTATTTTACATCAACGTGCCCATCGGCATTCTATCGTTATTTTTCATTCTTCGTTATTATAAAGAATCACTTGAGCACAAGAAACAGAAAATCGACTGGGCCGGCGCGATTACGCTGGTGGTTTCCATTGTCGGTCTGATGTTCGCTCTTGAGCTCGGCGGAAAAACGTATGATTGGGACTCCGTTCAGATCATCGGTCTGTTCGCTGTGTTCGCCGTGTTCTTTATCGCCTTTTTCATTGTAGAAAGAAAAGCGGAAGAACCGATTATTTCTTTTTGGATGTTTAAAAACCGTTTATTTGCCACGGCACAGATTCTTGCTTTCCTTTACGGAGCCACATTTGTGATTTTAGCGGTATTTATCCCGATTTTCGTTCAAGCTGTATACGGCAGCACCGCGACGAGCGCGGGCTTTATTTTGACGCCGATGATGATCGGTTCTGTTATCGGAAGTATGATCGGCGGAATTTTCCAGACGAAAGTACGGTTCCGTAATTTGATGCTGATCTCCGTGATCGCTTTCTTTATCGGAATGCTGCTGCTTTCCAATATGACTCCGGATACGGCGCGCACGATGCTGACGGTATTCATGCTGATCTCAGGGTTCGGCGTCGGCTTCAACTTCTCACTGCTGCCGGCCGCGTCCATGAACGATCTCGAGCCGCGCTACCGCGGGAGCGCCAACTCAACAAACTCGTTTTTGAGATCATTCGGCATGACGCTCGGTGTGACGATTTTCGGAACCATCCAGACGAATGTGTTTACCAACAAGCTGACCGATTCATTCAGCGGCATGAAAGGAGCGGGCGGCGCGATGCAGAATATCGGAAATCCTCAGGACATTTTCCAGGCCGGCACGCGCGCTCATATTCCGCCGCACATTCTGGACCAAATTATTGACGCAATGTCGCAGAGCATCACGTATGTATTCACGCTTGCTCTGGCGCCGATCGTCATCGCAGCCATCACCATTTTGTTTATGGGAAAAGCGAGAGTAAAAACCTCTCAGGAAATGGCGAAAAAAGCGAATTAAAAAAAGCAGTACATGGCATTTGCCATGTACTGCTTTTTTGTTTACTCCGCGAAATGCGGAGCGAGAATGTCTTTCAGCACGTTTGCGCTATGGCTGAATTGACGCTGTTCTGTTTCGTTCAGTTCGAGTTCCGTCACACCGGCGATGCCGTTCCGATTGACGACGGCCGGAATGCCGATAAAGACGTCGTTTACACCGTATTGCCCGTCCAGATATGTGCTGACGGTTAAAATACTGTTTTCATTACGCAATATCGCTTTTGTGATGCGGGCGAGGCTCATCGCCACTCCGTAATATGTCGCGCCTTTTTTCTCAATAATATGATAGGCGGCGTTTTTCACATCGTCCACGATCTGATCCAGCTCGTCCTGTTTGTAAGCTGCATTTTTCTCCAGCAATTGCTGCACCGGCACTCCGCCAATATTGGCGTGACTCCATACAGGAAGCTCGGTATCGCCGTGCTCGCCGATAATGTGGGCATGTACGTTTTGCGGAGCGGCTCCGAAATATTCACTCAGCATATAACGGAATCTCGCAGAATCCAGTGTCGTGCCGCTGCCGATGACGCGTTCTTTCGGCAGACCGCTGAATTTCCATGTCGCATAAGTGAGAATGTCGACCGGGTTTGTGGCAACGAGGAAGATGCCGTCAAATCCGCTTGCCATGACTTCACCGACAATGCCTTTGAAAATGGCGAGATTTTTTTCGACCAGCTCAAGTCTCGTTTCGCCCGGCTTTTGGTTGGCTCCGGCACAGATGCACACGATATCGGCATCCTTGCAATCTTCATACGTTCCGTAAGACGTTTTCACCGGATGAGGCGCAAATGCCTTTCCGTGATTTAAATCCATGACATCTCCCATGGCTTTTTCTTTATTTAGATCAATGATCACAAGCTCATCTGTGATCCCTTGGTTAATTAACGCAAATGCATAACTGCTTCCAACAAAACCTGCTCCGATTAATGCTACTTTGTTCACTCGTTCGTTCATCATGTATGCTTATCCTCCAGTGTTTCGTGGTGTCTGTTTTTATTGTGAAGTATTTCACATTTATATTGTGCACTATTTCACAAACTTTTGCAAGAGAAAAGTTTTGTCTTGAAAACCCCCCAGATTTTTGACAGAATCCTAAAACGGTTGGGTTTTAGGATTCTGTCATCTTTTCAGCTTGATTAAATCATTGAAGGCGGCGCTTAGTAGGCATTCTGAGAAATCCTGATTTCTCTATTCATTAATGCCGAAGATAGCCATTCAAACCAGAATTGTTATACAAACCATTCTTCACATAATCAAAGCCGGGCTGGTTCTGTCCGGGCACTTGGGCGCTGCCATTGTTAAAAATCACTTTGGCGTTGGCCGTATCCGCATTCTCAGGCAGCGTCAGCGTGTAAATTCCATCTGCATTCTTAGTCATGGCTTTCCCCGGCCACGATCCGGTTAATTCTATGGCCCTGCCTCCATCATGTTTATAGATATAAGCATTTACCTGGCCCCAATGGTCCGGATTCTGATAGCCAATGATGTTGGCTTGAGACGGGTCTTTTTTGACAAACGTGTATTCTTGGGTTCTTGCTGCACCCTCGCTGTTCGTTCCGGTTAACTTGATGTCGTATGCCGTGCCGATTGGATCTCCTTTTCCGATCGTCAATCGGTCCCCGTCCTTAAACACCGTCTGCTGCCCATTATTGATCTGATAAACGGCTTTTGTTGTTTTCGCATTTGCACGCAGGGTGACCGTCAGCTGATCGTTGAAAGAATGGACTGTCCCCGTTTGATAATTCTCAAGGAAGACATGAGGCGCATTTCCGATATCGTCAGGATAAAGAACAGCAACGGATCTGGCATTGATCGTGCCTGTCAGTTTACCGTTCGTCACTTGAAATGAACCGGTGCCGGCTCTATTATCATACCTGCCGTCAGGTAATTTCGTTGAAGTATTGACGGCAACGGCAGACGATCCTGCATTTGCCAGCACAACGCCTTTTGAGCCGCGCTGATTCATAAAGATTTGATTGTTTCCATTCGGATTCGAGAGTTCCTCAGGCTGCCCGGCCATTACATTGTGAAAGATATTGACCGCAGTGATCGCTTGATCTTTAAATAAGGCACTCCCGCGATCGCCTATTTGACTTTTTCCGGGAAATCTTACACCATTTCCTCCGCCCTCAGGTCTGGAAAAGAAAAGAGGTGTACTTCCTGAGCGGGAACCGATCACTGCCCAGCCTAAACGGATATCGTCATCGCTCATCCATGTAGACTCTTCCTCATCATTGGCATACGTATCATGTGATTCCACCCATGTGACCAATTTGTCCGCAGACACATCAGATGCATAATGGGAAATATTCGACACACTCAGATTGCGGTTCTTCAAGGCGGACCTGATGGAATGTCCATAGTTTGAAGCGGTCACATTCATATAATTCGCATAAGCAGTATCTCTGGACGCGCTGTCTTGCAGGATTTCTCCGTATTGGAATTCCGCCGCTGTATTTGTGATATTCGGCCAAAATCGGCTGCCGTAATTCCCGTCATCCGGAAGCTCTATATGCTTGGCGGCATCATAGCGGAATCCGTCCGCTCCGTCATTCAATGCTCTTTCCAAGAAGCGTTTCAGATAGGTTTGCACCTCAGTATTTTGAGTATTCCAATCATACAGCCCGAGCAACGAATTCTGCGTGACATCCCATCGATCAGACCAGTTTTTAATTTGTGTGTTTCCATGGGTCCAATTTGGAATACGCTTAATCTCGTCAGAAATCGCGCCATAATCACTGGTCGTATGATTGATGACCGCATCGACAATGACTTTTACGCCATATTTTTCTGCGGCTGCGCACATGTCCTTAAACTCTTGTTCAGTTCCTAAGTAACGGTTGCCGATTTGGTACGATGTCGGCTGATACAGCCAGTACCAATTCCTCATGCTCTTATCTCCTTGGTTCCCTTCCTTTACTTGGTTAATCGGAGACGTCTGAATGGCTGCATAGCCTGCATCACGAATATCTTTCATATTTTGTGTTAACGTATTGAACGACCAATTCCAGGCATGAAGGATGGTTCCGCTTTTGACTGAAGATGCGGTCACCTCATTTGATTTGTCTGCGGTTTCAGCGTTTGCAGCCGCAGGCCCTGACAACACCA
Source organism: Bacillus sp. JFL15 (assembly GCF_001184225.1). NCBI lineage: Bacteria > Bacillati > Bacillota > Bacilli > Caryophanales > Bacillaceae > Bacillus > Bacillus sp. JFL15. The sequence goes on along the minus strand of NZ_KQ236689.1, from coordinate 1,874,102 downwards.
AGTGAAACAGCAATAAAAATCCGGCGAATAACGGCAGTAAAGAGGTTTTGAATCGTTTTTCAAACATTTTTGACACTCCTTATTTGATTTTTTGAAGACTGACTGCGGAGTCAAAAATTCCTCTTACCCTTTCTTCAGCTTCCTCCTTTCGAATGTTGTGAAGACTGGAGAATTTTGTTAACGCTTTCATTTCAACTTATCACACACTCTCTATCAAAGCAACGTATCAGAGTGAAATCAAATCTATATTCCTATCAGATCAACAAAAAAAGAAACCACCTATCAAGATGATTTCTTTTTCACTTCTTTTATCGCTCTTCTGTAAGACAGCTTCACAATGACATACCGAAGCAAAAACAGAACGCCTCCGCAGACGATAAAAAGAAAGATCATTTTCAGCCAAGCAAAGAATGTATGGGGCAGCCCCCTGTCGTACATCGTAAGCGCAGCTGCCGCAAAAGCAACCGCAATTGAATCGATCCGCTGCTGCTTCACTCGTTTTCGCAGTTCTTCCTTGGTGTCTATTCTCGGCATGAGCATTCCCGCCGCTCCTGCTCTGATACAATAATAAACAATTATAATGAAGAAAACCGCCAAGCTTCCGGCCCATTCCCTAAACGGACAGTTCAGGACAAGCCCGCGTACAATGATATCAAGCAAAGACAATGTGCCCACAAGCATTCCGACTTCTGACCAAATCATTCGTTCTTTCTCTTTCACACTCTCACTCTTTCCATTCACGTTTGAAAGTCGGTTCCGATGCTGATTCATGACTTCCTCCCGTACTTTTAAGAATGGCTTACAACTCCCATTATATCTTGCCGATTCATAATGATAAACCGAAATATCATTGACAAAAACGTTTAATAAGGACCCCATTTGATCAAAACGCCTATGCAGATAAACACCAGGCCGATCACAAACCAGATCAGCGCCAGCGGAACCATAAAGCGCAGCCACTTTACGTACGGAATACCGCTTGCGGCCAGTACGGCCATCAATACGCCCGATGTCGGATTGACACAGTTTACAACGCCTTCTCCGAGCATGACCGCTTCAACCGCCACCTGTCTCGTGATGCCCATCAGATCGGCAAGCGGAGCCAAAATCGGTATAAATACAACCGCCTCCCCCGATCCTGATGAAATCAGAAAATGAAGCAGAGCACTGGAAATATACATTCCGATTACGCCTGCCATCGGGCTGAAACCGTGGAGCAGTGACGCAAGTCCATTGACTACCGTATCAAGCAGCTTTCCGTGTTCCAGGATAACGGAAATGCTTCTCGCCATTCCGACGATCAGCGCGCCGTAAACGAGACCTTGGCAGCCTGTGATAAACGTTTTTGCGATATCATTTGCCGCCATCCCCGCAATCAGTCCGGAGACGATCGAGATGAAAATGAACACGGCGGCCATTTCTGAATCAGACCAGCCAAGGGTTAGCGCACCGTACAAAAAGCCGGCAAGCGACAAAGCCGCAACAGCCAGAATCAATTTATGACGGACGGTAAACGGGACATGCTTGTCCTCCTGATCAGAAACCTGCCGGATTGAGCCTGCCGCCGGAAACCAATCGTTCCCCAGCAGACTGGCGTCCTTTGCTTTTCTGAGTCTTCTCGTATACCGATAAATATATAAAATAGATGATAGCAGAAAACAAATGTAGACGGCAATCCTCAGGCCGATGCCGGAAAACATCGGCAGCTCCGCGATGCTTTGTGATAACCCAAGCGGTGAAGGTGATAGAATCGTCGCGTTAAATCCCGCATAACAGCCGATATAAATGACGGCTGCTCCGGCCACGGCATCCCATTTCAGCGAACGGGCGACGATCAGGCCGATCGGAATAAAACCGATCACGGAATTGACGACGATGCCGGTTGTGCCGAGAATCGAAAATAGAGATCCGACAATCGCAATAAACACCAGCTGTTTTGTGCGGAACGTACTGATCACGTTATTAATCAATCCATTGATGGCGCCCGTTTTCTCTAAAATCGCAATGGTGCCGCCCGTAAACAGGATCAGAAAGATAATCGGTGCGGAACTTGTCATCCCTTCCTGAATCGCGGTAAAAAAGGCGATCGGGCTGACCGGGGACTGATCCAGAGAATGATAACTTCCAGGGACGGCAGACGTCACACTGCCCCTTGTCACCCTGTCGAATTCTCCAGCGGGAACGATGTACGACGCTATCGCGCAAAGTAAAGCGACAATGAACAGCAGCACATAAGCATCGGGCATGACAAACATTTTTTTCTTTTTCAATATAGGTTCGGTCTTCGGCACAGCCATAACATCACCATCCCGCTTTAAATTTATAAACTATTCAGAAAATACAGATATGTGCTATATTATATACAGACCGATTGCCTGTTTTCAATATCAAAATAAAAAACAGACAGCTTTTGAAGGAGGACTTACGGCATGAACAGACTCACAGAGCATGACAAACAAGTCATTATGGATATTTTTAACCACCTGCACGCCCATCCCGAAGTAAGCTGGAAAGAATATCAAACGACTGAATATCTGGCCGAAAAACTGAAAGCGGCCGGCTGCCGGACCCGCACGTTTGATGATTGTACCGGAGTTGTCGGCGAAATCGGAGAAGGCTCCCCCGTTGTGGCTGTCCGGGCGGATATTGACGCGCTGTGGCAGGAAGTGGACGGTGTTTTTCAGGCGAACCATTCATGCGGACATGATTCACATATGACGATGGCGCTCGGCACGATGATGCTTTTAAAGAGTCAGCCGAAGCTTCCGAAGGGAACCATCCGCTTTATTTTTCAGCCGGCAGAAGAAAAAGGCGGCGGGGCGCTGAAAATGATTGAAAAAGGCGTGCTTGATGATGTTGACTACTTATACGGCGTGCACGTACGCCCCGTACAGGAAACGGCAAACGGCCGATGCGCCCCCTCCATTCTGCATGGCTCAAGCCAGCATATTGAAGGCCTGATTATCGGAGAAGAAGCCCACGGCGCGAGGCCTCATCTCGGGCTTAACAGTATTGAAATCGCCGCCCTTCTCGTGCAGAAACTCAGCTTCATTCATCTCGATCCCGGCATTCCGCATTCGGTGAAGATGACAAAGCTTCAGGCAGGCGGAGAGAGTTCCAATATCATTCCGGGAAAAGCCTCCTTCAGCCTTGATCTCCGCGCGCAAACCAATGCCGCCATGGAGAAATTAACCGCCGAAACCGAAAGAGCCTGCGAGGCGGCAGCTGCTGCATTCGGCGCAAAAATCGAACTGCAAAAAGAACACAGCCTCCCGGCAGCTGAGCGAAACAAAGAAGCAGAAGCCATCATGGCGTCTGCGATAAGCGGCATTCTCGGAGAAGAACATGTGGATGAGCCTCTCGTGACAACCGGAGGAGAGGATTTTCATTTCTACGGACTGAAGGTGCCGAACTTGAAAACGACGATGCTCGGCCTCGGGTGCGGACTTCAGCCGGGGCTTCACCATCCTCATATGACTTTTGACCGAAGCGCCATCTTTACAGGTGTTGAGATATTAACAGCCGCCGTCCTCGCATCGTTTGAAGCATAAAAAAAGCAGCCCGTCACAGGGCTGCTTTTCTTCGTTATTTCTTCAAGTCTTCAATTGAATTGACGTTTTTCATATACTGAGGAACGACCAGACCCATCTTGACGCCTGTCAGACTCGTTCCCACATCTTCATATTTGCCTTTATATTTAGACGCATATGCTTTATGAGTGTTCGGAAGCCAAGCAGACAGTGACGCATCCGCGCTGCCTGTCGCAATCGCAGTCCACATCGGGCCTGCCTCCACCTGCGTCAGCTTCACGTCATAGCCGAGGTCTTGAAATACTTTTCCGACCACGTTCGTACTTGCGATTTCACTGTCCCACGCCACATAAGCCAGGTTGATTTTATCACCTTTTACTTTATGAGCGCCTTTTGTCCATTGAGCTACTTGATCTTTATGTTTTTTCACATATTCAGCAGCGGCTTTGGCCGGCTTTTCGCCTTCTTCAACGGCAATCATGACTTCTCCCATATCGTCCTGCGTCCAGTTAAACTGGCTGAGAACCTTGGCCGCGTTAGGCTGTTCCTTACTGAAGCCGGTTCTTGTAATCGTATGAATCTGCTCGGCAGTTCCGTACGTTTTTTTCGGATCATCGAGGAACTTCAGCTTATATCTGGAGAACATCCAGTGCGGCGTCCAGCCCGTTACGATGATCGGCTTTTTCCGGTCATATGATTTTTTCAATGTCGCCGTCATAGCGGCGCTTGATGCCGTGACGACATTCCAGTCTTTCAATCCGTAATCCTTCACGGCCTCATCCGTCAGGGCCATGATTCCCGAGCCCGGATCAATGCCGATAATGGTTTTGTTCACCTGATCCGCAGCCGTTGCCTGACCATCAGTCTGCGAACCGCAGGCAGCCAAAGAAAGAGCCAGCGCAGCGGTAACGCCGACACCGATGATTTTCTTAAGCATCAGGCATTCCCCCTGCTCTTTTTCTTCACTTTAATGTTTTGCGTGATACGGTCGAGTGTAATCGCTACGATGACGATCGCGATACCCGCTTCCACTCCGACACCGGTTTTCAATTGTGTCACGGCGCTGTATACTTCAGAACCGAGACCCGGCGCTCCGACCATGGCCGCGATAACGACCATTGACAAAGCAAGCATGATGCTTTGGTTAATACCGGCAAGAATGGTTTTTGTGGCAAGCGGAAGCTGAACCTTGAACAGACGCTGAGACGTCGTTGAACCGAATGCTTCCGTCGCTTCAATCAGATCAGCCGGAACTTGTTTAATACCGAGAACTGTCATGCGGATCGTCGGAGGCATCGCGAAAATAACAGATGCCACAACGCCTGGCACAACCCCGATATTAAAGAAGAAAATGGCAGGCAGCAGGTATACGAAAGCCGGCATGGTCTGCATTAAATCCAAAATCGGTGTGACAATGCGGCGGACCGTTTCTTTCTGAGACGCCCATATGCCGATCGGAACCCCGATAATAATGGAAATCAAAACAGATGTGACGACAAGCGCCAGCGTTTGCAGCATCGGCGACCAATAACCCAAATAATCAATAACAAGGAATCCGATTAACGTAAAGAGTGCAATTCCTCTCGTACTGATCCACCAAGCGAGAGCTGCAAAAATAACAGTCAGTAAAATAGACGGGATGAAACCCAAACCGCTCACAATCGCGTTTACGAAAGCGGCCAAACCGTTTGAGATTCCGTCAAAGAAACCTCCGAACGTCATGGTAAGCCAGTCAACAAACCGGTCAACGATATCTGCTAACGGAATTCTAGGCAATCTGTCCATTTACTTCACCCCCTGAACAGAAGAATCCTGAGCTTGTTCAGCAGAATCTTCAACATTTATATATTCGTTATTGCCTGAAAGCGCGCCGATTAATGCGCCTTTTACGACAATGCCTTTCATACGGTCCTTATCATCCGTGACGGCGATCGGAATATTCGCATCAGACACGACATCGAAAATTTCCGTCAAGTAGGTGCTTTCGTGCACAGTCGTAAATTCAGTATTTAAAATATCCTGAAGCGATAAGTCGGATTCCACCGCTTTTTTCGCATCCGCCGCATGAATGACGCCGAGAAGCTGTTTTTGTTTATCAACGGCGTAAATAGAAGAAATACCTAAGTTCTTCATCAGCTGCAGCGCTACACGAGGCCCTTTGTCAATCCGCACAGTTTCAGCGCGCTTCATGATATGGCCCGCTGTCAGAACTTTTGATAAATCAACATCTTCAACGAATTTTTCAACGTATTCATTGGACGGGCTCATCAGAATTTCTTCAGGTGTCCCGATCTGAACGATATTACCGTCTTTCATCAGCACGATTCTGTCGCCGATGCGCAATGCTTCATCAAGGTCATGCGTGATGAAGATGATCGTTTTGCCGACAGAGTCATGAAGGTCTAAAAGCTCATCCTGCATATCTTTACGGATCAGCGGATCAAGCGCACTGAAAGCTTCATCCATCAGAAGAATGTCAGGATCATTCGTTAATGCGCGGGCAAGGCCGACACGCTGCTGCATTCCTCCGCTGAGCTGATCGGGGAATTGGTGTTCAAAGCCTTCAAGACCGACAAGCTTAAGCGAATCAAGCGCTTTTTGCTCACGCTCTTTTTTGTCAACGCCTTGAAGCTCCAAACCGTATTCCGTATTTTCAAGAATCGTTCTGTGCGGAAACAGCGCAAATTTTTGAAAGACCATGCTGATTTTTTTCCGGCGCACTTCCCGGAGTTGGTCTTTTGACATATTTGTTATCATGTCACCATCAATATAGATATTCCCGGCAGTCGGTTCAATAAGCCGGTTTAACAGCCGAACTAAAGTTGATTTACCGCTCCCCGATAGACCCATGATGACAAATATCTCCCCATCATAAACATCAAAGTTTGCTTGATTGACACCAACGGTTGATCCGGTAGCTTTCAGGATCTCTTTTTTGTTTTTTCCGCTGGACAGCATCTGAATGGCTTTTTTTGTCTGTTTTCCGAAAACTTTAGATACGTTTTCGACTTTTATCTTAATTGGTTTCTCATCTACACTCATATTTTCCCTCCATAATAAGCAATCCTTAATACCGTAACACGTTTGTAATAAGTCAAACAAACATCATAATCCCTGTTATTTTGTATCATTACTTTAAAAACATCCATGTGTCTGATTTTCCTCTGGTATGCTTCTAAATACTCTCTAATCCTCCTTAATGAGGATAAATTACAAAGGAAACCGGGCTTTTATCAGGCTTGAGAACGTTTCCATCGAATCTGCTGCAAACTGATTTCCTATCCTTTTTTTACAATTACAAGAAATTCTTTGCGACATTGTCCTAGTTAAAGGAGTTTCCTCCTCCTAAAAATAAGGAATATCAAGGAAAAATATAGGTCTCCAAAAAAAAGCACCCCAAAAGGGTGCTCATTGCGCAAGCTCTGTCTGTTTCGTTTCTTTACCGCGAATAAGAATGGTGATGACGGCAATCAGAATGGCCGCACAAAAGACGGCAAAAATAGCTGTGAACGAAACGTTCCGGGCTGCAAGCGATCCGACGAGAAGCGGGCCGAAAATACCGCCGATTCTGCCGACGGCCGCCGTTGTCCCGGAGCCGGTCGCACGGATCGCCGCAGGATACTGCTCCGGTGTATAGGCGTAAAGCACGCCCCACGCGCCGAGATTGAAGAAGGACAGCAGCATGCCGGCCGCCAATAACATACCCAATGAATCTGCGGCACCGAAGAAATAAGCGCTGCCCGCCGTTCCGAGCAAATAGATGACTAAGATGGTCTTCCGCCCCGCTTTTTCGATCAGCCATGCAGCGGAAAAATAGCCCGGAAGCTGAGCAAGTGTCATCAGCAGCACGTATTCAAAGCTCTCAATCATGCTGAAGCCTTTCATCAGCATCACGCTCGGCAGCCACAAAAACATGCCGTAATAGGAAAAGACGACGCAGAACCAAACGACAGACAGGAGCACCGTCGGCCGGATATACGGTTTCACCCAGACACTTCCCGCCTGGCCGCGTATACTTTTTTTCTGCGATAAAGCCTGATGCGCGGGTGATTCCGGAAGGCTTCTCCGCAAATACAGCGCATAAAACGCCGCCAGCGCCGTTAAGAGCAGCGCGGCCTGCCACCCGAATGCCGGTATGACAAAGTAAGAAATAACCGCCGCAAGAAGCCAGCCCGCCGCCCAAAAGCTCTCAAGCAGCACGATGATCCTCCCCCGCTTTTCAGGGGCGGACGCTTCTGACACGAGCGTCGAGGCGACAGGCAGCTCCCCGCCAAGCCCCATTCCGATCAGAAAACGCAATATGAGAAAAACCGTCAATCCCGTTGCGAAAGCGGATATGCCGCTTCCGACAGAAAAGAGCAACAGCGTGATCATAAACACTTTTTTCCGGCCGATCCTGTCAGCCAGCATTCCGAATACAAAGGCGCCCGCTGCCATACCGATTGAATTGACGCTTCCGATCCATTTCATTTGATCAGGCGTTAAATTCCAATCAGCGTGAAGCGCGGCGATAATAAACGATAAAATTCCGACATCCATTGCATCAAACAGCCAGCCCATTCCGGCGATGGCCAGAAGTTTGCGCGGAGTAACAGCAGGTTGTTTGTTCATAAGCAGCACCTCAAATCGAAAATGATTACCGTATAAGTTTACATCTGTCTTTACACATTGTCATTATCTTTTTCACAAAAAAATCCCGCTTGCCGTAAGCAAGCGGGGTGCAGATTAATTCTTTAAGACTGCGTTTTTAATATTATCCTGGAGCTGTTGAATCCGTTTCGCTCCGTCTTCTCTGATACGTCTGTTCTCTTCCTCGATCTGTTTTGTTTCCTGCATACCGCTGACAATCGTATTCCAAGACGTTTCGATCGTCTCAATGTCAATGCTCGGACGGCCTGCCATACGGGCGATCTCCACGCTTTGGTTTGAAATATTTTCAGCGTTGCGCTTCAGCATTTCATTCGTGCGTCGGTCCAGTTCGCTCATTGAATCAGCCACAAGCTTTTGGCGTTTGACGGTGACAGCCTGAATGATGCCGTTTTTGAAAATCGGAATCGTAATGACGAATGCGGAATTGATTTTCCCGATGAGCTTCGTGTTCCCGCGCTGAAGGAGGCGGATCTGCGGTGCCGTTTGCAGCGCCACCATCCGCGCCATATCTAAATCATACACACGTTCCTCAAGCGCTTGAAGCCCGTCGCGCAGCGTATCGAGCTGCATTTGCGCAAGCTGGTTCCCGCCGCCCGCTTTTTCTTCATAAGAAGGAATGAGCGCCTGCATTTCCTCAAGCTTCATCTGCCCGGCAACGACATATTTTTCAAGCTCCATGTAGTAGTTAATGTTGTTTTCGTACATCTCTTCAAGTGTATGGTTCGTCTTTGCCATTTCATCTTTGTATTTCGAAATTTCAACATGGATTTTTTCAATTTCTCCGCCCAGGGTGCGGTACTTCTGAAAAATCTTTTCAATCATGCTGTTGCCGCGTTTGAACATTTTAGCGAGGAATCCTTTTGGTTCATCGAAATCATTTTTGTCGAAACGGTCCATGATTTTTCCGAGCTGCGTCAGCATTGTGCCTGAATCTGTGACACTTGTTGTTTTCATCATATTTAAGATGCGGTCGGAAAACTTCGAGATCTCAACTGCCGGTTCTTTTCCGTACTCCAGCAGCTCCATTTGGTTTTTCACGTCAATCTGCTGCGCAATGCGCTGCACCTCAGGGTCTTGGCGCAGCTGCACTCTGATGTCATCTGCTTTTTGTTCAGAAATCTCTTCATTTTTATCAAGAACAAGCGGATTTTGATTTTCTGTCATGTTTATTTACTCTCCCTGCTTTTGCGTAATGGTTCTAAACAGCTTTCTTACGAGTGACGGCTCTTTATATTCCTGCCGAAACACCATGTCCTCCAGCCAATGGACATCGAATTGGCTTTCTTCTATATAATGCTCAATGTCTTGATGCCCCGGCGGATTATACAAGATGATATCAACGCCGAATTTATTTAAAAACAAAAGAGCGGCTGCGTCCGAACGTGTGAGTTCGCCATTTTGTTCGGTATGATATAAAACGAGTTTCGGAACGGTTTGGGCGTAATCAAATGTCTGAATCAATTGCAGCAGCGAGGCGGGCAGGTTCGTCGCCTGGCGGAACAAATAGATAGCGGCATCCCTTGCCTGCTCCCCGGGCAAAGCCTTCAGTCCGGGGTTTCTGCACATGTCAGAAATCACATTGGCGATCGCGCTCTGCACACCTGAAGGCAGATGCTTGTACTGCCAGATGTTGCTCCTTTTCAGCCTGTCCGCGTCAATCGCTCCTTCTTCGTTCAAAACCTGACTGTAGTGATACTGGTAGTTGGCTTTCAGCTCTTCCGTAAACGGAAAACTGCGGATCATATGTGTCTCCTGATAGTCCGCGGCGGTATGGAGTCTGTTCCAATATTCCTTCGTATCTTTGGAAACCCCCATCACCTTCGCAAAAAGGTTCGGAACGGCCACCCGCTCCCTGTCCGCTTTAAATTGCGGCCGGATAAACGCCCGCTCCTTCGCAATGAGAAATAACTCATCATACGTCGTTTTTAAGGTTACGGACTGCGGGGTGTGCTCCCTGAACTGCCAAGGCTTATACATCATGGATTCCTCATGGTTCAGCACATGCTCAATTTCTTTCGTTGACCGGTAGGCCGTCGTGGACGTTCTGTCCGGCTTTTCTTTCGGAAAAGGCTCAAGGCCGCCTGTTGCGGGGAGCTTTATCACAAGACTGAGCTCCTCATCCGGATCAATCATGCTGAACGGATCTTCCGCTGACGGATGAAACAATAGGACATCACAGCCGATCAGCATAAGATAATAGAGAAAATAGAGCTGGCTTTTGGTCGCGTCTCCATACCACACCACCTTCGGCATCTCACGCTCTATATCGGCTTGTTCGAGCCATGGATTCAGGTGGTTCAGCGAAAACTTTGACACATCTAAAAGCACCCGCCTGAAATCGGGATGCTTCAGCCCGTTTTCATGCCGGTCCGCAAAGGTTTCCAAAAGCGTCATAAATGCGGTTCTCAGCCGGCGGTGCATAAGCGGATCAGCATGTTTGGCAAGCAGCCTGCCCCCGTCGAGAAACGCGACAAATCTGGAAACAGAAAGGCCTTTTTCCTTTTGATTGACCGAATGAATGTGCTGCAGCGCCTGAAACGTTTCCGGCGCGATGGTCTTATCCAGTGTCTCGCTCAACACATGAATGTTTTCATGAGAAGACAGCTCGAAAAGCTTATTGTAGTACTCCGTCTCATCATAAGGAGTGCCTAGAATCCGGACGGCTAGACGGGTAAACGCCAGCCCGTTTTCCCGCTCGTAACCGGGGCGTTCCGGAAGCGGCTGCATCAGAAACGTTTCCCAGTCATCGTTTTCCGGCTCGGCTTTTCGGATCACCAATTCTTCCTGCCTCATGATCTTCCTCCTTTCTCTTCATGATAATCGGTACAAAAAAGGAAGGAAATCAACTCTCCCTCCTTTTTTGGTTTTATTCTTCTTTAGATGCAGCCGTCTGCTCCTGAACCTGCTTTTGTTTGTTGAAATAGTGGATGATAAACGTCACCACAAACGCAGCGATGATGATTCCGAAGAACACCACGTGCGGCATTTCATAATCAAAAGCGCTCGCCGCCATTTTCACGGCGATAATCCCGATCAGCACGAAAGCTGTGTTTTCAAGCTCAGGGATTTTATCAATTAAAACAAGGAATACTTTTGCGACTGTACGCATCATGAGAATACCGAGCATACCGCCGATCAAAAGCACCCACACTTTTTCCGATACCGCAAACGCGGCCAAAATGCTGTCCACAGAGAAAGCAAGGTCCATCAGTTCCACTGAAACGACAGTGGCCCAGAAAATCCCGAACGTACGGACCATCCATGAATTTTTCTTCATGCCTTCCGTATCGTCATCACCTTCTCCGATCCAGAAATGCTTAATGACGAGCCAAGCCAGGTACAGCGCGCCAAGCACTTTGATCCACCAGAACTTAATGAGCAGCATTCCGATTCCGATAAAGATAAAACGGAAAATATATGCTCCGAACAATCCGTATGTTAATGCTTTCTTCCGCTGTTTTTCCGGCAGATGCCTTACCATAACCGCAAGCACTAACGCATTGTCGGCCGACAGCAGCCCTTCCAGCAGAACCAGAGAACCGATCAGCCCCCATGATACAGGGTCAGTCAGCACCTCACCCCACATTTTCCAATCAAAAAAGGAAGCGTAGGTCGACATAATATGATGTAGAAAATCCAAGTTTTTTCCTCCTATTTAGTAAAACGGTAATTTCCTGCTTACACCTGCAAGCCGTAATTCCGGCAAAGTGATGCCAGACCGCCGGAAAACCCGCTGCCGATGGCGTTAAATTTCCACTCAGCCCCATGGCGGTAAAGCTCACAAACGACAACCGCCGTTTCAATCGAGAAGTCTTCCCCTAAATCGAAACGAAGCAGTTCATTTTGGCTGTTTTCATCGACGACGCGCACGAACGCGTTGGAAACTTGTCCGAAATTTTGGCCGCGCGCTTCCGCATCATGAATCGTGACGGTAATACCGATCTTTTCAATATTTGCGGGTATTTTTGAGAAGTCGACGATAATTTGTTCATCGTCTCCCTCGCCCTCGCCCGTCCGGTTGTCTCCCGTATGGATGACGCCGCCGCTCGGGTGTTCCAGGTTATTGTAGAAAACAAAATCAAGATCATTTACACAGTTGTCATGGGCATCGACCAGAAAAGCCGACGCGTCAAGGTCAAAGTCATGCCCTCCGGAGTACTTGTTCGTATCCCAGCCTAAGCCGATCACCGCTTTTGTAAGGCCGGGGTTCGTTTTTGTCAGATCAACACGCTGTCCTTTCGCCAATTGAATAGCCATGTGCCGTCTCTCCCTTCTGTGTTTGATATGGTTCAGCCGATTTGCAGACCGTAATCTGTCGCAATACGGGCCAGTCCGCCTTGATAGCCTGATCCGATCGCGGAAAATTTCCATTCGCCGTTATGTCTGTAAAGCTCCCCTGCGATAATGGCTGTTTCAATTGAGAAATCTTCAGCCAGATCGTAGCGGATCAGCTCTTCATTTGTTTCTTCATTGACAATGCGTACAAACGCGTTGGAAACTTGTCCGAAGTTTTGGCCGCGCGCTTCCGCTTCATGAATCGTGATGACAAATGAAATTTTATCAATAGCGGCAGGCACTGCGCTCAGGTTGACTCTTACGCTTTCATCATCGCCCTCGCCCTGGCCTGTCAGGTTGTCGCCTGAATGTGCGACAGAGCCGTTTCCGCCTTCAAGCTGATTGTAGAAAATGAAATCATCGGGCGACGCGCATCTTCCTGCTTCATTTAATAGAAAGACGCTGGAATCTAAATCAAAATCATGTCCGCCGTCGTATTTGTTTGTATCCCAGCCAAGGCCGACAACGACTTTAGTAAGCCCCGGATTTGTTTTAGTCAAATCTACTTTTTGTCCTTTTGCCAATGAAATTGCCATGTGTGCACTCTCCTTTTTTTCGTTTAGGCGTATCGGTTAACGATATCGCCGATTTTCGTATCGTTTGTGCCTTCACCTACCGCAGCGAATTTCCACTCGCCGTCCTCGCGGTAGATTTCAGCCGCGATCAGGCTCGTTCTGCCTGAATAGTTATCTCTTAAATTGTAAGTCACCAGTTCTTCGCGGTTAGCCTGATCAACGACGCGGATGAACGCGTTTTGAATCATGCCGAAGTCCTGTTTTCGTCTGACGCAGTCGTAAATATTGACGACAAACACAAGTTTATTAATCTGAGCGGGCACTTTCGCCAAATCGATGAGAATTTGTTCATCATCGCCGTCGCCTTCTCCCGTCAGGTTGTCACCCGTGTGTACGACACCGCCGCATCGGCTTTTCAGATTGCCGAAATAGATGACGTTTTTACTGTCTGTCATTTTATCATTTTCAAGCATCAGTACGGAAGCGTCACAGTCGATATTGGCACCGCCTCCGCCGAACAGTTTTCCGAAAAAGCCTCCGGATGATACAGGGTCCCAGCCGAGTCCGACCAGCAGTTTTGACAGGCCGGCTTTTCCTTTTGTTAAATCAATCCGCTGGCCTTTTTGTAAAGAGATCGCCATATGATTCACTCCTATTCTGTAAGGGTGCCGCTAAGCACGCCGCAAGTGCGCATTTTCACAAAATGTCGGGACATGAATCCCGGTATTTATTAAGATATACGTCTTTTATTATATCAAAGTTTCATAAAACATAAGAATTTTTGACGAAAATCGGCGAAAAATCACTTCCTATATTCTCCTTCGTTCCGGAGAGAATAGAAAAAACAAAGAAATTGACGGGGACTGAACATTTTTCCTATCCTTGTATCAAAACATGTCAGGAAAGGGGCAGACGAGTGATTGATTTAAGCATACTTGATCAGGCGCCAGTATCCAAAGGAAAAGGGCCGCACGAGACGCTCCGCCATTCCGCAGAGCTCGCCCGCCTCAGCGAAGGATGGGGCTATAAGCGGTACTGGTTTGCCGAGCATCACGGCACAAGAGGGCTCGCAAGCGTTTCGCCGGAAATTATGATCGCTCATACCGCCGCAGCCACAACGACTATCCGGGTCGGCTCAGGCGGCGTTCTGCTGCCGCAGTACAGCCCCTATAAAGTCGCGGAAACATTCCGCCAGCTTGAGGCGCTCCATCCGAACCGGATTGATCTTGGGGTCGGACGCTCACCGGGCGGCACGACGAAAATCCGGCTCGCCCTCACAGACGGGGTAAAGAAAAGCATGACCGAGTTCAACAGGCAGCTTCAGAATTTGTCATCCTTTTTGACAGATTCCGTTCCCTCGGACCATGCTTATGCCGGAATAAAAACAGCGCCTTTGATTGAAACAGCCCCGCAGCTTTGGGTGCTCGGCCTCGGGGAAAACAGCGCCAGGCGCGCCGCTCTTCAGGGTGCGGGTTATGTCTTCGGCCATTTCATTAATCCGGAACGCGGGGAAAAAGCTTTTCAGATCTATCGGGACCATTTCCGGGCCTCCGCCCATTTCTCCGCTCCCGCCTCGCTCTGTGCCATTTTCGTCATATGCGCGGCTACGGATGAGAAAGCGGAAGAACTCGCGTTAAGCCAGGATTTATGGCTGCTTCGTGTCGGGAAAGGTGCCGACAGCCGCGTGCCGAGTGTGGAAGAAGCAAAGGCTTACCCGTATTCGCCGGAGGACCGTAAGCAGATTGAAGAAAACAGGAAGCGGATGGTGATCGGCTCTCCTGCCGCAGTCAAACGCCGTCTGCTTGAACTTTCCGAACGTTATCAGACAAAAGAGATGATGGTGCTGTGCAACGTCTTTGATTTCGAAGCAAAAAAAGAGTCATATGAACGTCTCGCTGATTTATTTCTGTAAAAAAAGCCGTCAAACGGAGCAGCAGATGAACCTGCTGCCCCGCTTAACGGCGGTTTTTTCGTTCTTTTCCTTTTTTAAACGCATTCCAAATCCCCTGCAGCGTAAAGCCAAGCAGAAGCAGAATGATTAACAGTAAAGTGATTGAAGGCCCCGGAGGCGTTCCGAGCTGGTATGAAGACGTCAGCCCCGTGAACACACTGAACAGAGATATGGCAATGGCGGCCGTAAACACCCATTTAAATCCTTTGGCGATACGGATCGCAAAAGCCGCGGGCAATACGAGGAGCGCGGAAACAAGCAGCACGCCGATAATCGGAATAATGACCGAAATCGCAAGCCCCGTCACGATGCTGAAAGACATTGACAGAAGATTGGTATTAATGCCGGATGTCTTCGCCGTCGCTTCATCAAAGGTAAGCAGATAGAGCGGTCTGTTTAAAATAATGAAATAAAGCAGGATCAGCAGGGTAATTCCGCCGATAATATAGACTTGCTGCTGGCTGACCGTCACAAGCGATCCAAATAAATATTGATCGATGCTCATCGACGCGCCGCCTTTTGACAGGCTGATCAGAAACATCGCAAACGACAGCCCGGCCGCCATTAAGATTGCGATGGATACCTCAGAATATGTACGGTATGCCCGCCGCATATATTCGATGCCGATGGCCCCGATCGTGACGACAACGATGCTCGCCGCCGTAATATTGGTACTGAGAAAAAAACCGATGGCGACGCCCGACAATGAAATATGAGACAGCGTATCCGCCATCAGCGCCTGTCTTCTCAGCACGAGATATACGCCTAATATCGGCGCCATAATTCCGATCATGCTTCCCGCTAGAAAAGCTCGTCGCATGAATTCCAAGTCAAACATTTCCATCCGCCTTTTTCCCCCCTCTCAAGCCGTATGACTTTATCCAAATACTGCTGTACTTCGTTTTGTTCGTGTGTCACCATGACGACGGTGCGGTTGTGATTTTTCACCTGATGGTGCATAAATTCGTAGAAGCCCTGTCTGCTTTCATAGTCAACCGCTGTTGTCGGCTCATCAAGCATCAGCAGATCCGGATTGCTCGCAAGCATTCTCGCAATGCAGATTTTCTGCTTCTGTCCGCCGGATAAGTCGCCGATTTTCCGATTGCGGAAATCCCACATCTCCACCATCTTCAGCGCGTTTTCTACTTCGTGATGATCCGTTTCGTTCAATCGTTTAAACCATTTTCCCTTCGTATAACGGCCGGATTGCACAAGCTCAAGAACCGTGCTCGGGAACCCCGCGTTAAATGAAGAAATCTGCTGCGGAACATAGCCGATTGTCAGGCGGTTTCCGGCTGCGTTTTTTTTACTGATCTCGGCCGTTCCTTCCCAAGGTCTGAGCATGCCGAGCATGACTTTCATGAGCGTCGATTTTGACGCGCCGTTCGGCCCTGTAATGCCGACGAATTCGCCGCTTTTGATTTCCAGCGACACGCCGTCAAGCACCGGTGTATGCGAATAACCAAAAACGATATCTTTTAATGTAACGAGATTCATGCTGACCTTCCTTTCCCGCATAGAAATAGTGTGCACCCTGCGGCGCACACTATGTTATTTAACCAATAGTGAATCTTTCAGTGCATCGAGGTTTTTCTCCATAATGTCGATATATCCGATGCCTTTATCCCGTTCTTTTTGGCTTAAACCTTCCAGTGTATTGAGCACTTCCGTTTTCGCGCCGATTTCACCGGCAAGTGTATCTGCAACTTTAGGCGATGCGACTTCTTCAAAGTAGATGATCTTCACATCATGCTGTTTGGCAAACGTTTTGAGATCTGCCAGTTTGGCCGCACTCGGCTCTTCTTCAGGAGAAAGGCCTGCAATCGCGACCTGTTTCAAGCCGTACTCTTTAGCGAGATAGCTGAACGCCGCATGCTGTGTGATCAATTCTTTTTTCGCCGCTTTATTTAATGTTGTACGGTATAGTTTATCAAGATCCTTCAGTTTTGCAATATATTCTTTACTATTTTTCTCATAGTATGCCTTATTCTTCGGGTCCTGTTTTACGATCTGCTCCGTAATGGTTTTGACCTCTTTTTGCGCAAGAACCGGGCTCAGCCAGACGTGAGGGTCCATGCTGCGGTCATGACCGCCGTGTTCATGCTCTTCTTCCTCTTCATCCGAGCCTTTGAGCAGGTCAATTCCTTTTGACGCCTTTACAAACTTCGCATGATCAGAACTCATGCTTTTTTCCGCTGACGGAACCCATGTCTCCATATATTCGCTGTTGTATACGAAAAGATCGGCGTTTTGAATGCCGGCGATATCCTTCGGCGTCGGCTCCCAATCATGGGGTTCGACCGAAGACGGGATGAGAATGTCTACATCGCCTTTGTCTTTTACAATTTGTTTTGTGAATTCGTACATAGGATAAAAGGTCGTCACGACGTGCAGTTTGCCGTTTTTCGAAGAACCTGACGAACCTTTTGAAGATGAATTGCCGCAGCCCGCCGCAATTAAAAAACATGCCGCAATGACGATGATTCCGCTCCATTTTTTAAACAAGCCGTTTCCCCCTGTTCTGCAAATCAGAATGATGACGATTTCCGAATCGTACTTTCTCGCTCATTTGTTACCTTTACCATAATAAAACGAAGTAATTACGTTTTGCAAGATATTTTTTCTAAATTGATATCCGATTTACCTATAAAGCCCCCGTCAGGTAAGGACAGGGGGGTCTAACTCTTAGCAGGCCAGCAGATAGACTCTTGTTTCATAAGGGCGGAATGTGATGCGGGATTCCGCGCCGCCGCCATTTTCATAGTTGCTGAGAAGAAGCTCGGCGCTTTCAGGTTTGGAGCCATCCGGCCAATAAAAAACGGCTTCTTCTTTCGATACGTTGCTGATGGAGATGAGTTTTTGTCCGTTTGCCTGTCTTTCATACACAAACAGCTGCGGGTCATCAGGAAGCAGCAGCGTGTAGCTGCCTTTTATGACATCAGCATACTGTTTTCGCAGGCGGATCAGTTTTTTGTAAAAGTTCAATACAGAATCGGGATCATCCTGAGCCTCGGCTGCATTGACGGTTTTGTAATTGGGATTGACCTTCAGCCACGGTTCTCCCTTTGTAAACCCGGCATTCTTGCTGCCGTCCCACTGCATCGGTGTACGGGCATGGTCACGGCTTTTCGCCATAATGGACGCCATGACTTCTTCTCTGTCACAGCCCATTTCAAATACCCTTTTGTGATACATATTGACGGTCTGAATATCCTGATAATCCTCAATTCTGTCAAACGGGGCGTTTGTCATGCCGAGTTCTTCTCCCTGATAAATGTATGGCGTGCCTTTCATGAAATAAAGAAGGGCGGCAAGCATTTTGGCTGATGCCTTTCGGTATTTGCCTTCGTCTCCGAAGCGGGATACGATCCGGGGCTGGTCATGATTGCACCAATACAGCGTATTCCAGCCCTGATGTTCAAGTGTTTTCTGCCAGTCTGTGAGCACTTTCTTCAAATCGGTCAGCTCAAGCGGCTTTACATCCCAATGCTCTTGGCCCGGCTTCTGATCAAGCTCCATATGCTGAAAATGAAAAATCATATTCAGCTCATGCTCATCGGTTCCCGTATAAACGAGCCCCTCCTCAGGCGTCACTGATCCGGCCTCGCCGACCGACATCACGTCATATTTGGAAAATACCTCTTTCGTCATTTCTTTTAAATAATCATGTATCCGTGCTCCGTTTGGCCGGAAAGGCTTCGGATCGGCCCGGCGAGCGATATAATCTTCATACGGCGGCAAGTATTCTTTTTTGGACAGAAAATGGAGCTGGTCTATACGCAAGCCGTCCACGCCTTTATCGAGCCAGAATCTCATCATCTCGTACACGGATTGCCGCATTTCGGGATTTTCCCAATTCAGATCGGCTTGTTTGACGGCGTTCATATGCAGATAATATTCGCCCGTATGTTCTTCGTACTGCCAGACGGATTGTCCGTAAGCCGACACCCAATCGGTCGGCGGGCCGTCCGCGGTGCCCGGCCGCCAAATATAATAATCGCGGTATTTGCTGTCGGGATTCATTTCCGCCTCTTTGAACCAAGGATGCTCTGTGGATGTATGATTTAAGACGAAGTCCATCACAAGCTTTAATCCTCGGCTGCGGCATTCCCTCAATAGATCGTGAAAATCCTCCATCGTTCCGTATGATTCCATAATCGCTTGGTGATCTGTCACATCGTAGCCGTTGTCAACGTTTGGCGACGGGTAAATCGGGCAGATCCATATCACATCGGCGCCAAGCTCTTTTATATAATCGAGACGCGCGATAATTCCCCGCAAGTCGCCTATGCCGTCACCGTTCGTGTCTTGAAAGCTCCGCGGGTAGATTTGGTAGACAACGGCGTCTTTCCACCAGTCATTCGGCATCTTGGAGTCCTCCTGTTTTTTAGAGAACCATTTCCTTTATGATCCTTACCTAAACAAAAAAGAGAAGGTTTCCCCTCCTCTTTTATCTTTCCAGCTGAGACGGATAAAGCGTCATGCCTCCGTCGACGAAAAGTGTCGTTCCGGTCACGTAACTTGCTTCCTCAGACACCATCCAAGCGGCGGCGGCTGCGACTTCTTCCGGTTTTCCGAAGGCGTTCATCGGAATTTTTTTCAGCTGGGCCTGTTTATGTGTTTCATCTTCCAGATCCTTATTAGACTCCGTGGCGATCGTTCCGGGAGCGATGGCATTGACCCGGATGCCTTTGTCTGCGTAATTGAGCGCCATCGTTTCCGTCATCATTTTGATCCCGCCTTTGGATGCTGAGTACTGCACGTTTTCAGGGCGGGATATTTGCTGATGGACGCTCGATATGTTTAAGACCGTTCCTTTTTTCCCGCGATCGAGCATATGTTTAAGGGCCGCTTTCGCCCCCAAAAAGGTGCCGGTCACGTTGACGTCGATGACCTTTTGCCAATCCTCCAGGCTCATTTCATGGGGCATCGCTTCGGCACCGTTAAAGCCGGAATTGTTGACCATCACGTCCACTCCGCCGAAATGCTCCTGTGCGGCATCAAACAGCGCCTGAATCTCTTTCTCTGAGGATACATCGGCTTTTACGGTGACGGCTCTGCCTCCCGCTTTCTCAATCAGGGCCGCCGTTTCATCTGCTCCGGCAGCATCACCGAGGTAGTTTACAACCACATTCATCCGCTCCTTGCCGAAGCGTTCGGCAATGGCTTTTCCGATTCCTTTCGAAGAACCTGTTACAATCGCCGTTTTTTCCTGTAAATCCTGATACATTGTCTCTTTTCCTCCCTGATGTTGATACAGGGCATGTACCCGGTTTTGATCGGCTGAAAACAGAAGGAATCATAAAAAGAACGATGAGACCGAAGCTCCACCGTTCATTTTCATTATGCGTAGTTGTTCATCTGCAGCCTTTTTTGCACGCCGACAAGCCGGCTGAAAAAATAAGATGCCGCTTTGTAGTTCCCCCGTTTATGGAAGAAATGGGCCGCATCCTGAAGCAGCTCCTCCGTGTCAGCCAACAGTTCCTTAGATTCCAGAATATCAAAATACTCTTTGAGCGAGTCCTGCCCGCCTTCCCCCTGATAAAGCTCTTTAATCAGACGGAATTTTGTCATATAGATCTCATCTTCCCACTCCGCCGCGCTTTTCATGCCCCGTGCGCAGCTGGCGGCGGCTTCACTGTATTTTTCCATTTTAAAGTATATATGTGTGAGTGAAAAAACAGCCTGAATGACCTGTTGGAAGCTGTGCGCTTCAAAGCCGGCAGCCGCACGTTCAAAGTCATCCGCCGCCTTGCAAAAGTCACCCAGACTGTACATACAGTGCCCGATATTATAATAGGCCGCAGCAATCATATACTGATCATCAAGCCGCTCCGCGTGCTCCAAGGCGCATTCAAGGTATTCCAGCGCTTTTTTATGCTGCTGGGCGTCCATCAAATTTCCGGCAATGATAAACTTGCACTGCACCCTTCTCATTCCGTATAATTCATATTTCTTGTAAATATCAAGCGCCTGTCCCGCGTAATTCATCGAAAAGAAAGTCTGCTTGATATGATAGTACACTTCAGAAATTTTATACAAAAACTCGGCTTTCTCTATGTCATCTTCCACATATTCAAGCTTTTCCTCAGCCCGTTTGTAATGAGAAATCGCTGAGATGAAGTTTTTCTGCTTAAATTCATACATTCCTCTGAAATAGTAAAAATAGTATTCCAGTAAACCGGTCAGCTTTTGCTGGTTCATCTCAATCTCAGTGAGCATTTCAGAGAACGGAGGCCGGCCGTCGCAGTCTTTCATGGGTTTTAATTTATCCAGCATGATGCGGTGCCGAAATTCCATCAATGAAAAATACAATAATAAGTCCTGGTTCTCTTCCATATCTTCGAGTTCATATTGAATCTCCCGCTTCAGCGCTTCAGCTTTATCGGCTTCAAACGCGCGGATCAGCTTATACCATTCATTCATCTTTACGGCTACTTCTTCAGATGGAATCTTGGATTTCATAGATTTGCCTCCTTCCTCCGGCTACTAATTATGTTATATTTTATCATAGCAAATTTATAACAGTGAGCAAACAAAGATTTTAACCAATTAAAGAAAGAGAGTATTCCGCCATGAGATTACCAGCCAGAATAGCGCTGATTTTCATCCTCTTCTTTTCCGCAGACCTATGTTTTTCCTATGTGCAGAAAGAACTGAGGCCGCAAACGGCATTACAGGAAAGAGATATACCAAGCGATCTTCATCCGCTCGTTAAACAGAATGCGCAGTTATTGCAGACGGCCGCACTGAAAAAAGGCATCACCGTCGTTATCACAGAGGGTTTCAGATCAATTGAGGAACAAAACGAATTGTACCGTCAAGGACGTTCAAAAAAAGGAAACATCGTCACCTACGCAAAAGGCGGAGAATCATACCACAATTACGGCCTTGCCATCGACTTCGCCCTGCAGAAAAAGGATGGCAGCCTGATTTGGGATATGACGTACGACGGAAACCGAAACGGCACGCCCGATTGGCTTGAGGTCGTATCGATTGCCAAAACGATCGGTTTTGATTGGGGAGGCGATTGGAGAGGCTTTAAAGATTATCCTCATTTACAAATGATCCCTGGCTAATAAAACCTTTTCTTTTTTCGCTTTTGCGCATCAATATACGGAGGATATACAGGCCTGTACACAAGCTTATACCCTTCACTGCCGGACGGCGTAAAATCGCGCTGCCATTCCAGCTGCAGATGGAAATCAGATAAAAAAGCGGCCTTTGCTTCTTCAAGGGAAACGGCCGGCACCGGATTGATCCGCTCCAGCTGCTCCGGATCAATATCAGGCGCCATGTAAGCTTCCACAAGCCCGGTTACGGGACTGACAATGATCCTCGCAGCGCCGAAACGGAGCGGAATATCCCGATACCATACGGAAAAATGGAAGCGGAACCGGCCCCTGCCGTCCGTCTTCAGCGGGTTCATTTTAAAAAACTCGTCCGCTCTCGGATAAAGCTTGTATAAAAACTGAAGTGCGACCTCCTCACACTCTTCTGCTGAATAAACGGCCGGGCCCGCATGCTCAATAAAAGATTTAAAGGCCGTCATTTTCCCTGTCTTTTTGTCTGTTTTCATCTTCATTGTATTTTTGTTGCTGCTTTCAAAATAGCTTTCTATACTCAAATCTTTCCGTTCCGGAACTGACCCTTTCCGCCATGTCGTTCCGATCTCATCACCGAGGCCGCGGCGGCGCGTCTGAATCATATCCGCGGTAAACCCCATCAATTCATAGATGCTGGCTTCCCCTTTATGTTTAAGCGCGGGAAGCGTTTTTGCCGGTTCGTTTCTGTCTTCGCAAAGCGGCTGATCCGGAACGATTTCATCTTCTCCGGCAGGATAGCTGTAGGCCGGCAGGATCGGTTCATAGACGAGACGCGGCGTTTTCTCAAAATTGACAACGTCATAGACGAGACTGAAGGACAGCCCGCTCATATAATGCGAGATCACTTTCTCCTGATCGACGAATGTTTCCGGGACGGGCGCTTCACCCTTATCCCCATAATAGATAAACTGCACGACGAAGCCGCTCTCGGTTACATCAACGAAAAAACCCGAAGCGGGAAGCGGCCTGCCGAACACTTTTTTTGTATAGTTAAAACGGATGCACCCATTGCGTTCTTCCCTCGCCTGAAAAGTGAAG
Source organism: Bacillus sp. JFL15 (assembly GCF_001184225.1). Lineage (NCBI taxonomy): Bacteria > Bacillati > Bacillota > Bacilli > Caryophanales > Bacillaceae > Bacillus > Bacillus sp. JFL15. Next base: position 1,850,977 of record NZ_KQ236689.1, on the reverse strand, counting down.
TTCATAAAAGTTAGCGGGCGGTGTCTGGCCGCAAACCGAAGAGCCGTCAGCTTTAATTCGGCATCTGACAGCTGAATGTCTGAATCCGGACGGTCATTGCGCGAATATGCAAGCAAAGATCCGTCGCCGCCCAGCTCAATCGTTACCGTTTTGTCCGGATGGTTGCGATCTTTCCATATATAATAGGCTCTCGTTTTTTGTTTTTCATCAAAATCTTCTATTTCAAGCTCATAGTGCGGCGGTATGTTCCCGATCTCCAGCGCTTTTTTTCTCAGATGTTCTTTCAGCAATGGGGTCATCCTTTCAGAAGAGTGTATAAAAAAGAACTGTTTTTTATTATATAAAAACGTCCTTATCCTTTTAAAGGGAAGAAAGTGCCTTTTATGTGTCTATTTTTAGCAAAGAGGGAAAACAGCCGTATTCAAAGCGGCTGTTTTTCATACAAATGTCACGCTTCCCGCGAAAGCACCGGGACGAACGCCTATGACCTTCAGCCTATTAAACTCATAATCGCTTCTCCCGTATGAGCCTCAATAAACCGCGGGAAAACCGGCTTGTATACGAGCCGGTACACATTTCTGCCGCTGTCGTCATCGTAACAGCGATCCCAAGCGAGCTCGGCTTTGATATTCCGGCGGATCGCGTCCTTCGCCTCTTCCATTGTCAATGAAGGAACGGGATCGATATGATCAAGCTCTTTCGGATCAATTTCCGGCGGCATATATACAGTGACAAGACCGGTCTTTTTGCTGACGCAGATTCTCCCTTCTCCGAATCGCAAATCAACGCCGCCCGAACAAGCCTTATATGTAAGTCCCACGTTTTCTCCTTCATCATCCGGTTCATCATATTGAACCCGGAAATACTGATCCGCTTCCGGAAACATGGCGAATAAAAAGCGGATGGCCATGTGATGGCATTCTTCCTCGGAAAACTCCGGTTCGCCTTCACTTTGTATAAATGACATTACCCCGGTGAGCCGGCCCGATTCTTTATCATACCTTGTTTTCAATACATGTTCATTCCGCTCTTTTAACAGACTTTCAAAGCTTTTATCTTCCCGTACGGATTTTGTTTTTTCAGGGCGCCACGCTATGCCGATGCGGCCGTCTCCAAGATCCGTTTCCCTCTCTTTATAAAAACCGTCATGCAGCCCGATCATGTCATTGATGCTCATCTTTTCCGCTTCAGGTGCAGGGCGTGAAATCGGGACATACGGCCGCGTGTCCTCCTCCAGCTCTTCATACTCTTCTATTTCTTTATTCTCTTCCTTCAGGTCAGCCGATATCGGCCGCGTCGGAGACACGATTGCATAGACGAGATGGGGCTTGTCATCCCCCTGCACATAGACGGACTGATGCAGTACGGTGAACAATAGCTCTGCTTCTATTTGTTTGACAAAGTGAGCCAATGCATCCCGCTTGTCCGCAATTGTCCCGGGTCTTAACATCTCATCCGCCCTCCCATGATAAGAAAAGCAGGTTACTTCCCCTGTCACAGCCAGGTCAACGTAAAACCCGGTCATCGGAAGCGGCAGACCGTCAGCCATCTGAACATAGGAATATCTCACATCACCATCATTTACGGAGCTTTTTTTCTCCCATTCGAACTCAGCCAATGCCCCCGGACGGTGGGTTTCTGCAAACGCCCGCATCCGTTCTTCTATGTCCGATTCCGAAAGAGGCGGCAGATCAGTCCGAAAAGCCGGACGGGATAAGGATTTCAGTTTTCCGTCCCCGTCCAATTCGACCATGATGCCGGCTTCCGGATCATTCTTGTCTTCCCACCAAAACAGAACCTCATCTTCCTGGTATTCTTCCACCTTACTCTCGTAGCCTGCAGGTACGTTTCCGATTCTGAGAGCCAGCTGTTTCAATTCTTCTTTTTTCATCATAACACTTCCTTTTCTTCCAAAAAGATTAATGATTACCAAGACTCTTTTAAACAAATCTAGTATAATTAACCTGCCTTTCTTCATGACTATTGAATCAACCATTACAACAACAGGGGGTTAACCAGATGTCCATCAAAAAAATGAGCGCCGTGTTTTTCATTTTGCTTCTCACGGCATTTACTGCCGCATGCAGCAGCGAAACGAGCAGCGGCCAGGAAAGCGGCACGGCAAAAGTGAATATAAAAGATACGGCGTGGGCCGCTTCAGACGATACCGAACATCCGGCCGCGCTTAAAGTAACGGTCACTGTCAAAAATACGGGCAAAGACCCGCTTACCGTCAAAAGCAGCGACTTCTCGCTTTACCAGGATGACGCGAAAACAGCGGCGGCCGATAAGGAAGACCAGATGCAGAGCGGCACGCTTCATGCGGGCAAGACAGTGACGGGCAATCTGTACTTCACGGCTGACGAAGGCAAGTCATATGAATTGGTCTATCAGCCGCAGGCAAAAGACGCGAAGCCTTTATCTTATAAACTGAAAGTCAAAGGCACAGCCTCAAAAGCAAAACCTGAACCGGCGGACGCATTATCCGCATACATTGATGTGATGCTGTACGGCAAGCACAATAAAGATTTCACCCGCCTGACCGGTGTAAATGAAAAAATGACGGCCGCCGCATATCAGGAATCGGCGAAAGCCAGCTTTATCGCTTCAGCAGGCATTTCACAGGAACAGGCCGATTCAAAAGCCATTTCCGCTATTATTGACGCCATGTCATCAGCCCTGCGGGATAACACAGAGCTCAAGGTGCATACCAAATCCATGTCAGGCAAAAAAGCCGTCCTTGAAGCCAATGTGACGCCGCTTGATATGTCTCCGCTTGCGGGCCGGCTGCAAGACCGCGTGCAAGACTATGCCGGAAAGCACCCCGATGCTGATGAAAACGAAATTGTCAGCCACCTGCTTTCTGTCTACCCAGAAGAGTTTATGCGCCTGAAACCGGCTTCTTCTTCAGTGACAAAAGAAATTGAAATGAAGAAAAACTCCCGCGGCCAGTGGTATCTGGATACAGATGCCGATCTGGAAGGATTGACGGAAGCGTTTTTGAAAACGTCCTGACAACAAGAAAGGAAATAGCGCAGGCTATTTCCTTTTTTTATTTTCACTTAAAGATGTCACTGATATATTGAACTTCGTCCTCGGTCAACTGCACATCAAGCGCGTCCAGATTGTGTTTCAGCTGGTCGGGGCGTTTGGCTCCGGGAATGATCGCATCCACCGCAGGCTGCGACAGAAGCCACGCGAGTGCGATATGCGCTGTCTGCACGCCTTTTTCTTCAGCAACGGCCCGCATCTTATCCACTCTCTCCAGGTTTTGGTGAAAAGCTTCTCCCTGAAACGGCGGCCTGTTCTTTCGGCTGTCCTCAAAGACTGTGTCTTTTGTAAACTTTCCCGTCAGCAAGCCGGAAGCAAGCGGGAAATAAGGAATAAAGGAAATGCCGTTCTTTTCACAGTAAGGCAGCAGATCGCGCTCCGCCTCACGCTGAATCAGTGAATATTCCGACTGAAAAACCTCTAAATAGCCGTCCGCGTTAAACTCCTGCAGTTGTCCGAAGCTGAGATTGGACGCGCCGATTGCTCTGATTTTCCCTTCGTCCTTCAGTTCTTTTAACGTACCCGCCACCTCGGACAGCGGTGTTTTTCCGTCAGGGAAGTGAACGTAGTACAGATCAATCACATCTGTTTTCAGCCGCTTCAGGCTTTTTTCCGCCTCACTCCGAAGAAATTCACGGCTGTTGTCCAGTTCGATCTGCCCGTTGACTTCTTTGTGCGCACCCTTTGAAGCAATGACGAGGCTGTCCCGCACGCCGCGCTCTGCGACAACTTCACCGATTAACTCTTCTGAACGCCCCAAACCGTATATAAACGCCGTATCAATAAAATTGACGCCGCCATCCAATGCTGTGCGGATGAGTTCTTTTCCCGTTTCATCATTGAGATTGGGAAACAGATTATGTCCTCCGACCGCATTTGCGCCAAAACCGATACGCTTTACCCGTAAATCCGTCCTGCCCAGCGTACGTGTGTCCTCCATGGCTCAAGTCCCCTTCCTTTTATACCTCTGTTTAGTATTAGATAGACGGTAAGAATTATCCTGCCTGAGAGCCTATCTACAGAAAAAACCTTGAAAAGCGTTTGCCCTTCAAGGTTTTTTTGCCGTGTATTAAGATGTCAGAGCTGCGGCGAAGCGTTCGGCTTCATCCGTGAGAGCACCCTCGATTTCCTTATAGCGGCTGGAAATCGTTGAGGCGCTGACGCCGTACTTCTTCGCCAGCTTCGCTTGAGAAACGGACGCGCCGTTAAGAGAAATGCTGTTCACATAATATTCGACCGCAGCCGCGAAAGCTTCCGGCTTTCTGATCGTCGGTGCTTTTTTGACACAGAACGTTTTCCACAGATCAATAACGGCCGGAACCAGCTCAGCCGGGTATTCATCCCCGCTCAGGCCTTTTTCAATGGCGTCTGCCGTTTCCTTCTCCATGTCGTTGGCCCACTCTGTCTGTTTTTCTTCAGCAGCCTGCTCAGGCTCTTCCGCAGTTCCTAAAAGAGCGGCCAGCACAGTGTCGAAGTTTTCCTCCATAAAGCGCTCAGGCGATTTTCCTTCTGCAAGGGCCGGGGCCGCCGCTTTTTTCACTTTGCTGATCAAAGCTTCGGTCCGCTTCACAGGGAAGATCGTAAATTGCATGAAGAACTCCGCTTTTTCCGCTTCGTGGATCGGATAGCCGAGAATCAGGCTTCCCTCCGGCGGAAGATCCTGCTGGCTGACGTCCATTTCCACTTTGAATTGTTTTTTCGTCATCACATCTTCAAAGTGAATCATTCCTTCTTTCACATCTTCAAGCACCATAACCGCTGGTGTCATGCTTTTCCATGATTCAACGATTTCTCGTGTTTTCGGACGGTTGATGCCGCCGGCTTTTTTCTGAAGGTATTCTTCAAAAATCGTCTTGCCGCCTGCCAGCGGTCGGAAGAAAATGCCCCAGATGCCGAGGTTGAAGACTCCGATGTCTTTTGTCTGTCTGTCCAGCTCCGCAATGAACTCGTGCTGGTTAATAAATGATGATATGCCGTCTCTATGTGCTGTAAAGGCGTACTCCATTAGGCTTTCCTGAATCTGTTTCGCTTCTTTTGCCGCGATGTCTGCCGGAATGGCAGCTGCTTTACTTCCGCAGCATTTTTTATATTTCTTCCCGCTGCCGCATGGGCAAGGGGCATTTCTTTTCACTTTTCCCACAATAAACCCTCCGAATTCTGATATAACTTTATTATTTTAACAAAAATAACTTCAGAGGGCTTGGTTTACGGCTAAAAAAGAATTTGGAAGAAAAAAAGGCCCCGGGAGATTCTCTTTCTCCGGGGCTTTGAAACGGTTAATTTGTATTTTGTCCGCCGCCGTTCAGACCTTCTTTAATCAGCCCGTTTACTTGGCTGTTCATTAAAAGTCCGATGTGCCCGACACCGTGAATCTGCACGTTTTTCCCGCCGATCAGCCGTGACAGCGGGTTCATGACGATTAAGTCCGCTGAGCTGTAAATCGATGTATACAAAATCTTTTGGTTCGGATCAGTTCCCGGAAGCGCTCTGTTGGTCACAAGACCGTTCGCTCCGCCGAGTGTGACGACGTTTGCGATTTTGTCTCCGCCGTCAAGATTTTTAATGTAATAGAGCGTGTTGGCGCCGCCCATGCTGTGCGCGACGATATCGACTTTTTTCGCGCCCGTTTCGCTGAGCACTTTTTTCACGTAATTTGACAGTCTCGGTGCATTGTGTCTGTTGTTTCCGGTTTTGTCCAGAAAATCAATGGCGTACATCTCATTTCTTGACCAGCCTTGGGATGCCAAGTACGTTTTGATTCCCGCGAAATTAAAGGACGCCCCGCCGATTCCGTGGACCATGACAACCGGGTTATGCTCTGAGGAGGCTTTCGATACGGTCGGCTGGAAGGCAAATACGGAAATGACGGACAGCATGCAGACTGTAAGAATCGCTAGGATTTTGCTTTTGATTTGTTTCATGAACTTTCCTCCTGTTATGTAATTTTTTGCAATTTTCATTCTATTAGAGAAGAAAAGGAAAAAATAGAGTATTTTTTCCTGTTTTCAACAATTGAAAAAGAGGCGGAAAAATGAGGAAGACGCCCCTTTCCCGAAAGCACACTTATACTTTAATACGGCAAACAAAAAAAGGAGAGAACACCTGGTTCTCTTCTCCTAGTACTCATTGAAATAGGTTTGAATCCGCTTAGGGTCATGCGTTTTTGTCAGCGCGAGCATCAGCAGAATCCGCGCTTTTTGAGGGTTGAGAGAGTTTGAAGCTGTCAGATGGTCTTTTTCATACTCTCGATTAGGTGTTACCGCCCCGTTTCCCGTCCTTGTGGAGCGGACGACCGCCAGCCCGCTTTTGACCGACTTTACGGCGCCTTTTTGCGCCGCATCAGACATTGAGCCGTTTCCCGGGCCTGCAAAAATAATGCCTTGCGCTCCTGATTTTGCGGCTGCTTCAAAGAGATAGCTTCCGTCATTTTGATAGCCGTATATAATATCGACCTGCGGCAGTTTATCAAGTTTATCGATCTGGAAATCTGTATCTTTCGTATGCTTTCGGGTCATGATGTTATTAAAATAGATGTCATCAGCAATCGTACCGATATAACCCATTTCTTCCGATTTGAATGTGTCCGTCGCGGTTGTATTGGTTTTTGTCACATATCGCGCCGAAGCGATTCTGTCATTTAATACGACAAGCGTCCCCTTGCCTTTCGCATCAGGCGCAGCCGCGGTTTTTACCGCGTTATATAAGTTGGACGTCCCGTCAGCCCCGATCGCCGTGGACGGCCTCATTGACCCGGCGACCACGACGGGTTTGTCACTTTTGACCGTCAGATTGAGAAAATAGGCGGTTTCCTCAAGTGTGTCTGTTCCATGTGTAATGACAATGCCGTCTGTATCATCAGACTTGAGCAGCTTGTTTACCCGTTTTGAAAGTTTCAGCAGGGTCTCGTTATTCATATTCTGGCTGCCGATATTCACAATCTGTTCTCCGCTGACATGCGCGATCTCCTTCATCTCCGGGACTGCCTGAATCAGGGCATCAACTCCGATTGCCCCTGCGGTGTACTCCGTGGCGGACGTCTTTGAAGGAGCAGCGCCTGCAATTGTGCCGCCGGTGGCAAGAATTTTAATATTCGGCAGTCCGTCTTTTTTTGCTGAGGCTGCGGCTGCCATCTGGTGCGGTGTTTCTTTCGCCTGAGGAGATTGGGAGCAGCCGGCCGCTATGAAGAATAGAGCCGTGATAAATGTAATGAATGGCATGAATTGTTTTTTCATTCTTTTCTCTCCTTTTCTTTATTTATGAAGATTTCCCTCTCATCGGTCAACGCGCTTGTCAGGCAATCTTCCGAAGAAAATAACTGTAAAAACCCTTGACACCGTCATGGGAAATCAAGATAATAGACCAGTCACTATATTTTAAATTTGTCATCAATCAGTAAGGTGGGAACATTATGAGTTATGGAGATTCTCGTGAAAAAATCCTCGCTGCGGCAACCAGGCTGTTTCAGCTTCAGGGGTATTACGGCACGGGACTGAATCAGATTATTAAAGAAAGCGGCGCGCCGAAAGGTTCTCTTTACTATCATTTTCCGGACGGCAAAGAGCAGCTCGCCATTGAGGCTGTCAAAGAAATGAGCCATTATATCCGTATGAAAATAAAAGAAAGCCTTGATGCCTATCCCGACCCTGCGGAAAGCATTCAAGCGTTTTTACAGGACTTATCAAGCCAATTCACATGTCCGGAGAATTTTGAAGGATTTCCTGTCGGTTTACTGGCTGCTGAGACGGCTTTAACGAGCGAAAAGCTCCAGCAGGCCTGTCAATGCGCTTATCAGGAATGGGAGAATCTGTTCGCCGGCAAATTGAGATCAGCCGGGTTTTCCGATGAGAAAGCGGCGGAAATCAGCACTGTTTTAAATGCCATGATAGAAGGCGGCATCATTTTGTCTTTAGCAAAAAAAGACAAAATGCCGATCATCCATATTTCCAAACAAATCCCCAACCTGCTGAAGACATAAAATACAAGAGACATGTTACGTATAGAAAGAGAGGAGAATGTTTTTGGAAAACGCTCAGCCTTCCAAACAATATAAAGTTATGCCGATCATGATTTCTTTGCTGATGGCAGGATTTATCGGCATGTTCAGTGAAACGGCGCTGAATATTGCCCTGACCGACCTGATGAAGGAGCTGCATATCACTCCCGCGACCGTCCAGTGGCTGACGACAGGCTATCTGCTCGTTCTCGGTATTCTTGTCCCGGTTTCAGGTCTGCTTTTGCAATGGTTTACGACGAGACAGCTGTTTATCGTTTCACTCGCTTTTTCCATTATCGGCACGCTGATTGCAGCGCTTGCACCGAGCTTTCCGTTTCTTTTGGCGGCAAGAATCGTGCAGGCTTTAGGAACCGGACTGCTGCTGCCGCTGATGTTTAATACGATCCTCGTCATCTTCCCGCCGCATAAGCGCGGAGCGGCGATGGGGACGATCGGGCTTGTCATCATGTTTGCTCCTGCAATCGGTCCGACGTTTTCAGGGCTTGTGTTAGAGCATTTGAACTGGCATTGGATTTTCTGGATTTCCCTGCCGTTTCTTGTCTTGGCTCTTTTATTCGGCATCGCCTACATGCAGAACGTATCCGACATTACAAAGCCGAAAATTGACGTGCTTTCCATTATTCTGTCTACGATCGGATTCGGCGGCATCGTCTTCGGTTTCAGCAATGCGGGCGAAGGATCAGGCGGCTGGTCAAGCCCGACGGTTATCGGTTCGCTTACTGTCGGTGCGATCGCGCTCATTTTATTCTCCATCAGGCAGCTGAAAATGAAGCAGCCGATGATGAATCTGCGCGCTTTCCGCTATCCGATGTTTATTCTCGGTGTCGTGATTGTATTTATCTGTATGATGGTTATCTTATCAACAATGCTTCTCTTGCCTATGTATTTACAAAGCGGATTGCTGCTGACGGCATTTACGTCCGGGCTCATCCTGCTTCCGGGCGGTATTTTAAACGGATTTATGTCTCCGATAACGGGACGTCTGTTTGATAAATACGGACCGAAGTGGCTTGTCATTCCCGGGTTTGTCATCACGGCAACCGTGCTTTCGTTTTTCTCAAACATTAACGGCGCTTCAACGGCGCTTCTGATTGTCGCGCTTCATACATGCCTGATGATCGGAATTTCCATGATCATGATGCCGGCGCAAACGAACGGCTTAAATCAGCTGCCGCCGGAATTTTATCCGGACGGAACAGCCATTATGAATACGCTCCAGCAGATGGCCGGCGCAATCGGCACTGCGGTGGCGGTCAGCATCATGGCTGCCGGCCAGAAGAATTATATGAGCACCGCGAAAAACCCGAATGATCCTTCCGCATACTCTCACGCGCTGATTGCGGGCGTCCAGCACGCCTTTATCTTCGCGATGATTGTCGCCGTTATCGGTCTGATCAGCGCTTTCTTTATGAAACGGGTCAAAGTGAATCACTCATAAGAAAACAGCAGACTCCCCGCGGGTCTGCTGTTTTTTATATCATGAGCGCTTCAGCCAATTCATCAATCGCAAAGATAAGGTCATCTGCCGTGTTATAGAAATGAGGCGCCAGCCGGATGAGTTGTCCGCTGGGTGCGCATACGATGTTTTTCCGCTTCAAAAGCGCAGCGGTCTCCGCCGCTTTTTCATCCCGTATGGAAATCATGCCGGGTCTGTCATCGGCAGACGGGGGGCCTGTGAGAGTCAGTCCTTTTTCAGAAGCGTATTCATACGCAAATGCGCTGAGTTTTTTTACTTCCCGATGAATGCGGTCTGTGCCGACATCGTTTAAAAGGGATAAAGCCGCCTGTGCCACATATATGCTGATAAATGCCGGGGTTCCGGTCTCAAAGCGTTTGGCTCCGTCCGCATAAGAAAAACGGGTCAAATCCAGCATCGACTCCCGCTGCTGTCCGAACCACCCGGTGACTTTCGGCTTCAGCCGTTCGGCAAGTTCCTTTCTGACATAAAGAAACGCCGTTCCCGGTATGCCGAGCATATACTTTCTCGCGCCCGCAGCGAGCATATCAACTCCCCATTCTTTTACATCAATCGGGATGTGCCCCGCCGATTGATAAGCATCGACAAAAAGAAGCGATCCCTTCTTTGCGGATATCTCGGCAATGCGCTTCATATCCTGGACAAAACCGGATGTATAGGACACATGCGGAACACAGGTGATACGCGTCTGCTCCGTGATATATGTCTCATAACGTTCTAACGGGATCATTCCTTCTTCAGACGGGATGACTGAAAGCTCCATCCCAGTCTGCGCCTTCAGAATGTGGGCGATTGCCGGAAAATCCAATTCCGTATACACCGCCTGCTTCTTTCGGCAATCCGGTAAAGCTGAGACGACGGCAGAGGCGGCAGCCGTTACTGAAGGTAAAATGGCGATTTCTTCAGGCTTAGCGCCGATTAATTTCGCAAATTCACACCTTGCCTGCTCCGCCCATGGCTTCATCCCAGTTTCCGCCGTTCTGAAGCAGGCTTTCCTGGTAGTCATTGATCGCTTTTGAAACCGGCCGGGCAAGAGCGCTTTGGGAGCAGCTGGCGAGCATCGTATGTGTGCGGAGCGCCGGAAATAAAGATCGGTATGGCACCAAAGACGAATTCAAGGCATGTTTCCCCCTTCGGCAGGAATATATGTCCATTATAGAGTATGGTAAAAAGAAAAGGAGGGTTTTGGATGGAGAAAAAAGTATTGCTGACAGGCTTTGACCCCTTCGGCGGGGAAACGGTCAATCCTTCATGGGAAGCGGTCAAACGGCTGGACGGTGCCGCTGAAGGCCCCGCTGTTATCGTATCTGAACAAGTGCCGACCGTTTTTTATAAGTCCCTTGCCGTGCTTCGGGAGGCAATCAAGAAACATCAGCCCGACATTATCATCTGTGCCGGACAGGCAGGCGGCAGAATGCAGATCACGCCGGAACGGGTCGCGATCAACCTGAATGAGGCGCACATACCGGATAACGAAGGGAATCAGCCTGTCGGGGAAGACATTTCTCAAAGCGGTCCCGCGGCCTACTGGACCGGCCTTCCGATCAAACGGATCGTTGAAGAAATAAAAAAGGAAGGCATTCCCGCGGCTGTATCCTACACGGCGGGGACGTTTGTATGCAATCATCTCTTTTACGGGCTGATGGATGAAATCAGCCGCCATCATCCGCACATCCGGGGCGGGTTTATTCACATCCCGTACATTCCGGAGCAAACCTTGCAGAAGTCCGCGCCGAGCCTCAGCCTGGATCACATCACTAAAGCGCTCAAAATCGCCGCGGTGACCGCCGCGGCGCATGAGGACGATATTGAAACCGGCGGAGGCGAGCTTCACTAAGCGGCAGACGCCGCCTCGGCCCATTTCTTCTTTCGGTAAACGATACGGGACAGCGTCACACTGATTTCATAGAGGACGAGCAGCGGAATCATGACGAGAAAGTCAGACATAAAATCCGGCGGCGTAATCAGCACCGAGACGACGATCAGCACGAAATACGAAAGCTTCCTCGCCTTTGCCAGCCGGGATGGGTTCACAATCCCGATCCGCGTCAGAAACATGACGGCCAGAGGCATTTCAAACAAAAACCCGAACGGCAATGTCATGTTAAGCATAAAAGTAAAATACTTGTCCGCCGTAAATACTATGTCAAAATGGCCGGCGGATAATTGTGTTAAAAATCCGAGCACAATCGGAAACAGCACAAAATACCCGAAGGAAATTCCGATAATAAACAAAACCGAAAGCCCCGGAATGTAAAGCAAAGCGGCGCGGCGTTCAAACGGGGTCAAAGCCGGCGCCGTAAAACGCCAGAGCTGAAAGGCCGCAACCGGAATCGCTGCCGTAATGGCGCATATTCCCGCAATCATCATATACACCCATAAAATCTCGCTCGGCCCTAAAACGGCCAGCCTTCCATGCAAATCCTTGATCAGCCAGTCATAAATATCCTGCACAAACCAGCATGCGCCGATAAAAAACACGAGAAAGGCGATAACGGTTTTAATGAGACGCTGCCGGACTTCCTCTAAATGCCCGATCAAGTGGGTTTCTTTTTTATCCAATCGTACATCCTCCTTATATCAAAGAAGGGGCAGAAACGGATCTCTGCCCCCGTGTCAGGATTCAGCCTGCCGTTTTGTCTTTCTCAGCCGTCTGCTTGTCCGGCTCTTCATTTGAGACCAGTGTTTTTGCGGCGCTTTTAAATTCAAGCAGCGTGCGGCCGGCGGCACGGCCGATTTCCGGAAGCTTTGAAGGCCCGAAAATGATCAGAGCGATGACAAAAATCAAGATTAACCCGGGAATGCCGATATTTGAAAACATAAGTATGCCCCCTTATTGTGAAATTTTGGCCCGTTTCTTTCTCATTTGCTTTTCATGCGCACTGTTATGAGCGAAGAAACGATCCTCTTCCACCTCATTTGACTGCTTTAAGCCGCCTGCAACCGCTGCCTGTGAGACCTTCCGAATCCCCGTCTGGTCTTTTTGATAAATGAATGAAGCCCGCGTGGAAACCTCAGCCCCCGGCTCCGTCACATAAGGCACCACTCTGTAATCCGCCCTCCATTGGGCAGGCGTCACCGTACAGCGGACATAGCCGCGGTAATCGTTGAAAAACTTAATATGCGGGTTTTGTTTTAAGATTTGATCCGTATCGGCCCGTTTATCCGCCCCGTTTCCTCCCGATGTGATGGAAGTCCCGACGAATTCGGCTCCGAAGATCTTTGAATTCGTTTGATTAAAATCGGTATGCAGGTTTGACGCCCAGCTTGCATGAACATCACCCGTCAGCACGATGACATTGTTCAGGTTTTTGCTTTTTATAAAATTGATGACCCGCTCCCGCTGCGCCGGGTAGCCGTCCCATGAATCCATGCTGAAAATCGGCTTGTCAGTTGTTCCGAAATTCCATTGCGCGAAAAAGATTTGCTGGGCCAGCACATTCCACTTCGCTTTTGAAGCGGCTAAGTTGTCGAAGAGCCATTGCTCCTGCTCTGTCCCCATCAATGTGCGCTTCGGATCTCTCCACTCATCAGAAGGCGGTTTATTCCCGTCGCCGTTGGCCTGATCATCTCTGTACTGTCTTGTATCAAGCACATTGAACGACGCTAAATTGCCATAAGAAAATTGCCTGTACAGCCGCATATCAGGGCCGTTCGGGAGCGACATGCGCCTGAGCGGCATATGTTCATAATAAGCCTGATAAGCCGCAGCCCTTCTGAGCACAAACGCTTCAACCGATTGGCCTTTTTCGGGAATGACATTGGCATAATTGTTCTCCACCTCATGATCGTCCCAAGTCACGACCCACGGAAATGCGGCGTGGGCGGCTTTCAGATTGGCATCTGAGCGGTATTGGGCGTGACGGTTGCGGTAATCTGAAAGCGTGTACACTTCGGCGCTGCTGTGCGTTCTGACATTCCCCGTCTTTGCCACATATTCGTTCGGCCCGTATTCATAAATGTAATCTCCGAGATGGAATACGAGATCAAGCTCTTCCTTCGCCATATGTTTATACGCCGTATAATAGCCGTGTTCATACTGCTGGCAAGAGGCAAACGCAAACGTCATGGCGGATACGTCAGCACCGGGAGCGGGCAGCGTTTTCGTCCGGCCGACGGGGCTGAGCTCATGCCCGCTTTTAAACCGGTAATAGTACACTTTATTGGGCTTAAGCCCGTCCGCTTCAACATGGACGGAGTGTCCGAGATTCGGTTTAGCCATTTCCGTTCCGCGTTTGACGACATGGCGGAAATGTTCATCAGTGGCGATTTCCCATTTAACCGGAACAGCCTGATTCGGCATTCCTCCCCCATTGAGCGGGTCCGGGGCAAGACGTGTCCAGAGAATGACGCTGTCAGACAGCGGATCACCGGAGGCTACGCCGAGGGTGAACGGATAGTTTGAAAACTTCGGAGCGGCATTCACTTCAAACGCGCCGATGGATTGCGCGATCGCCAGCCCGAGGGAAAGGCCTGCGATTTTCCCGGCGCCCTGTATAAATGCGCGGCGGTCAAACGTATTGTTTTGAAAGCTTTTGTTCTCCAATTCCTTGATCCATTCATCTAAACGGCCGTCATGTGTCATGTCAGTTCCCCTTTCGTCTCATTGATCGCCCCCATTATAGAAAAGAAATGTTAAACCGTTATGAAGAAGTGTGAAGGATTTGTAAGGGCGGAAAGTGATCGGCGGGAGACATTTTTCACATTGTTTCGACAAATCTTTCCCGTCCGGGAGAAAACCCCCTCTGTTTCTGTTTGGCTTTTCATCCGTCAAGCGCACTTTGTTCCTATTTTTCTTCACAAGAAATTAAAAAACACCGTTCATTCTAAGAACGGTGCTCCGGGATTAAAATGTATTGTACACGTTTTCGCACGTTTCCCCTGTCGGCTGATAGAAGCAGTGGGATTTGAATCTGGCGACAAACGGCTGATTGTACCATGTCGGCGGGCAGTTTCCCGGCGGCTTAAAATACCACAGGCTGAATTTAGCCGGCCAAAACCGTTCTCCGCTAATATTCCGGCGGGCAAGCCTCCGCTCAGATTCGCGCGGCCTTTGGTAAAAATATCCGTGAGTCACCGCTTCAAACGCGTGCGGCTGAAACACCATCTGTCTGATGGTGCGCAGGCCTTTAAAATCAGAACAATTCGCCCGCACCCGATTGATTCCCACATTGCCGACCAAAAGCATTCCCTGCTTTCCTTCGCCTTCCGCTTCCGCCCTGAGCAGCCTTGCCATTAGATCGACATCGGCGCTCGACGCTTTTACGACTGCCATCATGACACCTCCCGTTTTTCTCCCTTCATCATATTCAGCCGCGGCCCAGTGATGACAGCCAAAAGCCAGAAAACAAATGTTCACAAAAAAAGGTTTATATTTCACGTGATGAGGAAACATACTAACATGATTTCCATAAGGAGGAATTCGCATGGAACATATTAAAGCGCTTGCCATTAAAGGCATCATGACCATCATCATTCTGTATCTCGTACTCGGCTTAGGTTTTCGCTTTACATTCGGCGACGTGCTGCTGATGACCATTGTGTTGGGAGCTGTTTCCTACTTTACGGGCGATCTGTACGTGCTGCCGAGATGGAATAATATCACGGCGGCGTCCGCTGATTTCGGAATTGCGTTTCTTGTTGTCTGGCTGATGGGAATGCCGCTGTCCATGGGCATTTCAGGAGGAAGACTGGCGTTTGCCGCTCTTATTTCCGCCGTCATCATCGCTGTCGGAGAATATTTTTTCCATATTTATCTGATGAGAAAAGACTTGGGCGGGTCCCGATTTTTAGAGCCTCGGTCCGAATAACGCAAAAAAGGCCGGATAACGGCCCCCTTAAAGGGGGCTTTTTATTTGTAAAGGTATAAACGCTTTATACATCTTGATATAACTGATAAACCCTTTTCAGCCTTTCTTCGAGCTGTTCAAAATGAACAAAGCGGGCTTCTCTCAGAAACTCAGTCCCATCAATGAACAAAAGAAGCACGGGGACAGTGAAGACTGAAAATCTGCCGGCAACCTCTTCTGCCTCGTCAGCATTGATATGCCCCAATTTGATATTCGGAAACTGATCCAATACCTTTCTGAGCTGCGGCAGAACAGCGTGACATACTGTACAGGCGGGTCTTGAAATGTAGATAAAACTGAATTGATGTTGTTTAATAAAATTCTCGATAGAATCTAATGAATGTAAGTCTGTCAGCTCTTTCATCAAAACCCTCCTTCAAATCGGCTCGTCTTTCATGACCAAGCCCATCAATACTCGTACATTCACTATACACATTTATATTGAACATATCCGCTTTTTTGCTATTCAGAGCACCTTAACGTTGTGCTTGAAAAATAAAAGAACAGTTACCGCTTTTCAGTAACTGTTCTTAGATCCTTATATTAAAAATGCAAAGCGTAAGCTCCTGAACCGATGAGTGCAACTCCGATGGAAACTGCAATCAGCACCAAGTTATATTCAAAGCCGCCGGCACCGTTCGCAAACCCTTTCGCTCCATGAACTTTTACAATGGCACCTAACATAATAATCGTTATGATAGCAGCTCCAAGCGGGAGGAATACACCTAAAATAAATAAAATTCCGCTTGCGAGTTCCCCGAGACCTGATAAAGCGGCCGCGGCATTACCTGGTTTAACTCCAATTGACTCGAACCATTGTCCGGTTCCTTTAATCCCGTATCCGCCAAACCAGCCGAATAATTTTTGTGATCCATAAAACAGAAACACCACACCAATCATGATTCGAATAAGTAATAGTCCTGCATCTTCCATTTTTATCTCTCCTTATTTTTCATATTATATGATGTCTGCAAGACAGCTGTTTACCAACAGCCGCTTCCAGCAAACATCTGTTAAATGTATGTCTTTTTATTTTTCTTCATGCTTCACGTTCATCTATAAATCAATCTAGTTCTCTCACTTCAAACGGCAGCAGCCCTTGTTCAATTTGTGCCCGGTGCGGTTCATACTGCTCAGGGAGCATCAATTTCCCGCCCATTGTTTCTTGTGACTCATCATGGGCAAAGCCCGGCGGATCAGTGGCGATCTCAAATAAGATTTCCCCATGTTCTCTGAAGTAAACCGCATTAAAATAGTTTCTATCCTGAACAGGAGTCACACCATATCCGTGCGCAGCAATGAATCTTTGCCAATCTAATTGATCTTCATCATCCTGAGCCCGCCAAGCGATGTGATGGACCGTGCCGACACCCATTTGTCCGCGGCCGATAGGCGTTAATTTCAGATCAATCACATTTCCGATATCACCGGCAGAACGATAACGAACGAAGTCTCCTTCTTTGCCGACTCGCTCAAGCCCCATGATGTTTTCTAACAATTCACCTGTTTTTTCAGGCTGTGCTGATAACAGGGTTGCACCGCCAAAGCCTTTAATGGCAACATCCGGGGTTACATCTCCGAAAGTCCACGTATTGGCGTCCCCTGCTTCTCTTTCCACGATTTCTAAATGCAGGCCATGCGGGTCATCAAATTCTATATATTGTTCTCCAAAACGCTCGATTTTGGTGTATGGCACGTTGAACTTTTCAAGTCTCTTTTCCCAAAATGCCATAGCACCCCTCGGCACAACGTAAGATGTCACGCCGACCTGTCCGTCTCCAATGATGCCTTGGCGGGCGCCCGCCCACGGAAAGAAGGTGATGATTGTTCCCGGCTTCCCGCCTTCATCCCCAAAATAAAGGTGATACGTTGCCGGATCATCAAAATTGACCGTTTGCTTGACCAATCGCAGCCCCAGCACTCCAGCGTAGAAATCAGCATTCTCTTGAGGATGACCGACAATTGCTGTAATATGATGGATTCCCATCGTTTTTTTAGCCATTTTTATCCGCCCCTTTACAAATAGTTAAATATACTCCACAAACTCATTCACAGGCTTTCGGTAGCCGCGCGGCCTTCTGCTTTCTGTTTTTTCTTTCCCGATTGTAATCATCATGACAACCTCAAATTGATCATCTATATTCAAAATCTCTTTCACGGCTTCAGCATCAAACCCTATCATCGGACAGGTGTCCCAGCCTTTTTCCTTAGCACTCAGCATAAACATCATCGCAGAAAGTGAAGCATTTCTTATCGCCTCATCTCTCTTAAATGGTTCTCCCCTGTTTTCATAAAACGATACGGTGTCTTGAACCATGTGATCATACTCTTGTTTATTTAATACCCCCAGCATCTTCAACCCTTCATAGATGTCAGCCGCTTGCTGATATGCCTGCTTATCCCCTAAAACCAAAAGAACCGCTGATGAGCTAAACACTTTATATTGTCCGTTTGCGGCCTGCTTCAGCTTTTCTTTTACATCCGGGTTAAGAACTGTCACATATTTTGTATGCTGCAAATTAAAAGCTGATGGAGCCAACGCAACCAATTCAAACATTTCGTTGAGTTCATCTCTTGTGATTGGATGATCTGGAAGAAAGTTGCTTGCAGATCTTCTTTCATTCACTAGCTGTACAAATTCAGCCATTTCTCTCGCACTCCCTTTTATCTCGAATTCGAGATATTATCGTATAAAAAATCAAATAACATATGATCAAAAAACGAAACGTTCTCTTCACTGATCTTTTCATGATTCAAAAGATCAGCAGGTTCTTATCCTGCACACTAATTAAATTATCTCGAATTAAAATATCTTGAATTCAAGATAATAATAAAGGATAAATACTTAAATGTCAACAGATCATTTTTAAATTCAGCGCCATTTTGTCTGTGTACTGTTTAGCCCTGCTCCAACTTTTTTTCTGTCACCTTATTTATTAGTAAACAGGAAAAAACCTTGCTATAGACCCACTCGAAACTGAATTGATATGATAAGCAAAGTGATTACACAAGAAAGGATACGGAGAGCGAATCAAAAGCGCTCCTCTTTTTTTGCGCAGTTTTATAGGAGGACAAAATGACAAGTGAAAGAGAACAAATAAGCAAAAAAGTTGCTTTGATTGCATTGATAGCCAATCTGATCTTAATGGCAGGAAAGATCTTTTTTGGACTGATAGGCGATAGTGAAGCCGTTTTTGCCGACGGTATACACTCTGCAGCGGATGTCGTGGCTTCGATTGCTGTCCTGGCCGTCATCGGCATTTCTAATAAGCCGCCCGATCAAGACCATCCTTTCGGGCATGGCAAAGCTGAGGTCATCAGCGAAGCGATTGTAGGAATCATATTAGTGCTCGTTTCTGTGTATATTCTAATAGAAGCGATTTCGTCCTTTGTTGAAGGTCCAAGCGTTCCGCAATACAGCGCATTGTTTGCGGCTCTGATATCCTACGCGGCTAAGCAGATCTTATATCGTTATTCGATCAAACAAGGAGAAAAATGGAACAGTAAAGCGATTATAGCGATTGCATACGATCATAAAGGCGATATCGTTGCCTCTCTTGCCGCTTTTATCGGCGTCCTATTGGCGATTATCGGGAATACCCGCGGATGGTCCTATCTGTTGTACGCCGATGCAATTGCCAGTGTCATCGTGGCGTACCTCATTTTTAAGATTTCAATGGAATTAATCAGGCCGTCTGTTGACGTTCTCATGGAAAAAAGTGTTGATCCCGAACTGATAGAGGAATATAAAGCGGTTATTTTGCATTGTCCTCAAGTCAAACGGCTCGATAAAATCCGAGCGAGAGAACACGGCCACTATAAATTGCTTGATGTCCGGTTATCTTTGGATCATGATTTGACGATTAAGCAGGGACACGATATTGCCCGCGAAATCCGAAATGAAATCAAAAGACATTTTTCAGATGTTGAAGAAGTGCTCATCCATGTCAATCCTTATTTTGAAGAATGAAAAAGCAGCTTGTAGAGAACATGATGTTTCTCTACAAGCTTTTTTCTTTTGTCCTGTTTCTTTCCATATTCATTTGATTTCAGGCGCAGAAAAAGCACTCCCGCATGCCCAGACTTGCTTAGCTGGGTATGTGGCAACTTTTCAACGATGAAAGAGAAGTCTATGCATTTATCAATTTTTCAAAGCAGATGATCTTCTTCGACGAGTTGGTCAAGCAGAACGAATGAATTTCTTGTGTGGAACATGAGAAAGACACCGTTCTTTTCAGTCTTTCTTTTATTTTAAGGGAAAAATAAAGGCTGTCGAGATTTTCTCGACAGCCTGAAGGCCGGATAACGGCCTTTTTCGTTTGATTTCACTGATCAAGATGCTTTTTGATAAAATACAGCAGCGTGTTTCCCTGAGCCGTCAAAATGACCCCCTTCGCGCCGCACTTCGGGCAGGGCGCGCCTTCCTTCTCCGCCCCGGTTCCTTCACAATGCGGACAGGTGAGTTCAAGATCGTCGGTGGCGATCACCATGAATATCCCTCCTTTTTTGATTGTTTGTCCGTCTCCAGTCACTTTCCATGGCCATCACCTCCTTAACGATACAAAAAAACCCCGTCCATCAAAGGACGAGGTTTTCGCGGTGCCACCTTTATTAACGGCTGTAAAGCCTTCACTCAAAAAGTACAGAAACACACGGTTTCAATACTCCTTTCTTGATAACGGGGAAAGAATCCCGGCACCGCCTACTGTCATTTCAGCGCAGCAATTCAGAAGCCCATTCGGCACCGGACGGGGATCGGTTCACAGCGGCCACCGACTCTCTGAACCCCGCGCGCTGATGCGTACTTACTCTTCCTCAGCATTGTTCATCCGTTCGTTTATTTTAACATGTATCATACGCTGTCTTCCGGGCGAAGTCAATAACCTTTCGAATCGGACAGGCCGAGCATTTCCCGCGCCATTTGCATATGTTCTTCTTGCCCCGTTTGAAGCGCGAACTTCGCTGTTTCCACAGGATAGGCTGCCTGCCATTCTGTTACATGCTCCTGCATTTTCGGCCAGACGCGCCCGCCTTCAGCTTCGTAGCTCTTCATCAGACGTTTCGTTTCTTTTTCTCCTAATATTAATTGATAAAGAACAAAATCTTTGGCCGGATCGGCAACCTTTGCCTCCGTCCAATCGAGGAGACCCGTCACACGCTGATTTTCGCCGATTAAAATATGCGGAGGATGCAAGTCACCATGGATCAGCGCGGAAAAATCAGGCCAGTACGAACTGTCATTTATCCATGTTTGCCATCTTTGCCAAAGCTGTTCTGAGACCCCGATTTCTTTTTTTATATGATCCATTGATTCCGCCGCCCTTTGCCTGACGTCATCCGGTTTTATGATTTCGATTCCGGATCTGGAGGCCGCATCCGGGTCTGCTCCGTGCAGCCCGGCTAATGCCGCGGCAAGCGAGCCGACAAAACCGTCTGAAGGCGGCTCGTGTTCCATGTTCCAGACATACTGTTTCTTATCCAGATCAATTGCGGCAGCGGGTTTTCCGTCCAGTTTCGGATAAGCGATCAGTTCCGGTGTATGAACCCGCCAATCGGGCACTGATACCGCGGCATGGCTGCGGAGAAACACGAGAACATCGCTTTCTGCAGCCGCTCTTTCGATAACATCGGGACGGCGCGGCTTTCGGAGCACCCATGTCACGCCGCTGTCATCTTCAGCAAATACGACTTGGAAGTCCATACCCGTTTCATTTATGTCCGCCCCTTCATGTTTTAACCGTAAGCCATTTTCCTTTGCGATGTTCAGAACGGATTCTATTTCCCTTTGTTTTGTCATCTTGTTTCCCCATTTCCCTTATTTACTGACACAGAGCTTCGCCTGAGGCGGAGGAGAAAGAGATATGTGAAGACGCCAAAAAGAGGGCGGCATAATCGCCGCCCCCTCACTATTACTGTCAGGTTCCTTATTCAGGCAGACAATCCCGGTTTCCTCCGCACTCAAGGCAGAGACTTTGACACTATTTCATTAGTGCGAAAACCGGAATTTGATCAGCCATCAGGATCCCTCCGTCCCTTCTTAGTTAATATTATTTTACACAAAAACCTTATATACGTAAACCCTATTTATCAGCTTACCTGCTCCCTCCGCTGACAAACTTCGATCCTTCGCGTAAATCTTTCGCCTCCAAAAAGAAGACGTGAATAAATTTTTTCATATTCACTTTAACCGGAGAAAGCGGAACGGTTTCTTTCGCCTGCATTTCTTTCATTCTCTTGCTGACAGCAGGGAAATCAAAGAATTTCGAGGCGTAATATTCAAATTTGGGGTTTGAAAAATCAGTTGTGCCCAATGAGGCGAAATGGTTTAACGAATGAATAATCGCTCTTCTGATCCGCTGTTCGGAGGCTTTTGTCTCCCTGCTGATGTCTGCTTCCGACGCCGCGGGTCCCAGTTTCCGCAGCGCGACGTTTGTAAACACTCGCTTCAGCGACGGGACGCTTTTTTGCGCCTGCTCATCCTCAAATAAAAAATGCAGCACGGCCATCAGGTCGTGCGCGCCGCTTTCTCCCACAATCCCTAGTTCTGATAACAGAAATTTCCCGGTCTCTTTCACGGATTTTTCGCAGGATTTAAAAGAGCGGCTTTGCTGCGGTTCATTGCGCTGAACAAGCCGTCTTAGCGAATTTTGGATGTCGCCGATCGAGGTTTCCAGTTCGATCCGCTCTTTCACTTTTCGGAGCACGGTGATGATTTCAATTTTGTTGATCGGTTTGTGGATAAAATATTCAATACCGAGAGAATAGGCTTCCCCCACCATTTCCTTCGCTTCCACCTGGGATATCATCACCGTTTTCCCGGTGTACGAATCCTGAAGATGCCGTATCGTCTCAATCCCGTCCCGCCCCGGCATCAGCAGGTCAATTAATAAAATATCGACTTGTTTAAAATGGAGATAATGCCCTTCAATCTGGCTTCCGTCCTCCGCCTCGCCGACGACTTCGCCTAAGTCCTCATCTTCAATGATCTGTCTTAAAATGGAACGGATCGCCCGGTCATCATCAGCTATAAAAAAGCGCATTATGAACTCACCCTTTCTGCAATTAAATGCCTCACCGGCAGCTGAATCGTAAATATGACGCCTTTTGGCTTGTTGTGAAAGGAGATGCCGCCTTCAAGTTCGGTTACGATTTCCTTCACGTATGAAAGCCCGATGCCCGTTGAAGGGGTGCCGAATTCATCGTATTTGGACGTAAATCCGGGATCATAGATTACCTCTCCGATTTTTTCCGAAATGCCGGGACCGTCATCTTCCGCCTGAAATTCGGCCATCTCCCCCTCCGCCCTGCGCAGCGTGAGGCGGATCTCACCTCTGTCCCCCATGGCCTCTACGGCATTGGCGGTCAGGTTATTCAAGATCGACAGAACGGTAAAGACGTGATAATCGGGATGATCTCCTTCAATCACGCTCCGGAACTGAATATCCTTGCCTAAAGATTCGGCGTATTTTTCATTGATTCGGAGGACGATTCCGATCAGAGCGGCGGCATCCATGTAATCCCGGAATCTCTCATTTGAAATCAACTTCGACAGGCCGGCGAATATCCGCTGATTGTCTTTTTTCACTTCATGGATTTCTCCCGCAAGGCGCAGCATTCGGCTGCCGAGCTCCCGGTCGTTCCCGCTCATTTCCCGATACAGCTGATAGGATTCTTTCGTCACATGCTCCGTCGTTTTCAGCGTTTTTTTCAAATGAATCGTTTCTTCGTATAAGTTAGACACAATCATCAGCATGTGCTCATGCTGCTTTCTCGTTTGCTTTTCCCTGACCTGGGATTCGTGCAGCTTCATCACGTTGAAAAAACTCAGCACAATAAATGTGTGAGAAATGGCGATGACCGCAATATCTGCCAGTTTGTCCGGCATCATAATCAGCCGGCCTCCTGAAAACTGAACCGCCATTTCAACGGTGTCGGAAGCGATTTCAATGAGAAAACCGAGGAATCCGATCATGAGCGGCCGATCCCGAAAGAACCTGACCCTCAGCACATAAAACAAGCAGGCATATGTAAAGTAAAAAAAGAAACTGGGATATTGGCTGAAAAAAGCCTCCGTAAAGCCGGCATGATCTCCTCCCCAGCACGCCAGGCCGATCCGGAATGCCACAACGGCTGCACCTGTCAACAGCCCTGACAATACTGCCGGCACATGCCGCAGCAGCAGCAGAAAAAAGAAAAAAGCCGGGGCGCCGAAGCTGATCCGGTACACCTCATTCAGGGGGTAAAATTTTAGTTCCCCCGCCAGCGGCACGGTGATCAGCATAAGTGCGAAAAGATAGCCGTCTTTTTTTAGTAAATAGTCGAGCCTGATCACAATCACTTCCTTCTTCTATCTATTTTGAATAAGACCGAGTGAGTCCGCAAATTTCTTTAGACCCGTATGGCGGGACGTTCCTGCTGATTTATAAATCTATCGGCTTATTTTAAGAATGATTTTGTCGTATTTTATATGATTCTGTAGATGTCATTATACATTAACATGGAACACGCTATATTTGAAAACGTTTTCCAAGACCGGTTTCCGCTTGGGGACAGGCTTGTAATAGAGGAGGAATGTTATGAAAGATATGGTCAGAGAGCGCCTTGAAAAAGAGGAACTGGCTTCACTTTTACAAGATTGGGTCGAACATTACCGACCGTTTTCCGTCAATGGAAAAAGCGCAAATTATATCCCCGCCCTCGGAGAAATCAACGACTCTCAGCTGGGCATTTGCATATTAGAGCCGGATGGCTCAATGATTCATGCCGGTGAATGGAATGTGCCGTTCACATTGCAGAGCATCTCAAAAGTCATCAGCTTTATTGCCGCCTGCATGTCCAGGGGCATTCCTTATGTGCTCGATCGTGTCGACGTGGAGCCGACAGGTGATGCGTTTAATTCTATCATCCGGCTTGAAATCCATAAACCCGGGAAGCCCTTCAACCCGATGATCAATGCCGGCGCCATTACCGTCGCCTCGCTTCTTCCCGGTGAAACGGCGCATGATAAATTGGAATATCTCTTTTCCGTTTTTGAAAAATTGATAGGAAAACGGCCTCACATACACGAGGAGGTCTTCCGCTCTGAATGGCAGACCGCACACCGGAACAGAGCGCTCGCCTACTATTTAAAAGAAACGAACTTTCTCGAGGCGGATGTCGAAGAAACGCTTGAAGTGTATTTAAAGCAATGCGCCATGGAGGGGACAACCGAGGACATCGCTTTGATCGGATTGATTCTTGCGCATGACGGCTACCATCCGATCCGCCGGGAACAGGTCATTCCGAAAGATGTCGCAAAACTCGCCAAAGCCCTGATGCTGACGTGCGGGATGTACAATGCGTCAGGAAAATATGCGGCTTTCGTCGGCGTCCCGGCCAAAAGCGGGGTATCCGGCGGCATTATGGCATTGGTTCCCCCAAGCGCCAGAAGAGAACAGCCTTTTCATAACGGCTGCGGCATCGGCATTTACGGTCCGGCCATTGATGAATACGGCAACAGCCTGACCGGCGGCATGCTGCTGAAACATATCGCACAGGAGTGGGAGCTCAGTATTTTTTAATCAAACGAACCAAGAGGTGATTGGATGCAGGAATTCCTTGAAAATGTAATCGGCTCGGCAAATGATTTTTTGTGGTCAAAACTGTTAATCGTACTGCTTCTTTCTCTGGGACTGTTTTTTACGTTCAGATCAAAGGGTCTGCAAGTCCGCATGCTGAGGGAAATGATCCGGGTTTTGAAAGAAGGCGCGGCCGCCCGGTCAAAAAACAGCATTTCCCCGTTTCAGGCATTTTGCATCAGCATGGCTGCGCGTGTCGGAACCGGGAATATTACCGGAATCGCCATTGCGATCGCGCTCGGCGGCCCGGGCGCTATTTTCTGGATGTGGATTATCGCAGTCATCGGTTCGGCTTCAAGCTTTGTTGAAAGCACGCTGGCCCAAATTTATAAAGTAAAAGATCAAAACGGATTCCGCGGCGGCCCGGCCTATTACATGGAAAAAGGCTTGAAGAAACGCTGGATGGGCGCGCTGTTCGCCGTTTTAATCACGCTGTCATTCGGAGTCGTCTTTAATTCCGTTCAGTCCAATACGATCAGCGTCGCCTTTCAAAACGCATTCGGCACCAGCCGGCTTACACTTGGCATTATTTTAATCTTGGTTTTCGGCGGCGTGATTTTCGGAGGCGTCAAACGAATTGCGAAAATGGCGGAATACATCGTAGTCGTCTTAGCCGTTTTATATATCGGGGTCGCTTTCTTTGTCATTCTGACGAACATCACCCAATTGCCCGGCGTTCTGTCGCTTATCGTAAAAAATGCGTTCGGTATTGATCAGGCAGCGGGCGGCGCTTTAGGTGCGGCTTTGATGCAAGGTGTGAGACGCGGAATTTTCTCAAATGAAGCGGGAATGGGCAGCGCTCCGAACGCGGCGGCGACAGCTACGACGAGCCATCCGGTGAAACAGGGGCTCATTCAGGCATTCGGCGTCCTGACGGATACGCTCGTCATTTGTACAAGCACGGCACTTATCATTTTATTTTCAGACGCTTATCACCAGCCGGGACTGAGCGGCATCGCGCTTTCTCAGGCTGCCTTGAGCGACCATATCGGCGCGTGGGCATCAGGTTTCCTTGCCGTCTTAATGCTTTTGTTCGGCTTCAGCGCTCTGATGGGCAACTATTATTACGGAGAAACCAATATCGGATTTTTAAGCCAGAACAAAAAATGGCTGTTCATTTACCGCATCTGTGTACTCGGAATGGTTCTGTTCGGATGCATTTCCAAAGTCCAGCTTGTGTGGGATATGGCTGATTTGTTCATGGGCTTAATGGTGGTCGTGAATTTAATCGCGATTTTCCTTCTGTCGAAAAAAGCGTTTGCCGCTTTGAGCGATTATGCCCGGCAAAAGAAAGCCGGAAAGGACCCCGTCTTTTACAGAGATGTGCTCCCTGATGATGACGGGATCGACTGCTGGGAGTATTCAGACATCGCGAAAAGTGCGAAAGGCAAACATATTTCCTAAACAAAAGGTGTTCGGGCAGCGTCCTGAACATCTTTTTTTCTGCCGATTCATTGACAAAGAGGAAAGCGTCCATTACCCTTTTTATATATTTTCAGTATAGTCAGAAAGGAATGCCTATGAACCCCATTACACACATATTAGATGAATACCCGGTTATGATCATAGACGGAGCGATGGCAACCGAGCTTGAACGGATGGGCTGTGATTTACATGACGATCTGTGGTCGGCCAAAATTCTTTTGGAAAAACCCGAACTGATCAAACAGGTGCATGCCGAATATTTTGCCGCCGGCGCTGATTGCGCGATCACCGCCAGCTATCAATCAACGATTGAAGGATTTGCGGCTCGCGGCATCTCAGAAACCGATGCGATCCGCCTGATTCAGACATCAGTTGAGCTCGCCGTCCAAGCTCGCGATGAATTTTGGGCGCATGAAGAAAACCGTTCAGACCGTCCCAAACCTTTGATCGCCGCTTCTATCGGACCTTACGGCGCGAGCCTTGCCGATGGCTCTGAATATCGCGGGCATTACGGACTGACGGAGGATGAGCTGATCAGCTTTCACCGCCCCCGGATGAAAGCCCTTATAGAATCCGGCGCCGATCTTTTGGCGTGCGAGACCATTCCGTGCCTGTCAGAGGCAAAAGCGATCATAAGGCTGCTGGACGAATTCCCCGGCACTTATGCGTGGATGAGCTTCAGCGCCAAAGACGGACGGCATATCAGCGAAGGCACGCCTATTTCCGAATGCGCGGCCCTGCTCGGCTCCTGCAGCCAGATCGCGGCGATCGGCATCAACTGCACACCGATCGAACATATTCCGCCGCTGATAAAAGAAATCAAACGGGCAGCGTCCAAGCCGATTATCGTCTATCCGAACTCAGGCGAACAATACGACCCGAAAACAAAAACCTGGAAAGGTGAAGCGTGCGCAAAACATTTCGGAAAGAGCGCGCAAAGCTGGTACGAAAACGGCGCAAGCCTGATCGGAGGCTGCTGCCGGACGAAACCCGCGGATATTCAGGCCATTGCCGCTTGGGCCAAAACCATAAAAACAACTTGACTAATCGGAATAGTTTGTATATTCTATTCAAAAAGCCGGTTCGCCGGAATCTCGTGCCGTTCGCCGGCATGAGATTTTTTATTAGAACGGCTCTCGCAGAAAGTTGGAAAACAATGAACAACAAGAACGAGACGAATTTTCAGAGAAGTATGAAAAGCAGGCACCTCTTTATGCTCTCACTCGGAGGTGTAATCGGAACGGGGCTGTTTTTAAGCTCGGGGTATACCATTCATCAGGCGGGTCCGGCGGGTACCATTTTTGCATACCTTTTGGGCGCGGGCATCGTCTATCTTGTCATGCTTTGCCTCGGTGAACTGTCAGTGGCCATGCCGGTGACGGGCGCATTCCACACCTATGCGAAAACCTATATCGGGCCCGCGACGGGCTTTACGGTCGCATGGCTGTACTGGCTGACGTGGGCGGTGGCGCTGGGCTCTGAATTCACGGCGGCCGGGCTCTTCATGCAGCGCTGGTTCCCGCATACTTCGGTTTGGATGTGGAGTGCCGTATTCGCTCTTTTCATCTTTTTATTAAACGCCTTCTCCGTGAAATTTTTTGCTGAATCGGAGTTTTGGTTCTCAAGCATTAAAGTCTTAGCCATCCTGCTGTTTATTTTATTGGGCGGAGCGGCGATGTTCGGCATCGTCCCGATGAAAAGCGGTGAGGCGGCACCTATGCTGTCGAACTTTACGGATGGCGGCAGTCTTTTTCCAAATGGTTTTTTTCCGATACTGATGACGATGCTGTCAGTAAACTTCGCCTTTTCAGGGACGGAATTGATCGGAATTGCCGCCGGGGAAAGCGCTGATCCGGAAAAAACCGTTCCGCGCGCCATTAAGACTACAGTCTGGCGGCTGGCGCTTTTCTTTATCGGAACGATTTTTGTGCTGTCGGGCATGATCTCCATCCAAGAAGCGGGTGTGATTGAAAGCCCGTTCGTTACGGTATTCGACAGAATCGGCGTGCCGTATGCGGCCGATCTGATGAATTTCGTTATTTTGACGGCGCTTCTGTCTGCGGCGAATTCGGGGCTGTACGCCTCATCACGAATGCTGTGGTCCCTGTCTAAAGAAGGTGAGCTTCACCCCGCCTTTGCCAGGCTGACGTCTAAAGGCATCCCTTTTAACGCCCTGATTTTCAGTATGATCGGCGGCATTCTGTCACTGCTGTCAAGCGTGTTCGCAGCGGATACAGTGTATCTTGTTCTCGTCTCTGTCTCAGGATTTGCGGTAGTGGCGGTGTGGATGAGCATTGCCGCATCGCAATTTTTGTTCAGAAGGCGGTTTCTTAGAGAAGGCCATCAGCTTTCAGACTTAACATACAGGACACCGGGATATCCGGCCGTGCCGCTAGCGGCCTTTATCCTGTGCCTTGCCTCCTGTATCGGCATTGCTTTTGATCCGAACCAGGCCATCGCCCTTTATTGCGGAATTGCCTTTATGGCCGTCTGTTACAGCGTTTATTACTTAAAAAACCGGAACAGCCGCACCCGTGTTCAAGCCGCAAAATCTCAATAAACAAAAAAGAACCCTGCCGCGCAAGGGTTCTTTTTTTGTTTATACTTCAACCACCCATCTGAACGAATCCGGCACCTTCCCGACCTGGATGCCGGTAATGGTTTCATAGAGCCTTTCTGACACTTCACCGATCAAGCCGTTATTCAGCTCAATTGTTTCTCCGTGAATGTGCAGCTCGCCGACCGGTGAGATGACAGCTGCGGTTCCCGTACCGAATACTTCTGACACCTCGCCTCTCATCGCGGCATGATAGATGTCATCAATGGCAACCCGTTCTTCCCTGACGCGGATGCCCCAGCTTTTTAACAGCTCTATCACAGATGCGCGGGTGATGCCCCCGAGAATGCTTCCGTTTAGCGCCGGCGTTACAGCCTCTCCGTTTATAATGAAAAAGATATTCATACTGCCTACCTCTTCGGCATATTTCTTTTCCACTCCGTCGAGCCAAAGCACCTGATCATAACCCAGTTCTTCGGCTTTCCGCTGAGCCTGTAAGCTGGCCGCATAGTTTCCGGACGTTTTGACATCGCCCACTCCGCCGGTGACGGCGCGCACATACTCATCCTCGACATAAATACGGATCGGTTTCAGCTGATCGCCGTAATACGAACCGACCGGCGTCAGGACAACCATGAATTTATAACGCTTGGAAGGCCGGACGCCTAAAGAAGGCTCGGTCGCAATCACAAACGGACGGATATATAAAGAAGTTCCTTTTTCTTTCGGAATCCATTCCTGCTCCAGCTCCACCAATTGTACCAGTGCTTCCAGCGCAAGCTTCTCATCGAGAGGCGGCATGCTCATCCGCCGCAGCGATTTATTCAGCCGCTTTATATTTTGGTCAGGACGGAACATCAATGCCCGACCGTCTTCTGATCTGTAAGCCTTCAGCCCTTCAAATACGGCCTGCCCGTAATGGAAAACGGATGCGGACGGATCAAGATGAACCGGTTCATATGGTGTGATTCTCGGATCATGCCAGCCTCTTTCTTCTTCGTAATCCAAGACAAACATGTAATCAGTGAAGTACTTGCCAAATCCCAATGAAGCGGAATCCGGTTTTTCTTTTCTAGCTGTGACCTTACGTCTTTCAATCAGTTGATTCAACAAAAGCACACCTTTCTTGTAATTGTTTAAATTTTCAGTCTTTTATAATCTGCCTGTTTTCTCTGTCTGAATCGTGTGCACAGATATATAAGGATGCAGTTGACCGTATCATATCAAATATACCACTTATAAGAGGATAATTATCAAAATTTTTGATATTTTCAAGTAAAAATCTTGCTTTATTTTATTCTCCTTCATCTTTTTCAATGAGGACTTTCTGTCATATTAAATGATTGCGCTTACATAATGTAAAGAAATCCTCTCTTTCGCAAAGTCAATTTTGTGACAAATTTATGGCGGAGAGGAAGGTGGTTGCCGCCTGCTTCACGAATTACGTAAGAAATGCGCAAGTAAAAGGGGGATTCGCTTGAAAAAATTTATCGCATTTCAGATTTTGATCGCCTTAGCCATCGGAGCACTGATCGGCCATTTCTTCCCGGATTTCGGGATGGCGCTGCGGCCCGTGGGAGACGGATTTATCCGCCTGATTAAAATGATTGTCGTGCCGATCGTGTTCTCGACCATTGTCATCGGAGCCGCCGGCAGCGGCAGTATGAAAAAGATGGGCAGTCTCGGCATCAAAACGATTATTTGGTTTGAAGTGATTACGACGCTTGTTCTGGGGCTCGGCCTCCTATTGGCAAACGTGCTGAAGCCGGGAGTCGGCCTTAACCTCTCTCACCTTGCTAAAAAAGACATTCACGAGCTTTCCGGCTATACGGAAAAAGTAGTCGACCTGAAACAAATGCTTCTTGATATTATCCCCGTTAATATCATTGACGTTATGGCGAAAAACGATCTTCTCGCCGTCATCTTTTTCGCGATCCTATTCGGTGTTGCCGCAGCCGGCATTGGCAAAGCCTCCGCACCTGTCATGAATTTCTTTGAATCAACGGCAAATATTATGTTCAAGCTGACGCAAATGGTGATGGTCACCGCTCCGATCGGCGTTCTTGCCCTTATGGCCGCCTCAGTCGGACAATTCGGAATCGCGCTTTTGCTCCCGATGCTGAAGCTGATCGGCACTGTGTTTCTCGGGCTGTTTTTGATCCTCTTCGTTCTGTTTCCGATTGTCGGGCTTATCTTTAAAATCAAGTACTTTGAAGTGCTGAAAATGATTTGGGATCTGTTTTTGATTGCTTTTTCCACGACAAGCACAGAAACCATTCTGCCTCAGCTGATGGATCGGATGGAGAAATACGGCTGCCCGAAGCGGGTCGTCTCCTTTGTGGTTCCGTCAGGCTTATCGCTGAATTGTGACGGCTCCAGTCTCTATTTATCAGTGTCATGTATTTTTCTGGCGCAGGCTTTTCATGTGGAGATGCCGCTTTCTCAGCAGCTTCTGATGATGCTTGTGCTCGTCATGACAAGCAAAGGCATTGCCGCCGTCCCGTCAGGCTCACTCGTCGTGCTTCTGGCGACAGCGAATGCCGTCGGTCTCCCCGCGGAAGGCGTCGCCATCATTGCCGGTGTCGACCGCGTCATGGACATGGCGAGAACCGGCGTCAACGTGCCCGGCCATGCGGTCGCCTGCATCGTCGTATCCAAATGGGAAAAAGCTTTCACATATAAAGGGCCCGTCACGGCGGACCAGACCGCCCGGACGGAAAGTATGTAAACACAAAAAAGACCACCTCATTGGTGGTCTTTTCTATTAATCAATCGCCGCATGATCTTCTTTTTCAATCAAAGCAAGGCGTTCATTGATTTCTTCTTGAGTCATTTCGTGCTCTTTCACATACATGTTGCGTTCGTTTGTACGGCATTCGTGACTGCAGCTGCGCATGTACTTGTATTCATTCTCAGGTGTGCAGATCATTTTTTTATTACATGCCGGATTTGCGCAGTTCACATAACGCTCGCAAGGCTCGCCCGTGAAATAATCTTTTCCGATAATGACATGCTCTACGCGGTTGACCGGTACGCTGATTCTTTCGTCAAATACGTAGCACTGTCCGTCCCACAGTTTGCCTTGGACTTCAGGATCTTTACCGTAAGTGACGATACCGCCGTCAAGCTGGGACACGTCTTCAAAGCCCTGCTTCAGCAGCCAGCCGGAAAATTTCTCACAGCGTACGCCGCCTGTGCAGTACGTGAGGATTTTTTTGCCTTCGAGCATGTCTTTGTGCTCTTCAATCCAGTCCGGCAGCTCACGGAACGCCTCAATATCAGGTCTGACCGCTCCGCGGAAATGACCGAGATCATACTCATAGTCGTTTCTGGCGTCAATCACGATCGTGTCAGGATCCTGCATTTGCTCATAAAAGTCTTTCGGTTTTAAGTGTTTGCCCGTCGTGGTATTCGGATCAACATCATCTTCGAGACGAAGCGTCACCAGCTCTTTTTTATGGCGGACAAACATTTTGCGGAACGCATGTCCGTCAGTCTCATCAATTTTGATCGGCATGTCGGCAAAACGCGGATCAGCTTTCAGCGCATTCATGTATTGATCCGTCTGTTCAACCGTTCCGGACACCGTACCGTTAATGCCTTCCTCAGAAATCAAAATACGGCCTAACAGACCGAGCTCCTTACAAAACTTCAAATGCTGAGCCGTGAATTCCTCAGGCTCATCAATCTTTACATATTTATAATAAAGTAAAACTCTATATTGTTTTTCCATGATTTATACACCCTGTTCAATTATATTAATGATCACGCACACTATACTATATCATACAGGAAAACGGGCGAAAGATGAACATTTCCGTCCGGACTCTTTCTTCCAGTCACGCTTCTCCTTTTATTACCTGCTGAAAATAAAACCGATACGTATTGCGCAAAAAGATTTCAAGTGAAAGGCCGGCGGCAGTCTGATACTTGCCGATGATAAACGGAAAACGATCACGGCCTTTTTCGCGCAGGACATCGGCGCTGTCTTCACCCAGTTCCGAGATGAGCGATTCGATGACAGGCCAGCAGGCATCCCGCACGGCTTCCAAAGCTTGCTGATTGGCTGTAAGCCGGTACTGCTCTATCAGCTTTGCCAAATCCTTTTCTTCCATATTGTTCACTTCCTTACACCATATAAAAAAGAGGAGCAGCTTTTATAAAGCGGACGCCTCCTCCTGTGACTCCGCATAACCGATGATCTGGCCGACCTGTAATTCCCGGCCTTCAATGAGGTTATCCGAAGGGGTAAACATATCCTTCTCAAATACTAAAATAACGGTCGATCCAAATGAAAAATAGCCCAGCTCTTCACCCGTTTCAAGCCTGTTTCCGGTGTTTGTCTGAACGATGGAATTAATATTCATCGCACCTACCGGAATCATGAGCATCTGCTGGTTACCACGGGTGAGCTCGTACACATAACGGTAATTTTTTGAGAGCACGTCTTTCCCGTACTTCAATCCCATCGTATTGACGGGATAGGAGCGTTTCCCCAGCTCGGCCAGCTTCTGATACGTACAGCTGATGGGGGAATGGAAGCGGTGGTAATGTCTCGGGCTCAGATAAAGCACGGCAAAACGGCCGCCGTTGTATTTGTGATCGGCGCTTTTAAACCCCGTCAGTTCAGCGAACGAATAATCCTTCCCTTTTACCATGAAGGTTTGATTCGGATTAATCATGCCCACCGTCTGAACGACGCCATCCACAGGACTGACGATGGCGTTCTTCTCTTTTGCCACGGGGCGGAGATTCAAATTAATATCACGAATGAAAAATGACGCCAGTGAATCAAAGTCAGAGGCTGTCCGTTCCGTTTCATTCCAGTTGATGCGATAGTGTTTGGAAAACAGCGGAATCATCGGCTTGCTCAGTTTCGATTCACAGAAGTTTTTAATGAGATGGGACGTCAATCGATTATTAGTCAGTTCAATCAATGAACGATAAAGAACTTTAGCAGCAGTATTAAACATTGATTACTCCTATGAATTTTCCTATAGTAATAAAAATAAAACACCATAAAAACGCTCCGATGGCGGCGAAGCATAAGTAGGTTTTGAAATCCATTCTGCCGATTCCGGAAAAGTAGCAGGTCACGTGTCTGATGCC
Organism: Bacillus sp. JFL15; assembly: GCF_001184225.1. Classification (NCBI taxonomy): domain Bacteria; kingdom Bacillati; phylum Bacillota; class Bacilli; order Caryophanales; family Bacillaceae; genus Bacillus; species Bacillus sp. JFL15. The sequence goes on along the minus strand of NZ_KQ236689.1, from coordinate 1,816,878 downwards.
TGGAATGAAATAACCCAAAATAATGGTGTACGGCCCGTACTTTTTCATCCACCTGTCTACTTTCTCCATCCTCTTTTCCTTCAAGCCGACCCATTTTCCGAACTTATTAATAAACGGCCGGCCGGCTTTTCTGCCGATGAAGTAGCTGATAATCATCCCCAGGAGAGCTCCGATAAAGCTGATCAGAATGGAGAGCTCATAATTCAGCACTTTTATATGGGCGAAGTAGCCCACAAGCGTCATCATGACTTCATCCGGAATAGGCAATCCGATAATACCAAGTGTCAGCATGAGAAAAATCGCGATATATCCGTAATCGGAGATTAATTGCTGAACTAATTCCATCTTCTGCTCTCCAGGTTTTCAGGCGCCTGTTTTTTAAAGTGGGGAAATTTAATATTGCTGACCATTAAATAACCGAGGGCAATCGTTCCTGCCCCCAGAAGAAAAGCGTTATTGATGAAGCTCAAAATGACAAGACACATCCCCGCAAACGGAATCGGCATCCCGATAAACGTCGGCAGCTTGCTTTGTCCGATATTAAATCTCGAGAGCCGGATCATTCCGCAGATGCTGTAGGAAAGCGCGATTAAAATTCCGATGAACGGAATCGTATATAGTGAAACAGTGTAAGCAAGCATAGACGGCGCCACACCGAACGTCACGAGATCAGCAAAAGAGTCAAGCTCCCTTCCCATCTCCGATACCGCGTTCAGCTTACGGGCGGCCAAACCGTCAAAAAAATCGAGAAACATCCCGATGAAAATAAAGATCACCGCGGAGTGAATATTATGATACAAAAGGGAATGAATCGATAGAAGCCCGCAAATAAAATTTCCAATTGTGATCATACTAGGTATATAATTCACAGTTTACACAAACCTCCAATTAAAACCATATCAAATCGGACTGCGTATGCATAAAGACTCCATTTTACGGAAACATAAAATGAAATTCTTTCAATGCTATCATTCAAATTCTTTTATTATACAGCATTTGGTGTTATTTGAACAATCTAATCTGGTGATTTTTGTTTTTTCGCCGTTCATATTAAGGTAAGCAATCGGCGTTATCTCTATTCCGGATTACCCTGCTTAAATATTCCATGCCGATGATACGGTCTGTCCGCGCTTCACGAATGAAAAGCCTTATGATGTATAGTTATTTCCTTCTCCGTTAAATGAGAACATTACATATAACGATTGCGGACATAAAAAGTTTCATGAATGAAAAAGCCGGCACAAAACGGCCTCATACATTATCTCACAACCCCGTTTTCCAGTATATAGTCTGCCCACACAAAAAAGGCGCCTTACCATTACGGTAAAAACGCCTCTTAAGATAGGTTTATGTAACAGATAAATGACTGAGTGCTTCAGCCGCTCTTTCTCTCGCCTCTTCAACCGTCTCGGCTGCAGAAAGCGCAACCGCCATTCGGCGTCCGGCTTTCGTGACAGGTTTTCCGAATATGCGGACCTGAGTGCTTTTTACCGCCAAGGCCTTCTCCATACCTTCAACCGCGTAATCAGCAAGCTCTTTTGGCGCCTTCAGCGGACGGCTTGCCCCCGGCGACAGCTGTGTGATTTCCGGAATCGGGAATCCCATTATCGCACGGACATGCAGCGCGAACTCTGACAAATTTTGCGTCACAAGTGTGACGAGGCCCGTATCATGCGGACGGGGAGACACTTCGCTGAAATATACCTTATCTTTAGTAAGGAAAAGCTCAACCCCGAACAAACCGTATCCGCCGAGTGAGTCCGTTATGCTTTTCGCAATGTGTTTCGCCTCTTCAATCTGCTGTTCTGTCATATGATGAGGCTGCCACGATTCAATATAGTCACCGTCTTTTTGTTCATGTCCGATCGGTGCGCAAAAGGATGTACCGTTCGCCGCGCGCACTGTCAAAAGAGTGATTTCGGATTCAAACGGAATGAATTCCTCAACGATGACCCGGCCGTTTTTCACCCGGCCGCCTTCCATCGCCATATTCCAGCAGCTTTCCAGCCCGGAAGCCGAGCGGCACACGCTTTGCCCTTTTCCGGAAGAGCTCATCAGCGGCTTCACCACGCACGGAAAGCCGATTGTTTCCGCCGCTTCTTTAAATTCTTCATATGTATTCGCGAATTCATAGCCGGCAGTCGGAAGGTGCAGCTTCTCTGCCGCAAGCCGTCTGATGCCTTCACGGTCCATCGTCAGCTTCGCCGCACGCGCATTCGGGATGACGTGAAAGCCTTCTTCCTCAAGCTTCAGCAGCTCATCCGTCGCAATGGCTTCCACTTCCGGTACAATCAAGTCCGGTTTTTCTTTTTCAATGACTTCTCTGACCTGCGCTTTATCGAGCATATCGATGACATAGCTTTTGTGCGCGGTCTGCATGGCAGGGGCATGCTCATAGCTGTCAACGGCTACAGTGACAACCCCGAGCCGCTGCGCTTCAATGACGACTTCTTTCCCCAGCTCGCCTGATCCCAATAACAACATCTTTTTCGCCTGATACATGTCCTTTGGCCCCTCCCTTTCTATACCTCCCTCATTATAACGGAAATATTCAAAAAATAAAGACAAGACAGATAACCAAGCTCTATCCTGTCTTTTGCGCTGATTCGAGCGATTCAATCGCCGCTGACACGTCCTTCTCGCCATATTGCCCCATTAAGCATAACGATTCTTCCGCCCGGCAGGCGTGAGAAGAGATGCGGCGCTTGGCTTCCTCATGCATGTCACGGATGCCGAGATCTTGGAGACTGACGGGAAATCCGAGCCGGCGGTAAAACGGAAGCAGCTCTTCAATCTCATGTCTCCGATTCTCAAGCGCAAGCTGCACCAATATGCCGTAAGCAACCTTCTGACCGTGCAGCACCTGATGTGTCTCCTGAATAAAGCTGAGTCCGTTGTGCACCGCATGCGCCCCTGCCATCCTGCACAAACGGCCCCCATAGCCGCCGACCGTTCCCGCGAGCATAATAATCGTTTCCGCCGTCTGGATGAACGGTACTGACAGCTCACCTTTCTCCATGCTTACGACGGCTGCTTCACTGTAACGCAATAACAGATCACGAATATATTCCGCCTGCCTCAGCCCCGCCTGAGCCATCAGCGGCGCCGTCCCCGTATTTCTGATGACCGCTTCGGCCTCATACCATTTCGCCAGCGTATCACCGATCCCGCTTTTCATATATTCAATGGGAGAGGAAAGTAAAAACAGCGGATCAACAAGCGTCAAATAGCTTGAACGCTTATGGTAATCCACTCTGATAAAATTGCCGCTCTCATCATACATGACACTTAACGGCGTACTTGCGGCACACGTTCCCGCGATGGAAGGAACCATCACAGTCTCAATATCAAGCCGGTCTGCCGCCGCTTTTGCCAAATCCAACATCGTGCCGCCTCCGATACCGATGATCACATCCGCATCTTTCGCCTGCTCACAGACCTTACGCACCGCCTCAGGTGAACAGTATCCTTTATGCTGAATCACATCCCAGGAAGAACCGCCGTTGTAATCGGAGAACGCCTGATAGGATTTGATTCCGGTCACAATCACGGGTTTTCTGAATGTCTCCAGCAGCCCCGGAAGCTCTTTTGCGATTCCTTCCTTACATATATATTGATTCGGGCCGCTTCGCACGATATCTTCAGGCTTCATTCGAATCTCTCCTCTGGCTGGAATTTATATATATATTTTCTCACTTGTCAGAAAATACATCAACCGGAGGTGCGTCAGCGCTTCGCCTCCTCCGCCTCCACAAACAGCTCATCAAGCCGCTCCAAAGCCTCTGCCTTTTCAAAACTGCTGAACCACAGATCATCATAAGAATCCAGGATGCGGTAATGGTGGGAAATCAAATGCTGCTGCAAGCGGAACTCACCTTTTTTCTCGATGGTTTTCCACCACACCTTGCCGCCCATCGTCTTCCCCTTCGGCCTGTCAATTGTGCGATGGGCAACCGCTTCAATGACCTCCAGCGGATCATCTCCTAATACGGATTGCAGTGTTTCACTTGATCTGAAAAGCGCGCAAACCGCCACAACATGCGGCCATTCCGCAAGCGCCCGCCCTTTCTCAATCTGCACCAGCGCCTTTTTGGAAAGACCGATCACATCCGCCATTTTCTCTTGCGTATAGCCTCTCTCCGACCGGATTTTCTTCAGCTGGACCGAGACAAGCTCAGTCATATAATCTTGATCCATCTCAACCTCCATATTTATCAATATAGCCATTTTACACCGCGTGACGCCTTTTTTATATCGGTACATTTTTAAATGAATCAAAAGAAGCGGTAAAAAAGTACCCTTTTCCTCTTTTTCTCAATTTACGAACAGAAATTGGCATCCTCATGGTAAAATACGGTCGGAGAAAATCAGGCGAAAGGACACTGTAAGGGTCAACTCGTATAATAGAAATGACAAACGCTAAAATTGTATTAAAAGGAAAAACAGATGGCAGTTTTATACTGACTGGCTCTCCGGTTAAATAGAGGTGGATAAAATGGAACAGGTAAAGAATGAGAGTTTAGAGGAAGTAAGCAATTTTTTATCTGGTTACTTTCACCAGGATTATGATTCAATGGAATCCGTATACGAAGAATTGCTGAATGAAGAATCAAGACAATACTTAATATCTCTGGTTCCTCTTCTGAGAAACTTTATCAATAGTGATTGGACAATTGAAGAAAAAAATACTCTCATAGATGAATGTGCCGATGGAGTTTACTTTCCTTACTACGAAATATCACCTTTAGAATGGTTAAAACAAGTAACAAAAAAAATTGAACTATACTTAAATCGATAAGCAGTGTGAAATTGAATTCAGATGAGAGCAGAATGGCGCATGGTAATCTCCATCTGTGATATTCCTTCAGGAAAAAGACTCGGATCGCCACTTGCGGGGGCACTCATTTTATGCGGATTTAATAGGTCCGAAATGAAACCAAATCCAAAGCAGAATACTGAAAACGTGTAAATAAAGCGAGCGATTCCCATTGATGCAGGATCGCTTGCTGCCTTTTTTGAAGATGTCTCCTATGCCCGTCCTGACGTTCCGAAGTTTCAGAGGCGCAGACAAGCTGTCATACGTTTGCCACCTATTAATGAACGCACACTACACGTAATGGAGGGATTGCAATGGACGAAATGGTCCTTGAAACACAGCAATGGCTGAATGAGACGTACAAAGGCAGACACGGGTACAACAAAGTGCCGGAAAACGGAAAAACGGGTTGGGATACCATTTACGGTCTGACACGGGCTCTTCAAATCGAGCTTGGTATTTCTGAACCTGCCGATAACTTCGGACCGACGACACAAAGATTATTTAAACCGTTGAAAAAGCAGGCTCCCGATTCTAAGCCGACCAACATGAATTACATTCTGCAAGGGGCGCTATGGTGTAAAGGATTTAACCCGGGCGGATTTTCTGGCGTTTTCTATGAAAATACCGAAAGCGCTGTAAAAGAGTTTCAAAAAGCGGCCGGGCTCACTAAGCAAGACGGCATCGTCACAGCACTCATTATGAAAGCCTTGCTGGATATGAGCGCTTTTCGGTTAGTAGCGGGGGGCGACAAAAAAATCCGCCAAATCCAGCAGAACCTGAACAGGGATTACAATGACTACATCGGCTTGATGCCTTGTGACGGCTTATATGCCCGCGATACAAACAAGGCTCTCATTTATGCCCTCCAAAAAGAAGAAGGCATGAGCACAAGCGTCGCCAATGGATTTTTCGGGAACGGAACGACCAGCTTATGTCCTACCTTGACTCCCGGCGATTCACGGACAGGCTTTGTTTTGATTGTTCAATACGCGCTTTACTGTAATGGGAAATCATTTGACCCCGGTGAATTCGACGGAAAATACGGCGTCGGCGTTGTATCGGCAGTGAAAGCTTTCCAAGAGTTTATGTGCCTGCCTCAAACAGGTTATGCGGACATGCCGACGATTAAAGCTTTATTATCAAGCTCAGGCGACACAACGCGGGCTGCTTCGGCTTGTGACACTGCTGCAATTATAACGGCAGATACGGCTAAAACTTTACGTGAGAATGGCTATAAAATCGTGGGAAGATATTTGACCGGGAATGTGCGGATTGGTAGCGATTTAGTTACTTCTAAAGCGCTGAGCAAAGAAGAGTTGTCAATTATCTTTAATGCGGGCTTAAATGTATTTCCTATTTATCAAGACGGCGGATATGAATCATCATATTTTGTTAAAAATCAAGGAACAAGAGATGCTTATAGTGCAGCAGATGCAGCACGAACCTTGGGATTTCCCTCCGGTACAACCATTTATTTTGCCGTTGATTTTGACGCCTATGATTATGAAGTAACCAATAAAATCATTCCTTATTTTAAAGAAATCAAGACTGCATTCAACAATATGCAAAGATTCCCTGATTCACCACAGTATCATATCGGGGTATATGGACCGCGCAATATCTGTATCCGAACAGCTAAAGAAAAATTAACAACACACAGTTTTGTTGCAAATATGTCAACTGGATTCAGCGGCAATCTTGGCTACCCTATGCCCAAAAACTGGGCGTTTGATCAATTCTATGAAGGTACTGTTAATGGCAAATCTGAAAGCATTGCCATTGACAAAGATAGTTATTCCGGAAAAGATAGCGGTGCCTCAAGCGTGCAGCCGCCTGAAAATCCAACTTATGATGCACGGTTACGTACCTTAACAAATATTTTATCCAGTATACCAGCAATCAGTAACATTCCGGATATCGCTACAACTATGTTTCACTTCGATAATAGTCAAACACTTTATGAGTCACCAAGTCTAGATATTACCCTTTCTACTGCATTGTCTTTTATATTGCCAAGTACTAATTCAGCTAATGTAATTAGTATATCAAATGGAAAACCTGGAGCATCCGTAACAGGATTGTTAGGTGAGACGAAAACGACCCTTGCTGCTTCACAGCTAACATCCTATCAAGATATGTTAAACAGCTTGAGTCTATCAGTACGAAATGGTTATATACAAGTGGCTGTCACACCATCCGCTGACTCTTTAAAGATTTCGTTTACTGTTTATACACCAAATATTCCGGTAAGCGACGGTACTACAACTAGACTTGCAACGACTGTAACGTTTATTATTAAGCAGAAGGAATTTACAGTACCAGAATCAGAAGAAGTTTTTAAACCAGACTGGGAAACTGCTGTTAGTGTAGCTACTGCAGGCGCAGCTGTAGTTTTGGGAATTGTAGTCTTAGTTACTATTTTTCCCGAAATGGCTGGAGCTTCAGCATTTATCAGTGCTTTTCGAGCATTATTTTCTTAAAGGCTGACCAACATTTTATACTACATGAATACTCTTAAAGGTATTCATGTAGTTCTTCTAAGGAGGATGATGTATGAAAATTGACAATCAAATATATGATGAAATCAAAAGCATAGCAGAATCAGAATTATTGAATAGCAGTAAAAACGACACAGAACTGCTTACATATCTTCAAAAACAAGATTCCATTACACTTAACAGGTTAAAAACCTACTTTTCTGAACCTCGGCTTTCACTTACACACTCTATAAAAATCACAGTATGCGGGACATTATTCACCTTATTTATGTTTTTTGCGACCAATGAATTTTCTCATTTAACGGGAATGATTTTTCGCTTATTTATTGGTGTTATAGGATTTCTTTGGCTTATTTCTGTCTATAAAAACAGCCGGAAAATTCAAATCTCAAAAAACTTCAAGGAAAAATCTGAAAACTTTCGTATCATCGGAATGATTGATTTTGTTCTTGAACAAAGATATAAAGGCATAGTGAGCTAAGCAACCCCCCTGCCCCCCCTTCTATAAAGGAGGGGTTTTTTATGCAAAATTCCAAAGATAATTTTTCCCTTCCCGAGTGGTCCTCAAAAGCCGTAATATCAAAATTTCTAAAAAGGCTCTTCCCCACTGGAAATAACCGGAACACCCAATTTCATTCTCAATATAATGTGGTAGTGGATCTGTAAAGAAAGAAGGGCTACATGATGGGTATCATTAATGGCAAAATGTATATTGACCGATTAAACCAGCTTAAAAATGAGATTTGGCTTGACGGTGAAAAGATCGAGGGACTCATTTCTGAACATCCCGCATTTAAGGGCCTTCTGGAAACGAAGCGCTCTCTTTATGATTTGCAAACGAAACCGGGCATGAAAGACGAGATGACATACAGTCTCCCCGGTAAAAAAGAGCGGGCCGGGCTTTCATACCTGCAGCCGAAAACGAAAGAAGACGTTAAAAGAAGAAGAAAGATGTTCGAGCATTGGGCCAGGCATACGCACGGAATGATGGGACGAAGCCCGGATTACATGAATACTGTCCTGATGAGCTTCGCCTCCTCTGCCGCGCTTTTGAAAGACCGGGAGCATTGTTTTCCGGAACATGTTCAGGCGCTGTACGAACGGGCTGTCACACAGGATCTTTCTTTTACGCACACGTTTATCACCCCTCAGGTGAATCGTTCACAAATGGATGTAAACGTATCACCAACACCGATCTCCGCAAAAGTCGTCGAAAAAAATGAAAAAGGCCTCGTCATTCACGGCGCCCGGATTTTGGCCACACAAGGCGGCCTGACGGATGAAGTGCTCGTGGTTTCCCTGCCTAAGATGTATTTTGAATCAGATGAAGCGTTCGCTTTTTCCATTCCTTCCAATACAAAGGGCGTAAAATTCATCTGCAGGGAATCTTTCGTACTGGGAAAATCATCATTTGATTATCCGCTCAGCTCAAGATATGAAGAAATGGATTCCATCGTTGTATTCGATAACGTTTTAGTCCCTTGGGAACGCGTATTTTTTTATGATAATTACGAGGCGGCTTATGATTTCAATATGAAAAGCTCTTTTAACGCTTTCGCATTTCACCAAGTCATCACGAGACAAATTGTAAAGACGGAGTTTCTCCTGGGTCTCGCCCAAACGCTTGTCGATGCGATAGATGTCAGCGAGTTTCAGCATATTCAGGCTAAGATGGCTGAAATCATCACCGGTCTGGAAACGATGAAAGCCCTTTTGGAAAAGTCGGAGAATGATGCCGAAACAGATGAATGGGGATATATGCGGCCGAGTGTCACTCCGCTTCGTGTGGTCAGCGCGATTTTCCCTGACATCTACCCGCGCTTCACAGAGATCATTCAGCTGATCGGGGCAAGCGGAATGGTGACTTTGCCGACTGAAAAAGCGTTTCATTCAGACATCAGAGGAGACCTTGACCAATATTTACAGGCAACTGAATTGAATGCCGAGGATCGGGTAAAAGTGTTCCGTCTGGCATGGGATTTGACCATGAGCCCTTTCGGAACAAGACAGACACAATATGAGCGGTACTTCTTCGGTGACCCCGTCCGCTTGGCCAGCCATCTGTACAATAGCTATCCGAAAGAAGAACAGACCGCTGTCATCAAGGACTTCCTGAACATTCATAAATAAAACAAAGCAGAGCCTCCTCTCTGCTTATCATAGCTGGATCGGCTGCCGCCGATCCTATTTTTTATTTTGACTGATCACCACCATCGTAATATGCGATAACGCGAAAGAGACAAGCGTGTACACAGCGGCCCATCCGATAAACGAGAAATTCAATACAGTAAAAGTGCATATAAGGCAAACGGCCAAAGCGGCAGCCGGCATAATAAACGCGTTTTTAAACAGATATGTTCCGGCGACTGACAAGATGATAATACAAAGCGGCAGAACACCGAACGCAAAATCCAATTCATCAATCAACAGAGGCACTCCTTTCCCTTTTCTTAAATCGGCCTACCACATCTTATGCCTGAGTACAAAAACAAGTACTTCAAATCCTTTCGCGCTCACGCTGATATTCCCTTCGGTGATTTATTCAAAAAAATGAAAACTTTTCTTAAAGCGTTTACATTTATGGCAGACTGTGATAATTTAAGAAAGCGCTATCATACACAAGTTAATGATTTTTGGATGGAGATGAGGAGAGCCAGAAAAACCCGCCCTTACACGAGGGTGATTTCTGGTTCTTTTTGTTATTTTTAAGGAAAGGAGTCATACATACATCATGATAGACGTTCAGCAAAGGGGAGGATATGATGTTTCAATTGTTCAAGCCGGCTCCGCATATTGAGAGATTGGATGATTCAAAGACGGATGCGGCCTATAAACGGCTCAGGCTGCAAGTATTTTTGGGGATTTTCATCGGGTATGCCGGGTATTATTTGCTCCGCAAAAACTTTGCCTTCGCTATTCCTTACTTTCAGGAGCAAGGGTTTTCAAAAGGGGAACTTGGCTTGGTGCTTGCGGCCGTATCAATCGCTTACGGCTTTAGCAAATTTATTATGGGGATGGTGTCTGACCGCTGCAACCCGAGATATTTCCTTGCAACGGGTCTGTTTTTGTCAGGTGTCGTAAATATTTTATTTGTTTCCATGCCATGGGTCACGTCAAGCGTGACGATTATGTTTATTTTTATGTTTATTAACGGGTGGTTTCAAGGGATGGGCTGGCCGCCTTGCGGACGGACAATGGCTCATTGGTTTTCCATCAGTGAACGCGGCACGAAAATGTCGATATGGAATGTCGCCCATAACATCGGCGGAGGTATTCTCGCCCCGCTCGTGACTCTCGGCATCGCCATGTTTGTTACTTGGAAAAGCGTGTTTTTCTTTCCGGCTATTATCGCCATTGTCATTTCATTTGTCATCGTTCTTCTCGTTCGTGACACGCCGCAATCCTGCGGGCTGCCGCCGATTGAAGAATACCGGAATGACTATCCGAAACATGCGTTTAAAGACCAGGAAAAAGAAATGACGACCAAAGAAATTCTTTTTAAATACGTGCTGAATAATAAGTTTCTGTGGTATATCGCATTTGCCAATGTGTTTGTTTATTTCGTGCGGTACGGAGTCGTTGACTGGGCCCCGACTTATTTGACGGAAGCGAAAGGATTCTCTCCTGAAGACTCCAGATGGTCTTATTTCCTTTACGAATATGCGGGAATTCCGGGCACGATTTTGTGCGGCTGGATCAGCGACCGGTTTTTCAAAAGCCGCCGCGCGCCAGCTGGCGTACTGTTCATGGCCGGCGTATTTATCGCTGTATTGGTCTACTGGCTTAACCCTGCCGGTCATCCGCTCATCGACAATATTGCGCTGATCAGCATCGGGTTCTTAATCTATGGACCTGTCATGCTGATCGGGCTTCAGGCCATTGACCTTGCGCCTAAAAAAGCGGCGGGAACGGCAGCCGGCTTAACCGGGTTTTTCGGCTACATCGGAGGCTCGGCTTTTGCCAACGCCATCATGGGTTATGTTGTAGACCGCTTTGACTGGAACGGAGGCTTTATCATGCTTGTCACCTCATGCGCGCTGTCCATCGTCTTCTTGGCTATGACGTGGAATACCGGCAAGCGGGCGGAGCATGTATAAGAAAACAACATAAAAGATTAATATTTTTGCAGTACAGCATTTACAACGATTTTCTACGCTAGAGACAGATATTGATTAATTAAGGGGGAAGAAAACATGCGGAAACATAAGTTGTTTGCTTTGGTATTGCTTTCATTCGGTTTATTGTCATTCGTTGTCACGCCTGTATCGGCGGCGGGAAAAGGAAACCTTTTGTCTCCTGACAGAATTTTAACCATTGCCCATCGCGGTGCTTCGGGGTATGTCCCGGAGCACACGATCCTTTCTTATGAAACTGCGCAAAAAATGAAGGCAGACTATATTGAATTGGATTTACAAATGACAAAAGACGGCAAGCTGATCGTCATGCATGATGAAAAGCTGGACCGCACCACAAACGGACACGGCTGGGTGAAGGATCATACATCAGCCGAGATTCAAAAGCTCGACGCCGGTTCTTGGTTCAATAAAGCCTATCCGGAAAAAGCAAAACCGCAATACGCCGGACTTCACGTTCCCACACTTGATGACGTGTTAAAACGATTCGGCAGACACGCAAATTATTATATTGAAACGAAGGCGCCTGAAACGTATCCGGGTATGGAAGAGAAACTGATCGCTTCACTGAAAAAATACAAATTGGCAGGTAAGCATGCGAAACCTGGACAAGTGATCATTCAGTCTTTCAGCAGGGACAGCCTTTTGAAAATCAAAAAGCTCGATCCGAAACTTCCCGCCGTCCAATTGCTTGAAGCGGATCAGATGACGTCAATGACTGACGCTGATTTAGCGGACATCAAAACCTATGCCGTCGGAATCGGACCGGATTACAAAGCGCTGAACGCTCAAAACGTCCGGAACATACGCAGCCACGGCCTTCTGCTCCACCCTTATACCGTAAACAGCGAAGCAGACATGCGCCGCCTGCTGGATTGGGGCGTAACCGGTGTGTTCACCAACTATGCGGATATATTTCAAAAGGTCAAAAAAGAATACAAATCATAAAGCCAGCATGGGTTCGGAGATGATGCCGAATCCATTTTTTGCCCGATAATGCAAACGCCAGCATGGGTTATGTAGCGGGCGGAGCATATTATTAAAAGGCTGAGACTCACCTTAATTGTAAAAAGGTATCACTGTAATGATGAATTACTTGTGATACCTTTTTAAACAAAGGAATATAATTATTTATTTCTATTATCTATTTTCTTTCTTATACTATTAGTAATAGACGATAATACAAGTGATACTAAACCATAGACAACCACCCATCCCCAGAAGGATAGATTAAAAACAGTGAACATTAATATAACTGAAACAACTATACTGACAAGCGGCATTATATACACTTTTTTGAGAATATACGTGAATATAATCGATAAGACGGTAATAGAAAGTGGTAAAATACCAAAAGCAAGATCTAGCTCATCCATTATTATTCTCCTTTGTGAATTTAATTTCCCCTTAAGTATACTCACTCAGCTTTCTAGCCATTTATATCTAATCACCCCATACTTCTTTGTTTTTCTTAATCATAAAAAAGTCATATTCAGAAACATGGGTATTGTTAATAATTTTTTCAAGTCCTCTGATAGGAGTAGATTTTAATTTTTTTCCGTTTTTATAAGAGTAAGAATTAATCACATATTTCCCACCCTTGCTTATTTCTAACAAGAAAATTTCAGACTCATCAAAATAAGTGAATTTTGCTTGGTTTTCAAATTTTGTCGATCTATGTAATGGGAGTTTTTTCTTCGGCTTCATACTTTTCAGATCAAAAGTATAAAGTATTGAATTAGCTGCCAAATGATATAAAGTGTCATTTTTCACAAAAAAGTTATTAGTAGAAAGAGGAATTGCCAGTTGAGAAATTTCATCAGGGATATGATAACTGCCTAAAGGATATGCCCCTTTAAACTTATTATGCTTTAAATCAATTTCTGCTACTTTGAATTGTACTTTGTTTGATTTATCCGTTTGGTTATATAGTATAAAAAAGGCTGAGCTTTTTTTAACTATTATTTGTGAATAAACACTCCAATTTTCTTCATTTAATATAGGAATTGTTGTTCCTTTCCCTACTGTAACTTTATCTTTATCTATTTTAACATCCTGGAAAGTCGGTGTTTTGATTGAAGAATCTTCATTTATCACGTAAATATATTCACCGTCATTACCGGTACTTGTATAGAAACCCGGTATAATTTTTTCATGAAATCCATTGCTGTTACCCCATCTGATTAAGCTATTATAATGGTTTTTACCGACTTCTTGATTATTCAAAAAGTAAAATATATTTCCTTTTATTAAATGACCCGATGACTGCCCATAACTTGTATGTACTTGATGTTGCATCGGGAATTTCTTAAAGCTATCGCCTATCATATATACTTCTTTTTTGTCCTGTCTAACTATGTTTTTTTCATCTTGTGCAATGGTTCCAACCTCAATAGCATCTCCTTTTACAGCTGTTGCTGCTCCTTTTTCATCAATATATACAGTGTAACTCCCATCTTTAGGGTAATCTATTGTTGCTGAATAATATATAGCTGCAATTTTATCATTCACGAAATTCTTTTCTTTTTCTGTTTCAGTTTGTTTAACATCAGAAACTGAATTAGTATATTTAAATGTTCCGATACATATAAATATACCTATTAATACTATGACCGCAATTATAATAAGCCACTTAATCTTGTTCAAATATAATCTCACTCCTTAAAATAATATGACTCCCTAAATAAACTTAGGGAGTGAAAATAATTCATCAAAATGTTTTAATAGTTTTTGTATAATTGGAATCTCTGATGTCTCTTGGATAGACACCCAGACCTTTATCTTTATCCATATCTATACCAGCCTTTAGCTTAAAAGCTGACCATAATAGTTTTGAACAGTTTTTATCACCATAATGACTCGATTTTCTATTTGTTGCAAAATTATATGAATAACCATCCTTCCCAACCCTGCTGTAACCCCAATTTACTGAATTATTTTTTTTAGAACTAGAAACTTTCACATTTTGAATTACAGCATTTTTTTCGACCTTACGTTTCGAGGAAGCTATTGCACGAACACCTTTTTTAGGGACCGATTCGACAATTTGATTTCCCTTATAGTACATACCGACATGTCCATGCGGAAGCCCAAAAGTAGATGCAGGTGTATAGTAAACATTACCTTTAGAGCTTGATCCTATAATTTTCGGCCCGCTATTCTTGCCCATTGTGCTCATTCTATTACTTTTATCTTCTTCTTTATCTAGCTTTTCTTGCTTCTTTAATTCAGTTTTAATTTCTTCCAAGATCTCATTAGATGTTTTATTATCTTGTTTAACTAAATTATTAACAGATTCAATTAATTCTTTTTTCGACAGATTCGGATTCATTTTCAATATGTAGTTTACTGTTTCTGAATTATACGAGTCTACAGCCTTTAACACTCGTAAAACCTCCAAATACTAAGGGAGTAACGATGCATAATGTTGCAAAAAATTTTCGCGTTTTCATACTTATTACCTCCGACTATTTATTCTCCTATATTTTAATTGATTATACATTTATTGTAAACTCGACTTCGTACTGTATTTTCTCTACGGTTAATTATTTGCCTTGTCTCAAAAACTTTGACTTGGAGTAAAGGAAAACGGAGAAAGGTTGATAGTTGCCCAACATATCTTTACATTCATTGTTTAGTATGGAAGACAGTTATTGATAAGACGGAGAAATTATGAGAAAAAAAGAATACTGGCCTTGCTTGTTCTGTCGTTAGGCTTGCTCATTCATCATCACGTCTGTATCGAGCCAGCATGGGTTCGGAGATGATGCCGAACCCATTTTTTGCCCGATCAAAAAACCTTGCGGGAACGTTACCGCAAGGTTTGTATCAATCATTATTCTTTTCCGGCAGCGGCTTCGGCCTGTCCGCCTTTTAGTTGATCGTTGATTGCTTTGGCGTCTTTCAAATACTCAGTCTTGAATCCGCTCTTCAGCGCCCACGCATAGAAGACAAGGGCAACGATTGCGATCAGCCCCATATCCCAGCCGTACGGAATGATGTTCAGACCGCCGAATTTTTCACTTCCGAGCCATGAAATGGTCATCATGCTGAGCAGATAGACAACCATCCAGACGCCGCCTTTAAAGTTTCTGCGGAATCCTTTCCACTTCGCTTTCGCTTGGTAGTAGAAGTAAATCGGCAGGCCGATCAAAATGATAAACAGCACCTGCCCCGTTAGCGGCCAGCGCGCCCAATACAGCACGAGAGACGCGAACACGAAGCCGAGCGGAGCAACCACGCTGAGGCCTTTCAGACGGAGAGGCCTGTACAAATCCGCCGCCGTCCGCCGCAGCGTCATCACCGTCACAGGACCCGTGATATAAGAAATCAGTGTCGCAACGGAAATGATTTCAGCAAGCACGCCCCATCCTCTGAATAAAAACAGAAAGATAAACGATACGATCAGGTTAAAAATCATCGCCTGGCGCGGCACGCCGTACAGCGGATGAAGCTTTCCGAAAATGCTCGGCATATATTTATTTTTTTCCATGCCGTAAATCATGCGGGACGTCGTAGCGGTATAAGTGATACCGGTTCCTGACGGAGATACGAACGCATCCGCATAAAGAATAATCACAAGCCAGTTGATATTCAACGCGATCGCCAAATCGGCAAATGGAGAGTTAAAGTTCAGGTGACTCCAGCCGTGAACGATCATAGAAGGTTCAACCGCACCGATAAACGCGATTTGCAGCAGGACGTAAATGACGGTTGCGACCAACAGCGAACCGACAACCGCAATCGGAATCGATTTACCGGGATTTTTTGCTTCTCCGGCCATGTTAATCGGGCTTTGAAACCCGTTAAACGCAAAGACGATACCTGATGTGGCCACTGCTGTCAGCACGCTCGCCCAGCCGTTCGGCGCAATGCTTGACCCGGATGTGAAATTTCCGCCGTGAAAACCGGTAAACAGCAGCGCTCCGATTGTCAGCCCCGGAATAATGATTTTAAAGATGGTAATCAATGAATTCGCTTTTGAAAATAAATTAACTGTCCAATAATTCAGTAAAAAGTAAATAATCAGCAATACGGAAGCAAAGCCGAGACCCTCTCCCGTCAGTGTGCCGTTGTGAACGAGATTGCCTGTCCATTTCGCCCACTCCCACGGCCATGAGCTCATATATTGAACGGACGCGACCGCTTCCACCGGAATAACGGAAACAATCGCAATCCAGTTTGCCCATCCTGCGATAAATCCAATAAATGATCCGTGAGAATATTGAGTATATTTTACCATTCCCCCGGCTTCCGGGAACATTGAACCTAATTCACTGTAAGAAAGTGCGATAAACAAAATAACGATCATACCGATAATCCAGGAAATAATTGCGGCAGGTCCCGCAATCTGAGCCGCCCGCCATGCCCCGAATAACCAGCCAGAGCCAATCATTGACCCAAGTCCGACCATCATGAGTGCAAACGTTCCCATTCTGCGATGTAATTGATTCATAAAGTTAACACCTTTCAATTAAAATATGACTCCAGCGCTATCATATATTTATAATATTATTCTGAAAATAGTTTTGTCAATCTTTATCGCATTAAAGCAGGAATCCAAAAATTACCCTTTGATGTTTAAACAGCCGTCAAGCGGGAATAACTACTGCAAGCCAGAAATAGAAAGGAGTTTTTATCATGAAACAAAAACTGCTCATTTCAGGACTTGCCGTGTCGACTGTCGGAGTGACTTCCTACCTGCTCAAAGATAAATCAAACCGCCAAAAGGTGAAGGACTTTATCCGCAATATGAAAACATCGCTTTCAGGGAAGCACGATATTGAATCATTTCCCGTCCACAAAGCAGGCAACCCGCATCCCGAAGATATTGAAGATAACAAAATGGTATCCGAAGGCTCCATGTATCCGGTTCAATACTACGATGACAAGAAGAAATAATCTGTTCCCATGCTGCCCGGCCGTATAAACGGCGGCAGCTTTTTTATGCAGACGGCTTTTTATAGATCCGCCAATATTGACGCGACCCTTGATCCCGCACGGTAATGCCCAGTTTGGATATTTCCGCTTTCAGTTCTTTCGCATCTTCGGTTTCATCCTGCTTCAGCGCCTTTTCCCTCGCTTTTAAGAGAGCGTTTGCCCCAGGCTCCAAATCCGGCATGTCCGGCACCCACCGTTTGTATTCTTCTTTAAAAGGATCTTCCGTCCCCCGCCAGACATACCCATGCCCGCGAAACGCATCAGCCGCTTTTTCAACCGCCGGCTCAAGCTTTTCCCGAAAAAGCTCCTGCCCTTCAGTCCCCAATAAGACAAGATACTTTCGATCCGTAAACACGCCGGAAATGCTGTCTTTCGAAAACACGCTTTCTTTATTATGTATGGTTAAGGACACCTCACTGTCCGTCACGACTGCCACAAGACTTTCTTTAAAAGCCGCCCGCGTCAGCCACATTCCCCCAATTAAGCCGATAACGGCGGTTGCTGCCGCAGCCTTCAATCCGTGAAAAGATGCGATGATTTTCAGCGGCCCGTGAAAAGGCAGCCAATCCAATGTAACGGCCCATTTCGCAATGACCGGCAGAAACCAGCCGATGACCAGACCCAATAATGGCGGCACAAGGAAAACCAAAGCTTTCTCAGCCGATGACAACTCAAGAACCGTCTGTTTTTTTATTTCGTTCATGTTTCTCCTCCGTCTGTGTTTTTCACAACTATCCATTATACAAAGGGTTGGATGATTCTGTAAACTATTTCCGAAACAATAAAAAGCCTCCCGGCCGCCGGGAGGCTTTTTAAAACAGCAGTTCATACACTTCATTCAATTCCATTGTACGCTTCTCATCCTGCTCGTTCTCAGCATATTTGATCTCCTTCTCAAGCACCTGATTCAGCGCATCCATTTCCAGATCATTAAGATCCTTCACGAACTCGCCCTCATTTGCATAATGCTTCACCTGCAGCTTTTTATAAATCCCGCGGCACACATCATGCTCCAAGTGGTTCGAAAGCGACTCGCGCAAATATCCGAGTGTCGTGTCCATCATGTAAGCCCTCCCTTTTCTTTAGGAATAGCTTCCCGGAAAGAGAGAAAAACTATACATGAAAGCGCGGCTGTTTTAACTCTGTACCTGAATGGAGAAAAATCCGCTGCTTAACGGTGTGTACGGCCCATTCAGCCCCGTTGCGGAGAAAGAGAACGTTCCTGAACTGACATAAGAAAGAGGAACGCTGTAATATTTAATGTAACCTGTAATGATATTGCCGTTTTTCGTATATTCATCTTCCAGCGCTTTTGCCGTGAGATTTGTAATATTCGTTCCGTTGTTAAACGCCTGAATTGTGTTATTGTTCGGATACCCTTGGAAATATACAGCTAAATACCCCGTTGTGCCCTTCATCGGTTTTGATGCGCTGATTTGGTTCGGTCCGATATTTTCCCATTGATAATTCTGTCCGTCAGACGTCACACCGATAATACGGATTTGTGTTAAAGCAGGAGCGGGCGCCGCAGACGCTGACGGCATCCACAACCCGCTTACAAGCATCAATACAGCGGCAGCCGCGGCGAATAACATCACGATTCTCTTTTTCATGTTTCTTCCTCCTCTTGTCATATTTTCACAGAACTCTATTCTATTTTACATGATTCTAAAGGAAAAAGATTACATTCCAAAAAAGAGTCTGGAAAACTTTGTGAACTAGATATGAAACGCTCTGGAAACACCATTGATGATCAGAAAGATGCCGCAGATTCTTAACACGACTCTTGAACTTCTGTCATCTTTACCGAAAAAGGTTTTTCCGAGCCAGCCGATCCATACGTTCATTGCGGCTCCAGCGAGCAATTCTATGATTCCGATGATTTCTGCCATATACAAAGCAGCCATCCTCCTAACTGTGTTTTTTCATATTGCGGTTTATCAAATAGAGTGATAAGGCCAGTGCCGCTGCGCCGGCGGCAAGAAACAGGCTCAAGGGCGCAATCTGAACACTGTCTCCGCCATTGTTTTGAAATGCGCCGATCACCCATTTTTCAGGGGTAAACAACGACAGCGTCCGCATATACTCCGGAGCCGCATCTAAAGTGAAGAAAGCCCCTCCCAATAAACCCGTGACAGCGATAAAAACAGAAGCAAGCGATGTGAATTGCTTTTGGCTCTTCATAAACGGGATCACCGCCATCGTTACAGCAGTCAGCGCAAATACACAGGCCGCAAGCATCGCTCCCGCAGCAAGAACGTGATCGGCAAAACGGATATGCAGCATGAATGTTCCGGCACCGAGAATCACTATAATATGGAGAAGTCCGAAAAGATACGCCGCCGCAAATTTAGAGATTGCATATGCCGTATAGGACACGGGCGTGCTCAGCAATCTGGCATATGTATGATTTTCTTTTTCGTCTATAAATGATCGCAAGCTTTGAACCGCAACGAACCAGATAAACATCACTAAAAATCCGATAAGCCTGTCAGCCGCTTGTCCGCCTGCATAAATGTGCTGGCGGTCAACGGTTACGGCAGAATGGCTTTGGATATCCTTCAACAGGTCAGCCGCCGCCTGCTTAGTGTCAGTGTGCAGCGTGCGGGACATCACTGCCGCATCGCGGACGATCTTTTTCAGCTTGCCCGCCTGCTGCGCAATCAGCTGCTCTGTCAAAACAGCATCACCCTTTTCTTCATTCTGAATGAATGAAACGTTCAATTCTTCTCCGGAAAATAATGTCTCTTCAAAATGAGATCCGATCAGCAACCCGAAAGAAATATCCTGATGATTAACCTTTGTCTTTAAAACAGCCTCCGTGACCTTCGTGACTTTTACATGGCCGACTGTCTGAATCATGTTCATCAATTGTGCTGAAAAGACGCTCTGATCCTTATCAGCCACATAGACTTCCTTCTGCTGACTGTCATCGGCAGAAAAGGAAAAGAGATAAGTCAGAAGGAGCGGGACGGAAATGGTCGCAAAGATCGCAACCCGATTCTGTAACATCAGTTTCAGCTGATGTCTCATCATGAATAACAGCTGCGTCATGAAACAGCCGACTTCCGCTTAAACACCCATATGGTCAAACATAAAAACACGGCGCCGATAGCGAAAAGCTCTGCCAAATCCGCCAGAATACCGCTCAGGCCGGCATGCTGCGTGACACTTACGTAGCTGTTGATCGCTTTGCCATTCGGTATCAGCTCCTGCACGATTTTCAAACCGGCAGGCAGGCTGTCTTTTGCGATAAAACTTCCGCCTAAAAAACTGAACCCATACAGAATAGGAGCCGCCATGCTTGAGACGGTCTCGTGGTTTTTTGCAGTAAACCCCCAAAGAAGCACGATACTGCCGACCGCAAATGAATAAACGATCGTCACCAGCAATATTTCAAAAAAATTGCCCCATTTCACATGGTACAAGATGCTGCTTGCGATGATGACGGCAGCCATTTGTATAAGGATGGCAAACATGATCCCCAAAAGCTTTCCAGCCACGTACTGGATATGTAATACAGGCATTGATTTGATTCTGAACAATGTGTGCTGCTGCCTTTCTTCCACTATGCCGTGAATGAGCGCAAAAGCGGTCATAATAGAAAACATGACGACCATCGCGATTGAATAATACTGCATCGCATCAATCGGAGCCGCGTGATGGCCGGCCGACTGTTTCGGAATGGCCACAGCCTGTCCGCGCTCAGCGGAAAGTCCGCTCATTATGCTGCCGACTTCCTCCTTTGACAGATGTCCCGACTGTTTCAGCACCGTTTTTTCTTCGCTGCTTTCCATCTTTACTCTGGTGACAAATGAATCAGCCATCATCTCAACAATGTCTCCGTTTACAGAGCCTTGTTGGTCTGAAATGACGTTGATATTTGTTTTTTCATTGTGTTCCGCCGCTTCTGCAAAGCCTTTCGGCACGTATACAAAAACCGAAACTTTGCCGCTTTCGACAAGCTGTTTCCCTGCTTGATAACCGCTTATGTCTTTTACACGGATGAGATCGTTTTGTTTCAGAACGTCATTCTTTAATATGTCTCCCAAAGCACTCTCCGCGTGATCCGCATTATAAAACGCGATTTTAAATGACTTCGCTTTCGAATCGCCGTGAAAAACCGTTCCTAAAATAAAAATCATCAGCGCCGGAAACAGAATCAGTTTTATATAGAAAGACTTTTCTCCGGCCATTAACCGAAAATCTAATAAAGTCAGCCTGAGCAATGTTTTCATGACGCCCCCTGTGAATCCCGCAGCGTTTTGCCGGTAAGCCGGAGGAAAATGCTTTCCAGATTGGCTTCCTCGAAATGAATGCCCTTAATAGTGATACCGGTTCTTCTGATATCATCCGCAATATCAAGGATATTCCGCTCTGCCGCGGAAACGAGCATCGAAATGGTCTGATGGCTGACGGCGGCTTCGGAAACACCGGGAATGCGGCGGATTTTTTGTACGGCATCATCATTCAGACCCTCTGCATTCACGATCAGGGTATCGGAGGCACCCGCTGACTGTTTCAATTCGTCTTTCGTTCCGCAGGCAATGATTGAGCCGCGGTCCATGATCGCCGCTCTTTCACATAGATATTCGACCTCTTCCATGTAATGGCTCGTGTAGATGACGGTCATTCCTTTTTCTTGATTTAACGTCTTAACGGTTTCAAGAATATGGTGTCTGGATTGCGGATCAATTCCGACGGTCGGTTCATCTAAAATGAATAGTTTCGGTTCGTTCATCAGGGCAGCCCCGATATTCACCCGTCTCTTCATACCGCCTGAAAATTCAGACACCCTTTGGTTCCGCTGTTCCTTTAATTCGATGACGTCCAGCACTTCATCGACCCGCTTATCGAGCTCCTTACCGGAAAGTCCGTACAGGCTCCCGAAAAAAGCCAAATTATCCTTTGCGCTTAGCGCTTGATACAAGGCTATTTCCTGCGGGACGATACCCATCACTTTTTTTATGGCCGCAGGCTGTTTTTGTAATGACATTCCATTAATGCAAATGGTTCCGCCCGTCGGTGAGAGCACGGTGCTGATCATTGACACCGTTGTTGATTTACCGGCGCCGTTTGGTCCCAGCAGGCCGAATATCTCTCCTTTTTCGACGTGCAGCGTTATATGATTGACAGCAGTAAAATCGCCGTACTTCTTTGTCAAATCGGTTAATTCAAGCATTCGTGCAGCACTCCTTGTGTCATGTCTGCACTTATTCTACTCTTGGCGATCCTTGTTTTCTATTCACTTTCGTACTCGATATTGATATTACTTTCGTCATATGTTGGATGATGAAAAGAGGGAGGGGGTGAAGCGGGGTTATATCATTTTTTGCAAATATAATGTAAGCTCAGTCCTGTTTGTCACTTCGAGTTTATCAAGGATTCTGGAAACATAGTTTTTCACAGTGCCTTCAGTCAGGAATAAGTCTGCGGCAATGCGTTTATTGCTTTTGCCTTCCATAATGTGTTTTGCGACATCAAGCTCTCTCGGCGTGAGAATCTCCGTCAGCTTTGGCTGCGGCTCCTCCTGAACGGCCGGGATGCCGATATGATTCAGCGCTTTTACGACTTGAACCGTAACCTTGGGATTCAGCATCATATTTCCTTCATAAACGGCCTGAAGAGAGGCAATAATTTCTTCTGAATCAGCATCCTTCAAGATATAGCCGTCAGCCCCGCTTTTCAGCCCGGCAAAAATATAGTGATCATCCTCAAACGTTGTCAGAATGATGACTTTTACGGACGGATAGCTGGCTTTTACCGCTTTTGTCGCTTCGATTCCGTCCATGCCGGGCATTCTGATATCCATCAAAATCACATCGGTTTCGGTTTGCGGAAGCAGCTGCAGAACTTCTTCGCCGCAAGAAGCTTCTCCCGATACTTGAATTCCTTCGTGAAGGCTCAGAATCATTTTCAGCCCCTCCCTGACAATGGACTGGTCGTCTGCGATCATGACATTCACTAGATCATTCCTCCTTGCACGGTATCCTTATTTTCACGTCAAAACCCGTTTCATTTCCGGAAGTGAAAACAGCTTCTCCGCCAAGCGCGGCCGCTCTTTTTTCAATTCCTTTCAGACCATTTGATTTTATAATCGTCCCGCACGCTGAGCCGTTATTATGAATATGCGCCAATATCATGTTCAGGTCCTTTTGAATCCGGACAGAAACATATGACGCATGTCCGTGCTTCACCGCGTTCGTAATCGATTCCTGGATGGTTTGATAAAGACAGTGCTTCACATCAGGCTGCGCCGCTTCTATGGCCTCGTCCATCTCCAGCTCGAAGTGTATCCCTCCCGCCTCTTGAAAATGGCTGAAAATGTCACGGAGCGCTTGTTCAAATCCCCGCCCCGGCAATGATCCCTGCAACAGCATCACGGCCTGGCGAAGCTTTAAAATCGATTCTTTCGTAAGATCATGCGCCTTATGAATGATCTGCTTTACTTTTTCCGGCTGATGCCCGGCTGTCTTCCCGGCAAACTCCAAATTCATTTTCAGAGCAGCGAGATAATGACCTAAAGAATCATGCAGCTCCTGCGCAATTCTTGTTCTTTCTTTCGTAACCGCCAGTTCTTCAATGCGTTCTGAGTATTCCTTCAGTGTGGCGTTGGCCGTCTTCAGCTCTCGATTCAGCGATTCAACCTTTGACTTCTCCTGCAGATTCTTCCGATATAAATAAATCACCGCAAACATGATGAAGTAAGGGAGCACGATATCACTGACACCCGATCCGGAGGCGTATAAAGCTGCGGCAAATGCGGCGGCGTGCATCGTTAACAAAACAGCCGAAATCTGCTTATCAGTAATAAGCACCTCCACCAATAAAAGCACCATTATGGCCTGTGCCCCAATGCAATAGACATTGTACAGCAGAACTCCCGCCATGACGCTGCTCAGGAGAAAAGATCCGTGATAGATGGCGGACTGTCTCTTCATATATATCGGCCGCAGGCAGTCATTCGCCGTCAGCAGCATCACGAGTACAGACAAAAAAACCTTCAGCTCCCCCCGGCCGGGAGGAAGCTGAAGAATCGTATGAAAAATTGATAGTAACGCAAAGCCCCTGATCAGTAACTTCGTATGTGCAATCTTCATCGTATTCTCCTTACAGATGAGCGGCGGCTTTTCGCTCCACGTTCAGCAGATCATACAACTCATCAAGCGAATGAATTTCATACGTCGGAATGATCCCCGACTCATTTATTTTCTTTCCGGGATTAAACCAGCACGTATCAATTCCCGCCATCTGACCGCCTTTTATGTCCGCGCTCAGTGAATCGCCGATAATAAGCCCGCGCTCGGCAGAAAAACCGGGAATTCTCGCAAATACATAATCAAAGTATTCCTTCATCGGCTTTTGAAAATCCGTATCCTCAGATACAAACATATCTTTAAAAAACGGATACAGACCGGAATCACCCAGCCGCTTATATTGGGATCTTGATACACCGTTTGTCACGATGTATAAATCAAATAAAGGACTCAGCCTTTCAATCAGCTCATAAGCTCCGTCTATCATCTGGTGTCCTTCTTCTAAGTATCGGCGGTACGTCTCATTCATCAGCACGCCGTCCGCCTCGAGGCCGTATTCTTTAAACAAAAGGGCAAACCGTGTATTCACCACTTCATCGCGGGTCATGTCCCCCTCTTCAAACGCCTTCCACAGCCCTTGATTTAACGCTTTATAACGGGCTTCCACCTCTGCCGTCAGTTCCAGCTTTGAACCTTGAAACAATTTTTGAAGAGCATCGGTTTCTGAAGCGGTAAAATCCAGCAGCGTATTGTCTATATCAAATAATAACGTACGGTAGTGACTCATCGATGTTTCCCCCGGTTCTGCTTTTTTTAACCAGTATACCACTCGCGGACAAGCCGAAAAAGACACCCCTTTAGGAGAGGTGTCTTGTTGAGTTATACAGCGTCTTCTATTTTCGAGTCTTCATCAGACATGCGCTTGCCGATGCCGAACGCATAATAGCTGATCGTCACAATCGCCATAAAAATCACCCCGACGACCAAAGATATCCGCGTCTCTTTGTTAAACCACATGCCGGCCAATACCATGATTAAGAAAGCGATCGTCACATAGTTTGTAAACGGCGCAAAAGGCATTTTAAACGGGTGCTGATCAAGCTCAGCGCCCTTCGCCCGTCTGAAACCGAGATGGCTGATTAAGATAACAAACCACGGAATCATTCCAGGGAGCACACTCGCGCTGTAGACATAGACAAATATTTTCGGAGGCGCGATGTAGTTCAGCACGACACCGATCACAAGTCCGATTAATACTGCGAGCGTACCGAATATCGGCACACCGCTCGATGAAACTTTCTTAAAGAATTTCGGCGCCTGTCCGTTCACGCCCAACGTATAAAGCATGCGTCCCGCACTGAAAATCCCGCTGTTGCAGCCGGACATCGCAGCGGTAATCACAACAAAGTTAATCAAACCGGCTGCCGCCGTAATCCCGACTTTCGCAAATGTCGAAACAAACGGACTGCCGAGTGAGTGAAGCTCATTCCACGGATATACGGTAACGATTACGAAAATCGCACCGATGTAGAAAATCAAAATCCGCCAGATAATGCTCTGAATCGCGCTTCGCAGCGTTTTTTGCGGATCTTTCGCTTCCCCTGCCGTAATCCCGATCAGCTCAACCCCTTGATAAGCCGCAACGACCAAAGACAAAGCAAAGAAAAACCCGGAAAAACCATTTGTAAAGAAACCGCCGTGCGACCATAAATTAGATAATCCGATCGCATGACCCCCGTTGCCGAAACCGAAGAAAATAATGCCGATACCCGCAACAATCATCAGAATAATGGTGACGATTTTGATCATGGCAAACCAAAATTCAAACTCACCGAAAGATTTTACCGAAATCAAATTCGCCGCACCGAGAATGGCCATGGCGATAAGGCCGGGAATCCATGCCGGCAGATCAGGAAACCAATATTTCATATACGAACCGACGGCGATAATTTCAGACATCCCGACGATCACCCATTGAAACCAGTTGCTCCACGCCGTCATATAGCCGGCTAACGGATGTATATACTTATGGCCGAATGTCGCAAACGACCCTGTACTCGGCTCTACATAAAGCATTTCGCCCATCGCACGCATGATAAAAAAGATAAAGATACCCGAGATCGCATAAGCCAGCAGAACAGACGGCCCTGTCCATCCAATCGTGCTGGATGACCCCATGAATAAACCGACACCGATCGTGCCGCCCAGCGCAATCATCTGGATATGACGCGCGCCTAAGCCTCTTTTTAATTCCTTGTTTGCCACTTCGCTTCCTCCTCTTAACAGCTCTGATATATGTGAAATAATGAAGCAGAAGGCGCATCTGTTGAACCTAACTCAATCTTCATTTCCCGCAATATTAGAAATATTCTATCTTCCTATTGTTATATAGTCTCCAATTTCCTTATTCCATCATAATAAATTTTTGTGGAAAACACAATTGTTTTTTTCAGGTAAACACCATGCACCCTAGACCGAGAGACTAAAAATAAAGCGCTTTCATTTTATCGAATTAAGAATATTGAGATAATAATTACCACAGCTTCCGAGAAACAGTATTTCCCGGCAGAAAAGGTTCCACCTCCTATCCTATAAATGTTGCTAAGCAGAATGGCGTAAAGCCTTACTCTCTATCATTCTCCCTCTCATACGCCATCATCCTGCTTACCCCGGCAAAAATCATTCACTAATCGATAAATGCCTCATTCAGCCGCAGCAAAAGCCTGCCGAACATTTCTTTTTCCTCGCCGGACCAATCATCAAGCATGCGATGATACCGCTCAAGACGCATCCTTTTATCTGCTTTTAACCTCTGTTTGCCAAGCTTCGTAATCGCAAACAGACTGACCCGCCCGTCAGAAGGATCGGAGAAGCGCTGGATCAGCTCCTTCGTTTCCAAGGCCGCGGCCTGACGAGACAACGTAGATATATCCAGTTTAAAGGATTCGGCCAATTCCTTTACACGCGCCGGCCCGAATTCATCAAGCTGCCGTAATAACAAATACGCAGCTCTTTCCAGATTTCCGATTTTGCGGTCGGAGTTATCGAGATAAACAGCCCTCCTGATAAAAGTGGTGAGCTCATATTCAATTAATTCAATCGGATCTTGTTTTGACAAACGCCTCACTCCTTACATTGACAATAGCAACATTAGTTGTATAATACAAACATATGCACATTTACTCAGAAAACATATAGAAAGATTTTGCATACATATATTTGTATAGTACAAATATATGTGCCAAAAGTAAAGAAACTTATCGAAGCAACAAGAAAGGGGGAAGCTGCTCTTCTCCAAAGAACAGCATCGTTGTGAAAGTCATACGCATCATACTGCAAATCATTATTTTATTCGCATTTTCCTTTATCGGGGGAGCCGTTCAGCAGGTCTTTCACCTGCCCATTCCCGGCAGTATCATCGGTTTAATCCTGCTCATTATATGTTTATCGGTTAAGATCATTCCCGCCAAAATGATTGAAGACGGAGCCGGATTTTTGCTGTCTTTTCTTCCGCTGCTATTCATTCCGGCCATGACGGGCGTCATCAATTATCCGTCACTGTTTTCCGCCAGCGGGGCGGCCCTGTTTTTAATCGTCGTGCTGAGCACCATCGTCACAATGATCGCCGCAGGGTACGCGAGCCAGCTGTTAGAGCATAAAGCCAATCAGAGAAAGGAGAAAAAGAAGTGCAGCAAGCATGTATCGCAATCCTTATAATTTTGTTCACGGCCGCCGCCTATCTGGCCATGGTGAAATTATATGTGCGCTTTCCATATCCCTTTCTCATACCCGTGTTGACGACTACGATTTTCATTATTGCCGTGCTGCTTGTTTTTCATAT
Source organism: Bacillus sp. JFL15 (assembly GCF_001184225.1). NCBI lineage: Bacteria > Bacillati > Bacillota > Bacilli > Caryophanales > Bacillaceae > Bacillus > Bacillus sp. JFL15. Next base: position 1,788,610 of record NZ_KQ236689.1, on the reverse strand, counting down.
TCCGTATAAAGAGTATATGATCGGCGGACAATGGATCAATTCACTGCTCGGCCCCGCCGTGGTGGCTTTGGCATACCCGCTTTATAAGCAGCACCGGATGTTAATCAAGTATATGTTTCCGATTATCGGCGGCGTATTGGCCGGTTTATTCTCCGGAATGGTCAGCGGCCTGTTATTTGCAGAGCTGTTCGGCATCAGCCGGAGTTTGATTTTGTCTATCATCCCAAAATCAATCACGACTCCCGTCGCCATTCAGATCGCGTCCGGTATCGGCGGTGTCCCTTCCATGACAGTCGTGTTCGTCATGATCGCAGGGTTTTCCGGTGTCATCTTAGGGCCGCTGCTTCTCAAGTGGATCCGCATCCGCAGCTCACTCGGGAAAGGAATTGCATTCGGGAGCGCCTCCCATGCGCTTGGCACCTCAAAAGCAATGGAATACGGAGAATTAACGGTCTCCATGAGTTCTGTCTCCATGACGCTCTGCGCCGTGTTAGGATCGGTCTTCGGACCTGTCGTAGCATGGATGTTTCAAATTTAAAGCTGGCGGTTCTCCGTCAGCTTTTTTATATGCAGATTATCTCATTTTCTTCCAATATTGATGTTTCATTTGTAAGAAGAATGGTAAAGTAGAAAACAAGGAGGGATTTAAGATGACTGCAGCAATTCCGCAAAAGAAACTGCTGGATGGGACAAGCATTCCCGCGATCGGCTTCGGTACATACGCTCTTCATGGAAACAACGGCGTTCATGCCGTTACCAGCGCCATTGATATCGGCTATCGTCTGATTGACACCGCTTATAACTATGAAAATGAAGGGGCGGTCGGAGAAGCCATCAAGAGAAGCTCTGTTCCGAGAGAACAGCTATACGTGACGTCCAAGCTGCCCGGGCGCTACCATGACTATAACAAAGCTGTACAAACCATCCAAGAATCTTTATACCGCGCCGGTCTGGATTACTATGACCTGTATCTCGTCCATTGGCCGAATCCGCAACAAGACCGCTACACAGAAGCGTGGCAGGCACTGATTGATGCGAAAAAATGGGGCCTGATCCGCTCCATCGGCGTCTGCAATTTCCTGCCTGAGCATATCGAACGGCTCGAACGTGAAACCGGCGTAAAGCCAGGCATAAATCAAATTGAACTGCATCCCGCTTTTAATCAGCAGCAGCAGCGGCAATGGCATGAAGAACAGGGCATCGTGACAGAATCATGGAGTCCGTTAGCCCGCGCCGGTGAAGTATTGAACGATCAAAAACTCGGACAGATTGCGGACAAATACGATAAAACCATTTCTCAAGTCATTTTACGCTGGCATATCCAGCTGGGCGCCATCCCGATTCCAAAATCAGCATCCCCAGAGCGCCAGCTCGAAAACATCTCTGTTTTTGATTTCTCCCTTGATGAAAACGACATGAAACTTATCGATTCGCTTACCCGCCCGGATGGACGCATAAACGGCCAAGACCCGGCGGAGTATGAGGAGTTTTAAGCAAGCATATAAAGAAAGCTGACGGCATCATTCGTCAGCTTTTTTCTCATTTTATATTCGCACACCCAGCTCCCGTTTCCATTCAGAATGCCAATCCGTATCCCCAAATCCATATTGCCTGCTTTGGCCGGCATCACGCAGAGATCCGTCTTTGTATTCAATGGACAGCACCAAATCAGGAATGGCCTCATAACCCGTTCTCGCCAGCTTCGTAAGCGCCTGTCCGTAATGGGCAGCCGCTTCTTCCGCCGTATGTTTCAGCAAAGGATCGTGCTGCAGCGCTTCCTTATAAACCTCTAAAAGGTCGCGGCCGTCTTCTGTGACGAACTTCCCGTCCACAGTCTGCAAGTCTTTCAGATGATAGCCGGTCACCTCATACATTTCCCGAACGACTTGATATTTCTCATACGCTTCCGGCGTAAACTGCGAGGAGTCATCACTCCGGCTGCGAATGATGTGCGCAAACAGCTCTTTGCTGTTTTCCCCGGAGTTTAAGACAGCTTCGATCTGCTGAGTGAGCTCTTTATCGTCAGTCCCGCTCACTTTTAACAGATAATCAATCGGCGATATCGTAAATGTAAGATTCGCGCCCTCCGGAATCTGAATATGATTCCGATGAAAAAGCACACCGATTTGCTGATTGACCTGCCCTCTCTGAAACACCTTTTCGTTTTCTCCTTGAATTTCTCCATTGAGTGTTTCACCCAGAAACGCAGCATCACGGAAATCATAGCTTTGGGCTTTCCCCTTAAACAGCCATTCCGTTTCATTATGATAAGCGGCCTGACGCTCTGATTCGGATAAATCACTCCTGAAATAAGGTGAATCGGGACGCTGGTATTTGTCCTTAATAAAACGTAAAGGATCTGATTTTCGTTTATTGATTTCATTGATACGGCTGTATTTCTCATCAAGAATCCTGCTTGCAATATCACTCTCAGACTCATACGGATTATCAGCGGCTATTACCGTCTCATTCCCATTATCCGTAATCGTTTTCTGATTTGCGGATTGATATAAACGGGACAGGCTGCTCCCTTTCTCAGTGACACCGCTCCTTGAATAATTCACCTGGCTCAGATCGCGGGTCCCGCCTGATTGAATCAATAACCGGTCCGGCCTTTTTGCCGCATCTTTCGCATTTGTTTTGGAAGAATACTGCTGAAGCACTTGCTGAGCCATTATTTGATTTTTTATATAACGAGCGTTTAGGCGCATGTTTTTAACCTCCGCTTGAGATGATGTTCTAGTGTCTTTATCGGCTGTTTCCCAGTTGATTTTAACCTTAAATAACAAATATTTACATAAGAGTTGTTTTTATATATCATGAAGTAAAAAGGGGTATTTTTCCATTAAAAAGTATATATCTATTCTATTTGTCACTGCAATCGTATTATCAGGCGTATTGTTTGCACCTTCAGCCTCTGCGTTTCAAGTAAGTACTATTACAGGAAATCACTCATTTGAAACTGGAAATATAAAAATATTGATACAGCCGTATTGCCGAAAGGGGAAAAAGAATCGTACTTCACTTTCACTGCCAATAAGGGAGAAAGACTCTATGTCAGGAGCTCAACAAGAAGTGAATACAAGGGAATGAGCATTGAAATTTATAATAAAAATAAAGTGCTGGTCAGTAAAGGCACAGAAGTGATAAACCCTGATACGGTGCTTCCTTTTATCTATGCCATTACAGATGCGAAAGAAAATAACGAGACGTTCTACGTGAAAGTGTCCCGCGGCTCATACACTGACGATATATACTTTACACTCTCCATTTACAATCGAATCAAAGCCGGAAGCGAGACCTTCGCATTCAGCGGCACAGCTGAAATAAAGGAAATACAAGCCTCAGTCCGAACGGATCGGATTCAACCGTTCTCAGGCTCGACTTAACCAAACAGACAAGCATTCCAAAAGACGCCATAGTGAAAAGAATCAGCACCACCGCGACTCAAATACCAAGTCAAGGAAACACAAAACACAGCATAATGTCTGAAGAAAATAAAGTGTGGCACCGCGCACTCACAAACAGCTCCACTCAAGGAAATTACGGTATCACACTGGATGATAACCTCTCAGTCTCAAGCATCTGGAATTTTAAATACAACACACTTGCAACAGCTAGATCGACTATGAAAAATGTGAAATTGAAGATTGATTATGAGTACGATGTGACATCACAGTATTAATGAGAAGAACAGCCGCCCATTATGCGGGCGGCTTTCTCCTTGGGTTTAGGTTAATTTATGAGCCCGTTCCATGCCTTATCCTGTTGTAAATTCTTTTTTATGATAGATAGCTGCGGCAATGAAAAATGAAATGAGATATAACATAACGCCGATCATGAGATATATAATCGAGACATATAAAGAAGGATTTATGTGCAAAAATGACGGCGATAATTGTTTTGCTACATAACCAACGACACTTTGCAATCCAAAGGTAGCAAAAAGTCCCCCCATTGCACCTCCAATTACAATAGCATCAGACTTTTCCGGGCCTATCATGTAGAGAAGAGGATAAACGATTGCACCGGCAAAGAGAACGATGAACGTTCCAAAAGAGACAATATTCAATATGCCGACAATTTGTTCATCAGAACCCAGGCTGTATACAAAGAAAACGCCATAAGATATTACAGCTCCGATCACAACAACCAAAAGATAGAAGACATAGTGGCTTTGAACAATATTTGTTCTGCTGACCGGTAAAGTCAGCACATACTTGTCATAGCCAGACTTACTCTCATACTTTATAACCTCAAGTGCGGGCATGACGACAAACAAAATAATCAGCATAGCAACAAAACGATGCATTGAAGCGTCTCCAAAATAAAAGATGACTGCTGATATCAATATGGCCAACCCCGTGTATGCAAAGAAACTTCGATAAACTAAGTAATAGTTAGTCAATAACAGACCTCTCATGTTTTTCACTCCTCGTTAAAAAGACACTGATTTCTTCTATTGAAATGGTTTTGGCCGTTACGCCATTCGGCAATTTCTGTCGATCCGATACAAGCACACTCCAAAAAGATCCAAGGTTCCTTTTTGCAAGAACGATATCTTCGTTGAGCTCAGCCAATTGCCCTTCATCAACATCTATAACAGTATAGCTTGCAAGAACCTTATCTTTCTCTTCATTTAATAAAATTTCGCCATCTTTCATAATAATGATATGGCTTGCTATCTTCTCAACATCAGACATAATATGTGATGAAAGTAAAATACCGCCGTTGCATTTACTCACAAAGCTTTTTAATTCATTTAACAGATCATCTCTTGAAGAGGGATCAAGCCCTCCCGTTGCTTCATCCAAGATTAATAATTTTGCGTTATGCGACAAAGCAACAGCTACGGATAACTTCATTGACATGCCGCGTGAGAGTGTATTTACTTTTTTGTCCATAGGTAAAGAGAAAGATTGAACCAACCGATAAAAATTGTCTTGGTCCCAAGCACCGAATAGTTTTTTAAATACATGATTCAGCTGCTTTATCGTAAGATGTGCGGGCAGATTCATCGCATCAAATGCGGCCCCTATATCTTCTTTGAACTTTATATGTTTATCCAGATTCTCCTCACCAAAGATTTTCACTTTTCCTCTATCTTGAGAGATTAACCCTAATATCGTTTTAAATGTTGTTGATTTGCCTGCGCCGTTATCACCGATAAAACCGACAATGGACCCGGCAGGTACATTGAATGTGACATCTTTTAAAACAGCTTTATGACCAAAAGATTTGCTGAGGTTTCTGACTTCTAAAAGGTTTGACATCATACCACTCCTATCACTGTTGTCAGGACTTTTTCAAGAATTGAACCGGATTATTGCAAAAATATTGTGATTTTTATATCTAGTCGAGGAATTCCATAATGAAGCCGGAGTCGGCAAAACAAAAAAAATTTTAAAGTCTTAAGCATAATGTGGAAGTGCAATCGATTGATTACGTTTATATAATGGATATTCATGATGAAAAATTGCTGGAGGTGATTACTTTCCGATGAGACATACACAAAAATGATTTACTAATGATTACATTTATGGATGTTAACCGGAATGCAACTCGTATTATAAAGCAGGTGTTATTCCTTTTCAATATATAAACGGGGATTTCTTTACAATCGCAAAGAGTAGGGTTTTCTCATTTCCGCATTAAAAAACCCCTCTGGCTAATAACCAAAGGGGTTAAATATATTATTCCACAGTCACACTCTTCGCAAGGTTGCGCGGTTTATCAACGTCACAGCCGCGGTGCAGTGCAGCGTAGTAAGCGATCAGCTGCAATGGCACAACAGAAACCAGCGGAGCAAGCGCAGGGTTGACTTCCGGCAGGATGAATCTGTCGTCTGCGTCATCTAAGCCTTTCAGCGAGATGATGCAAGTGTTGGCGCCGCGGGCTGCGACTTCCTTCACGTTTCCGCGGATGCTCAGGTTTACGTGTTCTTGTGTCGCCAGTGCAAAGACAGGTGTCCCTTCTTCGATCAGGGCGATTGTTCCGTGCTTCAGCTCGCCGCCGGCGAAGCCTTCTGCCTGGATGTAAGAAATCTCTTTCAGCTTCAGGGCGCCTTCGACACATACGAAGTAGTCGAGGCCGCGGCCGATGAAGAAAGCGTTTCTTGAAACAGTCAGGTACTCACGCGCAATCATTTCCATTTCGTCCTTCTGGTCGCAGAGGGCTTCCATGGCATTTGCCGCGATACCTAATTCTTTGACTAAATCAAAGCCGATATCAACGCCGTTGCGTTCTGCCGCAACTGATGCAAGGATCGCAAGCACGGCAATCTGAGCCGTATACGCTTTTGTTGATGCAACCGCGATCTCAGGACCTGCATGCAGAAGCAATGTGTAATCCGCTTCACGGGAAAGCGTGGATCCCGGAACGTTTGTAATTGTCAGCGCTTTGTGGCCCAGCGCTTTGACTTGAACAAGCACGGCGCGGCTGTCCGCTGTTTCTCCGCTTTGAGAAAGGAAGATAAAGAGCGGTTTCTTAGACAGAAGCGGCATGTTGTAAGAGAATTCACTCGCTACATGCACTTCAACCGGGACGTTTGCCCACATTTCAATATATTGTTTCCCGACAAGACCGGCATGGTAGCTCGTTCCGCAAGCCACGATATAAATGCGGTCCGCTTCCGCCACGGCGTCAGCGACATCGCCGGCCACAGCCAGTCTGCCATTTTCGTCTTGATACGTTTGGATGATTTTGCGCATAACAAGCGGCTGCTCATCCGTTTCTTTTAACATGTAGTGAGGGTATGTGCCTTTTTCGATATCACTGGCGTCAAGCTCAGCGATATAAGACGCACGTGTCATGACTTCACCGTCAAGGTTTTTAATCACGGTTTCGTCTTTTGTCACGATCACCATTTCTTTATCCAAAAGCTCAACGTATTCATTCGTTACTTGAAGCATAGCCATCGCGTCAGATGCCACGACGTTAAACGTATCTCCAAGACCGATTAACAGAGGGCTTTTGTTTTTTGCAACGAAAATGGTGTCTGTGTTTTCGCCGTCAAATAATGCAATCGCGTAAGAGCCTTTTAACAGAGTGAGTGTTTTTCGGAACGCTTCTTCTGTATTAAGACCTCCCGCCACAAATTGCTCGATCATTTGAACGATTACTTCAGTGTCCGTGTCGCTTTTCAGTTCAACGTGTTCAAGATATTCGCGCTTCAGCTGAACATAGTTCTCGATCACACCGTTGTGAACAAGTGTAAAGCGGCCGAGTGCGCTTTGATGCGGGTGAGCGTTCAGGAAGCTTGGTTCGCCGTGAGTCGCCCAGCGTGTATGGCCGATTCCCGCTTGAGATTCAACCGCGGGATCCACCACTTCACGAAGGTCGGCGATGCGGCCTTTCTCTTTGTACACATGCACGCCCTGCTCGTTCGCCACCGCGATACCGGCAGAGTCATAGCCGCGGTACTCAAGCTTCTCTAATCCTTTTAACAAAATCTCTTTCGCATCAAGCTGACCGATATAACCTACAATTCCACACATTTTTTCTTCCTCCTAAAGGTGTAAAAGGAGACGAAGAAAGCCGAATTACAAGGGGACTTTCAATCGTCCCCTCCCACATGTTTTTTTGGAAGATCATGTGATTTCCCTTTGTTCGGAGAGTCGCCCCTCCGGTTTGAAGAAATCCTTACGGCTGTGATCTAAATGAATCAGCCGGGAGGCATCCGCCGAAAATTCGATAACCTCCATCCTCGTCAACTAAGCCGTTTTTCGGGCGCTTAGTTCGGGCGCTGTAATTATAAAAGATGCAAACAATTCCGCCTTCCCTGCAAGTGAAAAACAAAGGCCGAACAAGCTTGATTTTACAGCATGTGCCAAGGACGGTCAATTATTTTTTGCCGCCCCGGCATCATGTTTACTATCATATTATGCTGATCGCACTTGTCTTGTTCGCTCTCTGTTTATAAACTTCGCTACTCCGCTCCCATTTCTGTCCGCACGACATCCACGATTTTTGTGACATATTCGTCACAAAGCTCTTTTGTTCTCGCTTCAGCCATCACGCGGACGAGCGGCTCGGTGCCTGACGGACGCACTAATATCCGGCCGTCTCCGTTCATTTCTTTTTCCACTTCAGAAATAACGGCCTTCACCTTAGCGTTTTCTTCCACCTTATATTTATCCGTCACTTTCACATTTACTAAAAGCTGCGGGAATTTTTTCATTTCAGCCGCAAGCTCTGAAAGGGTTTTGCCGGACGCCTTCAGCGTATTCACAAGCATGATCGCGGACAAGAGACCGTCACCGGTAGTGTTGTAATCAAGGAAAATAAGGTGCCCTGACTGCTCGCCGCCGACATTATAGCCGTCTTTTTTCATCGCTTCTACGACATAGCGGTCTCCGACTGCCGTTTGAACGCTTTTGATTTCTTCTTTTTCAAGCGCTTTGTAGAAACCGAGATTGCTCATCACGGTTGATACGACGGTATCATCTTTGAGACGGCCCTCTGATTTCAAATACTTCGCGCATATGTACATGATCTGATCGCCGTCGACAATGTTTCCTTTTTCATCAACGGCAATGAGGCGGTCGCCGTCGCCGTCAAATGCAAGGCCGATGTCGGCGTTTTTTTCTTTGACGAAAGCACTCAGCGCTTCCGGATGTGTAGAACCGACGCCGTCATTAATATTTAATCCGTTCGGAGACGTTCCCATTGTAGACACGTCAGCATCAAGATCGGCAAAAAGGTGAGTGGCAATGGAAGATGTCGCACCATGGGCGCAGTCAAGCGCTACATGAATGCCCGTGAAATCTTCGTCCGCCGTCTGCTTTAAAAATTGCAGATATTTTTGAACACCTTCGAAATAATCGTTCACAAGCCCGAGGTCCGCGCCTGTCGGTCTCGGCAGCTTATCTTCCGGTTCATCCATGAGACGTTCAATCTCGTCCTCCTGCTCATCGGAAAGCTTAAAGCCGTCTCCTCCGAAAAATTTAATTCCGTTATCCTGTACGGGATTGTGAGAAGCGGAAATCATGACGCCCGCCTCAGCATCCATGGCTTTCGTTAAATAGGATACCCCCGGTGTAGAAATGACGCCGAGGCGCATCACTTCAGCTCCGATCGATAAAAGTCCGGCGACAAGGGCTCCCTCCAGCATATGTCCGGAGATGCGTGTATCACGGCCGATCAGCACTTTCGGGCGCTGTTTATCTTTGGTCAGGACATAACCGCCAAAACGCCCCACTTTAAAGGCCAGCTCTGGCGTAAGCTCGCTGTTGGCAACACCTCTTACACCATCTGTTCCAAAATACTTGCCCATTTTGTATCGCTCCTTTTTCATTCTGTTGAAGATGAATCAGCGCTTGATCCGCCTTCATCCTGGTCTTGATTTTGATCCTGGTTCTGACTTTTATTCTGATCGCTGTCAGTGTCTTCTTCCCGGTTCTTGTTCTTGTCTTTATCTGCGTCTCCGCTTGTTCCGTCCTTATTGCCGGAATCGGCGGAGCTGCCGTTATTTTTATTTGAACTTGTGTTTTTCTTAGAAGTCAGCTTGATTTTAGCCGTGTCTTTGGACAGGGACCATGTGATGTTTTGCGGTCCGTTTACTGCAAGCTTTACAGAATGCTCTCCGTCATCTAAGTCTGAGACATTGGCGTACAGTTCAATGTCCGACTTTTTCAGCGCTTTAATGTTGGCCGGAGAGCCTTTGGCCGTAATATTTATCGCCCGCGATTCAGGGTCGAGAAACTCAATCTGCTGCGAGCCTCCCAATCCGACCGTCTTAATTGCGACATTGTCAAAATCCTTTTTGTCTTCACTGTCCACCTTAACATGAAGCGTAATTTTCCCCGGCGACACCTTTGTCACACCCTTAGGAAGCGGGATGTCGGCATCTATATCCGTATCTTTATCAATTTTGCCTAAATCAAGAGATACGCCATCGATAAACTCAAGTGAATCCAGCACGTCCTGCGGGCCGTAAACCGTCACCTCACTCGGGTTCGAGTCAATGCTTGCAATGCTCACCCCGTCAGGAAGACTTCCCTTCCTTTCGATTTTGAAAGGGAGCTTTTTGCTCGGACTGGCCACGGGAACCGTCACTTTAATGACTGACGGTTCAACATCAACAGGAAGTGCGTTGCCGTCTTTGTCGTAAACGGTCACCTTCACTTCCTTATCAATGGTTTCATTTGCATTTTCAAGGTTCACGGATGCTTTGACAAGCGAAATGTTGTCAATCACATTTTTCGAACCCGTAATCTGTACATTTTTCGGGCTGATAATCGGCTGCTGGGGCGTATACCCCTTTTTCATTTTGCTTTTATTGTAGTATTCAACTTCAACCGGAAAACTCTCAGCCGTTTTTTCCTGAATCGTAACCGTCGTGACTGACGGGTTAATGGATATCGTCAGTCCGTCCGATACATTTTTCGCCTTCAATTCGACCTTATGAGTCCCGGTCTTCAGCTTATTCATATCGGCGTATATCTCAAAATTCTTCGTCTGTCTCGCCTTTTTCACTGCGCTTGTCGATCCTTTAATCGTGACATTTACGGTCTGAGGCACGCCGGTGACCACGTAATTCGCTTCATCATAGTATGCTTTTACAGGAATATCAGTAAGCGTAGCCTCGTCAGTCGTTGATGTCGGAAAAAAGGATTCCCCCGGCTTTTTCGGAGTCGGCGCCTGGTTGTTGTTAACCGCAACATAAAGCAGGAGCGCAAAGAGCAATGCAATGATCTTTACAGCCCAGCGGTTGTTTAAGAATTTATCCATTTTTCTTGCCCCTCCAGTACCAGCGGTTAGAAGAAGTATCTCTGGCGTTTTTCTTAAACTCGGCTTCAAGCATTTCTTTCAGTGCTTCTTCCGTCAATTCTCTGTGAAGGTCTCCGTTTTTGGCCACGCTGATGGCGCCCGTCTCTTCAGATACGATAATGGTTAAGCTGTCCGTCACTTCACTGATGCCGACAGCAGCTCTGTGCCGCGTCCCCAGCTCCTTTGAAATAAACGGGCTTTCAGAAAGCGGCAGATAACAGGCAGCCGCCGCGATCTCGTTATTTTTCATAATGACCGCTCCATCGTGCAGCGGCGTATTCGGAATGAAGATATTAATCAAAAGCTCCGAGCTGACCTGCGCATTAAGCGGGATGCCCGTCTCAATATAATCGCCCATTCCCGTGTCGCGCTCAATGGCGATGAGGGCGCCGATGCGGCGTTTCGCCATGTAGCTGATTGATTTTGTAATCGCTTCAATTGTCTTATGCTGCGCTTCCTCCACGGGGGTGCCGCTCCTTGAAAAGAACCGGCCCCGTCCGAGCTGTTCAAGCGCCCGTCTCAGCTCAGGCTGGAATATAATAATGATCGCTAAAAATCCCCATGTTATCGCTTGGTCCATCAGCCACTGAAGCGTACTGAGTCCCAAATATGAACTGGCCATCCGGACCAACACGATGACGACGATTCCTTTCAAAAGCTGAACCGCCTTCGTTCCGCGTATGACCATGATTAATTTATATATCACATACCAAACAAGGAGAATATCAACGGCATTGCCGAGGTATTGCAAAAATGGGATGTCCTCAAAAGCCATTTCCTCGTCCTCCAAGAATTCAGTCATTTCGTTTTTTGTTATGAATTGTGCTGCATGAGCAATATGTACATCATATAGCGTGCTCATTATACCACATTTTGATTTATCAAGTGAAATCAGCCAGCGCGGCGCGGCGTAAAAAAAGAGTAAAGCGATTATACGCTTTACTCATCTTCAATCGGAGTCTAAAGCACTCACGACGCCCTGACCCGCTGTTTTCAGTTCGTACCAGACCCAGTCAAACAATTCGTTAATTTCTTCAATCTGCCCGGTGACTTGTCCGGCTGAGGCCATGTATTTTTCTCCGTTAACCACGGTCACGTTGCCGTCGACTTTCCCTTTAATGACCAGCTTGCCGTTTTTTACTGTGACATCGCCCTTTACGGTCTCGCCTTCAGGGACGGTGACCGTGTGATTCTGCACGACAAGGTTCGGCTGCTTTGACACACTGAAATTGTGGTCGTTATGCCAGCTGTTGAAAAAACCGCCGCCCATTAAAATCACAAAAACCGCCGCGGCTGCAATTATCGGATGAGTTTTGATCCATCGTTTTACAGAAGCGCGTTTTTTCTCTTTTGGAAGATTCGCCATAACTTTGGCAGTAAAATCAGCAGGGGCTGTGACATGCGATGTGCTCCGGACGAGCGCTACGGATTTCTCCATTTCATGAAAATGCCGTTTGCAATTCCCGCATGACCGCAAATGTTGTTTTAATACGTCTTCATCTTCAGGAAGAATATCTCCATCAAGATGCTTATGCATAAGCTGCACGATCTGTTCAGGACAGCTCATTTCATCACCCCACTTAAAGATCCCTTAATTGTTTTCTAAGAGCCTCTCTGCCTCTGTGTATCCTTGTCTTGACGGTGCCGACAGGGATATTCAGAATCTCCCCGATTTCAATTAAAGAGAGTTCATCAATATACTTTAATACAATAACTGTTCTGTACTTGTCAGGCAGCTTTAAAATCTTTTTCTGAATTGTGTCCGACAGCTCCAATGACAACACGGCGTCTTCAGGGAGAACCCCGTCCGCGGCGATCTGCGAATACATCGTCAGCCCCTCTGCGCCCGCCACTTCTGCGTCCAGATAATAATCAGGCTTTTTCTTGCGGATGCGGTCAATGGTCAGGTTGGTCGCGATTCTGTAAAGCCACGTTGAAAACTTTCTGTTGATGTCGAAGCTCTCGATATTGACATACGCTCTGATGAAAGCTTCCTGCGCAATATCTTCCGCTTCGTGGACATTGCCGAGCATGCGGTAGCAAAGCTGGTAAATCTTATCTTTATAAAGGTCAACGATTTCCGCAAACGCATTTTGATCGCCTTTTTTGACTTGCTTGATTCTTTTTTTAATCAGGTTTTCCATGTTTTATCTTACCTCTGCCCTTCACCGGTCTGTATCTATACGTTGATTGTTTTAAAAGGTTTCATTTTTTTATTACATTTATTTTACCAAATTTCAGGCAGGGTGTAGATGGAAAATACAGAATATAATGCCTTAACAGCAGCTTAAAAATAGTATATCTGATGAACAATCAGAAATCGAGACGAAATACAAATAAAAAAAGACACCTTACGCAAAAGGTGTCTGAGACTGGGCTAGCTGGATTCGAACCAACGCATGACGGAGTCAAAGTCCGTTGCCTTACCGCTTGGCTATAGCCCAAAAATGGTGGAGGGGGGCAGATTCGAACTGCCGAACCCTGAGGGAGCGGATTTACAGTCCGCCGCGTTTAGCCACTTCGCTACCCCTCCGTATTTTGTTGAAAAACAG
>NZ_KQ236689.1:1753713-1775278 GCF_001184225.1 Bacillus sp. JFL15 | reverse complement strand
AGAGGACAGGACTTGAACCCCCAACCTACTGATTACAAGTCAGTTGCTCTACCAATTGAGCTAGGCCGGCAAATATGGTGGAGGATGACGGGCTCGAACCGCCGACCCTCTGCTTGTAAGGCAGATGCTCTCCCAGCTGAGCTAATCCTCCATATGACCCGTACGGGATTCGAACCCGTGTTACCGCCGTGAAAGGGCGGTGTCTTAACCGCTTGACCAACGGGCCGTTGTGTCCGCGTCGAGCTGACAAAAGTTATTATATACAGGTTATACCCCTTTTGTAAAGAGAAAATTTATTTTTTTTATTTTCAAACTTTTTTACCCGTTTTTTAACTGAAAAACTCGTCCCTTCTCTCTTATTTCATTTAAGATGAAAGTATCAAAATATTGAAGGGAATGGACACAGATGATCTTAGTCAGCTCTTGTCTCGGCGGTATCGAATGCAGGTATAACGGCTCTCACGCCGCTTCGGAAAAAATCCGCAGACTCGTAGAGGAAAAGAAAGCTGTTATGGTCTGCCCCGAACTTTTGGGCGGCTTCACCACTCCCCGCGAACCGGCGGAAATCATCGGCGGCACGGGCGAAGACGTGCTGAACGGAACAGCAAGAATCGTAACAGCATCAGGTGAAGACGTTACATCTTTATATATAGACGGCGCGGAAAAAACGTTAGCATACGCAAAAGAAATAGGCGCCGCAACGGTCATCCTTAAAGAAAACAGTCCGTCCTGCGGCAGCAGCTTCATCTATGACGGCACTTTCTCCGGGAAAAAGATAATCGGGGACGGCATCACTTCCGCTCTATTAAAACGGGCAGGCTGCCGCGTGTTATCAGAAAATGAACTGGATCAACTATAAAAAGGAGAGTAGATATCATGGTTGCAGCCCTATCCTTTTATAAACCGGAGCATGCAGACGGCCTGAACGGGTTTGTACTCAGTGAAGAAGATAAAATGTTCACAGCGCTCCCGAAGGATGTACTGCCGCAGGCTCTTGTCATCCGGGAGCGCTATCCTACAGTCGTTTTAAAAGAAGACACCCCCGTCGGTTTTTTCATTTTACATACCTCAAAGGAAACCATAGCTCCATATTCGAACAGCGTGTCTGCCATTTTACTGAGCGCACTGTCCATAGATGCGCGGCAGCAAGGAAAAGGTTATGCCAAACAAGCGATGCTGCAGCTCCCCGCTTTTGCCGCAAGTTATTTTCCTTGGTGTGACGAAATCGTGCTTGCAGTGAACCATCGCAATCATCGCGCAAAGAACCTGTACCAGTCTTCCGGTTTTATTGATAAAGGGCGTCGCAGGATCGGCCCCATCGGCGAACAGCACATTCTGCATCTTTTTTTGTGAAAGCGTTTGATTTTTTTCTTGAAACATATATTCATAAGCCCATATACTTCAAGTAATAACGACTTGGGAGGGTACATTCATGACAGACCGGCTTAACATTCACAGATTGACCACAGAAACAAGAAATCCGCAGACCGCTTCAATCCATCAAGCAGACACGTTGGAAATCCTCCGCATCATTAACCAAGAGGACTTCAAAGTGGCGGACGCCGTTCAGCAGGTGCTGCCTGATATTGAAATTGCCGTTCAATTTGCCCATCAGTCTTTGCGGCGAAACGGCAGGCTGATTTATGCGGGAGCGGGCACAAGCGGCAGGCTTGGTGTACTTGATGCGGTTGAATGCCCGCCTACATACAGCGTAAGTCCCGGCACCGTCATCGGTCTGATGGCCGGAGGGGCGGACGCCTTTTTGCAAGCGGCTGAAGGTATAGAAGACAGCGAGGAAACCGGCGCTCTCGATCTCAAAACGATCGGCCTTACCGCTGAAGACACCGTGATCGCCATCGCCGCAAGCGGGCGCACACCGTATGCGGCCGGTGTGCTGAAATACGCAAAAACAATCGGCGCCAAAACCGTCGCGCTCACATGCAATAAGCACTCATTGATCAGCACCTTTGCCGATCACAGCATTGAAGTCGTCGTCGGCCCCGAAGTGATTACAGGGTCAACACGAATGAAAGCCGCAACAGCACATAAAATGATTCTGAACATGATTTCCACGGCCGTGATGATCAAAAGCGGCAAAGTGTACGAAAATTTAATGGTGGACGTTCATGTCAGCAACGAAAAATTGAAAGAACGGGCAATCGGCATTATCCAAAGCATTACGGGCGTTCCGTACGATAAAGCAAAAGAGACCCTTGAGGCCGCAGGCAGCCATGTCAAAACGGCAATCGTCATGCTGAAGACGAATTCGGACGAAACACACGCGAAAGCACTGCTCGAAGAATCAGACGGCTTCATTGATAAAGCCATAGAACAGCATGTTTCAAGCGAAAAAAATCGCTGATCATTCTTTTGGCTCCGTTACTGATCATCATGTGCCTTTTACCAGCCGCGCCGTTTTCATGATCGGCGCAGGCGCTTTCAGGATGCGTTTCAGGCACAGCTCCGCGGGAAAAATGGTACGGAAAGAGGAGGGTCTTCATGAGCAAAGAGGCATTTTATCAGTCGCTGGCCAAAGATATTCTGGACAACTGCGGCGGTTCATCGAATATTTCGGGCTTTACCCACTGTATGACACGCCTGAGAATTACGCCTTTAGATCAGGACAAAACGGATATTGAAGCGCTGAAACGTCTTGACGGAGTAATAGGCGTCGTCGAAGCCGAAACACTGCAGATCATCCTCGGCACGGGTGTCGTCAATCATGTCGCCGACGCTTTCGCAAAACTGGTGTCACCCGGAAAAAACATTGATTTAAAAGAAGCCGCCTCACGGAAAAAAGCCGATCTTAACAGAAAAAATACAACACCCATCAAACTGCTTTTGAGAAAAATATCAAGCATCTTCATTCCTCTTATTCCCGCACTCATTGCATCAGGTTTAATCACCGGCATGACGAAAGCCGTCATTCAGGCCGGCTGGCTCCCGAAAGAATCTCAAATCGCACTTATTTTAACGGTTATCGGTTCAGGCTTATTCGCTTACCTCGGCGTCCTTGTCGGCATCAATGCGGCAAAGGAATTCGGCGGAACACCCGCGATGGGCGGCCTTGCAGGCATATTGATCTTAAACCCGGAGATCGCCAATATCAGTTTGTTCGGAGAGAATCTGCTCCCGGGCAGGGGAGGTTTAATCGGCGTTCTTTTCGCTGCGATTTTTATCGCTTATACGGAACGGTTTATCAGAAAATACGTCCATCAATCCATCGACATTATCGTCACGCCTACTTTGTCTTTGCTCATCACAGGACTGGTGACATATGTCATCTTCATCCCTGCAGGCGGTTTTATTTCTGATTTGATTACATCAGGTTTATTGTCGCTGCTGAATATCGGGGGAGTGCTGTCGGGATTTGTATTAGGAGCCGCCTTCCTGCCGCTTGTTATCACCGGCCTGCATCAAGGCTTGACTCCCGTGCATTTGGAACTCATCCGATCCATCGGGGATGACCCGCTTCTGCCGATTCTCGCAATGGGAGGCGCAGGTCAAGTAGGCGCGGCCTTCGCCATCTTTATGAAAACAAAAAAAGCCTCATTGAAAAGAGCGATCGGCGGCGCACTTCCATCCGGTCTGCTAGGAATCGGGGAGCCGCTCATCTTTGGCGTCACACTCCCGCTCGGCCGGCCGTTTTTAACAGCGTGTTTAGGGGCGGGTATCGGCGGCGCCTTTCAAGCCCATTTTCAAGTTGCGACTTTTTCAATCGGTGTCTCCGGCCTTCCGCTCTCTTTTCTCGTACAGCCGGCTCAAATCGTTTTGTATATCATCGGTCTCTTCATCTCTTATGCGGCGGGCTTTGTCTTCACCTATGCTTTCGGGTTTAAGGATGACATGGCTGCTGAATTTGAATAAGCCGGGAGGGAACAGAATATGAAAACACTGGCAGCCGCCGTACTCACCATGGTCATCAGCCTCTCTTTTCTGCCGCAGCACAAAGCCGGAGCCCAATCCAAATTATACGACACAGCAAAGCTCAGAAAGGTTGATCAAATGATTGAAAAAGACATCGCAGCAGGATTCCCGGGAGCCGTCCTCGTCGTCGTAAAGGACGGACGGGTGATCAAAAAGAAAGCATACGGCTACAGCAAAAAATATGACGGAAACAGCCTTTTATCCCGTCCGAAAAAAATGAAAACGTCAACCATGTTTGATTTAGCTTCCAACACAAAAATGTATGCGGCGAATTTTGCATTACAGCGCCTCGTCAGCCAGGGAAAGCTGGATGTGTATCAAAAAGTTTCGGCTTACCTTCCCGATTTCAAAGACAGGAAAAGCGATCCGATTCAAGGAAAAGACCGCATACGCGTCATTGATGTGCTGCAGCATCAATCCGGTCTGCCGGCAAGCTTTTATTTTTATAAGCCGGACACCGCAGGCCCTTTTTATTCACAAGAACGGGACAAAACGATCCGTTTTCTCACCCAGATCCCGCTTGAATACAAACCGGGCACAAAACACGTATACAGCGATATCGGTTACATGCTGCTCGGCTGCATTATTGAAAACATAACCGGAAAAACCCTTGATGCCTATGCGGAACAAGAACTGTACAAACCGCTGAAACTGACGCACACACTGTTTAACCCGCTGCAAAAAGGCTTCAAAGAAAAAGCATTCGCAGCTACTGAACGTTTAGGCAACACGCGTGACGGGGTTATCCATTTTCCTCATATCAGGACGTATACGCTGCAAGGGGAGGTTCATGACGAAAAAGCATTTTACTCAATGGGAGGGGTGTCCGGCCATGCAGGACTGTTTTCAAGAGCTGATGACATGGCCGTCCTTCTTCAAGTCATGCTGAACGGCGGCAGTTACAAACATGTTTCTCTCTTCACTCGGCAAACGGCCGATCTGTTCACAACGGCGTCATCCTCTGACCCGACTTTCGCTCTCGGCTGGCGGAAAAACGGCAGCCCTGATATGGAGTGGATGTTCGGCCCTTATGCAAGCAGGCAGGCTTACGGCCATACCGGATGGACCGGCACCGTCACGATCATTGACCCCGCTTATCATCTCGGGATCACGCTTTTGACCAACAAAAAGCATTCACCCGTCGTCAGCCCCGGTGAAAATCCGAATGTTTTTGAAGGGGACCTTTTCCCGACCGGAAGCTACGGCAGCGTCGTAAAAGCGATTTACGAAGCCATTGAATGACAACCTATGTCTTTTGTCCAAACTATGACGGCAGGAGGGCGCCATTATGAAACTTGTCATCTCAGCTGTATTACTGTTGTTTATTGTTTTCGGCACGCATCATGCATCGACAAAACCGGATATCCCGTCACAGGCGGAACAAACGGTATCCCGCATGACATTAGATGAGAAATTAGGGCAGATGCTCATGCCTGACTTTCGCAATTGGCAAAAAAAGGGGCAGTCATCACCTGAGGCTCTTACTCAAATGAATGACGAAGTCGCAGGGCTTATTCAAAAGTACCGGTTCGGCGGCGTTATCTTATTTGCAGAAAATGTAAAAAACACTGAACAAACAGTCCGCCTGACAGATGCCTTTCAAAAAGCAAGCCCTGACATTCCGCTATTATTAAGCATTGATCAAGAGGGCGGCATCGTCACAAGACTTGGTGAGGGCACTCATTTCCCAGGCAATATGGCACTCGGGGCCGCAAGAAAAACAGCCTACGCGTCCCAAACCGGTGCCATTATCGGGAAAGAATTGAAAGCACTCGGCATTAATACGAATTTCGCTCCCGTTCTCGATATCAATAATAATCCCGGAAATCCGGTCATCGGCGTCAGGTCATTCAGTTCAGACCGTGATCTGACAGCAGCACTCGGCCTTGCCTCAATGAGGGCTCAGCAAAAACAGGATGTCGCTTCCGCCGTCAAACATTTCCCGGGACACGGCGACACGGATGTCGACAGCCACTACGGCCTTCCTCTTGTCACCCACGGTCAAGAAAGGCTGCGGCAGATCGAACTGTATCCGTTCCGTCAGGCCATTCAGGCCGGGGCCGATATGATCATGACAGCCCATGTGCAATTTCCCGCTTTTGACGATACAACCTATAAAAGCAAGCTGGACGGTTCAGACATTCTTGTACCCGCCACACTCTCGAAAAAAGTGATGACTCATCTTCTCCGTGAGGAAATGGGGTTTAACGGCGTCATCGTAACGGATGCATTAAACATGAAAGCCATTGCCGATCATTTCGGCCAGGAAGAGGCGGTCGTCATGGCAATAAAAGCAGGAGTCGACATCGCCCTGATGCCGGCCCAAGTGACATCGCTGCAAACAGAAAACCGCTTTGCCCAAGTTCATTCCGCTTTAAAAAAGGCGGTTCAAAAAGGGGATATTCCTCTTCAGCAAATCAACAAATCGGTGGAGCGCATCATTTCCCTGAAAATAAAACGAGGGATATATCCCGCTCCGAAAGAAACAAGTCTGAAAAAGAAGATTGCTCAAGCGCATAAAACCGTCGGCAGCAAAAACCATCTGAAGGCTGAAAAACAAATCGCGGAAAGATCCGTCACCGTCTTACAAAACAAAAACCGCACGCTCCCATTCAAACCGAAAAAGAACAGCCGCGTTCTCATTGCCGCTCCTTATGAAGATCAAACAGCGTCAATGGAACAAACCATTCGGCAGCTCATCAAGAAGAAAAAAATCCGGCCGGTAACCATCAGTAAAATGAACTTCGCCGAGCGCACATTTCATGATGAACACAAAAAGCTGATATCAGACGCTGATTACGTCATTACAGGCTCATATGTCGTAAAAAATGATCCTGTCGTAAACGACGGCGTCATTGACGATTCCGTCACAGATCCCGGCAAATGGACGACCGCGTTTCCGCGGGCCGTCATGAAGGCTGCGCAGTCGAACCAAAAACCCTTTGTGCTGATGAGTCTTCGGAATCCTTACGACGCCGCGAATTTTGAAGAAGCTGACGCCCTTATCGCAGTCTACGGGTTTAAAGGATATACAGACGGACAATTTCTCCAGCCAAACATTCCGGCAGGCATTGAAGCGATATTCGGGCAGACAAAACCGAAAGGCAGGCTGCCTGCTGCCATTCCTTCCGTCACCCATCCGGGGACGACACTCTATCCATATGGTTTCGGTATCAATCTGAAGACCGGAAAACCGCTTTAAACAGGAGGGCTGATCATGAAAACACATACGGCTGCACTTCTCGCCGGACTTGTCGTCATCAGTGCTATGACGGCAGTCTCGGCGGCTTCTGACAGAAACACACACACTGCCAAAAAACCAACCATCCAGACAGGCATTGACCGCCTGCTGAAAGATTATAAACAAGAACTGAAGGGAAAAAGAATCGGACTGATCACTAATCCGACCGGTGTGAACTCAACATTAAAAAGCAGCGTTGACGTGCTTTACGAGGCACAAGACATGCATTTGACGGCATTATTCGGACCTGAGCACGGTGTTCGCGGCGACGCTCAGGCCGGAGACAAAGTCACATCCTATATAGATGAAAAAACAGGGCTTCCCGTCTACAGCCTGTATGGAGAAACGAGGAAACCGACGCCTGACATGCTGAAAGATACAGATGTGCTGATTTTCGATATCCAGGATGTCGGAATGCGATACTACACTTACATTTATACAATGGCCTATGCCATGGAGGCGGCCAAAGAAAAAGGCATTCCTTTTTATGTCTTGGACCGGCCGAATCCGCAAGGCGGACGACATCCGGACGGCCCGGTTCTTGAGCCTGACTACGCTTCATTTGTCGGACTGTATCCAATCCCGCTGAAACACGGCATGACCATCGGCGAGCTTGCTCTCCTATTCAATAGAGAGTTTCATATTGGCGCCGACCTCACCGTCGTAAAGATGAAGCGCTGGAAGCGGACGATGACCATTGAAGATACCGGTCTGCCGTTCGTCCTCCCTTCGCCTAACATCCCGACCCCGGACAGCATATTCGCTTATTCGGCGACAGGACTAATCGAAGGCACGAACGTATCCGAAGGAAGGGGCACGACAAAGCCGTTTGAACTTATCGGCGCACCTTATATGAAAAGCACCGAGCTCGAAGAACGCCTTAACAGTCTCAAGCTTCCGGGCGTCACCTTCAGAGCCGCTTCATTTATCCCCAGCTTCTCCAAGCACCAGGGCAAGCTATGCCACGGCGTACAAGTCTACGTAACGAACAGAAACACCTTTGAAGCGGCAAAAACAGGGCTCTCCATTCTGAAAACCATGTATGACTTATATCCGAATGACTTCTCATTTCTGCCGACAGGAGCTTTTGACAAGCTGATCGGCAACGGCTGGGTACGCAAAAAAATAGAACAAGGCGCTTCCATTCAAGACATCACCAGCACATATCAACGCCGGCTTGACCAATTCAAGCTTGTAAGAAAGCAATACCTCATATACTGACAACATTCGTGTTACACGTGTAACATTTTGACGCATTTCACATTTCCGCTTTTTATAGGAAAACATTCATTTATTTGGTACAATTCAAATGATAACAGTTATCATTTAAATGATGTTTCCTAAAAGGTGGTTTCTCATGAAAAACACATTATTCTTTCAGCCAATTGATATCATCTCCGTAAAAAAAACAGCAGACCTTTTGTCAGAGCATCAGCTCACTGATTCCCCGGTACTGATCTTTCATGTGACAGGCGAGGGACAAATTGATATCGGAACAGACAGCTTCCCGCTGCAGAAGGAGACGCTCTACATCTGTCCTTGTGATGAGACATTCAATATTGACCCTGCATCGTCAGACGGCATCCATTTGTATATCGTCAGACTCCGTATTTTCTCATATTCATCAGATGATAAAGCGATGCTTCCGGATAACGGGGGAGACATCTTCCGCGGACTTCAGCAAATGAATTTGCAAACGGTTGAACACCTGACAAGCCGGCTTCAGTCACTTTCCGAAAACGCGCGATCGGCGGATGAATTGCAGAAAATGAAATCAACAGCCGACTTTCAGCAGCTGATGTACGACCTTTATGCCGCAAAAGTGTGCCATCAAAACAATACGAAAGCGGCGATCGAACAGACAAAACAATTCATACATGCACAATCCGACACAAAAATCACACTCACCCAGCTTGCTCAAATGGCGGGAATCAGTCCTAAGCATTACAGTGAAACCTTTAAAAAACTATATGGACAAAGCGTAACAGAATATATCACAGACATCCGCATAACCAATGCGAAAAAACTGATGGCCAAGGCCAGCTGCAAACTGCGGGAAATCGCTCATCAAATCGGCTACCAAGACGAATTTTATTTCAGCCGCATCTTTAAAAAACGTACGGGCAGCTCACCTACAAGCTATATGAAAAAAAGGCGCACAAAAATGGCCGCGTACGGGAAAGAAATGATGGGACATTTGATTCCTCTGCATCACGTGCCTTACGCTGCAACGCTTCATCCGAAATGGACGGCCTATTACTATAAACAATTCTCTTCAGACATTCCCGTGCACCTCAGCGCTTACCGCTATAACGCAAATTGGGAAGAGAACCTGCATACGCTGTCTCAAGCTGCGCCGGACATCATTTTCAGTCTGGATTCTGTCAGTGAAGAAGAAAAACAGCGTCTGAATGACATCACCGAAGTTTTCTACATTCCGACTCAAGACAATTGGAAAGATCAGTTTCTTCACGCAGCTGCACACTTGAATGAAGAACAGGAAGCCCGGCACTGGCTTGAAGCCTATCAAAATCTCGCACACTCAGCAAAAGACGCTCTTGAACACGTGCGGCATCAGCGTTTCTTATTTGTCCGTGTATATAAAGAAAATATGTATATCGCCCATAACAACAGCATTGAGGATGTCTTCTTCGGTGATCTGGGCTTTACCTCCGCAAAACCGGAATCTTTTGCTCCCGACGAAAAGATTTCATTGGAAATGCTGGCGGATTGCCAGGCTGACTGCATCATGCTTTTCACTTGCAAAGAACCGGAAACGCTTCGCTATTTTCAGCGCATTCAGCAGTCTGAAATATGGCAGAACCTTAGAGCCGTCAGCAATAAACGTGTGTTTCCCGTTTCATCTGACCCGTGGATTGAATATTCTCCAAGCGGGCATCAGCGGATGATTGAACAAAGCATTTCCTTTTTTTCCGAAGATCGTCCATGGTAATACCGGAAATTGTCCATGGTCTTATCTTTGTTCATTCTCTATAATTCCAATTGATAATAGTTATCAATTGAACAGGAGGAACAATAGATGAAGAAATTGGCATTCGCTTTCATGATTTTGCTTTTGGCTTTCACGGCCGCGGCTTGCGGAAGCTCAGAAACATCTGATACAGCAAGTAAAGGTAAGGACGCTTCTTCAAATAAAAAGAAAATCGAATATCTCGGAAAAACATACGAAGTCAAAGCGCCGACTGACAAAATCGCCATTACGGGCAGCGTAGAATCAATGGAAGACGCCAAATTGCTCGACGTCCATCCGGCAGGAGCGATATCATTCTCCGGCAAATTCCCGGAACTGTTTAAAGATATTACAGATAAATCCGTATCAACAGGTGAAAAAATGCAGCCGAATATAGAGAAAATTCTTGAACTGCAGCCGGACGTCATTCTGGCATCAACCAAGTTCCCTGAAAAAACGATAAAAAAATTGAGCGGCACGGCTGAGACCATTCCTGTCTCTCATATCTCATCAAACTGGAAAGAGAACATGATGCTGCTTGCCCAGCTTACAGGCAAAGAGGAAAAAGCAAAAAAAATCATTGCTGATTACGATCAGGATCTGAAAAAGACGAAAACAAAGATGAACAGCAAAGCAAAACAGGCAAACGCACTGGTCATCAGAATCAGACAAGGCAATATTTACATTTACCCTGAACAAGTTTATTTCAACTCTACGCTTTACGGTGATTTAGGCCTGAAGGCGCCGGACGAAGTGAAAGCGGCGAAAGCGCAGGAGCTGATTTCTCTTGAAAAATTAAGCGAAATGAACCCCGACCATATATTCGTACAATTTTCTGATGATGAAAACGCAGATAAGCCGGATGCTTTGAAGGACTTAGAGAAAAATCCGATTTGGAAGAGCCTGACGGCAGTCAAAAAAGACCATGTATACGTCAATACGATCGATCCATTAGCCCAAGGCGGTACCGCTTGGAGTAAAATCCGCTTCTTACAGGTTGCGGCTGACAAATTGACTCAAGACTAATAAAGAGTAGGTTTTTCACATGTATGCAAAACGGCGGACACACATTATTATCATCGCTTCACCGATTGCCATTGTTCTGTCGCTGCTGCTTTCCGTTTTATACGGCGCGAAGCAGCTTGACTTCCATACCGTGTTCTCCGCATTGCTGCACTTTAATCCGGAGAATACCGACCATCAGATCATATGGCATTCAAGAATCCCGAGGGCGGTTGGCGCGATGTTTATCGGCGCCGCCCTTGCTGTTTCCGGGGCGCTCATGCAGGGAATCACACGGAACTATCTGGCCTCGCCTTCGATCATGGGTGTGTCGGACGGCTCCGCTTTTATCATTACCCTTTGCATGGTATTGCTCCCTCAATCAACATCCATTGAAATGATCATATACTCGTTTATCGGTTCCGCATTCGGCGCTGCCCTTGTTTTCGGGCTGGCCTCCATTCTTCCCGGCGGTTTTACCCCGGTGCAGCTTGCCATTATCGGAACGGTGACCAGTATGCTTCTCAGCAGTCTGTCGGCTGCGCTTTCGATTTATTTTCAAATCTCGCAGGATCTCAGTTTTTGGTACAGTGCGAGACTGCATCAAATGAACCCTGAT
Organism: Bacillus sp. JFL15; assembly: GCF_001184225.1. Classification (NCBI taxonomy): domain Bacteria; kingdom Bacillati; phylum Bacillota; class Bacilli; order Caryophanales; family Bacillaceae; genus Bacillus; species Bacillus sp. JFL15. The sequence goes on along the minus strand of NZ_KQ236689.1, from coordinate 1,763,518 downwards.
TTTTTGAAACTGGCCGTCCCGTTTTTTGCACTCGGAATCATCACAGCCATGATTCTCAGCAAAAAGGTCACAGCCGTATCATTAGGAGACGACATTTCAAAAAGTCTGGGACAGCAGAAAAGAACCATCAAACTCATGGCAATGGCGGCCGTTGTCATATTGACCGGAAGCTCGGTGGCGCTCGCCGGAAAAATTGCCTTTGTCGGTTTGGTCGTTCCGCACATCACCCGTTTTCTCGTCGGATCGGACTACAGCCGGCTGATTCCCTGTGCGTGCATCATCGGCGGCGTCTTCCTGACCCTTTGCGACCTTGCCAGCCGATTGATCAATTATCCATTTGAGACGCCTATTGAAGTTGTCACTTCTATCATCGGTGTTCCTTTCTTTCTTTATTTGATTAAAAGAAAAGGAGGGGATCAGCGTGGTGCGTAAAATGACCGGAATCTATATCATTCTGATTGCTCTCATCCTGCTCGTAAGTTATTTCAGCATGACCAGCGGGTCTTTTTCAGCAAAACCGGGTGAACTGCTCAGTGCGCTTTTCCGCATCCATCCGAATCCTCAATATGACATTTTGCTGTTTCAGCTGAGGCTGCCGCGTATTGTCATGGCGGCTGCCATCGGACTCGGATTGGGGATAGCCGGAGCCGTTATTCAGGCCGTTACCAAGAACGGGCTTGCCGATCCCGGCATTTTGGGCATCAATGCCGGAGCCGGTGCGGGAATCGTCACGTTTATGCTTCTGTTTCAGGGGCAATCTGAAGCGACGGCGCTTGCCTCCGCAATGGGCATGCCTGTCTTTGGGCTCATCGGCGGATTAATGGCGGCCGTGCTGATTTATATTTTCGCCTGGCACCGGGGGCATTTAGAATCCGGAAGAATTATTCTTGTGGGAATCGCCATGAATTCCGGATTCAGCGCACTGTCTTTATTTCTTTCATTAAAAATGGACCCGCAGGATTATGAGATGGCGATGGTCTGGAAGAACGGCAGCATCTGGTCGGCAAACTGGATGACCATTACCGCTATACTGCCGTGGCTGATCGTGTTCATTCCTCTGCTGATGGCGAAAACGTCTTTGCTGGATACCATTCGTTTCGATGAGGACACGGTGAAAAGCCTCGGAGTCTCAACCAATAAAGAAAAAACCATTTTACTCGTTGCCTGCATCGCTTTGATCAGCGCATGTGTAACCGCAGCGGGCAGCATGGCATTTGTCGGACTAATCGCGCCTCATATTTCACGCAGGCTTGCCGGCATTGAACACAGATATTCATTACCGGTCAGCGGACTGGTCGGCATGCTGCTCGTCATCTCCGCCGATTTTGCGGGCAAATTATTCTTTCAGCCTTCAGAGGTGCCGGCGGGCATTATTCTTGCGATTCTCGGCGTTCCTTATTTCTTTTTTCTTCTGTTTAAGCAAAAAAAGGGGTTGGATGCTTGAGAGGCACACTTACAAAACACCGGATAAACGGCAAGGAATGCACGGTATACCTTCCTCCTTCCGCTCCGGTTCAAACGAGGGCTTTACCCTGTGTCTACGTGCTTGATGGGGGCGATTTGTTTTTAGAGCAGATGGATAAGCTTGAACTCCAATTCGCAAACGGAAAACTCCCTGAATTGATTCTCGCCGGCATCAAACCGGATACCAGGCTCGATGAGTACACGCCATGGCCTGTGCCTTCTCTGAGTCCTGCGTTTCCTGATTTCGGCGGCAAAGGGAGCCTCTTTCTTGAGGAGCTGACAAATGTCATCATCCCAACGATTGAAAGTATGAATCCCATGTCTGCCCATCCGGATACAAGAGGACTGATCGGCGCATCATTAGGAGGACTGTTCTCGATATATGCGATGTTACTGAAGCCTGAAACATTCGGCAGAATCGGCTGTATTTCCGGGTCCTTTTGGTATGAAAAATCGGTTGACTTTGTCCGCTCCGCGTCTTTGCAGCCGGCACGGCAGCGTATCTACATGTCTGTCGGAAGCCGTGAAGCAGAGCAAAAATGTAACATCCAAAACACCATGATCCGACAAAATAAAGACGTGTACAAAAGCCTGAGGCAAAAAGGCTTTTCTCAAACGCAGCTCTCTTTCACAGTCGAAGAGGGCGCCGTGCACCATCAAGAAGCGTTCAAAAGACAATTCAATTCAGCTCTAAGCTGGCTATACGGAAAAAACCGCTCACGTGGCTGAGCGGTTTTTTTCATACTTCATCACGACCGGTTTAAGTTCAAAACGTCTCAGCAAATAGCCGAACAAAGCGGCAAGGATTTGCTGAAAAAGCATCCCGATGACGACCGGAACCGCCACTTGGGACGGAAAAAAAGAAACGGCAAGAACAGCTCCCGCACTGATATTACGCATGCCTCCCGTATAAATCAGAGACACAATTTCATCCCGGCTCCGCTTCATCAGCCTTCCGATCAGCCAAGCCACGGCATAACCCGTCATGGCAATAAAAAATACCATAGCCGCGATGCCCGCAAACTTGATATCCACGTGCGTGACATACGGCGCGATTTCCGAACTGTTAATGGCGATGACAATCATCAGACAGATTTTTGAAAATGGAGACAGTGACCGGCTTATCGCCTGAGTCCTTACCGGCGGAGAGAACTGGTTGACCATCATCCCTGCGATAGACGGGATCACCACCATTTCCGCCAGCCCTTTCATCATTCCCCATACATCCATCTGAACATTCGCCCCGGCCAGGACAGAAAGGCTTAACGGTACGATAAAAGGAGACAGCACGGTATCAACAAGGATAATAGACAGCGTCAATCCGACATTTCCCTTATACATCGCAGCCCAAATCAAACTCGTAATTCCGGTCGGGATTACCACACCCATAATCAGCCCCGTCACGGTTAAAGGGTCACCGCTGAATATCAGATGGCCGCTTCCCCATGCAAAAACAGGCATGAAAATATGCAGAACAAACAATGCCATAATCATCGGGAGCGGCTGCTCAATACTGCGCTTCAGCGATTGAAAATTGGCACTCAGACTGCCCGTAAATGTAATAAATGCAAAAATCCACGGCACAGCGCCGGCCATCCAGCTGATATGCTGAGATAACAGCACACCCGCCGCCACACTTGACGGAGTCAACAGCGGCATGATTCTCCCCAACACTTGGTTCAACTTCTGAAGCCACATCATATGCAAGTCCCCTATATACGGTTTTCAAGTCTCATTCATTATAACAATGCACACCGGCGAATTTAACCGAAAAAAAGCCCGGATATATTCATCCGGACTTCACAAATCCTATGCCATTTGTTTCATTAAATCTCGGCTTTTCTGATTTAATCCCTTTAATTCAGCTTCAATCCCGTATTCTTTACATTTGCCGACAATCTTCTCAAGAGCCGCCGCTCCAGAATCATCCCAGACATGGGCATCGGTTAAATCAATGACAATCCGCTTCACACCTTCATCATAAACGATGGCATTCATCAGCTCAGACACGGAAGCAAAAAAGATCTGTCCCGTTACCTTATATGTTCTGACATCATTCTGTTCGGAATGTGACACAATTTTCAGCTTAGAAATTTTAGCCGTGAAAAAGATCGTGCTTAGCAGCACACCCGCGAAAACACCCTTTGATAAATCATTGGTCAGAACGACCGTCACGACGGTAATAACCATAACGATCGAATCAGTGAGGGGCGCTTTCCGCAAACCTTTAATCGACGACCAGTCAAACGTGCCGATGGACACCATAACCATCACCGCCACCAGCGCAGCCATTGGAATTTTCACGACGATGCCGCTTAATACGGCAATTAAAAACATTAAAAACGCTCCGGCCGTAAAAGCCGATAACCGGCCCCGTCCGCCGGCTTTCGTATTAATGACAGACTGGCCGATCATGGCGCATCCGGCCATGCCTCCGAAAAAGCCGTTCACAATATTGGCGATGCCTTGTCCGCGGCTTTCTTTGTTCTTATCACTATCCGTATCCGTCATTTCATCAATGATCTGGGCCGTCAGCAATGACTCAAGCAATCCGACGAATGCAAGCGCCAGTGAATACGGGAAAATAATCCGCAATGTCTCAAACGTCCACGGAACATCCGGTATCAAAAAATGCGGAAGTGAACTTGTAATTCCGCCCATATCACCGACTGTGCGGACGTCCGCATGGAAAACCACCGCAATAACCGTCATGACAATAATCGCCACCAGCGGAGACGGCACGGCAGTCGTAATCTTCGGCAATACATATATGATAGCCAGTGATCCGGCAAGCATGGCATACATGACCCATGAAGCCCCTTTGAACTGCGGGAGCTGCGCAGAAAAAATCAAGATCGCCAAGGCGTTCACAAATCCGATCATGACCGAACGCGGAATAAATTTCATCAATCTCGCTATCTTACTGACACCAAGAATAAATTGAATAATACCTGTCAAAATGGTTGCCGCAAACAAATACTGCAGTCCGTAATCGGCCACCAATGTCACCATAACAACCGCCATTGAACCCGTAGCGGCTGAAATCATTCCCGGTCTGCCGCCAAAGATAGAAATAATAATCGCGATACAAAATGATGCATAAAGGCCGACCATCGGATCGACACCTGCAATAATTGAAAACCCGATCGCCTCAGGGATCAGAGCGAGAGCAACCAGAATACCGGCCAGAATGTCTTTACGGACATTCCCGAACCATTGCTGCTGTAACGTATAATCTTTCAAATGATAACGACTCCTTTTTACTATAAAAATCCGCACCCTATCAGTTGGAAACATTGATTTTCATCTGGGGAATATGAGGCAAGCTTACGGGGAAAAAGGGGACACGCTCAGAGTATAATGTCGTTGAGGAAAGGAATGGTTAACAAAGAGTATCATATTAAACTTTAAAGAAATGTGCAAGACCGTATAAATAAGAAAAGAAAACGGCTCTCACTGGAGCCGCTTCCGCTTTTATAAAAGTTCCGGATCAGACACAAGAATGGTTTTGATTGCACTGATATCCTTTCTTTCTTTTGTCACCGGGTCGATGCCCATGAGATGATCAATGGCTTCTTCATAATTCTTTAGTTCTGTCTTCTCAGTAATGAAATCATAGAGCTGGGGGAGATCGGATGCGCATGCTAACGCGGCTTCCATGATCTGCCGGGCTTCACCTGTGCCCACAATCGTCACGCCGTTTGACAGCAGCTGGTACGGCCTGACCGTCATCTCATACGTATCATCAAAGCCCATCGGCACAATTCTGCCTCCCTTTTCAATAAAAGGATAAGCCCAATCAAGCTGGTTGCCGATCGCATCAAATATCACATCAAACTTTCTTCCTTGATTAATCCGTTTCACTTCATCTACAGTCAATGCTTCAGGATGGTAGACATAGTCCGATATCCGGCTTGCCGCCTCGCTCCGGAAACTGCCTATTTCAGTCGCAACCGTCAATCGCGCCAGTTTTTTTACCATCATTTGCACAAGCAGTCCGATCGGTCCGGATCCCAATACCAAAACCGAGTCCTCCGGCTGAATCGAAGCCTTATCCACAACATTCAGCACACAGGAGAGAGGTTCAACCAATGTGGCCCGCTCCCATTCCATTGAATCCGGAATTTTGTACATGAACCTGTCTTCCCCCACGTAATATTCCGCAAACGTCCCGTGCGCCCCGATTCCGAGCTGCCACTCCTCGAAGGTTTCGCAATAACACGTCAGCCCTCTCCGGCAATAATGGCATTTCCCGCAAAACTGCGTAGGATCTATCACGACGCGGTCTCCGACTTTTACATTTGTCACGTCCGGCCCGACTTCCGTGACCGCTCCCACGGATTCATGCCCCATAATCATATGATGGGTCGCATTCATTTTTCCTTTCAGCACATTTAAGTCCGTGCCGCAGATTCCGGTGCCGAAAATTTTCACCTTCACATCATTGGATTTTCGAATTTGAGGCTCGTCCACCTCTTGATATTCAAGCTTATCATTAGGAGTCCAGACCAACGCTTTCATATCTCTCTTCCTTTCTGCCCCAGCGGATTTGGTCTAATAATGTTTGATGAAGCTCCTTCGTTGATGCCGCAATACACGATTGCTGATTCTGATAACTTAAATCTGTCAGAAGCGTTTCGTCCAAAGACCGGCCGTACGCATCTGTAATGACGACTCCCGCTTTCTTTGCCAAAAAGACGCTTGCGGCGATATCATAAGGAAATAAGTGCAGCACCTGTCCGTTCCCGACCTGCTGAAAATCTGAAAGAAGTTTCGGATCATCTTTCAGCAGACGATTTCCGATATCCACATAAGCATCCATCTGCCCCGTAATAATTCGTGAAATCGAATAAGAAGCGCTGTTGAAAACAAAGACTCCTCCGTTATTGGCCGACCGGTCAATCAAATGACCGTATGCGTCCGTCATCAGCTGCGCCGGATGCCCGTTAAACTCAAGGCTCCAAAACATATTCTTAATATCCTGCACTCCGCTCAAATTCGGCAATTCTCCCTGATACCCCTCAAACTGAATGGCATCACTGTAAATATCACCGTACATATAAGCACCCGATTTCAATTCAAGCAAAAAAGCAAATTCGATATCCTTAATCTTTGCGTTTGGCTTATATGAAGCAAGCGCAATCGAAATACATGACATTTCAAGCCCCGCGGCGGCCGGACGCGTCCCATCTATCGGATCTACAATTAAAATATATTGCGGATCTTCTCCAATCAGCTTCAGGCCGCCATCCTCCGTGTAAAAAGCAACCGGATGGCCCTTTTCTTGAATATAATCCAGCACCGCCTCCTCAGCAGCGGCGTCTATATTAAATTGCGCGTCGCCTCCAGGTGAATATCCGTTAACAAGCCGGTTTTTCAGTGTGCCTTTTTGATTTTTCACCTTTTGATAAACAAATTGTCCAAGCTCAATGATATAGTTTCTCACTTGATTTCCTCCAATAGCTTGCGAAGTCTGTAGCAGAGCACCTCAGCTTCACTAAGTGTAATGGTTAAAGGCGGACGGATTTTAAATACATTTCCGAATCCGTAACGGGATGTCCGGAGAATCAGCCCGTAATCCATCGCCCGTTTGGCAATATAATTGGTCAATTCCACATCCGGTTCATTGTTCTCTTTGACAATTTCCACACCGATCATCAGACCGACGCCTCTTACCTCAGAAATAAAAGCAAAATCCTCTTTCATCGTTTCTAAGCAATCCATAATATAATGACCGACAGTCGTTACGTTCTCCAAAAATCCCGGACGCTGCATGATATCTATGGTTTTACAAGCGGCAGCGGCGGCCATCACATTTGACCCGTACGTGAAGGAATGCGTATACCCCGGAAGCCCGGTGTACTTGTCCTCCGTCAGAGTGGCGGCGACTTGGAAGCCTGTGCCTCCGAGCCCTTTTGCTACCGTCATCATGTTAGGTTTCACATCGAAATGGTCTGCGGCAAACATTTTGCCCGTCCGTCCGAACCCGGTCTGAATTTCATCAAAGATCAGGGCGATTTCATGTTCATCACAAAGCTTTCTCAGCTGTTTAAAATACTCTTTAGGCGGGACGACGTTTCCGCCATTTCCGGATATCGGCTCAATAATCATGGCGGCAATTTTTCCATTGCTCGCATACTCAATAAAATCGTTAATTCTTTCTACGCACAGCATACCGCACGAATCCGGTTTCTGATTATAAAAACAGCGGCTGCAATAGGGATCTGGAACTTGTAAGCCAAAAGAAATTTGCGGCGGGAAAGGTTCTTTTCTGAATGAGTTGCCGGACAAAGCGGAAGTCATATACGTTTGTCCGAGGTGGCTTCGAAATAAGGAGATGACATCGGTTTTTCCGGAGTAATACTGAGCCATTTTAATAGCTCCTTCATTTGCACCGGAACCGCTGCTGACTTTAGGGTGTACTTTTGTGAGATTATCGGGGGCGATTTCTACTAGTTTTTCTGCTAGCTTATTTACGGCATCTGTTTGAAAGGACGATGTCACATGGATCAGCTTGTCGGCTTGATCTTTAACCGTATCAATGACCTCTTTGTTACCGTATCCTAAATTCAAGTTAAATGTGGCAGAGGCGCAATCAATATACTCATTTCCCTCTTGGTCGTACAGGTAAATCCCTTCTCCGCGCTCCATGACTACATCGTCAACACTGTAATACAAGCTGTCTGGATTCGTGATTTCCTTCGTTCCCACAAATACCACCCCTATGAAATTATTAGAAACTCGCTTTTTATCGTATTAATTATTGAAAATAATGTCAACGATCTTTCTTGTAAAAAATGTTAACAATTTGTTAACGTTACCATAAGGGATGTACGTGAAAAGGTTATGTGATATAGTAACAATAATTGGATTTTTTGTAAAATCAACATGTCGTGCAAGTAGAGAGAAAAATTATTTTACCAATAAGGAGATAAAATGATGAAAACTCGTCTGCTGTGGATAAGCTGTTTCTCTTATGGATCGATTGCTTTTACACTTGTCATTCTTGGAGCCGTACTGCCTGAGTTACTCACACATTATTCACAAAGCTACAGTAATGGAGGAGTATTAGTATTTTCTCAGTTCATGGGCTTCCTCATAGGTGTCATCGGAATGCCTTACATGGTGAAAAAACTCGGACGCAAAAACGCCGTTATCCTTGGCCTGGCGCTCATCAGCTGTGAAATTTTCATCACCTTCCTGCCGCCCTGGCCGCTGCTCTTTCTTCTCGTCAGCCTCGCAGGACTTGGCGCGGGATTGGTTGAATCCTGTGTAGGCACAATCATCCTCACAGCTATAAAAGAAAGACAAGCCGTGGCCATGAGCAAGATGGAAGTGGCTTACGGATTAGGGGCGCTGTTCATGCCTCTGCTCTCAGGCTTTCTTATCAACAGCCACATGTGGACAATTGCTTTCTTAGTATTAGGGTTATCCAGTTTTGCACTTTTAATCGCATGGAAGCAAATGAGTTTCGGCAGTATTGATGAGCTTCTCATACGCAAAGAGGTCTCTTCTGATGATACTAAAAAGAAAAGCTCCGGGTATCGGTCACACGGAGTGCTGTTTATCGCGCTGGCGGCTGCTTATTTCTTCTTTTACGGCGGCAGTGAAGTTTCAATCGTGCATTTTATCCCCTCCATTTTCGCTGAAAAATGGGATATCCCCAGCTCTTTAGCAACGATAACAGTAACAGTGTATTGGACCGGGATGATTATCGGCAGGTTATTAACAGGCCCGGTATCTGAAAAGCTGACCTATCACCGTTATCTCTTGATCATAAATATTGGCGGTCTGGCTGCACTTGGTGTACTAGCTTTAAGTAAAGACGTATGGTTTGGTTTTGCCCTTTGTTTCTTCTTAGGATTGTTCATGGCCGGCATGTTTGCAATTGCCCTGATCATCACCAATCATTTTTACCCCGGAAAGACAGAAACGACCACCAGTATTCTGCTCGCTTCAAATGGATTAGGAGGTTCACTCCTTCCGATCGCCGTCGGCTGGAGCTTAGATGAATATCCTGCCCAAACCGCATTCTGGCTGTTTACTGCACTGATGCTTCTTATGCTGCTGATTGTGTTCAGTTTAAGAATGCTCGAAACAATAAAATCAAACAGTCATCAAAATCACACCAGTAAAACAAAATCAATATAAACAAAAAAGCTAATGCCTTGGAAAGGCATTAGCTTTTTATATATACATCTTTCATATAAAAAACCCAGTTCATCATGAACTGGGTCAAGATCGCTTGGCGGCGTCCTACTCTCACAGGGGGAAACCCCCGACTACCATCGGCGCTGAAGAGCTTAACTTCCGTGTTCGGCATGGGAACGGGTGTGACCTC
>NZ_KQ236689.1:1746213-1751213 GCF_001184225.1 Bacillus sp. JFL15 | reverse complement strand
ACTATCGGTCACTAGGGAGTATTTAGCCTTGGGAGATGGTCCTCCCGGATTCCGACGGAATTTCACGTGTTCCGCCGTACTCAGGATCCACTCTGGAGAGAACGAAGTTTTGACTACAGGGCTGTTACCTCCTATGGCGGGCCTTTCCAGACCTCTTCATCTACCTCGTTCCTTTGTAACTCCGTACAGAGTGTCCTACAACCCCAAGAGGCAAGCCTCTTGGTTTGGGCTGATCCCGTTTCGCTCGCCGCTACTCAGGGAATCGCATTTGCTTTCTCTTCCTCCGGGTACTTAGATGTTTCAGTTCCCCGGGTCTGCCTTCTCATATCCTATGTATTCAGATATGGATACCACTCCATTACGAGTGGTGGGTTTCCCCATTCGGAAATCTCCGGATCAAAGCTTGCTTACAGCTCCCCGAAGCATATCGGTGTTCGTCCCGTCCTTCATCGGCTCCTAGTGCCAAGGCATCCACCGTGCGCCCTTTCTAACTTAACCGTTAAAAAGAATCACTACGTGATTTCTTGCATTACAATTGAATGTGAATTACTTCTGTTATCTAGTTTTCAAAGAACATTATCTCGAAGAATCGAATGATCCTTCAAAACTAAACAAGACAGGGAACGTTCTGTTTATAAGACCCAAGGTCTTATATTCCGTTAAAATCCTTAGAAAGGAGGTGATCCAGCCGCACCTTCCGATACGGCTACCTTGTTACGACTTCACCCCAATCATCTGTCCCACCTTCGGCGGCTGGCTCCATAAAGGTTACCTCACCGACTTCGGGTGTTACAAACTCTCGTGGTGTGACGGGCGGTGTGTACAAGGCCCGGGAACGTATTCACCGCGGCATGCTGATCCGCGATTACTAGCGATTCCAGCTTCACGCAGTCGAGTTGCAGACTGCGATCCGAACTGAGAACAGATTTGTGGGATTGGCTTAACCTCGCGGTTTCGCTGCCCTTTGTTCTGCCCATTGTAGCACGTGTGTAGCCCAGGTCATAAGGGGCATGATGATTTGACGTCATCCCCACCTTCCTCCGGTTTGTCACCGGCAGTCACCTTAGAGTGCCCAACTGAATGCTGGCAACTAAGATCAAGGGTTGCGCTCGTTGCGGGACTTAACCCAACATCTCACGACACGAGCTGACGACAACCATGCACCACCTGTCACTCTGCCCCCGAAGGGGACGTCCTATCTCTAGGATTGTCAGAGGATGTCAAGACCTGGTAAGGTTCTTCGCGTTGCTTCGAATTAAACCACATGCTCCACCGCTTGTGCGGGCCCCCGTCAATTCCTTTGAGTTTCAGTCTTGCGACCGTACTCCCCAGGCGGAGTGCTTAATGCGTTAGCTGCAGCACTAAGGGGCGGAAACCCCCTAACACTTAGCACTCATCGTTTACGGCGTGGACTACCAGGGTATCTAATCCTGTTCGCTCCCCACGCTTTCGCTCCTCAGCGTCAGTTACAGACCAGAGAGTCGCCTTCGCCACTGGTGTTCCTCCACATCTCTACGCATTTCACCGCTACACGTGGAATTCCACTCTCCTCTTCTGCACTCAAGTTCCCCAGTTTCCAATGACCCTCCCCGGTTGAGCCGGGGGCTTTCACATCAGACTTAAGAAACCGCCTGCGAGCCCTTTACGCCCAATAATTCCGGACAACGCTTGCCACCTACGTATTACCGCGGCTGCTGGCACGTAGTTAGCCGTGGCTTTCTGGTTAGGTACCGTCAAGGTGCCGCCCTATTTGAACGACACTTGTTCTTCCCTAACAACAGAGCTTTACGATCCGAAAACCTTCATCACTCACGCGGCGTTGCTCCGTCAGACTTTCGTCCATTGCGGAAGATTCCCTACTGCTGCCTCCCGTAGGAGTCTGGGCCGTGTCTCAGTCCCAGTGTGGCCGATCACCCTCTCAGGTCGGCTACGCATCGTCGCCTTGGTGAGCCGTTACCTCACCAACTAGCTAATGCGCCGCGGGTCCATCTGTAAGTGGTAGCCGAAGCCACCTTTTATGTCTGAACCATGCGGTTCAGACAACCATCCGGTATTAGCCCCGGTTTCCCGGAGTTATCCCAGTCTTACAGGCAGGTTACCCACGTGTTACTCACCCGTCCGCCGCTAACATCAGGGAGCAAGCTCCCATCTGTCCGCTCGACTTGCATGTATTAGGCACGCCGCCAGCGTTCGTCCTGAGCCAGGATCAAACTCTCCGATAAAGTAGTTTGACTGACTACGCACATCGCTGTGCGATTTATTTAAAACTTTGAATTAACAGGTACGTTTTGTCTTGTTTAGTTTTCAAAGATCATTACCGCTTGTTGAAGCAGCTTTATTAGCTTACCACTCAGCTTCTTTTATGTCAACAACTTTTTTTAAGTCGTTTTCGAAGCTTTTTGTTGTTGTCTGCTGTTCATCAGCGACGAATAATAATATACCATGTTATCTCTCTATAAATCAAGTGTTTTTTAAAATAAAGAGAAAAAATATAATCAGTACATTATCTTAAAGTTTGAGAATGGTCGGGAAGACAGGATTCGAACCTGCGACCCCATGGTCCCAAACCATGTGCTCTACCAAGCTGAGCTACTTCCCGATTTCAAGTGCATTATGGCGCGCCCGAGAGGAGTCGAACCCCTAACCTTTTGATCCGTAGTCAAACGCTCTATCCAATTGAGCTACGGGCGCAAAAATAAATGGAGCGGAAGACGGGATTCGAACCCGCGACCCCCACCTTGGCAAGGTGATGTTCTACCACTGAACTACTTCCGCAAGAAATAATGAACTGTTAAAATAAAAACAACAGCATCAGAAAAAAGGAAAACTCAGTTATGCTCCAACCGGTGTAGCTCTCTGCTTAATCTAAAGCAAAAGCATATCCGGAAATTCATACAGTGCATTATGACAAAAGTAATTATATCAGGGTTTTGATAAAAGTCAATACCGTTTAAAAATTTAATAATAATCTGTACTAACCTAAGGCTGCAAAAAAGAAAACTTCGTTCTCTGGATCAGAACTTGACCATTCAAGAAATTAAACTGCTTAGATCTATTATACATACAATTAAGTTAACCTAATTATGCTATTTATATCACGGAAGCCATATCTCTTTGAAAATGAAGAAAGCAGACTTCCTAAGAAGGCTGCTGTTATATTTTCACCTTGATTTCTGCGGAGAGCAGTAACAGGGTCTTTGCCTATTTAAATACAAAAATAACAGTTCCATAACGCGCGGAAACTGCTTCAGATCAACGTATTTAGATAAGCTTCCAAGCGGGCTCGAACCGCTGACCTCTTCCTTACCATGGAAGTGCTCTACCTGCTGAGCTATGGAAGCAATGGCTCCGCAGGTAGGACTCGAACCTACGACCGATCGGTTAACAGCCGATAGCTCTACCACTGAGCTACTGCGGAATATTATAAGCTTCATAAACAAAAACATGGTAGATAAAACAAAAAGCTTGGCGGCGTCCTACTCTCACAGGGGGAAACCCCCGACTACCATCGGCGCTGAAGAGCTTAACTTCCGTGTTCGGCATGGGAACGGGTGTGACCTCTTCGCTATCGCCACCAAACCATTGAGAGTGTTCTCTCAAAACTAGATAACAGTAAGCATACATTCAAAAATGGTTAAGTCCTCGATCGATTAGTATCTGTCAGCTCCATGTGTCGCCACACTTCCACCTCAGACCTATCAACCTGATCATCTTTCAGGGATCTTACTTCCTTGCGGAATGGGAAATCTCATCTTGAGGGGGGCTTCATGCTTAGATGCTTTCAGCACTTATCCCGTCCGCACATAGCTACCCAGCGATGCCCTTGGCAGAACAACTGGTACACCAGCGGTGCGTCCATCCCGGTCCTCTCGTACTAAGGACAGCTCCTCTCAAATTTCCTGCGCCCGCGACGGATAGGGACCGAACTGTCTCACGACGTTCTGAACCCAGCTCGCGTACCGCTTTAATGGGCGAACAGCCCAACCCTTGGGACCGACTACAGCCCCAGGATGCGATGAGCCGACATCGAGGTGCCAAACCTCCCCGTCGATGTGGACTCTTGGGGGAGATAAGCCTGTTATCCCCGGGGTAGCTTTTATCCGTTGAGCGATGGCCCTTCCATGCGGAACCACCGGATCACTAAGCCCGACTTTCGTCCCTGCTCGACTTGTAGGTCTCGCAGTCAAGCTCCCTTGTGCCTTTACACTCTGCGAATGATTTCCAACCATTCTGAGGGAACCTTTGGGCGCCTCCGTTACCTTTTAGGAGGCGACCGCCCCAGTCAAACTGCCCACCTGACACTGTCTCCCCGCCCGATAAGGGCGGCGGGTTAGAAGGTCAATACAGCCAGGGTAGTATCCCACCGATGCCTCCACCGAAGCTGGCGCTCCGGTTTCCAAGGCTCCTACCTATCCTGTACAAGCTGTACCAACATTCAATATCAGGCTGCAGTAAAGCTCCACGGGGTCTTTCCGTCCTGTCGCGGGTAACCTGCATCTTCACAGGTACTATAATTTCACCGAGTCTCTCGTTGAGACAGTGCCCAGATCGTTGCGCCTTTCGTGCGGGTCGGAACTTACCCGACAAGGAATTTCGCTACCTTAGGACCGTTATAGTTACGGCCGCCGTTTACTGGGGCTTCAATTCGCACCTTCGCTTACGCTAAGCGCTCCTCTTAACCTTCCAGCACCGGGCAGGCGTCAGCCCCTATACTTCGCCTTACGGCTTCGCAGAGACCTGTGTTTTTGCTAAACAGTCGCCTGGGCCTATTCACTGCGGCTCTCTCGGGCTTGCACCCTAACAGAGCACCCCTTCTCCCGAAGTTACGGGGTCATTTTGCCGAGTTCCTTAACGAGAGTTCTCTCGATCACCTTAGGATTCTCTCCTCGCCTACCTGTGTCGGTTTGCGGTACGGGCACCTCTCACCTCGCTAGAGGCTTTTCTTGGCAGTGTGGAATCAGGAACTTCGCTACTATAATTCGCTCGCCATCACAGCTCAG
>NZ_KQ236689.1:1681576-1742807 GCF_001184225.1 Bacillus sp. JFL15 | reverse complement strand
GTTTTCAAAGATCATTACCGCTTGTTGAAGCAGCTTTATTAGCTTACCACTCAGCTTCTTTTATGTCAACAACTTTTTTTAAGTCGTTTTCGAAGCTTTTTGTTTTGTCTGCTGTTCATCAGCGACGAATAATAATATACCATGCATCCGCTAAATATAGCAAGTATTTTTTTCATCTTTTTTTAAAACTATAATTCGTTATATTCATCTCCGCTGCGGCATACGATGTAATCAAGCATGGACAAGATAAGGAGGCGTCATCAGTGAACCACTTCTACGTGTGGCACATCAAAAGGATAAAACAGCTGCTTATTATTATTATTGCCGCATTTGCAGCAGCCAGCTTTTTTTATATACAGAGAGCTGTCCCCCTTCCTGTATTTTTGACTGATAACGGTCCAAAAGCGATTTCTAAAGGCGAGACGAAATCAGACGAAGTGGCATTAACATTCGATATCAGCTGGGGCGATGAAAAGGCGGTTCCGATTCTGAACGCTCTGAAGGCAAACGGCATTAAAAACGCCACTTTTTTTCTGTCAGCTTCTTGGGCGGAACGGCACCCGGACACAGTCGAACGTATGATTAAAGACGGGCATCAAATCGGAAGCATGGGCTATGCGTATAAGAACTATACCAGTCTAGAGGATCAAGACATCAAGAAGGATATCCTCAGAGCCCAGACAGCATTTAAGAAAATGGGTGTGAAGAATGTTCATTTACTCCGCCCGCCGACCGGACAATTTAATAAAAAGGTTCTTACCATTGCACAGCAGTACCACTATTCAGTGGTTCATTACAGCATTAACTCACAGGATTGGAGAAATCCCGGCCCTGATAAAATCATTGAAAATGTAAACAGTCATATAAAAGGCGGCGACATTGTTCTGCTGCACGCCTCTGATTCAGCAACGCAAACGGAAGAAGCGCTCCCCGCCATCATTCACAATTTAAAACAAAAGGGTCTTAAAAACGTGACTGTCGGTGATCTGATCGCAAATACTGACGTCAAGTCATCAGAAGTGAAATAGGCTATCTCTGCGCAAACTTCGGCAGCATTAACAGCTGAAATGCGTTGCAGCCCATCAGCGGAATCAGCATCAAATAAAGCCAGTCCTCATTATTCACCCTTAACGCAGGAACCCATTCAAGCGCTGTAATAACAACCATTAAAAATAACGATGAAACGAACGTGTTTTTTGAGGACTGCTTTTGTTTTATATATGCCGTCAACAGGCCGACGGCAAGAAGGGCAAGCGGAAGCCAGACAAACCCTGCAATCGAGTCATCCCGCTCACCAAAAAACAAAAATCTCACATACATTAAATCAAAAGCAACAAACAGAATGATAAACAGCTGAAGCAGATTCCAAAGCGAGCTTGATCTGAGAATTTCAAGGGCAAAACGGTGCACTGTCAAAAATACGAAAAATCCCATTTGACTGATCACACTGAAGATCATGCCTACTCCGATAAACCAGATCAGAACGGAGAAAATCTGACCGGCCTCAAAATTCAGAAAGAACCCCTTGTACTCCCCCCACTTCAGTGCAAATCCCACGACGCTTGTAATAAGAGCGCCCACAGCTAAAATCGAAAAGAAAAATCGAACAAGCCCGCGGCTTTTCATCTCTTATTCATCCCCCTGACAATCGCGTTCAGCGATATTTTGTTATGTATAAATCCATTCCGGTGAATCATATTAAAAGTAAGAACAAGTAAGGAAGGAGCTTACGCATGTCAAAAGCCAAAACGCTATTGATAAGCTGTTTTGTTGTATTATCTGTAACAGCTTGCGCTCCAAAAGACCAAGCAGCGGATATGGATTATGACCAGACTAAAAAAATGGTTGTCGATATATTAAAAACAGATGATGGAAAAAAAGCAATTAAGGAAATATTAAATGACGATGCGATGAATGAGGCATTGGTGATTGATCAGAATGCCATTAAAGACACAATAGAGAAAACCCTCACCTCTAAAAAAGGGGCGGAGTTCTGGAAAACCATCTTTGAAGACTCAAAGTTCGCCGAGAGCTTTGCAAAGACACTTCAGCCTGAGCACGAAAAAATCATAAAAAAACTGATGAAAGACCCTGATTATCAGAAAAGTTTTATGCAGATCATGCAGGACCCCGGCATGGATAAAAAATACTACGAGCTGGTGAAAAGCCAAAAATTCCGCAGTTACTTAGAAGATGTGATTACAGAGACACTTTCCAGCCCGCTTTTCAAAAAGCAATTTGAGGATGAACTGAAAAAAGCGGCTTCAAGCTCTGAAAAAGAAAGCTAATAAAAGGCCGGGCCATATTGATCCCGGCCCCTTTTTTATTCAGCTGTTTTTTCAATAACTTTTTGGGCGATCCCCATATAAATTTCTCCGATCGGATGGCTTCTGTCATAAACAGAAGGCGCAAACTGGTCTTTGTCCCAATCAGGCTGTTTTAAAGGAATTCTGCCAAGCAGCGGCACCTGCAATTCCTCTGCAAGCTTATCCCCTCCGCCTTGGCCGAACACATATTCTTTCTCGCCGGTTTTTGCACTTTCATAGTAAGCCATATTTTCAATGACCCCTACAACTTCATGATCTGTCTTAATCGCCATAGAACCCGCTCTCGCCGCTACAAATGCAGCCGTAGGATGCGGCGTTGATACGATAATCTCTTTGCAGCTCGGAAGCATCGTGTGTACATCGAGCGCAACATCACCCGTACCCGGCGGCAGATCGAGAACGATATAGTCAACCTCTCCCCAGTCAACCTCATGGAAGAAGTTGTTCAGCATCTTACCGAGCATAGGGCCTCGCCAAACAACCGGAGCGTTCTCTTCGACGAAAAAGCCCATAGACATGACCTTTACTCCAAATCTTTCGACAGGAAGCAGTTTTTCTCCTTCTACTGTCGGACGAACTGTAATACCCATCATGTCAGGCACACTGAATCCGTATATATCCGCATCGATCAGACCGACTTTTTTGCCGAGCCGAGCAAGAGAAATGGCCAGATTGACGGAAACGGTTGATTTGCCGACTCCGCCTTTTCCGCTTGCCACTGCCAGAAAGACCGGCGGATGTTTCCTATTCAGCAGGGTTTCGCTTTCAGACGCCGGCTGGCTGAATTTCGCCAATGTCTCTTCCGGCAGCTCTTCAAACCGAAGACCGACAGTTTCCGCTCCTGCTTCTTTCAGAACGGATACCATTTCCTGCTGAATGCTCATTTGCTCAGCCGTCCCCGTTTTTGCCAATGCAATTTTCACACTGACATGCCGTTTTTCCGGCTTGATCTTTACTTCCTTAACGGCATCCAATTCTCCCAGCGGTCTATGAAGAAAAGGTTCGCGCATTTTTCCGATTATATTTCTTACTTCATCTTCTCTTATCATCGAACCCTCACCCTTTGTGTATTCGTTTACAAATGGTATTATACCATATATTAATTATAGAATCGGCGAAAAACCCTCCTTACTCGGGAGGGTCGCCTTTCTCTGTGAAGTATCTCAATACGCCCTTATACACGGAAGAAGCGATGATATCCTGATATTTAGGCTGGCCGAGCCTCTTCGCTTCTGCCGGATTGGATAAAAATCCGATCTCCACCAGCGCGCCCGGTTTGGTCACATTCTGCATTAAGTATATGCCGTGTATCCGTTTCGCCTTTCTCGTCGTATTCTCCAGGTTAATTCTCAGTTCATCTTGTATATACTTTGCCACTTTTTCATTCTCTTCGTATTTTCCATAGTAGAAACTTTGGGCGCCGCTCCATCTCGGTGACGGTATGGCGTTCAGATGAATGCTGATATAAAGCTCCGCCTCTGAACGGTTGATGAGTTCCACACGCTTTCTAAGGTCTTCCGCTTTGCGTCTGCTGTAGCCTTTCGTCCCTTCAGGCGCCAAGTCGGTATCCGTCTCCCGCGTCATGATGACCAAAGCCCCTTGCTCCTGTAAATAATCTCTCACCCTGGAGGCCACCTCAAGAGTAATATCTTTTTCAAGATGACTGCCTCCCGTAGCGCCGCCGTCCGGTCCGCCGTGTCCCGGATCGAGATAGATGATTTTCCCGCTCAGCGGCAGGCTCCACGGCCGCCAGGAATCATCATTATGAAATTGAAACCGGAATAAACACAATAATATGATAAAGCCAAGTAAAAAACCGAGCCATTTCAGTTTTTTTCTCATACTTTTCCCTCCCGCTTGTCCCCGTTATTAATAAGTATGGGACAAGGGAAGAAATTATGATTACCTCATGCGGAGCTTACATTGTTTTTCTCTTTGCAGGAATCCTTCCGTCCACCAGCTGTTGATAAACCGGCAGGACGCTTCATAGATTTCTTTTTGTTCTACGGAAGAATATTGCTCATGCGTCCAATTGCAAAGATATTCAAAAAAATCGACCGTCAGTTCTTCCTCTTCTTCAGCCGAACGCGCGTTTGCCCTCTGCAGGGACTCGCCATAATAGCCAAAGACGCCGAACCGGCCGCCTAATAAATACGCTTCTATTGCAAAATCTATGCATCCTTCACTGAGAATGCCGTTTTCGTCCTGAAAAAAGGGAAACAAGGGGGTAAGACACGCTTTTACGGATTGAATGATTTGCGTCAGTGACAGCTCCTTGAGTAAATTTTTCTCAAGCTCATAATCCTTCTGCCGTTTCACGTCTGAAAAAGATAAAACCTCTGCCATTGCCATTTCACTCTCCTTTTTACTGTTATTTTGAAAGGAATAAGGAAAAAGCATGCTTTGTTGATAGTGGAAATCCTCCCAAATGAAGGGGTTTCATGTTAACTGGGAGAATAAAGAGCAGAGGTGACGTTATGAAAAAGCTGTTTCAATACAATTGGACGGTGCGTGATGAGTGGTTTGCGATATGTGAGAAGCTGAGCCGAGAGGAACTGACAAAATCCCGGACGGGCGGAATGGAGAGCATCTTGCGGACTTTATTTCATATCATTGATGTCGAGATCAGCTGGGCTCGTGCCATTTTAGGTAAAGCTGATGTTTTGCCTGCTGAGTCTGATTATGCCAGCATACAGGATCTCCGGAAGCTCTCTGAACAGTATCGGGAGGATGTCATTCAAGCGGTCTCCGGCAAAGGAACGGATCTTGTTAAGCCGGGCTGGATGGACCAAACCTTTCATAAAGACGATATTCTCCGCCACATCCTTGCGCATGAGATTCACCATATGGGACAACTATCGGTTTGGGCCAGAGAAATTGGAATAGAACCGGTTTCAGCTAATGTGATCAGCCGCCCGCAGTAAAAAGCCGCAAAAAAACAGCACCGGTGACGGGATGCTGTTTTTATATTTTGATGCTTCTTGTTACGGAGTATGTATTAATGTATTCATCCAGAACGAGGCCGCCCTTGTCCTCATAAAAGCCGGCAACCATGAAGCCTGCGTCAATCTGGCCTTTAATTTGATCCTCTAACGTATGGCCGAATTCAAATGCTTCATGATTCTCAATGAGTTCCTGTACTTTTTTCTTGCTCAGATCTTTTTCATCCGAAAACGGAATGGAATACTTTACTTTTAGGACGCCCTCCTGCTCTAAATCCATATCAAATAAGAACACGACGGGATTTACAAACCCGGAGACTAACGATCCGCCCTTTTTTAATACGCGATAGGCTTCTTTCCATACCGGAAGAACTGAATCAACAAAGCAATTCGATACCGGATGCACGATAAAATCAAATGACTCATCATCAAAACAGCTCAGATCATTCATACTGCCTTTGACAGTCCGAAGTGTAAGGTTATCCCGTTCGGCAACCATTCTGTCTTGCGCAAGCTGCTTTTCCGAATTGTCAAAGACGGTGACATCAGCTCCTGCAGCAGCCAGCACCGGGCCTTGCTGTCCTCCTCCTGAAGCGAGACAAAGAACCTTCAAACCGTCTATGGATGGGAACCAATCCTCCGGCACGTCTTTTGCGGGGGTCATTCTGATGCTCCAATTGCCTTTTTTCGCTTCACCAATCGTATGGGAATCAACCGCAACCGTCCATTCATTGCCCGTTTCAACTTTTTTATCCCATGCCTTGCTGTTATGTATGGCTAACTGATTCATTATAACTGCGCTCCTTATTGGTAATGAATAGAGTATAACAAAACAATTCTAGAAAAACATTGGATAACCTCTTCGATATGAGAAAAAAATACAAAAAAACCACAACCAAGAAGTTGTGGTTTTTGCAATCCAAAACGATTAACGTTTTGAGAACTGAGGTGCACGACGAGCGCCTTTAAGACCGTATTTTTTACGTTCTTTCATACGAGCGTCACGAGTCAGAAGACCAGCACGTTTAAGTGTTGCACGGTATTCTGGATCTGCTTCAAGCAAAGCACGAGCGATACCATGACGGATTGCTCCAGCTTGACCAGATAAGCCGCCTCCATGTACGTTTACTAAAACATCATAAGTACCAGCTGTTTCAGTTAAAGTTAATGGTTGTTTGATATCTTCGATTAGAGCTGGAGATGGAATGTGCTCGCTGATTTCACGATTATTAACGACGATACGACCTTCTCCTGGAACTAAGCGCACACGCGCTACAGAACTTTTACGACGGCCAGTACCGTAATATTGAACCTGTGCCAAATTGGTAACCTCCTTTTTAATTAACCGCGAAGTTCGTAAACTTCAGGTTTTTGTGCTTCATGTGGATGCTCAGAACCACGGTATACGTTCAATTTTTTGAACATTTGACGACCTAGAGAACCTTTTGGAAGCATGCCTTTGATAGCAAGCTCAAGCATTTTCTCAGGGTAGTTTGTACGCATTTCAAGAGCAGTTCTTGATTTCAGACCGCCTGGGTGCATTGTGTGACGGTAGTAGATTTTATCAGTTAACTTTTTACCAGTTAACTCGATTTTTTCAGCGTTGATGATGATCACATGATCTCCTGTATCAACGTGCGGTGTATAAGTTGGTTTGTGTTTTCCGCGAAGGATAGATGCAACTTCTGTAGAAAGACGTCCTAGAGTCTTGCCAGCAGCATCAACAACTAACCACTTGCGTTCAATAGTACTTGCGTTAGCCATAGGTGTTGTACGCATTGAATTTCCCTCCTAAATGATCTGTCATTTTCAATAAACTTTGATTACGTTCTATTTCACAACACAATAAGTTCCGGGGCTTATCGTGGGGTTGAAATACATACCATATGATATCTTATAACTTTATGCAGACTCTGTCAAGAAAATGTTACACCTGGTTTAGTTGTCATAGCAAACGCGCCATAAATACAGCCCGTGCCCCGGTGCGGTGCGCCCCGCGGCTTCGCGATCCTTCGCTTCCAGCATTGCTTTTACATCATCAGGAGAAAATTTTCCAGTTCCTGTGTCCAATAACGTTCCGGCAATGATTCTGACCATATTATACAGAAATCCGTTTCCGGTGATCCGCATTTGCAGGCCGTCTCCGGTCTCAGTCCAATCCAGTTCGTAAACTGTTCTGACTTTATCCTGAACCGCGGTATCAGCCGCGCAAAAACTTGTGAAATCATGTGTCCCGATAAGGTGCCTTGAAGCTTCCCTCATTTTCTGCACATTAAGCTGATATGCAAAATGGTAAGCGTAATGTCGTTTAAATACGTCCGGGTGTTTCTCCGTATATACAAAGTAGCGATATTCCTTTTGGACTGCGCTAAATCGTGCATGGAACCCATCATCCGCAATCTCTGCTGTTTTGACGGCAATATCATCAGGCAGCAGGGCATTGAGCGCAAACGGCCATTTTTCAGCCGGAATGGATAGCGGCGTATCAAAATGAATGACCTGCCCGGCAGCATGAACATCGCTGTCAGTGCGGCCCGATGAGATGACAGGCACCCTGCCGTCCGTTTTGTGGATGACGGCGAGCGCCTTTTCCAATTCACTTTGAACGGTCCGTTTTCCAGGCTGAGCCTGATATCCGTTAAACAAATGCCCGTCATAAGCAATGGTACATTTCATTCTCATTCAGCAGCACCTCTAACTTCTTAAGAAAAACAATAATACGGCTAATACGATGATGAGCAGAATAGCTCCGGTATCCTTGCCGGTCCAGACAAGCTTTCTGTATTTCGTTCTCCCCTCACCGCCCTGGTAGCCTCTCGCCTCCATGGCGACCGCGAGCTCTTCCGCGCGTTTAAAGGCGCTGACAAACAGCGGAACAAGCAGCGGAACAACAGCTTTGATTCTGTCTTTCACCGGGCCGCTTGTAAAATCCGCCCCCCTCGCCATTTGCGCCTTCATGATTTTATCCGTCTCCTCCATCAGCGTCGGAATAAAGCGCAGCGAAATCGACATCATCAACGCGAGTTCGTGTACGGGCAGCTTCACCTTTTTAAATGGATTCAAGAGCTGCTCCATTCCATCCGTTATTTCAATCGGCGTTGTCGTCAGCGTCAACAGCGTCGTCATAAAGATGAGGTAGACGAAACGTAGAGAGATAAAAATCCCCTGTACAAGTCCGCCCTCATACACTTTAAACCAGCCAAGCTGAAAAATGACAGACCCTTCATGCGTCATGAAGATGTGCAGTAAAAACGTAAACGCCACAATCCAGATAATCGGCTTAAGCCCCTTCAGTAAAAAGCTGAAAGGCACTCGCGTTAAGGCGATCACCCCGAATGTAAATAAACCGAGCAAAGCGTACGTCTGCACGTTGTTTGCCAAAAAGACGATACATACAAAAAGAAAGATGCTGACAAGTTTTGTTCGCGGGTCCAATCGGTGGATAAGCGATGAACCGGGAACATACTTTCCGATAATCATGCTGTCCATCATTGGTCCTTTTCCTCCTGAAAGAAAGCCTTAATTTCGCTGGCGGCATCCTGCAGGGTCAGCATGGGTTTCTCATACTTGACTCCGAGAGCCGCCTCAAGCCGTCTCTGAAACTTCACCGATTCAGGAAGATCCAGGCCCATTTCGGCCATCTCTTCACCTTTTGCAAACAAGTCGCGCGGACTCCCCGTCGCTTTAATGGTTCCTTTGTGCATGACGATCATCTCGTCGGCATAGCGGGCGGCATCCTCCATACTGTGGGTGACGAGAACGGTAGTCAGGTTCCCGCGCTTATGAAGCGCATAGAACATGTCCATAATGTCCTGGCGCCCTCTGGGATCAAGGCCGGCCGTCGGTTCATCCAAAACCAGCACTTCCGGCTCCATCGCGAGAACGCCGGCAATCGCCACTCTGCGCATCTGACCGCCGCTGAGCTCAAACGGCGAACGATCCAAAATGTCTTCCGGGAGGCCCACAAGCTCCAGCATCTCTTTCGCCTTTCGTTCAGCGTCTTCTTTTTTCACACCGAAATTCATCGGTCCGAATGAGATGTCCTTCAGCACAGTCTCCTCAAACAGCTGATGTTCGGGAAATTGGAAAACGATTCCGACTTTTTTCCGCAAAGTCTTAAGATTTTTATTCTTTTTACCGGCTGCCAAAATCGTGCTGCCGAGTTCCAGCTGTCCTTTAGTAGGTCTCAGCAAACCGTTTAAATGCTGTAAGAGCGTGGATTTGCCCGACCCTGTATGTCCGATGACGGCCACATAGTTGCCCTCTTTTATCACGGCATTGATATCATACAGAGCAAGCCGTTCAAACGGTGTCTTCATTTGATAGCGATGTTCTACATCTTTGATTTTAATGTCCACAGCTCATTCACCAGCCCTTCCTGAGTCAGATGGTTTTTCGTTAACGCCAGTCCGCTTTCTTTCAAAAGCAGGCTGAGCTGGAATGAGAAAGGCAAATCAAGACCGATGCGAACCAAGTCTTCATTTAATTTAAAGATCTCTTCAGGCGGGCCTTCTGCATACTTCCTGCCGCCGTTCATTACAATGATTCTGTCCGCCCTTGCGGCTTCTTCCAGGTCATGTGTAATCGAAATGACGGTGGCCGTGCCCTGACCTTTCAAGCGTCTGACAGTATCAAGGACTTCTTCTCTCCCGATTGGGTCAAGCATGGATGTCGCTTCATCCAAAATCATAATATCAGGACGCGCAGCAATAACCCCTGCGATCGCCACTCTTTGTTTTTGACCTCCGGAGAGATGGTGCGGCTCTTGATCAAGAAAATCCTGCATATTGACTTGTTTGACAGCCCAATCTACTCTCTCGATCATTTCTTCGCGCGGAACCCCATTGTTTTCTAAACCAAAAGCCACATCATCGCGAACCGTTGTTCCGACAAATTGGTTATCGGGATTCTGAAAGACCATCCCTATTTTTTTTCGCACATCCCACACGGTATCTTCAGTCAGTTTGATGCCGCCGACTTCAATATCTCCGGCCTCAGGCAAAATCAGTCCGTTCAGCGCTCTGGCCAAAGTCGACTTCCCTGAACCATTGTGGCCTACGATAGCAAGCCATTCTCCTTCGTATACCTCCAGACTCACACCGTCCAGCGCCGGTCTTTCTGCATCTTTGCGGTATCGAAATAGGATGTCTTTTACGGATATAAGCTGTTTTTGATCCACGGGTGCCTGGCCTCCTCTCAGCTATAGCTCTGCTTTTCTGTCTCATAATAAAAAGTTCTGGTATCTAAAAAAAGGGCATAGATCCAGTTAGAAACTGTCCCGCCCTTCTTTAGATACACAAAAATATGTGATTAAACCAATTCGATGATTGCCATTGGTGCACCGTCACCACGGCGAGGACCAAGCTTCATAATACGTGTGTATCCGCCTTGGCGCTCCTCGTAACGAGTTGCAATGTCAGAGAATAATTTTTGAAGTGCATCTTGGTTATTTTCTTCATTTGCAACCTCGTTGCGAATGTATGCAGCAGCTTGACGACGAGCATGCAAGTCACCGCGCTTACCAAGAGTGATCATCTTTTCAACAACAGAGCGAAGTTCTTTCGCACGTGTTTCAGTTGTTTCAATTCTTTCGTTGATGATCAAATCTGTTGTAAGATCACGAAGCATAGCTTTACGCTGTGAACTCGTACGTCCTAGTTTTCTGTATGACATGTGATGTCCCCTCCTTTAATGGAATGCTGTTTCTAAATAAAAAACACACGAAAATCCTAGTTCACATGGAAACTAGATCAATCGTCTTTGCGAAGGCCGAGTCCAAGTTCTTCTAGTTTCGCTTTCACTTCTTCAAGTGATTTGCGTCCCAGGTTGCGAACTTTCATCATATCTTCTTCCGTCTTGTTCGCAAGTTCTTGAACCGTGTTAATGCCCGCACGCTTCAAGCAGTTGTAAGAACGGACAGAAAGATCAAGTTCCTCAATCGTCATTTCAAGAACTTTTTCTTTTTGATCCTCTTCTTTTTCAACCATGATTTCAGCATGCTGAGCTTCGTCAGTTAAACCAACGAATATATTAAGGTGTTCAGTTAAAATCTTAGAACCGAGAGCAATTGCTTCCTTCGGTCCAGTGCTTCCGTCAGTCCAAACATCAAGTGTAAGTTTGTCATAGTTTGCAACCTGGCCTACACGAGTGTTTTCTACCTGATAAGATAAACGAGAAACTGGCGTAAAGATTGAATCGATCGGAATCACGCCGATTGGCTGATCGTCTCTTTTGTTCGAATCAGCAGGTGTATACCCACGTCCTCTTTGTGCAGTAAGGCGAACTCGGAAACTCGCATTCTCACCAAGAGTCGCGATATGAAGATCCGGATTAAGGATTTCAACATCGCTGTCGTGTGTAATATCAGCTGCTGTGACAGTTCCTTCACCCTGTACATCAATTTCGAGCGTCTTCTCTTCATCAGAGTAGATTTTCAATGCAAGCTTTTTAATGTGCAAGATTATCGTTGTAACATCTTCCACAACGCCTTCGATTGTCGAGAATTCGTGCAGTACACCATCTATCTGGATCGATGTTACAGCGGCACCAGGGAGTGAGGATAAGAGGATACGACGTAAGGAGTTACCCAGAGTTGTACCATATCCACGCTCAAGCGGCTCTACGACAAACTTACCAAATTTGGCATCGTCGCTGATTTCAACCGTTTCGATTTTTGGTTTTTCAATCTCGATCATTACTTAAAACCCTCCTTCAAAACGTCGAAACCTCGAATAGAATCATATGAGATTCCATCCGAAATTCCCCATTGTTTAGTCCCGTATGTGCTCAGGCAACGAGTCGGTGCATTCGTTTCATAAATAACTGTATCATAACCCATTATTGACAGGGACACAAAATCTATACAAACAAATTACACGCGGCGACGTTTTGGTGGACGGCATCCATTATGAGGAACAGGAGTTACGTCTCTGATAGCTGTAACTTCAAGTCCGGCAGCTTGTAAAGCGCGGATTGCAGCTTCACGGCCAGAACCTGGTCCTTTAACAGTTACTTCAAGAGTTTTAAGTCCGTGTTCGATTGAACCTTTAGCAGCTGTTTCAGCAGCCATTTGCGCAGCAAAAGGAGTAGATTTACGAGAACCTCTGAATCCTAGAGCTCCGGCACTTGACCAAGAAAGAGCATTACCATGAGTATCAGTGATCGTAACGATCGTGTTATTGAAAGTTGAACGAATATGAGCGATTCCTGACTCAATATTCTTTTTCACGCGACGTTTACGCGTGTTTTGTTTACGAGCAGCAGCCATTGTTTAGGTACCTCCCTTACTTATTTTTTCTTGTTAGCTACAGTACGACGCGGACCTTTACGAGTACGCGCATTGTTTTTAGAGTTTTGTCCGCGAACAGGCAAACCTCTGCGATGGCGGATTCCGCGGTAGCTTCCGATTTCGATCAGACGCTTGATGTTAAGAGAAACTTCACGGCGAAGGTCACCTTCTACTTTCAGTTTGTCAATAACATCACGGATTTTACCAAGTTCTTCTTCAGTAAGATCACGCACACGAGTATCTTCAGAAACACCAGCCTCTTTCAAGACTTGCTGAGCCGTTGTGCGGCCAATTCCGAAGACATATGTTAAAGAAATAACAACACGTTTGTCACGTGGGATATCTACACCAGCAATACGAGCCATTCTCTGGGCACCTCCTTATTAATTATCCTTGTTTTTGTTTATGCTTTGGATTTTCACAGATCACCATTACTTTTCCTTTTCTGCGAATAACTTTACATTTCTCGCAGATTGGTTTAACTGATGGTCTCACTTTCATGTGTTTCCAACCTCCTTCAGTTTCCGGAGTGCTTTATTTGTAACGGTACGTAATCCTGCCACGAGTTAAGTCATATGGAGATAATTCTACCGTAACTTTGTCTCCAGGTAAAATGCGAATGAAGTGCATGCGGATTTTACCAGATACGTGAGCCAAAACCGTATGGCCATTTTCGAGTTCAACTTTGAACATCGCGTTTGGCAGAGTTTCGACTATCGTACCTTCCACTTCAATTACATCGTCTTTCGCCATTCAAGTGTTCTCCCTTCTTCAAATCAGTAACTTGCTCTCTGACAAATTTCAAAAGAGAAAATCTCAGTTATCCGTTTGTCACACGCCCTGTTTCGTTTATACTGTTCTGAACTTCCGGAGATACGCAATCATAAAGGGTGAATGATTGATATTCTTTTTCTAAGGAGAATGAAATGTACGCTTTTCTCCGTCTGCTTTAGTACATGATGATGAATCGTCATTCCGATAACAGCAGCTAGCCGGTTTTTCCTCCGACCAATTGTAAACCTACAATCTGCCCAGGTGCGGAATGAAAAACATGTGTCACGGAATTCATTTCATCATCTAGACTTTTGTCAGTATATCAAAACCCGTTTCCGTAATCGCAATCGTATGTTCAAAATGAGCACACTTTTTCCCATCTACCGTTACAACCGTCCAGTTATCAGCCAATGTTTTCACATACCGGCTGCCAGCGTTAACCATCGGTTCTATAGCGAGAACCATACCAGGCTTCAGCCTAGGTCCTTTGTTTGGCGGACCGTAATGAGGAATTTGCGGATCCTCATGCAAGTCTTGACCAACACCATGTCCGACATACTCCCTAACAACTGAAAACTGCTCATTTTCGACATACGTTTGTATTGCGTGGGAAATATTCGACAAACGTTCACCTGGTTTTGCTTCCTTCAAGCCTTTATATAAAGACTCCTCTGTCACTTCCAGCAGTCGTTTATCATCATCACTGATGTTTCCTACCGGATATGTCCAAGCAGAGTCACCATGATAACCATTTAATTTAGCACCGATATCAATGCTGATAATGTCACCGTCACGCAAAACCCTTTTACCGGGAATTCCGTGAACGAGTTCTTCATTAACTGATACACAAATGCTCCCGCGAAACCCATTATACCCCTTAAAAGATGGGATTGCACCCTGCTTCTCAATAAAACGTTCGGCAATTTGATCCAATTCTTTTGTCGAGATTCCTGGTTTAATGTGCTTTTTCATCTCTTCATGAGTCAAAGCCACGATTCGCCCTGCTTCCCGCATGATGCTAAGCTCACGAGGGGTCTTACAGATAATCATTTGCTCAATCCTCCAAGAAGCTCTTTCACATCTTTGTACACGTCATTAATGTCCTGCTGGCCATTGACGTTGACAAGATATCCTTTCCCGGAATAAAAATCCAGTAAAGGCTGAGTCTGCTTCATGTTGACCTCAAGCCGTTTTGAGACGGTTTCCTCATTATCATCTGCCCGTTGATAAAGGTCTCCTCCGTCTTTATCACAAACACCCGGCGTTTTCGGCGGATTGAAAACCAAATGATAGGTTGTGCCGCAAACACTGCAAATTCTGCGTCCAGTCAAACGTTCCATTAAAGAGTCTTTGTCTACTTTAATGTTGATGACATAATCAATCGGCTTGCCGTATTCCTCAAGAATGTTTTCAAGAGCTTCAGCCTGAGCGACTGTTCGCGGAAATCCGTCCAGAAGAAAACCTCTTTCACAATCATCTTTGCCGAGTCTTTCTTTGACAATGCCGATTGTGACTTCGTCCGGTACGAGCTCGCCTTTATCGATATAAGACTTTGCTTCGAGTCCGAGTGGTGTTTCTTCTTTCATAGCAGCACGGAACATATCTCCCGTTGAGATATGAGGTATCCCATAATCCTCAACAATTCGTTCTCCCTGTGTGCCTTTACCGGCTCCAGGAAGTCCCATTAAGACTAAGTTCATTCGGATTTCCCCCGTCCTCTCTTATTTAGAGGAATGGTTAAAACCAGTCCTCTAATTTTTCATAAATCCTCGGTAATTACGTTTCACTAACTGGCTCTCCAGCTGCTTCATTGTCTCCAAGGCTACCCCCACGACAATTAACAAAGATGTTCCGCCAATCTGTGCACTTTGAGGCAATCCAGCGAATTGAATGAAAAAGATAGGAAGAATGGAAATCACGGCTAAGAATATAGAACCCACAAACGTAAGTCGATACAAAATGCTCGTAATTCTATCTTGAGTCATTTTCCCTGGACGAACCCCCGGGATATAGCCACCCTGTTTTTTAAGGTTATCTGCCATTTGTTCAGGGTTTACCTGCACAAAAGCATAGAAGTACGTAAAGGCGATAATTAATGCGACATAAACCGTCATGCCCACCGGATGTGTATTGTCAAAGTTGGCTTGAATCCACTTTGTCACATCGTTTGTTCCGAAAAATGACGCGATAGTACGCGGCGTTATAAGAAACGCAACCGCAAAGATTACCGGAATAACCCCTGCCGGATTCACTTTAAGCGGGAGGTGAGTTGACTGGCCTCCGCCAGCAGGTGAACGACCTTGCCCTTTTGCATATTGAATCGCAATTTTGCGCACGGCCTGCTGAATGAAAATAACACCAACAATTACGGCCAAAATCGCAATCACCAGTAAGGCGATTTTCACAATATGAATAAACAGCTGATCGCTGCTGCCGACAAATTGAGTCTCATAAATCTGCCCAACAGTTTTCGGAATACTAGCCACAATCCCCGCGAAGATGATGATCGAAATTCCGTTTCCTACTCCATTGGAAGTAATTTGTTCTCCCAGCCACATTAAAAAAGCAGTTCCTCCAGTGAGTACTAAAGCAATAATCAGATATGTCGATATGCCGGATTTCTCAATCAGCATACCATTTGCCAGGTTGTTAAACCCATAAGACATACCTAATGCCTGGATAAAACCAAGCACAATCGTAGAATATCTCGTGAACTGAGCTAATTTACGGCGGCCGACTTCACCTTGCTTAGACCACTCGGTAAACTTCGGCACAACATCCATCTGAAGCAGCTGAATGATGATCGAAGCAGTGATGTAAGGCGTAATTCCCATCGCAAAGATGGAGAACTGATAAAGCGCACCGCCGCCAAATGTATTAAGGAGATCAAAAACCCCCATCGAACTTTGTGTCTGCAACGCCTGAGCATTAACATATGGCACAGGGATAAACGCACCTATGCGAAAGACGATAAGCATGAGTAATGTAAAAATGATTTTATTCCGAATATCACTCACACGCATAAAGTTGGAGATTGTCTTAAACAAGTTAGATCACCTCAGCTGTACCGCCAGCAGCTTCAACAGCTTCTTTCGCAGAAGCAGAGAATTTATTGGCTTTTACAGTTAATTTTTTCTCTAATTTACCGTTGCCAAGAATCTTTACTCCTGCATTTAGTTTGCTAATAACACCAGTCTCAAGAAGAAGTTCAGGAGTGACTTCCGTTCCTTCCGCAAAACCGTTCAATTTGTCTATGTTCACAATAGCGTATTCCTTGCGGTTGATGTTTGTAAAACCACGCTTAGGAAGACGTTGGAATAAAGGCATTTGTCCCCCCTCGAATCCAGGGCGCACACCGCCGCCGGAACGAGCGTTTTGACCTTTGTGACCTTTACCAGCTGTTTTACCGTTACCAGAACCAATACCACGACCTACGCGATTGCGCACTTTGCGTGAACCTTCTGAAGGCTTTAATTCATGAAGTTTCATTAGGACACCTCCTTAGCCTATAATTTATTTTTATTGTTCTTTAACAGAAACTAGATGAGATACTTTATTAATCATACCGCGGATCGCAGCGTTATCTTCATGAACGACAGTTTGGTTCGTTTTCTTTAAACCAAGTGTTCTGACAGTAACGCGCTGATCTTCCGGGCGACCGATTACACTGCGTTTGAGGGTAATTTCTAATTTAGCCATTAATGTTCCCTCCTTATCCTAACAGTTCTTCTACAGATTTTCCACGAAGCTTCGCAACATCTTCGGCACGTTTAAGCTCACTTAAACCTTGAAGTGTTGCACGGATCATGTTGATCGGTGTGTTAGAACCTAAAGACTTAGAAAGGATATCAGCAACGCCAGCAAGCTCAAGTACCGCACGTACAGGGCCTCCAGCGATAACTCCAGTACCTTCAGAAGCAGGTTTCAACAAGATATTGCCTGCACCGAAACGTCCGATGATTTCGTGTGGAATCGTAGTTCCAACCATTGGTACTTCAATCAAATTCTTTTTCGCATCTTCAACAGCTTTGCGGATTGCTTCAGGTACTTCTTGTGCTTTACCAGTACCGAAACCTACGTGACCGTTTTTGTCACCGACAACGACTAGAGCTGCGAAACGGAAACGACGACCACCTTTAACAACTTTCGCTACGCGGTTAACCGTAACTAAGCGTTCTTCTAACTCTAATTTGCTTGGGTCAATACGACGCATAATCATGTGTCCCTCCTTTTTTTATTAAAATTTCAGTCCGGCTTCACGAGCTGCATCGGCCAGAGCTTTTACACGTCCATGGTATAAGTATCCGCCGCGGTCAAATACTACGTCAGAAACACCTTTCTCAGAAGCGCGTTTCGCAACGAGTTCACCGACTTTAGCAGCAGCAGCGCTGTCACCAGTGCTTTCCACGTTCAAATCTTTGTCGAGAGTAGAGGCACTAACAAGTGTAACGCCATTTACATCATCGATGATTTGAGCATAAATGTGTTTGTTTGAACGGAACACATTCAGACGAGGTCTTTCAGCTGTGCCTGAAAGTTTAGCACGAACACGAGCATGTCTTTTTTGACGAGCAGCATTTTTGCTAGTTTTCGTAATCATCCTTGGTCACTCCTTTCTTCACTTTAAGCGGTCTTACTTAGCAGATTTACCTTCTTTACGGCGAACAACTTCACCTTCGTAGCGGATTCCTTTACCTTTGTAAGGCTCTGGAGAACGTACAGCGCGGATGTTAGCAGCAGTAGCTCCTACACGCTCTTTGTCTGTACCCTTTACAACTACTTTCGTTTGAGAAGGAACTTCGATTTCGATGCCCTCTTCAGGAACCATCTCAACAGGGTGAGAGTATCCAACGTTTAAAACAAGTTTGTTACCGGATTTAGCCGCACGATAACCGACACCGACTAATTCCAAACCTCTTTCAAATCCTTTAGATACGCCTTCAACCATGTTTCCAAGCAGACTGCGAGTCGTACCATGCAATGCACGGTGCTCTTTATGATCAGATGGACGAGTGACTGTAAGCACGTTGTCCTCAATTTTGATTTCCATATCAGGATGGAAAGTACGAGTTAATTCTCCTTTTGGTCCTTTTACAGATACAGTGTTGCCTTCGTTCAGCGTTACTGTAACTCCAGAAGGAATCTCAAGCAGTTTTTTACCTACACGAGACATACTAAAACACCTCCATTCTTGTTAAACTTCTTACCAAACGTATGCTAGAACTTCTCCACCAGCTTGTTTTGCACGGGCTTCTTTGTCCGTTAAAACACCTTGTGATGTAGAAATAATCGCGATTCCAAGACCGTTAAGTACGCGAGGTACTTCATTTGATTTAGCGTATACACGCAAACCTGGTTTGCTGATTCTTTTAAGACCAGTGATAACGCGCTCGTTGTTTTGTCCGTATTTCAAGAAAACGCGGATGATACCTTGTTTGCTGTCTTCTACGAACTCAACGTCACGAATGAAACCTTCACGCTTTAAAATGTCAGCAATTTCTCTTTTCAATTTAGAAGCAGGAATTTCAAGCTTCTCATGACGTACCATGTTTGCATTGCGAATACGAGTCAGCATATCTGCAATTGGATCTGTCATAACCATTATATAATTACCTCCTTCCCATTCTTGGGGATTACCAGCTGGCTTTTTTCACGCCAGGAATTTGTCCTTTATATGCAAGCTCACGGAAACAAATACGGCAAAGTTTAAATTTACGAATGACTGAGTGCGGACGTCCGCAGCGTTCACAGCGAGTGTACTCTTGCACTTTAAACTTTGGTGTACGTTGTTGTTTCGCAATCATTGACTTTTTAGCCACGATTTCGCCTCCCTTTCATTGATTATTTCTGGAACGGCATACCTACTTGAGTTAATAGCTCACGAGCCTCTTCGTCAGAGTTAGCAGTCGTTACGATAACGATGTCCATTCCGCGAACCTTTGTTACTTTATCGTAGTCAATTTCAGGGAAGATTAACTGTTCTTTGATACCAAGAGTGTAGTTTCCGCGACCGTCGAAAGATTTCTTAGAAATCCCGCGGAAGTCACGTACACGCGGTAAAGATACAGAAATAAGTTTATCAAGGAAATCATACATGCGCTCTCCGCGAAGAGTTACTTTCGCACCGATAGGCATTCCCTCACGAAGACGGAATCCAGCAATTGATTTCTTCGCACGAGTAACGACAGGTTTTTGACCTGCGATAAACGTTAATTCTTCAACAGCACTGTCAATTGCTTTCGCATTTTGAACAGCATCACCAACACCCATGTTGATTACGATTTTTTCGATTTTTGGCACCTGCATAACAGAGTCGTAGTTGAACTTCGTCATTAAAGCAGGTGAAATTTCTTTATTGTACTTTTCTTTAAGGCGGTTCATGAGATAGACCTCCCTTCCTTTAATTACTATTTATCTAAAACTTGCCCAGATTTTTTAGCAATACGAACTTTTTTGCCATCTTCCACTTTGTATCCTACGCGAGTCACTTCACCTGTTTTAGGATCGAGCGGCATAACGTTTGATACATGAATTGGCGCCTCTTGATTAGAAATACCGCCTTGAGGGTTAGTTTGAGTCGGTTTAGAGTGTTTCTTCACCATGTTTACGCCCTCAACTAGAACGCGGTCCTTTTTAGGGAAAGCAGCAAGGATCGTACCTTGTTTGCCTTTATCTTTACCAGAGATAACCATAACTTTATCGCCTTTTTTCACATGCATCCTGATCGCACCTCCTTGAGTAAGGCATTTATTTCATTAGATAACTTCTGGAGCCAGAGAAACAATTTTCATGAAGTTGTTTTCACGTAATTCACGAGCAACCGGTCCGAAGATACGAGTTCCACGCGGGCTCTTGTCGTCACGGATGATAACACATGCATTCTCATCGAAGCTGATGTATGATCCGTCAGTTCTGCGTGCTCCGCTTTTTGTGCGAACGATAACAGCTCTTACGACTTCACCTTTTTTGACAACGCCTCCTGGTGTTGCTTGTTTAACCGTGCAAACAATTACATCACCAATGTTAGCCGTTTTACGTCCAGAACCGCCAAGAACTTTAATAGTAAGTACCTCACGCGCACCGGAGTTGTCAGCAACTTTTAAACGAGTCTCTTGTTGAATCATTATTTGTTACCTCCCTTCGGAAAAAGAATTCCGAACTTTATTAGATAATAACAGCTTCTTCGACAACTTCTACTAGACGAAAACGTTTAGTTGCAGATAATGGACGAGTTTCCATGATCTTCACGATGTCTCCGATTTTAGCTTGATTATTTTCATCATGTGCTTTTAATTTCTTTGAGTATTTTACGCGTTTACCGTAAATAGGATCCTTTTTGTATGTTTCAACAACAACAGTGATGGTTTTATCCATTTTGTCAGAAACAACACGGCCTTGGTAAACCTTGCGTTGGTTACGTTCGCTCATGCTCACGACCTCCCCTCAGTGATTATTTGTTAGCAGCAATTTCTCTTTCACGAATCACAGTTTTCATGCGCGCGATAGCTTTGCGCACTTCACGAATGCGAGCAGTATTTTCAAGTTGTCCTGTCGCTAATTGAAAGCGAAGATTGAAAAGTTCTTCTTTAAGAGACTTTACTTTTTGTTCAATTTCAGCAGTGGTAAGGTCACGAATTTCATTAGCTTTCATTTGATTCACCACCAATTTCTTCACGTTTTACGAACTTCGTTTTAATTGGCAATTTGTGAGATGCAAGACGAAGCGCTTCACGAGCTACCTCTTCAGACACACCAGAAATCTCAAATAAAACTTTGCCCGGTTTTACAACAGCTACCCAGCCTTCAGGAGCCCCTTTACCGGAACCCATCCGTACCTCAAGCGGTTTAGCAGTGTAAGGTTTTGAAGGGAAAATTTTAATCCAAACTTTACCGCCACGTTTCATGTAACGAGTCATCGCAATACGTGCAGCTTCGATTTGGCGGTTCGTGATCCAAGAAGCTTCAAGAGCCTGGATACCGTACTCACCAAAATGTACTTCAGTACCGCCTTTAGCGCGACCGCGCATTTTTCCGCGATGCTCTCTGCGATATTTAACGCGTTTTGGTAATAACATATTATTTTCCTCCTTCCTCAGTTTTCTTCTTAGTAGGAAGAACCTCTCCACGATAGATCCAGACTTTTACACCGAGCTTACCGTAAGTTGTGTCAGCTTCAGATGTTGCATAGTCGATGTCAGCACGTAAAGTGTGCAATGGAACAGTTCCTTCACTGTAGTATTCAGAACGAGCGATGTCAGCTCCGCCAAGACGGCCGGAAACCATTGTTTTCACACCTTGTGCTCCAGCACGCATAGTGCGTTGGATTTGTTGTTTCTGCGCACGGCGGAAAGAAATACGGTTTTCTAGTTGACGAGCGATGTTGTCAGCTACAAGCTGAGCATCAAGATCTGCTCTTTTGATTTCAAGAATGTTAATGTGTACACGCTTGCCAGTTAGGCTGTTAAGGGCTTTACGAAGTGCTTCAACTTCAGATCCGCCTTTACCGATTACCATACCAGGCTTAGCAGTGTGGATCGTAATGTTAACGCGGTTTGCTGCGCGCTCGATTTCTACTTTAGAAACAGAAGCGTCAGAAAGGCGTTTGCTAATGAATTCACGAATTTTTAAATCTTCGTGCAGGAAGTCAGCGTAATCTTTACCAGCGTACCACTTAGATTCCCAATCACGAATGACTCCGATACGAAGACCGACTGGATTTACCTTTTGACCCACTACTTATCCCTCCTTCTTTTCTGATACAACGATTGTAATGTGGCTCGTACGTTTGTTGATTTGGCTCGCACGTCCCATAGCACGCGGGCGGAATCTTTTTAACGTTGGGCCTTCGTCAACAAATGCCTGAGAAATAACCAGATTGTTTGCGTCCATCTCGTAGTTGTGCTCAGCATTTGCGATAGCAGATTTTAAAACTTTTTCGATGATTGGAGAAGCAGCTCTCGGAGTTAGGTTCAAGATAGATACTGCTTCGCCTACTTGCTTACCTCGAATCAGGTCCATTACTAGACGTGCTTTACGAGGAGCAATACGGACTGTTCTTGCAACAGCTTTAGCTTGCATTTAAAAGCCTCCTCTCTTAGCGTCTTGTTTTTTTATCGTCACTGGCGTGGCCTTTGTAAGTACGAGTCGGTGCGAATTCGCCCAACTTGTGGCCTACCATGTCTTCAGAAATGAATACAGGCACGTGTTTACGTCCGTCATATACTGCGATTGTGTGACCGATAAATTGTGGGAAAATAGTTGAACGGCGAGACCAAGTTTTTACAACTTGTTTCTTGTCCGTTTCATTTAATTTCTCGATTTTTGTCATCAAGTGTCCATCGACAAATGGTCCTTTTTTCAAGCTGCGAGCCATTTTGGAACCTCCCTTCGTGATTGCACTACGGTCCGAAATGAACCGTAGACAACCCCGTTATTTATTTTTACGACGACGTACGATAAATTTATCAGATTTGTTCTTTTTCTTACGTGTCTTGAATCCAAGAGTCGGTTTGCCCCAAGGAGACATTGGTGATTTACGTCCGATTGGCGCGCGACCTTCACCACCACCGTGCGGGTGATCGTTAGGGTTCATTACAGAACCGCGGACTGTAGGGCGGATGCCTTTCCAGCGAGAGCGTCCTGCTTTACCAACGTTGATAAGTTCGTGCTGCTCGTTACCTACTTGACCGATAGAAGCACGGCAAGCAGAAAGGATCATGCGAACTTCACCAGAGTTAAGACGTACAAGAACGTATTTGCCTTCTTTACCAAGAACCTGAGCAGATGTACCAGCTGAACGTACAAGCTGTCCGCCTTTACCAGGTTTTAATTCAATGTTATGCACAACAGTACCAACAGGGATGTTGATAAGTGGAAGTGCGTTACCTACTTTGATGTCAGCTTCAGGGCCGGACATGATTTCAGTACCTACTTGAATTCCTTTTGGTGCAAGAATGTAACGTTTTTCTCCGTCTACATAGTTGATTAGTGCGATGTTAGCTGAACGGTTTGGATCGTATTCAACTGTAGCAACGCGTCCAGGTATACCATCTTTATCGCGTTTGAAGTCGATAACACGGTATTGGCGTTTGTGTCCGCCACCTTGGTGACGTACAGTCAATTTACCTTGGTTGTTACGTCCGCCTTTTTTGTGAAGGGGAGCAAGCAAGGATTTTTCCGGCTGGTCAGTCGTGATTTCAGCAAAATCTGAAGTTGTCATGCCACGACGTCCGTTAGAGGTCGGTTTATACTTTTTAATCGCCATTTTGAATTTCCCTCCTTCTTTTTACAGATAATTAAGCTTCAAAAATTTCGATTTCTTTGCTGTCTGCAGTAAGTTTTACGATCGCTTTTCTGCGACGGCTAGTCATACCAGTATAGCGGCCGACACGTTTTGATTTCCCTTTGTAGTTCATGATGTTGACTTTGTCAACTTTCACTCCAAAGATACTTTCAACTGCATCTTTCACTTCTGTTTTATTAGCTCTTACATCAACTTCAAAAGTATATTTCTTTTCAGTCATTAAATCAGCAGAACGTTCAGTAATGACGGGGCGCTTAAGAACATCACGAGGATCTTTCATTATGCAAGCACCTCCTCTACTTTTTCAACCGCAGCTTTTGTAATCAGAAGCTTCTCGTGGTTGACAACGTCTAACACGTTGATTCCGTTAGCTTGAACAACTGTAACTCCAGGGATGTTGCGTGCAGAAAGAGATACTGCTTCGTTTGCATCCGCAGTTACGATTAAAGCTTTTTTCTCAACAGACAATCCTTTAAGGATAGCTGCCATTTCTTTTGTTTTAACCGTATCAAGAGTAAGATCTTCAAGAACAATAATGTTGTTGTCGTTCACTTTAGAAGACAATACTGATTTGATTGCCAAGCGGCGAACTTTTTTAGGTAATTTGTAAGAATAGCTGCGTGGTGTTGGGCCGAATACGACACCACCTCCGCGCCATTGCGGTGAACGGATTGAACCTTGACGGGCACGACCTGTACCTTTTTGACGCCATGGTTTGCGACCTCCGCCGCGTACTTCAGAACGATTTTTTACTTTGTGAGATCCTTGACGTAAGGAAGCTCTTTGCATAAGAATAGCGTCGAATACTACGCTCTCATTTGGCTCAATTCCAAATACAGAAGCGTTTAATTCGATATCACCAGCAGTAGAACCGTTTTGGTTGTATAATGCTACTTTTGGCATGATCAATTTCCTCCTTTCCTAAGAGACTTATTTAGATTTAACAGCACTTTTTACAGTGATTAAAGTTTTTCTCGCACCAGGTACGTTACCTTTAATCAAAAGAAGATTGCGCTCAGCATCAACTTTTACGATTTCAAGGTTTTGGACAGTGATTTGATCTCCGCCCATGCGTCCAGGTAATAGTTTACCTTTGAATACACGGTTAGGATCTACAGGTCCCATTGAACCAGGACGACGGTGGTAGCGTGAACCGTGAGACATAGGTCCGCGAGATTGTCCGTGGCGCTTGATTGCACCTTGGAAACCTTTACCTTTAGATACTCCTGTTACATCTACGATTTCTCCTGCAGAGAAAATTTCAACCTTGACTTCCTGACCAATTTCATACGCATCCATATCCACGCCGCGTAATTCTTTAACGAAGCGCTTAGGAGCAGTTTCCGCTTTTGCAACGTGTCCTTTTTCCGGTTTGTTTGAAAGCTTTTCACGCTTATCGTCAAAACCAAGCTGGATCGCTTCATAGCCATCGTTTTCAGCTGTTTTCTTTTGAAGAACAACGTTTGGAGCTGCTTCAATAACAGTTACCGGGATAAGATCACCGTTCTCTGCGAATACTTGCGTCATACCAATTTTTCTTCCTAAGATTCCTTTGGTCATTCGTCACACCTCCTATTAAGATCATTCTATATTTTTGAATTAAAGTTTGATTTCGATATCGACACCAGATGGTAAGTCTAATCGCATGAGAGCATCAACAGTTTGTGGTGTTGGGTTCACAATGTCGATTAAACGTTTATGTGTACGCATTTCAAATTGCTCACGAGAATCTTTGTATTTGTGCACCGCACGAAGGATTGTGTAAACTGATTTTTCAGTTGGCAACGGAATCGGACCAGATACGCTGGCACCAGAACGTTTTGCCGTTTCAACAATCTTCTCTGCAGATTGATCAAGGATTCTATGATCATATGCTTTTAAACGAATACGAATTTTTTGTTTTGCCATTATTTTCCCTCCTTTTCGCCTACATCACGTTAGACAGTTCTCCGTGAGAAAAACCTGATCACCTTGCCATGGCAAAGCGGCCGGGTGTGTCAGCAACCTCTCACTTCATCGCAGTCAAAGACCAACATACACTATTATACAGAAAATAGACGTATGTTGCAAGGTTTATTTGAAGAACCTTGTGGTTTTCACACTTTGATTATTATACAGGTGATGTCTTGATTAATCAAGGATATGCCTGTTTTCTTTCAGAGATGGAAAGATGCGAACCGGCTGAGAACTTCGGCAAAGCGGTCAGGCTCCTCCAAGTGAGGCGAATGGGCTGAGTTTTCAAACCAGTGCCATTCTTTATACGGCGCTTCAACCTTCTGATAATATTCGTAAGATGTCGTTCCCGGAACCGTCAAATCGAATTTGCCTGACATAAAACAGCATGGTATTTCAATAGAAGA
This sequence comes from Bacillus sp. JFL15, assembly GCF_001184225.1. NCBI lineage: Bacteria > Bacillati > Bacillota > Bacilli > Caryophanales > Bacillaceae > Bacillus > Bacillus sp. JFL15. The sequence continues at coordinate 1,716,813 of NZ_KQ236689.1, read as the reverse complement.
AACTGATTCCCCGGCATCAAAGAAAATGAGATCTTCCCAAAGATGTTTCAGGCTGAACATTTGTCCCCGCGCTGCCAAAAAGCTCCCTCTCACACCGTACGGTTCCCCAAACAGCATTCGTCCGCCTGCTTTGAGAGCGCCGATCGGATTGTGGGTGAAGCCTCCTCCCTTCATCTCGATACAAAGCAGAAACAGCGACCGCTGCAGCTGTCCGTTCCATGGAGGGGCACCGATAAATTCCAGTGTCTTTTGCATCAGGCGGTGTTTACGCTCCCTGCTCCATGCTGTCAGCTGCCGGTAAGCTTCTGCTTCCTCCTTTTGGATATTAACCACTTGACTGATACCGATATACGCATAATACAAATCAGATCTCTTTTGAAGAACGTGAAGCGCCAAAACTGATCCCCACGAATAGCCTGCGATATATACTTTTTGCCTGCCGAATTGCTTACATAAACGTTCGGTCAAATGAATGGTGTCGGCCGTCAGCTGATCCAAAGTCATAGATGATTCCGGAATATCTTTTGAATACGAGAGTCCCGCCCCTCTCTGATCCCAGTTCACAACAGTGAAATGCTTCTCCAGCTTGTTTTGGTATTTTCTCGCATAGCCGATTTGAGGGGTGCCGGGGCCGCCGTGCAAAAACAGGAGCAGCGGATTATCCCTGTCGTCGCCATTAATCATAATGGTCTGTTCGCTGTCGTTAATCAGCAATTGCTGAAGCATTGAAATCCGTTTGTTTGTCTTGAAGTTATCATTCATCGCTCTGCTCCTAAATTTTGTATAATCCCTATTATACATTGAATCACCCGGGAAACAAAAAAACGAGGCCCCATAAGGGACCCCGCATGTATGAACGAGTCGATTACTCAGTGATTGTAGAAACAACGCCTGAACCAACTGTACGTCCGCCTTCACGAATAGAGAAACGAGTTCCTTCTTCGATAGCGATTGTAGAGATAAGTTCAACGATCATTTCAGTGTTATCTCCAGGCATAACCATTTCTACGCCTTCTGGAAGATTGATGATACCAGTTACGTCAGTTGTACGGAAGTAGAACTGAGGACGGTAGTTAGAGAAGAATGGAGTATGACGTCCACCCTCTTCTTTAGAAAGAACGTAAACTTCAGCTTTGAATTTGCTGTGTGGAGTGATTGTACCTGGTTTAGCAAGTACTTGCCCACGTTGGATGTCTTCACGAGCTACACCGCGAAGAAGTGCACCGATGTTGTCTCCAGCTTCAGCGTAATCAAGAAGCTTACGGAACATTTCAACACCTGTAACAGTTGTTTTGCTGTTTTCTTCTTGAAGACCGATGATTTCAACTTCGTCACCGACTTTAACTTGTCCGCGTTCTACACGGCCAGTAGCAACTGTACCACGACCAGTGATTGAGAATACGTCCTCAACTGGCATCATGAATGGTTTTTCAGTGTCGCGTTCTGGAGTTGGGATGTACTCGTCAACTGCAGCCATAAGTTCAAGAATTTTTTCTTCGTACTCAGCGTCGCCTTCAAGAGCTTTAAGAGCAGAACCTTTAACAACTGGTACATCGTCACCAGGGAAGTCGTATTCGCTAAGAAGATCGCGAACTTCCATTTCAACAAGCTCAAGAAGCTCTTCGTCGTCTACCATGTCACATTTGTTAAGGAATACAACGATGTATGGTACACCAACGTTTTTAGAAAGAAGGATGTGCTCACGAGTTTGTGGCATTGGGCCATCAGCAGCAGATACTACAAGGATAGCTCCGTCCATTTGCGCAGCACCAGTGATCATGTTTTTAACATAGTCAGCGTGTCCTGGGCAGTCAACGTGTGCATAGTGACGAGTGTCAGTTTCGTACTCAACGTGTGCAGTAGAGATTGTGATACCGCGCTCACGTTCTTCTGGAGCACCATCAATTTGATCGTACGCCATAGCTGTACCTTTACCAGATTTCTTATGAAGTACTGTTGAGATAGCAGCAGTTAATGTTGTTTTACCATGGTCAACGTGTCCAATTGTACCGATATTGGCATGTGATTTGGAACGGTCGAATTTTTCTTTAGCCATTCTAAAATCCTCCTTAAGAGCTTTTAATTAGTGATGTATAGAGTGATAGAAAGTGAAAGCAAGCTTTCACTTCCTCATCTTACAATAGTAGTTATACTTGAGTTAAGTGGCAAAATCAATTATTCGCCTTTATTTTTTTTGATAATTTCTTCAGCAATGCTCTTCGGCACTTCTTCGTAGTGATCCATGAACATAGTGAACGTACCGCGACCTTGCGTGTTAGAACGAAGGGCAGTAGCGTAACCGAACATTTCAGCAAGAGGTACCATCGCACGCACAACTTGAGCGTTACCGCGCGCTTCCATACCTTCTACGCGTCCGCGGCGAGAAGTAATATCGCCCATGATGTCTCCCATGTATTCTTCAGGAATAACCACTTCAACTTTCATGACTGGTTCAAGAAGAACTGGGTTACATTTGCTGACTGCATTTTTCAATGCCATAGAAGCAGCGACTTTAAACGCCATTTCGTTTGAGTCAACATCATGGTAAGATCCATCAAAAAGTTTCGCCTTGATGTCGATTAGCGGGAATCCTGCTAGGACACCATTTTCAAGAGAGTCTTCGAGACCTGCTTGTACGGCTGGGATGTATTCACGAGGAACAACACCACCGACGATTGCGTTTTCGAATTCAAAGCCTGCGCCTTCTTCGTTCGGTTCAAATTCGATCCAAACGTGACCGAACTGACCGCGTCCGCCTGATTGACGTACGAATTTACCTTCAACTTTTGCACCGCTACGGAATGTCTCACGGTACGCAACTTGAGGAGCACCAACGTTAGCTTCAACTTTGAACTCACGCTTCATACGATCAACAATGATATCAAGGTGAAGCTCACCCATACCAGAGATGATTGTTTGACCCGTTTCAGGGTTTGTTTGTGTACGGAATGTAGGATCTTCTTCAGCAAGTTTTGCTAAAGCGATACCCATTTTATCTTGGTCAGCTTTTGATTTAGGCTCAATCGCTACGTCGATAACTGGCTCTGGGAATTCCATGGATTCAAGGATTACAAGATCCTTCTCATCACAAAGAGTATCTCCAGTAGAAGTATCTTTTAGACCTACAGCAGCTGCGATGTCTCCAGCGTAAACAGTAGAGATCTCTTCACGGCTGTTAGCGTGCATTTGAAGGATACGTCCTACGCGCTCACGCTTGCCTTTTGTAGAGTTCTTTACATATGAACCGGAATCAAGTGTACCGGAATATACGCGGAAGAACGTCAGCTTACCGACATAAGGGTCAGTCATAACTTTAAATGCAAGTGCAGAGAATGGCTCTTCATCAGAAGAATGACGAACGATCTCTTCATCTGTATCAGGACGTACACCTTTGATTGCAGCAACATCAGTTGGCGCAGGAAGGTAGTCAAGAACAGCATCAAGTACAAGCTGAACACCTTTGTTTTTGAAAGCAGAACCAACAAGTACAGGGTAGAATTCAACATTCAGTGTACCTTTACGGATTGCAGCTTTCAGTTCAGGGATAGTGATTTCTTCACCTTCAAGGTACTTTTCCATAAGCTCTTCATCAAGCTCAGCTACAGCTTCAATCAGGCTGTTGCGAAGCTCTTCAGCTTGTTCTTTGTACTCTTCAGGGATTTCTTTCGCATCTGAACGAGTTCCAAGGTCATCTTCGTAGAAATACGCAACGTTTTCTACTAAGTCGATGATACCTTCGAAGTTGTCTTCAGCACCGATCGGCAATTGAATTGCGTGAGCGTTAGCTTGAAGACGGTCTCTTAAAGTTCCTACAGAGTAAAGGAAGTCTGCGCCGATTTTGTCCATTTTGTTGACAAATACAACACGCGGCACTCCGTAAGTTGTTGCTTGGCGCCATACAGTTTCTGTCTGAGGCTCAACACCTGATTGAGCATCAAGTACAGCAACCGCACCATCAAGTACACGGAGTGAACGTTCAACTTCAACTGTGAAGTCCACGTGTCCCGGTGTATCGATGATGTTTACACGGTAACCTTTCCACTGTGCAGTTGTTGCTGCAGAAGTGATTGTGATACCGCGTTCTTGTTCCTGCTCCATCCAGTCCATTTGCGAAGCACCTTCGTGAGTTTCGCCAATTTTGTGGATACGGCCTGTGTAGAACAAGATCCGTTCTGTAGTCGTCGTTTTACCGGCATCGATGTGAGCCATGATCCCGATATTACGAGTTTTTTCTAAGGAGAACTCTCTTGCCATTGGGTAATTTCTCCTTCCTTATTAGGGAATTATTATTTTGATTATATGAATCCTACCAGCGGTAGTGAGCAAATGCTTTGTTCGCTTCTGCCATCTTGTGAGTGTCTTCACGTTTCTTAACGGCAGCACCAGTGTTGTTAGCTGCATCAAGAATTTCGTTAGCCAGGCGCTCTTCCATTGTTTTTTCTCCGCGAAGACGCGCATAGTTAACCAACCAGCGAAGACCAAGAGTTGTACGACGTTCTGGACGAACTTCTACAGGCACTTGGTAGTTAGCTCCACCTACACGGCGTGCTTTTACTTCAAGTACAGGCATGATGTTTTTCAATGCTTGTTCGAAAACCTCCATTGCATCATTGCCAGTGCGTTCTTTAATGATATCGAATGACTTGTATAGGATTGTTTGAGATTTACCTTTTTTACCGTCGATCATCATTTTGTTGATCAGGCGGGATACCAGCTTAGAGTTGTAAAGCGGATCAGGTAAAACATCTCTTTTTGCTACAGGACCTTTACGTGGCATCTGAATATCCTCCCTTCATAGTTTTAATGATTTATTTAATTACTTTGCTTTAGGGCGTTTCGTACCGTACTTAGAACGGCCTTGCGCACGGTTTTCAACTCCGGCAGTATCAAGCGCACCACGAACGATGTGGTAGCGCACCCCCGGTAAGTCTTTTACACGTCCGCCGCGGATCAGTACAACGCTGTGCTCTTGCAGGTTGTGGCCGATACCAGGAATGTAGGCAGTAACCTCGATTCCGTTAGTCAAACGAACACGAGCATATTTACGAAGTGCTGAGTTCGGTTTTTTCGGTGTCATTGTACCCACACGAGTACATACCCCGCGTTTTTGTGGAGAAGATACGTTAGTGTGCTCTTTTTTAAAGCTGTTGTATCCTTTGTTTAGTGCAGGTGACTTAGAGTTTTCAACTTTGCTCACGCGTCCCTTGCGAATTAGCTGATTAATTGTAGGCATGTTGTGTTCCTCCCTTCATTACGTTTTATAACCCACATACCCAGGTGGTTCATCATTAGGCAAAAAACAATGTCTTTACACAAGATCGAAATCTTATATAAAAACAAAAAGTACGCTATAACATAATGGCAACAGCTGCTGCTCCCACTTCAATTCCGCAGGCTTTGCCGAGCTTTTTCATGGAATCTACCATACTGACGTCGATATCTCGGTTCTTTGCAAGCTGGATAACGCCAGCCGTAAGAACTGTATCCGCGTCTTTTGCCACGACGACTTCCTTTACTGAACCTCGTTTCAGAGCTTTCACTGTTTGCTTCGTACCAATAATAATTGATTTGGCCTGTGATACTTTATCATAAGACATAAACATATCCTCCAAAGTAACAGGTTTTATTTCGAGCACCTTGGTTATATTATCACTCCGCGGAACGGATGTCAACATCGTATGACATTTTTTAGTGCAGTCCGCCGCCAGAATAATTGTAATACTGAGGAAAAGCTGTCGAAACAGCCTTTCCTGCAGCAGTTTCTATTATTCAGCCGGAACCATATCTTCCGAAGGCTGAACGTTTGAAACAGGTTTTACTTTTCTGTAATTCATCATACCGGTACCGGCCGGAACCAGTTTACCGATGATAACATTTTCTTTCAGGCCGAGAAGCTCATCGCGCTTGCCTTTAATCGCAGCATCCGTAAGAACGCGTGTTGTTTCTTGGAATGATGCGGCAGACAAGAATGAATCTGTCTCGAGTGAAGCTTTCGTGATACCGAGAAGGACAGGACGCCCTGTAGCAGGCCGGTTGCCTTCAAGCAGCACTTTTTTGTTCGCTTCTGTGAATTGGTGAATATCAAGCAATGTGCCAGGAAGAACATCAGTATCTCCGGCATCGATCACACGGACTTTGCGAAGCATCTGGCGAACCATTACTTCTACGTGTTTATCGCCGATTTCAACCCCCTGCATACGGTAAACCTTCTGAACTTCGTGCAGAAGATATTCTTGAACCGTTGTCAGGTCAGTGACTTTAAGAAGTTCTTTCGGATCGATAGAACCTTCTGTCAGCACTTGACCGCGGGTAATCTGATCACCCTCAGCCACTTTCAGGCGTGAGTTGTAAGGTGCTGTGTATGAACGTGTCTCAACAGCGCCTTGAACAACAATTTCCTGCTGTTTGTCGCGGACTTCATTGATTTCGGCAATTGTACCGTCAATCTCAGAAATCGTCGCTTGACCTTTAGGATTACGCGCTTCGAAAAGCTCTTGGATACGCGGAAGACCTTGTGTGATATCGTCTCCGGCAACCCCGCCTGTGTGGAACGTACGCATTGTTAACTGTGTTCCAGGCTCACCGATAGATTGGGCAGCGATAATACCTACTGCTTCGCCGACTTCAACATCAGTTCCGGTTGCAAGGTTTCGTCCGTAGCATCGTTTACATACACCATGAGGAGTGTTACATGTGAACGCAGAACGGATCCACACTTCTTCGATTCCGGCTTCAACGATTTCCAGCGCTTTATCTTCATCGATCAATTCGTTTTCGTTAATGAGCACAGCACCCGTTTCAGGATGTTTGATCTGTTTTCTGGCGAAACGTCCGATCAGACGCTCTTCCAGACGCTCGATGATTTCCGTACCTTCTTTAAGCGGTTTTGCAAGAATACCGCGGTCAGTTCCGCAATCTGTTTCACGAATGATAACATCCTGCGCAACATCAACAAGACGGCGTGTAAGGTAACCTGAGTCAGCTGTTTTCAGGGCGGTATCGGCAAGACCTTTACGCGCACCGTGAGTGGAGATAAAGTACTCCAATACCGTCAGACCTTCACGGAAACTTGATTTGATAGGCAATTCAATGATTCGTCCAGCCGGGTTGGCCATCAGACCGCGCATACCCGCAAGCTGCGTAAAGTTAGATGCGTTACCACGGGCTCCTGAGTCACTCATCATGTAGATCGGGTTGACTTCGTCTAATGATTTCATCAGTTTGCCTTGGATAACATCTTTCGCTGAACTCCAAATTGAAATGACTCTTTCATATCGTTCTTCTTCGGTGATTAAACCGCGTCTGAACTGTTTCAAGACATTATCAACTTTGCTTTGTGCTTCTTCGAGGATTTCCTGCTTATCATCGAGAACGACGATATCAGAAACCCCTACCGTGATACCAGCTTTCGTTGAATATCTGAAACCGAGGTTTTTCATACGGTCAAGCATCTTAGACGTTTCCGTGATATGGAATCGTTTAAAGATTTCCGCGATGATTTTACCCAAAATACCTTTTTTAAACGGTGCGTTGATCGGCTGCTCTGCAATCACAGCTTTTACGTCAGCACCTTTATCTAAGAAGAAACGGTCAGGTGTTTTCTCTTCAATGTTGCTCTTCGTAGGTTCATTCATGTAAGGGAATGACTCAGGAAGAATTTCATTGAAGACCAACTTACCGACTGTTGTAATTAACAGTTTTGAACGCTGCTCATCCGTAAATGTCACATTCTTCAGGGAGTTCGCTGCAACAGCTACTCTCGTATGAAGGTGGACATAACCGTTTTGATAAGCAAGAAGCGCTTCGTCCGTATTTTTGAAGACCATACCCTCGCCGACTGCTCCGGCGCGCTCAAGTGTCAGGTAGTAGTTTCCTAATACCATATCCTGAGACGGCGTAACAACCGGTTTACCATCTTTAGGGTTCAAGATGTTTTGGGCCGCAAGCATCAGAATGCGGGCCTCAGCTTGAGCCTCAGCTGATAAAGGTACGTGAACCGCCATTTGGTCACCGTCAAAGTCAGCGTTATAAGCTGTACATACTAACGGGTGAAGACGGATGGCGCGTCCTTCAACAAGCGTAGGTTCGAAAGCCTGGATACCTAATCTGTGAAGCGTAGGGGCACGGTTCAGTAAGACCGGATGCTCCTTAATGACAGATTCAAGTACATCCCATACTTCTGGCTGCACGCGTTCGATTTTGCGTTTTGCGCTCTTGATGTTGTGAGCGAGACCTTTTTCAACAAGCTCTTTCATAACGAATGGCTTGAAGAGCTCAAGCGCCATTTCCTTCGGCAATCCGCACTGATACATTTTCAGATGCGGACCTACGACGATAACGGAACGTCCTGAGTAGTCTACACGTTTACCAAGAAGGTTCTGACGGAAACGTCCTTGTTTCCCTTTCAGCATGTGAGAAAGAGATTTTAACGGTCTGTTACCAGGACCTGTTACAGGACGTCCGCGGCGGCCGTTGTCAATTAAAGCATCGACAGCCTCTTGAAGCATACGTTTTTCGTTCTGAACGATGATGCTTGGCGCACCAAGGTCCAAAAGGCGTTTCAAACGGTTGTTACGGTTGATGACACGACGGTAAAGGTCATTCAGGTCAGACGTTGCGAAACGTCCGCCGTCAAGCTGAACCATCGGTCTTAATTCAGGCGGAATAACCGGAAGCACGTCGAGAATCATCCAAGACGGCTTGTTTCCTGAATTACGGAAGGCTTCAAGCACTTCAAGGCGTTTGATCGCACGTGTGCGGCGCTGGCCTTGAGAAGTTTTCAGCTCTTCTTTTAACATATCAACTTCTTTGACAAGGTCGATGTCCTGCAGAAGTTTATTAATGGCTTCCGCACCCATAGAGGCTTGGAATTTGTTTCCGTACTTATCCAGATACGCACGGTATTCCTTTTCGGATAAAAGCTGTTTCTTTTCGAGCGGTGTATTGGCCGGGTCAGTTACGACGTAAGAAGCAAAGTAGATGACTTCTTCCAGCGCACGCGGTGACATATCCAATACAAGACCCATACGGCTCGGAATACCTTTGAAATACCAAATGTGAGAAACCGGGGCAGCCAGTTCAATATGCCCCATTCTCTCACGACGGACTTTAGCCCGCGTTACTTCAACTCCGCAACGGTCACAAACTACGCCTTTATAACGAACCCGCTTGTACTTGCCGCAATGACATTCCCAGTCCTTAGTCGGTCCGAAAATGCGTTCGCAGAACAGGCCGTCCTTTTCAGGTTTCAATGTACGATAGTTTATCGTTTCAGGCTTTTTCACTTCACCAAAAGACCATGAACGGATTTTATCCGGTGAAGCAAGACCGATGTTCATATACTCAAAATTGTTCACATCTAGCAAGGGGCCTACCTCCCTTTTTATCTTCGGATTAACCGATGTCACTTGCCTTTATCAATCACAGACTATTCTTTCGTTACTGCGTCACGTTCAACGTCTGGAGATGCTGTTTCTTCCGGCGCTTCATCACCTGATAATGCAAGGCCGTCAGCTTGTTTCGCATCTTCCTCGTCTTCTAGATCTCTCATTTCTATTTCTTCTTCATCGCCTGAAAGGATTTTCACGTCCATACCTAAGCTTTGAAGCTCTTTGATCAATACTTTGAATGATTCCGGAACACCAGGCTCTGGAACATTGTCGCCTTTGACGATGGCTTCATATGTTTTCACACGTCCGACCACGTCATCGGACTTCACAGTCAGGATTTCTTGAAGCGTGTAAGCTGCGCCGTAAGCTTCAAGCGCCCAAACCTCCATCTCACCGAAACGCTGTCCGCCGAATTGGGCTTTACCGCCGAGAGGCTGCTGCGTAACAAGTGAGTAAGGACCTGTAGAACGGGCATGAAGTTTATCATCAACCATGTGTGCCAGTTTGATCATGTACATGATTCCGACAGATACACGGTTGTCGAACGGTTCTCCCGTACGGCCGTCATAAAGAACTGTTTTAGCGTCTCTTGACATACCTGCTTCTTCAAGTGTTTCCCACACATCTTCTTCACGCGCGCCGTCAAATACAGGTGACGCGATGTGAATGCCGAGGTAGCGGGCAGCCATACCCATGTGAAGTTCTAATACCTGACCGATATTCATACGTGATGGTACACCCAGCGGGTTAAGCATGATATCGATCGGCGTGCCGTCAGGAAGGTAAGGCATATCTTCTTCAGGAAGAATCTTCGAGATAACCCCTTTGTTTCCGTGACGTCCGGCCATTTTATCACCTTCAGAAATCTTACGTTTCTGAACGATATATACGCGTACAAGCTGGTTCACTCCCGGAGGAAGTTCGTCTCCGTCTTCACGGTTGAAGACTTTTACGTCGTGGATAATTCCGCCGCCGCCATGAGGCACACGGAGGGAAGTATCACGGACTTCACGCGCTTTTTCTCCAAAGATTGCGTGCAGAAGGCGTTCTTCAGCCGTAAGCTCAGTTACGCCTTTAGGCGTTACTTTACCCACGAGAAGGTCTCCGTCGTTGACTTCCGCGCCGATACGGATAATTCCGCGGTCATCGAGGTTGCGAAGCGCGTCTTCCCCTACGTTTGGAATATCGCGGGTGATCTCTTCCGGTCCAAGCTTTGTATCACGTGCTTCTGATTCATATTCTTCAATGTGAATTGATGTGTATACATCATCTTTCACAAGGCGTTCACTCATGATGATGGCATCCTCATAGTTGTAGCCATCCCATGTCATGAAGCCGACCATTACGTTGCGGCCGAGAGCAAGTTCACCAAGCTCCATTGAAGGGCCGTCAGCAAGGATTTCTCCTTTTACTACTTCATCGCCGACACTGACGATCGGACGCTGGTTGTAGCACGTACCTTGGTTGGAGCGGACAAATTTCAGCAAGCTGTACTTATCCAGGTTGCCTTTTACTTTTTGGCCGTCAATTTCTTCATAGCGGCGCACCCATACGTTTTTCGCTTCCACCCGTTCAACGATACCAGGGTGTTTACAAATAACGGCTGCACCGGAGTCTTTACCGGATACGTATTCCATACCCGTTCCGACGATCGGAGCTTCCGGCTGCATCAAAGGCACAGCCTGACGCTGCATGTTCGCTCCCATAAGGGCACGGTTCGAGTCATCGTTTTCCAAGAACGGAATACATGCTGTCGCAGCAGATACAACCTGTTTAGGAGATACGTCCATGTAATCCACGCGGTTGCGGGCTACAACGGTGTTTTCCCCTCTGAAACGGGCTACGATGCTGTCATCCAAGAAAGAACCGTCATCGCTCAGCTTAGCGTTCGCTTGGGCTACGACATAGTTATCCTCTTCATCAGCAGTCAGGTAGTCGATTCTAGGCGTTACTTTTCCTGTTTCAGGATCAACGCGGCGGTATGGCGTCTCAATGAAACCAAAGCGGTTTACTTTCGCAAATGATGACAATGAGTTGATCAAACCGATGTTCGGGCCCTCAGGCGTTTCAATCGGACACATACGGCCATAGTGAGAGTAGTGAACGTCACGTACTTCCATACCTGCACGCTCACGCGTCAAACCGCCCGGTCCGAGAGCTGACAGACGGCGTTTGTGCGTCAATTCAGCAAGCGGGTTCGTCTGATCCATGAATTGAGAAAGCTGTGAGCTTCCGAAGAACTCTTTAATAGACGCAATAACAGGTCTGATGTTAATCAGCTGCTGCGGCGTGATTGTATTTGTGTCTTGAATAGACATTCTTTCACGTACGACACGTTCCATCCGGCTTAAACCGATACGGAATTGGTTTTGCAGGAGCTCACCTACAGAACGCAGGCGGCGGTTTCCGAGATGGTCGATATCATCAGTGTCGCCCACTCCGTGCAGCAGGTTGAAGAAGTAGCTGATAGAAGAAATAATATCAGCAGGCGTAATGTTTTTAATCGCCTCTTCAATGTAAGCATTGCCGATCACATTGATCGTCTGCTCTCCTTCTGCATCAGTAGGAGCATAGATTTTAATGGATTGAAGCATCACTTCATCCTCGACAACGCCGCCGTTAGGATAAAGTTTTCTGAAGCCGATTCCATTTTCTAAGTATGGCAGTACTTTATCAAGTGTTCTTCTGTCAAGAATCTGCCCTTTTTCAGCGAGGATTTCACCTGTTTCAGGATCCACCAGTGTTTCTGCAAGGCGCTGGTTAAACAGACGGTTCTTGATATGAAGCTTTTTATTAATTTTATAGCGTCCTACATTCGCAAGGTCGTATCGCTTAGGATCAAAGAAACGGGAATCCAGCAAACTTTTTGCGTTTTCTACTGTAGGCGGCTCTCCCGGACGAAGGCGCTCATAGATTTCAAGAAGCGCTTTGTCACTGTTTTCAGTGTTGTCCTTATCCAGTGTATTGCGGAGATATTCGTTCTCACCAATGAGATCGAGAATCTCTTGATCGGAACCGAAGCCGAGAGCACGCAAAAGAACCGTAACCGGCAACTTACGTGTGCGATCAATGCGGACATACACAACATCTTTCGCATCAGTTTCGTATTCTAACCATGCGCCACGGTTTGGAATGACAGTCGCGGTAAAACCTTTCTTACCGTTTTTGTCTACTTTACCACTGAAATATACACTTGGAGACCGAACAAGCTGAGATACGATAACACGTTCTGCACCGTTGATGATAAAAGTACCGGTATCTGTCATAATAGGGAAATCACCCATGAAGACATCCTGGTCTTTTACCTCTCCAGTTTCTTTGTTAATTAAACGAACCTTCACTCTTAGCGGAGCTGAGTAAGTCACATCACGTTCTTTTGACTCTTCAACGGGATACTTAGGATCTCCTAAACTGTAGTCAATGAACTCAAGAGAGAGGTTACCAGTGAAATCCTCAATTGGTGATATGTCTTGAAACATCTCTCTAAGACCCTCATCAAGAAACCACTGATAAGAAGAGGTTTGAATTTCAATGAGATTTGGTAATTCTAACACTTCGCTAATGCGAGCATAGCTTCTGCGCTGGCGGTGTCGTCCATACTGAACTAGTTGACCTGTCAACTGATTCACCCCTCAAATCATGCGTATTATATGTGTAATAAGCATTCCTTACGATGAAGAAATACTTTTACAAGACAAAAGAAAAAAGGGTTTCTAATTAAGAAAACCACATCCAAAAACAAATACCGATTTTATTAGCATTTCCATGTTTGTATAATTTATACATGCACTATGATTATTCAGCATATCATGCAAAATATATACATTGGCATTTTACAATATTAACATAGCTGAAAATTCAAGTCAAACTTTTTTTGCTTTTATGATATAATAGCCTTTCTTTTTTTGAACGACGGAAACTTCGTCAAAAAGCTCCTTCAGTTTTTCAATGGCAGAAGGCCCGCCCTGTTTTTTCTGTATAACGATCCACAACTCACCTGAAGCCCTTAAATGCTCAGCGCTTTTTTCAAAAATGGCATGGACAACTTTTTTTCCGGCGCGGATTGGGGGGTTTGTAATAATAGAAGCAAATGTTTGAGCAGAATCAATATTTGAAAATAAATCACTCTGATAAATCTGAACGTTTTTTATTCCGTTTTTTTCTGCATTTTCATTTGACAGCTCTACGGCTCTTTCATTCACGTCAATCATGTGCACGGTCCGGTCTGTAAATTCACCGGCGAGCGACAGACCGATCGGGCCGTAGCCGCAGCCTGCATCCAGGAAGTCACCATCAACCTCAGGCTCTTCAAACGCTTCAATTAAGACACGCGAACCGAAATCAACTTCCTTTTTTGAGAAAACGCCGCTGTCACTTGTGAATGTATAAGATCTGTTCCGCAGTGTAAATGACCATGTCTGTTTATCGCTTTTGACTGAAGGTTTTTCTGAATAATAGTGTTCACTCATTATTAGAACCTCCTTTTTTAATGGCGCTTAAAGAAAAGCAAAGAAAAAGCCCGCCTCATAAAAGCGAGCTTCCCCTACAGGCAAGTGAAGATTACTTAACTTCTACAGAAGCGCCAACTTCTTCAAGTTTAGCTTTAAGCTCTTCAGCTTCTTCTTTCGCAATACCTTCTTTAAGTGGTTTTGGAGTGTTGTCAACAAGTTCTTTAGCTTCTTTCAAGCCAAGACCAGTGATTTCACGAACAACTTTGATAACTTTGATTTTCTGAGAACCTGCACCAGCAAGGATAAGGTCGAATTCGCTTTGCTCTTCAGCAGCGCCGCCAGCAGCAGCTCCGCCAGCTACAGCTACAGGAGCAGCAGCAGTTACGCCAAATTCTTCTTCGATTGCTTTTACTAGGTCGTTCAATTCAAGTACAGTTGCTTCTTTAACGGAAGCAATGATTTCTTCGATATTTAAAGCCATTTGAAATTCCTCCATTTGTTTTATTTTAGGGTAAAATCAGATTAAGCGCCTTGTTCTTCCTTTTGATCTGCAACTGCTTTAGCTGCAAGTGCAAGGTTGCGAACTGGAGCTTGAAGTACGCTAAGCAACATAGAAAGTAAGCCATCGCGTGAAGGAAGTTCAGCAAGAGCTTTCACTTCTTCAACAGAAGATACTTTACCTTCGATAACGCCCGCTTTGATTTCCAGAGCTTCGTGGTTTTTCGCGAACTCGTTAAGAACTTTCGCCGGAGCGACAACATCTTCAGTACTGAATGCGATCGCATTCGGTCCAGTTAAGACATCATTCAAACCATCAAGTTCAGCTTGTTCAACCGCACGGCGAGTCATCGTGTTTTTGTACACTTTGAACTCTACGTTAGCTTCGCGAAGCTGTTTACGGAGTTCAGTTACTTCAGAAACGTTAAGTCCGCGGTAGTCAACGATGATCGTTGATTTGCTTTCTTTCAGTTTAGAAGCAATCTCTTCAACAACAACTTTTTTTGTATCAATTGCGCTGCTCATGGTTACACCTCCTGTAGATTTTGTGTAACACTTATACCGCTAGGTGATCACGACTGTGACGACGATTTCATATAAAAAGCCTCCATGTGGACATGGAGGCTGTATATACAAGCATACGTAACGTAATAGCTGTGATATATATACACCTCGGCAGGATATTAAGCCTCAGCGGCCCCTGCTGTCTACGGTATAAATGACATATTATATTTTACAACATTTTGAATCATATCAGAATGCTGATCTAAAGTCAAATATTATTTTACGTTGAAAGTTGAAGCGTCTACTTTGACACCAGGTCCCATAGTAGATGTTACAGCAACGTTTTTCACGTAAACGCCTTTAGCTGCAGCAGGTTTAGCTTTCAGGATTGTATCGTACATTGTTGTGAAGTTCTCAACAAGTTTTTCATCCTCGAAAGAAACTTTACCGATAGGAACATGGATGTTGCCAGCTTTATCAGCACGGTATTCAACTTTACCAGCTTTGATTTCGCCGATTGCTTTTTCAACTTCGAAAGTAACTGTACCAGTTTTAGGGTTTGGCATTAAACCTTTTGGTCCAAGTACACGGCCGATTTTACCAACCTCACCCATCATGTCAGGTGTAGCTACGATTACATCGAAATCGAACCAGCCTTGTTGAATTTTGTTGATGTAGTCAGTATCGCCAACGAAATCTGCACCAGCAGCTTCAGCTTCTTTCGCTTTTTCGCCTTTTGCGAAAACGAGAACGCGCTGAGTTTTACCAGTTCCGTTAGGAAGAACGACTGCTCCGCGGATTTGCTGATCGTTTTTACGAGTGTCAACCCCTAAACGGAAAGCAACTTCAACTGTAGCGTCGAATTTAGCTGTGTTTGTTTTTTTAGTAAGCGCCACTGCTTCAGCGACGTCGTAAGCTTTTGCACGGTCTACAAGCTTCGCAGCTTCAACGTACTTTTTACCTTTTTTAGCCATTTTAAAATTTCCTCCTTATGTGGTTATAGCGGAATAACCTCCCACGAATAAGGGTTGCGAACTTGTGAAAACTCGCAACCCGACAAGAAACAAATTAATCCTCGATAACGATACCCATACTGCGGGCAGTACCTTCAACCATGCGCATTGCCGCTTCAACGTCTGCTGCGTTTAAGTCAGGCATTTTCGTTTCAGCGATTTCGCGAACCTTATCGCGCTTAACGGTTGCCACTTTATTACGGTTTGGTTCACCAGAACCAGACTCAATTCCAGCTGCTTTTTTAAGCAATACTGCAGCAGGCGGAGTTTTTGTAATAAATGTAAATGAACGGTCTTCGTAAACCGAAATTTCAACAGGAATGATTAAACCAGCTTGGTCAGCTGTACGAGCGTTAAACTCCTTACAGAATCCCATGATATTTACACCGGCTTGACCTAGTGCAGGTCCAACTGGCGGCGCTGGGTTAGCTTTTCCAGCAGGAATTTGCAATTTTACAACTTTTACTACTTTTTTAGCCACGAGACACACCTCCTTAAGTCCGTGATGTGGTAATAGGGTAAACCCTCCCACTCAAGGTTTCATTCTTTATATGAATGACGAAATATCAAGCTAGCTGCCTTGGATTAGTCCAAGACGTACCTTTGCTATATTATCATTAATATATAGCAATTTCAAGTTTTTTCACATTACAATTTGTCGATCTGGGTAAATTCCAGTTCAACCGGCGTTTCACGGCCGAACATGTTAACGAATACCTTCACTTTGCTCTTATCATAATCAATCTCTTCAATTGATCCTGTAAAGTTGGCGAATGGCCCGTCTATGACTTTGACTGTCTCATTCAATTCAAAATCAATGTCGGTTTTCCGCTCATCCATGCCCATCCGTTTTAAAATGGTTTCCGCTTCGCCAGGAAGAAGCGGAGTCGGCTTTGAGCCTGAACCGGCTGATCCGACGAAACCGGTAACGCCCGGCGTGTTGCGGACCACATACCAAGAATCATCAGTCATGACGATTTCAACAAGCACATAACCCGGGAACACTTTCTTTTTGACTACTTTTTTCTTGCCGTTCTTAATATCAGTCTCTTCTTCTTCAGGAACGACCACGCGGAAAATTTTATCCTGCATTCCCATTGATTCCACACGTTTTTCAAGGTTTGCTTTTACTTTGTTTTCATAACCGGAATACGTATGAACAACATACCAATTCTTTTCCATTCTATCAGGACTCTGCAGTCCTTCCCTCCCCGCATTTAAAAATGAAGTGTAAAACAAAAAATAGGCTCAGAGCCTATGAATCCTTTTTTCAACACAATAAAAAACCCGCTGAACGGGTTTTGGCAAACGATATTATGATCTATTATAGCACGTATTGCTGATCATTATTCAACTATTAAACGAATTAATTGAGAAATTCCTGTATCAAGGAGGGCAAAAAAGATAACAAAAAAGATAACCGTTGAAATCACCGTGATCGTATAGCGCGTTAACTCTTTGCCTTTAGGCCAGCTAACCTTTTTCATTTCTTTCCCAACATCTTTAAAGAAACTCATCATGCGCATGTAAAAGACCTCCACAATTTAAAAAGCGAACACTATTTTGTTTCTAAATGAGCTGTATGTGAATTGCAAGTGCTGCAGTACTTCTTAACTTCTAACCGCTCAGCCGCTGATGCAGAGCTTTTCATTGTCGTATAATTACGATTTCCGCATGTTTTGCATGCCAGCGTAATCTTTTTTCTCATGTCGATACACCTTTTCCTAAATAGACATCATTTATCTTAATAAAATAGCACAGTCAGAAAAATTCTGTCAATATGACATAGAAACCCGCTACAGGCTGATTTCTCTTATTTCTA
Organism: Bacillus sp. JFL15; assembly: GCF_001184225.1. Taxonomy (NCBI): domain Bacteria; kingdom Bacillati; phylum Bacillota; class Bacilli; order Caryophanales; family Bacillaceae; genus Bacillus; species Bacillus sp. JFL15. Next base: position 1,699,136 of record NZ_KQ236689.1, on the reverse strand, counting down.
AATACTTCTCAAGCTTGCGCTTCACGCGCTGCAGGGCATTATCAATTGATTTTACGTGTCGGTTTAAGTCATCTGAAATTTCTTGGTAACTTCTTCCGTCCAAGTACAAAACAAGCACCTTTCTCTCCAGATCGCTCAGCAGTTCTCCCATTTTCATCTCAATATCATCGAATTCTTCCTGATTAATAATCATTTCTTCAGGGTTTAACGTTTTTGCGCCTGAAATGACATCAAGCAGTGTTCTGTCTGATTCTTCATCAAAAATTGGCTTGTCTAAAGAAACATAAGAATTTAAAGGAATGTGTTTCTGACGGGTAGCTGTCTTTATTGCGGTAATAATCTGGCGGGTAATGCATAATTCTGCAAAAGCTTTGAATGAAGTAAGCTTGTCCTCCCTAAAGTCTCGGATAGACTTATATAAGCCTATCATCCCTTCCTGTACAATATCTTCTCTGTCGGCCCCTATTAAAAAATAAGACCTGGCTTTCGCCCGTACAAAATTACGGTACTTCGTAATCAAGTAATCTAACGCATCACTATCCCCAACATGAACCTTTTCAATGACCTGCTCGTCCTCCAACTGGCAAAACTGCACTTTGTTGAATTTTCCCTTGCTGTTCTGTAGATTCACTGCGATCCCCCCGGCGCACGTAGATAGAAATATTATACATTAATGGGCGAAAAAGCGTCAACCTAATCCAGGCCGCCGCGCCGCCACTTTTCAAACGTTTTCAAAACCTCTTCGGACAGCTCGATTTTACCCGGGGGTTTTTCGGAAGTGATCTTTGAAACCCGTCTTTGAATCCGGCGTTCTATCGCATCCACTTCCCTCAGCAGCTCCCGGGCGGATTTACGTAGAGCCCCTTGTCCGAAAATCGCCCACTGCTCCGTGTAATCAGAGGTTGCGACATGAATCTGTGTCGCAATATTATTCAGCGCCTGTGCAAGCTTCTCAATCCGCTCATCCGCCGTTTCATTCTCCCGTGTGAAAATCACTTCAACTCTGTGATTCGTGTGTTTTTTCTCTATGCCTTTTACCAGATGTGCGTCAAACACCACAATGACTTTAATTCCCGTGTACGACTGATACTCCGCCATCTTCTGAATCAGCACATCTCTCGCTTCTTCAAAACTGTTCGCTTTTAAATCCTTTAGCTGCGGCCAAGCTCCTATCATGTTGTATCCGTCTACTAATAGGATGTCCATTTGTCTTTATTCCCCTAAAGGATTGCGTTTCCGGTAGACTTCATACATCAGAAGACCGGCCGCTACCGATGCATTCAGAGACGTGACTTTTCCGGCCATCGGAAGTTTAATGAGAAAATCACATTTCTCTTTCACAAGACGGCCCATTCCTTTGCCTTCGCTTCCGATAACGAGCGCCAAAGGCATGTTGCCGTCCATAGAGCGGTAGTCTTCCCGGGCGGATGCATCCGTTCCCACGACCCAAATGCCCCGCTCCTTCATTTCATCAAGTGTCCGGGCAAGATTGGTCACCTTCACGACGGGAATATGTTCAATAGCACCGGTCGATGCTTTTGCGACTGTTGAAGTCAGTCCGACCGCTCTGCGTTTCGGAATCACGATGCCGTGCGCGCCGACAGCGTCAGCCGTTCTCATGATGGAACCGAGATTATGAGGGTCTTCCAGCTCGTCCAATATGAGAAAGAAAGGCTGTTCGTTTCTCTGTTCCGCTCTTTTATACAATTCGTCTAATTGTGCATATTCATATGCCGCCACCTGAGCGACAACTCCCTGATGCTGCCCCTCCACCATCTGATCGAGTTTTTTTCTCGGCACAAATTGAATGGTGACGCCGCGCTTTTTAGCAAGCTCCATAACTTGCTGCGCCTGTCCTTTTACTGTGTTTTCCGCCATCCATAACTTATAGAGTTTGCGATCCGACTTTAACGTCTCAATTACCGCATTTTTTCCTATGACGTAATCATGTTGCTGACTCATTTGTTTTCCTCCCTGACGTCCCGACTTGTATAGCTTCTGTAATCAGCTGATTCAGTCTTTCTTCTCTTTTCTCAAGAAAAAGATATCCGAGCAAAGCCTCAAAAGCTGTACTATGGCGGTACGTCTGTACATCTGTGTTTTTAGGCGTCGTCCCTGATTTTGCGTTTCTTCCCCTTCTCACCACGGCTTCCTCTTCCTCCGTGAAAAAGGATTCTTCCTGAAGGCGGAACAAAATGTCTGCCTGTGATTTTGCCGATACGATCCGGCTCGCCTTCTTATGAAGGTCATTCGGTTTCGTATGGCCCTGCTTAAGCAGGTGATGCCGGACATATATTTCAAAAATGGCATCACCCATATAAGCGAGCGCAAGACCGTTTAACTGCTTTGAATCTTTGATTTGTTCAAATTGAAGCATCCGCTTACTCTCCCCGCTTCCAGCGAGTTCCCTGAGCCGTATCTTCAAGAATGATATTCATGCTTTTCAGCTGATCGCGAATTTGGTCTGACAAAGCAAAATCGCGATTGCGGCGGGCTTCATTTCTCTTCTCGATCAATTCTTCAATCTCTTCATCGACAAGCTCTTCTTCGCCGAGCGTAAGTCCGAGAACGGATCCGATTCGGTCAAACATGCTGATGAAGGCTTTAATGACGTGATCCGCCGTATTGTCCTCCTGCATATAGTAGTTGGCAAGCTTCGCCAAATCAAACCAAACGGAAATCGCATTCGCCGTATTAAAATCATCATCCATCGCTTCTTCAAATGCAGCGCGGTGCTCTTCGATTTTAGCGAGCCATTCATTATCATTGTCAGTCAGATTCGTGCTGCTAATCAAACGATGGTTTAAATTGCTGTAGGCCGTCTTTAGGCGGTTAAACGCGTTTTTTGTTTTCTCAAGCAGCTCTTCCGAATAGTTGATCGGGTGGCGGTAATGAACGGACAGCATGAAAAATCTCAAAAGCTGCGGATCATACTGCTTAATAATATCGTGCACCAAAACAAAGTTGCCGAGCGATTTTGACATTTTTTCATTATCTATATTGATGTAACCGTTGTGAAGCCAGTATTTTGCGAATGTCTTGCCTGTTAATGCTTCAGATTGGGCGATTTCGTTCTCATGGTGCGGGAATGTCAGGTCCTGACCGCCGGCATGAATATCGATTTCGTCACCCAAATATTTTTTCACCATTGCGGAGCATTCAATGTGCCAGCCCGGGCGGCCTTTTCCCCAAGGGCTATCCCATGAAATTTCTCCGTCTTTGGCGGCTTTCCAAAGAGCAAAGTCCAGCGCATCCTCTTTCTTCTCACCGACACGGATACGAGCGCCCGATCTGAGTTCATCAATTGATTGCTGTGAAAGCTTGCCGTAGCCTTCGAAGGCTCTTGTTTTGAAATAGACGTCGCCTTCCGATTCATAAGCGTAGCCTTTTTTAATCAGCTCGCTGACAAATTCAATAATGGCGTCCATGTTCTCCATGACTCGAGGGTGAAGATCCGCTTTCCGGCATCCGAGGGCGCCCACATCTTCAAAATAAGCTTTAATAAACCGCTCAGAAACGGTCGGAACGTCCTCGCCGAGCTCATTGGCCGCCTTAATCAATTTGTCATCAACATCTGTGAAATTCGATACGTATTGAACATCGTATCCCTTATACTCCAAATAGTTGCGTACGGTATCATACACAATCGCCGGACGGGCGTTTCCGATATGAATATAGTTGTATACAGTCGGTCCGCACACGTACATTTTTACTTTTCCTTCCTCAAGAGGAGCGAATGTTTCCTTTTTCCGTGTCAATGTATTATAAAGTGTAATGGTCATTTTTGGTTGATCCTTTCTTTTTTATCTTCCAGTTCAGCCTGCAGCTCAAAAATCTGCTGCTCCAATGCTCTTAACCGGTCAGCAACCGGATCGGGCAAGTCTTGGTGATTGAGATCGCGTTTGATCTTTCTTCCGTTCTGAATGACGACTTTTCCAGGTATGCCGACAACGGTTGAAAAGTCGGGAACATCACGCAGCACAACGGAGCCGGCCCCTACTTTAGAGCCTTGCCCGACTGTTATAGAGCCGAGCACCTTCGCCCCCGTTGCAATTAAAGCATCATCTTTAATGGTCGGATGCCGCTTTCCCTTTTCTTTTCCCGTTCCCCCGAGAGTGACACCTTGGAATACCGTCACGTTATTGCCGATTTCACATGTTTCCCCTATGACGACCCCCATACCGTGATCAATGAAAAACCTTCTCCCGATGGTCGCGCCGGGATGGATTTCGATTCCGGTAAAGAAACGGGCAATCTGTGATATCAGGCGCGCAAGGAAGAAAAATCTCCGTTTATATAAAGCATGTGCAATCCGATGCGCCCATATAGCATGTAAACCAGAATAAGTTAAAACAACTTCAAAATAGCTTCTTGCTGCCGGATCTTGATCGAACACTGTATCTATGTCTTCTTTTAGCATTTTAAAAAACACATGCTTCCCCCCATTCTCTCCCCGCTCCAGTCTGTTTTTCCGCCTATAAAAAAAGCGCCTCTGCATGTAAACATGACAGAGACGCTTTTACCGCGCGGTTCCACTCTGTTTGAAAAACAAAACGTGTTTTCCCAACTTTAAAGCCGGTAACGGCGGCGGCCGCCTTTAAATACTGATTTCCGCAGAAATGTTCTTCAAAGGTCTTAAGGGCGCACTTCTAAAACATAACGCATGAATCTCTCTCAGCCGATGAAGATTCTTTCTGTAATGGTCATTGTTTTATACTCTTCCCTGTCAACAATCGTATATTTAAATGCTTTTCAGGCGTTTTACGGCTGTTTCTCTGCCGATCAGCTCAATAGCCTGCGGAAGCTCCGGACCGTGCGTCTGGCCGGTAACTGCTACACGAATCGGCATGAACAACTTTTTGCCTTTATGGCCTGTTTCTTTCTGAACGGCTTTAATTGAGGCTTTGATCTGCTCTGGCGTGAATTCTTCAAGCTCTTCAAGCTTCGCAGCAAATGCGCTGAGCACTTCAGGCACCTGTTCTTCCGCCAGAACGGCTTTTGCCTCTTGATTATACTCGATCTCATCCTTAAAGAACAAATCAGTCAGCTCGACAATTTCAGCACCGTAGCTCAATTGCTCATGGTAAAGAGAGATTAACTTACGCACCCATTCCCGCTCTTCGGCAGAAAGCTCAGTGCCGACTTTTCCTGCTTTTTGCAGGTGAGGCAGAGTCAGTTCAACAACTTGATCAAGATCCAGCGCTTTGACATATTGGTTGTTGACCCATTTCAGTTTATGCATATCAAACAGAGCCGGTGACTTAGATAAACGATTCACATCAAAAATTTCAATAAATTGTTCTCTTGTGAAGAGCTCTTCTTCACCGACAGGAGACCAGCCGAGAAGTCCGATAAAGTTAAACAGCGCTTCAGGCAGGTAACCCAGCTCATCATACTGCTCAATAAACTGGATAATTGATTCATCACGTTTACTTAATTTTTTGCGGCTTTCGTTCACGATAAGCGTCATATGTCCGAATTCAGGAATATCCCAGCCGAACGCCTGGAAAATCATGATTTGTTTCGGTGTATTTGAAATATGGTCCTCACCGCGGAGCACGTGCGTCATTTTCATTAGGTAATCGTCAATTGCGACGGCAAAGTTATACGTCGGTGTACCGTCTTTTTTAACGATGACGAAGTCGCCGATACCGTCTGATTCAAAAGAAATCTCGCCCTTTACGATATCGTTAAAGGTGATGATTTTCCCTTCCGGCACGCGGAAACGGATGCTCGGCTGTCTTCCTTCGGCTAAAAACTGCTCCTGCTCTTCCTGAGTCAGGTTTCTGTGTTTGCCTGAATAGCGCGGCATTTCCCCGCGGGCGATCTGCTCTTCACGTTCTTTCTCAAGTTCTTCTTCCGTACAGAAACATTTATAAGCAAGCCCTTTTTCAAGCAGCGCTTCATAGTACTCTTTGTAAATGTCATTCCGTTCAGACTGGCGGTACGGGCCGTATTCTCCGCCGACATCCACACTTTCATCCCAGTCTATGCCGAGCCATTTCAGATAGTTAAGCTGGCTTTGCTCTCCGCCTTCAATATTTCGCTTTTTGTCCGTATCCTCAATCCGGATAATAAACTTTCCGCCTTGGCTGCGGGCAAATAAATAGTTAAAAAGCGCCGTTCTGGCGTTACCGATATGCAAATGTCCGGTCGGACTCGGTGCATAGCGGACGCGTACTTCATTTCCCATGTTCAAATACTTCCTTTCATCTCGTCTGTAGCCTCTAGCCGAATATATGTATCTATTCTACCACCAAATAGACCGGGCATCAAAATAATGATCAGGCTTTTTGGATCAGAACGGTAGCCTGAGCGGCAATTCCTTCGGCTCTTCCGGTAAACCCGAGCTTTTCTGTCGTTGTTGCTTTTACATTTACTTGAGAGACGTCTGCCTCAAGGCCTTCCGCTATTCGTTTTCTCATCGCATCAATATGCGGCGCCATTTTCGGCTTTTGCGCAATAATCGTGCAGTCTATATTTCCGAGTACGTATCCTTTTTCTTTGACAATGTTCCAGACATGCTGAAGCAGCTTAAAAGAATCCGCATCCTTGAATTCCGGATCAGTATCCGGGAAATGCTTGCCGATATCTCCTTCACCCACCGCTCCGAGGCACGCATCTGCAACCGTGTGCAGCAATACATCCGCATCGGAATGCCCGAGCAGCCCTTTTTCATAAGGAATTTCAATTCCGCCGATGATAAGAGGACGGCCTTCCGTTAGTTGATGCACGTCAAATCCTTGTCCGATTCTAAACATTATGATTCCCACTTTCCGCTTTCATGATTGCTTCCGCTGATATCAGATCATCCGGCGTTGTCAGCTTAATATTGGTATAGCTGCCTTCAACGATACTCACCTGATATCCATCAAGACGCTCGACGAGACTGGCGTCATCCGTACCTAAGAAGCCTTTGTTTTCCGCTTCCCTATGCGCCTTTTTCAATAAAGAAAGACGAAAAGCCTGCGGCGTTTGAACGGCCCACAAGCTTGAACGGTCAAAGGTCTCCGCAACCCGGGAGCCTTCCGCCCGCTTTATCGTATCTTTCACAGGAACAGCCAGGACAGCCGCTCCCGTCTCTTCTGCTGTTTCAACGAGTTTATCGATATGCTGATGCGTGACAAACGGGCGCGCCCCGTCATGAACAAGGACGACAGACTCCTCATCAATCACTTTCAATCCTTCGTATACACTATGCTGACGCTCCGCTCCGCCGGTGACAAGCTCAATTTCCGCTTTAACCGGAAACTGGGCAAGCAGCTGGTGAAAATCTTCCCGTTCACTCTCGTTTATCACCAGGATTATTTTCTGACAAGGCGCGTGGCTTTCAAAAACCCGCAGTGTGTGTATAATAACAGGCGCACCCTTTAAGCCGATGAACAGCTTATTTTTCCCGGCTTTCATCCGTTTCCCTTGTCCGGCAGCCGGAATGACTACGACATACTCCATCATTAACTCCCTCTTAAAGAGCCTTCTCAAGCAGCTTAGGCTTGGCAAAAATCATTCGCCCCGCCGCTGTCTGCAGCACGCTGGTTACGAGCACATCAATATGTTTCCCTATATAATTGCGGCCTTCTTCCACAACGATCATTGTTCCGTCATCCAAGTAAGCCACACCTTGATTATGCTCTTTCCCGTCCTTAATCACCTGCACATTCATTTCTTCACCCGGGAGCACAACCGGCTTCACCGCGTTTGCAAGGTCATTAATATTCAGTACCGCAACCTTCTGAAGCTCACATACTTTATTTAAATTAAAATCATTCGTCACAACGACACCGGATGTCAGCTTCGCAAGTTTGACAAGCTTGCTGTCAACCTCTTGAATGTCTTCGAAGTCGCCTTCATAAATTTCAACCGTAATATCCAGTTCCTTTTGAATGCGATTCAAAATATCCAGTCCGCGGCGTCCTCTGTTGCGTTTTAAAACATCTGAAGAATCAGCGATATGCTGTAATTCCTCAAGCACAAATTGAGGAATGACAATGACGCCTTCTAAAAAGCCCGTCTGACAAATATCTGCAATTCTCCCATCAATAATAACACTTGTATCCAAGATTTTCAGCCTTTTCTCCTGTTCCTCCTGCTCCTCATCGGCACTTCCTTTTTTCTTCTGCATTCTTGCAGAAATGGAGAACAGACTGATCAGTTCATCCTTTTTCTTAAATCCGACCTGGAAGCCCAGATAACCGAGAAAGAAAGCCAAAAAGACCGGGATGATGGTGCTGAATATACGGTACGGAATATTGTCCAGCGGAATCACGTTTACAATGAGATATGCGATGATAAGTCCAAAAACCAATCCGAGACTTCCGAATAACAGATCCGGCACCGGAGCTCTCAGCAAAGAATCTTCAATCCATTTCACCCAATTAATCACATATTCTGTCGTCCATATACTGATGAGAAAAAAGATAATAGCACCAATTGCAGCAGACGTATATGCGTTTGTTATTAAAGGTATGTCCTGTATATTTGACAGTACAAACAATTCAGGTATTAAAAAGATACCGACAACGCCGCCCACAATAATGAAGAACGCCTGAACTATTCGTTTTAACATACCTCCACCTCCTTTTAAGTAACATTTTTCAGCAGGCTGTCAAAGCCTACAAATATCAGAATAAACAAAAACTAACAATAATATACCCGGATTCTGACAGGTTTAAGCGATACTTAAAGCTGTCTATCTATATAGTGTTTTTCTTGAAGACGTTTTAAACCTTTTTTGATTTTTTGGGCGCGCACCTCGCCGATGCCTTCAACATCATCCAGCTCTTCAACAGTGGCTTCCGTTATGCTTGGCAAAAATCCGAACGCCTCAACCACATTTTCAACAATCGGCATCGGCAGACGCGGAATTTTATTCAGCAGTCTGTACCCTCTCGGCAGCACATAATCATCAAGGTTGGTAGAAGCGGGATATCCAAGCAGCTTAAACAGAATGGAATCATCAAGCAGATCATAGCTGGACATATCCTGAAGCTCTTTTAACAGCACGAACGGATCTTTGATTTTTTCTTTCACATAGTCTTTGATGAAAAGAGCCGCTTCTTCTTCCATATCCGTAATCAGCTCAATCACCTGCAGACGGATTAAGTGGCCTTCCGTTCCGAGTTCTTTAATATACATGTTGATTTCATTTTTTATACGGAGCACCATTTCATAGCGGTGCATGACGGACAGCACGTCACTGAATGTCACGAGCTCCTCAAACTCTAAAGCGTTTAAAGCCGTAATCGTTTTGTCTAAAATGGTTTTATACTTCTCAAGCGTTTGAATCGCCTGGTTTGCTTTTGTTAAAATAAATCCTATGTCCTTCAGTGTGTATTTCATGCTGTCCTGGTATAACGTAATGACATTTCTGCGTTCAGAAATGGCGATGACGAGACAGCCGGTCTGCTTCGCCACCCGTTCCGCCGTACGGTGCCTCATTCCCGTTTCTGAAGAAGAAATGGTCGCTTCCGGCATAAGCTGTGTATTCGCATAAAGAATTTTCTGGCCGGAATCGCTTAAAATAATGGCACCGTCCATTTTGGCCAGCTCGTATAGGTGAGCGGGCGCAAATGATGTATTAATATGAAAACCGCCATCCACGACTTGCTTTACCTTATCATTGTATCCGACAACAATCAGGCCGCCTGTATTTGCCCGAAGTACATTCTCTATCCCGGCTCTGAGCGGCGTGCCCGGTGCAACGAACTGCAGAATTGCAGACAGGTCAAGCTCTTGTTTCGCCCCTTTTTTCTCTTTTTCCATCTATTATGATCCTCCTAATGAAGTACGAAGCGCTTCTGCAACATTTGCTACTCCGACAACCTCAATCCCTTTTGGTATTGTCCATCCGCCTGCATTCGCCTCAGGTATGACCATACGCTTGAAGCCGAGTTTCGCCGCTTCTTTTACGCGCTGTTCGATTCTTGACACCCTGCGGACTTCTCCTGTCAGACCCACTTCACCGATAAAGCAATCTGCAGGATTCGGCGGTGTATCTCTGAAGCTTGAAGCAATGCTGACGGCTACTGCCAAATCAATCGCCGGTTCATCCAGTTTGACCCCGCCGGCGACTTTTAAGTACGCATCTTGATTTTGAAGCAATAGCCCCACCCGCTTCTCAAGCACAGCCATGATTAACGACACCCTATTGTGGTCAATCCCTGTAGCCATGCGGCGCGGGTTTCCAAAGCTGGTCGGTGATATGAGCGCCTGAATTTCAACCAGGATCGGTCTCGTTCCTTCCATTGACGCAACGATACTCGAACCCGAAGCCCCGGCAGAACGCTCTTCCAAGAAAATTTCCGAAGGGTTCAGCACTTCTGTAAGCCCCTCTTCCCGCATTTCAAAGATGCCCATTTCATTTGTTGAGCCGAAACGGTTTTTTACAGCCCGCAAAATACGGAATGTATGGTGCCGCTCTCCTTCAAAGTATAGAACGGTATCGACCATATGCTCAAGCAATCTTGGCCCAGCAATCGATCCTTCTTTTGTGACGTGGCCGACGATAAAAATCGGAATGCCGTTTGTTTTCGCGATTTTCATCAATTCAGCCGTACACTCTCTTACTTGTGATACACTGCCGGGAGCTGAGGTAATGTCACTTTGGTAAACGGTCTGAATGGAGTCTACGACAACAAATGCGGGTTTCATCTCTTGTATAGCAGACGAAATATACTCCATATCGGTTTCAGATAAAACATGTAACAATTGGCTGTTGATTCCAAGCCTGTCAGCGCGCAGCTTCGTTTGCTTCACGGATTCTTCCCCGGAAATGTAAAGCACGCTGCCGGCCGTGTCTGCTAATTGTGCGGATACTTGAAGAAGGAGCGTTGACTTCCCGATGCCGGGGTCGCCGCCGATTAATACTAACGAGCCCTTCACAACGCCGCCGCCAAGCACTCTGTTAAATTCTTCGAGCTTGGTTTGAACACGGGGTTCTTCTGATGTTTCAATTGATGTAATGGGTGATGGTTTCTGGACGGTTTGAACGGAGTGGGAGAAAGCCGCCCGCCGATTCGCCGGCGCTTTTTTGATGGTTTCTTCCACCATTGTATTCCAAGCCCCGCAACCTGGGCATTTCCCCATCCATTTTGCGGATTCATAACCGCATGAGTGGCAGATGAATTTTGTTTTTGATTTAGCCATATATGCTGTAAGACCTCTTCCTTATCAAATATTTCTCTATATAACAAAGTGAGGCATACACTTGCTTACGTATGCCTCATGTTTGTCACTATATTAGTTCGTTTTAGCAGTTGTTTTTACGACAAATTCGCCGTCTTCAACATCAAGAACGATGTGCTGGCCTTTATCAATATTGCCTCTGAGAAGCTCTTCTGATAACCGGTCCTCCACATGCTTTTGAATCGCTCTTCTTAACGGACGTGCGCCGTATTCCAAATCGACGCCCTCGTCTGCTACTTTTGCTTTTGCAGCATCCGTCAGCTCTATAGAGAGATCTTGTTCTTTCAGACGTTTTGTTAACTGGTCAGACATAAGCGACACGATGTCTGTAAGATGTTTTTTCTCAAGAGAGTGGAAGACAATAATTTCGTCAATCCGGTTGATAAATTCAGGTCTGAAGGCACGCTTCAGCTCTCCCATGACTTTGTCTTTCATGTCTTTATGGTTTTGTGATTCATCCTGCACATTGAAGCCCACATATTTGTTGCGTTTCAGCTCGCTCGCTCCGACGTTTGACGTCATAATCAGAATCGTGTTGCGGAAATCAACAGTGCGTCCTTTTGAATCAGTCAAGCGTCCGTCTTCAAGCACTTGCAGGAGAATGTTAAACACATCAGGATGCGCTTTTTCAATTTCATCAAGCAGTACGACAGAGTAAGGTTTTCTTCTCACTTTTTCCGTCAGCTGGCCGCCTTCATCATAACCGACATATCCCGGAGGAGAACCGACAAGACGCGAAGTCGAATGTTTCTCCATATATTCGGACATATCCACTCTGATCATCGCTTCTTCATCACCGAAAATAGATTCCGCCAGCGCTCTTGCCAGCTCTGTCTTCCCTACGCCTGTTGGGCCTAAGAAGATGAATGAACCGATCGGACGTTTCGGATCCTTCAAACCGGCTCTTGCACGTCTGACAGCCTTCGCAACGGCTACAACGGCTTCATCCTGGCCAATGACGCGGGAGTGCAGAATGCTTTCCATATTGAGAAGCTTATCTGTTTCCGTTTGCGCAATTTTAGATACAGGCACCCCGGTCCAGCTGGATACCACCATTGCGATATCCTCTACAGAAACTTCGGAGTTCTCCTGGCCTTGTTTTTCTTTCCACGTTTTTTTCGTATCTTCCACCTGTTCTCTCAAGCGCTGCTCCGTATCACGAAGAGAAGCCGCTTTTTCAAACTCCTGGCTTTGAACGGCAGCGTCTTTTTCCTTGCGAACTTCATCGAGTTTCTGCTCAAGCTCTTTTAAGTTCGGAGGCGTTGTGAAGGAACGGAGACGCACTTTTGAACCGGCTTCGTCAATTAAATCGATCGCTTTATCCGGAAGGAAGCGGTCAGAAATATAACGGTCAGACAATTTAACCGCCGCTTCGATTGCTTCATCGGTAATAGATACGCGGTGATGCGCTTCATAGCGGTCACGGAGACCTTTTAAGATCTGAATGCTTTCATCGACTGACGGCTCATCCACCTGAATCGGCTGGAAGCGGCGCTCCAAAGCTGCGTCTTTTTCGATATATTTGCGGTATTCATCAAGCGTTGTCGCACCGATACACTGAAGCTCACCGCGAGCGAGTGAAGGTTTTAAAATATTCGACGCGTCAATCGCGCCTTCTGCTCCTCCAGCTCCGATCAGTGTGTGCAATTCGTCAATGAATAAAATGATATTGCCGGCCTGACGTATTTCATCCATTACTTTTTTCAAACGGTCTTCAAATTCTCCGCGGTATTTCGTGCCTGCTACAACCGTTCCCATGTCTAATGTCATTACGCGTTTATCACGTAAAATTTCCGGCACTTCATTATTGATGATCTGCTGTGCGAGACCTTCAGCAATCGCAGTTTTACCTACACCCGGTTCTCCAATAAGAACGGGATTATTCTTTGTTCTGCGGCTTAATACCTCAATAACACGCTGAATTTCTTTGCTTCGGCCGATAACCGGATCAAGGCTGTCTTCCCTCGCAATCGCGGTTAAATCACGCGCTAGACTGTCAAGCGTCGGCGTGTTTGCGCTGCTATTTGTTCCCGCTCCGGATGCCCCTGTCTCATTGCTTCCGAGAAGCTGCAGAACCTGCTGTCTCGCCTTATTGAGACTGACACCCAGATTATTCAGTACTCTCGCGGCGACTCCCTCACCTTCACGAATCAGCCCAAGAAGTATATGCTCTGTTCCTACATAAGAATGACCGAGCTTTCTGGCTTCATCCATTGATAGTTCTATTACCTTTTTGGCTCTAGGCGTGTAATGAGGGACAGAGGTGGTGCTTTCCTGCCCTCGGCCAATCAAACTTTCCACTTCTTTCTGCATTTTATCTGAATTGAGGCCAAGCGCTTCTAAAGCTTTAAATGCTATCCCTTCACCTTCACGGACTAACCCCAATAATATATGTTCAGTTCCGATATTTGTATGGCCTAAGCGCAGTGCTTCTTCCTGTGCCAGTGCCAATACCTTTTGAGCCCGCTCTGTAAATCTTCCAAACATCATATCGAATCATCCTCCTGTCTATTTGCACTCATTTCTAAATGCAGCCTTTCCCTGATAAGAGCCGCTCTTCTCACGTCTCTTTCGTTCGGCCGTAATGCGCCGCCCGAATATTGCTGGAGAAAACCGGGCTGTGTCAAAATCATCAGTTCATTAAGTATATTGCTTGATAGCCCTTTAATGATCCCCAGGTCTATCCCCAGCCGAACGTCAGAAAGGCATTTCGCCGTTTCCTTCGATTCAATCATTCGGCAGTTGGATAAAACTCCGTAAGATCTGAATACCCGGTCCTCTAATTCAATTTTCGAGGTTTGATAAAGCGCTTCTCGGGCTGAGCGTTCCTGCTCAATCAGCTGGGCAGCCACACTGTTCAAATCATCGACGATATCCTGTTCTGATTTTCCAAGTGTGATTTGATTTGAAATTTGAAAGATATTTCCTAATGCTTCGCTGCCTTCCCCGTAAATTCCTCTAACAACTAAACCTAATTGGTTAATTGCCGGTATAATTCGATTCAATTGCCTAGTTAGTACAAGACCCGGCAAATGCATCATGACCGAAGCCCTTAGTCCCGTCCCTACATTTGTAGGACAGCTTGTTAAGTATCCTCTCTTCTCCCCAAAAGCGTAATCCACTTTCTCCTCAATCCAGTCATCAACCTGGTTTGCCGCTTTTATGGCGTTGAGAAGCTGGAAGCCGGGGAAGAGACATTGAATTCTGATATGATCTTCTTCATTTAACATAATGCTGACTTCTTCATTTTCAGAAAGCAGACAGCCGCCAAACGGTGATTCCGTTAAATTCGGGCTGATCAGATGCTTTTCCATCAGCACCCGTTTTTCCAAAGGCTGAGCTTCACTCATTCTGATTAAATGAAATTGACCGATATCAGGCAGTTCTTTCCCTGAAAAATGATCTTCGAATTGCTGAATAATGGATGAGGCTTCTTCATTCGTATACCGGGCAGGAAACTTTATATTTTCAAAGTTTCTGGCCAATCGTATACGGCTGCTGAGTACAATGTCACTTTCAGGTCCCTTTTGCTTCATCCAATTGCTTAATGCGTCCTGAATAAAATGCTTGAGCGACATTACCCTTGTTCCTCCTCACTGTCTGTGCCTTTTAATTTCTGCTCTAATGACCGGATCTGATCCCTGACCTGCGCCGCCTTTTCAAACTCTTCCTGGTGTATTAAAGATTCAAGTTCCTTTTTTAACATTTCCATTTGCCGTCTTACATGCAGGTTTCCGCCTATACGTTTCGGAATTTTTCCGGCATGCACCGTATTCCCGCTGTGGACTTTTCGCAAGATCGGCGTAATTTGGCTGTGAAATGTATCGTAACACTCCGCACAGCCGAACCGCCCTGTTTTTCTCAGTTGCTGAAACGTCATGCCGCATTTCTTACAGGCCGTGCCTTGCTCTGAATAGCCGAACATTTGAGAACCCGTGTTTTGAAATGAAGACTCCATATTCAGCAGTCCTGATAATAAATTATGAATCGAGAACCCTTGGTTTCCACTTATACCGTATGAATCACTATTTTCTTTTGCACATTGTTCACAAATATGAACTTCTTGCTTTTCTCCATTAACAACTTTCGTAAAGTGAAAAGTGGCCGGTCTCTCATTGCACTCTTGACAAATCAATCTTTTCACCCGCTTACTTTAGTTTTAAAGATGTGAGCATCGCCTTCATCATTCTGGCTCTTAGTTCATCCCGTTCAGGCAAATCAATATATAGAACTGAACGATCCATTACACTCACCATCATTTTGGCTTCTCTTTCCGAAATAACCCCGTCCTCTAACAGTCTGAGAATAATGTCATCAGAGGCTGCCTGGGACAAGTGGGTATGAATCTGCGAAATAATATTATTGATGAGGACGACTTCGTTATTCATTTTAACTTTGATAATACGAATATAACCGCCGCCTCCCCGTTTACTTTCAACAATATATCCTCTTTCGCTTGTGAATCTGGTGTTGATGACATAATTTATTTGGGAAGGAACACACTGAAATTTATCAGCAATTTCACTGCGTTTGATCTCTAAAATTTCTTTGCCATTTTGATCTAATACTTGTTTTAAGTACTGTTCAATGATGTCAGAAATATTATGTCCCACTCAACCCCCTCCTTTATTGACTTTGACTATATTTGACTTTAATCTTACTATAAGGTGTTTCACAAAATTTTTCAACTGTATCGCTCTATCTCTATTATTTCCACTTTACACAAGCATAAAACCTGCTTTTACAAAAAGGTATATCGTTACTTTTCTCATATTATATAACGTATGCAGAAAAACACAAAAAAGACAGCTCATGATGAGCTGTCTTTACCGTATGATTGCTTGGCGGCGTCCTACTCTCACAGGGGGAAACCCCCGACTACCATCGGCGCTGAAGAGCTTAACTTCCGTGTTCGGCATGGGAACGGGTGTGACCTCTTCGCTATCGCCACCAAACCATTGAGAGTGTTCTCTCAAAACTAGATAACAGTAAGCATACATTCAAAAATGGTTAAGTCCTCGATCGATTAGTATCTGTCAGCTCCATGTGTCGCCACACTTCCACCTCAGACCTATCAACCTGATCATCTTTCAGGGATCTTACTTCCTTGCGGAATGGGAAATCTCATCTTGAGGGGGGCTTCATGCTTAGATGCTTTCAGCACTTATCCCGTCCGCACATAGCTACCCAGCGATGCCCTTGGCAGAACAACTGGTACACCAGCGGTGCGTCCATCCCGGTCCTCTCGTACTAAGGACAGCTCCTCTCAAATTTCCTGCGCCCGCGACGGATAGGGACCGAACTGTCTCACGACGTTCTGAACCCAGCTCGCGTACCGCTTTAATGGGCGAACAGCCCAACCCTTGGGACCGACTACAGCCCCAGGATGCGATGAGCCGACATCGAGGTGCCAAACCTCCCCGTCGATGTGGACTCTTGGGGGAGATAAGCCTGTTATCCCCGGGGTAGCTTTTATCCGTTGAGCGATGGCCCTTCCATGCGGAACCACCGGATCACTAAGCCCGACTTTCGTCCCTGCTCGACTTGTAGGTCTCGCAGTCAAGCTCCCTTGTGCCTTTACACTCTGCGAATGATTTCCAACCATTCTGAGGGAACCTTTGGGCGCCTCCGTTACCTTTTAGGAGGCGACCGCCCCAGTCAAACTGCCCACCTGACACTGTCTCCCCGCCCGATAAGGGCGGCGGGTTAGAAGGTCAATACAGCCAGGGTAGTATCCCACCGATGCCTCCACCGAAGCTGGCGCTCCGGTTTCCAAGGCTCCTACCTATCCTGTACAAGCTGTACCAACATTCAATATCAGGCTGCAGTAAAGCTCCACGGGGTCTTTCCGTCCTGTCGCGGGTAACCTGCATCTTCACAGGTACTATAATTTCACCGAGTCTCTCGTTGAGACAGTGCCCAGATCGTTGCGCCTTTCGTGCGGGTCGGAACTTACCCGACAAGGAATTTCGCTACCTTAGGACCGTTATAGTTACGGCCGCCGTTTACTGGGGCTTCAATTCGCACCTTCGCTTACGCTAAGCGCTCCTCTTAACCTTCCAGCACCGGGCAGGCGTCAGCCCCTATACTTCGCCTTACGGCTTCGCAGAGACCTGTGTTTTTGCTAAACAGTCGCCTGGGCCTATTCACTGCGGCTCTCTCGGGCTTGCACCCTAACAGAGCACCCCTTCTCCCGAAGTTACGGGGTCATTTTGCCGAGTTCCTTAACGAGAGTTCTCTCGATCACCTTAGGATTCTCTCCTCGCCTACCTGTGTCGGTTTGCGGTACGGGCACCTCTCACCTCGCTAGAGGCTTTTCTTGGCAGTGTGGAATCAGGAACTTCGCTACTATAATTCGCTCGCCATCACAGCTCAG
>NZ_KQ236689.1:1595697-1678428 GCF_001184225.1 Bacillus sp. JFL15 | reverse complement strand
TCTCCGATAAAGTAGTTTGACTGACTACGCACATCGCTGTGCGATTTATTTAAAACTTTGAATTAACAGGTACGTTTTGTCTTGTTTAGTTTTCAAAGATCATTTTGTTCACTTTCTCAAGCAACTTTTTAAGTGTATAATAAGTTTCTTTTAAAGTCAACATGTTTTTCAAAAAATAAATGGTGGAGCCTAGCGGGATCGAACCGCTGACCTCCTGCGTGCAAAGCAGGCGCTCTCCCAGCTGAGCTAAGGCCCCGAAGTGGTCGGGAAGACAGGATTCGAACCTGCGACCCCATGGTCCCAAACCATGTGCTCTACCAAGCTGAGCTACTTCCCGATTTTTAAAAATATGGCGCGCCCGAGAGGAGTCGAACCCCTAACCTTTTGATCCGTAGTCAAACGCTCTATCCAATTGAGCTACGGGCGCTTAATAATGAATGCCGAGGGCCGGACTTGAACCGGCACGGTAGTCACCTACCGCAGGATTTTAAGTCCTGTGTGTCTGCCAATTCCACCACCCCGGCGTGGATGGTATAGTTGGAGCGGAAGACGGGATTCGAACCCGCGACCCCCACCTTGGCAAGGTGGTGTTCTACCACTGAACTACTTCCGCATACAGGATAACTATCCTGTATAATGCGGGTGAAGGGACTTGAACCCCCACGTCATAAGACACTAGATCCTAAGTCTAGCGCGTCTGCCAATTCCGCCACACCCGCGTAACATGGTGAGCCATGAAGGACTCGAACCTTCGACCCTCTGATTAAAAGTCAGATGCTCTACCAACTGAGCTAATGGCTCTCTTTAAAGACTTGTGTTATTATCTTGTCCAAAAATGGTGCCGGCCAGAGGACTTGAACCCCCAACCTACTGATTACAAGTCAGTTGCTCTACCAATTGAGCTAGGCCGGCAAATATGGTGGAGGATGACGGGCTCGAACCGCCGACCCTCTGCTTGTAAGGCAGATGCTCTCCCAGCTGAGCTAATCCTCCGTATATTACACTTACGTGTAATGGCTTGGCGGCGTCCTACTCTCACAGGGGGAAACCCCCGACTACCATCGGCGCTGAAGAGCTTAACTTCCGTGTTCGGCATGGGAACGGGTGTGACCTCTTCGCTATCGCCACCAAACCATTGAGAGTGTTCTCTCAAAACTAGATAACAGTAAGCATACATTCAAAAATGGTTAAGTCCTCGATCGATTAGTATCTGTCAGCTCCATGTGTCGCCACACTTCCACCTCAGACCTATCAACCTGATCATCTTTCAGGGATCTTACTTCCTTGCGGAATGGGAAATCTCATCTTGAGGGGGGCTTCATGCTTAGATGCTTTCAGCACTTATCCCGTCCGCACATAGCTACCCAGCGATGCCCTTGGCAGAACAACTGGTACACCAGCGGTGCGTCCATCCCGGTCCTCTCGTACTAAGGACAGCTCCTCTCAAATTTCCTGCGCCCGCGACGGATAGGGACCGAACTGTCTCACGACGTTCTGAACCCAGCTCGCGTACCGCTTTAATGGGCGAACAGCCCAACCCTTGGGACCGACTACAGCCCCAGGATGCGATGAGCCGACATCGAGGTGCCAAACCTCCCCGTCGATGTGGACTCTTGGGGGAGATAAGCCTGTTATCCCCGGGGTAGCTTTTATCCGTTGAGCGATGGCCCTTCCATGCGGAACCACCGGATCACTAAGCCCGACTTTCGTCCCTGCTCGACTTGTAGGTCTCGCAGTCAAGCTCCCTTGTGCCTTTACACTCTGCGAATGATTTCCAACCATTCTGAGGGAACCTTTGGGCGCCTCCGTTACCTTTTAGGAGGCGACCGCCCCAGTCAAACTGCCCACCTGACACTGTCTCCCCGCCCGATAAGGGCGGCGGGTTAGAAGGTCAATACAGCCAGGGTAGTATCCCACCGATGCCTCCACCGAAGCTGGCGCTCCGGTTTCCAAGGCTCCTACCTATCCTGTACAAGCTGTACCAACATTCAATATCAGGCTGCAGTAAAGCTCCACGGGGTCTTTCCGTCCTGTCGCGGGTAACCTGCATCTTCACAGGTACTATAATTTCACCGAGTCTCTCGTTGAGACAGTGCCCAGATCGTTGCGCCTTTCGTGCGGGTCGGAACTTACCCGACAAGGAATTTCGCTACCTTAGGACCGTTATAGTTACGGCCGCCGTTTACTGGGGCTTCAATTCGCACCTTCGCTTACGCTAAGCGCTCCTCTTAACCTTCCAGCACCGGGCAGGCGTCAGCCCCTATACTTCGCCTTACGGCTTCGCAGAGACCTGTGTTTTTGCTAAACAGTCGCCTGGGCCTATTCACTGCGGCTCTCTCGGGCTTGCACCCTAACAGAGCACCCCTTCTCCCGAAGTTACGGGGTCATTTTGCCGAGTTCCTTAACGAGAGTTCTCTCGATCACCTTAGGATTCTCTCCTCGCCTACCTGTGTCGGTTTGCGGTACGGGCACCTCTCACCTCGCTAGAGGCTTTTCTTGGCAGTGTGGAATCAGGAACTTCGCTACTATAATTCGCTCGCCATCACAGCTCAGCCTTCACGGGAAACGGATTTGCCTATTTCCCAGCCTAACTGCTTGGACGCGGATATCCAATACCGCGCTTACCCTATCCTCCTGCGTCCCCCCATTGCTCAAATGGTGAGGAGGTGGTACAGGAATATCAACCTGTTATCCATCGCCTACGCCTTTCGGCCTCGGCTTAGGTCCCGACTAACCCTGAGCGGACGAGCCTTCCTCAGGAAACCTTAGGCATTCGGTGGAGGGGATTCTCACCCCTCTTTCGCTACTCATACCGGCATTCTCACTTCTAAGCGCTCCACAAGTCCTTCCGGTCTTGCTTCACAGCCCTTAGAACGCTCTCCTACCACTGTTCGAAGAACAGTCCGCAGCTTCGGTGATACGTTTAGCCCCGGTACATTTTCGGCGCAGAGTCACTCGACCAGTGAGCTATTACGCACTCTTTAAATGGTGGCTGCTTCTAAGCCAACATCCTGGTTGTCTAAGCAACTCCACATCCTTTTCCACTTAACGTATACTTTGGGACCTTAGCTGGCGGTCTGGGCTGTTTCCCTTTCGACTACGGATCTTATCACTCGCAGTCTGACTCCCAAGGATAAGTCATCGGCATTCGGAGTTTGACTGAATTCGGTAACCCGGTAGGGGCCCCTAGTCCAATCAGTGCTCTACCTCCGAGACTCTTACCTTGAGGCTAGCCCTAAAGCTATTTCGGAGAGAACCAGCTATCTCCAGGTTCGATTGGCATTTCACCCCTACCCACACCTCATCCCCGCACTTTTCAACGTGCGTGGGTTCGGGCCTCCATTCAGTGTTACCTGAACTTCACCCTGGACATGGGTAGATCACCTGGTTTCGGGTCTACGACCACGTACTCATGCGCCCTATTCAGACTCGCTTTCGCTGCGGCTCCGCATCTTCTGCTTAACCTTGCACGGGATCGTAACTCGCCGGTTCATTCTACAAAAGGCACGCCATCACCCGTTAACGGGCTCTGACTACTTGTAGGCACACGGTTTCAGGATCTATTTCACTCCCCTTCCGGGGTGCTTTTCACCTTTCCCTCACGGTACTGGTTCACTATCGGTCACTAGGGAGTATTTAGCCTTGGGAGATGGTCCTCCCGGATTCCGACGGAATTTCACGTGTTCCGCCGTACTCAGGATCCACTCTGGAGAGAACGAAGTTTTGACTACAGGGCTGTTACCTCCTATGGCGGGCCTTTCCAGACCTCTTCATCTACCTCGTTCCTTTGTAACTCCGTACAGAGTGTCCTACAACCCCAAGAGGCAAGCCTCTTGGTTTGGGCTGATCCCGTTTCGCTCGCCGCTACTCAGGGAATCGCATTTGCTTTCTCTTCCTCCGGGTACTTAGATGTTTCAGTTCCCCGGGTCTGCCTTCTCATATCCTATGTATTCAGATATGGATACCACTCCATTACGAGTGGTGGGTTTCCCCATTCGGAAATCTCCGGATCAAAGCTTGCTTACAGCTCCCCGAAGCATATCGGTGTTCGTCCCGTCCTTCATCGGCTCCTAGTGCCAAGGCATCCACCGTGCGCCCTTTCTAACTTAACCGTTAAAAAGAATCACTACGTGATTTCTTGCATTACAATTGAATGTGAATTACTTCTGTTATCTAGTTTTCAAAGAACATTATCTCGAAGAATCGAATGATCCTTCAAAACTAAACAAGACAGGGAACGTTCTGTTTATAAGACCCAAGGTCTTATATTCCGTTAAAATCCTTAGAAAGGAGGTGATCCAGCCGCACCTTCCGATACGGCTACCTTGTTACGACTTCACCCCAATCATCTGTCCCACCTTCGGCGGCTGGCTCCATAAAGGTTACCTCACCGACTTCGGGTGTTACAAACTCTCGTGGTGTGACGGGCGGTGTGTACAAGGCCCGGGAACGTATTCACCGCGGCATGCTGATCCGCGATTACTAGCGATTCCAGCTTCACGCAGTCGAGTTGCAGACTGCGATCCGAACTGAGAACAGATTTGTGGGATTGGCTTAACCTCGCGGTTTCGCTGCCCTTTGTTCTGCCCATTGTAGCACGTGTGTAGCCCAGGTCATAAGGGGCATGATGATTTGACGTCATCCCCACCTTCCTCCGGTTTGTCACCGGCAGTCACCTTAGAGTGCCCAACTGAATGCTGGCAACTAAGATCAAGGGTTGCGCTCGTTGCGGGACTTAACCCAACATCTCACGACACGAGCTGACGACAACCATGCACCACCTGTCACTCTGCCCCCGAAGGGGACGTCCTATCTCTAGGATTGTCAGAGGATGTCAAGACCTGGTAAGGTTCTTCGCGTTGCTTCGAATTAAACCACATGCTCCACCGCTTGTGCGGGCCCCCGTCAATTCCTTTGAGTTTCAGTCTTGCGACCGTACTCCCCAGGCGGAGTGCTTAATGCGTTAGCTGCAGCACTAAGGGGCGGAAACCCCCTAACACTTAGCACTCATCGTTTACGGCGTGGACTACCAGGGTATCTAATCCTGTTCGCTCCCCACGCTTTCGCTCCTCAGCGTCAGTTACAGACCAGAGAGTCGCCTTCGCCACTGGTGTTCCTCCACATCTCTACGCATTTCACCGCTACACGTGGAATTCCACTCTCCTCTTCTGCACTCAAGTTCCCCAGTTTCCAATGACCCTCCCCGGTTGAGCCGGGGGCTTTCACATCAGACTTAAGAAACCGCCTGCGAGCCCTTTACGCCCAATAATTCCGGACAACGCTTGCCACCTACGTATTACCGCGGCTGCTGGCACGTAGTTAGCCGTGGCTTTCTGGTTAGGTACCGTCAAGGTGCCGCCCTATTTGAACGGCACTTGTTCTTCCCTAACAACAGAGCTTTACGATCCGAAAACCTTCATCACTCACGCGGCGTTGCTCCGTCAGACTTTCGTCCATTGCGGAAGATTCCCTACTGCTGCCTCCCGTAGGAGTCTGGGCCGTGTCTCAGTCCCAGTGTGGCCGATCACCCTCTCAGGTCGGCTACGCATCGTCGCCTTGGTGAGCCGTTACCTCACCAACTAGCTAATGCGCCGCGGGTCCATCTGTAAGTGGTAGCCGAAGCCACCTTTTATGTCTGAACCATGCGGTTCAAACAACCATCCGGTATTAGCCCCGGTTTCCCGGAGTTATCCCAGTCTTACAGGCAGGTTACCCACGTGTTACTCACCCGTCCGCCGCTAACATCAGGGAGCAAGCTCCCATCTGTCCGCTCGACTTGCATGTATTAGGCACGCCGCCAGCGTTCGTCCTGAGCCAGGATCAAACTCTCCGATAAATGGATCACACAGATGTCACTGCATCCTGCAGTAACATCTGTGTGATCTGCATCATGCAGACCTTAGTTTGACTGACTACGCACATCGCTGTGCGATTTATTTAAAACTTTGAATTAACAGGTACGTTTTGTCTTGTTTAGTTTTCAAAGATCATTTTGTCTTTCGTTCAAGCGACTTTATTATTATATCTTATCAATCTCTTGAAGTCAATAACTTTTTAAATTTCTTTTTTTCGTCGGCGCCTTGTTTAGCGGCAACGAATAATAATATACCACCTCACAAATAATAGTGCAATAGTTTTTTAAAAGAAAATAAAAAAAGCTTTATGAACGGCTTGTTTATAAAAAAGCGCCGTACTGCGATATGCAGAAACGGCGCCTTTCCTTTTATTAGCGATGTCTCATTTGAGGGAATAATAAAACGTCTCTGATAGATGGAGCATTTGTTAACAGCATGACAAGTCGGTCGATGCCGATACCTAATCCTCCGGTCGGCGGCATGCCGTACTCAAGAGCTTCAACGAAGTCTTCATCCATCATATGCGCTTCATCGTTTCCTTCTTCTCTTTCTTTTAATTGCGCTTCAAAACGTTCTCTTTGGTCGATAGGGTCATTCAGCTCCGTAAATGCGTTAGCGTGCTCACGGCCGACGATAAACAGCTCAAAACGGTCTGTAAAGCGCGGATCCTCAGGATTTTTCTTAGCAAGAGGCGAAATCTCTACAGGGTGGCCGTAAATAAATGTAGGCTGAATGAGTGTTTCTTCAATTTTTTGTTCGAAGAATTCATTGATGATATGGCCCACCGTCATTGAGTTTGTGATCTCGATACCATGTTCTTTTGCATGGCCGCGGGCTTCTTCAACAGTCATCTCATTCCAGAAATCTACGCCTGTAGCTTCTTTGACCGCATCTACCATATGGAGTCGTTTCCATTCAGGTTTCAGATCAATCTGCTCTTCACCGTACTGGATTGTGGTGCTTCCCAGCACTTCCTGCGCAATATGTGCAACGAGGTTTTCCGTCAGGCTCATAATGTCCTTATAATCGGCGTACGCTTCATACAGTTCGATCATCGTGAATTCAGGGTTGTGGCGTGTAGAAACACCTTCATTACGGAACACGCGTCCGATTTCGTAGACTTTTTCCAGCCCGCCGACAATCAGGCGTTTCAGATGAAGCTCAATCGCAATACGCATATAAAGAGGCATATCCAGCGCATTATGATGCGTGATGAACGGGCGCGCAGACGCTCCTCCCGGTATGCTGTGCATTGTAGGTGTTTCGACTTCTAAGTATCCATGGTCATCTAAGTATCTTCTCATCGCTTGGATGATTTTGCTGCGTGTGATAAACGTTTGTTTGCTGTCAGGGTTTACGATCAGGTCAAGATAGCGCTGACGGTAACGCTGTTCAACATCTTTTAATCCATGATATTTATCAGGAAGAGGACGCAGTGCTTTTGTCAGCAATTCAAAAGATGTCGCTTTGACAGACAGCTCACCTACGTTTGTTTTGAAAACTTTCCCGGTGATGCCGATAACGTCTCCGAGGTCTGAAGATTTAAAGATTTCATATTGTTCTTCGCCGACACTGTCTTTTCTTACGTAAATTTGAATTTGACCCTCTAAGTCCTGCAGATGGGCAAAGCCGGCTTTTCCTTTACCGCGCTTTGTCATCATACGGCCTGCAATGGTAACTTCAATCGCTTTTTCTTCCAGTTCTTCTTTAGAAAGCTCTTGGTAGGCGTCAATGATCTGCTGAGATTGATGTGTTCTCTCGAAGCGTTCGCCGAAAGGATCAATGCCGTTTTCTCTCAGCTGGTTCATTTTATCGCGTCTGACTTGCAGCTGGTCGTTCAATTCCTCATGATTTTGCTCTTCTTGACTCATTGTTATCACTCCATTACAGATATTGTTTCATGAAAAAAGCAGAAAAACTGCCAGCACAAAACTAGCAGTGAGCAGCAAATAGAGGTGAGTATTATCCTACTTTTGCGTTTTGAAGTTCTTTCGTCTCAACTTCAACCGTAAATGCATCTAAAAGCTGTACAAACTCTTCTCTTGTCTCACATTGATTGATTTCATTGCGAACATTCGCATTGCCTTTTACGCCTTTCAAATACCATGCAGCGTGCTTTCTCATTTCTCTTACCGCTACCTTTTCACCTTTTAAGTTAATCAGGCGGTCAAGGTGCAGTTTGCATACTGACATTTTTTCACGGACTTTCGGTTCGTCTTTTAACTCACCAGTTTCAAGGTACTGAACTGTACGATAAATCATCCACGGGTTGCCGAGTGCGGCACGGCCGATCATGACGCCGTCAACACCGGTTTCCTCGAGCATGCGTTTCGCGTCCTGAGGCGTTTTGACATCGCCGTTTCCGATGACAGGAATAGAGACGGATTGCTTTACTTCTTTAATGATATCCCAGTTCGCAGTGCCTTCATACATTTGCACTCTTGTGCGTCCGTGCATCGCAATAGCTTTTCCGCCGGCGCGCTCAACAGCCTGGGCGTTTTTCACGGCATAAATGTGATCTTCATCCCAGCCCATTCTCATCTTCACCGTGACGGGCTTATCAACAGCATCTACTACTGCGGATACCATTTCATAAATTTTATTCGGATCGAGAAGCCATTTTGCTCCCGCGTCGCATTTTGTAATCTTCGGCACAGGGCATCCCATGTTAATATCAATAATATCAGCCGTCGTATTTTGATCGACAAACTTAGCCGCTTCTACAAGGGTTTCTTTCTTCCCTCCGAAAATCTGCAGGCTGAGAGGTTTTTCTCTCTCCTCGATGTAGAGCATTCCCATTGTTTTCGCGTTGTTGTACAGAATGGCTTTGTCACTGACCATTTCCGCACATACGAGTCCCGCTCCGAATTCTTTAACGGTAAGACGGAATGCGGCGTTGCAGACTCCGGCCATCGGAGCAAGAACCACTCTGTTTTTTAATTCAATATCACCGATTTTAAACACTATTCGTCCTCCTTTCCTGCATTTTCAGGCGGAGCCAATTCTTCCGCGCTTATATTTAAAGCATCAGCAGCGTCACGAATGATCGAAGCTGACGGCAAACGGTTTCCGCGTTCAATCTCGCCGAGAATGGAAACTGAAATACCTATCGCTTTTGCAAACCCTTCTTGAGTATACCCCTTCAGCTTTCTGAATGCACGAATTCGTCTACCCCAGATTTCTGCTTCCATACGCTTACACCTTCTTGGTTTGTTTCATCGCTTATCGTGATATGATCCGCATGCGGACAAATTTCTTTTAACGGCGCAAGGACAAATAAGCGCTCGTACATTCTCGGATGCGGAACAACCAGCCGCTCTGTTTCAATATTTTCACGATTATACAGCAAAATGTCAAGGTCTGCCGTTCGCGGCCCCCAGCGGATTTCTCTCGTTCTGCCTAATTCAGCTTCAATGCTCTGCGTCACGTCAAGAAGTTCGAAAGGAGTCAATGACGTCTTCACTTCAACGGCCATATTGAGAAACTGATCTTGATCTTCGTAACCCACGGGATCTGTTTCATATATGGAGGATACCTTTGACACCGTCACGCCATCATGCCGGCTGAGCATGGCCACTGCGCGCCGCAAGTAACGTTCACGGTCGCCCATGTTGGACCCGAGACCGATATATGCCGTGTTGTTCATGATTTCTTTCTCGTCATTTCTATGGCTACTGATTTATAATGGCCGGGAATCGGCGGATCAGGCTTAACAACCTTTACCGTACATTGCCGCACCGGCTCAAATTTCTTAAGAACGGTGTCTGCGATCCGCTCCGCAAGCGTCTCGACCAAATTGACGGGTTCGCCCTCAACGATGCCGCGGCAGACACTGTACAGCTCCGCATAGTTAATCGTGTAAGAAAGGTCATCTGTTTGTCCCGCTTTGCTCAAGTCCAGTTCGGCAGTCAGGTCTACTTTGAAACGCTGGCCGAGTTTGTTTTCTTCTTCGAACACACCGTGATATCCGTAAAACTCCATACCTTCTACATATACTTTATCCATAATGCGCGCCTCCTTTGTTCAACATAGCATCCATCATCTTAGTCATTCTTGCGATCTCTTTGACATCATGCACCCTCACAATGTCGCAGCCTTTCTGAACGCCAAGGCATACTGTCGCCCCTGTCCCCTCGGCACGTTCCTCAGGAGGGAGGTCAAGCACATGGCCGATGAATCTTTTTCTTGATGTCGCCAGAAGCAGCGGATAACCTAACCCGCTGAACACTTCCAGCTTGTTCATGACAGCCAGATTGTCCTCATAGTTTTTCGCAAAGCCGATCCCCGGATCCAGAATCATATTTTCATCTGAAACGCCGGCATCCGCGGCAATTTTTACGCTTTCCATTAAGTCTGCAAGCATATCAGGAATAAGATCGTTATAATTTCTTTCTTTTCGATTATGCATTAAGATAATCGGAACTCCGTGTTTGGCTGCTACCGGCGCCATGTCAGGGTCACCTTTCGCCCCCCAGATATCATTGATGATAGAGGCGCCCGCTTTCACCGCTTCGTCTGCCACGGACGCTTTGTACGTATCAATTGAAATCGGAACGTCCAGTTCGCTTGTGATCCGTTCTATGGCGGGGATTACACGCGACAGTTCTTCATCAGCCGACACGAGTGATGCGCCGGGCCTTGTCGATTCGCCGCCGATATCTATGATATGCGCCCCTTCTTCAGCCATCTTCGCCGCATGCAGAAGCGCTCTTTCCGTACTGTCGTATTTTCCGCCGTCAGAGAAGGAGTCTGGCGTTACATTTAAAATTCCCATAACGAGTGTCTTCTCTTTATAGGACAAAGCGCCTTTTTTTGTATGAATCAGTTTAGGCTGTTCAATCGTTTGCTGCGCCATTTTGTTCCTCCTCCTTTACATTCATTTTGTTTATTTCCTGCTGATACTGCTTACGGAGCAATTGCACCGTTTTTCCGCTCACTCCGGGCAGCGGCACTTCCTCTATTTTAGAAAACGGGATAATTTCAAGCACGGAGTTTGTCATCCACGCTTCATCCGCTTCAAGCATTGATTGAAAACGGAATCGGCCTTCGGCAACCTCTGTCCCCTGCCGTTTCAATTCATCAATGACAAACTGTCTCGTTACCCCGTCGAGAATGCCTGTATCCAAGGATGGCGTAAAGACCTTGTCTCCTTTTCGCCAAAACACATTGGAGACAATGCCTTCCGCGACATCTCCTTCTCGGGTCAGGAAAATCCCTTCAAGATTCGGATCATTGCCGATTTCTTGTTTAGCATACATATTGTTTAAATAGTGATGGGATTTTAACCGA
Organism: Bacillus sp. JFL15; assembly: GCF_001184225.1. NCBI lineage: Bacteria > Bacillati > Bacillota > Bacilli > Caryophanales > Bacillaceae > Bacillus > Bacillus sp. JFL15. The sequence goes on along the minus strand of NZ_KQ236689.1, from coordinate 1,667,284 downwards.
AAAGATCCTTCAGGCGTATTTCTCCGGACAGAGAGAAGTTTGCCTTCTTTTTCAAGAGGCAAAGCTTCCGGATTAAGCCGGCTGACGAAACAAAGGACGGTCGGCTTGTCATAAGTCTGGGCAGTAAATCCTTTATCGCTGACGCCTGCCGAGACGTTAAGCCGGACACGCGCGCTGCCGTCCTTGATGTCATTGAGGTGCAACAGGCTTGCAAGCATATCAAGCAGCTCCTGTTTATTCACCTCATACGCAATCTGCAAATCCCGAAGCGCCCTGTTGAGCCTGGCGACATGCACATCCGGCAAAAACGGCCGGCCGTTGTAAAGCCTGAACGTCTCGAACGCGCCGATCCCGTACAGATAACCATGGTCAAAAGGAGAAAGCGCCGCTTCTTTCTCCTCTATATATTGACCATTCAAATATATAATCACACCGTCACTTCCTTCTTGCGGTGTGTCTCAATAAAGTTTCTGAGCATCTCTTTGCCGAAGGAGGTCATGATGGATTCCGGATGGAACTGAACACCTTCAACAGGCAGCTCATTATGGCGGATTGCCATAATTTCTCCTTCTTTGGTTTGAGCGGATACCGTAAAGCAGTCAGGCAATGTGTCCGCTTTGACAATAAGCGAGTGGTACCGGGTGGCGACCAGCGGATTTTGCAGGCCTTTAAAAATCGTCTGTCCGTCATGCATAATGTCTGACGTTTTGCCGTGCATGAGCCGCTCCGCTCTGACGACATCTCCTCCGAACACTTGTGCGATCGACTGATGTCCGAGACATACGCCGAAAATAGGAATGCTGCCGGCAAAGTGTTTGATGGCCTCGAGGCTGATTCCCGCTTCATCCGGACTGCACGGCCCAGGTGAAATCATCAAGAAATCCGGCGCCAGCTCTTCTATCTCTTCAATCGTAATCCCGTCATTCCGTCTGACGATCAGTTCCTCCCCCAGCTCACCCAAATATTGAACCAAGTTGTACGTAAATGAATCATAATTGTCAATCATTAAAATCATCTCTGCTCACCTCATCTAATTTTTTGTCTCTTCTTCGCTCAGCTCTAACGCCTTTTTCATGGCAAAAGCTTTTTTGAACGATTCCTTGTATTCGTGCTTCGGAACCGAGTCAATGACCACTCCTGCTCCGGACTGCATAAAAGCATGTCCGCCGGCTGCATAGATCGTCCGGATCACAATGTTAAATTGCAAATCTCCGTTGAATCCGAACCAGCCTATAGATCCAGTATAAAGCCCCCGTCTTGTCGGCTCAAGCTCTTCTATAATTTCCATCGTTCTCACTTTGGGTGCTCCGGTGATGGTGCCACCCGGGAAAACCGCATGAATAATGTCTGTCGCGTCATATCCGTCCTGCAGCTCCCCCTGTACATTTGACACGATATGCATGACGTGCGAATATTTTTCGATCGCCATAAACTCGTTAACCCGCACGGAGCCGTAGCGCGATACGCGGCCGAGATCATTGCGCTCCAGATCAACAAGCATGACGTGTTCCGCACGTTCTTTCTCGTTGTGAATTAATTCATCAGCCAGCGCCTTGTCTTCTGCATCGTCTTTTCCTCTTGAACGCGTACCCGCGATCGGTCTTGTTTCAAGCTTCTTCCCCTTTTTCGTCACCAATAGCTCCGGCGACCCGCATATCACTTGAAAACCCGGTGTCTCAAGATAAGCCATGTAAGGAGACGGGTTGACGTTTCTCAAATGTTTATACACCTCATACGGGTGAACGGATAAGGATTGGGATTGCCTGATGGACAGATTAACCTGAAACACATCGCCGCTCGCGATATATTGCTTAATTTGTTCTACGGCCTGTGAAAATCCTTCTTCAGTGAACGGAGCGGCATACGATCCGTCTCCTTCCCGGCTCAGCGGAGAAAAAGGCTCGTCCCGCGTTTGACGGGAGCGCCACATATCCTCGAGACTGGACAGCTTTGCTTCCGCAAGCCCGGCTTCTTCCGCTTCGGTATGGGTAATGAGCCATAACGCCTCAGCCTCATGGTCGTAAACGGCGACATCATCAAAAACGAGAAAGTATATATCAGGTGTTTCCAAATCATCTAAAGACAGCATTTTAAAATTCTCAATGTATCGGGCATAGTCGTAACTGATAAATCCAATCGCGCCGCCTTGAAAATCCGGGAACTCATCGTTTGTTTCCGTCCCAAGCGTCTCAAACCAATCATGAAAAGCCCGCAGCGGGTCACCTTCTTTAAACAGTGTTTCCCCTTCATGCTTGATCGTTGTGATTCCGTCTTTCCCTCTGACGGACGCAATCGGATCTAGACCGGCTATACTGAATCTTCCCCCTCTCGCGCTTTCGAGCAGAACATGCCGTTTTCTCGATTTCGAAAGGTTCTCATATTGCTGTAAAAATGCTTGCTTCGTAAAAGGTATCTTTCTTCCTGCCGGTCTGCGTTGTGCCATCTTATCAATCCTCTGCTTCGTTTTTCTGTAGTTTTATTTTAAAGCAATCATACTGGTGAAAAAAGTGAATTTCTCTTCCAACCATAAAATTCGAAACGTTTTTTGGATTTTCGATGCTTCAGGCACAAAAAAACTCCCGGATACAGCCGGGAGCCGTGTGTATGTCTCTATTCAAACTGATAAAGCGGGGTGCTTAAGTAACGTTCTCCATTACTAGGGATGATCGCAAGCACTTTCTTGCCTTTACCCAGTTTTTTCGCGATTTCCAGCGCCGCGTAAATGGCCGCTCCGGAAGAAATACCGCCGAGAATCCCTTCTTCTTTTGCCGTTTTACGGGCATATTCAAATGCATCCTCATTTTTGACGGGAATGATCTGATCATAGATGTCTGTATTCAATGTTTCAGGGACAAAACCCGCTCCGATACCCTGGATTTTATGCGGACCCGGTTTTCCGCCAGAAAGAACTGGAGAATCCGCCGGCTCTACCGCATAGATTTTGATGGATGGATATGCTTCTTTCAGCACTTCACCCGCTCCCGTGATGGTTCCGCCCGTCCCGATACCGGCCACGAACGCATCAAGCTGGTCGTCTCCAAACTGTTCGACAATTTCTTTCCCAGTCGTTTGGCGGTGAATTTCCGGGTTTGCCGCATTGTTGAATTGCTGAGGCACAAAATAACCGTGTTCCTCTGCAAGCTCCTCCGCCTTTTTAATGGCGCCCTTCATTCCTTCTGCGCCAGGAGTCAGCACAAGCTCTGCTCCGTATGCGCGCAGCAGATTGCGTCGCTCCATGCTCATCGTATCAGGCATAACGAGAATGGCTCTGAGACCTTTTGCCGCTGCCACCATCGCAAGACCGATTCCTGTATTTCCGCTTGTCGGTTCAATGATTGTGTCGCCGGCTTTTAATTTGCCTTCTTTTTCAGCCGCTTCAATCATCGCTGCTCCGATACGGTCTTTTACGCTGCTGCCCGGATTCATGTATTCAAGCTTCAGATATACATCTGCGCTGTTTTCATCCGTCAGGCGATTCAATTTCACAATAGGAGTATTTCCGATTAGTTCAGTAATAGAATTTGCAATACGCACCATGTTGGACACCTCAATTTCCGACTAAATTTATTGGTATTATAAATATAAGTTATCAATTTCAAAATTTTTTGTCAATCATTTAGTTCTTTTTTCCCCGTAGAACCAAGAGACTCCCGCCTCTTTCCACAGCGTTTTGACTGTCGCCTTATCACCTAATTGATCCATCGCGATCTGACGTCTGATTTGGCTCTTCACTTCATTATATGAGAAAGTTCTCGCCTTAAGCTTTTCTTTCAGCTGAATGACGGCGTATCCTGAAGAAACTTTAATCGGTTCAGCGGACCATTCATTTTCTTTGAGATTTTTGGCTTCTGTGATATATGCCTGCGGGATATTCTCCTGGTTTTCCGTGACAAAGCCGAGGTCTCCGCCATACTGAGACGTGTATCTGTCAGTGGAACGCTCTGCGGCGACGGCTTCAAAGCTGGAACCGCCTTTCAAATCAGCAAGCACCCTGTCCGCCTCTTCTTTGCTTTTGACGACGATGTGCCGGATTCTGTAAGAATCATCGAATTGATACAGTTCTTTATTTTTATTATAAAATGATTGCATTTCCTTATCCGAAATATCGATGTCCTTCGTCAGCAGTTCCTCAAGAAGAATGTTGTAGCGGATCTGGTCTTTCCATTCGTTTTCCGTAATATGATCGTCTTCATAAAATGAATTATTCACCGCTTTGATTAAAAGAAATTCACGTTCCAATTCGCTGTTTGAAACTGTGAGTTTATTCTTTTTCGCAAGCTCTTCCACTACTTGTGTATTAATCATGTCTTCCAAGGTTGATTTTCCGTATTGGTCTTCCATCTTTTTCATCCAGTCCTGCCGCGTGATATGTTTATCACCGATTGTCGCGATGGATTCTTCAGATGACCCTGCAGCTTGGGATTTTGTTAAATGATACGCGATTGCCGCGCTGCATACTAACAGCGCCGCTACAATAATCGTCAAAAGTGTTCTCGGTTTCAAAATCTACCCCATCCCTTTTTTAAAATAGAACAACCCGCTAAAGAGCTAGCGGGTTGTTTCGTCACGAAGCTCTTCCAGTTCTTCTTTTGTAAATAAATATTTCTCATTACAAAAATGGCAAACCGCTTCGGCTTTTCCGTCTTCTTCTATCATATCTTGTATTTCTTTTTTGCCTAGTCCTAAAATGGCTGCTTCGAAACGATCTTTAGAACAAGAACAGTGAAATTTGACCGGCATATTCTCAAGTACGTCCGGTTTCTGGCCCAGTACTTCTTCTAAAATTTCTTCCGGCGTCAGGCCTTTTTGAATCAATTTTGAAATCGGTTCGATTTGAGATAATTGCTTTTCAATTGTTGAAATGGTTTCTTCATCAGTCCCCGGAAGAAGCTGAATAATGAACCCGCCGGCAGCGAGAATCGTGTTATCAGGATTCACAAGCACTCCTACACCGACAGATGAAGGGACTTGTTCAGAAGAAACAAGGTAGTATGTGAAGTCGTCACCGAGTTCACCTGAGACAATTTCTACTTGTCCCGTAAAATAATCACGCAAGCCTAAATCTTTTACGACACTAAGTGTTCCATCCGTTCCTACCGCCCGTCTCACATCCAGTTTCCCCTGTTCATTGAGGTCAAAGTGAACGTGCGGATTTGTTACGTATGCTCTGACTTCGCCCTTTGCATTCGCATCTGCGATGATGGCGCCGATCGGCCCGCCGCCTTCTATTTTGACGGTCAGCTTATCTTCACCCTTCATCATCGCTCCGAGCATCAGAGACGCTGTCATCGTCCGGCCGATTGCGGCTGATGCCGTCGGCCATGTGTCATGCCTTCTTTGCGCTTCATTTACCATATCAGTCGTTCTGGCTGCATAAGCCCGAACTTTACCGTCATATGCAATTGCTTTAATTAAATAATCCATCGTTTACCTCCTATACGTGACCCACGCGATTTCGCTCATAAATGATTTCCAGCCCTTTTAAAGTAAGAAACGGGTCAACAACATCAATACAGTCTGATTCATTTGCGATTAATGAGGCAAGACCGCCTGTCGCAATGACTTTCGGTTCTTGTTTGGCCTGCCATTTCATCCGCTTGACAATGCCTTCAACTTGTCCGACATAGCCGAAAAGGATGCCGGACTGCATGGCGCTTACCGTGTTTTTGCCGATGATATTGTCCGGTCGGGCGATTTCAATTCTCGGAAGCTTGGCCGCGCGCGAGTACAGCGCTTCCGTTGAAATCGTAATGCCGGGAGCTATCGCGCCGCCCATATATTGTTTGTTTTCATCAATGTAGCAATACGTCGTCGCCGTTCCGAAGTCAACGACAATTAAGGGGCCGCCATACTGATGAATCGCCGCAACGGCATTGACAATCCTGTCTGCTCCCACTTCTTTCGGATTGTCATATTTTATATTTAAACCTGTTTTCATCCCCGGGCCGACAACTTGCGGCTCGATGTGAAAGTATTTTGTGCACATTCTTTCTAAAGAGAACATAATCGGCGGCACCACGGATGAGATGATAATTCCTTCGATCTGTTCAAACATGAGTCCGGAATGTTCAAATAAGGAGCGGAGCAGCATGCCGAATTCGTCTTCTGTTTTGTGTCTGCTCGTTTCTACACGCCAATGATATTCTAATTCACCATCATGATATACACCAATCACGGTGTTGGTGTTCCCCACATCTATAACCAGTAACAACCTCTATCACCACTTTTGAATAGTTTCTAATCATAACTTTTTCAACATTCTACAATACCATACACGATCTGCGGCTCTTTTGTAAACAAAACGGAACCAGTAAAAAAACCGCCGGTATAAGCCGGCGGTTTTCATATCGGAAAGCGAACTATTCTTTCGGTTCGTCTTTCTTTTCGTCTTCTGTTTTAGACAGAATGTTTACTTTCACATCGTCTTTTTGAAGATGGTCATCTGAGAAATTGCGCTCTGGGAGTTTTCCATGATCCACGAGATGCTTGATTTGTTCCGCATCTAATGTTTCCACATCTAGCAATGTCTGAGCAATCAATTCAAGCTTATCGCGATTTTCAGTCAGGATGGTTTTCGCACGCTCATAACATTCTTTAATGATGCGCTGAATTTCCTGATCGATTTCGTAAGCGATCTGATCACTGTAGTTTTGCTCGTTGTTGAAATCCCGGCCCAGGAATACTTGACCGCCTTGAGATTGACCGAACTGGAGCGGTCCGAGTTTTTCTGACATACCGAACTCCGTCACCATTCTTCTGGCAATGTTCGTTGCCCGCTGGAAGTCATTGTGAGCCCCGGTGCTGACTTCGCCGAAAATAATTTCTTCGGCAACGCGTCCGCCCAGAAGACCGACAATTTTGTCGAGAAGCTCAGGTTTTGTCTGGAAGTAGCGGTCTTCTCTCGGAAGCATGACCGCGTATCCGCCTGCCTGCCCCCTCGGAACGATCGTTACTTTATGAACCATATCGGCTTCATCCAGCACAAGCCCGATAACGGTGTGACCACCCTCGTGGTATGCCACGATATTGCGTTCTTTTTTCGAGATGACGCGGCTCTTCTTCGCAGGACCCGCAATGACACGGTCCGTTGCTTCATCAATGTCGCGCATATCAATTTTCTTCTTGTTTTGACGGGCAGCAACAAGTGCCGCTTCGTTAAGAAGGTTTTCTAAATCTGCGCCTGAGAAACCAGGTGTTCTTGAAGCGATTGCTTTTAAGTTCACCGTCTCATCAAGCGGTTTGTTTCTCGCATGGACCTGCAATACGGCTTCACGGCCGATGACATCCGGACGGTCTACCGTAATCTGACGGTCAAAACGTCCCGGACGGAGCAATGCAGGGTCAAGAATGTCCGCACGGTTTGTCGCAGCGATAATAATGATTCCTTCATTCGCACTGAAACCGTCCATCTCAACAAGCAGCTGGTTCAGCGTCTGTTCGCGTTCATCATGCCCGCCGCCAAGACCGGCGCCGCGCTGACGTCCTACCGCGTCGATCTCATCAATGAAGATCAGGCAAGGCGCATTCTTTTTCGCATTTTCGAATAAGTCACGCACACGGGAAGCACCGACACCGACAAACATTTCAACGAAGTCAGATCCGCTGATGCTGAAGAAAGGAACGCCGGCTTCACCGGCTGAGGCTCTCGCAAGCAATGTCTTACCGGTTCCCGGAGGTCCGACCAGCAGCACGCCTTTAGGAATTCTGGCGCCAAGCTCGGCGAATTTGCGGGGATCTTTCAGAAACTCAACAACCTCAACAAGCTCCTGCTTCTCCTCATCCGCGCCGGCTACATCTTTAAACTTCACGCGTTTCTTTTCTTCCGTATACAGCTTCGCTTTGCTCTTTCCGAAGTTCATGACACGGCTTCCGCCGCCCTGAGCCTGATTGAGCAGGAAGAAAAACAGAATAAAGATGATGACAAACGGAATGATCGTCGTTAAGAACGTCACCCACCCGCTTGTTTCCTGTGCGGGATCAACTTTTACGTCCGTCTTTTTAAGTGCGTCAAATATCTGGTCTGCTCCTTTTCCTTCAGGAACATGTGTTAAAAAGTACTGGTCTTTGTCGTATTTTTTCAGCTGTCCTTTTACCTCATAAACACCTCTGACAGGCTGAACCGATACGCTATCAACTTTCCCTTCATCGAGGTTCTTGATAAACGTACTGTACGACATATTTTCTGTTTTCGGGTTTGAAGTCTGGAAGTAACTCACAACCCCGATTACTACTAATAAAATAAGTAAATAAAAAATGGTATTACGGAAGACCCGATTCATTCCTTACCTCCTCCCACAGTAAGCACAACTATGTTCAATAGTACCATAGAAAATCATTCCAATACAACCGATAACCATCTCGGAAGCAGGCAGCCGATCAGCTTTCATAAATCGCCGGTTTCAACACTCCGATGTAAGGCAGATTGCGATAGCGTTCGGCATAATCAAGTCCGTAACCCACAACAAACGCGTCAGGAACTTCAAAGCCTACGAAGTCTGCTTTAATGTCCGCTTTTCTTCCGCTTGGTTTATCCAATAGGGTAACAATCTTAATTGATTTCGCTTTACGATATCGGAAGAGTTCTACGAGATAGCTCAAGGTTAACCCACTGTCGATAATATCTTCAATGATTAAGATGTCCCGGCCTTCTACAGATGTATCCAAATCTTTGATGATTTTGACTTCTCCGGAAGAAACCGTGGAATTTCCGTAGCTTGATACATCCATGAAGTCCATTTCCAAATATGTATCAATATGCTTTATAAGATCAGCCATAAAAGGGAGCGCTCCCTTTAACACACCGATTGCCAACGGAAACGTGTCGCTGTACTCGCTTGTTAATTGTTCTCCAAGCTGTTTTACTTTCTGCTGGATCTCATCTTCTGAGATCAGCACTTTTTCGATATCTTGTTTCATGTTAATGCTTGCCCCCTACACTTTTCATGCTGTCTATATTGTAATACAATGCGGTCACTGTTTGAAATCACAAGATTGTCAAAGATGGATTTTTTCAAGCCAGGCAGCCAGATAATTTCACCGCTTGCATCCGTTACAATCGGCCATTCGTCCCGATCACGCAGAGGCAGTTTATGATCAATAAATATATCTTTTACCTTTTTCGAGCCATTCATCCCTTTAAGTTTGATCCGGTCGCCGATTTTTCTCGTCCGGATTGTTAAAGGAAATTGCACCTTATTTCTGCTTGTTATAAAAACAGCATTCCCATTTTTGATATGAGGATCGGCTTGATCGGCCACCTCTATCATAAAGCCGTTGGGCAGAACAGCAGCCTCACCTTCTGCTCCTTGCAGCTGCAGCTCAAAGGGAATCTTTTCACACTGCCATTGTTCAAATGTAAACAAACATGTCTGATATGATTTGACCACCTTCAGCCCTTTTGGAAAATCAAGCACTCCTGAGGCGCTTCCGTTTTCTGCCCATTCAAGAAACTGCTGGATATGGCGGGCGGAAAACGACGATGGAACGTTTTCATAAAGATAGTTTAATATTAGTTGAACTCCTCTTCTTTGTAAAGGTATCGGAAGGGCAAGCAATTGAGAGGAATTGACTTCAACTGATGTGTCAGACTTGCTTGTAATAACCTTATTCATTCGTTCTTTCGTTAATGACTGCAAGTATTGTTCGTCTTCTGTCAGTGCTTCACTCACCTTTTGAAACATTTTATGAACGTCAGGTGATTCTTGTTTTAAAAAAGGAAGCACGGTCTTTCTGAATCTGTTTCTTGTATAATCGTCTTTTGTGTTGCTCTCATCCGTTCTGTAGGACAGCCCTTCTTGACGGCAGTATTCAAGAATTTCATCTTTTGCCGTATAGAGGAAAGGTCTGATCAGCAGGCCGGATGCGAATTCGCGGACAGGCTGCATTCCCGCAAGCCCCGCCCCGAGCGTACCTTTCGCAAGCCTCATGAGCATTGTCTCAACTTGGTCGTCGCCATGGTGAGCCAGCGCTAAAAACTTTGCTTGGTGTTTTGCCATCAGCTCTTTAAAAAACTGATATCTGCAATCACGCGCGGCAGCCTGCTTGTTCAGCTTATTCTTCCTTGCATATGCGGAAACATCAATCTGTACCGCTTCGCAAAGGATGTGTTCCGCCTCGCAATATGACTGCACAAACTTCATATCTTCTTCAGATTCAGGTCCTCTGAACTGATGGTCGACATGCGCCGCAATGATAACGGAGGAATGCCCGAAGTGCTTATTCAGCATGCTGAGAAGCGCCATTGAATCAGGGCCTCCGGAGACTCCGGCTATAATCGTTTCTCCCTCCGCCTGAAGATGATATGTTTTGAAAAAATCTTCCACGCTTTTCACAATGTCCCCCTCACGATGAGCAGGTTTTTTAAAGATATACATATCCTATCACTTTCATTCCCTCCAAGCAAAGAAGAAGCATGAACATCGGCGACCGGCCGGCCCTAGATGAGAAAAAAGACGATGTAAGCGAAATAAAGGGCGAGAACGCTGATTAGAATAAGTGTTGTTTCAAACAAACCATTGTGTTTTGCGGGCTTTTGTTTTGGTTTATACCGCGTCTGAGAAACAGTACCCTGCCGCGGTTTCGCCTGCTGCGCCTTAGGCTTGGCGGCGGTTTTCCTTTTGCCTCCCGTGCTCTGCCCCGCCGTCAGGATGTCATGTTTCATCGCTTCAGCAGACGGATATTGCCCGTTTAAAGCAGAAAACAGAACCTTCTTATACTTATTCAAAAACGGGTGGCCTTCAATAATAGAACGAAGCTGTTCTTTCGGCTGTCCTGTCTTTTTGCACTCTTTCTTCTGAACACAGTGGATCATGATCATAGCTGCAGCAAACAGGTCATAGGATGGTTCCGCTTTTCTTGTTCCATACCCCCAATAGCCCCTGTCGTAAAACTCCGTATACTCTTTAATCGCGCGCCCCTGTTTTGTCGTTCCCCCTACATCAATGCAGCGAATGGCAGCCGGAGGTCCGGTTACAATGAGGTTTTCCGGCTTGAGGTCGCCAAAGACCCATCCTTGCTGATGGAGGACAGACAGACTGGAAAGAAGCTGCACCATCAGCACCGGAATCCACTCCGTTCCCTTACTGCTGATATATTGCGGAAGAAGCGGCCCTTCTATGTACTCCATCACGTAAAAAGAGACATTTTTATTCAGCTGCGGTATAAAGGCATCATCCGCATCAAAAAAAGAAGGCCCCATCGTTTGCGACCGGGCCTTTGAAAAGGATTTTAAGACATTCACTTCAGAGGTAACAGACATGCTGTCGCTGCTTATTTTCAAAGCGACATGTCCGCCTGATGCTTCTGCCAGATATACAATACCGTTAGCCCCTTTGCCAAGCTGTTTGAGCAATCTGTAGGATTTGCCGTTCCACTTGCCTTGGATTTCCGTTCCCGGTGCCAGACTACATGCCAAACTCGTTAAAGCGTCGTTCATCATCTGCCAACATGCTCCTTCTTGAGCGGATTCTTTCAAACTGCTGCGTCGCTTCCCGGATAGCAGGACCCGTAGGGGTGATACCGCCGGTTGACAGCTTCGCAAAGAGAGTGGAAAGCGATTCAAGCTTCGGCGTCCAATTCAGCACAAGCTCAACTTCCTGGCTTTTCCCGGGAAATATACACATAGCAAATTCATTATGACCGGCCCGGGAATTTAAACTGATGGAAAGATCAATCAGCGCTTCTTTCACCGTCGGCAGTTTCGGCGCCATACTCGCACTCGTATCAACCAGCACAAGCACTTGCAGATGAACCGTTTCGCCGAGTTCATCAACCACTTCCATCACTTCGCCGCGTTTTTCCGGAGAAAGTTCTTCCATTTCAACGTTTTTCCCTAAAATTTGTTTAAGCTCTTGATTGACGACACCTTGAAGTGTCTGGGTCATTGCTTTTTTTGTCACCATTTGAACCGTTTGAGACAATTGAGACGCATACACAACTTGATGGACGCCGCCTCCGGCCATGGCGATGCCTTCAACTTCCTTCATTGCCTCTTGGTCAATCGCGTTTTCTTCCATAATTCCTATAACATTCACCGTAATCCCCTGCTCCTTGGCGAAAGCCGCCATCGCAATCGGGTCTTCACCATGATTGGAGCAGCCATCTGTAATCAGCAGAACTTGATTTAAATGTCCCTTATTCACATTCATTCCTCCCGGTGATACGATTAGTCCCATCTTCGCCAGAAGGAATGTGATTTATACGAAAGGATTAAGAAATCTCCTTATTATTTTGGAAAACCGCCGGCACCGGTATGGATGCCCATTTCGGTGTATTGTGGTCAATCCGGACGACAACGACCGTCATATCGTCTTCGATTTGGCCGGCACGCGTTCTGATGACCTCTTCCATTAATATATCAGCGATTTCCTGCGGGTCTTCGGTTTTCAGCCCTTTCATTTTCCGTTTCATCCACAGGTCGTGGTTCTCTACGTGCTTCGGCCCTTCAAAAATACCGTCACTCATCATGACGAGCAGATCTCCCGCTTTCAGCTGTTCACTTACGACCTCCACATCAAATTCATTGATGATGCCGATCGGCAGATTGCTGGCCTGCACTTTCATGACTTGATCTCCCCGCTTGATAAAACTCGGCGTTGAACCGACCTTCAAGAATTTACAGCTTGCATCCTGAAGATCAATGATAGAAAGATCAAGAGTTGAGTAGATTTCATCTGTCGTCCGTAAAGACAGAATGCTGTTGATCGTTTTGATCGCGATTTTTTCATCAATCCCCGATTCGAGTATTTTTTCGAGAAGTTTAATCGTTTCATTGCTCTCATAATGGGCCCTCGCCCCATTGCCCATGCCGTCGCTGATCGCGGCCGCATACTTTCTCGCCCCCAGTTCCATCATGCTGTAGCTGTCGCCGGAGACAAGGCCCCCTCCTTTTGCCGCGTGAGCCGCGCCTGTCGATACCCGGTAAGACTTGGTCGAACCGAACGCGACATGGCTGTAGCCATTCGGATGAGCCGAGTGCTGTTCGCTTTTGACAAGTATCTGCTCCTCAAGAATGTCAGACAGCATCGGGGCGATAATTTTCTCACTCTCGCCGTGCCCTCCGCTGAACGGGATTGTCATTTCAATATCAATATTGCCCTGCTCCAAGCTGTATATCTCGACATGCTGAATCTCGATTCCGAAATGCTGAAGCGCCTCTATCATTTGTTCTTCCTGAATAAAATGCTGCTCCCTCTCCCGTTTTATTTCCCGAGAAAAGTCCGCCATGACCTCAGAAACCCCCAACAGCTGCTCGGCAACAAGCCTTCTGCTGTCCTGAACTTTTCTCTTCAGGGTCAGATGGGCGTGATGATGGGCAAGTTCGTCTTCAATCAGCTCTTCCACCTGTCTGGATTTGGAACAGTGCTGCTGAAACTCCTTTTTTAATCTGCGGTTTGAGGCATACTGTTTTTCCTCTGTTTCATGCATAACCTGTTTCATTAAATCATATGTTTTATCAAAGTTTTGAACCCAGCATTTGCTTTTCTTATAACAGGATTGGCAGGAATGCTCGGTGATTTTGCTTAAAAAGAGATCCACTTCCCCTTCTTCAGCCTGCTCATCGGAAGACGTCTGATGAAAGGTGGCGAAGCTCTCCGACAAGGCATGAAACACATTGGAGAACTGATCTACTTTCTGGGCAGTGACATCTCTGATTTTTCTCGCGTACTGCTGCTGTTCCTGACTGTGCTCAGCAGTGCCCGGTATGTATCGCGCCACCTTTTTCGTAATCGACTGGGGCGTAATTAAAAACAAGGCAACGGCAATCAAAGATTCGTAAAGGGTGGTCATTAACCCGGCAGACCCTTCTCCATATAATGATATCAGCAGTGAGCCGATCACCAATCCGACTGCGGCGCCGGCTTTCTTGCCTTCCTTCAGCAGTCCGCCAAGAAGCCCGGAAAACGCAAGCAGACTCATTTGATAGAGATTGCCGATATTCGCAAGCCCGAGAATCAGCCCGGTCACAACACCGACAGTACAGCCGATGCTTGCTCCGCCGACAAAGGAAAAACTCAGAACGACATAACGGGCCAGTATGTGTTCGGCCTGCATTCCCTGAAACGAAACGCCTGCAAGACCTGTTAAAACGGATGCGATCAAGATCATAAAACAGATGATTTCTTCTATTTTTAATGATTGTTTCACTTTTTTGATCGTGAAGATCGGCAGGCTTTGCAAAAAGATCAGCGTCAAAATAAAGGCCAAGCCAGCCTCGACAACAGCCATCACATAGTCATAAGTGGTAAAAGCGCCGCTATCAAAATAAACAAAACCGATTCTCGCGGCAGCCATAGAGAAAAACACCACGATCGGCAGCATCTTCACCCGGTCCTGCATGATATATGTACCGATTTTTGAAAATAGAGTAAAGACGGCTAAAGCTGTGAGAATCAGCAAAGAGTGTTTCGGCGAAATGGTTAACGCGCCTGCAAGCAATGACAGACAAGCATAGAAGGCTTTATCTCTTCTGATCAAAAGCATCGCCCCGAAAAACGGCAGCGCAAACGGAAGAACCTCAGATAATATAAAAGCCCGTCCAAGCAGAAAACCGATCACGACATAAATGAAACCCTTATAGAAAAAAAATGAATGCGCCTGATGAACCGCAAGCTTTGCAGCCTTTTCAAAAAACGATTGCAGTTTTTCCAGAGCTTGTCCCGCCATCGGCCCGTTCACTCTTCTTTCCGCTTTTTCCATTGCTCTCATCCCCCACCTGTTTTATTCGTTGCTTGTCATTATAAATGAAAGCACAGATAGGATTTTGTCAAAAGAAGGTAACGATTCCAAAGAACTCTTCGACGCTTTCTCCCTTGTTCCCCTTTCCTTTCTTATTTCCTCCGACATTTCTCAAAAAGTTGTCTAAATATGAAAAAATCGGCTTCTGCAACAGAAGCCGATTCGCTTGATGACCCGTACGGGATTCGAACCCGTGTTACCGCCGTGAAAGGGCGGTGTCTTAACCGCTTGACCAACGGGCCAAAAATATATGGTAGCGGCGGAGGGGATCGAACCCCCGACCTCACGGGTATGAACCGTACGCTCTAGCCAGCTGAGCTACACCGCCATATAAGTGCTTATAAGCACAAGTTATATAATACAAAGGTTTCTTCATTCCGTCAACAGAAACTTTGAAGTTTTAATTTTCTGACTACATGGATGTTTACAAAAAAAAGCACCCGCGGGATAGACGGATGCTCCAATGTATTTATAGAAAGCAGCAAGTTATCCTCTTCTTGCTCCGCGCCCTCCACGTTTTGATTCCGTGTTTCGTTTTAAAGATGATAAGCGGTCTTCGCTATCTTTAAGAAACTTGTTCATTTTCTGTTCAAAAGATTCTTTCGGACGGAAATCATTTCTAGGTCTGGCTTGCGGACGGTCTTTAGCTTTTTTAATTGATAAACCAATTTTCCCGTCTTTTTCAACGTTGATGACTTTCACTTCAACTTGATCGCCGACTTTTAAATGCTCGTTAATGTCTTTCACATAATTATCGGCTACCTCACTGATATGAACGAGACCGGTTGAGCCTCCAGGCAATTCAACAAATGCTCCGAAATTTGTAATACCTGTTATTTTCCCTTGCAACTTGCTGCCAACTTCAATCGACATAAAAAAAGTGCTCCTCCTTAGGCTTATAAAAAGATCGTTTGTTTAATTATACCTAAATAAAATTTTAAGTGTCAACAAGGCTACTTGCTCTTCTTTTCTACATTAAAGAGAATCTCACCATTTCCTGACATAAACAAGTCTCTTCTGGCAAGCTCTGTGACGTAATCCTCATCCTTTAATTTGGAAATTTCATCTTTTAAATCAGCCTGTTTCGCGTCCAATTCTTTCACTTGTTTTTCCAGCTGAGCTTTCTTTTCTTCGTTTGCGCTAAGGGAAGAGGTCTGTGACCACAGAGAACCCGCTAAGACAATAGCCGTCAACAACACAAGGGCGCCGAATACGATCAACCGTCTGAAAAGCCCTTTCCGCCTTCTTTTCATAAGCTGGGATTGCCGCTCAACCTGCTCTTTATAGTCGTTTTGAATTTCAGTTATTGTACGTTCTCTAGATAGATTCAAACCAGACGGTCCTCCTTTCATCTTTTCAAAATACGTATCATGGTCGATCTGATTGTTATGATTAGTTTCTTGCTCTTTTGTAAAAATCCTGCACTTTTTTGAAAATATCGTTTGAAAGTAAGACGCCACTTTTCAGGAAGAAGTTTCAATAATTGTTTCAACAGGAAGAACAGCGGATGCAGCAAAAACGTTACGATCTTAAAAAGACACTTCACAAAAAAGGCGCTCACCCGATAGGAGTATAAAGAAATAAACGTGGTCAGTCCGATGAGCAGCTTAAAAAGCAGAACCACCGGACGGAACAGCACATGCTGAATGAGCTTTTTTGCGAATTGATAAAGAGATACCGCAAGATGGATGGCGAATTTCAGTATTTTTATATACATTCGTTTAAACAGGCTTTGGTACGTCGCAATTCCCAGTAAGACAGCCAAGAAAATGTATATCCTGAGTTCACCTTCATTCACGTTGAGCAGCACATAGAAAAACAGCAGACCTTGTACAATCCAAAAAAGAAGGTCATGAATGAATAACAGCCATCTGGCCGTTTTGGCGCGGCTGACAAACAGCCTGTATGTATCAAGCGACGCTCCGAGCCAGGCGCCCATACCGGTCATTGCCAGCATCGTATAAAATTGGGTCGTCAGCGTCATTTAAACAACTTGCTAAAAAACCCTTTAGCTTTATCCCCTTGCTGCTCGTCTAAATATACAAGGTCAAACACCCTGCCCTTTATAGATACAATCCCTTTTTCCACATCAAGGTTTTTCATCTGCAGGTTCTCGCCTCTGACGGAAAGCATTCCCATAACCGTTTCCAGCAAAAACTCTTCGTTGTCAAAACTTTCTACATGCTTGACGCCCGAAATGTCTAAATGCTTTCTCCCTTTCATCGTCACATCATGCTGTTCCGGAACAGAAGAAGAACCTTTTTGCTCATAATATGAATTCATCTATTCAGCCCCCATATCCTCGATACTTTTAGCATTATTACTGCATTGTATGAGGCGGGAGCTTTGTTTAGAACAAGCCTATTCGCCGAGTTTTTCTTCTTTGACGATTGTATACATGCCCGCGGCTTCTTCTTTTTTGGTTGTTTCTTTCAATTCGTTTACCTTTACCGTGACAAGCTTTTGGCCGAAGCGAACCGTCAGTTCATCGCCGGCTTTTACGTCTGAGCTGGCTTTCGCCTGATTCCCGTTAACGGTGATTCTCCCCTGGTCGGCGACCTCTTTCGCCAAAGTGCGGCGCTTAATTAATCTGGATACTTTTAAAAACTTATCAAGTCTCATATTTAGAATCTCCTCTCCATTTCTTTTGCTTCATCCCACAATTTGTCCATTTCCTCAAGTGACATTGCGGTCAATTCAAGTCCCTTTGCCGCCGCTTCTTTCTCAATATAAGCAAAGCGTCTGCGGAATTTGTCATTTGTCATGGCGAGCGCTTCCTCAGGCTCAATTTTATAGTATCGGCCGATATTGACCAATGCAAATAAAACATCGCCGAATTCAGCTTTTAAGCTGATTTCATCTGCTGATTCGGCGGAAGCCTCTGCAGAAAATTCCTTCAGCTCTTCATTTACTTTATCCCATATATCCTGAACGTCATCCCAGTCAAAGCCGGTTTTTGCGGCTTTTTTCTGAAGTTTGGCCGCTTTTGCGAGAGAAGGCAGTGTTTTCGGTACGTCATCCAGCAATGAAGAGGATGTTGTTTGCTTTTCCGCCTTTTTGATTTCTTCCCAGTTGGCGACGACATCATGTTCATCCTGAACCTTAACATCCTTAAACACGTGCGGGTGCCGTCTGACCATCTTGGCGCTGATGTCTCTGATGACATCATCAATTGAGAAATACCCTTCGTCTTCTCCGATCTGGGCGTGAAGCATAACCTGAAGCATGACATCCCCGAGCTCTTCTATCATGTGATCCGTGTCCTCTTCGTCAATGGCCTCGAGCAATTCGTAGCATTCCTCAATCATATATTTCTTTAATGACTGGTGTGTCTGCTTTTGATCCCACGGACAGCCGTTCGGCCCGCGAAGCTCACGAATAATTCTTCGGAATGCGGAAAATTCCTGGTAAAGGAGTTCTTCTTTTTTAATCGGCGGAACATATACACTTGTTAAGTTATTTATCTCTACATTGCGGTCAAGTTCAAACAAAGGCACTTTGGTGATCTTTTCTCCCTTGCTTCCGGCTGCCGTTACGATGACCACTTCATAATCGTCAGGCAATTTCTCCATAAGCGTCAGCTTCACCTCAGAGGCCGTCATTTGGTCATAAACCTGGCAAATGATCAGGTGATGGCGGAGCTCAAGCTCATCCGGCGTCATTGTTTGCGCATCTGTAAATTGAAACCCTTCAATCGGATCAATCCGCAATGCATTAAAGGTGGCATCCAGAAAGCTTTGTCCTCCGGCGGTATGAACCGTCACCTGCTGTTCTTCCCGGCGTTCAAATAACAGCTGAACGGTTTTCTCAGCGACAAACGGATGGCCGGGTACAGCGTAGACGACATCCTCTTGCTTCGCTTTTTCAAACAGAATGTCCGTGATCTCTTCATAGACCGCTTCAAACTGATCGTGCTTTTCATAAACATCATCAAAATACCGGATATCCGCTGCAGCCTCTTGCTCTAATTCCGGAATCAATGGGTGGTCTTTCGTTCTTATATATAGATGCTTCGCCTGAGTCAGCAGCTTATGTACGCCCACTGTCAACTGATCCATGTCACCGGCGCCGAGGCCGACGACCGTAATGTTACCTGCCATGTTTTTCTCTCCTCTTTTTCAATTTGCTTAAAGCATTGCCGAAAGGAAGGCTGCTCAGCTCTTCGTCCGTAAATATCTTCATTCTCATCATACAATAAATAAACAAAAGCCCCCCGAGGACTGATGCAGACAGACTCTCACATACTGCTCCGGTCCTGCTGACGGGAACGAATAACGGCCAAAGCTTCGTATACACGAGCAGAAAAGAAGCCATCAGCAGAGTGCACCAGCACAAACGGGCAACCATGCCGCCGATATTCGTCAGCCAGCCCTTCGACCAAATTCTGTGCAGATTCAGGCACGCGGCTGCGGCAAATGCCAAAACGGTCGCCAGCGCCGCTCCTGTAATACCCCAGCCCGGGACCAGCCAAACATTCAACAACCATTTCAGCACCCCTCCCGCCAAGACGGACACGGCGGGGAAGACGGTATGTCCCGCGCCTTGCAGGATCGCGGCTGCCGTAAGCGCAGTCGAAGCAAAAAAGATAGATAAGCTGAATATTTGTAAGGTCTGCGTCCCCTCACTGTTTTGGAAAAGCATGATGTTCACCGGTTCTAAAATGCAAAAAAGTCCGGCCGATGCGCCGATTCCTACCGCAAGGCAGAGCTTAACGGCAGAGGTCGCTTTCTCTTTTATAATAAACGGCTTGTTCCCATGCACCGCTTTTGAAATGGAGGGGACAAGAGATGCGGCGATACTGACGGCAAACACGGTTCCCAGCTGAAGAAGCGGCTGTCCGCGGTCATATATGCCTTTCAGCTGTTTCGCAGCATGGCTCTTTGTCCCGTCTGACAGCAGTGAATATAAGTTTAAGGCGTCTACGAGCTGAATCAAAAGCATGAATACACTGCTGATACAGATAGTGACTGAATAAAGCAGCAGCTTTTTTACAATGATACCTGTTTCGATTTGTCCGATGTCTGTCTTCTTGTCTTCCCGCTTGTACCAGAATAAGGCCAATACGCAAAGAGCCGCCAAGCTTCCGGCAATTGATCCCGAGGCTGCCCCCGCACCTGCCGCATATAATGAACGGCCGCTTTTCAAAAGCCAGAAAGATAAACCGAGAAGCACCGCCACACGGAGAAGCTGTTCGGTGATCTGGGATAAGGCGGACGGCATCATATCATGCACGCCCTGGAAATACCCCCGAAAAACCGCCGTAAACGGAAACAGTATAAAAGCGAACGCCGCTACCCGTATCAGCAGTTCAAGGCGGGCGTCACCCATAAAACCGGCCAACGGCGCCGCGCCGGCATACATGAGCACAAACAGTATAAGTCCGGCCGCCGTGACATAAAGGGCGGAAATTTTCATTATTTTTTGTTTATGATTGCTATAATCGTTCATTAATTTTGAGATGATCACCGGAAATCCGGATGTTGAGAGCATGACCGCGATGCCTAAAAATGGATACACCTGCTGATAAATATAAAATCCGACGTCACCGACAATATTCTGAAAAGGAACTCTGTACACGGCGCTTAATATCTTTGTCACGATGCCCGCAACAACAAGCACAAAAGCACCTTTCCATGCCGATTGCCGTTTGGCGCCAACTGAATCGTTCATCCAAAAGCTCCTTCCAGCCGCTAGAAAATTACGTCTATAAAACGAGCTTATTATATCACAATCCTAACGGCCGAACCGATAGTGAGCACATATGAAAAAGAACAGCACTTGTTTAAGAGCTGTTCTTTCCCCGTTTCTTATTTCAATAATGGTAATAAGACCTACTGTTCCATTTGTCTCGCCAAAAAGCTGGCTGCCGTTTCTACCGCTTTGTGTTCTACGTCTCCAAGTGCCTGTTCTTTAGAAAAAATGACCACGGCACCGATAGGATCGCCATTCGCCACGATAGGAGCGATTGTATAGGAGCTCATGTCTTCATCAATGTCATTAACAAGCTGTGCGGATTTTACGTCATTTTCCAGCACCGAGCTGCGCTGGTCCATCGTTTTTTCGAGCAAATCGCTGATGGATTTGTTCAAAAATTCTTTTTTGGAGCTGCCCGAAACGGCAATATACACGTCACGGTCGCAAATCAAAACGGAATGGCCGAGACTGTCATACAATGCATCCGCATATTCTTTCGCAAAATCGCCAAGCTCACTGATAGGAGAATATTTTTTCAATATAACTTCTCCGTCGCGGTCAACGAATATTTCAAGCGGGTCTCCTTCCCTGATTCGCAGTGTTCTCCGAATTTCCTTAGGGATGACGACCCGTCCTAGATCATCAATACGACGTACAATACCTGTAGCTTTCATCTCTCTGGTGCCTCTCTTTCATGTGATGATATTTAAGGGAAAGTACTAAAGCTCTTTACTTTATGTAGCTTCCGCCACTCGCTTGAAATTAGTATCCGTCACATCAAATGTAATATACACCAGAGAGTAACAATTTTTATGAGGACGCGATTGTTTCTTTCTTCACATCTTGAAGGCCTTTCAGCATGCCGAGTACGGTCTCCAGCCACTCTTCGGTTTTGCGGCCTTTCGTCTGCACTGAGATTTTCAGTTTTTTCCCTTCCATTCCCAGTCCGATCTGCCGGCCGTATTTATTGCCGAGTTCAAACAATTTCTGACCGTCAATCTGGGCGCTGGCCTCTTCCGAAATAGTGAATCTGACCGCGTCCTTTTCCTGCTTGATGAGTTCGACGCGTTCATATTTGCCGTACACTTTCATCTCAGCAACTGTAAACAGCCATTCAACCTCTTTAGGATAGCTGCCGAACCTGTCGATGATTTCATCTTGAAGCTCATTTTTCTCCTCAATTGTAGCGATTGATCTGAAACGTTTATACATGTCGATTTTTTGCTTGCCGTCTTGTATATAGTTTTCAGGAATATATGCATCAAGCTCGATATCGATTTCTGTCTCAAACTGTTCGCTTTTCGGCGTATCGCCTTTACGCTCTTCAATGGCTTCTTTGAGCATTTGCGAATACAGGTCAAAACCGACCGAGTCGATGAAACCGTGCTGCTGGGCGCCGAGAAGGTTCCCCGCTCCCCTGATCGTCAAGTCACGCATGGCAATTTTAAACCCTGATCCCAGCTCGGTAAATTCTTTAATCGCCTGCAGCCGTTTTTCCGCCACCTCAGTAAGCACTTTGTCTCTGCGGTACGTAAAATACGCGTACGCGACACGATTGGAGCGGCCGACCCGTCCTCTCAGCTGATACAGCTGAGACAGTCCCATTTTGTCTCCGTCAAACACGATCAAGGTATTGACGTTCGGTATATCTACGCCTGTCTCAATAATGGTCGTGCTGACGAGGACATCTGATTCCCCTTCCAGAAAATTAAGCATGACGCTTTCCAATTCATTTTCGGTCATTTTCCCGTGGGCGTATGCCACCTTCGCATCGGGAACAAGCATGGAAATTTCGTCAGCCTTCCGCTCGATATCATCCACGCGGTTGTACAAGAAATATACCTGTCCTCCGCGCGCCAGTTCCCTTTCGATGGCTTCTCGTACAAGCGCGCCGTTGTATTCCACGACATATGTCTGGACAGGGAAACGGTTTTCCGGCGGCGTTTCAATAACAGATAAGTCCCGCACACCGAGCATGGACATATGAAGCGTACGCGGAATCGGCGTCGCCGTCAGAGTCAGCACATCGACATTGGCTTTGATCTGTTTGATTTTTTCCTTATGCGTAACACCGAAGCGCTGCTCTTCGTCGATGATGAGCAAGCCGAGATCTTTATAGACGACATCTTTAGATAAGAGCCTGTGGGTTCCGATCACGATATCTACTGTTCCGTTTTTCAGACCTTTGAGCGTTTCATTAGATTCTTTTCTCGTTCTGAATCGGCTGAGAAGACCGATGTTAATCGGATAGTCTTGGAAACGCTCCGTAATGGTTTCATAATGCTGCTGTGCGAGTATGGTCGTCGGCACAAGGAGCGCGACCTGTTTTCCGTCGGCGATCGCTTTAAAGGCCGCACGGATGGCTACCTCCGTCTTCCCGTAACCGACATCACCGCAAAGCAAACGGTCCATCGGACGCTCTCTTTCCATATCCTTTTTAATTTCCTGAATGGATCGGAGCTGATCATCGGTTTCCTGATAAGGGAAAGCAGACTCGAACTGACGCTGCATTTCATGATCCGGCGAGAACGCATAGCCTTTGCTTGCTTCGCGTTCCGCATAAAGCTTAATCAGATCATCGGCAATATCCTGAACGGAGTTTTCAACTTTTTTCTTCACCCGTTTCCATTCACTGCCGCCCAGTTTATAAAGCTTCGGTTCTTTTCCTTCAGAGCCGACGTACTTCTGCACCTGGTCGATTTGTTCTACCGGGACGTACAGCTTATCACTGCCCTGGTAATGAATATTGAGGTAATCTTTATGAATGCCCTTGATTTCAAGTGTTTCGATCCCCAAATACTTACCGATCCCGTGGTTGACGTGGACGACATAGTCACCGACTTGAAGCTCAGAATAGCTTTTGATCCGTTCGGCATTTGTCAGCTTCTGCTTTCTCGGCTTCTTCTTGATTCGGTTTTTGAACAGCTCTTCCTCCGTAATGACGGCCAGCTTCATCAGCGGCAGTTCAAAACCGGATTGCAGCTCGCCTTCCATGACATAGACCTGTCCTTGTACAAGCGCTTTGGAGCTGTCCGTTTTGGCGGCTTCAATTTCGTAATCAGCCAGCACGGACGCCAATCTGTCGGTTCTGTCCTTATTTGCGCCTAAAAAGACGACGGTGAAGTTTGATTTCTTAAAGCGCTCCATTTCACTGGCGAGCACATTCATCTGCCCATGAAAACTCTGCATCTGCCGGCTTGTCACATTCACGATATTTTGAGGGCTTGTATGCTGAACATGACGCAAAAATAATGAAAAGTAAATGGCTGGACGCCGCTTCTCGGCCATAATCTCCTGAAAGCTGAAGGATAAATTGATGTCATGCAGAATTTTTCCTTCTTCCAGCAGACTTGTCATGAATTCGGCTTCTTCTTTTTGGAGCTGATCCTCCATTTCATGAATCCGGCTGACCTCGTCTAACAATAACAAGGTGTCTGACGGTGTATAATCTAGCAAACTAGCAGGCTTTTCGTAAAAGTACGAGAGATACTTCACAAGTTCCTGATCAGTCTGTCCCGTTGATAACCGTTCTTTATCATGCGAGATATTGATATGAAGCATTTCCTTTTGTTTGTCCTGCTTCAGCTTCTTCAGACTGTCGGCAAGCCCTTTATCGAGCCTTTCCATCGCGCGGGCTTTTTCTTCCGCCCGGATGATCAGTTCCTTCGCCGGTCCGATGGCCACCGTTTTTAGCGTCTCAATTGATCTCTGGTCATCAGAGTTGAAGCTTCTGATGGAGTCGACCTCCGTATCAAACAGCTCAATCCGCACCGGATGTTCTGACGTCAGCGGATAAATGTCGATTATTCCGCCGCGAATACTGAATTCACCGGGTGCAGAAACCATATCGGAACGCTCATACCCCACCTCTACAAGGCGTGCAGACAGCTGATCCTGTTCTATATCGTCTCCGAGTGATATGGCGATTTGGCTGCTTTTCCACAGTTCTTTCGGCGGAAGCATTCTTCTCAGTGCTGCAACGGGTGCCACTACGACCGGCGCTTCTCCGTTTGTTAATCTATTAATGACATCAAGCCGCTGAGCGCGCAGTTCAGGACTCGCCACCGCAATTTCTGAAGAAATCAATTCATTTACGGGGTATAAAAAAACAGATTGATCCCCGAGAAGCGCCGTCAGATCTTCCGTCACTTTTTGGGCCTGATATAAATTATGAGTGATAAAGAAAATCGGCTTTTTCGTTTCCTGTGCAAGGGCGGAGGTAAAAACAGAACGCGCGGAACCTGACAGACCCGCAAGCAGCTGTTCCTTCAGCCCCTCATGTAAACCGTTAACAATGGATTTAAAATCATCGCTTTCTTTAATAAAGGTTTGAATATTGTCCATATGGGCCCCTCCTCTCTATTTTCTGCAAGAACAGAAAAACGCTTTGGTCTAGAATCTACACCAAAGCTCATTATTGAAGAAATGTGTTGTGTTCATGGTAGTGCGGATTGCGTTCCAGCGCCTCTTGGCAGTCTTCACAAATTGTAAGAACATGGACATCTCCATTGTCTTTATATGAAATCATATCGTTTCTTTCCTCATTTGTTAAGTGCTGAAATCCAAGTGACTGTGTCGGCACCGACGAATACTCCAGGCTCCCTACCTTAAAACCGCAGTGGCGGCAGAAATAATGCAAAGCCATACATTGGACCTCCTGATGTGAAAAAATCATTTTTCCCTAGTATGGTCTCCCATTATTTATCTTATACATTTGCATTAAATTCGTTCATAACTTCTAAAAATGGTTTCGTCAAGGAAGCTTCGCAGGCTTTTACGGTTTTTGAGACGGCATCATTGATATGCGGCGCTTCATCTTTCGTAAAAGCGCCCAGCACATAATCAACGACTTTCATCCCGTTGACGGGACGGCCGATTCCGATTCTGATCCGGTCAAATTCAGGGGTTCCGAGGTGCTGAATAAGCGATTTAATTCCGTTGTGTCCGCCTGCGCTCCCCTTCGTGCGGAGCCTGATTTTCCCCGTCGGAAGATCCAGGTCATCGTATATGACTTTCAAATCTTCATGATCGGCTTCATAATAATCCAATAGCGGCCGCAAACATTCCCCTGATAAATTCATATATGTAAGCGGTTTAACAAGTAGAACTTTTTTTCCGGAAACAAAACCGATTCCGTAAAGTCCGTTGAATTTCGTTTTATTCAATTCAATATTCCATTCTTTAGAAAGCTCGTCAATGGCCATAAAGCCGACATTATGTCTCGTGTTCTCGTAGGTTTTTCCCGGGTTACCCAGACCGGCAATCACAAGCATCGTAAATCCTCCCTCAACATCGCTGTAATTCTTCTCATTCTAGCACAAAAGACGTAACCTCGGGCGGGTTACGTCTTAAAGCGCTTATTGATTTTCTCCTTCGGGCTCTTCCTCAGGAGATGGTTCTGCATCTTCTTCGAATGCTTCCTGCTTAGGAGGAAGGATGGACGCCACGACTTCTTCCGGATCGTTTGTAAATGTATAATTGCCGTCGGCAGTCAGATCTGCGATGGTCAGCACATCATTCATTTCAAGCCCGGAAATATCAACATTGATTGTCTGAGGGATGTCCTTCGGCTTAGCCTTGATCGAAAGCTCATGCAGCGGCTGCTGGATGACGCCTCCGTCTTTGACTCCTTTCGCCTCTCCCGTCAGCTGAATCGGCACTTCCGCCTCCAGCTCCTCACTCATATTCACGACTTGAAAATCGGCGTGCGTCAATTCGTTTTTGAGCGGGTCTGTCTGAAGATCTGTCACCATAACCGATTGCTGATTTCCGTTGACATCAATTGTGATAATCGTGTTTTTTCCTTCGTCCCGCAATGTTTTAAGCAATTCGACACTGTCTAAAGAGACAGCCGTGTTCGTTGTTTCTTTCCCGTATATAATCCCTGGAACATGTCCTGAATGACGGATTTTCCGAAGCGTCGAACGTTTAAAATCTGTTCTTTCATTTGCTTTTAAAGTTGCCATATTCAGCACCATCCTAATTATCGTTTTATCGTCCTATTAGAACAATACCCACAATAACTGGGATTTAAACCTTAAAGTTTCGGTTTAGCTGAATAAATAGCTGACAGACTGTTTCTCGTGAACACGGATAATCGCTTCAGCCAGAAGCGGTCCGACAGAAAGCTGCTTAAAGCGTTCGATTTTTTTCTCTTCAGGAAGCTTAATGCTGTTCGTTACGACAAGCTCCTTGATTTTAGAGTTGTTGATCCGCTCAACCGCAGGACCTGACAATACAGGGTGCGTACAGCATGCATACACTTCCGCGGCTCCGTTTTCAACCAGCGCGTTTGCAGCAAGTGTGATTGTGCCGGCGGTATCAATAATATCATCGATCAGAATCGCAGTTTTTCCTTCCACGTTACCGACGATGTTCATCACTTCTACCTCATTCGGTCTAGGACGGCGTTTGTCGATAATCGCGATCGGCGCTTTCAGACGGTCCGCAAGTTTGCGGGCGCGCGTCACACCGCCGTGGTCAGGAGAAACAATAACGATATCTTTCAAGTCTTTACCTTCAAAGTAATGGCCTAAAATCGGAACACCCATTAAGTGGTCAATCGGAATATCAAAGAAACCTTGAATTTGCGGCGCGTGTAAATCAAGCGCGATCACGCGTGTCGCACCCGCAGTTTCAAGCAGGTTTGCAAAAAGTTTTGCCGTGATCGGTTCACGTGATCTTGCTTTTCTGTCCTGGCGCGCATAACCGTAGTACGGAATCACAATGTTGATTGTTTTCGCGGAAGCGCGCTTTAAAGCGTCCACCATAATCAGCAATTCCATGATGTGCTCGTTGACCGGCGCACTTGTAGACTGAATGATATAGCAATCACAGCCGCGAATACTTTCTTCTATGTTGATCTGGACCTCTCCGTCACTGAATCTTGTAACAGAGCACTTTCCTAATTGAACTCCTACAT
Organism: Bacillus sp. JFL15; assembly: GCF_001184225.1. Classification (NCBI taxonomy): domain Bacteria; kingdom Bacillati; phylum Bacillota; class Bacilli; order Caryophanales; family Bacillaceae; genus Bacillus; species Bacillus sp. JFL15. Next base: position 1,639,932 of record NZ_KQ236689.1, on the reverse strand, counting down.
TATCCGCGATTTCTTTTGCAAGTTCTGGATTTGAATTCAAAGAAAAAATCTTTAAATTCTTATCTCCGTATTCGTTAGACATGGTAAACCTCCGATTTTAGGATTATTTTTTATGAATATTTTTCACATAATCTTCTTTATTTACTTGTCTTGCTCTGGCAATGGCAAGCGCTTCGCCCGGCACATCTTCAGTTACGGTTGAGCCCGCAGCGACGTACGCGCCTTCTCCCACTGTGACAGGAGCGACCAGATTGGAGTTGCAGCCAATAAACGCGCCGTCTTCAATTTTGGTTAAATATTTGTTCTTCCCATCATAATTGACCGTGATGGAGCCGCATCCGAGATTGACGTCCGTGCCCACTTCGGCATCACCGATATAGCTTAAATGAGATGCTTTGCTGCGGTCGCCGAATTGTGTTTTCTTGATTTCCACAAAGTTTCCGATCTTCACTTCATTGCCGATTGCGGAATCAGGTCTGATGTGAGCAAAAGGACCGATATTTACATCATTCCCAACTTTGCTCCGATTGACAACGGATTGTTTAATCACAGTGCGGCTGCCGATCGAGCTGTCCTCTATCTCAGTGTGAGGGCCGATGACACATTCATCGCCGATTTCAGCTTGTCCCTTTAACACAGTTCCGGGATAAATAACTGTATCTTGTCCGATACGTGCGTCAGGTGAGATGTACGTATTCATCGGATCGATTAAAGTGACTCCGTTTTGCATATGCCGTTTGTTAATACGCTCTTTCATATACATTTCAGCCTGAGAAAGAGCGACTCTATCATTCACTCCGAGCGTCTCTTGGAAGTTACCAGTCTGGTAAGCGGCAACAGTTTCGCCTTCGTCTTTGAGGATTTCGATTACATCCGGCAGGTAATACTCGCCTTGGGCATTTTCATTCGAAACCTGTTCGATGACACGAAAAAGGGCCTCGTTATCAAAACAGTACGTTCCCGTGTTGATTTCTTTCACAAGACGTTCTTGCTCCGAAGCATCCTTATGCTCCACGATTTTTTGAACGGCGCCGTCTTCTCCCCGGATGATTCTTCCGTATCCAGCGGGATCGTCGGCAACGGCCGTTAACACCGTGGCTTTTGCGCCTTTGTTTGTATGTTCATTCAGCATGGCTTCCATCGTCTCCGCCGTCAGAAGCGGTGTATCGCCGCAAATAACGATCGTGACACCTTTCTCTCCGTGAAGAAATGGTTTTGCCTGCTTGACTGCATGAGCCGTACCGAGCTGTTCTGCTTGGAGAGCGTAATCGCTTTTCTGTCCGAGCTGCTTTTTCACATCTTCGGCGCCATGTCCTACGATGGTGACAAGCTTCGCTAAAGATAATTTCAGAGCCTCGTCTGCGACGTGCTCTACCATAGGCTTTCCGCATACCGGATGAAGGACCTTATAAAGCTTAGATTTCATTCTCGTTCCTTTTCCGGCAGCTAAAATCACTGCAAACCGCTTATCCATTTAATGGCCTCCAATATCCCTTTTATCCATAGAAAAATATATCCTAAATAGCTGTTGATTTCAAGAAGACATCAAAAAGTGCAAGAATTTTCTATGTAATCGCTTTATTACTGAAAAATCAGATTTAAAAAAGGACTGCCGGAAAAGGCCTTGTGTCAGCCTTTATCAGCAGTCCTTACATTTTGTTATGTTTAAGAAGCTCCAGCTTCTTCATATTCTAATGCTTCAGAATCACCCAAACGATGATACTCATTTAAAACAGCATCCTGGATCTTGCCCCGCGTGCTGGAATTAATAGGATGAGCAATATCGCGGAATTCTCCATCAGGGGTGCGTTTACTCGGCATCGCAACGAAAAGACCATTGTTTCCATCAATCACACGAATATCATGTACGACAAATTCGTGATCCAGCGTGATGGATGCAATCGCTCTCATGCGACCATCGGTATTCACGCGGCGTAATCTTACGTCAGTAACTTCCACAGTAGTTCACCACCTTTTCCCTATATAAAAGCATTAGTCTAACAATTCCACGATTCTTTTTAAATTCCTGCACATTTCAAAAAGTTTTTTTGAAAATATAGGATATACATACACAATTAGGTGATAAACCATATCGGGGGATCATATACTGCATAAAAAAAGTGATTCCGGAGACCGGAACCACTTTTCTGAGATTTAAGATTTCACCAGCGCAATGACTTCAATTTCCACGAGAGCGTCTTTCGGCAGTCTCGCCACTTCCACACAAGACCTTGCCGGCTTATGTACATCAAAGTATTGTCCGTACACTTCATTCACTTCCGCAAACTGCTCCATATCAGCAATAAACACCGTTGCTTTTACAACCGTCTCGAGAGAAGCGCCCGCTTCTTTCAGCACAGCCTTTAAATTGCTGAACACCTGATGCGTTTGTTCTGTGATATCACCGTTTACCATTTCTCCTTCAGCAGTAAGAGGAATCTGGCCTGAGCTGTAAAACATGTTGTTTACGATGATTCCTTGTGAATATGGCCCGATTGCTGCCGGCGCGTGTTTTGTATGGATTGCTTTTGTCATTTTTCTGTCTCCCCATTCTTTAAATGCTGTTCTTTAAAAAATCGCAGAAAATTGCCGTTTTGAATCTCAATCGTTTTGTCTTTCATATTGATGGTTGAAAGTGTGAGCAGCGACATGTATTCATCGACAAGCCGTTCATTCACTCCCTCAGCTTCAACCAAGACGCCTATTCCCGCGACGTTCGCATTAAACTCATCAAGCAGGCTGATCATGCCGTTTATAGTGCCGCCCGCTTTCATAAAGTCGTCAATAATCAAAACGTTCGACCCCGTAGCCAAACTTCTTTTCGCAAGTGACATCGTTTGAATGCGGTTAGACGACCCTGATACATAATTGATGCTCACCGTGGAGCCTTCCGTCACTTTATTATCTTTTCGTACGATGACAACCGGAACGTTCAGATAACTGGCCGCTGCGTAAGCGAGAGGGATTCCCTTTGTCGCAACGGTCATCACCACATCAATCTCCCGCTCCGCAAAAACGGAAGCAAAAAGCCTGCCTACATGAGAGAGGACAGATGGTTTGCCTAAGATATCCGTTAAATATACATAACCGCCCGGAAGGATACGCTCAGGATTTACTAAAGACTGTCCCAGCTCCTGTATAAACGCTTCTGCTTCAGCCTGTTTCACTTTCGGAATGTATTTGACGCCTCCGGCAGCTCCCGGCACTGTAAGCAGCGTCCCAATGCCTTGCTGTTCGAAGGTCTGTTTAATAATCGTTAAATCTTCACTGATTGATGACTTTGCTGATTGATACCGTTCAGAGAAAAACGTTAACGGTATTAATTCATGCGGATGGGTTAACAAATAATTTGTTAAGTCCACCAATCTGCCGCTGCGACGAAACTTCATGAACTTACCCCCAAAATCCGAATAATTTAAAAACAATATAACTTAACATACGGATTTAATCAAGAGCATTCTGTTCGCCGATCATCCGCACCGCGTACACCTGATCACAGAAGCCTCTTAACCCGTTATAAATCCGCTGCACCTTTGATTCGTATTGAACCAAACCGAATACAGTCGGTCCGCTTCCGCTCATTAACACCGCATCGGCACCGAAGCGTTTCATTTGATTTTTAATCATCGCCACCTCGGGATGAAGGTTGAGCGTAACCGATTCTAATACGTTTCCTAGTTGGCTGCACACCTTTTGGAAACTTTTTTCTTCAATTGCGTCAATCATCGCCTGTACATCCGGATGCCGAACCTGCTGCAAATTCAGCCGGCGGTACACTTCGGCGGTCGATACCCCGATCGTCGGTTTGGCGAGCACGACCCAGCAATGAGGCGGAGCACTGATATGCCTGATCTTCTCACCGCGTCCGGTTGCCAGGGCAGTGCCTCCGTAAACACAGAAGGACACGTCTGAACCAATTTCAGCGCCAAGCTCCGCGAGCTCTTCGACAGAAAGCTTTAAATCCCAAAGCCTGTTCAGCCCTCTTAGCGTGGCTGCCGCATCGCTGCTTCCGCCGGCAAGCCCCGCCGCTACAGGGATCACCTTTGTAATCATAATGGAAACGCCTTTTTTGACTTGAAACCGTTCTTTGAGCAGTTTGGCTGCCTGATAAGCCAGATTTCTTTGATCATCCGGAACAAAGCGATTATGCGACGCCACTCTGATAACGTTTTCGGGCAGTTCTGTCAGTTCAATCCGATCTGCCAAATCAATTGTCGTCATGATCATCTCCACTTCATGATAACCATCCGGGCGTTTACTCCTCACATCGAGGGACAGATTGATTTTGGCCGGCGCTTTTTCTAAAATACGCATAGCTTTCACCTACTTCTCCATCTAAACATAAGTATGAACATTGTATCACATTTGGAGACCCGGAGGTACTTATCCGAAATTGACGCCGATTTTGACAGCCGATAGAAAAAACCGGGGAACGGATTGTCCCCCGGGCCACTGCATTATCGGTTATTTTGGTTCTGAGCCGCCATCTGCTGTTCGGCAATCTCAATCGCACGCTTTACCATATTCCCGGCATCGCGCGCCCGAATGCCGCCCCAGCCCTCGTTTTTCACCGTATCGTAAAAACCAAGGTCCTTTGCCAGCTCATACTTGAACTCATCTGACATAACTCCACGACGTCTGCCCAAACGAAACAACCCCTTTTATAGAATTGATCACCATTCGTGCACGCCACGATAAAACATGTGACACTTATAGCTTCCGTTTAATCAGCTGAAACTTTCGAGGGAATAATTAGAAGAGCTTTAGAAGGCAAAACAAAAAGCAGTAAACAAAAGGTTCACTGCCCATTAAAATGCTACTGAGCTTGCCGCATCATCATTGAATGTCAATTCAACAGTCTCAGTCAGAATATCAGCATAACTGTATGAAACTCTTTCAAACGAATTCTCGTCTTGATCTAGTTGTATCACAAAAACAGAAGGGTACGTCTCAGCTAAAATGCCCGAACGCTCAATCGTTTTTCGGCGGCCGCCGTTTGCTTTTAACGTAAGCCGTTTACCTAAATTCCCATCAAGCGATCTTTTTATATCGGACAACGTCTTCGCCATTGCATCCACCTCACTACATTTATTGTACAACAAGAGCCCAATTTTGTCAAACAAAATTTAAATTATATCAACGTTAATAAGTCATTGTCAACAAAATTATTTTGACAAAATTCTATTGATTTCTGCATTATTTTTCACAAGTTCCGGAAATTTATGTATCAATATGTAAAATAATTAACCCGCATAGCGAATTTCATGCGGGTTTTTCACTCATCCATTTGATTTATACGGCATACCGACACGCAGCACACCCTTCGTTTCAATGCCTCCCAGCCCTTTCTCTCTCGTCAGCGTATTTCTCAGGACATCCCACACATTAATCCGCTCCATAAACGGAGTGAAGCTGATTTTCGCGACAATATATACCGGGTCAAGCGCATGAATGTTGACGCGTGACGGTGAACTTGCAAAATTCGCGCCCGCTTTAATTAAAGACTCGAAATGGGATTGGCAGGCACCCGCGAATATGACAAGCTGGTCCAAGTGGGGGACTTTTCGTCTCGCTCTTTGAACCGTTTCGACAAAGTGTTTAGAATGCCTGTAGGCGCTTAAATCGTTCACGTCTCCCTTATGCTTGGAATATGCATCATGGCCGGTGATGACTAAAATATCCGGCCGGTATTTGTCGAGCAGCTCCTCAATGGATGCCGGCATTTTTTTCTCATGGCAGTGAATCCCGTACACCGGCACACCGATTTTTTCGTAAAAGTTCAGGCACTTTTTCAAATAAGCCTCATCGCCGTCCAGATGCAATACCTTGCCGGGCATATGAAAGTAGTGCTCCTGATGCTGATATTGATTCGTCGCATAATATTCCTGTTTTTCCCGAAGCAGCTTATAATCCTGGCGGAGCAGCTCGAGAGATTCATTCATCCTGCTTTCATCTTTCTGCTTTCTCACGGCCTGTTCGTCTTTTCTTACAGGCTCCAAATCAGAAAAATCAGCATCCGCAATCAATCTGACTTCGTCACCATGCAGGATGGCAATTGAATTTCCTTTGCTTGTTTGCTCTATGCCGATAATGCGAAATAAAACATCCATTTGATAGGATTTTCTGGCTACCATATCTCCTATTTGAAATTGCACGTTACCCACTCCACAAATAGACTAAGCCTCATCATGAAAGAAGCCTTATCAAATGCACCTCTTTCCGCTGCGGCGCTTGATGTTTCAAGCTTTTCTTGCAGTTGAATGAATAAGGTTCTTCTCTAGCCTATGTAGCGGCAGTCCAAGTGGTGACGCAAAACAAAAAGCCCTTCTTAGAAAAGGGCTTTATACAATCCGTTGGACAGGAGCGCGAATTCTTCTATAGACAGGGATTCACCGCGCCGCTTTCCGTCAATATTCGTTTCTTGGAGAATTTCTTCGATTTGAGCTTTCTTCTCTTTTCCGCCCGGAAGATTGTTCACAAGGTTGTTCAGCAAGGTTTTCCGGCGCTGAGCGAAGCTTGCTTTAATCAGCTGGAAGAAAAACGGTTCATTATCGACGTCAACCGCCGGGCCGTCTCGAAGCAAGAGACGGATGACCGCGGAATCGACGTTAGGCTGAGGCACAAACACCGTTTTCGGTACAGTCATGACCGTTTTGGCCTCCGTGTAGAACTGAACTGCGATGGAAAGCGATCCGTACTCCTTAGAGGAAGGATCAGCCGCCATCCGCTCAGCGACCTCTTTTTGCAGCATGACGACAATTCCTTTTAAGGGAAGATGCTCTTCCAAAAGCTTCATGATGATCGGTGTCGTTACATAATACGGAAGATTCGCCGTCACCATAATTTCATCACAATCCTGAAACTGCTCTTCAATGACGGATTTGACGTCTGCTTTCAGCACATCCTGATGAATGATCGTTACATTGTCATACGGAGACAGCGTATCATTGAGAATGGGCAGGAGGCGCTGATCAATTTCAAACGCGACGACCTTTTTCGCCCGTTTGGCAAGCTGCTCTGTCAGCGCGCCGATTCCGGGTCCGATTTCAATGACTCCGGTCCGATCCGTTATTTCCGCATGGTCCACAATTCTGTCCAATATATTTGTATCAATTAAGAAATTCTGTCCCAGACTCTTTTTAAAAGAGAAACCGTATTTTTTCAGAATTTCTTTCGTTCTGATAGGTGTCGCGATATCTTTATTGTTCATCCTGTTCCTCCTGCATCATAGCATCGAGCGCATCAATAAAATCACTTCTTTTGATTTGAAACATTTGCAGCCGTTTTTGAAGCTGTTTGCCGTTTGTATAGCCGATCTTCAGCAGGTCGCCCAATCGTTCGCGGCGTCTTTTGGCAGCCGGCCCGCCGATCAGACCGGCTTGTATTAAATCTTCAGCCGAAATCTCACTCGGCTTTGCCTCCATCTCTTCATGCACATTTTCCAGACATGCTCTGATGCTTTCAATGGATGCGTGCTCAACGCCGATGCCGCGCTTGTTCTTCGGTTTGGCAAGATGTTTGGGCAGAAATGCGTGTTTACAGCCGGGTACTGCTTCAGAAATGGTTTTCCGGATCTTTTCCCCCGGAAAATCCGGGTCCGTCAGCACGATGACCCCTCTCGTTTCCTGCGCCAGCCGAATCTGCCTGATGACTTCGTCTCCGATTGCCGAACCGTTCGTCTCAATCGTATCCGCATCAACGGCAAGTTTTATGCGCGCAGTGTCATCGCGTCCCTCGACTACAATAATTTCTTTAATTTTCATTACTTCCTCCAAAAAAACTTTTTATATCCAAAACGAAACCTTTGTTTACATGTCACGTCTAATATACTGAAAATACACTTTACCTATTATAACGAAAAAAACAGAGGGCGCAAAACCCTCTGAATGAATCGGAATTAATTTAAAATTTTTATTTTGACCTGTTTCTTTCCCCAGCGGTACGCCGAAGATTTTTCAGGGAAAAAGACATCAATCCGTCTTCCTTTAATGGCTGAGCCCGTATCTGCGGCCACAGCATCCCCGTATCCGTCTACGTGGACTCTTGTGCCGAGCGGAATGACGCTTGGGTCTACCGCAATGACCTTGGCATTCGGATTGCTTGTCAGATTAACGCCTGTAGCCGTATGGCCGGAACAGCCGCTGCAGCTTGCGGTATATGCCGTGGAAGACACGGTAATCACTTTACCGGAAGATCCGGTTTCACCCGAAGATGCCTTCACCGGTGCACTGAGCTGCTCAATCTTGGGACTGTGCCGCTTTGTGCCGACCGCAATGATCTGATCTTTGCTTTTTTCAGATGTTTCTTCTTTGACAAGCTTTCTTGATACTTCTTTTCCATTTTCTTTGACAACATGAAAATGCTTTTTAAGCTTGCCTTCTTTTCCTTTTTGAACGATCTTTTCTTTCCCGTTGTCGAGAGACGCATCCTCTTTTTCTTTCACTCGATACGCTATTTTTTCCTCAACTACATCGGTGACTTTTTCGATACGAGTGATTTGTATGCCGGCCTGATCTTTTGTGAGCTTTTCGTGTAATGCCGGTTTTACTTGATCTTCGTCTTTCATGTCCATCTTATGCTGCGTTAAAAAGTCAGCGACCGTAGTCGAAGTCGTCCATATTTTCTTTTTCTTTCCCGCATCATTTACAGTGACCTGAAAAGCCGGGTCGACCGTGACTTTCATGCCGTTTGTCACTTTCGTATCTGCTGCTGGATCTATTTTATCGTGCTGATTCACAGGTGTATGCTGTTCGTTCAGAAATGCGCCGACTGTTTTTGCCGTTGACCATAAAGTCTTTTCTTCTCCGCCTCTTGTCACACGGATCTGCTTTGCAGCATCATACACGACATTCATGTTCTCAGCCAATGCTGTCTGCTTAGACGGGGTAATCCGGTCTTCATTTCTTGTCTCTATATGTAAATCTTCCAGAAGTTCCCCAACCGTTTTTGCATGAGTGCGTATTTGCTTTTTCTTGCCGTTGATAGAAACAGAGACTGATTGTTTTGAGAGCTCATGTGCCCCGTATGCAGTCCCGGTTCCGCCCAGCAGAATAATAGCTGCAATAAGAATAACCTTGCTTTTACCAAGCTTTACGGAAAACAGTTTTTTCATTTTTTGTGTGATGAAAAACGCCTCCTTCTCCTCGGAGAGATTATATAGAGTATCTAAAATGCTGTCAACCCTCCCATCTCGAAGATCAAAAACCTTCAGCGTATCCCTCATTATGCAAAAACAAAGCAAAAAAAGGAAGAGAGACATATCGACAACCTATCTTATGAGAAGAAGGAAGCTTGTAGAACCGTTTTACATATCCACTGAATCGGACAAGCCTTTACACGTTACGACAGCGCATTTTGTCAGTTCATGCGGAAAAGTCTTTTTGCGTTTTCGGTTGTTATCGAAGCAATTTCTTCATACGTCAGTCCTTTTAATTCCGCGAGCTGTTCAGCAACATATTTCACGTAGCTTGGCTCATTTCGTTTGCCGCGGAAAGGATGGGGTGTCAGGAAAGGACAGTCAGTTTCGATCAGCAAACGGTCATTCGGAATTTCCTTTGCCACTTCTTTTGGTTTCTTCGCATTTTTGAAGGTAACCGGTCCTCCGAATGAGATATAGAAATTCATATCCATACACTGCCGCGCAACCTCCGCGCTGCCCGTAAAGCAGTGCATAATGCCGCCGACTTCTTCCGCTCCCTCTTCTTTCAGGATCGTGACAACATCCTCAGTCGCATCACGGTTGTGGATGATAATTGGAAGGTTCACATCTTTGGCAAGCGCGATTTGTTTCCGGAATACCTCTTTTTGGATATCCTTCGGTGATTTGTCCCAGTGATAGTCAAGGCCCATTTCTCCGATTGCCACGACTTTTTCATGAGCGGACAGTTCCTTAATCCATGATAAGTCTTCCTCTGTCATGTCAATTGCGTCTACCGGATGCCAGCCGATCGCAGCGTATATAAAGTCATATTCCTCAATCAGCTCCATTGCCCGCGTGATGGTAGGTTTGTCGAATCCGACAACGACGATTCGTTCAACTTTTTCAGCCTTTGCACGCGCAATGACTTCTTCTAAGTCTGTGTCGAATTGCTCGGCGTTTAAGTGTGCATGTGTATCAAAAAGCATCATAAAAACTCCTTTCTTGTTGAAAAACAAAAGGTGTTCGACGAAATGTTACACGTGAAACACCTTTTGCATCTATTATTTAATTCTGGTGCCTTTCGGTAATGACTGGTCGACAGCTACAACCTTAAGGACGCCGTCAGATTCTCCTGCCAGTATCATCCCTTGAGAAAGCTCGCCTCTCAGTTTTACCGGTTTTAGATTCGTTACACAAATGATCTTCATTCCCACAAGCTGATCCGGTGTGTAATGCTTCGCGATACCTGATACGACTTGGCGCTGTTCAAAGCCCAGATCAATTTGCAGCTTCAGCAGACGGTCCGCTTTTTTTACCGGTTCTGCGGACAAGACTTCTGCGACGCGAAGTTCTGTATCCATAAATTGATCAAACGTAATTTCAGGAAGACGCTCTGCTTCTTGCGGCTCTTCTGTTTTTTCTTCTTTCACAGGAGCAGTCCCTTGCATTTTTTGCTTGATGTAAGCTACTTCCTCTTCAGCTTCAAGACGAGGGAAAAGCGGCTCCCCTTTTTTCACTTTCGCGTTCTTTAATTGGCCGAATGTCTGGATGCTGTCCCAAGCTTTAAGAGACTGATCCTCAATCCCGAGCTGAGCAAACATTTTTTCAGGCGTCTGCGTTAAGAAAGGCTGAAGCAGTACGGCCGAAATACGCAATGATTCAGCTAAATGATACATGACAGAACGTAATTCTTTTTGTTTGTCCGGATCTTTTGCCAGCACCCACGGAGCAGTTTCATCAATATATTTGTTCGTACGGCTGATTAATTGCCATAGTGTTGATAAAGCCACTGAAAACTCCATGTTTTCCATTGCCTTTTCATATGCTTTAACTGTTTCACCGGCTACAGAAGAAAGCTCTTGATCAAAATCAGTCACATTTCGTTCATATGAACCGATCTCACCGTCAAAATACTTTTGGATCATAGCGACTGTACGATTCAGAAGGTTTCCTAAGTCGTTTGCCAAGTCATAATTAATCCGTTCTACAAAACCTTCCGGCGTAAAGACACCGTCTGAACCAAACGGCACTTCGCGAAGCAGGTAATAGCGAAGCTCATCCAAGCCGTAGCGTTCAATCAATGTTACCGGATCAACGACATTTCCTTTTGATTTCGACATTTTTCCGTCTTTCATCAATAACCAGCCATGCGCGAATACTTGCTTAGGGAGCGGGAGATCAAGCGCCATCAGCATAATCGGCCAGTAAATGGTATGAAAACGGACAATTTCTTTACCGACAAGGTGGACGTCAGCAGGCCAGTACTTTTTGTAAAGCTCGTCATTTTCCGTATCGTAACCGAGCGCCGTAATGTAGTTGAATAATGCGTCAATCCATACATACACGACATGCTTCGGGTTTCCCGGCACTTTTACGCCCCAGTCAAACGTCGTTCTGGAAACGGCCAAATCTTCAAGCCCCGGTTTAATGAAATTGTTAATCATTTCATTTTTGCGTGATTCAGGCTGGATGAATGAAGGATTGTCCTCATAAAACTTCAGCAGGCGGTCTGCATATTTGCTCATGCGGAAGAAGTATGACTCCTCTTTAATTAATTCGACTGGGTGGCCGCTGTCCGGGCTTTTTCCGCCGACAACCTCACCCTTTTCATTTCGTTCCACATCCACCAGCTGTGTTTCAGTATAGAATGTTTCATCAGGGATGCTGTACCAGCCCTCATACTCATCCAGATAGATATCACCATTATCAAGAAGCTTTTGGAACACTTTCTCAATAATTTCTTTATGCCGGCTTTCCGTCGTCCGGATGAAATCATCGTGAGAAATGTCGAGCTGCTTCCATAGTTTTTGGATCTCAGCCACGGCACGATCCACATAAGCCTGAGGTGTGATATTCTCTTCCTCCGCTTTCTGCTGGATTTTTTGTCCGTGTTCATCCGTTCCTGTCAGGTAGCGTACGTCAAATCCTTTTAATCTTTTGTAACGCGCCATCGCATCGCCGGCCACGGTAGTGTAAGCATGGCCGATATGTAATTTTCCGCTCGGATAATATATCGGGGTCGTAATATAAAAAGTATTATTGTCTTGCGGCATGTTGCAACCTCCCATTCAGAATGTCGAAAAGCTCACGCCCAAAGGACGAGAGCGGTTTTATTTGATATACAATATTGATATTTGTCCTCTATCTATGATACCATCTTAGCCTTTAAGATCAAGGATATATACGTACTGCGCGTAAAAGAGTAAATAAAATTAAAAATTTTTATTGAAATTAAAAAAAGTCTTAACATGTCGAAATTTGTCGTATATAATCTACTAATATAAAACATCTTGGTTCGAAAGTCTTGATTTAAAAGGATTTTCAGTAGGATAATAGGTTCGAAAAAGCAGTCAAAAAGCCTGTTATTTCAGGATTTCCAAGGCTTTACTTACTATAAGAACTAATTCTTACAATCAATAGTAAACAAAAAGATTGACGATTATTGGAAACCTTGTTATGCTAGGAATGTAAGGAATTTTGTCGAATAATGACGAAGAAAAATATAAACTACAAAATAATTATCTCTCGGGAGGAGACTGTTAATGAAATCTACTGGTATCGTACGTAAAGTTGATGAACTTGGACGCGTAGTTATCCCTATCGAACTTCGCCGTACACTGGGCATCGCAGAAAAAGACGCTCTTGAAATTTATGTTGATGATGAAAAAATCATCCTTAAAAAATATAAACCAAACATGACTTGCCAAGTAACTGGTGAAGTTTCTGATGATAACCTTAAACTTGCCGGCGGCAAATTGGTACTCAGCAAAGAAGGCGCTGAGCAAATCATCTCTGAAATTCAAAATCAGCTTCAAAACCAAAAATAAGTTATTTCATACAAAAACCGTTCTTGTTACGATACAAGAACGGTTTTTTTTATGATTGAATGTGATAAGCGTCATAAATCTCGCGTTTCGGTACGTCCCGATCTACCGCTGTTTGTTTTATGGCCTGTTTGGAAGAAGATCCTTCATTTATGTAATGCTCCACATGTTCTTTCTCAGAAAGCTCCGTCCACCAAGGCTTTTCCTCTTCATCCGGTTCAGCGCCTTGATTGCCTTCGACAACGAGACAGAACTCACCGCGGATTTGATCTTCATTTGCCCATTCAAGCACCTCGGCGATGGTTCCTCTGATAAATTCCTCGTACTTTTTCGTTAATTCCCTCGTGACGGCGATGGTTCGATTCCCCAAAACGTCATGCATTGTTGTTAATGTTTCTTTTAATCTGTGCGGCGCTTCGTAAAATATCATCGTTTCCTGCCGTTTTTTCAGGAGTTCAAGTTCTTTCTTCTTTTCTTTTTTCTGTCTGCTTAAGAATCCGTAGAAGAAAAACGGCTGCGGGGTGATACCTGATGCGGTCAGTGCGGTTAACGCCGCATTTGCACCGGGAAGCGGAACGACATAACCGCCGATTTGGGTAAAATCTCTTACAATCTCAGCCCCCGGGTCGGAAATTGTCGGCATACCGGCGTCACTGACCAAAGCCACATTCTTTCCGTTTTTCAGCCATTCAATAATTTTATGGCCGCTGCTTTCTTTGTTGTGTTCATGATAACTAGTGAGAGATGTTTCTATATCATAGACGTGGCACAGCTTTTTCGTCTGTCTCGTATCTTCGGCAGCTATGACATCGACCGATTTCAGCGTCTCCACTGCACGAAAGGTCATGTCCTCCAAGTTGCCGATCGGTGTAGGAACAAGATAAAGGATTCCCATTTCAGATTTTCCGTTAAAACTCATCTGGCGACTTAACATATACAGCCTCCTTGCTGCTTCGTTTTTCTTCTATATATTGTTCTTTTTTCTTTCGGGTCAGCTGCTTAAAACGGTATTCCGCCTGCATGGCTTCCCGTTTTGTATCAAATGATTCCGCATGGCATAACGAAACCGGCCTCCGGGCCCTTGTGTACTTCGCGCCCTTTCCCTCATTGTGGGTTTTCAGCCGTTTTTGCAGATCATTTGTATAACCGGCATAAAGACTGTTGTCATTGCACAGCAGTACATAAAAGAAATGACTATTTGTCTCCATATAAAATCGTGCGGATCTCTTTCGTATATTCATTTTGTTCATCATATACAAACAGCGGAGGAAGTATTTTGAGATCAGGGCGGCCGCCTTTAATTCCTTCAACCAAAATAGTGTTCGCTTCTTTTCCTTGTTTCGGATAGATAAACTGAACCCGTTTCGGTTCTATTCGGTACGCTTTCATTAATTCAAAGATTTCCAAAAGCCGTCCCGGCCGATGAACGAGCGCCGCTTTCCCGCCTTGCTTCAACAGTTTGCTGCTGACGGAAATCACATCTTCAAGCGTGCAAAGAATTTCGTGCCTTGCGATTCTGAGATGTTCGTTCAGGTTCTGCTCAGCCTCTTTCGGTGTTTTAAAATAAGGCGGGTTGCAGGTGACAACATCATATTTATTATGTCCGAGTCTTTCCGGCATATTTTTCAGATCATCATGAATGAGGCTGATCTGACCGCCCAGCCCGTTGTATTCCACGCTTCGGAGCGCCATATCATACAAACGCTCCTGAATTTCAACCCCGGTGATATCCGCCTTTGACCTTGTACTGAGCAGAAGCGGCACAATTCCATTCCCCGTACATAAATCAACGATGTTTCCCTTTTGAATCGGAACGTATGCAAACTTTGACAGCAGCACGGCATCTAATGAAAAAGCGAAAACCGTCGGGCTTTGTACAATTTTCATGTCCTCTGCTAATAAGTAATCCAATCTTTCATCATCACGTAATGAAACCATAATCTTATTCCTTTCGGCACTCTTTGAAAAAGGCTTCCGACATCAGCGGAAGCCTTTTCCTTATTTTTTATTTAAGAAGGACAGACAAAAAAGGCAATCTCCCTTGCGGACGCTCCCATAATGGACGTTGCAAATATGAAAGCCTTCTTGATACAGCCGGGCCAGATTATCGTACCCTTCTCCTATATCACTTTGCTCTGCCTTCTGTGTTTTTGTTTCTTTCTGATCGGCTTTGAATTGCTCAATTTGCTCTGTCGTGTCATCAAGCCGCTTACGCAAATGCTTGTTTTCAAGCTGAAGATGGTGATTCTCTTCAATCATTTCGCCGATATGCTGCTTTAAGTCACCCAGCTGACGGTACAGCGAACCGATTTGTTCCTCCAGGTTTATGACAGTATCAAATAACTCTTTTTTATCCAAGGTTCCACACCTCGTTAATCTGTGGTTTGTGCGGATACGACGCCCTCTTCCAAGAGCTCTTCCCAAGTATATTCTATCACTTTTTCACGATTCTTCAGTTCCACCTGAAGCACCCGTTCCAGAATATTAAGACCGACAACCTTTGCGGGGCCGTTTGCCGTCGTAATCATTTCGCCTAAATCCGGCAGCTGTTCTTTTGCCGTCTCATACTCATCATTTTCGTACTTTAAACAGCACATCAAACGGCCGCACAGACCGGAAATTTTCGTCGGGTTCAACGATAAATTTTGATCCTTTGCCATTTTGATGGATACCGGTTCAAAATCACCGAGGAACGTGGAGCAGCAAAGCATTCTCCCGCACGGGCCGATACCGCCGAGCATTTTCGCCTCGTCCCTCACACCGATTTGGCGCAACTCGATTCTTGTTTTAAAGATAGAAGCCAAGTCTTTGACCAATTCCCTGAAATCAACCCGTCCGTCAGCCGTGAAGTAAAAAATGACTTTATTGCGGTCAAACGTAAACTCAACATCAACGAGTTTCATATCTAAGCCGTGGTCAGCCACTTTTTTCTGACAGACTTCAAAGGCGGACAGGGCCTCTTGTTTATTTTCTTCTACAATGAGAAGATCGCGTTCATCAGCAACGCGAATGACCTTTCGAAGCGGAAGCACCACATCATGCTCGTCCACTTGTTTATTTGCGATGACAACCTGCCCGTATTCGACACCTCTTACAGTTTCAACAATGACACAGCTGTCCTGTTCTATATCAAATCCGTTCGGATCAAAATAATAAATTTTCCCCGCTTTTTTAAAGCGGACGCCTATTACGTTGTACAAGCTTATCCCTCCTGCAACGTTAACACCAAGTGCTCCATTAATCCCTGTGTATTCACATTGGAATGAAGCCGTTTTTTTGCTTCTAAAACAGCGAGAATTTGGTTCGTAACGCTTTCTTGTGTAAATTGCAGCGCATGCTGTTTTATTGATTGGAATAAGTCTTGATAAATCAGTTTATCTTCATTTCCAATTTGGATGGATAATACATCACGGTATATCAATAAGAGCATATCAAGACCCATTTCTTGATGGGTTTTTTCTTTGAAAAAGGGCACCCACTGATCCTGAATGAAGAAAAAGGCATGTCCTTTCCGCTGATGTAAGACTTCATACAATTTTATCACTTTCGCTCTGGACTCTGCAAACTCATCATTTCGACTTAATTCGACTGCTTCCGCAATATTATTTGTCATATTTGCTAAGAGTCTGGCCATGTGAGGGCTTACTTCCTGTTCAACCAGCCTTTCTTCTATTGCTTTCGGCTGAAGCGGCTGAAACGGAAGAACCTGGCATCTCGAAACGATGGTATCCAATATTCTGTGGAGCTGCTCAGTAATCAGAATAGCGATAGTATCTTGACTCGGCTCCTCTAAAAATTTCAACAGACTGTTTGCCGCATTTGTCGTCATTTGATCCGCGTGGGATATAATGTACAGCTTTTTATGCGATTCCAATCCTGTTTTAGAAAACTCCTCTTGAAGCGATTGGATCTGAGCTTTTTTAATGGATAATCCGTCGGGCTGAACCACATGCAGGTCTGGGTGGTTTCCGGAATCAATACGCTTGCAGTTCCGGCACTCCCCGCAAGGCTCAGTCCCGTCTTCAAGGCAAAAAAAGCTTTTTGCGAGAAGCAGTGCGGCATCCAATTTGCCAGTACCTTTTTTGCCTTCAAACAGATATGCGTGAGAAAGCCTTTTCTTTTCAATGCTATTATGCAAAAGACGCATCACTCTGGGCTGCTGCCCGGTCATTTCCTTCCATGATATTGCCATTGTATCACTCTCTATGTGTAAAGGTTAATCAATAAACCTTTTATTTCTCCGATTCGATCCAGCAAATCAATTGCCGTTTTTTCCTGATCTAACATCTCTTCCGTCAGCTGGAGCAGCTTTTCATCTATTTCTTTCACAAGCCCCAAGGTCCGGCTGCTGCCGTACATGTCAAAGCTTTTCGTCGTTTCATGCGATAATCCGCTGTCAACGGCCTCTTTTACAAAACGTTTTACCAATCCTTTGAATTTCGCTAAGTCTTTGAAGTTCCTCGACTTCGTCAGTCTTTTCCCGAACGTTTCTATATCCGTTAAGAACCTGCTCAGCTGGTCAAATTTCAGCTTGCTGCTTTGGCTGTCCATTGAACTTTTAAACGTCCCGGAAAGCTCTGCCGCTTTATAAGCAGGCTGCTGCTTTTTCTCAATAAATGTGCGTAAGTCAGAATTTATTTTCACGTCGTCAAATCCTTAAAATTGATGAAATTCATCGACCGGAAGGACAAAGACCGTCGCTCCGCCGACTTCCACTTCGACAGGATAAGGAACGTAAGAATCCGCATTCCCGCCCATCGGGGATACCGGGGCAATCATTTGATCACGTTTACAGCCATTTTCTTTAATGAGGCTGAGCGCTTTATCGACACGGATATCCTCCACCCCGATCATAAACGTCGTATTGCCTGATTTAAGAAATCCGCCTGTTGTCGCAAGCTTCGTCACCCTGAAGTTGTGGTCGGTTAATACTTTCAAAAGTCTGTTGCTGTCTTGATCCTGCACCACTGCCACTATTAATTTCATTCTATAGGCCCCCTTTAGGTTGGAAAGAACATGGTCGTTACATTCATTATATCAACTTATGAGAAACAGGTCACAACTGAATTTTTTTCAATGTTTCATTTATCACCTGAAGTACGTCCTGAATGACGAGTTCCTTCTTTTTCGATGCGTCGATTGTATGAAATCTTTCCGGAAAAAGCTGCATCACCTTTTGATATCCTTCCCGAACTTTCGTGTGAAAGTGCAGGGCCTCAAGATCAAGACGATTCTTTTCTCTTGAATCATTCGACGTAATCCGTTTCAGCCCTTCTTCCGGATCGATAGAAAAATAGATAGTGACATCAGGCATCGTATCGCCGATTGCAAACTGGTTAATAGAAAGCACTTCATCAATGCCGAGCCCTCTCGCATAGCCTTGATAAGCCAGCGAACTGTCGATAAAACGATCGCACAGCACAATGCGTCCTTCTTCCAATGCAGGCTGCACCTTCTCGGCTAAATGCTGTCTTCTCGCAGCGGCGTAGAGCAGCGCCTCCGTTTTTGCATCCATCAGTGTATTGTTTTTATTTAAGATCACTTCTCTGATCTGTTCCGCAATGTCGATGCCGCCCGGTTCTCTTGTCGCTGTTACCGGAAGCCCCTTTGCCGACAGAATCTCTTTCACTTCCTGAAGCACAGTCGTTTTCCCTGCACCTTCAGGACCTTCAAATGTAATAAATAAACCGCTCATGATTTCTCCTCTTCTGTATAAACAAGTAGTTGTTCCCCGTTTAACAAGCCTTGAATATGCGCGTCCATGCCGATTAAACGGGAAAGCTTTTGCACGATCTCTTCTGTTATCCGTTCTCCGTCCATGATCAGCGGAATTCCCGGGGGATAGGGAATAATGTTCCCCGCGTGCAAGCGCCCGGCCGCCTTATTTATATCCGTAAGCTCTTTTGTAAACTTCCGCATCTCATTTTGCGGATATTCAAGTGTCGAAATGGACGGAAAGGTCCAATTCACGGTATCCGGCAATTTATCGGGCGGTGTATTCTCCAGTTTCCGCTGTATGTTTCTTACGGATTCCTGTTCTATCATCCGCCGGCCGCCTATCGGCAGGACGAGCAATACTTGGTACTCGTCAGCCAGCTCGGCAACAATGCCTTCGCTCTCCAACATACTTTGTAATGAATAGCCGGAATGTCCGAACTTTGAACGAAGAATGAATTTTAACGGGTCCGCCCTGAGCCCATATCCGGAAGGCTCGATCATTTCAATAGAAGAAATTGATGCGAACGTTCGTTTGATTTGTTCAATATGCGCCATATGACCGGGGAGTGTCCCTTTTTCAGCGATATCCTGAACATAAGCGCGCGCCGTATCTAAAGAGGCCATTATCGGATATGACGGGCTGCTGCTTTGCAAACTGCTTAAATAATAGGTTAATCGATCTCTGTCAATGCGGGTGCTGTTTAAATGAAAGTAAGATCCCATCGTCATAGCCGGAAGCGTTTTGTGAGCCGATTGAACAACGGCATCCGCTCCCATATCCAATGATGATGGCGGGAACGGTTCACCTAACACAAAGTGAGCGCCATGAGCCTCATCCACCAGTACAGGAACGCTGTATGAATGGGCTTTGTTAACTGCCGCGGTCAAGTCGGCAGCATGCCCGTAGTAAGTCGGATTAGTCAGAACAAGGCCTTTCGCATTCGGATATGACGCTAACGCTTTTTCAATGACCGGAAGGGATACATGGGCCGGCACATGCATGTTTTTATCAATTTCCGGCGCTAAATACACTGGCTTGGCTCCGGCCATTGCCACCGCATGGAAAACAGACTTGTGACAATTACGCTGGATCAGAATGGGTTCGCCCGGTTCACAAACAGCTAAAATCATCGCCAGATTGCCGGCAGTCGTTCCATTGACGAGAAAGAAGCTTTCCCGAGAACCGTAAAGCCTGCTCAGCAAATCCTGTGCTTCCTTGATGACTCCCGTCGGGTGATGTAAGTCATCAAGCCCTGTGATCTCAGTCATATCAATAGATAAAAGAGATTGATATACAGATCTGGCTTCATCAAAAAAGACATCTCCATTGTGATGTCCCGGAACATGAAAAGAATACGTATTTCGGTGCGCATGCTTCAGCAGCGCTGTATATAAAGGTGTGTCCATATTTTAAACAAATCCTTTGCCTGTCTTTCTTATTATATCGTGCCTGTGAGCCAACTTAAAGCTAAGACTTTTTGCCAACTAGCCATTATCCCGGCCGGACTTCAGATCAAGCAGTTTCTTTTTCAAATCGCCTTCCATAATCATGAGCTCCTCCTCGGCCCGCCTGCGCTTCATCCTGCCTTCTTCTTGAATAGACATGATTTCTTCCAGTGTGGTGACTAAGCTTTCCTGCACTTTTTTAAGGGTGTCTGCCTCAACAAGTCCGCGCTCATTGGCTTTGGCGGTCTCGACTGTACTTGTTTTCAAAAGCTCAGCATTTTTCAGGAGCAATTGATTCGTCGTATCCGCCGCCTTCTGCTGCGCATCTGCCGCACTCTGCTGCTTCATTAGTGTCAGGGCGATGGCGACTTGATTCTTCCATAAAGGAATAGCCGTAACAATGGAGGACTGAATTTTCTCTGCCAGTGCCTGATTCGTGTTTTGAATCAGACGGATTTGCGGCGCACTCTGAAGCGTAATCTGCCTGCTCAGCAGCAGATCATGCACTCTCTTATCCAGACGGTCGGCAAACTGGCGAAGGTCATTCACTTCCTGAGCGGCCATTTGATTGTGTTCCCCTAATTCAGCTTTACTTACCGCTTCGGGAATCAGCTTTGTTTTCAGCTCATCTAACTTTAATTCACCCGCTGCTATATACATATTTAAGTCAGAAAAGTATCGTTTATTTTGGGCATACAGCTGATCTAACCATTTATTATCACTCAACAGCCCATTTTTAGAAAGTTCGAGCCTTCTGCTGATACGGTCAATCTGTACACTGGTCTTTTGATATTTCGAAAGCACTTCCTGTACAGAGCCGGATACCCTTTTGAACAAACGGGCAAAAAATCCTTTGCTCTTCATCTGCAGATCATCAGGATTTACCTGATCAAGCTTTCTCATCAAATCAGACAGTATCTGTCCCATCTCTCCTGCATCTTTCCTTTGCACATGCTCTATCATCGTATGGGAAAATTCAAGAAGATTTGCCTGCGCCTGTGAACCAAACAGAATAATGCTTTGCATGTTCCCGGGATCCAGTTTTTCAGCGAGCTGAAGTGCCGCTTCTCTTTTTTCTTCCGGCAGCGTATCTGCAAGCTTTAGATTAGCCTGATCATTTTGAGCGCCCGTGATATCATCGGAACGGTCTTTGGCCATTTCCTTCCCCCTTTCTTACTTTCTCATTGACTGCTTTGCCATATCTAATTCAAAATGCAGATCGTCGATGTCTTCCTTCATCAGTTCATGAAGATCCTCTTCCAGCCGCCTGGCAAGCTCCGCAAGAGTCATCCTTGTCTGACTCAAGGACATTGATAAATCTTTATTTTTTCGCGGCTGTGATGAGAGCAGAGCATACTTTTCGGTCAGCTCCACAACAGAATCAAGCGTTTGATAATAGAAACGCTCTGCCTGATAAAAACGCTTCGGCTCCTGCTTGGTGAGCAGATATATCCGCCGCGTTATCCGCAGTATCTCTGCATTCTGCTTCAGCATTTGTATACTTTTAGAGCGAAAAAGCGCCTTGCGCAATCGAACGATTTTATTTCTTGCTTCCTCAAGATTTTCCTTGATATAAGTATATTCTTTTCTTGTCAGCCGGTGTTTTTTTAAAAAGAGGCGCTTCACATTCCACAGTCCGGCCATACTGACGGCAGTTCCGCCTGCTGCTCCGTATAAAAGCGAATACAGAAAAGGCTGATGCCCTATCGTAAAAGCGGCTGTCCCCGCTAATACAAAAACTGCGCTGCCGCAAAGCATCCATTTCATATATTGAATAAACGGTTTCATATTTGGATCGACTCCTATTTATTCACTTTTATCAGTATTATCTATTACATTCCATTTCTAAACAAGTTCCTCTTCTTATCGTATCAGTTCTTTTATAAAAAGTGAAAAAACTCCCTTATTTTTAAGCAAAAAAAAGACCCTTTTCAGGGTTAAGAATATAATGTCGGTGTATGAAGGCTTTTCAGTTTACGAACGAAAAATTCATAATTCGGATCAGAGGTTGGAGTTGAAACTACTTTCTTCTCACACTCTAAACATATAAATTTCGTATAAATATGAATACCCCTGCTTTTTTTAGTTTCACACACAATACATGTTTCTTCATGGCTGGACGTTTCATTCATTTGTGCCCACCTCCGTATGAATAGCCTTCCCTGAAGCCATTGATTGTATACACAATTTGGACCTTTTTGAAGTTTGCAATTAGTATATGGGCGTTGCCGTATTTCGGTGTTTGTATTGTTTTTATTCAAAACAAAAAAGGCAGCTCATGATGAGCTGCCTTTACCTTTATATCGCTTGGCGGCGTCCTACTCTCACAGGGGGAAACCCCCGACTACCATCGGCGCTGAAGAGCTTAACTTCCGTGTTCGGCATGGGAACGGGTGTGACCTCTTCGCTATCGCCACCAAACCATTGAGAGTGTTCTCTCAAAACTAGATAACAGTAAGCATACATTCAAAAATGGTTAAGTCCTCGATCGATTAGTATCTGTCAGCTCCATGTGTCGCCACACTTCCACCTCAGACCTATCAACCTGATCATCTTTCAGGGATCTTACTTCCTTGCGGAATGGGAAATCTCATCTTGAGGGGGGCTTCATGCTTAGATGCTTTCAGCACTTATCCCGTCCGCACATAGCTACCCAGCGATGCCCTTGGCAGAACAACTGGTACACCAGCGGTGCGTCCATCCCGGTCCTCTCGTACTAAGGACAGCTCCTCTCAAATTTCCTGCGCCCGCGACGGATAGGGACCGAACTGTCTCACGACGTTCTGAACCCAGCTCGCGTACCGCTTTAATGGGCGAACAGCCCAACCCTTGGGACCGACTACAGCCCCAGGATGCGATGAGCCGACATCGAGGTGCCAAACCTCCCCGTCGATGTGGACTCTTGGGGGAGATAAGCCTGTTATCCCCGGGGTAGCTTTTATCCGTTGAGCGATGGCCCTTCCATGCGGAACCACCGGATCACTAAGCCCGACTTTCGTCCCTGCTCGACTTGTAGGTCTCGCAGTCAAGCTCCCTTGTGCCTTTACACTCTGCGAATGATTTCCAACCATTCTGAGGGAACCTTTGGGCGCCTCCGTTACCTTTTAGGAGGCGACCGCCCCAGTCAAACTGCCCACCTGACACTGTCTCCCCGCCCGATAAGGGCGGCGGGTTAGAAGGTCAATACAGCCAGGGTAGTATCCCACCGATGCCTCCACCGAAGCTGGCGCTCCGGTTTCCAAGGCTCCTACCTATCCTGTACAAGCTGTACCAACATTCAATATCAGGCTGCAGTAAAGCTCCACGGGGTCTTTCCGTCCTGTCGCGGGTAACCTGCATCTTCACAGGTACTATAATTTCACCGAGTCTCTCGTTGAGACAGTGCCCAGATCGTTGCGCCTTTCGTGCGGGTCGGAACTTACCCGACAAGGAATTTCGCTACCTTAGGACCGTTATAGTTACGGCCGCCGTTTACTGGGGCTTCAATTCGCACCTTCGCTTACGCTAAGCGCTCCTCTTAACCTTCCAGCACCGGGCAGGCGTCAGCCCCTATACTTCGCCTTACGGCTTCGCAGAGACCTGTGTTTTTGCTAAACAGTCGCCTGGGCCTATTCACTGCGGCTCTCTCGGGCTTGCACCCTAACAGAGCACCCCTTCTCCCGAAGTTACGGGGTCATTTTGCCGAGTTCCTTAACGAGAGTTCTCTCGATCACCTTAGGATTCTCTCCTCGCCTACCTGTGTCGGTTTGCGGTACGGGCACCTCTCACCTCGCTAGAGGCTTTTCTTGGCAGTGTGGAATCAGGAACTTCGCTACTATAATTCGCTCGCCATCACAGCTCAGCCTTCACGGGAAACGGATTTGCCTATTTCCCAGCCTAACTGCTTGGACGCGGATATCCAATACCGCGCTTACCCTATCCTCCTGCGTCCCCCCATTGCTCAAATGGTGAGGAGGTGGTACAGGAATATCAACCTGTTATCCATCGCCTACGCCTTTCGGCCTCGGCTTAGGTCCCGACTAACCCTGAGCGGACGAGCCTTCCTCAGGAAACCTTAGGCATTCGGTGGAGGGGATTCTCACCCCTCTTTCGCTACTCATACCGGCATTCTCACTTCTAAGCGCTCCACAAGTCCTTCCGGTCTTGCTTCACAGCCCTTAGAACGCTCTCCTACCACTGTTCGAAGAACAGTCCGCAGCTTCGGTGATACGTTTAGCCCCGGTACATTTTCGGCGCAGAGTCACTCGACCAGTGAGCTATTACGCACTCTTTAAATGGTGGCTGCTTCTAAGCCAACATCCTGGTTGTCTAAGCAACTCCACATCCTTTTCCACTTAACGTATACTTTGGGACCTTAGCTGGCGGTCTGGGCTGTTTCCCTTTCGACTACGGATCTTATCACTCGCAGTCTGACTCCCAAGGATAAGTCATCGGCATTCGGAGTTTGACTGAATTCGGTAACCCGGTAGGGGCCCCTAGTCCAATCAGTGCTCTACCTCCGAGACTCTTACCTTGAGGCTAGCCCTAAAGCTATTTCGGAGAGAACCAGCTATCTCCAGGTTCGATTGGCATTTCACCCCTACCCACACCTCATCCCCGCACTTTTCAACGTGCGTGGGTTCGGGCCTCCATTCAGTGTTACCTGAACTTCACCCTGGACATGGGTAGATCACCTGGTTTCGGGTCTACGACCACGTACTCATGCGCCCTATTCAGACTCGCTTTCGCTGCGGCTCCGCATCTTCTGCTTAACCTTGCACGGGATCGTAACTCGCCGGTTCATTCTACAAAAGGCACGCCATCACCCGTTAACGGGCTCTGACTACTTGTAGGCACACGGTTTCAGGATCTATTTCACTCCCCTTCCGGGGTGCTTTTCACCTTTCCCTCACGGTACTGGTTCACTATCGGTCACTAGGGAGTATTTAGCCTTGGGAGATGGTCCTCCCGGATTCCGACGGAATTTCACGTGTTCCGCCGTACTCAGGATCCACTCTGGAGAGAACGAAGTTTTGACTACAGGGCTGTTACCTCCTATGGCGGGCCTTTCCAGACCTCTTCATCTACCTCGTTCCTTTGTAACTCCGTACAGAGTGTCCTACAACCCCAAGAGGCAAGCCTCTTGGTTTGGGCTGATCCCGTTTCGCTCGCCGCTACTCAGGGAATCGCATTTGCTTTCTCTTCCTCCGGGTACTTAGATGTTTCAGTTCCCCGGGTCTGCCTTCTCATATCCTATGTATTCAGATATGGATACCACTCCATTACGAGTGGTGGGTTTCCCCATTCGGAAATCTCCGGATCAAAGCTTGCTTACAGCTCCCCGAAGCATATCGGTGTTCGTCCCGTCCTTCATCGGCTCCTAGTGCCAAGGCATCCACCGTGCGCCCTTTCTAACTTAACCGTTAAAAAGAATCACTACGTGATTTCTTGCATTACAATTGAATGTGAATTACTTCTGTTATCTAGTTTTCAAAGAACATTATCTCGAAGAATCGAATGATCCTTCAAAACTAAACAAGACAGGGAACGTTCTGTTTATAAGACCCAAGGTCTTATATTCCGTTAAAATCCTTAGAAAGGAGGTGATCCAGCCGCACCTTCCGATACGGCTACCTTGTTACGACTTCACCCCAATCATCTGTCCCACCTTCGGCGGCTGGCTCCATAAAGGTTACCTCACCGACTTCGGGTGTTACAAACTCTCGTGGTGTGACGGGCGGTGTGTACAAGGCCCGGGAACGTATTCACCGCGGCATGCTGATCCGCGATTACTAGCGATTCCAGCTTCACGCAGTCGAGTTGCAGACTGCGATCCGAACTGAGAACAGATTTGTGGGATTGGCTTAACCTCGCGGTTTCGCTGCCCTTTGTTCTGCCCATTGTAGCACGTGTGTAGCCCAGGTCATAAGGGGCATGATGATTTGACGTCATCCCCACCTTCCTCCGGTTTGTCACCGGCAGTCACCTTAGAGTGCCCAACTGAATGCTGGCAACTAAGATCAAGGGTTGCGCTCGTTGCGGGACTTAACCCAACATCTCACGACACGAGCTGACGACAACCATGCACCACCTGTCACTCTGCCCCCGAAGGGGACGTCCTATCTCTAGGATTGTCAGAGGATGTCAAGACCTGGTAAGGTTCTTCGCGTTGCTTCGAATTAAACCACATGCTCCACCGCTTGTGCGGGCCCCCGTCAATTCCTTTGAGTTTCAGTCTTGCGACCGTACTCCCCAGGCGGAGTGCTTAATGCGTTAGCTGCAGCACTAAGGGGCGGAAACCCCCTAACACTTAGCACTCATCGTTTACGGCGTGGACTACCAGGGTATCTAATCCTGTTCGCTCCCCACGCTTTCGCTCCTCAGCGTCAGTTACAGACCAGAGAGTCGCCTTCGCCACTGGTGTTCCTCCACATCTCTACGCATTTCACCGCTACACGTGGAATTCCACTCTCCTCTTCTGCACTCAAGTTCCCCAGTTTCCAATGACCCTCCCCGGTTGAGCCGGGGGCTTTCACATCAGACTTAAGAAACCGCCTGCGAGCCCTTTACGCCCAATAATTCCGGACAACGCTTGCCACCTACGTATTACCGCGGCTGCTGGCACGTAGTTAGCCGTGGCTTTCTGGTTAGGTACCGTCAAGGTGCCGCCCTATTTGAACGGCACTTGTTCTTCCCTAACAACAGAGCTTTACGATCCGAAAACCTTCATCACTCACGCGGCGTTGCTCCGTCAGACTTTCGTCCATTGCGGAAGATTCCCTACTGCTGCCTCCCGTAGGAGTCTGGGCCGTGTCTCAGTCCCAGTGTGGCCGATCACCCTCTCAGGTCGGCTACGCATCGTCGCCTTGGTGAGCCGTTACCTCACCAACTAGCTAATGCGCCGCGGGTCCATCTGTAAGTGGTAGCCGAAGCCACCTTTTATGTCTGAACCATGCGGTTCAAACAACCATCCGGTATTAGCCCCGGTTTCCCGGAGTTATCCCAGTCTTACAGGCAGGTTACCCACGTGTTACTCACCCGTCCGCCGCTAACATCAGGGAGCAAGCTCCCATCTGTCCGCTCGACTTGCATGTATTAGGCACGCCGCCAGCGTTCGTCCTGAGCCAGGATCAAACTCTCCGATAAAGTAGTTTGACTGACTACGCACATCGCTGTGCGATTTATTTAAAACTTTGAATTAACAGGTACGTTTTGTCTTGTTTAGTTTTCAAAGAACTTTTTCGACTTCTCTCGAAGCGACTTAATTATTATAACATATCATCATCATTGTCGTCAATAACTTTTTTGAATTTCTTTTTTGAAAATCCGTTTTGTCATCAGCGACGTATATTAGAATACCACCCTTGATTCATCATGTCAACAATAAACGACAAATTAAATGATGAAGCGTTTAATGACGATTAAAGCCGCGATGCCGGGTATTCCTAAAATCCCGCTGATGCCGGTTGTGATTAGATTAACAGGTATATGAATGCCGAGACTCCCGCCGAATAAATTCACACCTGCCAGAAGAATCGCTCCGGCAATAAACTTAACGGCAGTCACACCAATCCATCTTAACGGCTTTGAAGATACTCCCCATAATAAAAGCAAAGCAACCAGACCGACAATCAAACCGATAATAAAAAAAGGCTCCATGAATCTTCCCCCTCGCTTGTTTAGTACAAGCTTATGAGAAGACCCCGGAGAATAGACCTCTTACTTCCATCTGCTCATTTTTAAATTCCTCTGCTTCGCTTCTTTCAAATAAAAAAAGTATTTAGATTCAGCGACTTTCAGCTCAAACAGCACCTCAGCTGAGGGCTCAAGACTTTTATCGACCAGACTCTTCTGTCTGTTCCATTCTTCTTTTTGTTTAAAGAGCTGTTCAATCAGTTTGTCATCAAACTCTTTTCTTAATGTATTTCTGCGAAGAAAACCCATGCCTCGCCATTTCCTCCCTTACAATTCACGTCTTCCTTCAAGAGCTTTTGAAAGAGTGACCTCATCAGCATATTCCAAATCACCGCCGACGGGCAGACCGTGGGCAATACGGGAGAGCTTGATGCCTGAGGGCTTTAACAGCCTCGATATATACATCGCTGTTGCTTCCCCTTCAATATTAGGGTTGGTTGCGAGGATAACTTCTGTCACTTGATCATCCTGAAGACGCTTCAGCAGTTCCGGAATCTTAATATCCTCCGGGCCGATGCCGTCCATCGGAGAAATTGCGCCGTGAAGAACATGATACTGGCCGTTATATTCCTTCATCTTCTCCATTGCAATAACATCCTTAGGGTCCTGCACCACACAAATGACAGATCTATCTCTTCTTGTATCCTCGCATATATAACAAGGGTCCTGATCTGTAATATGTCCGCAGATCGAGCAATATGTCAGATTCCGCTTCGCATTGACGAGCGCCTTAGCAAAATCCAATACTGTGTCTTCTTTCATACCTAGAACAAAAAAAGCCAGACGAACCGCTGTTTTCGGTCCGATCCCTGGCAATTTCATAAAGCTGTCAATCAGCTTTGATATTGGTTCAGGATACTGCATGTTTATTTATCCCCCTAGAATAAACCCGGTATGTTCATTCCTTTTGTAAATTGTCCCATTGTCTCATTCGTCATGTCATCGACTTTCTTGAGGGCGTCGTTTGTCGCAGCAAGAACCAGGTCCTGAAGCATTTCGATATCTTCCGGATCAACGACTTCTTCTTTAATCGCAACGTCTACAACTTCTTTTTGGCCGTTGACTTTTACAGTCACCATTCCGCCGCCCGCTGTGCCCTCAAGCACTTTTTCAGCAAGCTCCTCCTGAGCCTTTGCCATATCTTTTTGCATTTTTTGCATTTGTTTCATCATTTTTTGCATGTTTCCCATTCCGCCACGCATATTCAATCACTCTCTTTCATCTTATTAGTCTTTTATTTCGATTAAATCCGCTCCGACAAGTTTTTTCGCCTCTGCAATCAGCGGATCTTCTTCAGCCGGTTCGTTTGATCCTTCACTTTCCTGCTGATGATCATTTAAAAATTCTTCTCTTATTTTACCCCATTGTGCTTCCGGAACGCCAATCAAATCCATTCTTTTCCCGAGCATTGATTCGAGAATCTGTTCAAGATTCGTACGGACTCCGTTATTGTCTTCAGCAACCATTTTACAATGGATTTCGTATTTAAATTTAAGCACAAACGCCTTCTGGGCAGCGGCCACCGGTTCACTGTCATTCAAAAGAGCAGCATGAGACACTTTATTCTGCTGTTTCAGGTGTGCCAGCAGCTTGCCCCAGCTGCTTTTAAGCTGTTCAAGGTCAGGCCTTGTGGCTTCCTTCAATATTTCATGAATTCTTCCGGCCGGGGCTTTGTAATGGCTTTTACCGCCTTTTTGAGGACGCGGGGCTTCTTTCGGAGCGCTTTCCGCCTGAACTTTCACCCCGGAGGTCTTCAGCCTTTCTACTTCCTGCTCAAGCTGCTGGATCTTATTCATCAGCATGCCGACCTCTGGGATGTCTGCGGCGGCTTGCTGTGCCGTCTGGCATATTTTCACGACAGCCACTTCAAAAAAGATTCTCGGGTGGTTCGTCCACTTCATTTCCTGATGGCTTTTATTCAGGATATCAATCATCTCATATAAAGCGGGGGCTGGTATTTCACCGCTCAGACTCCGGAATGTTTCATCGACCTTCACCTTCTCCAGGACTCCTTCTAAACCGGGAGCAGCCTGGTACAAGAGCATATCCCTGAAATAGAAAATCATATCTTCAATCAGTTTGGCCGCATCTTTCCCCTGCTGGAGCAGTTCATTGAGTGTTTCCAATGCTTCGGAAACCTGTTTGCGGTGAAGAGCAGATGCCAATTTTCCAATATAGTGCTGGGAAACGGCTCCGGTAATAAGCAGTGCATCATCCACCGACAGCTCCTCGCCGCTGAATGATACGGCTTGATCGAGCAGGCTCAGCGCGTCCCTCATTCCACCGTCTGCGGCGCTCGCTATGATATCAAGGGCGCCTTCTTCCACCTTCAGCTGCTCTGCATCGACGATTGTCTTCATTCGTCCGACAATTGCTTTGGATGTAATCCGTTTGAAGTCAAAACGCTGACATCTGGAGATAATGGTTAAAGGAATCTTATGAGGCTCAGTCGTAGCTAATATGAAAATGCAATGTGCCGGCGGTTCTTCCAGCGTTTTCAAAAGCGCATTGAATGCGCCGATAGAGAGCATATGCACCTCATCTATAATATATACCTTGTAGGTAACGGCCGACGGGGCGAATTTTACTTTGTCGCGGATGTCGCGGATTTCGTCTACACCGTTATTCGACGCCGCATCTATTTCAATCACATCTGATATAGAGCCGTTTGTGATCCCCTTGCACGCCGCGCATTCATTGCACGGTTCTTCTACAGGGGCGTGCTCACAGTTGACTGCTTTCGCAAATATTTTAGCTGCACTGGTTTTCCCCGTTCCCCGTGGTCCAGAAAACAGATATGCATGAGAAAATTTCTTTTGCAAAAGGGCATTTTGCAGCGTTTTCGTAATGTGTTCCTGTCCGACCACATCTTCAAACTGCTGAGGCCTAAATACTCGATATAAAGCTTGGTAACCCACAGGATGCGCCCTCCTCTGTTATTCATCATGTTTATTATACATGAACGGGCTTTTAACGCCAAAACCCGTTTTTCATACACGAAAAAACTCACCTGTCATAAACAGGTGAGTCTGAAATTTGATGATTGATTTACCGTGCACCTTCTGTCGATTCGCTACCCTAAGCGTTACTTAAGCAGTTAGCTCAGCCCAGGCAACCCTGCGGCACATGAGAGGTTTCACTTAATGCTGCTTCCTTCCGGACCTGACATGGTTCATGAATTCCCATTGCGCAGGACCCAGACGTCAACGCCACTTACTTAAGGCAGACCTTACAGTAAACGAACCTCGAGAAGGGATTCGGCCCCGCTAGAGCGGATTGCGGGTACAGGGCACCGCTACCTCCCCGCTTAGCACGGCAAAATAAATATCAAATTTTTAAATGCGCACCATTTATGATGCACACATAAGTATATCTGCTTCAGGCAGAAAATGCAACCGTACTACTCAGACAACTTTTTCCTCATGTCCTTCTTTTGCCGGCGAAGCTTTCTAAAAAAAGCGCTGAGCATTTCTCCGCACTCTTCTTCAAGCACGCCGCTCACCACTTCCGCTTGGTGGTTGAACCGTTCTTCCTGCAGAAGGTTCATAAGCGTTCCTGTGCAGCCTCCCTTGGGGTCGAATGCGCCGAACACGACCTTATCGACTCTGGAAAGCACAACGGCTCCCGCGCACATCGGGCACGGCTCTAAAGTGACATAAAGAACGGCGTCTTCAAGTCTCCATGTTCCCAGCTTGCGGCACGCTTCGTCTATCGCCAGCATTTCCGCGTGGGCAAGCGACCGCTGTTCGGTCTCCCGCAGATTATGCGCCCGCGCCACGATCTCATCATGCAGAACAAGGACGGCCCCGATCGGCACTTCGCCTTTCACTTCTGCTTTTTTCGCTTCTTTTACGGCTTCTCTCATATAATATTCATCATTCATCGGTTCAAGCTCTCTTCTTAAGTTTTTTCATGTCTCATAAAGGTTAAAATAGGAATACCCCAGCAGAAAGGAGTTGCCGGCATTGTCTGAACCTAACAACACAGCCCTTCTCATTGTCGATATGATTAACAATTTCCAATTTGATATGGGCGAACGTCTTGCTGAAAAAACCAAACAAATCGTCCCCCGTATTTTATCATTAAAGAAGCATGCAAAACAAAACAACTGGCCGATTATTTATATTAATGACCATTACGGGCTTTGGAAGGCGGATATTGATGCCATCAGGGAGGAATGCAGCAACGACAGAAGCGCATCCATAATAGAAGATATCTCGCCTCATCCGGATGATTATTTTCTCATTAAACCGAAGCATTCCGCTTTTTATGAAACGGCGCTTCATACTCTTCTGACCGAGCTGCAAGTGAATCGATTAATGATTACGGGGATTGCCGGGAATATTTGTGTGCTGTTCACGGCTAACGACGCTTATATGAGAGAATACAGCATTACCATCCCGAAAGACTGCACCGCTTCCAATAGCGACGAAGACAATGATTTCGCCTTGACGATGATGGAGAATGTTCTCTTCGCAGAAATAACCACGGAAAAACAAATTATCGACGAAAAATAAACATGATCGGCCTCCTTTTTTCATACATTTGATAGCGGATATGAAAGGAGGCGTTTTTCATTCAGATCTATGTAGTGAAACGGGGCGACACGCTTTCCGCTATTGCGGCGCGCTACCGGACATCCGCAAATGTCATTGCGGAAGCAAATAAACTGCCTAATCCCAATACACTGGTTGTCGGACAAACTCTTGTCATCCCGATTGAGGGTCAATATTACGAAGTGAAACAAGGCGATACTCTTGCGGCAATCGCCGGCCGTTTTCATATATCGGCCGCGGAGCTTGCGAGGGTGAACGGAATTCAGCTCAGCACCCCATTGCAAAGCGGGACCCGCCTTTACATTCCGCAGCAGACAAATAAGCCCGATATCGAATCAAATGCCTATATAGAACCGCGGGGAACGAGCGTAAGCGCTAATCTGCAGCAGGCGGCAAGAGAGGCCTCACCTTATTTAACATACCTCGGCGCATTCAGTTTTCAAGTGCAGCGGAACGGGACTTTAAAGGAACCGCCTCTCACCAATTTAAGAAGCATCAGTGACAGGCACAACACCGCACTGATGATGATCATCACCAACCTTGAAAATGACGCATTCAGCGATGATCTCGGGCGGCTCATTTTGAATGATAATACCGTGAAAACAAAACTCTTTCAGGAAATCGTCTCCACGGCTCAAAAGCACGGCTTTCGCGATATTCATTTTGATTTCGAATATTTACGTCCTCAGGACAGAGAAGCCTACAATCGTTTTTTACGTGAAGCGAGGACGATTTTTCACCGTCAAGGCTGGAAGATTTCAACGGCGCTTGCTCCGAAAACGAGCGCGACCCAGGCCGGCAAATGGTATGAAGCACATGACTACAGGGCACATGGAGAAATCGTCGATTTTGTCGTCATCATGACATATGAGTGGGGATACAGCGGGGGCCCGGCTCAGGCCGTATCACCAATCGGCCCTGTAAGGAATGTCATTGAGTATGCGCTGACAGAAATGCCTGCTTCAAAAATCGTCATGGGCCAGAATATGTACGGCTATGATTGGACACTGCCTTTCAAACAGGGAACGACAGCGAAAGCCGTCAGTCCTCAGCAGGCAATCGCTCTGGCAGCACGCTATAAAGTCGACATTCAATATGACGAAACCGCCCAGGCTCCATTCTTTCGATACACGGATGAAAATCAGAGACGGCATGAAGTATGGTTTGAAGACGCACGATCCATTCAAGCGAAATTCAATTTAATTAAAGAACTTCATTTAAGAGGAATCAGCTATTGGAAACTCGGCCTCTCCTTCCCGCAAAACTGGCTTTTGCTCGGAGATCAATTTCATATTGTGAAAGAGACGTTTCGTTAATTGGAAGCGTCTTTTTTCATGGGCTTTTCTGAGAGTATGATACAATATAAAGGCCGGCAGATGACGGATGTTTGCAGAATTAAGGAGGATTTTCAATGAACAGAGCCCCTTTTATCGCGGTAGAAGGTCCTATCGGGGCGGGAAAAACGACACTCGCTTCTATGCTTTCTGAAGAGCTCGGTTTTCCTATGATTAATGAGATTGTGGAAGACAACCCTTATCTTGATAAGTTCTATGATAATATCGAGGAGTGGAGTTTCCAGCTTGAAATGTTTTTTCTCTGTCACAGGTATAAACAGCTTGAAGATACAGATCGTGATTACTTAAAACAAGGACAGCCCGTTTTGTCCGATTATCATATTTATAAAAACGTTATTTTCGCAGAGCGCACATTGCACGGACAAAAGCTTGAGAAATATAAGCAGATTTATCATCTGCTCACTCACGACTTGCCGAAACCGAATGTTATTGTATACATAAAGGCAAGCCTGCCGACATTGCTTCAACGCATCGAAAAACGCGGGCGCCCGTTTGAGAAAAACATCGAGCATCAATATCTGGAACGTCTCATTGCAGATTACGACACAGCCATCAGACAGCTTCAGGAAGAAGATCCGGATATATCTGTACTGACCATTGACGGTGATACCGAAGACTTTGTTTTGAATAAGACAGACTATGAAAGAATTGCCCGTCAGGTAAAGGAGCTTATTAAATGAAAGACATTCATATTCCAAACAACGCCATTATAACAGTAGCGGGAACGGTAGGAGTCGGAAAATCGACTTTAACCAAGGCTTTAGCAAAACGGCTCGGCTTTAATACCTCGCTTGAAGAAGTGGATGAAAACCCTTATTTAGAGAAGTTTTATCATGATTTTGAGCGCTGGAGCTTTCACTTGCAAATTTATTTTCTGGCTGAGCGGTTCAAGGAACAGAAAAACATCTTTGAATCAGGCGGCGGATTCGTGCAGGATCGTTCGATTTATGAAGATACAGGCATATTCGCAAAAATGCATGCCGATAAAGGTACCATGTCGCTGACAGATTACAAAACATATACAAGCCTTTTTGAAGCGATGGTCATGACGCCATACTTCCCGCACCCTGATGTTTTGATCTATTTAGAAGGTGATCTTGAAAACATTATAGAACGGATTGAAAAGCGCGGCCGCGATATGGAGCTGCAGACAAACCGCTCCTATTGGGAAGAGATGTATAAACGGTACGAAGACTGGATCAGCGGTTTTAACGCCTGCCCTGTGCTGAAAGTGCGCATCGAAGATTATGACCTTGAAGCTGATGAACAGTCACTGGAACCTTTGATCGAAAAAATCAGCCGCGTGATCAACGAAAACAGAAATAAGTAAAAATAAGAAAGCGATTTTCCCGAACAGAGAAAATCGCTTTTTTTGCATATAAAAAATCCGCTGCATCAGATGCAGCGGACAAAACAATCTCCAATATATGCTCGAGTTTCATTAGGTTTAAAATCAATATGGCGGAGGAAGAGGGATTCGAACCCCCGCGGGCTTTGACACCCCTGTCGGTTTTCAAGACCGATCCCTTCAGCCAGACTTGGGTATTCCTCCGTATCGACATTTAATAATATACCACATGGCTTGTTTTTCAGTCAAGCGCTTTTTTCATATTTTTTATTTCTTTTCTTAAACAGCTTGTCCGTCAGCTTTACTATCATACAAAAGACTCGTATCCAAAATCAACCGCTTTCTGTTATACGGCAGGAAAACACAGTGAAAACCAAGAATACATTCAAATAGATAACCTGTTCATAAAGGTGGAGAACACAATGAAAGTCATAATCGCACCGGATTCTTTTAAAGAGAGCATGACAGCAAAAGAAGCTGCCGACAGCATCGAAAAAGGATTCAAATCAGTCTTCCCTGATGCTGAATATATCAAGATACCCGCGGCGGACGGCGGAGAAGGAACCGTTCAGGCTTTAACGGATGCCACCGGGGGGAGAATCATTAATAAAACAGTGACCGGTCCGCTGGGAACCCCGGTAAACGCCGCATACGGACTTCTGGGAAACGGACGCACGGCAGTCATTGAAATGGCAGAAGCATCAGGACTTCATCTCATCCCCCGTCATCTCAGAGATCCGTTGAACACTACAACAAGAGGAACGGGTGAACTGATAGCAGATGCAGCTTCCCGCGGGGTGAGTGAAATCATCATCGGTCTTGGCGGGAGCGCAACCAATGACGGCGGGACCGGGATGGCGAGCGCGCTCGGTGTGCGTTTCTTAAATGAGGAAGGTCAGGAGATACCTGACGGCGGAGGCTCGCTGCACACCCTGGCTTCTATCGATATAAGCGGCCTCTCTCCTGATCTGAAACCTATCCGTATCCGTGCCGCATGCGATGTCGAAAATCCTCTGACCGGGGAAAACGGCGCATCATATGTCTTTGGCCCGCAAAAAGGGGCGTCCGAGAAGACAAAAGTTGTATTGGATCGCAATTTACGCCATTTCGCTGATGTATTGAGACGGCAGCACGATATTGAAGCGGATACCGTAAAAGGCGCAGGCGCCGCAGGAGGTTTAGGCGCAGGGCTGATCGCCTTCTTACAAGCAGACCTTCAAAGCGGGATTGACGTTGTATTAGATACACTGCCCTTTTCAGATCAGATAAAAGACGCTGACCTTATCATCACCGGAGAGGGGCAGATTGACGGACAAACAATATTCGGCAAAACCCCCGCAGGAATTGCAGCACGCGCAGCCGCTCAAAAAATTCCCGTTATCGCGTTGGCGGGTTCCTTGGGAAAAGACTTTGAACATGTATACAACGGAGGAATAACAGCTGTATTTTCTATCGTGCCGGGCGCTGTAAGTCTTGAAGATGCCTTAGCATCAGGCCGTTTTAACCTTGAAAGCACAGCCCGGAATGTCGCCGCTTTATATCAAACAGCAAAAAAGGCGCGCCTCTAGGGCGCACCTTTTTATGGTTTGATGACTTCTTTATTTCCCATATAAGGACGAAGCACTTCCGGAATGACGACACTTCCGTCTTCCTGCTGGTAGTTTTCCAAGATGGCAGCTACTGTTCTGCCGACTGCCAGACCGGAACCGTTTAATGTATGCACATGCTCCGGCTTGCCTTTCGCTTCGCGTCTGAATCGAATGTTTGCGCGTCTCGCCTGGAAGGCCTCAAAGTTGCTGCAAGAAGAAATTTCACGATATGTGTCTTGGCTTGGAATCCATACTTCAATATCGTACTTTTTCGCAGCTGTAAAGCCGAGATCTCCGGTACACATGCTCATGACACGATACGGCAGTTCGAGCAGCTGAAGCACCCGTTCAGCTTGATTTGTCAATTTTTCAAGCTCCTCATATGAATCTTCCGGCTTCACGAATTTCACAAGCTCAACCTTGTTGAATTGATGCTGGCGGATCAAACCGCGTGTATCACGGCCGGCAGATCCCGCTTCTGAACGGAAGCAGGCGCTGAACGCGGCATAATTAATCGGCAGGTCCTCGCCGGATAAGATTTCATCGCGGTGCATATTTGTGATCGGCACTTCCGCCGTCGGAATTAAGAAATAATCCTCTTCCCTGATTTTAAAAGCATCCTCTTCAAATTTAGGAAGCTGTCCCGTCCCTGTCATGCTCGTACGGTTTACCATATAAGGAGGAATGACTTCCGTGTAATCATACTCATCAACGTGAAGATCCAGCATAAAGTTGTAGAGCGCGCGTTCGAGACGGGCCCCTAGTCCTTTATAAAACACAAACCGGCTTCCAGTTACTTTTGAAGCGCGTTCGAAATCAAGGATGTTCAAGCGGTCAGCGATATCCCAATGCGGTTTCGGCTCATATGCAAATGCCGGCGCCTCTCCCCACTTGCGAATTTCAATATTATCATCTTCCGTTTCCCCGACAGGCACTGAATCGTGCGGGATGTTCGGAATAGACAGAAGGATGGTTTCGAGCGTGGTTTCCACCGTGCGAAGCTCTTCATCAAGCTTCTTAATTTCTTCGCCTGCTTCACGCATCTCTTTAATAATATGATCAGCGTCTTTTTTCTCCCGTTTCAAAACGGCGACCTGCTGAGACACTTCGTTGCGTTTTCCCTTCAGTTCTTCTACTTTGCCGATAAGTTCTCTTCTTTTTTCATCAAGCTCTTCAAACTTATCAAAGTCAGATAAGTCTTCGCCTTTAGGAATGAGCTTCGCTTTTACTTCTTGAAAATTGGCTCTCAGCACCTTCGTATCAATCATACTTAACAACTCCTATCTGTTTTTATCGAAAATAAAAAAGAGCCCTCATCCCCTAAAAGGGACGAGAGCTCTCGCGTTGCCACCCTGATTGAAAACAAGCTTACACTTGCTTCCCGCTTTAACACATAACGGTTTTCCCGTAAATGCCTACTTGTTTTCAGCATTTCGCTCAAGGACGGATTCGGACAGCATCTTCCACCGATTCGCACCACCCATCGGCTCTCTTTGAAAGAGAGGCTTCCTACTGCTTCCTGTCAACGCTTTTCGATCTTTATTTGTGTTTATAATGTACTATAAGTATCAGCGGTTTTCAACTGTTTTATACAGCTGTTTCCCGCTTATGCTTTTCCGCCATCTTCACAAACAGCTCTGTCACCCGGTGGTCATCCGTCAGTTCAGGATGGAACGAGCAGCCGAGCAAATGCCCCTGCTTTGCAGCCACGATGCGTCCGTTATGCTCACAAAGCACTTCAACATCTTCTCCGGCTTCTAAAATGTGCGGCGCGCGAATAAATACACCCGTAAACGGCTCATCAAGGCCTTTAATCGTCAGGTCAGCTTCAAAGCTGTCGACCTGACGGCCAAAGGAATTACGCTCGACAACCACGTCTAACAGCCCTAAATGGGCATGATCGGTTCCCGCAATCTCTTTGGCTAAAATAATCAGACCGGCGCATGTGCCGAACATCGGCTTGCCTTGAGCGGCAAACTCGCGAAGCGGCTCCATAAAATGATACGTATCCATTAAACGCCGCATTGTCGTGCTTTCTCCGCCCGGCAGGATTAAGCCGTCGATGTCATTCAGCTGTTCAGGACGCTTAATGACAACACCTTTTGAACCACATGCGTCAATTGAACGAATATGTTCTCTTACTGCTCCTTGAAGTCCAAGTACACCAATTGTTAACATGCTTCCAGCTCTCCTATGGTTTTACCAGCCGCGTTCTTGCATACGCTGTTCCGGCAATAGATTTGAGATTTCGATTCCTTTCATCGCTGTGCCCAATTCTTTAGAAAGCTCAGCAATCAGTTTGTAATCTGTGTAGTGAGTCGTTGCTTCCACAATTGCTTTGGCGAATTTAGCAGGGTTGTCTGATTTGAAAATACCTGAACCGACAAATACGCCGTCAGCGCCCAGCTGCATCATCAATGCCGCATCAGCAGGCGTCGCCACTCCGCCTGCAGCAAAGTTGACAACAGGCAATTTGCCGTCACGTTTGATTTGAAGCAGCAGCTCATATGGTGCACCGAGGTTTTTCGCTTCAGTCATCAGCTCATCATCGCTCATCGCCGCAACTTTGCGCACTTGCGCGTTTACTTTTCTCATATGACGGACAGCTTCCACAATGTTTCCTGTTCCCGGTTCGCCTTTTGTACGAAGCATGGAAGCTCCTTCAGCGATACGGCGCGTTGCTTCGCCGAGATCACGGCATCCGCATACGAACGGAACAGTATATTCATTTTTATTTAAATGAAATTCTTCGTCAGCAGGAGTCAGAACTTCACTTTCATCAATATAATCTACTCCCATTGCTTCAAGGACACGCGCTTCAACGATATGTCCGATACGCGCTTTTGCCATTACGGGAATGGATACAGCATTCATTACTTCTTCAACGATCGTCGGGTCAGCCATGCGGGCAACACCGCCGGCAGCGCGAATATCAGCCGGAACTCGTTCTAACGCCATTACGGCAACAGCTCCCGCCTCTTCCGCAATCTTCGCTTGTTCAGCATTTACAACGTCCATGATGACGCCGCCTTTTTGCATTTCCGCCATTCCGCGTTTTACACGGTCAGTACCTGTTTGAGCCATTATTTGGTCCCCCTAGTCAATGTATAGTTAGATAATTTCTATCTCTTATTGTATCCCAGAAATACAATATTTCATATGGATATTCTTATTTTACAGTGTGATGGAAGAGATAGATATCATTTTTTTACTAACAATTTGGTTTTTTCAGTATATTAAGCAAAAGAGCCCTAACTTTCATCAGAGCTCTTTCTTATTTCTTAAAACCAGCCTGTTACCGTATCAACGGCGCTGTTCCAGATTCCGGAGAAGAAACCGCCGATGCCGCGCATCATCTGAACAAACCAGTTTGCTTTATCTACATCATTTTTCGTTACAAGATTCACGCTGAACTCTTTGGATTTGAGGAAGCCGTAGTCTTTGTCACTGCCTTTGTATGTAACTTTCAGCGTTCCAACTTTCGTCCCTTTTTTCACAGGAGCCGTGATTTCTTTTTTATCTAAAGTGACTTCGGCTTTATAGTTCTTTTCATCCCCGCTTTTCACAGGAATAGAAAGCGCCTTATCAGTCACAATATCGACTTGCTTGTCTTTCCCTTTATCAACGTCAATCGTTTTGTGCCCTTTTACTTGAGAGCCTTCAGGGTAAAGATCTTTCATTGAGAAATTGCTGTTAAATGCGTAATCGAGCATTTTTTTCGTTTCATCAAATCGTCCGGTATGCAAGTTGCCTTTTGCGTTTAACACAACAGTGATGACCCGCATTCCGTTCCGCTGTGCGGTGCTTGTAAAACAAGATCCCGCAGAATCAGTAGAACCTGTTTTTAACCCGTCAACGCCGGGATATTCAGACACAAGGCCTTTTAACATGAAGTTCCAGTTCGGCATGTCCATTTCATCATCAGTGCCGGCTCTGAATTTCGTCTTAGCGATGCTTGTTGTTTTCAGAACTTCCGGATAATCAGTGATCAGGCGGTCTGCAAGAAGCGCCATGTCTTTAGCAGAAACTTCACTCTCTTCTTTAACGCCTTCTCCTTGCGGCTGTTTGCCGTGAAGGTCTTCATTCACAAGCCCGGTGGCATTTTTAAAATCATAGTTTGTCATGCCTAATTCTTTGGCTTTCGCATTCATTTCAGCGACAAATTTCGTTTCAGTTCCGGCAAGAATTTCGGCAACTGCAATCGCGGCTCCGTTAGCAGAGTAAATCGCCATGGCCTGGTACAGTTCTTTGACTGTGTATTTGCCGTCTTTCCGAAGAGGGACGTTTGATAAACTGTTGTCTTGAGAAATTTCATAGACGTAATCATCAGGAGTATACGTTTGATCCCATTTCACTTTTCCTTCTTTAATGGCTTCCAGAAGCAGGTATTCAGTCATCATTTTTGTCATGCTGGCAATCGGCAGTCTTTTGTCTGCATTTTTACTGTATAAGATTTTCCCCGATGAAGCCTCAATCATTATCGCAGCTGAAGCATTGACATCAACCGGGTCATTGCCGGCTGCCTCCGCTTTAGACATTGGAACAAAGCAAGTTGCGGCCAGTGCCAGTACCACTAATGACACTAACAGCTGTTTCCATTTCGTGATGTTCAATCTTACGACCTCCGTCATTCATTTTAAATCTATAATTAAGCCGTTAAGGACATATTCAAATTCAAAACACAACAGTATAAATTTTATCACACTCGATATAAAAAAAATAGACAGAGTCAGCGACCCTGTCAAATGTTTTTTATTTGTAACAATTATGAGATTGTATAGTTTGGTGATTCTTTCGTAATTTGAACATCATGCGGATGGCTTTCGCGAAGACCTGCTCCTGTCATACGGATGAATTGAGCTTCTTCTCTTAAAGCGCGTAAGTCTTTTGAACCGCAGTATCCCATACCTGAACGAAGACCGCCGACAAGCTGATACACTGTTTCTTCTACAGGACCTTTGTACGGAGTCCGTCCTTCGATACCTTCAGGGACGAATTTCTTATTTTCTTCTTGGAAATATCGATCTTTACTGCCTTTTTCCATGGCAGCGACAGAACCCATACCGCGATACACTTTAAATCTTCTGCCTTGATAGATTTCAGTCTCTCCCGGGCTTTCTGAAGTACCGGCAAGCAGGCTTCCAAGCATTACGGCATGTCCGCCGGATGCCAATGCTTTCGTAATATCACCGGAGAATTTAATACCGCCGTCCGCGATAATTGTTGCGCCGTGTTTTCTTGCTTCAGTGGCACAATCATAAATGGCAGTGATTTGCGGTACGCCTACACCTGCAACGACGCGTGTCGTACAGATGGAACCAGGCCCGATTCCCACTTTTACAATGTTTGCTCCGGCTTCAATCAAAGCCTTTGTCGCTTCAGCCGTTGCCACATTTCCTGCGATAATGTTCAGTTCAGGATATGTTTCACGAATTTTCGCAACCGTGTTCAGTACGCCTCTGGAATGTCCGTGAGCCGTATCGACCACGATCACGTCGACATTCGCTTCAACAAGCTTGCTGACGCGCGTCATTGTATCGCCTGTCACGCCTACCGCAGCGCCGACAATAAGGCGTCCGTGTTCATCTTTAGATGAATTCGGGAATTCGATAACCTTTTCAATATCTTTGATCGTGATAAGACCTTTTAATTTGTTTTCGTCATCCACTAATGGAAGTTTTTCAATTTTATGTTTCTGTAAGATTTTTTCTGCTTCGTCTAATGTGGTGCCTACAGGAGCCGTAACCAGCTCTTCTTTTGTCATCACGTCACTGATTTTCATTGAATAATCAGAGATAAAGCGAAGATCACGGTTTGTAATGATTCCGACAAGCTTTTGATCGTCTTTATTATCTACGATCGGAACACCGGAAATTCTGTATTTCCCCATCAAATGCTCCGCATCGAATACTTGATGATCAGGTGTTAAAAAGAAGGGATTTGTAATAACGCCCCGTTCAGAACGTTTGACTTTGTCAACATGTTCAGCCTGCTGTTCGATGGACATGTTTTTATGGATAATGCCCAAGCCGCCCTGTCTGGCCATCGCAATCGCCATAGCTGATTCTGTTACTGTATCCATTCCCGCACTGATGACAGGAATATTAAGCTTTAACGTTTTTGTCAGTTCAACAGATAAATCCACATCACGCGGAAGTACGTCTGATTGAGCCGGTACGAGCAGTACATCATCGAACGTTAAGCCTTCTTTTGAAAATTTACTTTCCCACATTAGTAAATCCCCCTCTTTTCGGCAAAATATTATATGTAGATTATCAACTAGAAAACGGCATGTCAAGGAAGCGAAGAAGAGTTGAAATATTTAGATAAAGGAAAGGGTTTAAAAATACACATGAGAGACCTTGAGTGGAAAGAGTTATCATTATTTTATTCCGTGGAATCCTCCCAGAAATTCCTAAATAAAGTCTATACAGAAAGAGGGATGGAAGAACCAAAACGATATGCGTTTAAAAACAGTGAACGCTTCATATTTTTTATCAAACACGCCGAGTCCTTTTATAAACAGGCATCTCTCTCCCCTTTAGAAATTAAGCCTATTCTGTTGTTTTACGGGATGTCACAATTGCTGAAAGCCTGTCTTCTGACTACAGATCCAAGCTATCCGAGTCACGCCTCAGTACTCGCACATGGCGTTACTGCCCGGAAACGAAAAAAGCAAAATTACAGTTTTAGGGATGATGAAGTGAAGGTGCAGCGCAATGGCTTATGTATTCATGTAATGAATCACTTATTCGGAATAGCGGGTCTTGAGGAAGAAAGGTATACAATGAAAAAACTGCTGACAGCCATTCCCGAATTGCACACTGTATTTCATTTTCAAGAGAAAAAGAATTGGCTGACCAAAGTAGAGCTGAAAGATGATCTTGTTTTAGTTCCTGAACATACGGTGATTCAGTACAATATGTCTGACTCCCGCTTTGCAGAATATATCAGTCATCATTTGAATTGGTCTTTTGTCAGGAAAAGCCATAACCATTTGGTTTTTGAGGCGGATCCGCTAGATACTGAACCTTGGTCTTCGCCAAACTTAGCGTTTCACTTAGAGAAAAATCAATATTATCTTCCCTCTCAGCGTGATCAGTTCCTGCATCTTCCCGAAATGATTATTCATTATTTGGTCCTGTACAATATCGGGATGATTGCGAGATATGAAACGGAATGGTGGTATGAACTGCTGACACAGCATGTCAGCGATGATTATGTATTGATCCGGCGGTTCTTAGAGGTCACAGAACGTAAATTTCCTTATTACATTTCTAATTTCCTTAAGCAATACTTATAAACAAAAAAGGCAGCTCATGATGAGCTGCCTTTACTGTATGATTGCTTGGCGGCGTCCTACTCTCACAGGGGGAAACCCCCGACTACCATCGGCGCTGAAGAGCTTAACTTCCGTGTTCGGCATGGGAACGGGTGTGACCTCTTCGCTATCGCCACCAAACCATTGAGAGTGTTCTCTCAAAACTAGATAACAGTAAGCATACATTCAAAAATGGTTAAGTCCTCGATCGATTAGTATCTGTCAGCTCCATGTGTCGCCACACTTCCACCTCAGACCTATCAAC
>NZ_KQ236689.1:0-1591199 GCF_001184225.1 Bacillus sp. JFL15 | reverse complement strand
CCGCCGCTAACATCAGGGAGCAAGCTCCCATCTGTCCGCTCGACTTGCATGTATTAGGCACGCCGCCAGCGTTCGTCCTGAGCCAGGATCAAACTCTCCGATAAGTAGTTTGACTG
Organism: Bacillus sp. JFL15; assembly: GCF_001184225.1. Taxonomy (NCBI): domain Bacteria; kingdom Bacillati; phylum Bacillota; class Bacilli; order Caryophanales; family Bacillaceae; genus Bacillus; species Bacillus sp. JFL15. The sequence goes on along the minus strand of NZ_KQ236689.1, from coordinate 1,591,083 downwards.
ACTACGCACATCGCTGTGCGATTTATTTAAAACTTTGAATTAACAGGTACGTTTTGTCTTGTTTAGTTTTCAAAGAACTTTTTTGCTTCTCTTGAAGCGACCTCTTAATCATAACATTTTCAGTTTGATAGGTCAATACTTTTTTAAAAAAACATTTTTAGCAGACTGTCTTTGTGTTGAAAAGACAACAAAAAGAATTATATCAGCATCATCGCTGTGTGTCAAAGCTTTTTTCGTTTCTTTATATAGAAAAAGCGCAGCCTGTTACAGCTGCGCTTTTTCATCTATTCTTCTTCCATTTCTTCCGGCTCTTCTTCATTCTTTTCCACTAGTGCCACAGTGGCCACGTGCTCTTCATCGGACATGCGGATCAGACGGACGCCTTGTGTTACACGTCCCGTAGTGGAGATATCGTTAATATCCATTCTGATTAACACGCCGCTTGCCGTAATAATCATTAAGTCTTCTTCGCCTCTTGTGGCTTTTACTGTTACTAGCGGGCCGTTGCTGTCAGTGATTTTACATGTTTTAAGGCCTTTTCCGCCCCGGCTTTGGACTCTGTATTCTGAGGCCGGCGTGCGTTTGCCGTAGCCGTTTTCTGTCACTATGAGGACATGGGAGTCTTCTTCAAGAATCTCCATGCCTACCACGACATCATCATCTGTCAGCGTGATGCCTTTGACACCTGCAGCGGTGCGCCCCATTTGTCTTACATCTTCTTCAGGGAAACGGATCAGCAAGCCGTTCTTCGTTCCGATGATGATTTGTTTCTTGCCGTCAGTCAGACGGACGGCCATCAGTTCATCGTCTTCCCGAAGACCTAAAGCGATCAGTCCGTTATTCCGTATATTCGCAAACTGGGACAGTGCCGTACGTTTCGACACCCCTTGTTTGGTCGTGAAGAAGAGGTAAAGCTCCTCATCAAATGTGCTGACCGGAATAATGGCATTAATCCATTCGCCTTTTTCAACCTCCAGGAGGTTAATAATCGGAATGCCTTTTGCGGTACGGCCGTATTCAGGAATTTCATATCCTTTTGAACGATATACCTTCCCTTTATTAGAGAAGAATAGAATCGTATCGTGCGTCGATGTAGAAATTAAGTGTTCCACAAAGTCATCTTCATTCGTTCCCATTCCCTGCACGCCTTTTCCGCCCCGTTTTTGACTGCGGTATGTGGACGCTGGGAGGCGTTTAACATAGCCGTTATGAGTCAGCGTGATGACGATGTTTTCTCTCTCGATGAGATCTTCATCTTCAATTGTTTCAAGACCGGACGTCACGATTTCAGTGCGTCTCTCATCATTGAACCGCTCTTTGATTTCGTTGAGTTCTTCACGGATGATCTCGAGCACTCTTTCTTCATTGGCTAAAATATCTTTCAGCTCGGCGATAAGCGCAACAAGTGATTGATATTCCTCTTCGATCTTTTCGCGCTCCAGACCGGTTAATCGCTGAAGACGCATGTCCAGAATGGCTTGCGCCTGTTTTTCAGTCAGTGAAAATTGTTCGATTAAACCCGTTCTCGCAATTTCAGCCGTCTGAGAACTACGGATAAGAGAAATCACCGCGTCTAAATGATCGAGAGCGATTCTTAACCCTTCCAGAATATGAGCTCTCGCCTCCGCTTTGCGAAGTTCGTAAGCCGTTCTGCGGCGGATCACGACCTTTTGGTGATCAAGATAATGCTCCAGACATTCTTTCAGGCTTAATACCTTCGGCTGTCCGTCAACGAGCGCCAGCAGGTTGATTCCGAAAGACGTCTGCAGGGCCGTTTGTTTGTACAGGTTATTCAGAATGACGTGAGCATTGGCGTCACGGCGGATCTCGATGACGACTCTCATTCCGTTACGGTCGGATTCGTCACGCAGATCGGTGATTCCTTCGATTTTTTTGTCCCGGACGAGATCTGCGATTTTTTCAATTAATCTCGCTTTGTTGACCTGATAAGGAAGTTCCGTGACAATAATTCTTTCTTTTCCTGAGGATGTCTCTTCGATTTCAGCCTTAGCCCGGATCGTGATTGATCCCCGTCCGGATTCATATGCCTTACGGATGCCGCTCCGGCCTAAAATCTGACCGGCTGTCGGAAAATCCGGGCCCGGGATATATTCCATCAGCTCTTGGTTTGTGATCTCAGGATTCTCACTTACGGCAAGCACACCTTCAATGACTTCTCCAAGCTGATGCGGGGGAATGTTTGTCGCCATTCCGACCGCAATACCGGCAGCTCCGTTTACGAGCAGATTCGGAAATCTCGAAGGCATGACGGCAGGTTCTCTTTCTGAACCGTCATAGTTGTCTTGATAGTCAATCGTGTCTTTCGTAATGTCACGCAGAATTTCCATTGCGATTTTTGACATTCTCGCTTCTGTGTAACGCATCGCAGCCGCAGAGTCGCCGTCTACCGAACCAAAGTTGCCGTGTCCGTCAACAAGCATGTAGCGGTAGTTAAAATCCTGCGCCATTCTGACCATTGATTCGTAAACCGCTGAATCACCGTGCGGGTGGTACTTACCGATAACTTCGCCGACGATACGGGCAGATTTTTTATATGGTTTGTCACTGGTCATGCCTAAATCATTCATTGCGTACAAAATCCGTCTGTGAACCGGCTTCAGACCGTCACGCACATCCGGAAGCGCCCGGGATACGATAACGCTCATTGCATAGTCCAGGAAGGATGTCCGCATTTCCTGGCTGATATTGACTTCACGTACTTGTGGTGTGTTTTGTTCACTCATTAAAAAAACCTCCCTGAAGTATCACATGAAATAATGTGGGAGTAGATTGTCCATTATGATCTTCAATACGATTTCACTATTCTCCATTATATCAATAAACTTGTGTTTATACACATTAATTTAGCAGAATATACGGGTTTTGCGGGTTTTCAGAGGCTGCTTGAAGCCGCTTTGAGAAAAAAGCCTTATTTCTTAACGAAAATAAGGCTTTCATGGTTAAATATCAAGGTTTTTCACGTATCTGGCGTTTGCTTCTATGAAGTTTCTGCGCGGTTCTACTTTGTCGCCCATCAGCATTTCGAACGTCTCATCAGCATCCATCGCATCTTCAAGATTGACTTGCAGAAGCGTTCTGGTCGCCGGATCCATTGTCGTTTCCCAAAGCTGAGTCGCATTCATTTCTCCAAGACCTTTATAACGCTGGAGGCCGGGCTTAGGCGATTGCGGAAGCTCTTTTAAAAGCTCATCAAGCTGCTTATCGTTATAAGCGTATTCCACCCGTTTTCCCTGCTGCACTTTATAAAGCGGCGGCTGAGCAATGTAGACATAGCCGTTTTCAATAATTTCCCGCATGTATCTGTAGAAGAACGTTAATAAAAGCGTTCTGATGTGGGCGCCGTCGACATCGGCATCTGTCATGATGACTACTTTATGATAACGCGCTTTTTCAAGATTAAAATCTTCTCCAATACCCGTGCCGAGAGCCGTAATCATTGATCTGACCTCATTATTTGAGAGAATCTTATCAAGTCTGGCTTTCTCAACGTTCAGAATCTTACCGCGCAGCGGCAGAATGGCTTGGAAATGGCGGTCCCGTCCCTGTTTCGCTGATCCGCCCGCAGAGTCACCCTCTACGATATAGAGCTCGGAAATGCTCGGATCTTTAGAAGAACAGTCCGCCAGTTTGCCCGGCAGATTGGAAATCTCAAGCGCGCTTTTGCGGCGGGTCAATTCCCGCGCTTTTTTCGCCGCCATCCGCGCTCTTGCGGCCATTAAGCCTTTTTCAACGATTTTGCGGGCTGAATCCGGATTTTCAAGAAGGAATGTTTCCAGCGCAGAAGAAAACAGCGTATCAGTGATCGTTCTCGCTTCAGAGTTGCCGAGCTTCGTTTTCGTCTGCCCTTCGAATTGCGGATCAGGGTGCTTAATTGAAATAATGGCAGTCAGCCCTTCTCTCACATCATCCCCGCTTAAATTCGGATCATTTTCTTTGAAAATCCCTTTTCTTCTTGCATAGTCGTTTATGACACGGGTCAGACCGGTTTTAAATCCGGCCTCGTGCGTGCCGCCTTCGTATGTGTTGATATTATTCGCGAAAGAATAAATATTGCTTGTATAGCTGTCGTTGTATTGCAATGCAACTTCAACCGTGATGCCGTCTTTCTCGCCTTCGATATAAATCGGCTCTTCGTGAACGACTTCTTTGGAACGGTTTAAGTACTCAACATAGCTCTTGATTCCGCCTTCGTAGTGGTACTCGTTTTTCCGTTCTTGTCCTTCACGTTTGTCTTCAATCGTAATGTTTACGCCTTTTGTCAGGAAGGCCAATTCGCGGACACGGTTTGAAAGCAGATCATAGTCATATACAGTTGTTTCTTTGAAAATTTCCGGATCGGGAACGAAGTGCGTAATCGTCCCGGTCTTGTCAGTGTCACCGATCACTTCAAGATCAGCCGCCGGCACACCGCGTTCATACACCTGATAATGAATTTTCCCGTCACGATGAACCGTAACATCAAGAGTGGTCGACAAGGCGTTTACGACAGACGCCCCTACACCGTGAAGACCGCCGGATACTTTATATCCGCTTCCGTCAAATTTACCGCCGGCGTGAAGAACGGTCATGATGACTTCAACCGCAGGGCGGCCCATCTTCTCTTGGATACCGACCGGAATTCCGCGCCCGTTGTCTGTAACGGTAATGCTGTTATCTTTCTCAATCACGATGTTAATATCTGTACAATAACCGGCCAGGGCTTCGTCAATACTGTTGTCGACGATTTCCCATACCAAATGGTGAAGGCCTTTGCTGTTAGTTGATCCGATGTACATCCCCGGTCTCTTTCGAACAGCTTCCAACCCTTCTAATACCTGTATCTGATTCTCATCATAACTATTTTGCTGCTGTTCCATAGCCATGCACATTCACCTACACTTTTCTTAAACGATATATTCATTGTAAAGATCCGCTAAGAATCTATTTCTAACATAAATTGCGCACGTTTCTTCAGTGTGCCGGAAGATAAGGGAGAGTAATATATATTCTCAGTCGTGACTACGATAGACTTTGGCGTGCCGTTTACGGACGGCACTACTTTTTCTTTCTGTCTGTCCAGAAATTCTTCAACGATCGGCGATACATTGACCTTGCAGTCAAAAATGCCGACGATATCGCGTGTTGAAACGACAAAGTCGTCACCTAAATGAATATACAATCGCTCACCTCATTTCTTCACTTCACTAACGCACCGTTTTCCACACGGAACATTCCTGCTTGATGTAAGGTTTCGTGGTCAATGCCATCCACGCTCGTCGTGGTGACAAATGTCTGCACACGGCCTTGGATTGTATGAAGCAAATGGGACTGGCGGTAATCATCCAGCTCGCTTAGTACATCATCCAAAAGTAAAATGGGATATTCTCCGATTTCTTCATGAATCAAATCTATTTCGGCCAGCTTCAAAGACAAAGCCGTCGTACGCTGCTGTCCCTGCGAACCGTAAGTCTGCACATCGCGTCCGTTCACATAAAAAAGGACATCATCCCGATGCGGTCCGAATAAGGTGACGCCCCGTTCTATTTCTTTTTCTTTTAATTTCGAAAAAGACTCCTGGTAGCTGTTACCTATTTTCGACAAATCTTTAGGATCTGATACATCAAGCGCCGTGTGATACTTAAGCGTCAGTTCCTCAAGCCCCCGGGAAATGCCGGAATGGATCGGCTGCGCCCATTTTTCAAGCTGCGCCGTAAACTGCAGACGTTTGGCGACAACTTTTGCGGCTGCCTCAATCAGCTGATCAGTGAGAACGTCAAGCATAGTCCGGTCAGTCTGTTTCCGGCTTTGCAGCTGTTTCAGAAAATGATTCCGCTGGGAAAGGATTTTTTGATAAAGAGATAAATCATACAGATAAACGGCAGAAACCTGCCCGATCTCCATATCAAGAAATCTCCTCCTGACCTGCGGGCTGCCTTTGACGAGATTTAAGTCCTCCGGGGCGAACATAATGGTGTTCAGCGCTCCGACATACTGACTGAGTTTTTGCTGTTCTATGTGATTGACCTTGCCCTTTTTACCTTTTTTGGAGATGACTAACTGCATCGGGATGTCCCCGTTGCGCTTCATCACTCTTCCTTCTATTTTAGCATAGTCTTCGTCCCACCGTATAAGTTCTTTATCATTTGAGGTGCGGTGTGATTTTGCCATCGAAAGGACATAGATGGCTTCCATCAGATTGGTTTTGCCTTGGGCATTCTCTCCGATGATCACATTCACCTTGTTTTCGAATTGAAGCTCAGCGCGCTCATAATTACGGTAGGATGTTAATTCTAAATTTTGGATATACAACCGCTGTCACCCGCTTTAATTGACGACTTGAAATGAACCAAATCCTTCAATCGCGACTACGTCTCCAACATAAAGCTTTCTGCCGCGGCGATTGTCAGGTTCATTGTTGACTGTCACCTCATGCTCGCTCAGAAACCATTTCGCCATACCGCCGGACTGAATCACATCGGCTAATTTTAAAAACTGGCCAAGCGTAATCATTTCTGTGTCAATCGAAATCGGATTTGCCATAATATCGACCTCTTTCAAATATCACTAATATCTAATTGTACTAAAAAATCCTGAAATAAGGAAAGGGAAAACTTGAGGGAGCAGGCTGATGAACAGAAAAGCTGCCGAACTAAGCCGGCAGCACATTCTGTTTGATTAATACGTTCGGACCGGAAGGATGAGCTGAACGATGGTTTCATCATTCGGCGTACGGATAAGAAACGGTCTCATCGCTCCCGTAAAGCTGATACGGATGTCCGCTCCTTCAAGTACTTTCAGTGCGTCCATCATATATTTTGGACTGAATGAAATATTTAATTCCTCACCGTCAATCCGGTCAGCGAGCACAGCTTCGACCACTTTCCCGATTTCAGGAGAATTTGATGAAATTTCAAGCGAGTCCGCCGGTTTGGCAGAAAGCTTTACAACGTTGTTGCGGCCTTCTCTCGCCAATAAGGAAGCACGGTCAATCGCCTGTAAAAATTCCTTTGTGTTCACGACGATTTCTGTTTTGCTTTCCTGCGGAATTAGGCTTGTCGTATCCGGATAGTTTCCGTCAAGCAGCCTTGAGAAGAACAAGACGTTTTTCGCTTTAAACAGAACTTGGGTTTCTGTAATGACGATATCCACCAGCTCTTGATTGTCATCAAGAATTTTGCTCAGCTCGGTTAAACTTTTTCCGGGGATGACGACGTTGTAAGAGCTGTCTTCCGGAATATCAAGCTTTGCCTTTCTTAAAGCGAGCCGATGGCTATCCGTGGCAGTGCATAATAATTCACCGTTTTCCACTTTCCAGTTTACACCTGTCAAGATAGGGCGTGTTTCTGAGGCGGACACAGCAAACACGGTTTGACGGATTAAGTTTTTCAAAAGATCCGTCGGAATCTGAATGGCATGATGCTCTTCGATTTGCGGAAGATGCGGATATTCATCTGCATCAAGACCGTTCAAATTAAATTCCGCTTTTCCGGAACGGATAATTGTTAAATATTGATTTTGAACTTCGATTTCAACCGTCGCCATCGGCAGTTTTTTAACGATTTCGCTGAAGAAACGCGCTTGCAGCACGATACTTCCCGGCTGATCAATCGTCACGATTTCTTTGTCATCTTCTTCTTTCGGAATGAATGACTCGATTGAAATATCAGAATCGCTTCCCGTAAAAGATACTCCTTCATCTGAGGCTACGATCTTAATACCGGTGAGAATGGGAATTGTGGTTCTGGATGAAACGGCTTTTAGAACGTCTTGTACACTTTCAACTAAACGATCTTTTTGAATCGTAAATTTCATGTTTATCCTCCTAACGGATAATATAATTAATATATTTTAAAAATAGCAGTAGTAATAGTAGGGCCTGTGGATTTGTGGATAAGTTGTGAAAAAGACAGGAAACACAGCCTATCCACATGTGGACAGACTGTGCATGGCTAGCGAAAAGTTATTCACAATTTCCCCGATTCATCCGAGGGCTCTTTTATTTAAGCTGTTCTTTTATTTCTTTTACCTGCTGCTGAAGCTGCTCGTCATCAATCAGCAGTTTTGAAATCTTTTCATGAGCATGAATGACGGTTGTATGGTCTCTCCCGCCAAATTCTTCCCCGATTTTAGGCAAAGAAGAGTCCGTCATTTCTCTGGAAAGATACATGGCAATCTGCCTTGGGAACGCAACGGATTTCGTACGCTTTTTCGCTTTGAAATCTTCAAGCTTAATGTTGAACTGCTGTCCGACAATCCGCTGAATCTCTTTTATCGTGATGACCTTAGGCTTTGCGGAAGGAATAATATCTTTCAATGCCTCTGCAGCCAGGTCCGCATTAATGTCTTTATTGATTAAAGATGAATAGGCAACAACCCGGATTAATGCCCCTTCCAGTTCACGGATGTTGCTGTCAATCTGATTCGCGATGTAAAGCATGACCTCGTTCGGAATATCAAGGCCTTCCGCCTTCGCTTTCTTTCTCAGGATGGCAATCCGCGTTTCCAGATCAGGCGGCGTGATATCCGTAATCAATCCCCATTCGAACCGCGAACGCAGACGGTCTTCAAGGGTCGGAATTTCTTTCGGCGGTCTGTCGCTGGAAATCACGATTTGTTTGCTTTCTTCATGAAGCGTATTGAATGTATGGAAAAACTCTTCCTGTGTTTGTTCTTTTCCGGCTAAAAATTGAATATCATCTATCAAAAGTACATCAACATTCCGGTAGCGGTTGCGAAAATCAACGGCTTTATTGTCGCGGATTGAGTTGATGAATTCATTTGTGAATTTTTCAGAAGACAGGTACACCACTTTGGCTGAAGGATTATGATCAATGACATAATGGCCGATTGCGTGCATTAAGTGGGTTTTTCCTAAACCGACTCCCCCGTAAATAAATAAAGGGTTGTACGCTTTAGCGGGTGCTTCCGCTACAGCCAGTGATGCTGCATGGGCGAATCGGTTTCCCGATCCGATGACAAATGTGTCGAATGTATATTTCGGGTTGAGCATGCTTTGGGGAAAATCAGACGGTTCCTCTTTTGCCGCTTTTTTCACTTGCGGTTTCGGCAAAAAGTCTTCTGCATCCTGATTTTGAGGAATGACAAATTTGACGCTCAATTCTTCCCCGGTCAATTCATATATGGTATCTGCAATGAGATGTAAGTACCTGGACTCCAGCCAGTCTCTGGCAAATTCATTGGGAGCGGTGATGGTTAAGGTATCTCCTTGCAGTGAATGGGCTTTCGTCGACTTCATCCAAGTTTCGAAGCTCGGTTTGCTTAACTTTTTCTCTATCTGAGCTAAAGCTTGATTCCAAAGATCTAATATATTCTCCATTATCCGGCACAGCCCTCCTTTTCTTTAAAATCAGCGCTCTTCCCCTGTTATAGAACACAAAAAAAGAGCATATGGCTCTGACCATTCGTACACACGAAATGTTGAAAACATATAGTATAGTAGAAAAATAGCTTTTCGACAAATTCCACAAGTTGTGGACAACAATCTACACATGCTGTGTGAAAACAATCCACAACTTATCCACACTTTGTGGATAAAGAGAACGGAGTGAATAAGTAATTAAGAGTTAAAACACAAATATAATATCAAATTAAGCGAGGACTTGCAATGGTTCTCGTAATCTTATCCACAAACCTGACAACTTGTTGAAAAATCTTTGTCCACAGGGGTTAGCAATGTGAAAATGTTGTCGATAACGGTTGTGGATATTAAAAAAAGGCCAAAAAATTATCCACATGCCGTTTTTCCTGGAGAGCGCGCGGCGTTTTTGCGTTAAAAAAAGGAATATGAAAATTAAGGTTTCTAATCTGGTTAAGGTATGTTATCCTATTATGGTTGTAAGAAATAAAAGCACTGCTGAAGTTGACAATGAATAGGCAGCACAAATATAATAAGTAAGACTGTCTTTAACAGCTATTCCTCGAGGGAGGTGTCATAAATGAAAAGAACATTCCAACCGAATAACCGTAAACGCAGTAAAGTTCATGGCTTCAGAAGCCGTATGAGTTCAAAAAACGGTCGTCTAGTATTAGCACGCCGTCGCCGCAAAGGCAGAAAAGTATTATCAGCTTAGGCCACTGAATAATGTCAGTGGTCTTTTTTCACATTAAGAGAAAAGAGATCATGCGTCGCCCGGTACTGGAGAAATTTCTTCAGTATTCCGGCGGCCCGTTTTTTTTAGATAGTAATAAAAGTTTCTGCGAGTGAATATCGGAGTGAATCAAAGTGAAGAAGCGAAATCGGTTAAAGAAAAATGAAGATTTTCAAAAAGTGTTTAAACGCGGAACGTCTATGGCAAACCGCCAGTTCGTGCTGTATACGCTTGATCAGTCGCAGCAGGAAGAGCTCCGGGTAGGGCTTTCTGTCAGCAAAAAAATCGGCAACGCCGTCGTGCGCAACCGGGTGAAGCGGTTAATCAGACAGGCGGTCCAGGAGGAAAAAGAGCTCCTCAAGCCGAAAGATTTTATTATTATCGCCAGAAAACCCGCCGCCGACCTCAGTTTTGAAGAAACAAAAAAAAGTCTGCAGCACTTATTCAGAAAAACCTCTTTATATAAGAAATCTTCGTCAAAATAGCTCATATTTTGTTTTCTTCACGTTTTTAAAAGCGCTTCCTTTTGTTTGGCGAAAAATGACCGCCATTTAAAACTGAAAGATGCTAAAATACATACAAGGTTTATAAAGAATGGTATAGGAGGAAACGTTCTTGAAAAGGAGAATATGGTTACTACTGAGTATGGTCGGTATGCTCGTCCTGCTGGCCGGATGCTCGAGTGTAAAAGAGCCGATTACGGCGAATAGTCCGCATTTCTGGGACAAATATGTTGTGTACCCATTGTCAGAAGTCATTACGTACGTAGCGAAACTGACGGGCGATAACTATGGTTTATCGATCATCATCGTTACGATTTTAATCCGTCTGCTGATTCTGCCGCTGATGATCAAGCAGCTTCGAAGCTCAAAAGCGATGCAGGCGCTTCAGCCGGAAATGCAGAAGCTTAGAGAAAAATACAGCTCAAAAGATCAAAAAACGCAGCAGAAGCTTCAGCAGGAAACAATGGCCCTGTTTTCAAAGCACGGGGTAAACCCTCTGGCAGGATGTTTTCCGATCCTGATTCAAATGCCGATTTTGATCGGATTCTATCACGCGATTATGCGTACGCAAGCCATTTCACAGCACAGCTTTTTATGGTTTGATTTAGGAGAGAAAGATCCTTACTATATTCTTCCTATCGTTGCCGGTGTGGCCACTTTTGTCCAACAGAAGCTGATGATGGCCGGAAATCCATCTCAGAATCCTCAAATGGCAATGATGGTATGGATTATGCCGATCATGATCATCGTATTTGCGATCAACTTCCCGAGTGCGCTTTCTCTTTATTGGGTAGTCGGAAACCTGTTTATGATTGCTCAGACATTCCTTATTAAAGGGCCTGACATTAAACACGATCCGGAAACGCAGAAAGCGGGAGGAAAGAAAAAGTGAAGAAGGTGACTGCTGCGGGACGGAATGTCAAAGAAGCAGTTCAATCAGGCCTTCAGGAACTTCAACTGACGGAAGATCAAGTAGAAATAACGGTGGTGCAGGAAGAATCTAAAGGATTTTTGGGTATTTTCGGAAAAAAGAATGCGATCGTAGAACTGGAAGAGAAAAAAAATCCTGTTCAGGAAGCGAAAGCGTATCTGGAAGAAATCATCAATTCCATTGCGGGGCCTTCTGAGATTGTCACGGAAGAAAACAAAAAAACAGTTTGTTTTCATATTAAAGGTGAAAAAGCAGCGTTGCTTATTGGCAAAAGAGGACAAACACTCAATGCTCTGGAAACATTGACGCAGCTTGTTTTGAACCGCGGCTCCGGCCAGTATCGCCACGCCGTTGTCGACGCTGAAAATTATCGTCTGAAAAGAAGAGAAATTCTGGACCAGCTGGCAAACAGGCTGGCCAAGCAGGTGTCGAAAACAAAAAAAGATGTGCATTTAGAACCGATGCCGTCAGGCGAAAGAAAAATCATCCATGACGCTCTGTCGAAGCACCCAAATATCAAAACTTTTTCTACCGGTGAAGGCCGGTACCGCCATCTCGTTATTTCCCATAAAGATAGCAGAAAACCGAAGTCCGGGTAAAATCGGAACTTCGGTTTTTTTATTGGCGAAAATGGCTCTATTCCTAAGCAGAATCGCATTTTTTGCGTTTAAGTTTTTTCTTTTTCGGTGTATGCTGTTGATAAAAAAGGTTTTAGGAAATAAAATTAATTGTTATTCACATGTGGATAAGTTAAAGTAATAAGGGATGAATTTCTGCCTTTGTGGATAACGTATCTTCCACTTCAAACCAAACTATGTTATCTTTTAATTTTGGCGTAAATCAATTTTTTATATAGATGGAAACAGAGATAAAGAGAGGTGAACAGCATGGATACAATTGCAGCGATTTCAACTCCGATGGGTGAAGGCGCGATCGCGATCGTTCGGCTGAGCGGGCCGGAAGCCGTGAAAATTGCCGACAAAATGTACAAGGGTCCGAAAGGCAAAACGCTCAGTTCGGCAGAATCGCATACCATTCATTACGGGCATATCGCAGACAGCACAACGGGACGGATTATTGAGGAAGTGATGGTGTCTGTTTTAAGAGCGCCCAGAACATTCACAAGGGAAGATGTCATTGAAATTAACTGTCACGGAGGAATTGTGACGGTTAATCAGGTGCTCCAGCTTGCTTTAAGAGAAGGTGCGAGACTGGCGGAACCCGGTGAGTTTACGAAGCGCGCATTTTTAAACGGACGGATTGACCTTTCACAGGCGGAAGCGGTGATGGATCTGATCAGGGCCAAAACGGACCGTGCCATGAATGTCGCCATGAACCAGATGGAAGGACGGCTTTCCGCACTAGTCCGCCGTCTTCGGGATGAATTGTTAGAAACACTTGCCCATGTTGAGGTTAATATAGATTATCCGGAATATGATGACGTCGAAGAAATGACGCATCAGCTTCTAGTAGAGAAGGCGGGCGGCGTGAAGAAAGAAATTGAAGCGCTGCTTCGTACGTCTGAGCAGGGGAAAATTTTACGCGAGGGATTGTCTACCGTAATCATCGGCCGTCCGAACGTCGGGAAATCCTCTTTGCTTAACAGTCTTGTCCATGAAACGAAGGCGATCGTAACGGATATTCCGGGAACGACGCGTGATGTGATTGAGGAATATGTCAATGTCCGAGGCGTGCCGCTCCGGCTTGTCGATACTGCCGGAATCCGTGAGACCGAAGACATCGTCGAAAGAATCGGTGTAGAACGGTCACGCCAGGTTCTGAAGGAAGCGGATCTCATTTTGCTTGTGCTTAACCACAGCGAAGAGCTTTCTGAGGAAGATGTGAAATTATTTGAAGCGGTTGAGGGAATGGACGTCATAGTCATTATGAATAAGACGGATCTTGAGGCTAAGATTGACGCTGAGCGCGTCAAGGAGCTTGCGAAAGGCCGGCCTGTCGTCACGACCTCATTGCTGAAAGAAGAAGGCATACAAGACTTAGAGGAAGCGATTCAGTCGCTATTTTATACAGGAGCGATCGAAAGCGGAGATCTCACATATGTCAGCAATACCCGTCATATCTCAATTCTGCATCAGGCAAAGCAAGCGATTGATGATGCGCTGAACGGAATTGAACAGGATGTTCCGATTGATATGGTGCAAATTGATCTGACAAGGTGCTGGGAGCTGCTGGGCGAAATCATCGGTGATGCCGTCCACGAAAGCTTAATTGATCAGCTCTTTTCACAATTTTGTTTAGGTAAATAAAAGGGAGGAAAAAACCATGGGGTATGAAGCAGGCCAATACGACGTGATCGTCATCGGCGCCGGGCATGCCGGTGTTGAGGCTGCCCTCGCATCCGCGCGTCAGGGAGCTAAAACGCTTGTTTTGACGATTAATCTTGATATGGTTGCGTTTATGCCATGTAATCCGTCTGTCGGCGGCCCCGCAAAAGGGATTGTCGTCCGCGAAATTGACGCGCTCGGCGGAGAAATGGCTAGAAATATAGATAAAACTCATATTCAAATGAGAATGCTGAATACAGGGAAAGGTCCGGCCGTACGGGCGCTGCGTGCGCAGGCGGATAAATTCCAATATCAGCATGAAATGAAGCATACGCTGGAAAAAACACCGAATTTGACACTTCTTCAAGGGATTGCCGAGCGTTTAATCATTGAAGACGGTGAGTGCCGCGGTGTCATTACGCAAACCGGTGCTGAATATAAGGCAAAATCGGTCGTGCTGACAACCGGAACGTATTTAAGAGGGCGGATCATTCTCGGAGATCTGTCTTACTCAAGCGGCCCGAATAATCAGCAGCCGTCTATTAAACTTTCTGAGCACTTAGAGGAGCTTGGTTTTGATCTCGTTCGTTTTAAAACGGGAACGCCTCCTCGCGTCTCAAGCGATTCCATTGATTACAGCAAAACGGAAATCCAGCCGGGGGATCCGGTTCCGCGCGCTTTCTCATATGAAACGGTTGAATACATTACCGATCAGCTGCCTTGCTGGCTGACTTACACGAGTCCTGAGACTCATGAGATCATTGACAGCAACCTGCATCGTTCACCAATGTATTCCGGTATGATTAAGGGAACAGGACCGAGATATTGCCCTTCCATTGAAGATAAAGTCGTTCGGTTTAATGATAAACCGCGTCACCAGATTTTCCTTGAGCCGGAAGGCAGAAATACGCAGGAAGTATACGTTCAAGGTTTATCCACGAGCCTTCCTGAGGACGTTCAGCAGCGGATGCTGGCGACCATTCCGGGACTGGAAAAGGTGCAGATGATGAGAGCCGGATACGCGATTGAGTATGACGCGATCGTACCGACGCAGCTTTGGCCTACACTGGAGACGAAAAAAATCCCTAACCTGTACACGGCCGGTCAAATTAACGGTACATCAGGCTATGAGGAAGCAGCCGGGCAAGGAATTATGGCAGGAATTAACGCAGGCCGCAAAGCGCTTGGAAAAGAAGAGGTTATCCTCAGCCGTTCCGATGCGTATATCGGCGTATTGATTGATGATTTGGTAACGAAAGGAACCAATGAACCGTATCGTCTGCTGACTTCACGGGCGGAATACAGACTGCTGCTCCGCCATGACAACGCGGATCTTCGTCTGACGGAAATCGGCCATGAGATCGGCTTAATTTCGGATGAGCGCTATGAAGCGTTTGAAAAGAAAAAAGCGGCGATCGAGGCTGAGAAAAAACGTCTCTGGTCTGTTATTATCAAGCCGTCTCCTGAGAATCAGGAATATATCCGTTCACTCGGCGGAAGCGAGCTGAAAGATGGAGTGCGCGGCACAGATTTAATGAAACGTCCGGAAATGAACTATGAAACAGTGACAAAACTTGCGCCTGCTGATTCTCCGGTTCCGCAAGATGTGGCGGAACAAGTGGAAATCCAAGTGAAATATGAAGGATATATCGAAAAATCCTTGCAGCAAGTGGAGAAGCTGAAGAAAATGGAAAATAAAAAAATCCCTGATCGGATTGATTATGACGCCATTAAAGGAATTGCTACTGAAGCCCGTCAAAAGCTGAAAGAAGTGCGTCCTTTATCAGTTGCTCAAGCGTCCCGTATTTCCGGAGTCAATCCGGCAGACATTTCAATCCTGCTGGTTTACCTGGAGCAGGGCCGTATTGCCAAGGTAGCTGAATAGAAAGGATGACGGCATGAATATAGAGGAATTTACATCCAGTTTAGCGGAGAAAGGGATTTCCCTTTCTGACCGCCAGCTGGAGCAATTCGAGTTGTATTACCAGATGCTCGTGGAATGGAACGAAAAAATGAATCTGACGTCCATCACTGAGAAAAAGGAAGTATATCTAAAGCATTTTTATGATTCGATTACGGCGGCATTTTATATTGATTTTGAAAAGATCACCACCCTTTGTGACGTTGGCGCCGGTGCCGGTTTTCCAAGCCTGCCCGTCAAAATCTGCTTCCCGCATCTGCATGTCACCATCGTCGATTCACTGAATAAGCGGATTACGTTTTTGGAAACTCTCTCTGATGCTTTACAATTAGAGCATACGACATTTGTCCATGACAGGGCAGAGACATTCGGACAGCGGAAGGACTTCCGGGAAAGCTTTGATCTCGTGACCGCTCGTGCGGTGGCGCGTCTGTCAGTCCTGAGTGAGCTTTGTCTGCCGCTTGTCAAGAAAAACGGCGTATTTGCGGCACTAAAAGCAGCAGCCGCTGATGAAGAGCTGAAAGCGGGGCAAAAGGCGATTAAAGTATTGGGAGGAGAACTTGAACAAGTTCATTCCTTTACACTTCCCGTCGAAGAAAGTGAACGGAACATTATGATCATTCGCAAGACAAAAAGCACTCCGAAAAAATATCCGAGAAAACCGGGTACTCCGAATAAATCGCCAATTGAAGGGTAATTTAGACAGCCTGATGTGACAATTCCATCATATTTTCTGCAAAATTGATGAAGATACAGCAGGAAAAACCATGAGAAAATAGAATTATAAAAATGGCAGTTTTTAAAGGTGGTGTAGGTACATGAAGCATTCATTCTCTCGTTTCTTCGGGTTTGGTGAGAAGGAAGAGGAACCGGAGATAGCAGAGCATGATACAAATAAAGAAGAGATACTCGAAATACCGGTACATGCTATCGTTCCCAACCGTTTTCAGCCACGCACCATTTTCTCAGATGAAAAGATCAAAGAGTTAGCAATGACTATCCATACACACGGCATCATTCAGCCGATTGTTGTCAGACATACAGAAGATGAAGGACAATATGAGCTCATTGCGGGTGAAAGGCGCTGGAGAGCGGTACAGACGCTTGAATGGGAAAATATCCCTGCAATTATAAAGAACTTCTCTGATACGGAAACAGCTTCTGTCGCTTTGATTGAAAACCTGCAGAGAGAAGAATTGTCCTCCATTGAGGAAGCTCATGCATACGCAAGGCTGTTAGAACTTCATGATTTAACACAGGAAGCCTTGGCGCAACGCTTAGGAAAAGGCCAGTCAACGATTGCGAACAAGCTCCGATTGTTAAAGCTCCCTGAACCCGTCCAGGATGCGATTATGGAGAAAAAAATCACGGAACGCCATGCAAGAGCCCTGATCCCGCTCAAACAGCCGGAGCTTCAGGTCACATTGCTTGCGGAAATCATCGAGAAAAGCTTAAACGTCAAGCAGACGGAAGACCGAGTGGTGAAAATGCTTGAACAGAATAAGCAGAAACCGAAGCCGAGACGCAAAGCGTTCAGCAGGGATACAAGAATTGCGATGAATACGATTCGCCAGTCCCTGTCCATGGTGGAAGACAGCGGCGTCAGACTGAATACTGAGGAAGAAGAATTCGAAGAGTACATTCAGCTTACCATTCGGATACCTAAATAAAAACTCTCCTGATCAGCAGGGGAGTTTTTATTTTTAGTCAAAAAACTATTTTAAGATAATAATAGATGTATTCTGAACTATGTATTATAAATGTAAAAATTTATCTTTTTGTGTCGCGAATTGTCTTTTTACAGTCAAAAAAGTCACTTTATCGGAGAATTTATAAGAGAAAGTGTCTTTTTTGTTTGCATTTTTTTCACTTGCTGATAAACAAATTATGAAAAAAATAAAACGCTTTACTCTTTTTTTGATAAGATAGAAACAAGACAGTACATGTTCATGTGAAGGTAGGTGACATCGTGGGAAAAATCATAGCAATTACGAACCAAAAAGGCGGAGTCGGGAAAACAACGACTTCTGTTAATCTGGGGGCTTGCTTAGCTTACATAGGTAAAAGGGTTCTTCTTGTTGATATTGATCCGCAGGGCAACGCAACGAGCGGATTAGGGATTGAAAAAGCCGATGTGGATCATTGTGTGTACGACATTTTAGTAGATGACGCAGATGTAACAGATATTATTAAACCGACTTCAGTAGAGAACTTAGATGTCATTCCAGCCACGATCCAGCTTGCGGGAGCGGAAATCGAATTGGTTCCGACGATCTCACGGGAGGTAAGGCTGAAAAGAGCATTAGAATCAGTGAAACAAAATTACGACTACATGATTATTGATTGTCCTCCGTCTCTCGGGTTATTAACGATTAATGCGCTTACCGCATCAGATTCAGTTGTTATCCCGGTTCAGTGCGAATACTACGCTCTTGAAGGATTGAGTCAATTATTAAATACAGTTCGGCTTGTGCAAAAACATTTAAATACAGACTTAATGATAGAAGGAGTGCTTCTGACGATGCTTGATGCCAGAACGAATCTCGGCATTCAAGTGATAGAAGAGGTGAAGAAATACTTTAGAGATAAGGTGTATCAAACCATTATTCCTCGTAATGTCCGTTTAAGTGAGGCGCCGAGTCACGGCAAGCCGATCATATTATACGATCCGCGTTCGAGAGGTGCGGAAGTATATTTAGATTTAGCAAAGGAAGTGGCAGCGAATGGCTAAAGGCGGGCTCGGAAAAGGGATTAATGCGTTGTTTAATCAAGTTGATTTGTCTGAAGAGACAGTGGAAGAGATTAAAATCAGTGATTTGCGCCCCAATCCTTATCAGCCAAGAAAACAATTTGATGATGAGTCATTAGCTGAACTGAAGGAATCCATCATTCAGCATGGCATTCTTCAGCCCATTATCGTGAGAAAATCACTGAAAGGCTACGATATTGTAGCCGGAGAACGCCGTTATCGCGCTGCAAAGCTTGCCGGCAAAGAAACAGTGCCGGCTATCGTGCGGGAGTTATCTGAATCGCTGATGCGGGAAATCGCTCTTTTGGAGAACCTTCAGCGTGAAGATTTATCACCGCTTGAAGAAGCTCTGGCATATGATTCACTGCTGAAACATTTGGATATTACCCAGGAACAGCTCGCTAAACGGCTCGGGAAAAGCAGACCTCATATTGCCAACCATTTGAGACTGCTGACACTGCCTGAAAGCATCCAAAACCTTATTGCAGAAGGTACGTTATCCATGGGGCACGGCAGGACCTTGCTCGGTTTGAAAAATAAAAACAAGCTTGAACCGCTGGTGAAGAAAGTGGTTGAAGAACAGCTGAACGTCCGTCAGCTTGAACAGCTCATTCAGCAGTTAAACAATAATGTTCCACGTGAAACAAAGAAAAAAGAACCTGTACAAGACGTGGTGTTAAAAGAGCGGGAATCATATTTGCAAAATTACTTCGGAACAACAGTCAATATTAAGAGACAAAAGAAAAAAGGGAAAATTGAGATTGAGTTTTTCTCAAATGAAGACCTTGAACGTATCCTCGAACTGTTGTCAGAAAGAGAAGCATAAAAACCATCTTTTTATAAAAGATGGTTTTTTTATATACGTCTTGTCAGCTTATGAAACGGACTGAGACGTTCCTGCCGTCCTTCTGATTTATCCGTCAGCTGTAATCCCTCTGCCAAAACATTCGCCATGCTCATCACAAGATGAAGCCTCGTATTCTGCAGGACAAAATACTCCATAAACCCGCTGACATTGACGATTCCATTAATATGAACGTCACCGATCTCAGGAAGGTCTTTTTGAACACCGGCTCCGGGCTTCAGCGGTCCATCGCCGATTTGAAATGACCCTACGCTTTTAACGCGGCCTAAACAAGCGTCAACCGCTATAATAAACGGATTTTTATGTATATGTTGAATATGTTTCAGTTTGTCTTTCATATTTACGGCGTGAACGGGGTCTGACAGTGTTCCGTAAACGTGTAATCTGCCTAACTTCATGTTTTCTAACTTTGTTCCCACAAGCGGACCTAATGAATCTCCGGTTGATCGATCTGTACCGATACACACGGTGACTAACGGCCTGCCGCCTGCTTTACGTAAAGATGAAGCAAGGATCGCTTGTATTTGATTCGCGGCAGAGGAATCCGTGTGGGACACATATTGTTTTGCCCGTTCCTGAGAAAAAAGCCCGCCTTTTCGATTCATAGGGTTCACTTCCTTGTCATGTCATACGAGTATTACACTGATGTTTGTGGTGATGTATGGTTGTTTACAGTATATCCAGCACTGTCTTTTTTTATGCTTATGTCATAATCAATCTGCCGGGTAAAAAAATGAACCTGAAGCTGTTGTTCTTCAAGTTCATGAAAGGTATAAGACCATATGATCTACATCGACATATTGTTGGTGATCTAATTTCAGCGCTCTTTTTTCTGTAGAGAAGAGGATAAAACCTAACTGAGCGTAGAGTTTTTTTGCAGGTTCATTGGTTGAAGTAACCGAGAGGTGGAGCTGTTCCGTATCTTTCATCTTTTTTGCTTGGCTGATGGCTTCAGTCATTAAGGCTTTTCCTGCGCCTGATCCTCGATGTTTAGGAGAAACATACATAGAACCGATAACTGCAATGTGTCTTAGTTTATAAAGCGGGTGATTGGATATTTTAATGATGCCTACAAGACTGCCTTTCTCAATGGCGCCAAGCACTATAGCATTGTCGGCTTCAAGCCTGGCTTTGAATTTTTCGGGCGGCCATTCTTTCTCCTCATCATAGCTGACCGCAAATGCGTCCGGGTGATCTTTTAATGCTTTGAGCCTGATGCTGGAGTAAAGCTGGGTGTCACTTGCGGTTAAACGCCTGATGTACATGATTTGAGCTCCTTACACGAATGAATTTTCTGAGTAGTCAATCATCTTTATCGTACCATATTTGTCCCGTTTGTATGAATGATTGCCGCTGTCGCTCAATATAGTAGCAATATGCGGAGATTATCAGAAATTTTATGAGGTGATAAGGTTGTGGAGAGCCGGAATGAGGTGGATGCTGCTCATATTAAGCAGCCAGATTGGAGCCGGGTATGCAAGCGGGCAGGAAATATGGCAGTTTTTCGGTGTTGAAAGCGGACTGGCCATTGTATTGTTTACAGTCATGTTCACCATTTCGGCTTATATTGTGCTGAAGATCAGCTATCAGGTCCAATCAACGCACTTTTTACCTGTGCTTGAGCATTTGATGGGGCCGGCTCTTGCCAAAATCTATGATATTCTTATCATGTTTTATTTGTTTTCAACGACGACGGTCATGATTGCCGGCGGCGGTGTGACGCTGCAAATGTACAAGCTGCCGTTTTGGATCGGTATTTTTCTTCTGTGCATTGTGACCATCTGTTTATTCTTTTGGGATATAAAAGGAATATTATCTCTGAATAGCATTTTGATACCGATTCTTGTAGCGGGGCTGTTATATGCATTGATCTTTTTTCAGACAACCCATCACTATACGTGGACGATAGATTTGACCCGTCAATATAATTGGCCGGCAAGCATTACCTTTACGTCATTAAATATCCTTTCTGTTGTGGCAGTTCTTTCTTCTGTCGGGAAGGATATGAAAGGACTTGGGGAAGCGAAAATCGCCAGTGTTGTCAGCGGGCTGATTTTCGGTGTGATTTCATTTGTCTACAATGAAACGCTTGTACAGCTCTCAGGCAGTCTTACACATTATGAGATTCCTCTCTTTGCTGTACTTGAAGGTGCTCCTTATCCGTTGTTTCTTTGTATGACAGCCGTGCTTTTTTTAGCCATTTATACGACAACCGTGACTGGTCTGTTCGGGCTGTCCAGCCGCATGCTTGTTTTTGTGAAATTGCCGAGATGGACGCTTGTTCTTCTTCTTTTAGCTGTGATGGTGCCTTTTACGACAATCGGCTTTTCAGATTTAATCGCCATTTTGTATCCCATTTACGGGCTCTTAAGTCTTTATTTGCTGGTATGTCTTCTTCTTTACCCTGTATTAGGGAGATGGAAAAAAGTATAATGCTCATTTTGAGTGCGGCCGTTGCTCTTATCCTGACTTTTTTTGTACAATGAATAAAGCAGTCTATGGAGAGAGGTGAAGGGTCTTGGCGGATAAAGACTTTGGCCTGAATGATATTGTTGAAATGAAGAAGCCGCACCCTTGCGGTGAAAACAGATGGAAAATCATTCGGATGGGAATGGATATTCGGATCAAATGCACGGGTTGTTCCCACAGTGTCATGATTCCGAGAAGAGATTTTGAGAGAAAGCTGAAAAAAGTACTCGTCAAGCATGAGGAGCCTACATCATAAGGCTGACGCTCATGCTTTTTCATATAGAGGAGAGGAAGAGGCCAGATGAGCAAAGTGCATCAGTCAGCGTGTCCGCTGAATTGCTGGGACAGCTGCGGCTTTTTGGTGACAGTTGAGGATGGAAAGGTGACGAAAGTAGACGGAGACCCGAATCACCCCATCACAGAAGGGAAAATTTGCGGCCGGGGCAGAATGCTGGAGACGAAAACGAATGCACCGGAGCGGCTTCGTTTTCCTTTAAAAAAGAAAGACGGCGAATTTGTCCGCATTTCCTGGGAGCAGGCGTTAGATGAAATTGCGGAAAAAATGGCGGAGATTAAGGAAACGCTGGGCACGGCCGCTGTGCTGCACAGTCATGACTATGCCAATAACGGTCTTTTGAAAGCGCTCGACCAGCGTTTTTTCAATGGATACGGCGGTGTGACGGAGATTGCGGGCAGCATTTGCTGGGGATCCGGAATTGAGGCGCAGCGCTGGGATTTCGGCCGTTCTTACGGGCATGGACCGCTTGATATTTATCACAGCAAGCATGTGATCGTATGGGGCAGAAACGTGTCACGGACGAATATGCACCTCTATCATCATTTACAGCAGGTGAAGAAAAAAGGAGCGACACTGACGGTCATTGACCCTATTTTTAACCCGACTGCAAAGCTTGCCGACCGGTATATCTCCGTTAAACCCGGAATGGATGGCTGGCTTGCGGCGGGTGTTTTGAAAATATTATGCCAAACCGGCAGAACGGATGCCGATTTCATTCAAAAGCATTCGATCGGTTTTGAAGAAATGGAAAAGCTGCTGCACACGATTTCTTTGGATGAGATCATTGAGAAAACCGAAACGTCTTTAGAAGTGCTTGAATATCTTGCTGATCGATATGCTGACGGTCCCGCTTCTACTTTTATGGGTCTTGGGATGCAGAGATATAAAAACGGCGGCGGGACGATACGCTGGATTGACGCTTTAGCGGCAGCGAGCGGAAATGTCGGTATTAAAGGCGGCGGAGCCAACTTTGGAAATGTCCAAGTCGGTGAAAGCTTTGCAAAGACCGAACTCACCCGTCCTGACCTGAAGAAAAACACGAGAACGTTTTCGATGATGACACAGGCCGAAGAGGCGCTGAACGCAGCCGATCCGCCGATTGAGATGATTATCGTGACGTGCGGCAATCCGCTGACACAGGTGCCGAATACAAAAAAAGTGAAGGAAGCGTTTGAAAAAACACCGGTCACAGTGGCCATTGATTCGGTCATGACCGATACGGCGAAGCTCTGTGACTATGTATTGCCGACGGCCGTTGTTTTTGAAGAAGAAGATATTTATTACTCCAGCATGTACCATCACTATGTTCAGTATGGCAGAAAGCTTGCGGAACCGCAGGGAGAGGCGAAATTAGACCGCTGGATCTGGACGGAGCTCGCCAAGCGTCTCGGATTCGGAGAGCTGTTTGATTACAGTACGGAAGATTTCTTGAAAATGGGGCTTTCTTCTTTGGAGAAAGAAGGAATCACCCTTGAGCGATTAAAGGAAAAAGGCCATATGCCGCTTCCGGTCAAACAGGTTCCGTGGAATGATTTCCAATTTTTAACCCCGAGCGGAAAGTTTGAATTCGTCTCGTCATTGGCAGAACAGAAAGGATACAGCGGCCTCCCTCAATTGGAAGTGCCGGAAGAATCCGTTTATCACGACGCCGGGCTGGCCGGGAAATATCCGTATACGCTGCTGTCCATTCACCCGCAGCGCTCCAATCATTCACAGCACGTGCCGTTTATTGAAAAGCTTCAGCAGATTCAGGTGGATCTGTCGCCGGATATCGCCGAGGAGCTTTCTCTTCAGGACGGAGATATGGCAGAGGTATACAATGACCGCGGACGTCTGCGCGGCAGGGTGAAAATCATGAAGCAGGCTCACCCGAAGACGGTGAATATAGATGAAGGCATGTGGTCGGCATTCGGAGGCTCGGTCAACATGCTTACAAAAGATTCAAATTCCGATAATGGAATGGGAAGTACGCTTTTTGACTGTCTGGTAGCGGTTAAAAAAGGATAATCTAAGGAGAGAGAGGGCGGGAAATGCTTTTTTCTCAGCTTGTCTTTTCCTATGAACCTCCTTATAATTGCTCTAGGTTTACAATACGTTTAATACGATGATGGTTTGATATAGAGGAGATGAAAGAATGGCTTTAACTGCTGGAATTGTCGGTTTGCCGAATGTGGGAAAATCGACGTTATTTAATGCAATTACCCAGGCTGGTGCCGAATCAGCCAACTACCCGTTCTGTACAATTGATCCGAACGTGGGAATCGTGGAAGTGCCTGATGAACGTCTGCAAAAGCTGACTGAATTGGTGAACCCGAAAAAAACGGTGCCGACTGCGTTTGAATTCACTGATATCGCGGGGATCGTAAAAGGCGCATCTAAAGGTGAAGGGCTGGGAAATAAGTTTCTTTCTCATATCCGTCAGGTAGACGCGATCTGTCACGTTGTACGGGCATTCGCTGATGACAATATTACGCACGTGTCAGGGAAAGTCGATCCGATTGATGATATTGAAACGATCAATCTTGAATTGATTCTTGCCGACATGGAGACAGTCGAAAAACGCATCACACGGGTAAGCAAGCTTGCGAAGCAAAAAGACAAAGAAGCGGTTTTTGAATTTGACATTCTGTCTAAATTAAAAGAAGCTTTCGAACAAGAAAAGCCTGCACGTTCCGTTGAATTTACGGAAGAACAGCAAAAGCTTGTGAAGCAGCTTCATTTGCTTACGTCAAAACCCGTGCTTTATGTGGCGAATGTAAGCGAGGATGAAGTGGCTGATCCTTCAGACAATGAATACGTTGCGAAAATCCGTGAGTACGCCGCGGATGAAAATGCCGAAGTCATCGTCGTCTGCGCGAAAATCGAGTCTGAAATTGCTGAATTGGAAGGCGAAGAAAAGCAAATGTTCCTAGAAGAGCTCGGCATTGAAGAGTCAGGCCTCGATCAGCTGATTAAAGCGTCATACTCTCTTCTCGGTCTCGCGACATACTTTACGGCGGGTGAACAGGAAGTGCGCGCTTGGACATTCAGAAAAGGCATGAAAGCTCCTGAGTGTGCGGGTATCATCCACACTGACTTTGAACGCGGCTTTATCCGCGCTGAAACGGTTGCTTATGAAGACCTCTTGGCAGGCGGCGGAATGTCCGGAGCCAAAGAAGCCGGAAAAGTGCGTCTGGAAGGTAAGGAATATATCGTCCAAGACGGAGATGTCATTCATTTCCGATTTAATGTATAGGACACAGTTGTAAAGGGACAAGAGCTTTGGTATAATATAAACTTGTGAGTAATAGAATTATTGCTCCTTGCCCATTTAAGGGCCGCTTAGACCAAAAGGAGGTGCAAACAGATGAAAAAGTACGAAGTTATGTACATTATCCGTCCAAACATTGACGAAGAGTCAAAGAAGGCAGTTATCGAGCGTTTCAACAACGTTTTGACTTCTAACGGAGCGGAGATCACTGGAACAAAAGATTGGGGTAAACGTCGTCTTGCTTACGAAATCAACGATTTCCGTGACGGTTTCTACCAAATCTTAAACGTTCAGTCTGAAGCTGCAGCGGTTGCTGAATTCGACCGTTTAGCTAAGATCAGTGACGATATCATTCGCCACATCGTTGTTAAAGAAGAAGAATAAGCAATTTGAAATATATAATGTTAAAAGGTGGTCTTTCATATGCTTAACCGAGTTGTATTAGTCGGAAGACTGACAAAAGACCCAGAGCTTCGTTATACGCCAAGCGGTGCGGCTGTCGCCACGTTTACTCTTGCTGTGAATCGTACTTTCACGAACCAGTCCGGAGAACGTGAAGCCGATTTCATTAATTGTGTCACTTGGAGAAGACAAGCCGAAAACGTTGCAAACTTTCTTAAAAAAGGAAGCCTTGCCGGCGTAGACGGCCGACTCCAGACAAGAAATTATGAAAACCAGCAGGGACAGCGTGTCTTCGTGACAGAAGTCCAAGCTGAAAGTGTTCAATTTCTTGAGCCTAAAAGCGGCGGTTCTGGTTCAGGTGGATACAACGAAGGAAACAGCGGCGGAGGCCAATACTTTGGCGGAGGCCAAAATGATAATCCGTTCGGCGGAAATCAGAACAGCCAGAGAAGAAATCAAGGGAACAGCTTTAATGATGATCCATTTGCCAACGACGGCAAGCCGATTGACATCTCGGATGATGATCTTCCGTTCTAATAGATTATCGCTATATTCATAACAAGAAAGGTGGGAAATGACAATGGCAGGAGGACGCAGAGGCGGTCGTGCGAAACGCCGTAAGGTTTGTTACTTTACTTCTAACGGCATTACGCACATCGATTACAAAGATGTAGATCTTCTTAGAAAGTTTGTTTCTGAGCGTGGTAAAATCTTACCTCGCCGTGTAACTGGAACAAATGCGAAATACCAACGTAAATTGACTATCGCGATCAAACGCGCACGTCAAATGGCTTTACTTCCATACGTAACTGGCGAGTAAGCCGAAAGAAAAGAGCAAGAGCCTGCGGGCTCCTGCTCTTTTTTTATGTCATTCCGTCCCCATCCTGCCGAAATGTTTCACATGAAACATGGAAGGGCTTCTTACACCCATCTTTGTTATCTTGCTTGCCTATTCAAATATGCGTACTTATAAAATGAATTTGTTTATACTGAAGAACAGGGGGTGACTGAGATGGAAACGGAAAGAAACATGCTGACAGATGAGAAGTGGAACGCAATCATACACAATGATGTTTCCTATGACGGGGTATTTTATTATGCGGTAAAAACGACGGGGATTTTCTGCCGCCCTTCTTGTAAATCGAGGGTTCCGAATAAGGAAAACGTACTGGTGTTTGCTACGGCTGAAGCAGCGCTAAAGAGACATTTTCGTCCTTGTAAAAGGTGCCGGCCGAACGGCCTTCGTCTCCCAGATGAAGAATGGGTTGCGCAAATCACTGAGTATATTGACGGCCATTATCACGAACCCCTGACTCTGAGCGTACTGGCAGATATGTGTCACGGCAGCCCCTATCATTTACAGCGGACATTTAAAAAAATCAAAGGGATATCCCCGATTGAGTATATACAGAAAAAAAGACTCGCGAAGGCGGGGGATCTTTTAATGCATACTGAAAAGACAGTAATGGAGATCGCTCTGACTGTCGGATTTCTAAACACAGCGCATTTTGCGACCCTTTTCAAAAAGAGAACCGGAAGTTCGCCCACAGAATACAGAAAAACTGCCGGAACGAGACAGGGAGGTTCATTATGAGTAAAGAGACGATGATCTATTGGACACGCTTCACATGGAATGATTGGCGCCTGTATACAGCCGCTACTTCCAAGGGGCTTTGCTTCATAGGTTCAAATCATGGTGACTTTGAAGAACTTGCGCAGTGGGCAGGAAAAGCCATGCCGGAATACCGATTGGTGCGTGATGATGAAAAACTGGCGTCTTACACAGCAGAGCTGTCCGAGTACATCAAAAATGACAGATCGGTATTTTCCGTCCCGCTCGATCTTTATGGGACGGAATTTCAGCTTGCTGTATGGAAAGCGCTTATGGACATACCGTATGGCGAGACATACTCCTATTCGGATATAGCAGAAATGATCCGGAAACCGTCAGCCGTAAGAGCCGTGGGCGCCGCAATCGGGAAAAATCCGGTATTGATTACGGTTCCGTGCCATCGTGTCATCGGGAAAAACGGAAAACTGACCGGATTCAGAGGCGGTTTAGAAATGAAAAAACAGCTGTTGGCATTAGAGGACAGGCACAATAAAACATGGAAATAGACACATGCTGAATGTAATACCGGCTGAGCCGGCGGGAGGGAACACATGAAACTGATTTCTTGGAATGTAAACGGCCTGCGTGCCGTGATGAAAAAAAGAGATATCAATACTTACGTTCAGGAAACGAAAGCCGATATTCTCTGTCTGCAAGAAACAAAAGTACAGGACGGACAAGTATCATTACAGCCTGAAGGATATCACGCCTATTGGAACTATGCGGTGAAAAAAGGCTACTCAGGCACGGCTGTTTTCTCGAAAGAAGAGCCGCTGCACGTGTCCTATGGGTTGGGAATTGACAGCCATGATCAAGAAGGGCGGGTGATCACGCTTGAATTTGAGCACGTGTTCGTCGTCAACTGTTACACGCCAAATGCCAAACGCGGATTAGAGCGAATTGATTACCGTCTTCAATGGGAAGCGGATTTTAAGGATTATCTGCAGAAGCTTGACCGGAAGAAGCCCGTGATCTTATGCGGCGATTTGAATGTCGCACACAGGGAGATAGACTTGAAAAATCCGAAAGCCAACCGAAAGAACGCCGGTTTCTCGGATCAGGAGCGGGAAGCGTTCAGCGCTCTGCTGAACGCGGGATTTACCGACTCGTTCCGCTATTTATATCCCGATCAGGAAGGCGCGTATTCCTGGTGGTCTTACAGGACGAATGCACGCGAGAAAAATATCGGCTGGCGGCTCGATTATGTTATTGTTTCAGACAGGCTGAAGCACCGGATCAGCCAAGCGGCCATTTGTGCCGATATCATGGGTTCTGACCATTGCCCTGTTGAAATGACAGTGGATTTATGATGAGATAGCAGTAAGAGAAATCCACTCTTGCTGCTTTTTTATTATCGAAAATGGAGGAGCACATGGCAAATATAAAAGAGATTGCGAAACTGGCGAATGTGTCGGTGGCCACCGTATCACGCGTGTTAAACCAACACCCGTATGTATCTGAGGAGAAAAGGCGTCTTGTGAATCAAGTAATGAAGGAGCTGGATTATACTCCTAATCGAACTGCCATTGATCTGATTCGCGGAAAGACCAATACGATCGGTGTGATATTGCCGTACAGTGACCATCCCTGCTTTGACAAAATTGTAAACGGTATCACGAAGGAAGCGTTTGCTCATGATTACGTGACAACCCTTCTCCCCACCAATTATGACCCCGCTATAGAGATGACGTATTTCGAACTTCTGAAAATGAAAAAGATTGACGGGCTGATTGTCACCTCCCGCGCGAATGAATGGGAAACAGCCGTGCCTTACCTTGAATACGGCCCCATTGTCGCTTGTGAATATACACAGCACGAAGAGATTCCCTGCGCTTATAATGACAGGCAGGCGGCTTACAGAGAGAGCTTTATGTATTTGAAAAACCGCGGGCATCAAGACGTTGCTTTTACATGTGTGCGGGAAGCGGAAAAAAGCCCGAGTACGGCCGACAAGGTAAATGCATATAAGGCGGTTTTCGGTTCTCTTGATGAAACCCGCATTCTGGTCGGTTGCCATGATATGGACGATGGAAAGCGTGCGGGTGAGCATTTCTGGGGTTTCAGCAAGCCGCCGACGGCCGTCTATGCGCATAGTGATGATGTGGCTGCCGGCTTGTACCAATTTGCGAAAGAACAGAGGTGGGATGCGGAGATCATCGGTGAAGGAAATTTGAGCGTCAGCCGGGTTTTGAATATTCCATCCCTGGAACTTCATTTAGAACGGGTCGGAAAAGAAGCATTTTTGCTGTTTTTGCACGGAGAAACCGCTAAAAAACAAATTATGCACCAATTTCAGAGGAAAAAGTCTTGAGCTGAAATGGATTTCATGCCTTATAACTAGATTGAGGAAAAAAGGGAGGCGGACATATGCGAATTGAACATGCAGCGATATGGGTGAAAGATTTAGAACGGATGAAAGAATTTTATGAGAAATACTTCGGGGCAAAGGCCAATGACCTTTACCATAATGAGAAAAAGGATTTCAAATCGTACTTTCTTTCATTTGACTCCGGATGCAGGCTGGAACTTATGAAAAAAGGCGGCGTTGATGAAACTCCGTCACAGAATATGACCGGATGGGCGCATCTCGCGTTTTCTACAGGCAGCAAGGAGCGGGTGAATGAACTGACGGAGACGTTTAAAAATGACGGATTTCAGGTTGTAAGCGGCCCGCGCGTAACGGGTGACGGATATTATGAGAGCGTGATAGAGGATGGGGAAGGCAATTTGATAGAAATCACAGTGTAACAGTGCGGGGTGAACCCGCACTGTTTTATTGATTAAATTTGCTGTGCATTTGTTTTCGGACCGAAGAGGATTAACAGAACGGAACATAGAAGCCAGCAGCCGCCGATGAACAAAAAGACACTGATGTATCCGAGTTTTACGGCAATAAATCCGACGAGCAGGGAACCGAATATGTTGGAAAAACGGCCGAGCCCGTACGCCAGCCCGCTGCCCGCCGAACGATATTCCGTCGGATACGGCTCTGATGTGTATGCGTATAAATTTGAGGTGAAAACCCGT
The DNA here is from genome assembly GCF_001184225.1 of Bacillus sp. JFL15. Lineage (NCBI taxonomy): Bacteria > Bacillati > Bacillota > Bacilli > Caryophanales > Bacillaceae > Bacillus > Bacillus sp. JFL15. Next base: position 1,560,662 of record NZ_KQ236689.1, on the reverse strand, counting down.
TCCGTGACGTTGACGACAAATCCAAACACAATAATCATCACGGGAATAAACGTCATGCCGTACAACAGTCCGGCAATGGCAGTCAGAAAAGCGCTTGCGGCCAGAATCCATTTCCTTTGGAACGTCTCGGATATCATGGAACCGAGCAACGCGCCAAGCGGGGCGCCGACAGAGTGAAGCACATTGTACCACAGCGTTTTTTCCATGGTGATGCCGTTGCTTTTCAGCAGGCTGGGCACCCATGAGGCAAAGCCGTAAAAGCCAAAGGTTTCAAGAATCCATACTGCAGACAGGATGATGGTGATCTTTAAGTTCCTGCCCTGAAACAGCCCTAAGTAGCCGGCGTGCTTCACTGTATGTACTTCTGCTGCTTCTTTTGGCGCGGGGAGCGGACCTTTTTCTTTCTCTACGCGGGCTTCAAGCCGATTCATAATGGCGTCTGCCTGATCATATGCCCCCCGATTTTCGTGCCAGCGCGGCGATTCCTCAAGCCGGCGGATAAAAAAGAAATAAATGAGACCGGCCGCGCCCCATACAAAAACGAGCCGCCACCCCCCTGAGCCTAACGGAATGACAAAAGCGGATACGACGTTTGTCACGGGAACGCCGATTAAGCCGATCATGGCGCAAAAGGAAATGTATTTTCCCCGAACGGAGGATGGGAAGAATTCCGCCAAGTAGCTGTTAGTGACAATCATGGCGGCCGCGACGCCGAGACCTGTCAAAAACCTGAAAATCATTAAGGAAGGAATGTCCCATGCCAGCGCATTCAGAAAAGATGAGATCGAAAAGATAAGAACAAAACAATTCAGCGCTTTTTTCCTGCCGATCCGATCGGACAGCCTGCCGCCGAGCGAGGCGCCTAAAAACATGCCCAGGAAGGATGCAGCCGTGATGTCGGCAATGGTGGACAGCTTCACGCCCCAATGCTCAATCAGCGCAGGAGCGACGTTGCTGAGCGTAAACAGATCAGCGAGATCGAAAAAATAGATGATTCCGAGAGCGGTTAATACTTGATAGTGCACACTCGAAATGGGGAGACGGTCTAATCGGTTCGCCACATTTGAGAATGTCTGATGTTTCATAAAAAACCCCCTGACTTGGCAAAATGTAATCAGAAAATACTGTAAATTCATCTGACAAATACATTATAAAGGTCTTTTTATGGCAAAAACAGAGTGCAAATAACCAGAGCCGAAGGAAACGGCATAGCGCTTTCTTCTTAAAAATATATAACATTTTCTATATCTGATTCTGTTTATATTGTAAAATGTTGAAGGAAAGGAAGTTGATGCATAAAAATGAATATGTTTATAAGGCCCGCAGAAGGAAGAAATAGTGTGTGGAGATATCTCCTTTCTCTGTTGGTCATTGCGGGTTTGTTCTTTTTTGGAAGCATATTGACCGTGTTTTATATGTTTCTCACGTCCGAGTTCAATCCTTCATTGACAATAGATTGGGATGAAGGGGCATTAAGTGACCCGCTGGCGGATATTTATTTACAGCATATCGTCTATTTCATAGCCATCCCGGGCATTTGGATAGCAGTTCGTTTCATTATGAAACGGCGGTTTTTATCCATCATCACACCGAATCAGTCGCTGAACTGGAAGCGGATTTTCTTTGGATTCGGCACTTACTTTTTGTTGATGTTTATGGCGGGGCTGATTGATTTTTCAATCCATCCGGGTCGCTTCTCGCTTCAGGAATTCCATGCTTCACGCTTCCTGCTGCTGTTAGCGGCATCCATCTTTTTGGTGCCGATTCAAACCTCCGCGGAGGAATTTCTCTTTCGGGGTTTTCTGCTTCAGTTCGCCGGAAAACTGACGGCAAATGCGGTGGTTTTGACTGTCATCGTCGGCGGATTATTCGGCGCACTTCATTTCGGAAATCCGGAGATGGAAAACGGGGCGCTCTGGGCGGGAATCGGATATGTCACCATCGGCATGATCTGGACCTTTATCACGATTAAAACAGGCAGTCTGGAGATGTCCTTGGGCGGTCACGCTGCCAATAATATGTTTTTATTTATCTTTCTCACAGAGGATCATTCGGTGTACAGCGGCATTCCGTCGCTATTTGCAACAGCAGCCGGCGGCTATGAAATATATGATTGCATATCGACTCTGGTGATCAATGTCATCTTCGCATGGCTCGCGTTCCGTTTTGTGAAAAAAGAAAAGCAGCAGGCCGCCTAGGCTCTGCTGCTGATTTGTAATGTGTTCATCGCTTCATCAATATCCGTCGTCGGCCTGCGGCAGGTAAAATTTTCACAAATGTAAACCGTCGTTTTACCGTCAATCATTTGATAACCCGCGGCAAAATCAGAAATGCCTGCAAGCTCTGACGGATGTTCCGCGGCGAGAATCGTATAGGCGGGAGTGAAATGTTCCTGAAGCGCCTCAATGAAACGCTTTCTGTCCGGATCATCTTTGCTTCCGAACACAACGATTTCTTTTTGCGGCATTGTATACGCCAGTACGCTTTGCATGAAGAAAGCGTTGCTGCTCGGGTAGGCCTCTATTTCCCGTTTGAAAACAGAAAACATAGCTTCTGCTTTTTCGATCAGTGATACATCACCCGTCAGGCGGCCGAGGCGAAGCAGCTGTACGGCAGCCGCGCTGTTTCCGGAAGGCACGGCCCCGTCATAAACTTCTTTTTCCCTGACAAGAAGAGTCTCGGCATCATTCCCCGTAAAGAAGAAACCTCCGTGTCCTTCATCCCAGAACAGATCCAGCATGCTTGTACATAACGTTTTCGCTTTTTGCAGATAAGACGCATCAAAATCCGCTTCATACAGGTCAAGGTAAGCCCAGAGGAGAAAAGCGTAATCATCGATAAATCCTTTGTTTTTCACTTCGCCCTCACGGTAGCGGACCATGACGCGCCCGTCCGGCATGAGGTGACGTTCGAGAAAGCGGATCGCTGTTTCCGCCATGCTGAGGAAGACCGGCTCGTGAAATACCTTTGCGGCTTTTGCCAGCCCGGCAATCATGAGCGCGTTCCATGAGGTCAGCACTTTGTCATCTGTGTGCGGATAGCTTCTGTTTTCCCGCGCCTCCAGCAATTTTTTTCTTGCGCCTTCAAGACGTTCGGTCAGCTCATGTCCGGTGAGGCCGGTCTCTTCGAGGATGGCCTCACGCCGCGTGAAAATAAGGTTCGGGATGTTTTCTCCTTCGAAATTGCCTTGATCTGTGATGTTATATACCTTGCAATAAAGCGAGCCGAGTTCATCACCGAGAAGATCCATGATTTCTTTTTTTGACCATATGTAATATTTCCCCTCACGGCCTTCGGTATCAGCGTCTAAGGCTGAGAAAAAGCTGCCGTCTTCATGCATCATTTCCCGCTGAATAAACGTCACGATCTGCCTCGCAACCTGTTTGTAGCGCTCATTGCCCGTGACTTGATAGGCTTCGGTATATGCGGTCAGGAGAAGGGCGTTGTCATACAGCATTTTCTCAAAGTGCGGCACGAGCCATTCATTATCAGTCGAGTAGCGGGCAAAGCCGAACCCGATGTGGTCAAAAATACCGCCGTTCGCCATGCCGTCGAGTGTCTTGGTTACGCCTGCCAATGCCTGTTCCTTACCCGTATAGCTGTAGTAGCGAAGCAGAAACATAAGCATATGCGGCATCGGAAACTTCGGAGCCTGGCCGAACCCGCCGTATACCGTATCAAACCCGCCGGCCAGCTGGCGATACGTGTCATGAACCGCCTGTTCGCCAAGCATGCCCTCAGCCGGGTGAACCTTGACTTCAAGATGAGCGGCGGCGTTTTCAGCAATATCCTCGACATGCTGCCGGTCGTTTGCAAACGTTTCGGACAGATGTTCAAGCACATCGATAAAGCCCGGACGGTTAAATTTGCTCGTCTTCGGAAAATATGTCCCCGCATAAAACGGCTTCTGATCAGGTGTGATGAACACATTCAGCGGCCACCCGCCCTGCCCCGTCATCAGCTGGCAGATTCTCATATACACGGAATCGACATCAGGCCGCTCCTCACGATCAACCTTGATGGCTATAAATTTATCATTTAGAATACCGGCGACCTCTTCGTCCTCAAAGGACTCGTGAGCCATTACGTGACACCAATGACAAGTTCGCTAAGCTACCCGTACCCAATAGATAAGAGAACAGGTTTATTCTCTCGTTTCGCTTTTTCAAATGCTTCATCGCACCAAGGATACCAATCCACGGGATTATAAGCATGTTGGAGTAAGTACGGTGACTTCTCGTCGATTAATCTATTGGGTACTTTTTTATTTGGCATGGGATCACCTTCTTTCGTTCGTATTACCGTTGATATATCTTTACTGTACCATAAAGATGTGCAGTCTATTCTTTATTTGTTTCTGTCTAAAGAAAACTAGTCTGTAGTTGACAGAATGGACAAGGTGCCTGACAACTGATATAGAGCTATGCGCCTAATCCAAAAGCTTTCATAACAAAGATAACAACAGGCGGAATGATAAGTGACGGCAGAAGATTTAAGGTTTTACATTTTTTAATTCCCAAAATGCTTAACCCCGAGCTTAGTATCAGTATTCCGCCCACAATTGTTATTTCATTAATCATGTCTGCACTTAATGCACTCTCCATTACTTTTGCAAATAAATAGAGTGAGCCTTGCCAGGCAAATAACACAACAGCAGATAAGGCTATTCCAAAGCCAAACGCTGATGCGAGAACAATAGAAGTGATGCCATCCAACATACCGTTTGTAAGAAGATAAGTGGAATCATCATGGATCGCGGATTCAATGGGCCCTAATATCGACAATGATCCCATGCAAAACAATAAGATTGCAGTTGATAAGCCTTCAGCTAAGTTATTTTTAGAGAACTTGCTGACTAGATGGTTGAATCTAAGTTCCAAATTTACAAACTGTCCAAGTAGTCCGCCAACAGCTAAACTTACAATAAAAAGAATAGGGTATTTACTATCCGATAAATGCTGTGTAATGGCGTTTATTCCTAATCCAACTGCAACAAACCCCATCGCTTGCATAAGAATATCTTGATATTCACCTTTCATTCCTTTCTTGAATAGCCCTCCGAGTAAACATCCTGCGAAGATCATAAATGTGTTAAAAATTGTTCCAATCATGTGCTTTCTCCCCCAATAAAGTGTGCTTTTAAAAAAATAAACTCTCCAGTAACTAGAGAGTCAAGGGATTATTTAATGGGCAGCATGATTTCGGTCACATAATGATCCGGATTATTAGTAACACCATAATCAATTAACGTTATCTCAATGGAGTCGGCCGCTAACTCCAGATGATGCTTTTTCATATATGTCAGTAACTTTTTATAATATTGTTTGGCCTCTTTATGCGACCCCTTAAACCTGATTTGTAAATATTCATTTGATGGTAAGGTGATTACTGATGGGGGCAAATCATGCTCGTCTTCTAAGATCATAAAAATACTGGAGTAACGATCAAACTTATGCGCTTTTAGGTTTGACACTGAAATCGATAATCCAATCTTTCCTAAAAATATGTCTTCTTTAATAGTAAGATCATTTCTCAATTCTGTTAGAGAGTGTTCAATATCATGACCTAGAATATACTCATGCTGTAAATAAGCGACACGCAACTCCGGAAGTTTGATTTTTGTAATTTTGTCTAACGGTTTATTAACGGCATCTTCTATTTTGTTTAAACGGCGGGTGATCTTTTTTTCAATAAGCTCTAATTCCCTTTTTTTACGATCGATTTCGGTTTTTTGGTTTTTCAGTAATTGAATTAAGGTATCTGCATTGTGGGAATTATAAAAATCTAGGAGTTTGTTTATTGGCAAGCCTAAAGCCCGCAAATATTTGATTGTATCCAGTCTCTCAAACTGCTCTGTAGAATAGTATCTGTAGTTATTTTGCTTGTCTTTGTATGCAGGTTTCAAAAGACCGATCTCATCATAATATCTGAGAGTGGATATTTTGACGTGAAATAACCTGGATACCTCTCCGATAGAGAAAAAATTCTTCATGATCATAATCCTTCTGATTTCATTTGTCTTAATAAACCTGTAAAAAATGGTTTTATCAACATTATAATATTCAGCAATTTAAAGATAAAGCATCCCCTCTGGATAGAAAAATTTTAATGGAGGGAATTGGAGAGGATTATATGGTAATCTGCGTGGCGTCAATGACAAGTCGAAATAGCCGATGCTGACAAGGACCGGCTTGTTTTCGTGTTTTGCTTTTTAAGTAACGATCGACTGTTCCCTGCGCATGCCTAATGATTGCTTTGTCACACTGTATTTTTTTTTATCAAGCAGGCTCAAGAGGTAAATCAGTTTGAAATTATTTTTACATACATCCCCTCCTCAGCTTTTTTCTTAGCATTTTCGTTCATCGTTTTAATTTCTTTTGATAATGCAGAGGAAGCGATAAGTTTGTCATCATAGAATACAGACGGATCAATAATCCTCATTTTATTCTTACGATGCAAATGATAATCAGCCTTATCTTCTTTAACAATGACTCGTCGATGTAAGCGGCTTACAAGATTTTTCACATCTATATCCCCGGAAGAACGCAAGATGTCCATTACTTCTTCATCTGTTCCGAGCAGTGTGTTTATGTTAATGATTTCTTTATCCAAGGCGGTTTTTAAAGTCTTAGCCAAATAATCATAACCGTAAATATTAAGAGGATTCATAAAGAAATCAATAACCTCTTTATAATAAATTCTTACAAACCATTCAGCAGTTTTTATATCTTTTAAGTATATTTTTCCTTCTTTAATTATTAGATGATCTAAGAAATGATCAACTTCCTCCATTGTGATGTTTTCGTACCGATACATATCTCTTAAGGTATAATCGATTCTGTCAGCGCATAACTCAGGAGCTGGCTGTTCGAGCAAATTCCAATTAGAGTTGTCTAATAGAATGTCTTTGTAATTTAATCCATATGTACTGAGAATATGGGGGATTTCTGAAACAGTTATGATTTGATGATAAATGTTTTCGTGATAATCCTCATTTTTATTGTTAAATACAAAATCAATAACGTGTGAAAATGCAGTATGAGATACATCGTGTAGTAAACCTGCGATTTGTTCTTCTAAAGAGCCGCCCAATTTTTTTATGAGAAGCATTACGCCTATGGAATGTTCATACCTCGTGACATTCCACTTTTGATTCACAACATAACTTGCTCCTCCTTGGTAAATACCTTTTAGTCTTTGTACTGGATGACTGAAAATAAGTTCTTCAAGAATTCCATCTACAACATAATCGCCATAAATACTATCTGTTATCTTCATTTTCCTTACAACCCTTTTATGCGCCAAGCATGGCAAAGAAGCTGCAACCTATCGCATCATGGATTTTCTTCCTTTTAATATTGATATACTTAACATATCACAATTCTGAAAAATTCAGTTAAGCCTGATTTTATTTGCTTCCAAATAGATAAAATACACCCCGACGACTGTAACTGTTCCGCCTAAAAGAGAAATAAAGGCAGGCGCTTCGCCTATCCAAAACCAGGAAATGAGTAAGGATAAAGCGGGTGTTGCGTAAAGTGAAATGGCTGCTTCTGAAGCGCCGACGATTGAAGTGACGTATGCAAGTGCAAAGTATGGGATAACCGTTGGGGCGGCCATTTGTGACAAGCACCGGCTGCGAATACATTCCTTTTAGTTGTGGGTTTCAGGATAAGAAAAAAAGCCTTTATAGAAGGCTTTCGGTAAATAATTCATACAGCCGTTTTGCTGTTATTCGGTTAAGCCAACTCCTTTGTCATTAAGACATGCGGGATGCCGTCTTCCATAAATTCCGGTGAATCTGTCTGATATCCCAGTTTGTGATAAAAGCCCTCCGCTTGTGTTTGTCCATGCAGTTTACATTGGGTGATGCCTTTTTCTTTTATCATGTTTTCTAATTCGCGTATGATTACTTTGCCCAACCCGTATTTGCGGTAAGGCTTCAGGATGCAGATTCGTTCGAGCTTGCCTGTATGGTTTACGATGCGGACGCGTCCTGTGCCGGCAGGCTGATTTTCATGATAAACCAAGACATGCCCGCATTGTTCCTGAAGCGTATCAAACTGATCAAACTCATCGGATTCGGGTACTTGCTGTTCCTCAATGAATACTGCTTTTCTAATCTCGAGCGCTGCTTGTAAATCAATTTCCGTCGTTATTCTTTTTATCCTCATCATTAACCAATCCTTTTCACATATTAGTCTGGACTGCACGGCTTGCTTGTGGTCTTATAGAAGTAACGATAAAACAATTATATTGTAAATGCAACAAAAATACGAAGGGTTTGAAAAGATATGACTGATATTTTGCGGGAAATCGGCATGATTGCACGGGCATTGGATTCCATCAGCAATATTGAATTTAAAGAATTAGACTTAACAAAAGGGCAATATCTCTATCTTGTTCGTATATGTGAAAACCCGGGAATGATACAGGAAAAATTGGCGGAAATGATTAAAGTTGACCGAACAACAGCGGCGAGAGCGATAAAAAAACTAGAAATACAAGGGTTTATTGAAAAGCGTCCTGATGATCAAAATAAAAAAATAAAAAAACTGTTCCCGACCGAAAAAGGAAGAAAGGTTTATCCGTTATTGCAAAGAGAAGGAGAGCACTCTGCGGAAGTAGCCTTGGCCGGCTTTACATCTGAAGAAAAAGAAACCATTTTCAGCCTTCTTCAGCGGGTGAGAAAAAATATAGAACATGATTGGGAATATGTGAAGAAGGGAAACAAAAGGGATTATTAATGGATAATAATTCCTTTTGCTGAGTGATTATGTTTTGAATGATTAAAGCCGTAAATGGATACTTTATCTGTAAAATCACCTTCCTCGGTTCCTGCTTCACAATCGGCTGATAGGCTTATTTTTAACGAAAAGTATCAATTATGGTATATTTAAATAAGACAAAATAATTGAAGCGGGGAATGATATGAATACAATCGAAAAACAAAAACGCAAGAAATTCAGAGCAAAATCCATCGTACGGGCCATCATGGTCATCATCGGCGGTATTATTGCCGCGTATGGGCTGGAAACCGTATTGATTCCGAATAGTGTATCTGACGGCGGGGTGACCGGACTCAGCATTGTCGGTTCGCAGCTGTTTCATTTGCCTCTTGGGATCTTAATTGCGGTGATCAATATACCGTTTGTCTGGTTGGGATATAAGCAAATCGGGAAAGGCTTTGCGTTTCTATCCATTATCGGCATTGTCTCACTTGCCGCGGGTACAAGCTTTTTCCATCACACGCCGGCTATCATCGAGGGAGACACCCTGTTAATCACCGTTGTAGGCGGGATTATTCTCGGCTTGGGAATGGGCTTGGCATTGCGCAACGGCGGCGCATTAGACGGAATTGATATGCTGGCCGTGCTGCTGTCACGGAAATTGCCGTTCGGCACGAGCGATCTCATTTTATTTTTAAATATCTTTGTGTTTATTTTTGTTTCTTTTGTATTCGGGCTGCAAGGCGCTTTGCTTTCCGTGATTGCTTACTACATTGCGTCTAAGGTGATTCATGTGGTTGAGGAAGGCTTAAGCGGTTCGAAAACATTTCAGATTATCACCAACGAGCCTGCATTAATGGTCGAAACCATTCGTGAGGAATTAGGCCGAAGCGCTACGTATAAAGAAGCATATGGCGGTTTTTCTCATGAAAAGTTCAAAGAAATCACATGTGTCATCAACCGTTTGGAAGAGACCAAACTGAAGGAAATTATTAATGACATTGATAAGCACGCCTTTGTAACGGTATATGATGTGGCTGAAGTAAAAGGCAGTAATTTCAGAAAAGTTCATAATCATTAAGAAGCGAGCTGCCGTTCACCGGCAGCTTTTTTTAAAAAGGAGAAAACACTTGCAAAAAAAGAATAACGGATGTATATTATTGATATATCAAACATTGACTAGTCAATTAATTGTGCAAAAGAAAGTAGGGATGGGTTTTGACAGCATGTTGTTCAGAGGAAGGCGAGATTTTATATCAGCTTCAATCACTGCATAAAGTAATCGGAGCGAAGTTTGAAGCGTGCACCGGAATCAGCCAATCCCGTCTTGAGCTTCTCGCCGTGCTCTTTCACGTCGACGAGATCAGTCAAAGCGATCTTCAGAAAAAGGTGAATATTGATGGGGCGGCTGTGACAAGACACTTGAAACAGCTTGAAACCAAAGAAATGGTCACAAGAAGACGCAAACCTGAGGACAACCGCATTATACTTGTCCGGCTTACTGAACAGGGGCGGGAGAGAATTGAGACTTCCAAAAAAGAGAAGGAGCGTTTCATAAAGGAAATGCTTGCCGGTGTCAGCGCGGAAGAACGCAGTATGTTAAAAAACGTATTGTCGCAGATGCAGAATAATATAGAAAATATGAAAGCATAGGAGTGTATTACACATGAAAACAGAACTGAAAACAAACGACTTTATGGACATTATGAAAGGCCGCCGTTCCATTCGGAATTACGATCCGGCTGTAACAATCAGCAAAGAAGAAATGACTCAAATCTTGGAAGAAGCAACGACAGCGCCGTCTTCAGTTAACGCGCAGCCATGGCGTTTCCTTGTCATTGACAGCCCTGAAGGAAAAGAAAAACTCGCGCCGCTCGCCAGCTTTAACCAAACACAAGTCAGCACATCATCTGCGGTGATCGCGGTTTTTGCAGATATGAACAGTGATGACTATTTAGAAGAAATTTATTCAAAAGCGGTCGAACTGGGCTATATGCCGCAGGAAGTAAAAGACAGACAAATCGCTGCGTTGACGGCACATTTTGAAAAACTTCCGGAGCAAGTGAACCGTGAAACGATTCTGATCGACGGAGGCCTCGTTTCCATGCAGCTGATGCTCACGGCACGCGCGCACGGCTATGACACAAACCCGATCGGCGGCTACGATAAAGAAAAGATCGCCGAGGTTTTCGGAATGGATAAAGAGCGTTATGTACCGGTCATGCTGTTATCAATCGGAAAAGCGGCGGACGAAGGATATGCTTCCTACCGTCTTCCTATCGAAACGATCGCACAATGGAAATAAGGTTGAAGTGAAGCTGAGGGGAGAGAGACAGTGGACATTATTGCAGCTGTTTTCGTCGGAATTGTAGCTTTAGAACATGTATTTATCATGATACTTGAAATGTTTTTTATCAATTCGAAGGCTGCCAAGCGGTCTTTCAAATTGCCGAAGCATTTAGAAAGTGATCGGAATGTGGCGGTCATGTTTGCAAATCAAGGTCTGTATAATGGATTTCTGGCTGCCGGCCTCATTTGGGGGCTGATCCTCGGAGCTGATCCGATTGGCCATATGATTCAATTGTTTTTCGTCATCTGCGTGGTCATCGCCGCTCTTTTCGGCGGCTTTACTTCAAACAAATCAATTATCGTAAAACAAGGACTTCCGGCTGTTTTAGCGCTTATTTTTCTTTTATTGGCGTAGCAGACGGAGTGAGGGCTTCCTTCTCGGAAGCCCTCTTTTTTTATTCTGTTTTGAAGAACAGGTTCGGCCGCCGATGCTTGCGCGCATCGGCTTTTTTCGTGAGGACGGCATTGTTCAGCCGAAATGTTCAATCACATGCTGTTTGAACGTTTCAGCAACAGGAGATAAAAATCTGCCTTCTATCCAGGCGAGGCCGATCACGCGCTGGCATTTTGGCCAGCTGATGCGTATTTTTGAGAGGTTGCTTTGATCCAAGCCTTTTAAATCAGGCAGGATGGAAACACCGAGACCGGAGGCCGTGAAGCCGGCCGCAGTTGCCGCCTCTTCACTTTCGAACATAATTTTCGGATGGATATCTGCTTGTTCAAATAGCTGATCAGCCGTCATTCGGAGCGCATACCCCTCTTTCAGCAATATAAAAGGTTCTTCGGCGAGTTCGTCCAGGGTGACGGTTTCACGATGCGCCAGGCGATGTCCTTTCGGTACATATAAAAAGAGTTCCTCACTCCATAATTGCACCCATCGAATCGACTTTTCAGGTTTAATAGATGCGAGAAGGCAGAGATCAAGCTCACCTTCTTTCAGCTGATCGAGAAGCCAATAGGAATGATTTTGTCTTAATGTAATGCTGATCCCGGGGTGTTTTTGCTGAAAGGTCTTGATGACATCCGGAACGATGGCTGTCCCGAGTGTATGTAAAAATCCAAGAGAAACCTCTCCTTGATCCGGCTGCAATAAAGCCTGAATTTCCTCTCGGCCGTCAGTATACTCTTTCATCATGGTCTGAACCCGTTTTAAAAACATTGCTCCGTATTTGTTCAATGTAATCGAACGGCCCTGTCTGTCAAACAGCGGAACGCCTAAGTGGTTTTCCAATCGGGAAATTGAGCGGGAGAGTGCTGGCTGTGAGATGGACAATAGCTTTGCGGCTTTTGTGACATGCTCAGTTTGTGCGAGCGTTTGGAAATATTCAAGCTGTTCCCATTCCATCAATGTCACCTCTTTCATTTTATTACTTATAAGCATTATAGATATATTTATTATGCATTATACATCATAAGGGACAGGCGCCAGTATGGCAATGACATATATGTACACAACCGAAAATCTGCCTTTGTTGCACTATGAGCCAGGGTGTTTCATTATTTTTTTGCTGAAAGTTTCCTTTATGCTCATAAAGACTAATAGATGGAGTGAACTCTGTTTTTTAAGAGAGCTGATCGGCAAATATGGTATGATTTACATAATCAGGGAGTGAAGCTTTTGCAGAAGATGAATATGAAGAGGGCGTATTACTCTATTTTATACAGCCAGACCGCTATCAATTTAGGATTCTCACTTTATACAATGGCTGTTATCTTGTTTTTGTTTACAAAAACCGGTTCGACGGCGGTGGCCTCTCTCATGACGTTCGTCAGCATTGTATGTCGCGTATTGGGAAGCGCCGTTTTGCCGCTGGTCACCGGCCGGTTTACGCTTCGGTCTTTGTTGATCGGTTCTCAATTGATGCAGGTGACACTGTTAGTCTGTTTATTTTATGTTATCCAAACGGGTTCATCGGCTGTCTTTTTTCTGCTGTTTTGTCTGATCGGAGGGATTTCTTTTTGCAACGGCTGGTTCGCTCCGATAAAAAGCGCGCTGATTGGAGAAATCATTCCTCCTGATCAAAGGGCGAAGGCGAACGGCTTATTATCTGCGGCGGATCAGACCGTTCAGTTTGCCGGATGGTCTTTGGGCGGTGTCATCATCGCGTTTTTGGGAGAAAGCTATACAATAATCATCACTGTAATGTTACTGGTTTCTTCGGTTTTGGGCATCATTCTGTTTCTTCAAGTACGAATGTGTGCGACGGCAGCAGTCAGGGAACGTTCACTTTTTGCAGATGCGGCAAGCGGCTGGGTGTATTTATTTAAGCAAAAACAGCTGCGGGCCCTTATGGTGATGGATGTGATCGAATCGTGGGCAGGCATGATATGGATCGGATCTGTGTCCTTAACTTATGTGCATGATGTCCTTCAAAAAGGAGAAGCGTGGTGGGGATATGTGAACGGAGCCTATTATGCAGGGACGATGATCGGCGGCTTGATCATCTATAGGTTATCCGGTAAGTTTCAGCGCTGCCTCATTCCGCTTATGCTGACGGGAGCCTTGGCGTATGGAATGCTCACTTTTATTTATGGATTGACCAGCAGTGCCGTTCTGGCCCTTTTTCTGGTGCTGTGTATGGGGCCGGCTTGCGTATTAAGAGATCTGACGCAGGAAACCTTTCTTCAAAACATCACGACTGAACAGACACGGGTCAATATATTAGCGGCGAGATCAGCATTCATTCAATTGATCTTTATGTTTTCCATTATTGGTACGGGGATGATCTCGGATGTATTCGGCGTGCGGTTTATTTATATAAGCGCGGGGATTCTTTTATTATTTTCAGCCTTTATCGGGTTTTCTCAGCTGCAAATGAAGAAAACGGTACAGAGCCGCATGTAGCGTGGTATAATCGGGAACGTACGTTCTGTATCGAGAGAGGAGAGGGTTTTGTGGGACATCTGGCACTGCAATTGTATGATTATCATCTTTGGGCAAATCAGCAAATATTCACCCGGCTTAAAGAGCTTCCGGAGGATGTGTACCGTAAAGAGATTCAAAGTGTCTTTACGTCGATAGCCGGTGTATTGACTCATGTGTATCTGTCGGATAAGGGGTGGTTTGATGTGTTCTCCGGAGAGCGTCTGGAGGATACGCTGAAATCAGCTGAACAGCAACAAGAGGACATCTTGTCTAAAGAGATAGAAGAGCTGGAAGATCTATTTTTGGAATTATCAGACCGATATCAACTATTTTTGCAAAAGGAGGAAAATATCAATCTCTCCCTTGAAATAGAACATCCGTCAGGTGACATCATGAAAACCACGGCGGCCGATATGATTCTCCATGTTGTGAACCACGGAACGTATCATCGCGGGAATATCACAGCCATGCTCAGACAGATGGGGTATGCTTCTGTGCCGACGGATTACGGTATTTATTTATATATAAACAAAAAGTAAACAAGACAGCCAAGTCGGCTGCCTTGTTATATCCGTAAAAAGCCAAATCATATGATTTGGCTTTTTCGTTTGCTAAGACATGTTCTGCAGACGTTCTAAACTGTTTTTCCAATTCGCTTCAAGCGCTGCAAGGGCAGCGGCGTCGTCCTGCTGTTCTAATGCGTGAATGATAGCAGCGTGTTCATTGTAAGATCTGGTCAATGCATCATCTTCGCTGAAATAGCGGATCTCCATTCTCTGGATTTTTACCTTAAGCCCCACAAGCAATTTGCAGAGTTCGGCATTGTCTGTAAGCAGAATGATGCGATGGTGAAATGCATTATCCGCTTCCAGAATGGCCATTTTATCGCCGGCCTTCACCGTTTGAAGCAGCTCTTCATTAAGCTGTTTCAATTCCTGAATCACTGCAGCGTCCATATGCGGGAGGGCTTGCTGCAGTGCGAGTTTTTCAAGCGTCCAGACAATGGAATACAAGTTTTCCGCTTCTTTTAACTCAATCGGAGCGACAAGCGTCCATCTGTTTGCCTTTGTCATGACCAAGCCGTCATCTTCTAAGCGCAATAAGGCTTCCCGTATCGGAGTGCGGCTGATTCCCAATGTTTCCGACAGTTCCTTGTCCTTTAACTTTGTTTCAGGTTTGAGCCTGCCCGTTATGATCCAGTTTCTGAGCGTGTGATACACTTCGTCCCGCATGATGGTTCTTTTCAGCACAGGTTCTTTATTTTGATTATCCAATGGAACACCTCATGAATCGTAGTATACATACAAGCATTTTAACACAGTCTGAACGCCGGTTAGAAATGAAGAGTGATCTAAGGATGAATGGAACCGAGATGCTTTATCTCAATATGCTGAAAGTCAGCGGAACCGCCTTCAGAATAGAGCGTGATTCCCTGATCTTCGGGTTTTGGAAACACTTCATTTGTGAGAACGGTTTTTCCGTCATCTGCAAATACTTCAATACTCGTTTTGTCCACGAGAATTTTCAGATGAACGCGCCCTTTATTTCCGTCAAATGGCGCTTTGCTTTCAGTATATGTCCCGGTTTTATCAGGCTGATCTGTAAATGATCTGTTCACATAGGCACAGCCGTCTTCTGCTGAAATACCGACATCAATATGCCGCTTGTGGTCTGCTGATTCTCTGAGTCTGACGCCTGCATTTTTGATATCGGACCAAGAGATATCCATGTCAAGCTGATACGTATCACCCTTGATCGGCAACGTTTCAGAACCGTTCACCTGTTTGTCTTCAGTGCCGTCCGTTGAAGAGGTTAATTGGTTCAATGCTTCAACCGGCTCTGACATCAGGCTGTAGGTGCCGCCATCCTGATGCTGAAGGCGGATTTCACGAACGATAGAATCCGTGCCGTTAAAGCCGTTCTTTAGTGTCGGAGTTTCATTGGGATAATCCCAATTGTTCATCCATGCCAGCGCATAGCGTTTTGTCAGCGGATCTTTGCTATTGCCGTCCTCAAATGTGACGCCGCCGTACCAGTCAAACCCGTAATCGAGCCATTGCGGTTCCGCTTGATCGGCAGTAAATTCTTTTCCGTCAAAGTTTCCGGTCCAATAAGCGTACGTATTCGGTTTGCCCTGAGGTTTGCCGTTTGCGCTTGCGCCGAGAATCCACTTGGCCGTTCCGTCATCTGCACGCATCATATAAAGGTCAGGGCATTCGATGAGGCCGATCTGCTGGGTGATAAAACCGCCCGTGTAATGCCAACTCTTTAAATCGGGTGATTCATAAAAGCCGATTTTTTCGCCCTCGGCCATGGCCATCACCCATTTATTATCCTGTTCATCCCAAATCACCTTCGGGTCCCGGAAATCTTTAGTGCCCGGGTTTTTCATGACGGGCTGATCACTATAGGATGTAAATGTTTTTCCTTTATCCGTGCTGTACCATAAATATTGTTCCTGTGCTTCGGTTTTGGCCGTCGGCTGCGTTGTAATGGCGACGAGTGCGTTTTTGCCGAAGCCTGCCGTGTTGTGTTTATCAATGACGACAGAACCGGTCCATATATCGCCGTTTGGGTTGGTGTATTTCGGAATAGCCGTGCCTTCGTCCGTCCAGTGCACCAAGTCCTCTGATACGGCGTGCCGCCATTCTGTGCCGTTGCCGTTCGGATAATCCCGATTATAAAGATAATAGTAATGATATTTCCCATCGAAAAAAATGGGTTTTTGAGGGTCGTTTTTCCATTTGTCCGGGGTTGTGAAATGATATGCCGCCCGGTAATCCGGTTTATTCTTCGTGTTTGTTTTTGAGGAATTGTTGCTTTTGTCCGGCAGTAAGCCGACAAACAGGAACGCACCCAGAATGATCAATATTGCAATGGGCCATTTTCGTGCCATGATTGAGTTCACCATCTTGTTTAGAAATAAAAGAAAATGCCAATGAAATATCGGCATTTTCTTTTTATTATGATTAGTTGTTAACCGTAAGCTGTCCTTGTTCAAGGATGCTGTTTTTGACAACGGATGTTTTCTTGCCTTTGATGTTCATTAAGAAGCTTGGCGCAAAAGTTGCCTTTTTATCCTCAAAGAAGCCTCTGTTTGTCATGTAGCTTGTGATCACGACATTGTTGCCTTTGGCTTGAGGCACTGCGAAGTGAGAGTATGTGAACGTCACATCGTTAGGATCAAGACCCATTTGCAGTACAAGACCTGTTTTGTTCAGCGGCTTGTAAGGACCTGTTAAAGAGTTTGATACATAACCAAGCATGTAAATATCGTTTGAATTAATACCGTCGATCGTCATTTTTGAACCGCGTGAATCAGTGAACAAGTACCATTTGCCGTTCATTTTGAAAACGTTCGCCCGCTCGATTTCATCAGTTACCGTGTTTGAAGTGATCAGCGGCTTCATGACTTTTTTCAATGTGTAATCATTATTTAACTCTATCATACCGAGGGCGCCGTTCGCTAATTCAGCATCGCGTTTTTTAGCACTCTGCTGAAGCTTCTGGCTTTCTTTACGGAAGAAGTTCGTGCTGCCGCCGTAGTACGCTTTGTTAAATAAAGATTCTTCGCCTTGGTATCCGTTTTCTGTTCCTGTATTGGCTTCGAATACAAGGTATTTATGGCCTTTGTCTTCAACGTAGTGAGGGTCTCTCAGCGTATGGTTGTCGCCGGATGTATAGTTGCCTTCATCGATAAACTGCTGAACGTTCTGATATGTTTTTCCGTCGCCGTCAAAAATCGTTTTGTGATCTTCCACTCCGTTGATATTGAGCGTGCTGTCGGATTTTGACACATTTACCTGCGCCGTTGTAAGACTTTGTTTACCGTAATGTTTACCGGAAAAGTCAGTGTAGAATAAACGGATTTTTCCGTCAGAAGTAAGGGTGGCAGAACCGGACCATTCTTGTGTCTGATCTTTCAGGATTTCATCGTTGGCGTTGAACTTATCGCTGTCTTTAAAGACACGGCCCGCGTTTTTCCAGCTGTCAATCGAGTTGTCGCCGACCTTTTGATAAAACATGTAGATTGATGTGTCATCAGCGTCTTTCGGGCTTCCTGCAAGTGCAAACACGACGTGATAGCCGTTGTATTCAGCTACTGTTCCGTCAGCGTTTTGGAGCGGCCAGCTGTCCCACACATCGAGTCCTTTTGCAGATTCAATATTTTTAATCGTTGATTGATCGAATTGAGGCACTTGGTATTTTTCACTTTGCTGCTGTTTAGGGATCTGCAGCATATCATGGCGTGTGATATGAGAGACGCCGTACGTTTCTTTGTATGGTTTTTGGGTATTTTCTTTCGCGAAGGCTTGAGTGGCTCCCCCTGCCAGAAGTGCAGTCGTAAAAGTTAGAACTGTGGCTCGTTTTGCAAATTTTTTGATGTTCATGTCCATGTCTCCTTTTGTATGTACTTTTGTTGCGATCTGCCGATTCGATCCTCCCGCATTCATGAATGGCAGGTTTGTTACAGAAAAAAAGACCTAAAATATGCAAGGGGTGACGCCAAAGAATACACTTTGCCCTTAACACATTTTAGGTCTTGCCTGCTTTATCAGTAACAATCCTGCGTGATTTACTTGTCGACATCATTCTATTCGACTCTGAATCTATTGACAACTGGTCTAATTTCCTCTTTTGGAAGATAGTAAAATGAAAAAAGACCCTTTAATATATGGGTAATTGAGACTAAGGGGTGCTCCAGGCCTAGGAAAAAACCTCTCTAAAAAAAAGAGAGGTTATTTTTTCTTGATAGATAATAAAGCGATGGTGGCTAAAATCAATAAAGTACCCAGCCATTCTGATATTCCGAAGGGAACATGCAGCCAGATCACCGCTAAAAAAGCTGCCGACAGCGGCTCCGCACAGGCGAGCAGGCTGGTTTCAGAGGCACTCAGATATTTCAGGCTTTCCAAGTAGCAATAAAAAGCGATGAGCGTTCCGAAAATGATGATAAATACAATCGCGGCATATGCGGATAATGACCATTGGCCTTCAAACTTCCAAGGCGGCCGGACTAAGCTGAGAGCGGCCCCGCCGATCAGCATGCCCCATCCGACGATAATGGCCGATCCCCATTTCTTCAAAAGCCGATGCGGCTGAAGAGTGTAAAACGCCAGCGCAAAGGCTGAGCTGATACCCCAAAAGACGGCCAGGCCGGATATGGACAGGCTGCCGGCATTCCCATGCGTGACCAAAATAAATGTGCCTGCAGCCGCTAATAAGACGGCGAGCAGTTCTTTCGCTGAAGGCATTCTCTTTGCGCGGATCGCTAAAAAGCATGTAATAATGGCCGGCCCTAAATATTGGAGAACGGTAGCGGTGGCCGCATTGCCGTACTCAATTGCCGCGAAATAAGTGTATTGAACGCCTAACATTCCGAAAATCCCGAATAAAAGAAGGGGAACTATGTCCTGTCTGTCTTTCCAAACAGCCCATATGCGTCCTTTTTCTTTGCGGTACGCGATTCCGAGCAGAAGCGCCCCAGAAAGCAGCAGCCGTACAGAGGTCAGCCATTCTGTATTAAAATGGCGGTCCTGAAACAGATACTGGGCAACTGTTCCTGAGACACCCCATAAGATAGCTCCTGTAAGCACAAGCCAAATTCCTGTTGTTCGTGAATAGGAAAGAGCAGCGTGTTTTTCCAGCGCAGAACCCTCCTCGCTGTTTTGATTTACAATGAATAGAAAAAACGCCTTTCATGTGATATATTATATATCACATATCAAAACGCGTCAAAGCGATTTTTTTGGTGAGCGCTTACAAAAAAGGCCATAAAAAAAACACCCCGGGAACCCGCCGGGGTGTTTTGGTTATTCTGCAATCGCGTCTGTTAAAACAGGAACGACTTGTTTCTTTCTGGATACAACACCTTTTAAAAGAGCCGTGTTGTTTTCTAAAGTGACGTTGAATGCTTTTTCCACTTTTGATGCCTGATCGCCGATGGCAAGCGCAAGAGAATCGTTTTCCAAAATGTCCGTAATCACGAGAAGGAACAGATCAAGGTTTTTCTCAGCAATGACTTTTGAAAGGGCCGCTTCTAATTCCGGCTGACGCTTTTTGACATCTTCAATATCAACTGTGTTGACTTGGGCGATTTCGACTTTTTTGCTGCCGAGCGTGAACTCTTTCGCATCAAGGGAAATCAGCTCTTCCACCGTTTTTTTGCTTAAGTCGGCGCCTGCTTTCAGCATGTTTAAGCCGTACTCTTCCGCATCTACGCCGGCAATTTCAGCAAGCTCTTTTGCCGCCGCGATATCTTGCTCTGTGCAAGTCGGAGATTTAAATAAAAGTGAGTCGGAAATAATCGCTGACAGCATAAGACCGGCAATTTCTTTCTCGATTTTCACGTTATTTTCTTTGTACATTTTGTTTAAGATCGTAGCCGTACAGCCGACCGGCTCTGCACGATAGTAAAGAGGCTCCGCCGTTTCGAAGTTGGCGATACGGTGATGGTCAATGACTTCAAGAACCTGAACGTCTTCGATATCCTTGATGCTTTGCTGGCGTTCATTGTGGTCAACAAGGATGACGCCGTTTACTTCGTTTGCGGCTGTTTCCACGAGACGCGGGCTTTCCTGCTTGAAATAATCAAGCGCGTATTGAGTTTCGCCGTTGACTTGTCCTAGGCGGACAGGCTCAGCATTGAAGCCGAGTTTGTTTTTAAGATCAGCGTAGGCAATGGCAGAGCAAATGGTATCTGTGTCTGGGTTTTGATGTCCGAAAATAAGAATTTTTTCCATAATAACTCCTTGTCCTTTTTTGTAGTGTAAACAATCTTTTTATAGTTTAACACGTCTTGCGGAGGGTGTAATCTTCAAAACCTTAAAAATTGATGTGAAAAAGAAGCATTTTTGTTGAGAGTGGGAGCAGATTGCGAGTAAAATACTGGGTAAGTCAGATGCTAATCAGCATGTAGTATCAAAAAAGGTACTATGGAGGATGAATTATGAACATATATCCGAATAAAGAAGGTTGCCCGGTTGAGCTGACACTTTCCGTTATCGGGGGAAAGTGGAAGGGTATTTTGTTTTATCATATGATCGGCGGAAAAAAGCGGTTTAATGAGTTTCGGCGCATCTGTCCCAGCATTACGCAGCGTATGCTGACGCTACAGCTTCGGGAGCTTGAGGCGGACGGCATCGTGCATCGTGAGGTGTATCAGCAGGTGCCTCCAAAGGTTGAGTATTCACTCACCGAATTCGGCAGGTCGCTTGAACCGATCGTGCTGCAAATGAAGAAATGGGGAGACGCCAACCGGGAATTTCTCGAAACATACCGGGAAAAAACGTCGGCTCAAGATCAGTCTGCTCAAAAATAAGAAGCAGCAAAGGATGAGAGTCCTTGCTGCTTTTTTTTATTTCATCGCAATGGCTTTTCTGGCGTTGCGGACGTCGTTTTTCAGCAATTCGCTCAAGTTATAAGCCGGATATTGACCGCGTTCTTCCATATACTCAAAGACCATTTGGTGCCACTTGATGGCCGCGTTTAAGTGCTTGACGAAGACGATTCTTAATTGAGGTGTGGCCGTTTCTGTAATGGCTCCGGCGTAATTGCGGACAGATGTTTTGGCCATGCTCAGCAGGCCGCCGCTGTAAAAGGAGGAATCAGCCCGCTCTTCTGTCTCATCTTCACGAAAGCCGGGGGCTTCAGGGAAGAAGGGAAGCAGTTCACGCAGATTTTGTTCCAGCGAGTGGATGGAAAATCTGTAAAGCTGTTTTAATCTGGCATCGCTTACTTCACGTTCTGTTCTTTTTAATTTCACAAGCCCGTTTGCCTGGAAAGCCACTAACTCGTGCAGTTCTAACGTTTCATGCCATGCTAATGTTCTCCGCTCAGTCATGGTGTGAGAATCTCCTTTATCCTTCATTTTCATTATCAGCATATGCCCCGGTCCCGATGTTGTTCCTGATGTTTTGAAGTTTCCAGAAAGGGAAACTCAATGTAAAGGAAATACGAAGCAGAGGTGAAACTATATGTGGGACATGATAAAGAACTTCTTCCTTTTCAGCAGCGGTGTTTTACAGGCAACCACTCTCTTACTTATCGTTATCGTCTTGTTATTTGTACGGAAAACCAAAAAGAAAAACAGAGATACTTCTGGTTTCATGGACGATCAGGATCATTGATACAACGGGCATTCTTTCACTAGGATGTCCGTTTGTCTGTTTTCATGTTTCACATGGAACATTGGAGCCGTCTGCGCTCATTTTACTTACGATTTTGACTTATGTTAGAATAAATACGTGTATTTTGGAGAGTTTATGGAAAATTCAGGTCTTGGAAGAGACATTGCGGCGTCAAAAGAGCAGTCGTCTAAGCTGCTCTTTTCTATTCGTATGTTCTGAATGATACAAGGTTTGAGGTGAGTAAGTGAAGAATACAAGGGCTCTAATAGAAGGCGCCATTTTGATCAGTATTTTTGCAATCATTTCCCTTTTGGTCGTGTATCTCCCTTTACTGGGGGCGATTCTTCTCTTTGCTTTGCCGTTGCCGATCATTCTTTATACTATTCGGCACGGTTTGAAGCCGGGGATATGGATGGGTCTTGCCAGCCTCCCTGTCAGTTTTATTGTGAGTTCGTTTGCCGGGCTTACAGGCGCGTTTACGGCGGCCTGTACGGGGATTGCTATGGGATATTACTTTAAAAAGAAACAGCCCGGTTATGCGGTTGCGGCCGGCGCTATTGCGTGTATGCTGTGCGGTGTCGTTATTTTTGTGTTCAGCATCGTGTTTCTTAATATGAACGTGGTTGATAACACTATGTCCCAGCTTCGAGAGTCGCTGTCTTTAGCAGAAACCATGTCAAAACAGCTGGGTTACGGAGATCAGTTCGGGAAGCAGACCAAGCTGATGGAAAGACAGCTGAGCACGCTTCAATATCTTTTTCCGACTGCGCTTATATTGACCAGCATTGTTTCTGCTTTCCTCAGTTATGCTATGGCAAGGCCGTTTTTAAGGAGGTTTTTCCCTGATCTTCCGAAGATGAAGCCTTTTAGAGAGCTCAGACTCCCGCAAGTCGTTGTTATTTTGTACTTTGTTGTGACGATATTAGGGTTTCTGCATTTAGAAAAAGGGCATATGATGTATTCGGTTTCATTGAATGGGGGATATATTCTCAACTTGCTGATTTGTATTCAAGGGTTAGCGTTTATTTTTTTCTATTGCCATGAGATGGAGATGCCAAAAGCGTTTCCTGTATTAGCGATTGTGCTGGGTGTGCTTTTTCCGCTCATCATGTCCGTGTATCTCCTCTTAGGCATCATTGACATAGGCTTTAACATAAGAAATAAGGTGACGCGAAATTGAGTGTGACTTACAGGTGGGGAGTTGATAGAAATGCCTAGTTTTTATGAAAAGCCGTTGTTTCGGTATCCCATCTATGCATTGATTGCATTGTCAATCATCGTAATCCTCATCAGCATTTACTTTAACTGGCTGATAGGAGCCGTCGGCGTTGTGCTGCTCGCCGTGATCTTGTTTTTCATTAAGCGTGCGGATTCTTTGATCAGAAGAGAAATTGACAATTATATCTCCACGCTATCCTATAGATTGAAAAAAGTAGGCGAAGAGGCATTAATGGAAATGCCTATCGGGATTATGCTGTTTAATGATCAATATTACATTGAGTGGGCGAATCCGTTTTTGTCTTCCTGCTTTAATGAAAGCACGCTCGTCGGGCGCTCGCTGTATGACACATGTGAGGCCGTCGTGCCGCTGATCAAGCAGGAGGTCGATTCGGAAACGATCACCTTGAATGAGCGGAAGTTTAAAGTGGTGATTAAAAGAGATGAGCGCCTGCTTTATTTCTTTGATGTGACGGAACAGATTCAGATTGAAAAGCAGTACGAAAATGAGAGAACCGTGCTGGCATATGTCTTTTTAGATAACTACGATGATGTCACACAGGGGCTGGATGACCAGACGAGAAGCACGATGAACAGCCAGGTCACCTCATTATTAAATGCGTGGGCGCAAGAGTACGGCATTTTCCTGAAGCGGACGTCCTCGGAACGGTTTATCGCGGTGTTAAATGAGCACATATTAACGGAGCTTGAAAACGCGAAATTTTCGATTTTGGATGAAATCCGTGAAAAAACATCCGTTCATACGGTATCTTTGACCCTCAGCATCGGGATCGGCGCATCGGTTTCTTCCTTGAAGGAGCTTGGAGATCTGGCGCAGTCCAGCCTCGATTTGGCTCTCGGCCGCGGAGGCGACCAAGTGGCGATCAAAATGCCGAACGGCAAGGTGAAATTTTACGGCGGCAAAACGAATCCGATGGAGAAGCGCACAAGGGTGCGCGCCCGGGTAATTTCCCACGCGCTCAAGGAAATTGTCTCAGAAAGCAGCAATGTCATTATTATGGGTCATAAATTTCCTGATATGGACGCAGTCGGAGCCGCAATCGGAATATTAAAGGTGGCGCAGGCCAACGGCAAGGAAGGCTACATCGTCATTGATCCGAATCAGATCGGATCAAGTGTTCAGCGCCTGATTGAAGAAATTAAAAAATACGAAGAGCTGTGGTCGCGGTTTATCACGCCGGAAGAGGCGATGGAAATTTCAAATGATGACACGCTGCTTGTCGTGGTAGATACACATAAACCGTCCTTTGTGATGGAAGAGCGTCTCGTGAACAAAATCGAGCATATCGTTGTGATTGACCACCACCGAAGAGGCGAGGAATTTATTAAAGACCCGCTGCTCGTTTATATGGAGCCATATGCTTCATCCACCGCAGAACTCGTGACGGAGCTGCTTGAGTACCAGCCGAAGCGGCTCAAAATCAATATGATTGAAGCGACGGCCCTGTTAGCTGGTATAATAGTGGATACGAAGAGCTTTTCCCTTCGCACGGGCTCGCGGACGTTCGACGCCGCTTCTTATTTGAGAGCGAAAGGCGCAGACACGGTTCTGGTGCAGAAAGTCCTCAAAGAATCAGTCGGTTCTTATATTAAGCGGGCGAAGCTGATCCAGCATACAACTCTTTATAAAGAAAATATCGCGATTGCTTCTCTTCCTGAAAATGAAGAGGAGTACTTTGACCAGGTGCTGATTGCGCAGGCTGCTGATTCCCTCTTGTCGATGAGTGAAGTGGAAGCTTCATTTGCCGTAGCCAGGCGGGATGAGCATACGGTGTGCATCAGTGCGAGATCGCTTGGCGAGGTCAATGTGCAGATTATTATGGAGGCGCTGGACGGCGGAGGGCATTTAACCAATGCGGCAACCCAGTTATCAGGCATTTCTGTTTCAGAAGCGCTTGTCCGGCTGAAGGAAGCCATTGATGAATATTTTGAGGGAGGCGTTCAGAGATGAAGGTTATTTTCTTACAAGATGTAAAAGGTAAAGGGAAAAAAGGCGAAATGAAAAACGTAGCAGACGGTTATGCACATAACTTTCTCATTAAAAAAGGCCTCGCTGTCGAAGCAAATGCGACAAATATCAGCGCATTGAAAGGACAGAAAGAAAAAGAGAAAAAAGAAGCGATTGCAGAGCTTGAAAGAGCGAAAGATTTAAAAGAAACGCTTGAACAGCTGACTGTTGAGCTGAGTGCCAAATCCGGTGAAGGCGGCCGCCTGTTCGGATCTGTCACAAGCAAGCAGATTGCAGAAGCGCTGCAAAAGTCGCACAAGATTAAAGTGGATAAGCGGAAACTGGAGCTCCAAGACGGTATCCGCACACTGGGATATACAAACGTTCCTGTAAAGCTGCATCCTGACGTTCAGGCTGTGCTGAAGGTTCACGTAAAAGAAGAAGCGTAATATATAATAATAGAAAAACCCGCCGATCCGGCGGGTTTTTTTATGTCAGCAGCGTAAGAAAATGATGAGAATGTTTCATGTCCGATGCTTATCAGATTGCATATGATATTACAACATAACGAAGGATGT
Source organism: Bacillus sp. JFL15 (assembly GCF_001184225.1). Taxonomy (NCBI): domain Bacteria; kingdom Bacillati; phylum Bacillota; class Bacilli; order Caryophanales; family Bacillaceae; genus Bacillus; species Bacillus sp. JFL15. Next base: position 1,534,824 of record NZ_KQ236689.1, on the reverse strand, counting down.
GTCGGTATGATGCGATTTTTTTCTGAAACATATTTTAATGATCCGGAAAATAAAAAGACGCTGGAACACTATCCGCTGATCGGGAACGGAAAAGACGGGGAAGTCTATCGCTTAACACACAACAAATGCTTAAAGTATTTCTTTGAAATAGAGACATGCGAGAAGGAATTGGCAGCTTTGCAAATCGGACAAGGTTCCCCAGTGATTCCAAAACTGTATGAATACGGAGATCGTTATATTGTGATGGAATATGTTCAAGGCACCTCCCTTGCCCGCCATATTAAAACAGAAAAATCCATTTCCGAAAAACTGGCGGCTGATATTTTAAATATGCTGGATGAATTAAAGAAAATCGGTTTTACCAGATGGGACGCCGAAATCAGGCACATTCTAATCAACGAACACGGTAATCTTAAAGTCATCGATCATAAAAGAGCCTTTTCCGCAATTGCCCGCTTTCCTGTAAAACTATTAAAAGGATTGAACCAATACGGCCTGGCGGATGAGTTTTTGGACACCATAAAAAAATTAAATCCGTCACGTTACCTGGAATGGCAGCTGCACATGTAAGTTTCTGAAAATCCGCACATGTAAGTTTCCTTTTTTTAGGGTCGTCATATGATACTTGTAACAATTGTTTGGTGGAGTGTGGAAAAAATGGAAGAATACATTATGGTTATCGGCGCTCATCCTGATGATGAACTATTGGGATCAGCGGGCACCATAAAACGGCTGATCAATGAAGGATATAAAGTAATTTCCGTTATTACGGCATTAGGAAGAAAAGAAGAAGCTCATCATATTAAACAATTAGGCGAACGTGCGAATCAAGTGCTTGGAATTGAGAAAGTCATCTTTTTGGAGCATACGAATTTAGAATTGGAATGTATCCCTCTTCATAAGCTTGTCAAAGAATTAGAACAGCTCATTCGCGTCTATCAGCCTGATAAAATCTTTACTCATCATTACGGCGATATCAATATGGACCATCAGAAAACATTCCAAGCAGTTTTAACAGCCGCCAGACCTCTTCCGGATCAAAAGCCGATTGAACTGCTTACGTTTGAAACGCTGTCTTCAAGCGAGTGGGAGAGGAATACGGCTGATAAACTCTTCAAGCCTAATTACTTCGTCAATATCACAGACACGATGGATGCCAAACTCGCGGCGCTTCACCACTACGACGTAGAAATGAGGGATTACCCTCATCCCCGTTCATATGAAGGCGTTAAACATTTAGGAAGAGTCAGAGGGATGACAGCGGGTGTGGAATACGCCGAAGCATTTGAAGTGGTGCGGAGGATCTGGAAATGAACAAGACATTTTCCGTCCCCTATCCGTATATGGTCCAGACGCTTGACCGCTACTACGGGGTCAAAACGCGCCCGCAAAAAAAGAAAGCCATAAAGACACAGATGAAACATGCAGATCAAATTCCGCCGGTATACAGGAAAAAGAAGAAGTTATCCATTTTGATTGCCACGTTTTGGGACTACCCGCACACGGGCGGTTTATCAAACTATATTAAAACGCTTAGTGAAGGCTTGAAAAAGAGAGGCCATAAGGTGGATGTCATATCCCCTAATCTGTTTCCTTCCGACAAAGTAAAAGAACTGCGGGATGCTGTTGTTCCGAAATTAAAAGATTTCTTTAAAGACAGATACGGGGATTATAACGATCATATTTTGAGAAATAATCGGCTGATGTTTGTATACGAGCAAATGCTTCAAAAGATTCCTTTGGAAAGATATGATGTGTTCCACGCTCAAGATTTATTTACAGCCAATATGTTAGGCAGGTTCAATCAAATCTATAAGAAACCTTTATTTTTCACACCGCATGGCATGTTTACTTTCAACAGACTTAAATTTCACATATTTAAAAAAGGCTCGGTAGAAGAGATTTATTATAAAACATTAGAGATGAAAGCCATTGAATACGCAGACCGCCTGATTATTATCAGCGATACGTTCCGCAGGCCGCTCATGAAGCTCGGGGCCGAACAGAAAGACATGACAACGGTGGTCACGGGAATTGATTACGATACAAAAACAGGCTGGAAAAAGAAAATCCAGTTACCGAAAAATAAGATTATCATCTCGTGTATTGCAAGATTAGGCCCGAGAAAGGGACATAAGTATTTGCTGGAGGCACTCTCGCGAATTCCGTCTGATGTACTTGATGATGTGGAAGTACTGATCGCAGGAGACGGAGAGACAAGGAGAGCCCTGGAGGAACAGGCTCGAAAACTGAAACTATCAATGGTCTCCTTTTTAGGAAAAAGAGACGATGTTCCCGCTATTTTGAATATGACGGACATATTCGTACTGCCGACCATTAATGATAGTCTGCCCATTTCGATTATTGAAGCGATGTTCAGCAGCTCGGCTATCATCGCGACCGATTGCGGGGGCATCCCGGATCTGATCCGCCATAACAAAACAGGGCTGATTGTCGAGCCGGGAAATGCAGAGGCGCTAGCCCGGGCTTTAACGTTTTTTATCTCTAACAAATCTGCGCGGAAAAAAGCTGCTTTAAATGCAAAGGCCTACGCAGAGAAGCATTTAAGCAGCGAGACGATGATAAGAAATATTGAATCCATTTATCAAAATACCATCAAGCTCGGAGGGAGATTATGAAACACGAACATGCGGCCGTTGTACTTGATTTCAGTGCAAACGGGATCGGGATGATTCGAAGCCTGGCCCGAAGAGGAATAGATGTCTACGCGTTTGACACGGAGGAACCTTATCGTATCGGAAAATCAAGATTGGCAGATTGCGGGGTCTGTCCCAGCCCTTTAACACAAGAGAAAGAACTGCTGACATTTCTGACTGATTTCGGGAAGCGATTTCAAGTAAAACCGGTTCTGTACGCAGGATCTGATGATTATGTGGGATTCATATCCAAATTCCGCGACACATTAGCCGGTTTTTTTTTATTTTTGCTCCCGAGCCGCTCTCTGTTAGAGACGGTTTTAGATAAAAGCAAAGCATATGAATTAGCGATGAAGCACAACATTCCCTGTCCGAAAACCTTTTTTCCGAACAATCAGGATGAACTGGAAGAGGCCATCGTCAATATTGACTTCCCGTGTATTTTAAAACCGGTGGCCGGCCATGAATACAGAAAAAAAGTAAACAAAAAAGCAATAGTGATGAAGGATGCCGCACAATTGCGCAGGGAGTTCAGCTCCTACAGAGAAAATGGAGAACTGCTCGTGCAGGAGATCATTCCCGGAGACAATCAATGTTTTTATAAAGTGGCGACTTTTTATGATGACCAAATGAAGTTAATGGGCTTGTTTTCACTGCAAAAAAAACATCAATTTCCCGCTGATTTTGGCGCTGGGGCTCATGTCGTGAGCAAACGGGTTCCTGAATTAATTGAGAAGACCCTGCCGTTTTTTGAAGCGATTCAGCTCAAAGGAGTAGGCATGGCGGAATTTAAAAAGGATCCGCGGGACAATGTTTACAAGTTTATAGAAATAAATCCGCGCTTTTGGCTCAGCCATAGCCTGACGGAATCTGCAGGCGTTCATTTCGTTTACATGTACTATCTGTATTTGACCGGACAACATGTAAAGCCTCAGCTCGAACAAAAAGAAGGAATCAGTTGGATTTATGAGGTGCGTTACTTCTTAACGTTTTTGAAGAAACGAAAAAGAGGAGACATGACATTCCGGCATTTTTGGAGAGGATTTAAAGGAAAAAAAGAATATGCCCTGTTTGCTTGGAATGACCCGATGCCGTTTATCAGAAACACTTGGTCCCATCTCAAAAACAGCTGGAAACGGAAGCGGAAGGAAGATCGGCATGTATGAAAAGGATCGTTTGTATGCTGCGTTTCAGAAACTGAGAATTGACGAAAAACTATCGTATTCACTTGGCGAAAAGGCCGCTGTGAATCCGGACGGCATCACATGTCTGAAATCAACGGACAGAAGCGCCATTTATAAACTGCTTGTGAAAAAGAAATCCGGGACCATACCGCTGATTTTGAAGGTGTATAAATCTTCCCGTGAAAAAAACGCGGTCGAGATTAATATATACAGTAAAGCCCGTTCTGTCTTAGGGGGTTTGCTGCCGGAAATCTATCTTATAGAAGAAAGCAATCATGAAACATGGATATTTATGGAGTTTGTCAGCCAGATCAGAGGACAGCTTACATTTCATCCTAAGCATTTCAAATATATTATTCCGTCTGTCGCAGAACTGCACAGCCGCACCTTTGAAAACAAGAAAATTTCTGACGGAAAATGGCGGTCATGGCTCCCGGTATATGAATCGGAAACGATGAGGAAGGGACGTAAAAAGCAGATCAAAAAGACAGCGGAATTATTGGATAGGGCCCTTAAAGATGAACGTACAAAAGATATCGTCAAGCCTCATTATCGGCAGATCTCTCACTGGCTGGAGCAAAAAGGACCGGATTTTTTCCCTGAATTGATACAAAACGGCTCGGCCATTACACATGGCGACCTTCATATGCAGAATATTTGCACCCATGACGCGTCCGGCCATGAACCGTGGGACATTCAATTCATCGATTGGGAATCAGCAAAATACGCGCCGGTATGGTTCGATATGACGGTTCTGGTTGAGATTCTGCTCGGCTTCAGAAAAGATTGGAGCCGCCACGCAGAAGAGATTCGGACGTTTTGTGTAAAAGTGTATGCGAAAGAAATGAAAAAGCGGGGCATTCATTTTGAGACGCCCCCTATGACGCTTTATAAAATGGCTTATGTGCAGAGAACACTTGAGAAAGGGCTTCATACCCAATTGCGGAGAATATTCGACAATCGGGGAGGAGAGCTGCTGCCCTATCATGCAGACAAAGTGTCACAATGGGGACGGGAATTAGGACTATAGGTTTGAGAGGGGGAGCGGGTTTGAGAGAAGAGATCGGGAGGCCGTGCAGTTTGGTGCCTCCTGCCTTATTGCGCGTCATGGATCAATTTTATGGCATCGGCCATCAAGATGAACAAGAGCTGCATTCATTTTGTGCGGAAAGAAAAAGCTCCCCCAAACGAAAAAGGCCGTTGCGTATTTTGTACGCAACTTTTCTCAAGTACCCGAATGTCGGAGGATTGGCGAGCTATATCACGTCAGTTAAGACAGGTTTTGAGCGCGCCGGTCATCAGGCGGATGTCATCTCGCCCCTTCAAATGCCGCCATCGTTTTTTCAGGAAGATATTCCGCGTGCGGCTGATGAAGTCAGAGTGTTTCTTCTTGGCAGATACGGCGCCGCAAACGAAAAACTCGTCAAAAATCTCAGCTATTTACATGTCTTTCAACGATTTTTGATGGAAAAGGATTTAGAGCAATACGATCTTTTTCATGCACAGGATTTGTTTGCGGTATTTTTGCTGGGACACCTTAATCAAACGTATCGGCGTCCTCTTTTCTTCACACCGCATGGACATTTTACGAAAAGCCGGATGAAGTTTCATAAAATCCAAAAGGGCTCAATTGAAGAGGCATACTTCTCTGAAATAGAAAGACAGGGCATTCGGGCTTCGGATAAAATCATTACCATCAGCGACTCCTTTCATGCGCCTCTTCTGGAGTACGGTGCAAAAGAAACACAGCTGACGACTGTTTATACCGGCATTGACATCCGGGATGCACCCGAGCCAAAACGTGCTGAGAAGCTCGTGATTGCATGTGTTTCCCGCCTGACAGAGCGAAAAGGACATGACGTGCTGCTGAACGCCCTCGCACAAATCCGGAGGCACTTATCCGGAGTCGAGATATGGATAATCGGAGACGGGAAAATGCGGGGTTTTCTTGAAGAGAAGAGACGGAAACTGGGTCTTTCAAATGTGTTTTTCTTCGGAAAACGGCGTGATGTGCCGGCGCTTTTGGCTGAATCGTCTATTTTTGTTCTGCCTACATTGAATGATAATTTTCCCATAGCGATCATCGAGGCGATGTTCGCAGGGCAGGCCATTGTCGCAACTGACTGCGGGGGGATCCCTGAGATGATCCGGCATGAGAAAACAGGCCTTATCTGTCAGCCCGGCAGCATACGGGAGCTTGCCGATGCCCTCTTAAGACTGATTACGGATCAAGCTCTCAGAGAACAGTTTGGAAAAGCAGCAAAGACCTATGCCGGCCAGCATCTGCGTCAGGAGAACATGGTTTCACAAATAGACAGTATTTATCAAACATTTTTTTTAAATGAGTGATTAAGAGCAAAGCAAAGAGACTGGGTTTTGATCTCGTCTCGTCCGGCCGCCATTCCTTATTTACCTATAAGAAAAAGAGGCGGAAAGCCATTGCTTCCGCCTCCCGCACATATATATGAGGGAACAGCCTTTATTTTTGATCGTTCTCTTTTTGGACTTCAGCTAATTTGGCAAGCAGAATGTGCTGAGGCATGTGCATGATTCTTTCAAGCGGCATATTCAGTGATTCTGCAAGCTTTTGCGCCGTTTCAGCGGAAATTTGCAGCGGTTTCATGTGATCACTCCTTCCATTTCTTTATTGTACTAAAATCAAAATTCTATCGTAAGAGGATATGACAAAGAAATGGAGGTTTGATAAGCCTGGCTTTATAACAGAATGGGGGAGGTTTTTTATGCAATCGCCATTGATGTTATTACAGCTGAAGCTGGCTGATTATCAGAAAAAAGCCGCAGAACTGCGGACAATTGACGAATTTATCATACTGAAACAGACATTGCAGGAAATGATGAAAGTATTTGCCGCCTGTGAAGAATGGGATCTGTATCAAAAAACGGCTGATCTCATGGCGCAGACGGTGCTGCATATCCGCTTCATCGAATAAGAAAAGCCCTCGCGCGGGCGAAGGCTTTTCTTAAAAGGAACGTTCCTCTTCAATGTTTTTATGCTGATCATAAATGACAAGCTTAGCCGGGCTGTTCTCTTTCGCCATCTGCTCCGCTTTTTCGATCGCCGCGTCCTTTGATGTACAAAGAGCCGTCGGCGCCACATTTTCTGCCTTCACAAACCATCCGTCTGCATCAATACTTGGTGTTACTGCATATGTCTTCATCCTTCTTCCCTCCTGGGTTTGGTTTGTTTATTTGTTTCCCGGCATTCGGAACGGCAAAACACATAACCCTCTCCTGACAAATACAGGGAAAGTGATATTTTTCTATTCTTTTTCATGAGAAATGGTAAAATGGAGTTTGGATATTTTTTAAGGAGAGGACGGTGCTTAGCATGACAGACCTTCTGAATGATCGGCTGCCGCCGCAAAACATAGAAGCTGAGCAGGCCGTGTTAGGTGCTGTTTTTTTACAGCCGTCTGCGTTGACACTGGCTTCTGAAGTGTTGATTCCGGATGATTTCTACAGAATGTCACATCAAAAAATTTACAATGCCATGCTCGTGCTCGGAGACCGCGGCGAACCGGTTGATTTGATCACGGTAACGTCAGAGCTTGCGAATACCGATTTGTTAGAAGAGGTGGGAGGCGTTTCTTACCTGACGGATATCGCGAATTCCGTTCCGACAGCGGCTAATATAGAATATTACGCGAAAATCGTTGAGGAAAAATCAATTCTCCGCCGTTTAATCAGAACGGCGACCTCGATCGCCCAAGACGGGTATACGCGCGAGGATGAAGTTGAAGATCTATTAAGCGATGCGGAAAAAACGATTATGGAGGTTGCGCAGCGAAAAAACTCGGGCGCCTTCCAAAATATTAAAGATGTGCTTGTGCAAACATATGACAATATTGAGCAGCTTCACAACCGGAAAGGCGATATTACCGGGATTCCGACCGGCTTTATTGAGCTTGACCGGATGACGGCGGGCTTTCAGCGAAATGATCTGATCATTGTCGCAGCCCGTCCGTCCGTGGGGAAAACGGCGTTCGCCTTAAATATTGCGCAAAACGTGGCCACCAAAACGGATGAGAGCGTTGCGATTTTCAGTCTTGAGATGGGAGCCGAGCAGCTTGTCATGCGTATGCTCTGTGCCGAAGGGAATATTAACGCCCAAAATCTCAGAACGGGAAATCTGACGGAAGAAGATTGGGGCAAGCTGACGATGGCGATGGGAAGCCTGTCAAACAGCGGTATCTTTATAGATGACACCCCAGGCATCCGCGTCAGCGAAATCCGTTCAAAATGCCGCCGGCTGAAGCAGGAAAACGGATTGGGCATGATTTTAATTGACTACTTGCAGCTCATTCAGGGAAGCGGCCGTTCAAGCGACAACCGCCAGCAAGAGGTATCGGAAATTTCACGGGCGCTAAAATCGCTGGCACGGGAGCTTGAAGTTCCGGTCATCGCCCTGTCTCAGCTCTCCCGGGGTGTTGAGCAGCGGCAGGATAAACGTCCGATGATGTCAGATATCCGTGAGTCAGGAAGTATTGAGCAGGATGCCGACATCGTCGCCTTCCTGTATCGTGATGATTACTATGATAAAGAATCCGAAAACAAAAACATCATCGAAATCATTATCGCCAAACAGCGTAACGGTCCGGTGGGCACCGTCTCACTGGCTTTTGTGAAGGAATACAATAAGTTCGTAAACCTGGAAAGACGCTTTGATGACGGCGGTGTTCCGGCAGGTGCGTAAAGCCTCAAGCGATGTCTTGAGGCTTTTTTTCATCCGAAAGAATGAGAGAATGCCGTCCGTTCTGCAGTCGATAAAAAGAAAGCGCTTTTATATAATGGCATCAAGGGAGGAATGATGATGACAATTGAATTTCCGCAATTCCAAGCGGCGCAAATCCGGATTGCCCGGCCGACCGGACAGCTCAAAGAAATCATCAGGTTTTATGAAGAGGGCCTCGGACTGAAGAGGGTCGGCAGCTTTTCCGGACATAGAGGCTACAGCGGCGTCATGTTCGGCCTGCCCCATACGCAATATCATTTAGAATTTACCGAAGAAACCGGCGCGTCTCAGCCGGCGCCCGTTCCGCACGGCGACAGCCTGCTTGTCTTTTACATCCCGGATTCTCAGGAGGTCATTCGCATCAGCACGAGGTTAAAGCAGATGGGATATGAAGAGAAAAAACCCGAAAATCCGTACTGGGAAGAAAAAGGCGTGACCATCGAAGATCCCGACGGCTGGCGGATCGTTCTGATGAATACAAGCGGCATATAAATGACTGTCTGAAGAACCCAGGGTACGGGTTCTTTTTCATGTTAAAGTATGAAAGTTTCAGGAGTAATAGATAACAAATGAAAGAGAAAACGCTTTTAAACATAGTTAAGGCGAACAAATATAGAATGATAAGATTTTAATGTTCGGATTTACGATTGACTTTCTGTTTCGGCACTGATACACTTAATTTGTTTGAATGAGATATCGTTTTGAAAGGTTAACGGAGGTGCACGGATATATGTCTTCAGTAGTCGTAGTAGGTACGCAGTGGGGCGATGAAGGAAAAGGTAAAATTACAGATTTCCTATCAGAAAATGCAGAAGTGATCGCACGTTATCAAGGCGGAAACAATGCAGGACATACCATCAAGTTTGATGGCGTCACGTACAAGCTTCATTTAATCCCATCAGGAATTTTTTATAAAGAAAAAGCGTGTGTCATCGGGAACGGAATGGTTGTTGATCCGAAAGCGCTCGTAACGGAGCTTGCGTATCTTCATGAACGCAGTGTGAGCACGGATAACTTGAGAATCAGCAACAGAGCCCACGTGATTCTTCCGTATCATCTGAAACTGGATGAAGTAGAGGAAGAACGCAAAGGGGCCAATAAGATCGGCACAACGAAAAAAGGCATCGGACCTGCTTATATGGACAAAGCGGCGCGGATCGGCATTCGGATCGCAGACCTGTTAGATCGCGACGTGTTTGCAGAAAAGCTTGAGCGGAACCTTGAAGAGAAAAACCGTCTTCTTGAAAAAATGTATGAAACGGACGGCTTCAAAATTGAAGATATTCTGGATGAGTATTATGAATACGGCCAGCAGATTAAAAAGTATGTATGCGATACATCCGTCGTCTTAAATGACGCGCTGGATGAAGGCCGCCGCGTCTTATTTGAAGGCGCTCAAGGGGTTATGCTTGATATTGACCAAGGGACATACCCGTTTGTCACTTCATCTAACCCGGTCGCCGGAGGGGTGACGATCGGTTCAGGCGTAGGCCCGACAAAAATTCAGCACGTCGTCGGTGTATCGAAAGCGTACACAACCCGTGTGGGTGATGGTCCTTTCCCGACTGAGCTGAAAGACGAAATCGGAGATCAAATCCGTGAAGTCGGACGCGAATACGGCACAACGACAGGACGCCCTCGCCGTGTCGGCTGGTTTGACAGCGTTGTTGTCCGCCACGCCCGCCGCGTCAGCGGAATCACAGATCTTTCTTTGAACTCAATTGATGTGCTGACTGGCATTGAAACGCTGAAGATCTGTGTCGCTTACCGCTATAAAGGTGAAGTGATTGAAGAATTCCCGGCAAGCCTGAAAGCCCTCGCTGAGTGTGAACCGGTATATGAAGAAATGCCTGGCTGGACGGAAGATATTACAGGCGCAAAAACGTTAAGCGACCTTCCTGAAAACGCGCGCCATTATCTGGAACGCGTGTCTCAGCTGACAGGTATTCCGCTTTCTATTTTCTCTGTCGGTCCTGACCGTTCACAAACGAACGTCATCCGCAGTGTATACCGTGCTAACTAAGGATTTGCAGCAGACAAGCCTCCGTGACCGGAGGCTTGTTTTTTCATGTAGGAAAAAAATAATAGATTTTTTTCAAAAAAGTAGTTGCCACTTTCGAATGTTCTATGATATTATAAATCTCGTTGTTACGGAACAGCTTCAATAGAGTACTGCAAGAAAGCTTTTGTCTGAATGCTCTATGATACATAATCCGACACATCAAGAGCCATTAGCTCAGTTGGTAGAGCATCTGACTTTTAATCAGAGGGTCGAAGGTTCGAGTCCTTCATGGCTCACCACTTTTTATGGCCCGTTGGTCAAGCGGTTAAGACACCGCCCTTTCACGGCGGTAACACGGGTTCGAATCCCGTACGGGTCATTGATTTACTTTAGCGTTATTGCTAACTCCTTATTTGTCCTGGGAGGGCCGCCACGATACGGTTCCCCGGACAAATTACTGTAAGGTCCGGTAGTTCAGTTGGTTAGAATGCCTGCCTGTCACGCAGGAGGTCGCGGGTTCGAGTCCCGTCCGGACCGCCATTTTACTTTACTTTATAGTATAGAAAAGAAACATCTGGCTCGGTAGCTCAGTTGGTAGAGCAACGGACTGAAAATCCGTGTGTCGGCGGTTCGATTCCGTCCCGAGCCACTTACCCAAACGCATCTGCAATAGTAGGTGCGTTTTTTCTTTGTGATAAAAAAAGGGAGAGCCGGCTTTTCAGCCGGCCCAGAAGAAGACGTCAAACAGTAGACGGCGTTTGTTTTCGGGAGGTTTCAAAAAAATATTATTTTTTAAAAGAAAATAAAAAACATGACAAAAGGATGGCAGTTCAATACGTTTTTGCGCTGTTCTCTTTAATTTTTTTATCTTTTGACCTGAAACCGTTATAATAGACGGGGAACGTTTTTCACGATCCGAATTGTGATCATCATGAAACATCAATAGATGAAATGAAGTCATTCTGGCAGGAGGAAAATCAAGATGATGGATAAGAAGATCCTTGTAGTCGATGATGAAAAACCGATTGCAGATATATTAGAGTTTAATTTAAGAAAAGAAGGCTATGACGTGCACTGTGCGTATGACGGAAACGAAGCTGTGGAAATGGTGGAGGAGCTTCAGCCTGATTTAATTCTATTAGATATTATGCTTCCGAATAAAGACGGAGTTGAAGTGTGCCGGGAAGTCCGGAAAAAATATGATATGCCGATTATTATGCTGACGGCAAAAGACTCGGAGATTGACAAGGTCATCGGACTTGAAATCGGAGCGGATGACTATGTCACTAAGCCTTTCAGCACGCGTGAGCTTCTGGCCCGCGTCAAAGCAAACCTGCGCCGCCAGCTTACAGTTGCGCCGGCTGAGGAAGAATCAGCTTCAAATGACATTCATATCGGTTCCCTCGTCATCTTCCCTGACGCTTATGTCGTATCAAAAAGAGAAGAAACGATCGAGCTGACCCATCGTGAATTTGAATTGCTGCATTACTTAGCCAAACATATCGGACAGGTCATGACGCGTGAGCATCTGCTGCAGACTGTGTGGGGCTATGACTATTTCGGTGATGTGAGAACGGTGGATGTAACAGTTCGCCGCCTTCGCGAGAAAATCGAGGATAATCCGAGCCATCCGAACTGGATCGTCACAAGACGGGGTGTCGGTTATTACTTGAGAAACCCTGAACAGGACTAACCGGCGATGAATAAGGTTGGTTTTTTTCGGTCGATTCAATTTAAGATCACGCTGATCTATGTGCTTCTTATTATCATTGCCATGCAGATTATCGGCGTGTACTTTGTGAAACAGGTGGAGAATTCTCTTCTCAAGTCCTATGAATTATCGTTAAATCAGCGGATTGACAACCTTTCCTATTATATTGAGCAGGAATATAAAGGGGACAATGACGGCACCGTCATTAAGGATGACGTCAAGCGTATTTTGAATGATTTTACGAAAAACAATGAAATACGGGAAATTACCTTTGTTGATAAAAGCTATGAGGTCGTCGGTTCTTCGAGGCCTTATGGCGAGGAAATAGCGGGGAAACAGACGACTGACCCGATTTTTAAACGGATTTTCTCTACAAAACAGGCCTATTCAAAAAAATATTATGATCCTAAAAGCAAAAACAGAGTGCTGATTTCGGCAAAACCGGTCATTACAGAGAATCAGGAAGTTGTCGGCGCGATATATGTCGTGGCCAGTATGGAAGATACTTTTAACCAAATGAAAACCGTCAACTCGATCCTTGCTTCAGGAACAGGCTTAGCCCTGGTTCTGACGGCTCTTCTCGGTATCTTTCTCGCCCGGACCATTACCCATCCGCTGTCGGATATGCGTAAGCAGGCGATGGAACTGGCAAAAGGGAATTTCTCCAGAAAGGTTCGAAAATACGGGCATGATGAAATCGGTCAGCTCGCAACGACTTTCAACCATCTGACGAAAGAGCTTGAAGATGCCCAAGCCATGACGGAAGGGGAGAGAAGAAAGCTTTCTTCCGTTATCGCGTATATGACGGACGGCGTCATCGCCACGAATCGCAACGGGGCTATTATTCTGTTAAACAGCCCTGCGCTTGAGCTGCTGAATGTTTCACGTGAAACGGCTTTAGAGATGCCGATTACGTCTTTATTGGGCATAAAAGAGAACTTTACATTTGAGGATTTAGTAGAACAGCAGGACTCCATGCTGCTGGAGATCGAACGTGACGATGAAACGACTGTGCTGCGGGTCAATTTCTCCGTGATTCAGAGAGAGCACGGAAAAATTGATGGTTTAATCGCGGTTCTTTATGATGTCACCGAGCAGGAAAAACTCGATCGCGAGCGCAGAGAATTCGTTGCGAATGTGTCCCATGAACTTCGGACGCCGCTGACGACAATGCGAAGCTATTTAGAGGCGCTTGCTGAAGGCGCGTGGGAAAACAAAGAGATCGCTCCGCGTTTCTTAATGGTGACCCAAAATGAAACTGAGCGCATGATCAGATTGGTGAATGATCTGCTGCAGCTTTCTAAGTTCGACAGCAAAGATTATCAGTTTAATCGAGAGTGGATTCATATGATCCGCTTTATGTCTCTGATTATTGACCGTTTTGAAATGACGAAAGAACAGCATGTCGAATTTATCCGCGAGCTGCCGGACAGAAATCTGTACGTGGAGATTGATCAGGATAAAGTGACGCAGGTTCTCGATAATATCATTTCTAACGCATTGAAATACTCACCGGAAGGCGGACATGTCACCTTCTCAGTTGATGTGAATGAGAAAGAAGAGCTGCTCTACATCAGCGTAAAAGATGAAGGGATCGGCATTCCGAAAAAAGATGTGGAAAAAGTATTTGACCGTTTCTATAGGGTGGATAAGGCGCGCACGAGAAAGCTCGGCGGCACCGGACTCGGCCTTGCGATTGCAAAAGAGATGGTTCAGGCGCACGGCGGTGACATTTGGGCCGACAGTGTAGAAGGCAAAGGCACGAAGATTACATTTACTCTTCCATATAAAGAAGAGCAAGAGGATGATTGGGATGAGGCGTGAAAATATAAAAACAGTCATACTGTCGGTGCTAGTCGTCATTAGTCTTGTTTTAACATGGGGAATTTGGACATTCCAGCCCAATTTCTCAGAAGGCACGGCCTCAACCAAATCGACTGTCCGGGAAAAGCATAAAATTGATAAAACGAGCCAAAAAATGTCGCAAACGGTAAAACCCCGGGATATGTTCATTCATACAAACGGCTCTCATTATAAAGTGGTTGATGAAACGCTCTTTAATGACCTGTGGGCGGATTTGCCGCAATGGGAAGTAAAAGGGATGAAGGATATTTCTGATCAATACGACAAACTCGGTTTTAAAAATTGGCTTTACGGCAGAAATGGGAATTCGGCAAAGCTTGATCTGCAATTCAATGACACCATTCCGATTGATTTCTTCCAAACGATGTTTAAATGGTCGAATCCGTCAATGGAATACAGCTCATTTGACCATATTGTCATTCCGTTTAATGAGAATAAGCCGAATAAGAAGATTTACATGGTCTCTTACAGCAAACAGCTGATTCTGGAAGTGACTGTCGAATCGGCAAATTACCGCAATCTGATGAATGAGCTGTACAGCAAAAAATCGAGTATGCCGTTATACCACCTCTATTCGGTCGGGAAAAGCAAAGAATTTCTCATGCCGAATGCGCGGTTTAATATGAAGGAAAAAGAATTTATCACTGAAACCATTAAGACGAACCTGTTTAAGCAGACGCTCTTTAACGATCCGAGCACGGTCAGAGAGGACCCGAATTACAATCGGAACGTGCTGACTGACGGAATCAGCCGTCTGGAAATCAATTCGACGCAGCGGCAGATTCAGTTCCAGCACCGGAACCTGGCGCAAAGCGCTTCTTACCAAACGGGAGAGCTGATTAAGAAAAGCTATAAATATTTAGAGGATACGGGGAGCTGGACGGATCATTATCAATTTTTCAATGTGAGTGATAACCAGCAGCTGAGTTTCTACATGTTTAAAGATCAAATGCCTGTCATCAACAGCATGTCTAAGCCTTTCGGGTCCGGGCCTGTTATGACCCTGCAATGGGCCAATGACGAGGTTCTCAGCTACAAGCGGCCGAACTATGTTCTCGGGCCGAATCCGATTAAAACAAAAGACGTAAAAATGATGAGCGGCAATGAGATTGTGTCTCTGCTGGAGCAGCAGGATAAATACGATGTGAACAAAATCGACCAGATCTTCCTGTCCTATCAAATGGTATCTTCGTCAACGAATGATCTTGTTGAGCTGGAACCCGTCTGGAGTATGAAAATCAACGGGAAGATCGTTCCGATTACGAAAGATCTGCTGGGGAAGGAGGAGGCCGATAATGGAGTGGAATAAGACAAAAACGATCTTCATCATTGCCTTCCTCATCCTCGATATTTTTCTTGGCTATCAGTTTTTTGAAAAACGCTCAAGCAGTGAATACGAAGTGATTAAAAATTCAAATGTGGAAAAAGACATGGAGATGGATCATATCACATTCGGCAACCTGTCTTCTGATTCCGCGACGGGCTACCGGCTGACGGCGGGCCAAAAGGTATTCACCGCGGAAGATATTGATGCCTTGAAGGATCAAAAACCTTTAATGGAGATGCCGGCGGATGATCACAAGGTCACGACGCTGAAAATGAAATTTACCGATCCGGTCGGTTTATCGAAGCAAAAACCGCAGGATGATGCGGAATCGCTCGTGAGCTCTAAAATAACCGGCGGTGAAAAATATAAACTGTGGAAAGTCGACAAGGATCAAAAACAGATCATTTTTTACCAGACGTATGACGGACAGTTTATTTATCAGGATTTTGACTCGTCCACGGATGCGATCGGACAGGTGATTCTGCATCTGAACGATAAAAACGAGGTCGTGTCTTACGAGCAGACCATGCTTGAGTCATTCAAGCGAATCCAGACGGAAAGCCTGATTCCTGAGCTGGATGCGGTCGAATTATTGTATTCTCAAAATTACTTAAAAGCGAATTGCGCCGTCAAAAGCGTCAAGTTCGGCTATATTGCCCAATACCCGCTGACAAGTACGCAGGTGCTGGCGCCGGTATGGAGAATTACAATTGAAGATAAGTCAAAAGGGACGAAGAAAAAGACACAGCAAACGTACACTGTGAATGCATTGGAAAGCACAGTCATTGATAACAATCAAAATAAATAATGGAGTGAGAACAAATGAGCTTGCAATTTAGCGTTCTTGCGAGCGGGAGTACCGGAAACGCGTTTTATCTGGAGACAGAGGAGCACTCTTTTCTGGTGGATGCCGGCCTGAGCGGTAAAGCGATGGACGGGCTGATGGAGAGAATCGGCCGCAAGATAGACGACGTGGACGGCATCTTTGTCACTCATGAGCACAGCGACCATATTAAAGGGCTCGGCGTCATTGCGAGAAAGTACGGTCTTCCCGTCTACGCCAATGAAAAGACGTGGAAAGCGATGGAGAATCAGATCGGCAAGCTGGATACCGGACAAAAGTTTTTGTTCCCGATGGAAAGCGTGAAATCTTTCGGCGGGCTTGATGTTGAGTCATTCGGCGTCTCTCATGACGCGGCCGAGCCGATGTTTTATGTTTTCCATTACCAAGGCAGAAAGCTCGCGCTGATGACGGACACCGGATATGTGAGCGACAGAATGAAAGGCATTATCCGTTCGGCCAATGTATTTGTGTTTGAAAGCAACCATGACGTCGGCATGCTGCAAATGGGCAGATACCCTTGGAGCATTAAGCGTCGGATTTTAAGCGATGTCGGCCACGTCTCGAATGAAGACGCGGCGCTCGCCATGACCGATGTCATCGGCGACGGCACATCCCGCATTTATTTGGCGCATCTGAGCCAAGACAACAATATGAAGGAACTGGCGAGAATGTCCGTGCAGCAGACATTGGCTGCGAAAGGATTTGTCGCGGGGGAAACGTTTCAATTATTTGATACCGATCCGAAAATCCCGACGCCGCTGTGCGCCGTGTAATTTTTCCAAATGAATCATGATTATTAATCCGCGATATAACCCACACTATAAGCAAATTGAGTTCTCTTGAAAGGATTTGAGATAGGGTGGATTATAATCGCGATGATGAACAGTACGCCCCCGAACAGCCCCGCCGCAGTAAGAGAGGATACTTCTTTTCTAGTCTGATCGGCGTCATCGTCGGGGCCGCGCTCATGGCTTTACTGCTGCCGTACTGGACAGGCGGAGACCATGGTGAAAGCAGCAAAGGCGCCAATCAGCGCATCGGCAGCGAACAAGTGAAAACAGTCAACGTAAATGTCAACGATGCTGTCACGAATATGGTCAGCCGTGTATCGGATTCGGTAGTCGGCGTTCTCAATATCCAAAAGACCGATATTTGGGGAGAGGGCGGCGAAGCGGGAAGCGGGTCCGGTGTCATTTACAAAAAGAACGGAAACACTTCTTATATCGTAACCAATCACCATGTCATTGAAGGTGCGACTGAGATTGAGATCAGTCTGAAAGATGACTCGCGCGTGCCTGCCGAACTGATCGGGAGCGACCGTCTGATGGATCTGGCCGTGCTGAAGGTGAAGTCTGATAAGATCAAATCGGCTGCCCAGTTCGGCAATTCCGATCAAGTCAAAGTCGGAGAACCGGTCGTGGCGATTGGAAATCCGCTCGGGCTTGAATTTGCGGGATCAGTGACACAGGGAATCATTTCTGGCAAGGAAAGAGCGGTGCCCGTTGACTCAAACGGAGACGGACAGCCGGACTGGAATGCGGAAGTGCTGCAGACCGACGCCGCGATTAATCCCGGCAACAGCGGCGGCGCTTTGATGGATATATCGGGTAAGGTGGTCGGCATCAACTCAATGAAGATCGCCGAATCCGCCGTTGAAGGAATCGGCCTGTCCATCCCTTCAAAGCTTGTCATTCCCGTTATTCAGGATTTAGAAAAATACGGAGAAGTCAGACGGCCTTTCCTCGGTATCGAGATGAAATCTTTAACGGATATTGCGAGCTACCACTGGAGCCAGACGCTGAAACTTCCGAAAGGTGTTAAAACCGGGGCGGTCATTATGGGTGTCGACGCGTTTTCACCGGCCGGCAAAGCAGGACTGAAAAAGCTTGACGTGATCACCGGTTTCGACGGTCATAAGGTCAACGACATTGTGGACCTTCGTGAACGTCTGTATCGCAAAAAGATCGGCGACCGTGTGAACATCACGTTCTACCGTTCAGGAAAGAAAAAAACAGCGGAAGTCAAACTGACAGAAGCGGATCGATTACAGAAATAAAAAAACAGCCCGGAAAAAACCGGGCTGTTTTTTATTGATTTATTTGTTAATATGATGAAGAAAAGGGGGTGAAACACATGAAAACGGCTGATAAGATTATTGTATTGAACGAAATCGAGGGTGAATGCGAAGGAAGAATTATTTTAGAATGCAGAATTTAAGAAAATGAAATATGACATATCAAACGTCCTTTTTCAGGGCGCTTTTTTTATGCCGTTTTTTCCTGAAGGCGGGCCGCAACACGCTCAATTGATAATAGGCAGAAACAGACTGATGCTGCAAAATCGAAGCGGCAGGTGAAATTATTGTGATGTGCAGACTGCACCGTTTTAGGCGTTGACTTTAACCAATTCAGCTAAGATTCCGTTTTGTTTCAGATAAAAGCGAATAATAGAAGAGGAAGCGAAAAAAATAAACACAGGCTGATACATCTAAGGAGAGACTGCATCATGAATAAGTTGAAAGGCATCTGGCTGCTGAGTGCAGACGGCGGGTCTGTACTCATTGATTTGATAACGATGGGGCTTCGCCACGGAACGGTTCTCGGGGAAGACAATATCATCGAGGCATATATCCGCTCTTTACGCGAAAAGCTGAAGGACAAAGAGCACAAGGTGCGGGGCGCCGAATGCAGGGCGGACCTGGGATGAAGCGGAGAAAGCTGTTCAGAACCCTGCGATTCCAGCTCCTGTTCAGGTCACTGGTGATTTTGGCCCTGCTGTTATGCTTCATCGGCGGCACTCAGTACATGTTTATGGCACGGACGATGTATGAAAATCAGGCGGCCAGCATCCAGAGCTATATCCATTCAATGGATCAAAGTGTATGGAGGTCAATCAAAACCCTTGCCCGTTCCGAAACACCGGCTCACCCGAATTTGATTTCCCCCGGCCTGACGGTTGCTTTTATCAATCCATCATACAAGATGTCTGTTTTATCAGAAGACCCGCAAGCGGGAGCCGCCCCATCTTTTCCGAAAAACGTGTATCGGGATGCGCTGACAGACCCCATGGCGCTTCACTATCAGGTGGCTCACAATAAAGCGGGTAAGGAGATCATCGCTGTGTTTCAGGCGATTTCCGTTGGCGGAAGACCGGCGGGAGTTGTGCAAATGAGCACGCTGACACATCCTCTGAATGCTTCGCTTTTCCGCCAGATCGGCATTTTTGCGGTGCTTTCTTTTGCGGCTCTGGTCATCGGACTGTTTGTTTTCTTACCGATGATCCGGCTCACACTCAAGCCATTATCGCGCATTGGGCGTATGGTGGATGACATCAATGCCACCAGTCTCGATAAACGGCTGCCGATTGATAAAAGGCATGCAGAAATGGAGTCGCTGGGCATCTCCATCAATCAGATGCTGGGACGGATTGAAACCGCGTTTCAGGCTGAAAAAGAAGCGAAGGAGCGCATCCGGCAGTTTGTATCAGACGCGTCACATGAGCTGAGAGCACCGCTTACCTCCATTCACGGCTTTATTGAAATTTTGATGCGCGGAGCGGCGGAGAAGCCGGAGCAGAAAGAAAAAGCGCTTCAAAGCCTGTACGCGGCATCAGCCAGAGCGAATAAGCTGATAGAGGACCTTCTCTTTCTCGCGAAGATGGACCGGGAGCCGAGCTTTGAAATGAAAAAAGGCGCGCTGGGAGACGTCATTTTGGAAATGGAGGCTCAGCTGAGGCTGCTGGCGGGAAACCGGAAGCTCGAGTTTTTTGTCGATCAAAAGATTGAAGCCGTTTTTGACAAAGACAAAATGAAGCAGGTCATTCTCAATCTCTTTTACAATGCGGTGCAGCATACGGATGAAGAAACGGGCGTCATCACCGTCTCCCTGCAGAAAGACGGCGGAATCATGCTCATGATGGCGGACAACGGAGCGGGCGTCGCCCCGGAGCATGTGCCTCATTTGTTTGACCGGTTTTACAGGGCAGAAACCTCCCGATCCCGTAAATACGGCGGCACCGGGCTGGGTCTTGCCATTACAAAAACCATTATCGATAGCCATAACGGAACAATTGAAGTGAAAAGCGAGCAGGGAAAAGGCTCCGTGTTCGTAATCCGGCTGCCGGGGTAAGCCTGTTGATCCAAAAAGATCCCGCTCATACAAGAAGAATAATAAAATTCACCCGGACTATTTAGAATAGGAAAAACGGATGGAAGCCGCAGGAAAAAACCGATCCGAATCGTGTATGCCGATTATTATCCGAACGCGGGCCGGAGCGGACGTAGCTGTTCCCCGCGTCAGCCAATTCAATGATTTAAGATTTGAAAACAGTGAACACGAAACGCAGACGGTCGGTGACATCCTAAAGGAAGTCAAGGACTTCTTCAGGCTGAACAAAGCCTTTAAATATCTGGTGCTGTCCCTCTCTGTTTTCTTTGCGATTACATCGGTTTTTTATCTCGGAAGGGCTGTCCGTGCGCAATATATCCGTTATTTTTGCGGGACTGTCCATCTTACAGGCGCTGTGCTCCATCTTTTCTTCAAAGCCGGCGGAAAAATTCACGCCGAGGCGCGTGCTTCTGCTGACATTCTGCATCATCGGGGCGGCCTATCTGTTTATACCTTCGGGCAGCCTGTACGTGACGATAGCCGCTTTTGTCGTCATTAACGCGCTCTATGATGTGATAGAACCCGTCTCCAGTCAGGTGGTGAACAATGAGATTCCGTCAAGAACGAGAGCCACGCTGCAGTCGATTATCAGTTTGCTGACATCGCTCTTCATGTTCATTGCCTTTCCGTTTATCGGATTCTTAAACGATTATTTTGATTCAGCCTTGCTGCTGACCGCAATCGGGGTGTTATCCATCTTATTGTCGCTGTTTATGATGCTCAGTTTTTACAAACTGAAAGAGAGCGTCGCCATCAAGTCGAGAATACGGAACATACATTGGCAGTGAGCGAAAACTTTTGGTTTACCGGGGAGCGGCTCGCCAATCAGACATAACCTGACGAAAGGCTGAGGAGCATCTCAGCCTTTTTTCAGTTGGATTCATTTCATCCGGTCCAGACCGAATTTTTTCAGGCGGTATTGCAGGCTTTGTCTGCTGATTCCGAGCTCGTTTGCCGTTTTGGATATGTTATTGCCGTGTTTTCTCAGGGTCTTTTCGATCATATATTTTTCGAAGTTCTCCATTTTATCTTTTAAATCAGTGCCGGGCTGGGTGCTTGCGGCGGCTTTGGCGTCCGTGTCAGCCGGTTTGATTTTCATGCGGTACTGATAAGGAAGGTGGGCCGCCGTAATCGTCGTTTCATCCGTCATAAAGTTCATGGCGCCTTCAATCATATGTTCAAGCTCGCGAATGTTGCCCGGCCAGTCATATTCCAGGAAGAATTGCTGTACATCGTCACTGATCGAATCGACATGCATTTGGAACAGGTGATTGTTTTTCTGGATAAAGACTTCGGCCAGAGGCAGAATGTCTTCTTTGCGCTCCCGGAGCGGCGGAATAATCAGCGTGACAACGCTTAATCGGTAGTATAAATCTTTGCGCAGCCGCTCTTCTGAAATGGCGGTGATCGGGTCTTCATTCATCGTGGCGATGATGCGGACGTCGATCGGTTTGTCCTGCGCTGATCCGATGCGCCTGATTTTCTTTTCCTGAAGGGCGCGGAGCAGCTTTGCCTGCAGGCTGAGATTGAGAGAATTGATCTCATCAAGGAGAAGGGTGCCTCCCTGCGCCTGCTCGAATAAGCCCGGCTGGTCGATGGCTCCGGTAAAGGCGCCTTTTTTCGTGCCGAATAAAATACTTTCGACCAGACTGTCCGGCAGGGCGGCGCAGTTTTGTGATATGAACGGGGCGCCTGAGCGCTGGCTGCCGTTGTGAATGCTTTGGGCGAACAGTTCCTTGCCCGTTCCCGTCTCACCGGCCAAAAGCACGGATGATGAGGTGCGGGTTGCCCGTTTCGCGTTTTCGATGACTTCCCGGATAACCGGGCTGCTGCCGAGAATGCTGTCAAACGTGTAGCTGTTTTGTTCTTTTCTGTGCATATTCTCCCTGATCAGCCGTTCGAGCTTGGTGACGTCTTTGGCGATCTCCACGGCGCCTTTGATCTCGCCGTTTTGCACAATCGGGAAGGTGTGGTTGATCGTCGTGATTTCCTGGCCTTTGTTATTGAAATAGCTTTGCTTTACATTTTTAATCGTTTTGCCTTCCTGAAGGGCTTGGACGAGTGTGCTGTCCTGCTGACTGGAAAACATAAATACATCAGTCAGGTTTTTATGCAGGACGTCCCGTTCATCCATATCTTCAATCTGCATCATTTTCTTATTGTAAATGACGGTGCTGCCCTTTTCGTCCACCACATGCAGCCCGACATCAATCTCTTCCAGAATGCTTTGTAACACGAGTGTGAAAAATTCGCTGGTTGTGTACAGGTCAATTCCCCCTCCCAATCGTCGTAACATTCATTATTTTAAAATAAATTGATTATGAAACGCAAAAAAATGTTGCGCTCGGCTGATATTTTAAAATAAATGGTAATTAAGGTAATAAAACCATTGACTTTTTTAGGGAAATGGTTGATATTTAGATATATACTTAAATATCTAAATCATGTATGTATGAGAGGGGGAACATTCTTGAATAAAGCATTTAAAGCACTAGCCGATCCTACAAGGAGAAGAATTTTGGATTTATTAAAAAAACAAGATATGACAGCTGGAGAAATTGCGGAGCACTTCGAAATGTCAAAACCCAGTATTTCTCATCACCTTAACATATTGAAAAATACTGATCTGGTTCACGATGAGAGGAAAGGCCAATTCATTATGTACTCATTAAATACCACTGTATTACAGGATCTTATAGGCTGGTTCTTTTCTTTGGCTGATTCAGAACATGATAATAAGAAAGGCGGGGAATCATGAAAAAATATCTCTTTTCGGCAGGAATCATTGTTTTAACTGTTTTAACATGGGTTTTCACATATTCATCTTTACCGGACATTTTGGCGACACACTGGGGATTAAACGGAAGTGCAAATGGTTACCAAACGAAAGCTAATGCGATGATGATGCTTATTGGCATAATGATGATTCTATATATTTTAATGGCTATCATCCCTAAGATTGATCCTAAAAATAACTACAACACATTTATCCGGCCATATATGGCTATATTTAATACAATGTTTGCGGTTCTGTTTGTCATTAATCTGATGACCATCTTGACCGGACTGGGATATGATCTCCCTATATCTTATTTAGGAAACTTTATAGTGGGAGTCATTTTCATTGTGTTTGGAAACTTTATTCAGATCGTTAAGCCTAATTTCTTTTTGGGGATAAGAACGCCTTGGACGCTGAGCAGTGAAAGAGTTTGGAAGGATACACACAGGGTCAGTTCGAAAATTTTTGTCTTAGCGGGCATTATCATGATGCTTGCAGCTTTTTTGCCGCCAGTGTATAGAGTGTCAGTCATTTTCATTGCCGCAATCGGCTGTATCATATTATCCTTACTATATTCTTACATTGTATATCAGAGACAATTGAATAAATAACGGTTGAATGGGAGCAATCTAATTGGATTGCTCCTATTTTGTCAGCGGGAAACGCAAAAAAATTTTGCGCTTGGCTGAAGTTTGCACGCAAACTGCCGGAAAATTTTGCAGGAAGAGAAAGAATGCTGGCGAAATATCCCGTTTTTTCGGATTGGCACGGAACTTGCTTTATAAAAAGGGAAAGCAAGATCTTATGTTGAATGATATACAAAACAAGGGGGAATCAGATTATGTCAGCTTTCACAAAATCTCAAGAGATTATCAGCCAAACTTCACATTACGGTGCGAACAACTACCATCCTCTTCCGATCGTTATTTCTGAAGCGCAGGGTGTTTGGGTAAAAGACCCTGAAGGCAATCAATATATGGATATGCTCAGTGCTTATTCTGCCGTGAACCAGGGACACAGACATCCGAAGATTATTCAGGCGCTGAAGGATCAGGCGGATAAAATCACTTTGACGTCACGCGCGTTCCATAACGATCAGCTCGGCCCGTTTTATGAGAAAACAGCCAAGCTGACGGGAAAAGATATGATTCTGCCGATGAATACGGGGGCGGAAGCTGTTGAATCCGCTGTCAAAGCGGCGAGACGCTGGGCATATGAGGTCAAAGGAGTAGAAGATAATCAGGCGGAAATCATTGCGTGTATCGGCAACTTCCACGGCAGAACGATGCTTGCGGTATCCCTTTCTTCAGAAGATGAGTATAAACGCGGTTTCGGGCCTATGCTTCCGGGTATAAAATTAATTCCATACGGAGACGCGGAAGCGCTGCGCCGGGCGATTACGCCGAACACAGCCGCTTTCTTATTCGAACCGATTCAGGGAGAAGCGGGCATCGTCATTCCGCCGGAAGGATTTTTACAAGAAGCGGCCGCTATTTGTAAGGAAGAAAATGTGCTCCTGATTGCTGATGAAATTCAGACGGGACTCGGCCGGACAGGGAAAACATTCGCGGTTGACTGGGAAAATATCGTACCGGATATGTTTATCTTGGGCAAAGCACTCGGCGGCGGCGTTTTCCCGATTTCGTGCATCGCGGCGAACCGTGATATTCTCGGCGTGTTTAATCCGGGTTCCCACGGCTCGACATTCGGCGGAAACCCGCTCGCTTGCGCGGTATCGCTCGCATCTCTTGAAGTCCTTGAGGAAGAAGGACTGGCAGAGCGTTCCCTTCAGCTTGGCCGGTATTTTAAAGAAGAGCTTGAGAAAATCGATAACCCGATCATAAAAGACGTGCGCGGACGCGGCCTGTTTATCGGCGTCGAACTGACTGAAGCGGCCCGCCCGTACTGTGAAAAGCTGAAAGGCGAAGGGCTTTTATGCAAAGAAACACATGATACCGTGATCCGTTTTGCACCGCCGTTAATGATTTCCAAGGAAGACTTGGACTGGGCGGTCCAAAAGATCACAAACGTGCTTCAAAACGCGTAAAAACTTGATGTGGAAACGCTTTCCCTCAGCTTGTATGGAATTAACAAATAAAAAATTCAGCACACTCTATTTGCGCGGCGACAGTATTTTAGTATAATGTATCTTTATGTACGAAAATGAATTTCATATAACTTTCATATACAAATAGAGGCTCTTTGGACAGCAAATCGGTTTCAAAGCACCGGCTTGGTTCCAATACAAGTTGCTGAAGGGGTGCAGAATAGTGAATACAAATCAAAAAGAGAATCAGCTTCAGCGCACAATGAAATCGCGCCATTTGTTTATGATTTCATTGGGCGGAGTAATCGGCACCGGGTTTTTCCTGAGTACCGGATATACAATCAACCAGGCGGGACCGCTGGGCGCGGTTCTGTCTTATCTGGTCGGCGGTTTTATTATGTTTTTGACAATGCTCTGCTTAGGCGAGCTTGCGGTTGCCCTTCCCGTTTCAGGGTCGTTTCAGACGTACGCCACCAAATTTATCAGCCCCGCTTTCGGTTTCGCATTCGGCTGGCTGTACTGGCTCGGCTGGGCGGTGACATGCGCCATTGAGTTTTTATCTGCGGGACAATTGATGCTCCGCTGGTTTCCGCATGTTCCCGTATGGGTGTGGTGCCTCGTGTTTGTCGGGCTGATGTTTCTTTTGAACGCCATTACCACAAAAGCGTTCGCTGAGTCGGAATTTTGGTTTTCCGGCATTAAAATTTTAGTCATTCTGCTGTTTATTATTTTGGGAGGCGCCGCCATGTTCGGCCTGATCGATCTGAAACACGGCGAGCAGGCACCTTTCTTCTCTCATTTTTATGAGGATGGATTGTTTCCGAACGGCATGAAGGCGATGCTTGTTACGATGATTACCGTAAACTTCGCGTTCCAGGGAACGGAGCTGATCGGGGTTGCCGCGGGAGAAAGTGAAGACCCCGAGAAAACGATTCCGCGCTCTATCCGGCAGACGGTATGGAGAACGCTTGTCTTCTTCGTTCTCTCTATCATCGTCATTGCCGGCATGATTCCGTGGAAGCAGGCGGGAGTGGTCGAAAGCCCGTTTGTCGTGGTGTTTGAACAAATCGGAATCCCGTATGCCGCTGATATCATGAACTTTGTTATCTTAATTGCGCTGCTGTCAGTGGCCAACTCAGGCCTGTTTGCATCGACGCGTATCCTATATGCCATGGCGAACGAAGGACAAGCTTTTAAAGCGCTCGGCAAAACAAATAAACGCGGCGTGCCGATGAACGCGCTGATTGTGACGCTGGCCGTCGCCTGCCTGTCGCTGCTGTCTAAAGTGGCAGCGCCGGAAACCGTTTATATGTTTCTTTTATCATTAGCCGGACTAAGCGCGCAGGTCGGCTGGATTACGATTTCTCTGTCGCAGCTGATGTTCAGACGGAAATACATCCGCGAAGGCGGCAAAGTGAAAGACCTTAAGTTTAAAACACCGCTGTACCCGGTGCTGCCTATTGTCGGGCTGACGTTAAATACGGTCGTTCTGATCAGTCTCGCATTTGATTCAGAACAGCGGCTCGCCCTTTATTGCGGCATCCCGTTCATGGCGGTGTGCGTTATCGTCTATCATCTGTATGTAAAAAAGCATAAACAGTCAGAAAAACAGATAGAGCTTTAAATCTTTTCGTGTCCAAGTCATCTTTGAGAAACCCGCACAGGACAACATACAACATGTTGAGGTGGAAAAACGGATGAACAAGAATATCTCAGTTATTGGAATGCCGATGGATTTAGGACAAGCACGACGCGGAGTGGACATGGGCCCGAGCGCCATCCGCTACGCGCATCTCATTGAACGGTTATCTGACATGGGGTATGCGGTGGAAGACTTAGGCGACATCCCCGTCAATCGTGAAAAACTCAAAAATGATGAAGAGCTGAAAAATCTGAACTCTGTGCTTTCGGGGAACGAGCAGCTCGCCCACAAGGTGGACAGCGTCATTGAGAATGAGCGGTTCCCACTCGTCTTGGGCGGCGATCACAGCATCGCGATCGGAACGCTGACAGGAACGGCCAAGCACTATAAACAGCTCGGCGTCATCTGGTACGATGCGCACGGCGATTTAAACACGCTGGAAACATCGCCGTCAGGCAATATTCACGGAATGCCGCTGGCCGTCAGCCTCGGCGTCGGGCACGACACATTGGTGAACCTGGGCGGCTATGCCCCGAAAATCAAGCCGGAAAACGTCGTCATCATCGGCGCGAGATCGCTTGACGAAGGCGAGCGTGAATACATTAAGGAAACAGGCATGAAGGTCTATACGATGCATGAGATTGACCGCCTCGGCATGACGAAGGTTATTGAAGAAACCATTGACTACCTGTCAGACTGTGACGGCGTTCACCTCAGCCTTGATCTCGACGGCCTCGATCCGAGCGACGCGCCCGGCGTAGGGACGCCTGTCGTCGGCGGCATCAGCTACCGTGAAAGCCATTTGGCAATGGAAATGCTGCATGATGCCGACATTATCACCTCAGCTGAATTTGTCGAAGTCAACCCGATTCTCGATCACAAAAACAAAACCGGCAAAACAGCGGTTGAGCTGGTGGAATCTTTGTTGGGAAAAAAACTATTATAAAATATGCGCCTCCGCACCTGCGGAGGTTTTTTTGTTGCCACGAGGAAACTAGCAGGCTGTCACCCTCTTTTTGACCCTGTAAATATGATATATTTATTACACAAAATGGGAAAGGGAGGTGTCCTGACAGATGGCTGAGGTGATGGCCCACGAAACTGTTGCGAAAAAAATCAGTGACTGGTATGAAGAAATCAAAAAGCACAACACCGAATCGGCTGAGGCATTAAGAGAACAACTGCTTACAGATCTGCAAAATATGACACAAAATCAAACGGTGCTCCTTTATTTTAATTTAATTGATTCCCGCTATAAGCTTTTGATGGAAGAGTATGAGAAAACAGACGGCATTTTAAAAACGATCCAGCTGACCGCCGATAAAGAAAAAACAGACCAGATGATTCAATACTATTATTACTTTTTTTCCGGAATGCACGAGTTTTACCAAAAACGGTTCATGAACGCCATTAATTTTTACCGGATTGCTGAAAGCAGGCTCCGGCACATACCGAATGAGATTGAAAGAGCCGAGTTTAATTATCAAGTGGCGATTGCCTATTATGAAATCCGCCAAAACTACTTTGCGATGAACCATGCGGAAAAAGCATTAGAGATCTACAAAGCGAACGAAATGTACGCGGTCAGAGAAGCACAGTGTTTAATGGTGATCGGCTGTAACAGAATGGACCTGTTTCACTACCAGAAAGCTGAAGAGCTCCTGCAGACGGCAGTCCATCAAGCCGCCAAAGCGGGCGATCCGCACATTGAAGCGCTTGCCCACTTTAACGCAGGCATTTGCTATGAAAGACAGGAGAAATTGGAGGAGGCGCGAGTCGAATTTGAAATGGCTCTCGATCAAAAGGAGCATTTGCGATCAGCGTATTCGGTGCGGAGTCTGTACATGCTGGCCAGAGTATTATTGAAGCAGGAACAGACGGATGAGGGCCGGTTTTGGCTGCATAAAGCGCTGAATGCCGCAGAAGACAAAAACGAGCCCGTATATACCCAAAAGCTGCGCATCTTACAGCATGTATTTATTGACCACAGTGAAGAAGCGCTTGAATCAGCTTTCGCCGAGTTAAGAAGGAAAGAGCTGTGGAGTGACGTTTCCGATTTATCGTATCAAGCCGCAACGCATTTTAAAAAACAGGAGAATTACAAACTGGCGGCGAAGTATTTTCAGGAATCAATTGATGCCAATGACCAAATTTTGAGATTGACGGAGGGGATTCGTAATGAAAACATGTAAATTCATTGTACTCTCAGCAGCTTTAGCAAGTCTCATTTCGATTGGATTATTTGCGCAAACTGGTTCAACGGCACAAGCCGAACAAATCATAAAACCGGCGGAAAACGGAGCCTTCGGATAATACTTCATGAACCGCTTTCAGTCTGTGTTTTGTAAGGAGTGATTCAATGGCTATCACGCTGCAGCCGATGACAGGACAAGAATTTCAGTCCTATCTCGCTCATTCAACAAAGCATTACGCTGAAGATAAGGTAAAAGCAGGAACGTGGCTGCCTGATGAAGCGCCGGAATTAGCGGAGCTGGCGTTTGAAGACCTGCTTCCTGACGGCCTGGAAACGGCCGATCACTATTTATGGACGCTGACATTAGACGGTAAGGAAAATGCCGGCTGGCTTTGGCTGCACGCCGATCCGGATCACCCGCAGCACGACGCATTTATTTATGATTTCGGCCTTCATCCGCCCTTCCGCGGCAAAGGCTATGCAAAAGAGGCACTCGCAAGGCTGGAGGACAAAGCCAAAGATCTGGGTGTCCGCAAGATTTCTCTCCATGTATTCGCTCATAACGAAACGGCGCGGAAGCTGTATGAGAAGACGGGATTCCTGGAGACCGATGTGATTATGAGCAAAAAGCTGTCATGAAAAGAGGCCCGCACGATGGGCCTCTTTTGTTATTCATTTCCCGGGCAATGGCGGTAAGTTTTTGGACGGGCTCCGTATTGGCAGCTAAATGAAATCGCGGCGTTTCATCGGCATCAAGCTGATCCGCCTTTACCGAGCTCACGGCAGGGGGACGCCTCTGATCAGCCGTCCTCCTTCATGGCGCCGACGGTCTCTTCAATCGTCACCCGCGGATCAACCTATGCAGATCATAAAGGTGCTTTTCCGACAAGCTCTTTATTCGATCCTATCCACATTGATCACCCCCCCGAGATGAACGGCATGACTCACTCTGGCTGCCGTAGTCCTTCCTGCATGCCCATGCACCCTAACCTCAATGAGGAAACCGCAACGACCCGATTGTTATGTATTTGATAAAAGACGATTATGCATATTTTTTACTATTGTTATAAAATTTTTAAAAATCTGTAAATTTTATATTTTTTTATCGCAATTCCGTCATATAATGCAAATGTGGAAAAATTATACTTTGAGAAAAGAGGCGAAGTAATATGTGTAAAAAGCTGTTCAAAGCTGTCCTCCCGTTTGCCCTGTCGTTCACCATGGTTCTGTCGTTCTCCGGTACGAATGTCAAAGCGAAAGAAACAGAAGCAGCCCGCTACGCAAAAGAAATCGCAGAGCTTCAGCAGGGCACAACCCCGCAAGACGTTCTCCGATCCGCCAAAGAGCTTGCCGAGCAGAAGCACGTTTCAACAGAAGCGGTTCTCAAGCAGTTTCATCAAGAAATCACAGCAGATAAGGTGCAAGGAAATGTAATCGCTTCCAAAGACGGACTCTCTGCAATGGGCGGATCATCAGGCACAAAAAAACTTCCGAAAAGCACAAAAGGCAATATTTATTACACGAACTCATACACGGCTTTTTACAACCACGGGCATGTCGGCATGTATTCATCCGCTGATAAAATTGTCGAATCCGTGCCGGGAGACGGCGTCCGCCAGATTGCTTATAACGGAAGAGAAGTCGAAGACAATTCAATCGTCCAGACCGTGAAAGTCACTGATGCCCAAAAACAAGCCGCCGCTGACTGGGCTGTATCAAGAGTGGGTGATGAATACTCCTTCAACTTCGTCAATAACAGAAATACGGGCCATGAAGGCGCCAAAAACTGCTCAAAACTGCTGTGGTCGGCATTTCTTTTAAAAGCCGGAATCGATATTGACTCTAACGGCGGCTTAGGCGTATATCCGCGCGACATCACAAGCTCGTCTTACACGGCCACGATTCTGACCATTCGCTAAGGAGAACAACGTGAAAAAAATCATCTGGATACCCTTAGTGCTCATCCTTGCCGCAGCGGTCTTATGCTTCTTCTATTTCCGCACGGAAGAGCCTGCGGAGGTTGATAGGGAAACATTAAATGACCCTGATTTTCTGAAAAATAAAGAAGCGCTGCTGTATTTCTCCACTGCGGCTGACCAAGACACGTTCGGCGGCGGAAAAAGCTATGCCCTCTTCGCCGATAAAAAGGGGCGGCTCTCTTCTTATCAAATGAAGGGGCTTGAGCTCGGATCGGCCAAAGTGCATGACGGCAGCGTGCTGCTGGAGGACAAAAAAGGAATCTACACCGTTCAAAATGGTCTTCACACATATAAAAGAACGTATCAGCATACGGGAGACAGCGCGGGATATATCGAACGGACGAAAGGCTTTTACACGCTGTACAATTCGGGCTACGACAAGAGCGGCGGCAGCTACCGCTCAGAGCTGTACCGCCAGATTGACGGCAGGTGGAAGCAAAACGTCATCCCGCACTATATCCGCGCCTCAGGCTATTTTAAAGATCATCTTTTCGCGCTCACGCCGACAGATGACGAAAAAGGCTATCACATACAAGACATTCAGGCCGATAAAGAAAAGCTCCATACAAAATCCATCGCGACATGGACGTATAAAGAAGGCACGTCAGTCGAATCCCAGCTCGCCGCGGACGACGGCGCCGTCTGCTTTGTCACCAGAGGGGAAAAAGCAGAACACATCTACCAAATGGTGAAAGTTATGAGAAAGAGCGGCACTATCAAAACATATGACATCGCCGCTTATAAAAATGACGAACAGACGATCTATGACTCCATGCCGTTCAGCTTCAAAAAAAGCTTTTTCATGGAGCAGCATAGCTTCTATTTCGTTGACGGCTTCGGAACCGTCTACCGCATCAACCCTGAGACCGGGAAAAGCAAAAAGGCCTTCACCCTCCCCGCATCACGAATGAAGGCCGACTTCAAAGACCTGACGCATCAAAACGGAAAGCTGTATCTGTTCACATACAGCTACAAAAAGCCCGCCAAAATTGAATCCTTCGACCTGAAAACAGGCAAAAAACTAAACGACCGGACCATCCCCAGCCTGAAAGACATCATCACGCCGAAAAGCCATCTCAAGCTGTATGATGTGCAGGTGATGGATGGGTTTTGAGAAGGAAAAGCAGTCATCATAATGAAAATATAAACTTTGGATTATATAAACAAAAAACCCTTTTATTGGTTTACTTGTACTCATTTCAGGATATAGAGTAGTAGACTGAATAAAAGGAGGATATATAGTGAAAAAACGTTTCAAATGGTTTGTGGGAGTAGTTATTTTTGTTTTTATGTTCAGTTTTTCAGGTGTGACAGAAGCTATTAGTACAAAGACAATAAAGGATGAAATCACATGCCCTGTCTGTGATAAAACGATTAAGTCTGAAGGCAGTAAAAAAGACAGACAAAAAGCTTTGGATATCGTCAAAGACAGAGATGATTTGGATATGGATAAAACAGAAGTCTTTGTAACTGTTTTAAATAATAAAGATCATAAGATTGCATTGGTTCATTATGAAGACCAGCAAAATCATTCATTTGCGCAGAGGTATATTAATTTAAACACTAAGCAAATCGTTTTATCAGTAGAGGGTATAGGAAAATGGGACAAAGAAAAAAAAGAAGGAAACTTCAAATTAAGAGTTGGAGATAAAGAAATTATTAATGAAGATTTTAATCAAGATGGATTAAAAGGCAAGGGGAATAATGCTTTATTGAACTCTGTCAAAAAAGCATCTCCGGCAAAATCAAAATTGGAGTCCTGTAACGATTTAGTCACAAAAATGCTGGGGCTGGGATCCAGTATTGCTTGTGCAGGTGCTTGTATGGCTGTCGGAGGTGCTGTCGGCGCAGTAGTGTGCTCGCCCTTATGTTTAGCAATTGAAAATGGAGTTGGCGAAGCAGGTGCTAAAGAAATTTGCGAACAATTCTTTGGTTGAAATATGCAGATTTGAAAAGAGCTTGCCGCTTTTGGTAAGCTTTTTATAATGAAACGTTACTGCAAGAAAGAAGGTGTTCATTTGAAATCATTCAGTCTCTTCTTATTGTTGTCCGTCATTTGTATAACCATTGTTTTTGTCATAATGAATATGTTGATTGGATACCCTGATGTGAGCAACGGAACATTGATTATGATTGTATATATCGTTGTGACTCTCATAATCAGGCTATATAACAAGAAAAAAACCGACCGAACATAGAAATAGAGGAATTTGCACCGTAAAAGCAGAAGACAGTCAGATGAAGGAGGGAGCCGATGAAGAAAAAGCTTGCCGCGGTGACTGTAACCATTCTCCTGGTTTCCGTGATAACCAACTCTTTTTTAAACGGCGGAAAGCCGGACTGGATTGATGTATGCTGTACGCTGCTGGCGTGTCTATTAGGAATTCTGTTCGTCCTTCGCTTAGAAAAAAGAGAAAACACGTAAAGAGCCGGATGCTGCAAACGCCGGCTCTTTTTGCGCGTGATTTGCCGAATTGTGGATAAAACTCAGCCCGAAGCACTACTAACATGTGTATAAATAGGTTATATTGAGAAGAGAACAATTGCCGCGCGCAAAAGAAAACCGGAGGATGTAACAATGAAAACCGCTTATTATTCTTGTGAAGAACATATCGAAACTGTGCTGGACATGTACATAGATGATCATGAGCTTCCGCCCGAAATCAGAAAAATCGAACATACTAACAGTTTATCCACAGCCTGTGAATTATGTGGGGACACTGCAACATATCTAGTAGGGAACGAATGATCCTACACAAAATACAGAAAAGATATCCACAATTGTGGACAATATATTTCTAAAGTGGGGATGACCTGTGAATATCAATATTGTGACCATCGGAAAACTAAAAGAAAAATACCTCAAGCAAGGCATTGAAGAATACAAAAAACGACTCTCAGCCTACGCAAAAATCGACATCATCGAACTCCCGGACGAAAAAGCTCCGGAAAACCTGAGCGACCAAGACATGAAAATCGTCAAAGACAAAGAAGGCGAACGCATCCTGGCCAAAATCAGCCCGGACAGCCACGTCATCGCTCTCGCCATCGAAGGAAAAATGAAAACATCCGAAGAACTGGCCGATACAATAGATGAGCTGGCGACTTATGGAAAAAGCAAAATCACCTTCGTCATCGGCGGCTCACTCGGCCTAAGCGATGCCGTCATGAAACGCGCAGACGACAAACTGTCATTTTCGAAGATGACCTTTCCTCATCAGTTGATGCGTCTCATACTTGTAGAGCAGATTTATCGGGCGTTTCGGATTAATCGTGGGGAGCCTTATCATAAGTGAGTGGTTTTTGATTATCAAAGAAATTATTTATTTTGAGATGTTAAAATAATAGTAAGAAATTTTCTGTGAATCAGGTTTAATCAAAACCAAAGATTGTTGATACAATAATCTTTGGCTTTTTTGTGGTAAAATTAACAACTATAGGAAAGAGAGGGATGTGTTTGTGAAATTAGTTAAACTAACTCTTGAGAATTATAGAAGTTTTGGTCCTGAACCAACTAGTATAAATATTTCGGATTTAACAGCTCTAATTGGTACGAATAGTGCTGGAAAAACTACTGTACTAAGCGCCATTTTAAAATTGTTTGGCGAAAGCACCAATATTAAAAGATCGGATTTTCACTTGTTAAATAATCAAACTCCTGAAGAAGTTGAAAGTAATTACTTTAAACTCGAAGCAAAGTTTGAGTTTTTTAAAGAAAACGGTGACCCTGATGACTATGGAATTCCCATCTACTTTGAAAATTTCATAGTTTCAGAAGAGGGTGGTAATCCTTATATTAGAATCCAATTACATGCAACATGGCAAAAAAGCAATGACCCTGAAGGAAGCGTTGACTATCGTTATTACTATATTCAGTGCTCTGAAGGTGAAAATTCCGAGGAACATTTAAAACCTATTAATGCGCATGATAAATCTAAAATTAAAGTAATTTATGTTCCTGCTGCTAGAAATCCATCAGAGCAGCTAAAAAACGCTTCAGGAACCATATTGTGGCGAATTATCAAGCAAATTAATTGGAAAGAAAGTGACAAGGAAGCTATTAAAGAAAAAATTAATTTATTAGATACTCAAGTAGCTAATCAACAGGGGATTTCAACCGTAAAATCAATAATTGCAGATCAATGGAAAAATTACCATAATGACCAAAGATACAGCAATGCAAATATCAAATTCGGAAGTAACAATTTAGAAAGTATATTAAAAAAGTTAGACGTTGAATTTACCCCATCTCATACGGAAAAGGCATTTAAGGTTTCTGATTTAGGAGACGGACTAAAATCTTTATTTTATTTAACCTTAATTGATTCTTTATTAGAGTTAGAAAACAAAGCGATTGAAGAAATTAGTTCGGAAGTTACGGAAGAAAGTAGAATATTAAATATAGATCCACCAGCGATAACTATAGTATTAGTAGAAGAACCTGAGAATCATGTTAGCCCTCATTTGTTGGGAAAAGTAATAAAAAATCTTAAGAGTTTAGGAGATAAACCTAATGCTCAAATAATTATAACTTCTCATAGCCCTTCTATTATAAAAAGAATAGATCCAATTCAAATTAGGCATTTAAGAATAGAAAAGAATAATAGTAAAACTGTTGTAAAAGAGGTGTTATTACCGCCTAAGGATGATGAAGCATTTAAATTTGTTAAAGAAGCTGTAAAAGCCTATCCTGAGCTCTATTTTTCATCTTTAGTAATATTAGGTGAAGGTGATAGTGAAGAAATATTATTACCTAAGTTTCTTACCTTATATAACGATAATCTAGATTCAACCGGAATTTCTGTAGTTCCCTTAGGAGGAAGACATGTAAATCACTTTTGGAGATTACTAACCCAATTAGATATTCCATTTATCACGTTATTAGATTTAGATAGGGAACGAAATGGTGGTGGTTGGGGAAGAATTAAGTATGCTCTTAAGCAATTAATCGAGAATGGTGTCGACAGAAATAAATTACTGCGTTTGAAAAATGGACAAATATTAGAAAATCAATATTTAGAAAAAATGCATGAGTGGTCCTTAGATGAAAAGGGATTGGAATATTTATCATGCTGGATAAATTTGTTAAATAACTATAATGTGTACTTTTCAAATCCAATAGATATTGATTTTATGATGATAGAAAACTTTTTAGATGAGTACTTAATGATTCTTAAACACAATGAAGGCCCCCTTCTAGCAATTGATGATAAAACTAATAAAAGAATTCATAAACTTTCAGCTGCCGATAAGAATACAGCAGCATATATAGATAGAATAAACGATAGTGTTAGAAAAACATTAAAAGAAAATGGTGGCAATGGGGATACATATACAAGTGAACAGAAGGAATTAATGATTTGGTATAACTATTTCTTCTTAACAAGAGGAAAACCTGTAACACACCTTCAAGCATTAAGTCTTATTGAGGATCAGCATTTAAAAGATTCAACTCCAGATGTCATACAAAGAATTGCAGAAAAAGCGACACAGATTTTAAACCTTTAGAGTGGGGATGGATACTTTGAATGAGTTAGTTAATAGTTGGGTGCCAAATGGTGGATTGAGTCTTGAACAAAATGCTCTATCTGCTACGAAAAATCTTAAGAATTCATTAGTAGTTGCTGGACCTGGAGCTGGTAAGACAGAATTATTAGCGCAAAAAGCTTGCTTTCTTTTAGAGACTAATAGCTGTCCAAAGCCAAAACGAATATTAGCCATTAGTTTTAAAAAAGATGCTGCAGTAAATTTAAAAGAAAGAGTTAATTTAAGGGTTGCTTCAGAATTAGCTGTTCGATTCAATTCCAAAACATTCGATTCATTTGCTAAAAATATATTAGACAGCTTTATTTCTGCATTACCTATAGAATACAGACCGAATTTAAACTATAGTCTTTTCGACAAAAGTAATAATGACATTGTAAAAGCATATGCTAAATTTGGTATTTTTCAACGTAAGGGAATGAAAAGAAATGAATTTGTTAATGTATTATTAAAGCACTTAAATAGCCAACCTCTTCCTATAAAAAATGATGAGTTGTTGAAAAATGTATGGAACTACTTATTGAAAGGTAATGAAGAGAGCTCTGCAAGACTTAACTTTCCAATGATTTGCCAATTGTCTATATACATTTTAAATACCAATCCTTTGATTTTAAAATCACTACAAAAAACTTATAGTCATGTTTTTTTAGATGAATTTCAAGATACAACTACTCTTCAATATGACTTAGTTAAAACTTGCTTTATAAGTTCATCTATTTCACTCACTGCTGTAGGAGATCATAGACAAAGGATTATGGTATGGGCGGGTGCCAAGAAAGACATCTTTGAATGTTATAAAAAAGATTTTTCTGCAACGCCATATAATTTAATTATGAACCATAGATCAGCTCCTAGATTATTAGAAATACAAAAAGTTGTGAATAATTATTTGCAAGATCAACCATTTACTCCTATTCCAAATTCAAGATGGTCAACTGAAGATGGGATATCAGAAATATGGTATTTTGAAAATTCTCAAAAGGAAGCTCAAATTGTTGCAACTAAGATTAATGAACTAATCTATTCCTTAGAAACACCATATAATGAGATTTGTATTATTGTTAAACAAACTGTAGATAAATATTCTCAGGATATAATTAGTGAGTTGGAAAACTATAATATAGTAGCTAGGAATGAAACTTTATTTCAGGATTTACTAAAAGAAGAATTAATAATTTTATTAATCAACACTTTAAAATCAGCAATAGACGTAAAAAACAGTGATGCTTGGATAAAAATATGGGACATCAAGATGGAATTAGCAGGAGTAAA
This sequence comes from Bacillus sp. JFL15, assembly GCF_001184225.1. Taxonomy (NCBI): domain Bacteria; kingdom Bacillati; phylum Bacillota; class Bacilli; order Caryophanales; family Bacillaceae; genus Bacillus; species Bacillus sp. JFL15. Next base: position 1,496,860 of record NZ_KQ236689.1, on the reverse strand, counting down.
AGGTTCCATAATAAATCAAACAATCAATCACCTTTTATTTGACTTCAAGATGTTTTTAAATAAGGTCAAAGATGAATTAGATAAACTTAGTGAACTAGAAGGATTTAGAAAAATCCTCCTAGACATTATGGATTATTATAGGGTAGATAAAATTAGAAAATTCTATCCTCAATATTCACAGGGAGAATATCTTAATCAAGTACGAGATAGCCTAGTAGATTATTTATTTGCCTTTTATCAAAAAACAGGGAGTTGGAAAGAAGCAATTGATAGTTTCGAGGGGCGCTTTTCTATTCCTATTATGACAATCCATAAAAGTAAGGGTCTAGAATATGAAGCAGTATTTTTTGTAGGGCTTGATGACAACGCATTTTGGACTTATTCAAACCAAGAAGAAGAAGACACTTGTACGTTCTTTGTAGGCTTATCTAGAGCTAAGAAATATCTTTATTTTACTTTTTCAAAACTTAGAGATAATGATTTTTGTCAAAATACGAACATATCACCACTTTATGATATGTTAAGAGCATCCAAAACAGTAGACGAATTGACCTTTTAATAATTTAAAACCTTGATACCGATAAACCTCATTTAGATGCATTAAGGGGAGCCTTATCATAAGTGAGTGAGGTTTTATAATTGATTAAAGAAAAAACAAATTATAAGTTGTGCCTTTTGATACAAACTAAGCAGATGTCTAGTTGAAATCTAATTTTGTCAATGAAAAACTCTTCATTTTAAAAATGAAATACACAAATGCAACATATAATTCAAGTTTTCTATATATAGATAATGACGGGGGATAGTATGAACGGAAGGAAAGACATTTTAAATGCTTGGATTACGATAGAGCAACTATCAGAAGGTTCTATTAATAAAAAAGATAAAGCTCTAAAGCCTTTACATACAGTGGAGAAGGACTGGAGTAAGTTTTTTTTAGACTTTTTAACTAAACAAAAAGAACAGCAAAGTGTATCAGATAAGTTCTTCAAGAAGTCGGGCTTAGTATTATATTTTGATATATTCAATTTTCAAGAGATTGTTGACATATTGAGGGAGAAATATAAGATCGCTAAAACCTACGAAGAAGTTAGTAACTCTGACAAATTCACCTTCTCTGTATATTTTGATAACCAGTTAAATTTTATAGCAGACAAATTGTTCTATACGATGAGCGGTTATATCCGCCGACATGGCGATTTACCGAAAGATATTTTAGAAGTTGAAAACTCATTTAGAGAAGACTTGAACAGGAAATTTAATGAGGATTTTAATACCGCATTTTCTGAACTCTTACAAAATTATAATGTTACTACAGAAAATTTCCGCTATGCATTTGTGAAAAACTTGGATAATGGAGATGTGAATCTACATTCGTTCTTTATTGGAGATCTGAACAAGGCAAAGACAATCACTAATAAAAATTTGGATAGATATTTTAATGGCTATTCTGGATACAGAAAAAATTTAGATGGTAAAAAAGAATCGACTCATTTTAATCCACATATTTTTGAGATGATTTTGCAACCTAAATTTTATCCTTTGGGACGTTTCCCAAGTAATCCCGATTTTGCGCTTTCATTTATGCAACAGGTTGCGGTAAATCTTGCTTTAAATGATGAAAATGATATTCGTAGTGTCAATGGGCCGCCGGGAACAGGGAAAACAACACTGTTAAAAGATATTTTTGCTGATTTAGTAGTACAACAGGCAGCGGAAATCTCACAGCTGTCTGATAAAAATATTCAAGGTAGTCTAGTTTATTGGCAGAGTGCTAAACTTGGTGTTTTACCACATTCCATTTCAGATAAGAACATGATTGTAGCAAGTTCAAACAATGGGGCAGTCCAAAACATTGTTAAGGAGCTACCAAAGAAAGAGAAGATTGCTGACGATTTTCAAAAGCAACTAGAGGAAGCGAATTATTTTAAAGATATCTCTAATTCTAAATTAACCGGTGAAGGTTTCGGAAAGAATCGCAAGATAAAAAGTGAGCTTTTAAATGAGGATAATTGGGGTACATTTTCGTTGGAAGGCGGAGCATCATCAAACATTAACAAGTTACTTTTAACTATCGAAGTAATTGAAAAGGATCTAGAAGAAAATTATGAAGCGAATACAGATGTAAGTGTATATCAAGAATTCTCACGTCTCTATGATGAATTAAAAACTGAAAGAGAAAAAATTCAAGAATATAGCGAGAAAATGTATTCTCTTCAAAAATTTAAAACCAAGCATAAGGAGCAAACCCTTGCTTTTGAACAAGAAGTAACAGAGAAACGAGCAAATTTGATTTCACAGGAGGAAGAAGCGCAGCGTGAACTTGAAAGGCTGAGACAAGAAAGCGTAAATCTCCAAAAAAAGTTATCGGATTGTTCCATTGAAAACAAAAATTTGAATGATTTACAAGCTCAAGCTGAACGGAATTATGATGTAGTTACTTCACAAAAGCCAAGTTTTTTATGGTTCCAGAAAATATTTAATAAATCAAAAGTTGAGCAGTATTTCAAAAATCTCAATAATACGAATGCCCATTTAAATCATCTTTCTCAACAAAAGACTAAATTGTTAAATGAGCGCATGAAATTCGAAAATGCACTAAAGGTAAATGCTGTTAAAATCGAAAATACTCGGCAACAAATTCAGGACACAAAAGCTGATTTCGAACAATGGATCACTACTCAACAAAATAATTTTAAGAAATTGGAACAAGAAATTGCGTTATTGGAAAAACTCAAATTTCAAAGTGGAATAGAAGAACTAGATTTCTCACTATCATATGATGAACTTCAAAAGTCTAATCCATGGTTTACCAAGCGCTTTCGTATTTTACAATCAGAATTATTTATTTCAGCCTTAAAGGTTAGAAAGCAATTCCTGTATGAAAACAGAAAGAATTTGAAAGCGGCAAGAATTATTTGGAATAAACAGTCCGAATACATTGGAAAAGAGAATGGACATCAGTTAATTTCAGAATCATGGCAATGGTTGAATTTCGCTATCCCTGTTGTCAGTACTACTTTTGCCAGCTTTGGCAGGATGTTTAAAAACCTTAATGAAAACTCAATAGGTAACTTATTCATAGATGAGGCAGGTCAAGCACTACCGCAGGCAAGTGTTGGCGCAATTTTTAGAAGTAAAAAGGTTATGGTGGTTGGGGATCCATCACAAATAAAACCAGTATTGACGTTAGATTCAAATGTTCTGACATTGATTGGAAGATATTATAAAGTTGATGAAAAATTTGTCTCTGCTGATGCTTCTACTCAAACGATTGTGGATGCTGCAAGTCAGTATGGTTTTCAAAAAAATGAGGATGAATGGATTGGCATACCACTTTGGGTGCACAGACGTTCAAATTATCCGATGTTTACGATTTCAAATGAAATCTCGTATGATGGGTTGATGGTACAAGGTAAATCAGAAGATGAGTCACAAGGAAAATCACAATGGTATGATTCAACCGGAAAAGCAAATGACAAATTTGTTAAAGAACAAGCTGACTTACTGAAAAGTCTGATTGATAATCGTTTGCAGGAAAATCCAGACTTAGCTGAAGAAATCTATGTTATATCTCCATTTAGAAATGTGGCTTATAAACTTGCACAAGTTTTAGATAAAATTAACTTTACGAAACGCGAAAATGGGAAAAAAACAAACATCGGAACTGTCCATACTTTTCAAGGAAAAGAAGCAAAAATTGTCTATTTTGTTCTTGGAGCGGACACTAATAGCAGTGGAGCAGCAAGATGGGCTGTTTCTGATCCAAATATGATGAATGTTGCAGCTACACGAGCTAAAGAAGAATTTTATGTTATTGGCGATAAGAAATTGTATGCCTCACTTGGAAGTGAAGTGGCAAATAAAACAATTTCGATTATTGAAGACTATAACAGGTAATCAGCGGTAGTATTCTAGTGAAATGTAACTGGCCTAAAGTCCTTAAAATACCCTTTTTATAGTGATATAGAAAAGTTCGGAGAAACGTATTGTAGTCATCTGCCAAATTAAAATGAAATGGAAATATCATTTTTAATACTAACTAAGAATAGAATAAACTCTATTGTTGAACCGCTTTAAATCATAAAGGTAAACATACATTTTTAATAATCGTGAGTCCGATCATTACTGTATTGCTGTTTAAGATTCATCTTAAGATTAAATAGGATTATTTTTTCGTTTAAACTAAACTTCCGCTCAAACATAATGTTCAAAACCTAAGCTTCCTTTACCTGCTCTCAAGGTACAATAGAGAATAATAGCCTGGTTTCTGCTTATAGAATTCATTAAGATATGATTTTATTTTCTACACATGGTAAAAGAAGCAACCTACTGTTGCTTCTCTTTCACCATCTTAATAAAGAGAAAGAAGACAATGAATACAATAAAATAATTCAATGGATTCTTAACGATGCTTATCTCCAGCGAAATCTGTAAGAATATCCAGAGAATGAAGATGGCTAGTATTGAAGGAATGATGATTTTGTACATGTCGACCACCTTCCATAGTTAGTAAAAGAAAGGGGCGCGGGCCCCTTTTTCTTCATGGTTAAAAGCAAGATGCGGCAGCTCCTGTCATTGCACCGCCAACAGCTCCGGTAATTGCTCCGACGGCACCCGCTCCTACTGTTCCGATGCCGGGTATTGTGACTGTTCCTACAGCAGCTCCTGCGAGACCCAGTGTGCCGCCGCCAGTTACCGCACCGCCGCCAGTACCTAAAATACATTTCCCGACTGATTGGGTGCTGATTGAACCGCTCGTTTTTCCAGCGTCTTTGTTCACGACTTTGACTAAAACGCCATTTTTGATTTTTTCATATTTCAGTGTAACGGGGTCACCATTTTTGTCAGTTGAGCTTTTCGGAAGAGCCTGCTCCTCGCCTGTTATGTTGTCTTTAAGCGTTGCATTGCCTTTAGCGTCAATATGAACATCTGCATGATTGAACGTCATCTTCAGCTCACTGTCGTTGAGGTTTTCAACTTTGTATGTAGCTTGTGATTCTGCGGCAGCCGCAGAATGGGGTAAAACCGGGAGGGCAAAGGCACCTACTAGGAATACCAAGGCTGCCAGTTTCACTGCGGTTAGCTTCATTTTGCTTTGCATAATTGATCCTCCTCCTTTGGTTGCCATACTAACAAAGGCATTCTGCTTCTTAAACCCTTACCATATAAAATGATAAAAAATTCACCCAATTTCATCACATTAACCGACAAGGTTTGTATGTTTCCCTTCGAAAGTCATAGGAGAGTAGAGTTCATATCTGATGCGAAGTTATCAAGGAGGATAGAAACCGTAAAGAAGATCTCAGAGAAGCACCTTATTGCGAACAACAGCTTCTTTCGCATTTTCCCTACGTCAGTATAAATCCCTTTCCGTCACGGAAACCTAGTGGAAAAGGTTTTTGAAAGGAGGGGGCGTATGATGAAGAAAAGTAAAAAAAATCAAAATAAAACATCCTTGGTTTGGAAGATGGCGATTGCGTCTGCGGTTTCTTGGGAAGCTGCAAAACTGGCTGGTTCTAAACATCCGTATTTGGCTCCTCTATCCGTTATCTTATGTTTGCAATCAACCATAGATCAGTCGGTTCGATTTTCTTTTCATCGGATTGCGGGAACGGTCATCGGAATCATGTTAACCTCTTATCTTGTCAGTTACTTACAAATGAATGGCTGGATGCTGGGGCTGTTACTATTAGGCGGGACGTACATTGCAAAGTGGTTACGAATAGATGAAACGGTTCTGCATCAAGTAGCGCTCACCATTTTATTGGTATTTACGTTTGAACGACACTCTAAAGATTATGCAATGGATCGGATCATCGATACGGTGATCGGCGTCGTCATTGCGATTCTGGTTCATATGTTTCTTTTTCCGCCGGACTATACAAAAAGGGCAGCGGACTCTTTTCAAACATTGGCTCATCAGCTTTCTGACACACTTTCAGAGCTTTCTCAATGGGTTCAATCAGAGTGGGGACAAGGAAAAGGGATGCTCATGGAAGATAAAGTGAATAACCTTCTGCAGGAGCTGCATACGGCAAAAGAGATGCTGCAAACAGCCTCTGAGAGCTTGAAATTCAACCCCATCAGAAAAAAACATAAAATCATTCTTGCAAGATATCAAACAGAGATGCAAAAGATGAATGCTGGATATGAGTATTTATCCAATGTCGTGAAAACGTTAAAAGAATGGGAAAGGGAAGGAGTTTTATCTTCAAGTGACAAAAGGGAGCTGGGCAATGATTTACAAGTGTTAAGTGAATTTTTTGCGGGTTTTAAAGGCATACAGCAGGGTGAAACAGACAATTGGAAACAGAAGGAACAGAACGTGTTATTGGAATCTCTCCGTTCCGGCATGAAGTCACACCCGCCGCCCGGTCATAAGGTCTATAAAGACTCTTTTTTTTTAGAAACGAAGAAATTGCTGAAGAGTTTGTAATGTTCTCTGGAAAAAAAGAATATGGATATACAGATGATCAGGTAAAAGCGGGGGAAATCAAATGGATAATATACACCGGATTTTGGATGTCATCGCGGCTTCTGCGAAAGCTAAGGTACTGGCTACCATCATTAAAACAGAGGGGTCCGCTTATAAGAAGGAAGGGGCCTCCATGTTAATTTTAGGGGACAAAACAAGAGTCGGAATGTTATCCGCCGGTTGTCTGGAGGAAGATCTTGCTGAAAGGTCAGAGCAGATCTGGGCTGCGGGAGAGCCGTTGATTGTCCGCTTTGATATGAGCGCGGAGGACGATTTATCCTGGGGGCAGGGCGTTGGCTGTAATGGTGCTTTGACGGTGTTGCTTGAGCCTGTAAAAGGAGAATTGGAACGAAATCTGATGACAGTCAAGACATGCTTAGATGAAAAAAAGTCTGTGACTCGAGTGAAACGATTCACTGAAACGTTAGAGCCGAAGGAAGATCTGTATATAGCTGAAGACGGCAGAGTGTTTGGAACCGGCGATATGGAACAAAGCTGTATTCAAAAACTGAGACAGACAGAAAAGGGAATCAAAAGGGGTGAACATACATCTGATTTATTTTTTATCCATCAGATGGTTCCAAAACCTTGTCTATACATCTTCGGAGCAGGAGAAGATGCAAGGCCGCTCGTTTCGTTGGCGGCTCGTGCGGGCTTTCATGTGACGGTGATTGACTGGCGTCCCGCTTTATGTCATCACGGCCATTTTCCTGAAGCCGGCCATTTGATAATAGGAGCACCGGAAGAAGTCATAGAAGGCCTGAGCATGACCCAAAGGGATTTTGTTGTTATTATGACGCACAGCTTTCAAAAAGATCAGATCATTTTACATACATTAAAAAACGAGAATGTGTTTTATAAAGGCGTATTAGGCCCCAGAAGGCGCACGGAGCGGCTGTTAGGCGGGGCAGAGATTCCGGCAGATATTCATTCCCCTATCGGCCTTCCCATCGGGGCACAAGGGCCTGAGGAGATTGCTGTAAGCATTGTTGGCGAGATGATTAAAGAAATGCGAAAACAAAGGGCTCGCTTATGAAAACAGCAGGCATTTACCTGGCAGCCGGTACAAGCAGACGCATGGGGACGGATAAGCGCAGTTTATTTCTCAATGGAGTCTCCCTCGGAAGTATGGCGCTTAAACATGCCCTGTTATCTGAATTAGATCATATCTTCGTTATAACGAGAAAGGGAGATTCACTGCATTGGCTTTCGGATTTTTTCTTTTTAAATCCCATCTCAAATAAGTGGAGCCAGGCAGAATGTGAGCAAGCGGGTAAGGGCCAAGGCCATTCTATACAATGCGGTTTGCAAAAAGCGGCAGCGTACGAGGCTGACGCCGTTATCATTCTCCTTGCAGATCAGCCGTTTGTCACCGCAGATATCATCAATACGTTAATTGATTCTTATCAAAAGGAGCGCGGCTATTCATTTATCGCCGCTGAAAATCAGCATCTTCCTATGCCCCCCATTTTATTCTCAAATCAATGTTTTCCAGTCTTGCATCAGTTAAAGGGAGATCAGGGCGCCCGGCACGTGATCCGTGAAAGTATGTTCAAGACGGGAAAAATGATCAGCTTTCAAGACCCTTTGCTTTTTTATGACGTAGACACGGTTGAAGATTATACTTTCCTGCTGAATAAATTCGGGGAGTGAATGAGTTGGAGTATATCGGGAAAAGTGTCATTCGGAAAGAGGCTCTTGAAAAAGTGACGGGTAAGGCGAAATATACGGATGATTTACATGCAACAGGCACATTACACGCAAAAATGCTGATCAGCCCATATGCTCATGCCGATATTGTGTCTATTGATTTTTCAGAAGCTTGGAAGATTCCCGGAGTGAAAGCGATATTGGGCGATGAACCTTTTCCGCTTGCAGGTGAAGAAATTAAAGACAGGCCGCCGATTGCTTATAAAAGGGTCAGGTACCACGGTGAGCCGGTTGCTGTAGTTGTGGCGGAAAATCCAATCATAGCCAAAAAGGCCGCGGATGCCATTAAAGTGTCCTATAAACCTCTTCCCGTCGTCAATTCCCCCCGTGAGGCTTTTCAAAAGGATGCTCCCCTCGTCCATGAACATGTTGACCGCTATGAGAAGAAGGCAGGTGTATTCCCGGTTCCGAAGACAAATATTGCGAACCTGGATAAAATCAGAAAAGGAAATATTGAAGACGGGTTTAAGGAAAGTGATGTGACAGCAGAATTCCAAATTTCCTTTAACCCTTCTGATCATGCGGCTATGGAGACAAGATGCTCGATTGTTGAAATTCGGGCTGATGAGGAGATTATCATGACAACATCCTCTCAAGCTCCTTTTGCCATTAAAAAATTAATGGAGTGGTACTTTGGAATTGAACCCGGAAAGGTTATCGTCAAAACCCCTTTAGTAGGAGGAGCGTACGGGGGAAAAGCAGCCGTTCAGTTAGAGGTCATTGCCTATTTGGCATCAAAAGCAGTCGGAGGCCGGCCCGTCAAGTTATTTAATACGAGAGAAGAGGATATGATCACATCTCCTGGTCATATAGGATTGGATGCCATTGTTAAATTAGGGGCCACAAAGGATGGAATTTTAAAGGCGGCAGACATTCAGCTTTTATTTGATGGCGGAGCATACTCTGATAAAGGAGTGGACATCAGCCGGGCTGCGGTGGTTGATTGTACGGGTCCGTACGCTATCGATCATATATCGTGTGATTCATATTGTATGTATACGAATCATCCATATCCAAGCGCATTTAGGGGCTACAGCCATGCTGAAGTGTTATTTGCCTTTGAGCGGACGATGGATGTATTGGCGGAAAAGCTGAACATGGACCCGTTAGAACTCCGCTATAGAAATGCCATTCGTCCCGGTGATACTACACCTACTCAAGTTCTTCTCAATTCAAGCACGGTCGGAAATGTGCCGAAATGCATTGAGAGATTGAAGGAATTAATGAATTGGTCTGAGGGACAGAGAATTGAAATCGACGGCCGGAAGATACGGGCGAAGGGGATCAGCTGTATTTGGAAAACCTCAACATTTGATACAAATGCAACGTCCGGGGTGATTTTAACCTTCAATCCCGATGGAAGCATTAATTTGATGTCAGGGGTAGTGGAAATTGGAACAGGGACAAAAACAGTGTTAGCCCAAATCTTGGCGGAACGAATGAAAATAGATATAAGCAAAATTCACGTGAAAATGCTTGTAGATACCCAAACAACGCCCGAGCATTGGAAAACCGTAGGGAGCAGAGGGACGTTAATGGCCGGAAGAGCCGTACTGAATGCAGCGGAAGAAGCCATTCGAAAGCTTAAGGAAGTGGCATCATGCGTGTTGCGGGTTCCTGTCGAGGAATTGGAAGTGGCCGATGGGAAGGTTTATTTTATAGATTATCCTGCTGTACATGTTGACATAAAAGACATTGCTTACGGATACACGTTTCCAAATGGAAATACCATTGGCGGCCAAATCATTGCGAGCGGCAATTATACATTAACCCGGATGACGAATTTAGACCGGGAAACGGGAAGAGGAAAGCCGGGACCCGAGTGGGCTGTAGGTGCGCAGGGAATTGAAGTTGAGTTGGATAAGCGGGATTATACGTATCGGATCACAAAAGCCTATTCTGTTGTAGATATAGGAACTGTACTGAATGAAAAAGCTGCAAGGGGTCAAGTGATGGGAGGGATGAGTATGGGAATCGCATTTGGAGGAAGAGAAACCTTTGTATTTGATCCATATGGAAGAGTATTAAATCCTCAACTCAGAACATACAGACCCCTTCACTATGGAGAGCAGCCTGAATATATCATTGAATTTGTTGAAACCCCGCATGTGATTGCGCCTTATGGAGCGCGCGGCGGCGGGGAACACGGACTGCTGGGGATGCCTGCAGCATTAGGAAATTGCCTTTCCGCCGCTTTAGGTGTCCAATTGAATCAACTTCCTCTCATTCCCGAACAATTATGGAGGACGCAAATGGGGTGGAAAGATGATACCGTTTGATTTCGACTATTTTAAGCCGAAGACCATACAAGAAACAACCCGTCTGTTTCACTCGCTTGCGGCCGAAAAGAAAACACCAATGTATTTTTCCGGCGGCACGGAAATTATCACGTTAGGAAGGCTGAATATCGTCTATACGGATGCAGTGATAGATATGAACGCACTTCCGGGATTTCATGCCATCCGTTTTTATGAACATGATCTGGTGATCGGAGCGGGCGTATCACTAACGAAACTGGAGGAAGAAAATCCATTTCCGCTATTAAGTAAAACAGTAAGTGAAATTGCGGATCGGACGTCTCGAAATAAAATCAGCCTGGGCGGAAACATTTGCGGGGGCATCTATTACCGTGAGGCCGTGCTGCCGCTGCTGATTTCTGATAGTTTGCTAGGGATTGCAGGGAGAGCGGGGATTCATTACCGTCCCATAAATAAAGTATTTAACAAGGAAATACAGTTGCGAAAAGGAGATTTTTTATTTCATATTGTTGTCGATCGAGCGTATGTTGACTTGCCGTTTGTCAGTATCAAAAGAAGACAGCAGTGGAATGTCGGATACCCATTGGTGACAGTCTGTGCGCTGAAAAAAGATGATGAGATCAGAATGGCCTTCAGCGGCGTATGTCCATTTCCTTTTCGTTCTGCTGAAATGGAGGCTGTGCTTAACGATAAAAGCGGCACAGCAGAAGATAGAGTGCGCAGGGCTTTACAGTATGTACCCAAACCCGTTCTTGATGATGCAGAAGGCTCAAGTGAATACCGGATATTTGTCTTGCAGCATACAATCTTAGATGCCTTACAAGAATTAGAAGGAGGTTCTCATGTCTGATCCTATTACGTTGAAAGTAAATGGCGAAGAAAGACAGATTACGGTCAGACCGGCCGATACTTTGTTATTTGCTCTCCGTCTTCGTCTCGGATTAACTGGTTCAAAGCCGGGCTGCTTAAATGGGGATTGCGGCGCCTGTACGGTATTAACGGACGGGATACCGATGAAATCTTGCTTAATGCTTGCGGCAGAAGGGGAAGGAAAGGACATTACGACAATTGAAGGACTGATCAATACGCCGATTCAAAAGGCTTTTATTGAAAAATTTGCATTTCAATGCGGATATTGCACACCTGGTTTTCTCATGAATTGTCATGCTTTAGTGAATACTGAGCCGAATGCAAGTGATGAAACGATTAAAAACTGGCTGGAGTCCAATATTTGCAGATGTACGGGTTATAAGGAGATTGAAGAAGCGGTTAAATCGGTTTTACATACAGGGAAAGGGGATCATTAGCCGTTGTTACGGAGAATCATAAAAAAGAGCCCAGAGAATCATCCCTGAACTCCATATTCCTCAATTCATATACCGATACTCCCGCAGTTTCTCCAAAATCGCGACTTCTTTCATCAGTTCTTCACCGACATTCGTTTCTTTCACTTTCTTCCGCTCCAGCTCTTTGTCAACTAATCGTTTGACCGTTAAGACGTCGGTTCCGGTGCTCAGCACTTCGGCCTTGGAGTTAAAGTGTTTATGGGCGACGAGCTGCATGCCGTAGGAGTTGTATAAGAGCGTGTAGCCGGCGATGCCTGTTGTGGATTGGTAGGCTTTGGAGAAGCCGCCGTCGATAACGATCATTTTTCCGTTTGCCTTGATCGGATCTTCGCCTTCGATTTCTTTTACCGGTGTATGGCCGTTGATGATATGGCCATGATCCGGGTTGAGCCCGAATTCCTTCAGGATGTTTCGGCAGGCTGCCTCGTCTTCACGCAAATAGTAATACGGGTTTTTCTTTTCTTTATGCGTTTCCTTCTCTTTGATGAAATACCGCTCAAAGGTGGTCATGGCGCGTTTTCCGAAGAGGGAGGAATACTCGCCTGTCCATAAGTACCAGACCATGTCTGTCGCAAGGTCATCGGTTTCTTCCGGATGAGCAAACGCTTCCCGTAAGAACCGTTCAAATACATCGAGAAGCTCACGGCCCGCATAAGCTTTATCCTCTATCATCATCGTTTCCATATTGCCGTTTTCGTCAACAGGAATACAGCCGTGAATCAACAGGTTGCCGTTATATTTTAAATACAGGCTGCCTTTTTTCATCATAAAATTCATATGGCGGCCCAGCTTCTCGGAATTCTGGACAGAGAACAGCAGCTTGTCCATGACTTCTGCTTCTTCTTCTAATAGCTGATCGGGCTGTTTGGGATTCACCGTCGCGAAGCAGGTGTTTTCCAGTTGATACGTTTTTCCGTTCAGCGTGATTTCATTGCGGTCATAATCAATCTTTTCCAATAACAGCCGTTCTTCCATATTAAAGTTCGGCCGTCTCTTAATAATCGGGCTCTCAAGCTTGAATTGGATCATCGCGATCGCCTGATGGATTTTTGTGATTTGCTTAATCTCATCTTCCGGTCTGTTTTCGGTTGCTTTCGGGCGGAATGCCGGGTTATCATCATAATATTTTTCGGCAAGGTTCAATAGCGGTCTCAGATTGATGCCGTAGACGTCTTCAATAATGTCCAGGTTGTCATAGCGGGCACAGATACGGATAATATTGGCCAGACATACTTTGGAACCGGCATAGGCGCCTATCCAGAGAACATCGTGATTCCCCCATTGAATATCCACTGAATGATAGTTGATCAGTTCTTCCATAATCCTGTCCGGCTGCGGTCCGCGGTCATAAATATCGCCGACAACATGCAGATGGTCGACTACCAATCGCTGCACGCTGTAAGCAAGCCCGGTGATCAGCTTATCAGCTTGGCCAAGCGCGATGATCTGTTCTATGATTTCGGAGTAATATTGTTCTTTGTTGGCGGATTGTTCTGTTTTGTACAGCAGCTCTTCGGAAATATAAGCAAATTGGGCAGGCAGCGCTTTGCGCAATTTGGAGCGGGTGTACTTAGAGGAGCAATAAGAAACGAGCTTAATCATCCGATGAATCGTTTCTTTATACCACTCGTTTAATGCCTCTTTCGTATCAAAGTCATGTTTGATCAGCTTCAGTTTGTCCTCCGGATAATAGACCAAAGCCGCCAGTTCATCAATTTCTCTATCGTAAATGACGCCGCTGAAAATATCGCGGATCTTCTCTTTTACTCTTCCTGAACCGTTCCGCAGCACGTGCTGGAATGCCTGATACTCTCCGTGCAGATCACTGACGAAATGCTCGGTTCCTTTCGGCAGGTTCAGTATCGCTTTCAGATTAATGATCTCTGTGACCACTTTTTCTTCACAATCGTATTTTTGTGCGAGCAGATCTAAATATTTGGTTTCCAATCTCGTCCATCCCCTTTTTATTTACGAGCCATTGCATGATAAGGTGAATTTAAAGTATGACATGATATTTAAATCATTAGACCTTATATGATAGTACCTCATAAGTCCTTTTTGAGACAAACAAAACAGAAAATACGGCGCTTAAGGCCTCAACATATACCTTCCGCAGACAGCTCATCACCCTGTTGACAAATGATTAAACTTCTATTAAAATAAAAAGTTAGCTGATAGTTATTTCTATCGGAAACTTAATACGTAGCAGGCTATGATTGCTGTGGGTCGCACTACAGCAGGAGCGGCTTCTGGAGAGACCGCGGGTTTACCGCGGCGCCGAAGGGTTCACAATCTCAGGCAAAAGGACAGAAGAGTACCGAATATGTATTTGGCATGCTGTTGATTGTCAGCGGCGCAAATATAATTTGATATTCTTATGACCATGAGATTGGAGGGCATCCAATCTCTTTTTTTATTGGCTTTATTTTCTCGTCGTTCATCAAAAAGTAAGGAGGAGTCAGGTGTGGAACAGCGAGAGCTAAAGAGGGACTTGTCGAATCGGCACGTGCAGCTGATCGCCATTGGCGGCACGATCGGCACCGGATTGTTTTTAGGGTCCGGTAAGGCGATTCAGCTGGCGGGTCCTTCTATCATCTTTGCGTATTTTATTGTAGGTATTGCGCTTTTTTTCGTCATGAGGGCGCTGGGAGAACTGCTGTTATCTAAAGCGGGGTACCAATCATTAACGGATATTGCCGAGGCGTATTTAGGGCCGCGTGCGGCGTTTGTCACCGGCTGGACTTATTGGTTTTGCTGGATTATGACGGCTATGGCGGATGTGATCGCCGTCGGTGTATATGTGAAATATTGGTTTGACATTCCGCAGTGGGTTCCTGCACTTATCTGTTTGCTCATTTTATTAGGGCTTAATCTGTTAACAGTCAAGATTTTTGGAGAATTGGAGTTTTGGTTCGCCTTAATTAAGGTGATCACGATTCTCGCGTTAATTGTCATCGGCGTGGTTTTGCTGGTGATTGGGTTCAAAACGCATACCGGAACGGTTTCAGCGGCGAATCTGTGGGAGCACGGCGGCTTGTTTCCAAACGGGTTTTCAGGCTTTTTGCTGTCGTTCCAGATGGTGATCTTCGCCTATGTCGGTGTGGAATTAGTGGGTGTGTCGGCAGCGGAGACATCAAATCCGAAAAAAAACATTCCGTCCGCTATCAATAAAATTCCATTGCGTATTTTATTTTTCTACGTCGGGGCATTGATCATTCTTTTATGTATTAACCCTTGGACGCAGCTGAATGCGGCGGAAAGTCCTTTTGTGAAAACCTTCAGCTTAGTCGGCATTCCGGTGGCCGCGGGAATCATTAATTTTGTCGTATTAACGTCGGCCGCTTCTGCTTGTAACAGCGGGATGTTTTCTACAAGCCGGATTTTGTATAATTTAAGCAAAACGAAACAGGCGCCGGCCAGTTTCGCGAAGCTGAATAAAAATCATGTGCCGAGCAGTGCATTATGGGTATCGGTCATTGTGCTGTCAGCGGGCGCTCTTTTAAGCAAATTGATACCGGAAGAAGCGTTTGGCATCGTGACCACCATCAGCGCAATTTGTTTCATTTGGGTGTGGGGCGTGATTCTTGTCTGTCATATCAGATACAGGAAAACCCGCCCGGACTTACACGCAGGCTCGTCTTTCAAGGCGCCGTTCGCGCCGTTTATCAATTACGCCGTACTGGCGCTGTTTGCCGCCATTCTGGTGATTATGCTATTTGCGGATGCGACGCGCCCGGCTTTGCTGCTGACGCCGCTGTGGTTTATTGGACTGTTTCTTATCTATCGGGCGAGAGGGAGCAAGACATAAAGGTTATGAATGAAATGGTCATCAGAGTTTCAAGAAAAAGACAGCGTACCGCTTGCAGTATGCTGTCTTTTTCTTTCGTTGACCAGGCGAACTATAGGGCCTTAATAGCGAGCAAGCCTTATGTATAAATAGATTAGAGGGTCAACAACTAAAAAAGACTCGAATCATTTTGTTAAAAGAAAAAGTATGCCTCCCAAAATACAAATTTAAAAAAAGAAAATGGATGAGTTAGTAAAAGACTTTCTTTGCAATTCAAATAACCCCTTTCTAATTAAAGGAAAAAAGTAATAGATATAAATGGAAATATATTGATATTTTAACAAGGGTAATGTTAACATTATTTACCCTTAAAATTCAAATGATATAGAAAGAAGGCGAAAAAGTGGGAGCAGCTGCAAAACGATGAGGAAAAGCATGTGTTGGCGGGGCAAACCCTAACTGATAACATAAAAAAGCCGCCATTCATATGGCGGCTTTTTACATTAATTCCGGATCAAATAATCAAATGCGCCTAAAGCGGCAGTTGCACCTGATCCCATTGAGATAATGATTTGGTTGTACGGGCCGTCTGTGCAGTCCCCTGCGGCGAATAGGCCGGGAACGCTTGTCGCGCCGCTCTTATCGACAATAATTTCGCCGATGCGGTTGCGTTCGACGGTTTCGTCTAACCATTCTGTATTAGGCACGAGACCGATTTGGACGAATACACCTTGAAGTTCAACGTGTTTTTCTTCGCCTGTTTCACGGTCAACGAACGTAATGCCGTTTACGTTTTGGTCGCCTGTGATTTCTTTCGTTTGTGCATTTTTGTGCACAGTGACGTTTGGCAGGCTGTAAAGACGTTTTTGCAGGACTTCGTCTGCTTTCAGTTCAGGCGCGAACTCCAGCACAGTCACGTGATTGACGATACCTGCAAGGTCAATCGCCGCTTCGATTCCGGAGTTTCCGCCGCCGATAACGGCTACGTCTTTGCCTTCAAACAATGGTCCGTCACAGTGCGGGCAGTATGCAACACCTTTGTTCTTGAACTCTTGCTCACCAGGTACGTTGACATTGCGCCAGCGGGCACCTGTTGACAGGATCACTGTTTTACTTTTCAGTACAGCGCCGTTTTCAAGTTCAAGTTCGAAGAGGTCTTTTTTCTCAAGGCGTTTCGCGCGCTGAAGGTTCATGACGTCAATATCATAATCTTTCACGTGCTCTTCAAGGCTTGCAGCGAGCTTCGGTCCTTCAGTCGCTTTGACGCTGATGAAGTTTTCGATGCTCATGGTGTCGAGTACCTGGCCGCCGAAGCGTTCAGCGACGACACCGGTGCGGATGCCTTTACGCGCCGTGTAGATCGCCGCGCTTGCGCCGGCAGGTCCGCCGCCGACAACAAGAACGTCAAACGGCTCTTTGTCGGCAAACTCAGACGCATCTGCGCCGCTGCCCATTTTCGCGAGAATCTCTTCGATGGTCATACGGCCGCTTCCGAAAGATTCACCGTTTAAGAAAACAGTCGGAACAGCCATAATGTTTTTGCTTTCTACTTCTTCTTTGAATGCCGCGCCGTCAATCATTGTATGAGTGATATTCGGGTTGAGCACGCTCATCATGTTTAATGCTTGGACGACATCAGGGCAGTTGTGGCACGTCAGGCTGATATAAGACTCAAAGCGGTATTCTCCGCTGATGTTCTTAATCTGGTCAATGACCTTTTGATCAGCCTTAGGCGCTCTGCCGCTGACTTGAAGCAATGCCAGCACTAATGATGTAAATTCGTGGCCGAGAGGAACACCGGCGAATGTAACGCCTGTGTCTTCTCCGGTACGATTAACGCTGAAGCTCGGTGTTCTGTTTAATTCAGTTTTTTCAACTGAAATTTTAGATGACATGGAAGCCAGTTCGTCAACGAGAGCCAGCATGTCCTTAGAAGTGTCATCATCACCGGCGCTTACTTTGAGAACAATGTCGTTCTCAATTAGCTGCATGTATTGATTTAATTGTGCTTTGATATTTGCATCAAGTACCAATTGAATGCACTCCTTAGATTTTACCTACCAAATCAAGGCTAGGTGTAAGTGTTTCGCCGCCTTCTTCCCATTTAGCCGGGCAGACTTCACCTGGGTTTTGACGAACGTATTGAGCTGCTTTTACTTTGTTTACAAGGTTGCTTGCGTCACGGCCGATACCGCCAGCATTGATTTCAACTGTTTGGATGACGCCATCAGGATCGATGATGAATGTTCCGCGGTCAGCAAGACCAGTTTCTTCGTCAAGAACGTCGAAGTTGCGGGAGATCGTTTGAGATGGGTCACCGATCATTGCGTAAGTGATTTTGCCGATTTTTTCAGAGCTGTCATGCCAGCCTTTGTGTACGAAGTGAGTATCTGTAGAAACAGAGTATACTTCAACACCTAATTCTTTCAGTGCAGCGTATTGTCCTTGAAGATCTTCAAGTTCAGTCGGGCAAACGAAAGAGAAATCTGCTGGGTAGAAGCAGAAAACGCTCCATTGACCTTTCAAATCTTCGTTTGTTACATCGATGAATTCACCGTTTTTGAAAGCTTTTGCTTCGAATGGCAGTACTTCTTTTCCGATTAAAGACATAATATCTTCCTCCTGAAATGTGATTTTAAAATATATTAAAAAGACAAAGCATTCACTTTATCTTTCAATAATAATTCTAATTATATATAGATTATTAAATAACATTTATTTTTTGTCAAGCTATATGAGGTATTATTTTCTGCTTTTTTTTGCTTTAGACGTTAAAAATCGCTTGGTATAAGCGGTTTGGCGCTGTTTATCATGTTTAGCGCCGGGCGGAAGGGGGATTCTCAATTGGTGAAACGAAATAGTGGGAATCAACCCCTCTATATGGCAGTATAAACCAAAGGGGGTATGATCATGCAAATAAATAACATTACTTTGTACAGTTGTGCTTTAGAGGAGACGAAAGACTTCTACGTCAGGGTGTTGGGTTTTTCTTTAGCGGGTGAGTCCGATGATTCGTTTACAATCAAGGCGGGAGAAAGTGAATTGGAATTCAGGCGCGCCGATTCTCAATCTCATCCGGCGTATCATTTCGCGTTTAACATTCCGAATAATCGTTTTGATGAGGCGAAGGCGTGGATAAAGGATAAAGTCGTTTTTCAAACGGAAGATGGGGAGGATGAGGTGTATTTCTCTCATATACATGCGCGTTCCTTTTATTTCAAAGATCCGTCCAACAATCTGGCGGAATTCATCGCGAGAGACACATCGCCGGCAAGCGCGGAACGTTTTTCGGTTGAGTCCGTCCTGAATATCGGCGAGGTGAATCTGACGGCTGCCGAGGTGGTATCGACCGGGAAGGAGCTGCAGCGTTTCGGTATACCGGTGAGAGACGGCGCGCCTCTTAAGGAGAACGGGTTTCATTTCATGGGTGATTACAATGATGGGGCGTTTTTGCTTTTAGGGCCGAACGGGCGCCGCTGGATTTTTTCTGATCAGCATGCGGAGTTTCATCCGCTGTCTGTCATTGTGAACGGGACGATCCGCATTGAGGCTGACGGAAAAGGCGGCATTGACATCAAGCGGGCGCAGCCGTCATAAAAAAGCCCGGGCTCAAAAGGCCCGGACTTAAGGACATTATTTATAAACAACCCGGGTGCTGCACATGATGTCGTGCAGCGCTTTTTTCTCTCCGAAGGCACCCATAATGAAACCGATATAAAGAATGACCTTAGATATGATATAAGCGAAAGCGCGTCCGAAGGCTTGGCCGATGGAAATGCGTCCGCCATCTTCATTGACGACCTTAAGGCCGAGCAATGCTTTTCCCAGTGTCCCCTGCATCTTTGAGGCTGTGAGCAGGCTGAAATATAAGATGCTGATCACAAAAGAGCTCACAAGAATCGGGATGACGCCGAACACCAGAAAAGAGATGTTAAACTGATTTTCGGTCATGAAGGGGTCAGCCGCCGCAACGCCTGCCGCAAATAAAAAACTGACTGCAAATTGAATGATAAAAATCGGAATTCCTATAATGATCTGATCAATGACATACGCCAGAAACCGAATCCAAAATCCTGCCGGTCTTTCCATGTATCTTTTTCTCTCCCTTGCTTTAATCTGCCATATTATACGTAATCATGCCGGATTTTGCAACGGAGCTTAAGCTTCTGCGAGCGGCCTCTTTCCCCATGCTAAGCGTCCCATGATCAGCCCGAAAGCCAGAAGGGCAAAAAAGATGCCGCACCACATCAGCTGATGGATTCCCAAATGTGAAATAAACCAGCCTCCCGCCGCCGTTCCGATGGTGATGCCGAGGTTGGAAAAAGAGACAAACAGGCTGTTGCCGAATTCGGGGGCCTCCTTTGCTTCCGCAGTAAGCCATGTCTGACTCACAATGAGACCGCCGGAATGAACGGCGCCCCATACGAAGACAAGGACGGCCATCGGTGCGAAAGACGTCCCAAACCCATATATGAGCAAGTAGGCGGCTGTATAAAGAAGCGGAAACAGGATGACGGTCTTTTTCATATTTTTGTATAACAAAGCGCCGAAGACGAAATTCCCGGCTATCATAATCACCCCGAAGCTCATCAGCATGAAGCTGACCCATGTGCCGTTCATATTGGACACCCGTCCGAGGTACTCCGCAAAATAGCTGTAGACAGAAAACATGGCCGCAAAGAGACAGGTAACGGCAGCGATATTAAGCCACAAGGCCGGTTTGCGAAGGATGCCGAGCTGGCTTCTGAAAGACATTTTTTCTGTGACCGGCATGGATGGCAAAAAGAGAAGAATGCCCATGAACGCGATGAGACTGACGATCGCGCCGAATAGGAAGGCTGATTCAAGGGAGAGACGCTCAGCCAGATAGGATGTGAAAGGGACGCCGAACGCAAAGCCGGCGGTGATGCCTGAAAAGACTTTCGTTACGGCTTTTCCGGATTGGCCGGCGGGAACAAGGCGGGCCGCGGCCGCAAGCGCTACAGAAAAGAACACGGGGTGGCATAAAGCCGGAATGATTCGAAACGCAAGCATGACACTGAAATGCGCCGTATACGCGTAGACCGCATTAGAAACGGCAAACATCAGCACCGCCAAAAGCAGAATGTATTTCCGGTTTATACCTGAGGCAAGCAAGGTCAAAAACGGCCCCGACACAGCGACGATGAATGCGAAAATACTGACAAGCCACCCCGCTTTTGAAGCGGCCATTTGAAATCTGTCCGCCACTTGCGGAAGAACGCCGATAATGCCCATCTCGGTTGTAATAATCCCGAAAACCCCTAGTGCCAAAAATAGAATGAAGATGGAACTGCTTTTTTTCATTGTTATGTATGCCTCCTTTTATAACTACATATACAGAAAAATAGATATGTTAGAACAAAAAAAGCCCTCCTTTCATGTTTATAGCTGGTGCTGAACATAGTCAGCAAAGGCTTTAATTTGTTTTTCATTCCTTCTGTAATAGGTCCACTTTCCGATTCGTTCAGATTCCAGCAGGCCGGCTTTTTGCATCGTCAGCAGGTAGCTGGAGATGACGGACTGCGCAAGCCCCGACTTTGCCTGAATATCACCGACGCAAATTCCGGTGCGGAAACTGAGGCCCTGCTCAAGATAAGGCCTTTCATCAAAATGGTCCTCCGGGTGTTTAAGCCATGTCATAATATCACTTCGTGTTTTGTTGGATAACGCTTTATGAATCAATATCGGTTCCATAACGTTTATTATATCTATTTTTCTGGATTTGTAAATTCGTTTTTTAACGAAACGCTTCTCAAAATAAGTAAAAACCGTGTTAAAATATAACATATTATCAGATTACCGGTAAAAAATCCGGGTATTTGTCAGGAGGATATTCACATGAAACAAAAGAAAAAAGGTACGGTCGCGGTGACCTTGTTTTCCGCTCTGATGTTTTGTCTATTGCCGGTCATCGTCTCGCTTTCTCCGCTTGCAGAAACGGGGCCGAACGCGAATCATTTTAACTCTGCAGGCATGTGGGCCGCCGTCGGCCAGATCTTTGTTATATATGCGGTCCCGTTCATTATGTATGTTCTCGGTGTCCGTGTCATGAAAATCATCATGGCCGTTTTTTGCGGAATCGGGCTTATCATTTGCGCGGCTGTCTTGTTGGTGACGTTATTGACCGCCATTTCCTTAGGGCAGGAGCTGTCTCTTTATTACGGCCTTTTCGTTTGGTCAGGCGCAGCTTTTATCGTCAATGTGGTGTGGTATATTGCCGCGTTTCGTTCCTCTCCGAAACATCAGCAGCAGTCTATGTGACATTTGTTCTATAAATCTACTTAAAATACAAATATTTCATAGGATGATTATGGTATGATTATAGCGGTATAGCAGTTTTTAATAGAAACGGGAGGAACTGACATTGAAAAAAAAGACGGCTTCACTTCGAATGAAAACATTGGCAGCCGGCGCTGCGGTTGCTGCGGCTTTATCTGTGGGAGCGGTTTCTGATCTGCCGGGGGCAAAATGGCTGCATCCGGCGGCTGCTCAAGCTGCGGAAACGGTATTTAAACAAAATCATGCGGCATCCGGTTTCTTGACGGGACGGTATGACGCGCAGGCCATGTCTCCGACGATGTTCAACTGGTCAAGGGAAAGCCGGTTCACAAGCACTGCCGACGGATCGTTAAAATGGGAAAAGAATGTCCCGGCCAACCCTCAAAACGGTGCGGGAGCCGCGGTTGACGGAGACGGCACCGTATTTATTCAATCAAAAGACGGGAAGCTGACGGCATATCATCCGGACGGTTCTGTGAAATGGGTGACGGAAAACCTCGGGACAACCTATACGCTGACTCCGGTGCTCGGAACAAACGGTGTCATTTATCTTCCTTCTCACGATAAAAAACTGTATTTCATCGACAAAGAAACCGGAAATATTTTAACATCGGTTCCGCTGAGCGGAGCGCCGAGTTCCGATGCGGCTATCGGCTCTGACGGCACGCTGTATGTGTCGACGCTGGATAACTATATCTATGCGATTAAACCGACGTCGCCTTCGACATGGACGCAAAAGTGGAAATTTAAAACAAACGGCGTGGTCGGCTCCGCTCCCGTGTTAGCATCAAACGGCACGCTGTATACGGCAACGTACAATAATATCTTTTATGCGATCAATTCCGGAACGGGCCAAGTGAAATGGTCAAAAACGACGTCCAACGGGTTTAAAGGCTATCCGGTTATTGACAGAGACGGCACCGTTTACGCCGGAAACCAAGACGGCAGCTTATACGCCTATACATCAACGGGTGCTGTAAAATGGACGTTCCCGTTAAATGGTTTCTCGAGCTCTTCATTAGCGATTGACCATAACGGCAATGTGTATATCGGTTCCGGAAGCGGCGAACTGTTTTCCATCAGCAAAACCGGTAATATGAACTGGTCTTTCTATACGGACGGGCCTGTGAGAACGGCGCCGCTGATTGATGCAGACGGCAATGTGTACTTCGGCTCCGACGATAAAAACGTCTATGCGGTTGACGCTGACGGTAATGAAAAATGGCGCTATCAAACAGACAGCAATGTCATTTCCTCCCCGGTTCTGGCTGAAGACGGCACGCTTTACGTCGGCACTTATACGAAACTGCTCGCATTCGGGGCAAAAAAATAAAAAAAAGAATCCGCGTCATCTGCGCGGATTCTTTTTTTATTTAGAGGCTTGAATAAAAACGCCTTTTTCATGAGAAAATTCTTTAAAGCCGTACACACCGTGATATGAACCGATTCCGCTCGTATTAACGCCGCCGAACGGAAGGTTAACGTCAGTGAAATGAACGACGACATCATTGATAGAAGCATTGCCGGACGTCGTGTGCTGCAGAACATAATCGATCAGCTCCTGATTACGGCTGAATACATATAAGGCAAGCGGCTTGTCCCGGTCAGTGATGTAATCAACGGCTTCACTAATATCTTCGTAATTCATAATCGGCAGAATCGGTGCGAAAATTTCCTCTTGCATGATCTTCATATCAGGCGTGACGTTTGTCAGCACGGTCGGAGAAATCGTGCGGTCATGCGCATCGAATACGCCGCCGAAGGCCGTTTTTGCCCCTTTTTCAATGGCATCATCATATAGAGCTTTGACACGGTTAAAGTTGCGCTCATTAACAATCTGCGTGAATTTATTGCGGTCAACCGTATGATCATCCTCCATAAAACCTGCATTGACAATGGTTTGCAGGAGATCTGTAAAGGTGTCCTGTACATCTTCCTTCATAAGGAGATAGTCAGGAGCGATACATGTTTGTCCCGCATTGACAAATTTGCCGACGGCGATTTTTTTCGCTGCGTCCATTAAATCATAGTCGCTGTCAATGATCGTCGGGCTTTTTCCGCCAAGCTCAAGCGTGACGGACGACAAGTGCTTCGCCGCTGCCGTCATGACGATTTTGCCGACATTCGTGCTGCCGGTGAAGAAAATGTGATCAAACGGCTGATCGAGCAGTTCTGTCGCGACATCAACCTCACCTTCAAAAATGGCGACTTCTTCTTCATGAAATGCTTCACGAATGACTGTCGCGGCAATATGGCTCGTCTCCATCGTAAAATCAGACAGCTTCACAATCGCGCTGTTGCCGGCCGCAATGGCGGCGGCAAGCGGAGCCATCGTCAGCATAAACGGATAATTCCATGGGCCGAGAATTAAGGTGACGCCTTTTGGCTCGTACATTAATACGCCGTCAGCGTCCGGGCTGACGGATGAGCCGACGCGTTTCGGCGCCATCCAGGTGTCGAGATTGTTCATATTATCTTTAATCGCCTTGATCGTTCCCTGCGTTTCCGCTCTTTTCACCTCATGATAAGGCTTGCGGACGTCCCGTCTGATCGCCTCGATGATTTCTTCTTCATGAGCGGTGACGGCATCTAAAAAGCGCTGAAGCTTTTCTTTGCGCTGCTCGGCTGTTGAAGCACGCAGTGTTTTTTGATTTTTTTTCTGAAGCTCAAAGACGCGTTTGATGTCTGCTTTTATATGCTGATCCATCGGTCTTCCTCCTCTGGTTGCTTTTTTGTTTCTTCAGGGCCTATTATAGTGTGATGTGATTTTGCGGCAAAGACAGCGTAAACGCATCTATACGTTACCGTACAAATTGCGGTGATCTGTCTAATGAAAGGAGTGTCTCTTATGCCGGATTCTGTGACAACTGACATCAAACAAGCGCTCTTGGTTATGCTTGGGGAGCGGGATATCCGCCGTGTGACCATGAAGGATATCGCCGAACGGGCGCACGTGAGCCGGGGGACACTGTACCTTTATTACGAGGATAAATATGCAATTTTAGAAGATATAACGGAAGAAATGAAGGACGGGCTGAGTGAAGCGCTGTATGATTCGCTGAAGCAT
This sequence comes from Bacillus sp. JFL15, assembly GCF_001184225.1. Taxonomy (NCBI): domain Bacteria; kingdom Bacillati; phylum Bacillota; class Bacilli; order Caryophanales; family Bacillaceae; genus Bacillus; species Bacillus sp. JFL15. The sequence continues at coordinate 1,471,914 of NZ_KQ236689.1, read as the reverse complement.
AAAGATGTGCTTCATTTAAATGGCGGCTGGCAAAAAGTGCATCCGACCCTGTCTTTTGTTGACCGGCATCGGGCGTTTTTCCAAACGATGATGGATCGTCAAAAAATGCCGTATTTTCACTTTCATGCTTTTTTAAAAGATGTATTCCGGCATGATGTGCTTTTGTCACCGGTGAATGCAAATTTCTCACCGACCGAACAGGATATGTACATTCATTACCGCTCTTTATACACGTATGCCATTGTGTTGTACTGGCTGAATGAGGAGCCTGGGGCATCACCGGAAGCGATCAGCGGGCAGGTGTGGGATTTGATTTCTCAAAAACGGTTTTACTGGCTGTTCGGCCGCCGGGTGCCGGAACAAGAAGAAAAAAAGCCCGCCGACCGGCGGGTGGCACGGACGAGGCAGGCCTTGCAAGAGGCTATGATCGGCTTAGCAGCAGAAAAAAAGGATTACGCGGCGGTTACGATTTCCGATATTGCCCGTCAAAGCAACCTCCGCCGTGCCACTTTTTATGACCATTACGCCAACAAAGAAGCGTTGCTGAAAACGATCATCCATCAATCATGCCGGGAGCTGATCAGATTATTGACAGTAAAGGGAGATCCTGCTGACTGCTCCATGGAAGAAGCGGAAACTGCGCTCGTCCGGCTCTTTTCCGCACTGTCGGAAGGCATGCCGCTCGTCCATTTTCTGAGAGAGGGTTCCGGAGTGCCTGACGTCATCCCGGAAATGTTCAGAGCGCTGCAATCGTTTTATCTTCATCAGCCTTTGCACATTCAGGCGGGCAAAAAGCTCTATGCATACTATGTCGCGTCCATGCTCGTCGGTCTGATTCAATATCGCCTTCATGAAGGACAAGACCACGCGCCGGACATGCTGGCCCGGGAGTTTCTGCAGTTTTTGGATGTGAAGAAGTATCGGGTGATTTTGCTGTGAAGATGATGAAAAAGAACTCCAAAACAGGCGGAGTTCTTTTTTTCTGTTTTCTTTGAGAAGTGCCGATATGAAGTGTCCGGCGTTATCCCTTATAAAAAAAGAAATTCTGCTGCCAAACATGACAAATGTCATATTCGGGGCATGATGGCTGCTACTACAAAAGCGTCCGGCGCCCCGTTATACTTGGGATCATAATGAAAAAGAAGGGACGTGACATCCATGATCAATCACGCCGCAACTCAAAAACAAGCGTCTTTAAAAAAGCAGGTTGCCGCATTTTCCGGTGCCGATACAAAGCATAGTGTCATTCAGCTTCTCAACACGTTTGTACCGTTCTTTGCCCTTTGGTTTCTTGCTTACTTCAGCCTCGATGTCTCCTATTTTCTGACCCTCGCCTTTACTGTAATAGCAGCGGGATTTTTGACAAGAATCTTTATTATTTTCCACGACTGCTGCCATCAATCCTTTTTCAAACAAAAGAAGCTGAACCGGCTGTTCGGGTTTATTTCAGGTGTGCTGACACTGTTTCCGTTCTCTCAATGGCAGCGCAGCCACTCCATTCATCATGCGACAAGCAGCAACTTAGATAAACGGGGAACAGGCGATATTTGGATGATGACCGTCAAGGAATACAACGAAGCGTCAGCCTGGACAAAAGTACGCTACAGACTTTATCGCAATCCGTTTATTATGTTTATTCTCGGCCCGATTTACGTATTTCTGATTAAAAACCGTTTCAATGTAAAAGGCGCCCGCCACAAGGAACGCTGGAACACCTATTTCACGAACGCGGCGATTGTCTTATTGGCTGCTGCGACGTGCCTGCTTGTCGGCTGGGAAAACTTTTTGCTTGTTCAGGGTCCGATTTTCCTTATTTCGGGGTCAATCGGCGTCTGGCTCTTTTATGTCCAGCATACGTTCGAGGATTCTTATTTTGAAGCCGATGAGCATTGGGACTATGTGCAGGCCGCGGTAGAAGGAAGCTCCTTTTACAAGCTTCCGAAGCTTTTGCAATGGCTGACGGGCAATATCGGCTACCATCATGTCCACCACTTAAGCCCGAAAGTGCCGAATTACAAGCTGGAAGCGGCTCACGAGGGGCATGAACCTTTAAAAAACGTACCGACCATTACGCTTAAAACAAGTCTTGAATCCATGAAATTCCGTCTGTGGGATGAGGATGAAAAGCAATTTGTCACCTTTCGGGAGGCGCGGAAAACACCGCCGCCCCAGCAGGTGCCGAAAGAACCTTTAAAGAAAAATGCCTGATATGGCGCGCGGCTCTTTCTGTTATCAGAAAGGGCCTGCTCTTTATGTGTGAGGATGCAATAAAGGCGGCGTTTTGGTAAAGTGATGGTAGACACAAGCGGCAGAAGGTGGAATAAGGATGAAGAAATATTTTAAATTTCAAAAACTGAATGGGATTTCTCCTTATATATGGACGATTTTTTTCATTCTGCCCTTTTATTTTATTTTCAAGAGCTCTTCCACCTTTGTAATGGTGGCCGGCGTCATTTTCACACTTGTTTTCTTTGGCGCATATCGCTTTGCATTTGTTGCAAAAGGCTGGCCGCTTTACTTATGGGCGCTTCTTCTGATCGGCATATCGACCGGATCAGTCATGCTGTTCAGTTATATTTATTTCGCTTTCTTTATCGCCTACTTCATCGGCCATATCCGGGACAAAGTTCCATTTTACATCTTATATTACATTCATATCATCAGTGCGGCGATTGCCGTCAACTTCAGCCTTGTTCTGAAAAAAGACTGGTTTTTGACGCAAATCCCGTTTATCGTCATTACTCTGATCAGTGCCATCCTGCTCCCGCTCAGCATTCGAAGCAGAAAGGCACGAGAGCGCCTCGAGGAGAAATTAGAATATGCAAATGAACGAATCGCGGATCTTGTGAAGCTGGAAGAAAGGCAGCGCATCGCCCGGGACCTTCACGATACACTTGGACAAAAGCTCTCCTTAATCGGACTGAAAAGCGACCTTGCCCGGAAGTTGATTTACAAGGACCCTGAACAGGCCCGCACCGAGCTGAAAAGCGTTCAACAGACGGCCCGCACCTCCTTAAATGAGGTCAGACAAATTGTCTCGTCGATGAAAGGCATCCGATTGAAGGATGAGCTCGGCAATGTTCGGCAAATTCTTGAAGCGGCAGGAATTGAATTTGTGTATGAAGAAAAAGAAGCGCCAAAACATATCTCTCTGCTGAACGAAAACATCGTCAGCATGTGCATTAAAGAAGCCGTCACCAATGTCGTGAAACACAGCGGCGCCAAAGTATGCCGCATCACCATTCAGCAGCTTTGGAAAGAGGTTGTCATTACGGTAGAAGACGACGGCAGCTTTCAATGCAGAGAAGACCGCTTTTTTTCACAGGGAAACGGCCTGCTTGGAATGAGAGAACGGCTTGAATTCGCGAATGGCAGTTTAGCCATCGATACAGCTGCCGGAACAAAGCTGACCATGAGAATCCCAAATGATTCAAAATCAAAAGAAAAGGATGGTAGCAGATGATCAACATCTTCATTGCCGAGGATCAGCAAATGCTGCTTGGCGCACTCGGTTCGCTGTTGAATTTAGAAGAGGATATGACGGTTGTCGGCCAAGGCACAAGCGGCCAGGATGCCATTGATTTCGTCGAAAAACATGCTCCTGACATCTGTCTGATGGATATTGAAATGCCCGGGGTATCAGGACTTGAGGCGGCGGAAAAGCTCAAGGACAGGGATGTGAAAATCATCATTTTGACGACCTTTGCCCGCTCCGGCTATTTTCAGCGGGCGCTAAAAGCGGGCGTCAGCGGTTACATGCTCAAGGACAGCCCGAGTGAGGAGCTCGTCAGCGCCATCCGCAGCGTTATGAAAGGAAGACGCGTCTACGCCCCTGAATTAATGGAGGACATCTATGGTGAAGAAAACCCGCTGACTGAACGGGAAAAAGCGGTGCTCGAACTCGTCGCAGACGGAAAAAACACGAAAGAAATCGCAAACGCCCTCAGCATCAAAAGCGGAACAGTCCGCAATTACGTTTCGATGATTCTGGATAAATTAGAAGTGAAAAATCGAATTGAGGCCATTACCCGATCAAAGGAAAAGGGCTGGTTTAAGTAACCAGCCCTCCTTGTTCAGCCAGTGTTTTTGCACTGGCTTATTTCTTTTTCGCCGTCACTCTGTCTCTTCCTTCCACTTCTTATCAATCAGCATTTTCCCCGGCCATGTGTATGCCATGATGCCGCCGTCTGCCGTGATGTCTTCTCCTGTGACGTATGAGCTGTCATCTGAAGCGAGGAAGAGCGCGACAGCCGCCATTTCTTCCGGTTTTCCGAGCCGGCCGAGCGGTGTGATCCATTTGTTGGCTTCACGGAATGCCTCGCCCATTTTGTCTTCTTTCGTGCCTGCCAGTTTATCAATGAGCGGTGTTTCAATCGTGCCCGGTGATAAGGAATTGACGCGGATTCCGCTTCTGGCGTAATCAATGGCCATTGCTTTAGTCAGGTTCGTGATTCCGCCTTTTGCGGCGTTATAGCCGGAGCGGTCAAGGTCTGCAGCCCGGCCTGACATGGAGGAGGTGTTAATGATAGAGCCTCCCTTTTCGAGCATAAGCGGAATGAGATATTTGCTGCACAGAAATGTGCCGCGCAGATCGACGGCGATGATCCGGTCAAAAAGCTCGACCGGGTATTCATGGACTTTGCCGCCCTCTTGGTCAACACCGGCATTGTTAAAAAGAATATCAATTGTTCCGTACTTTTGCTGAATGCCGTCTGCAAAAGACTTTACGTTTTCTTCGTCTGATACATCAAGATGAAAGGCCTCTGCTTCTCCGCCGTTTTTTCTGATGGCGCTGACGGTTTCATTCAGTTCGCTTTCATTGATGTCACCGCAGATCACGCGGGCGCCTTCATCGGCGAAAATCCGTGCCGTCGCTTGTCCGATGCCTGTCGCGGCCCCTGTGATGATTGCGGTTTTGTCTGTTAATCTTCCCATATTGCGATTCCTCCTTTTTCTATATCTGTTCCCGCTGATAAGGGGGATAAACATATAGAACTTCATTTCTAAATACCTATTAAATATGTTAATATTATGTATATACATCATTGGGAGGCTTACATATTTTGAAGATACAGCATAAGAAGGAGATAGCGCTTTATTGTTATACCGTTGTCCCTATATGGTTTGCTATTTCCTTCGTTATTTCGATTTTATTTCATGACATCACATTTCCTCTCACTGTAAGAAATGTTCTGCACGAGTCTTTGCGAAACATGGGATCTCTTCTCTTATTTAGTTTGTTTTTCTACCCGTCATACATATGGATGAAGAAGGAATTCGGCCGCTGGAAAGAAGAAGAAAGGAGAGGATGATCAGCATTCTCTCTTTTTTATTGATAAAATGGGTGAAATGAATCCATTAACATGTTAAATTTACAATATATGCATCTGTTGATCCAGTTGACAATTGTCACCGCATATGATAAATAGATGCTGAAAAGATTTTACATACCATCAAAGCATAATTAAAGGAGAGATCTGAAGTGCGGAAAAAAAAGTTTAAAGCAGAATCCAAGCGTTTGCTGGATATGATGATTAACTCCATTTATACGCAGAAGGAAATTTTCCTCAGAGAATTAATTTCCAATGCGAGCGATGCGATTGACAAAATCTATTACAAGGCGCTAACCGATGATTCTTTAACGTTTGATCAAGACAATTACTACATAAAAGTGACGGCGGACAAAGATGCAAGAACGCTCACTGTCACAGATACCGGTATCGGAATGACAAAAGACGAGCTTGAACAGCATCTCGGAACGATTGCGAAAAGCGGTTCACTCGCTTTCAAGCAAGAAAATGACACGAAAGACGGCCATGACATTATCGGCCAGTTCGGCGTCGGGTTTTATGCGGCGTTTATGGTGGCTGATAAAGTCACGGTGAAAAGTAAAGCACTCGGCAGTGACGAGGCGTATGTATGGGAGTCGGAAGGGGCTGCCGGCTACACGATCGAGCCGTGTGACAAGGAAACCGTCGGTACGGAAATCACCCTGAAAATAAAAGAAAACACAGAAGATGAAAGCTATGATGAGTTTTTAGAAAACTACCGCATCAAAGCGATCGTGAAAAAGTACTCAGACTTTATCCGCTACCCGATCAAAATGGAAGAGACGGTCAACAAGCCGAAAGAGGGCAGCGAGAACGAGTTTGAAGAGGTTCAGGAAGAACAGACGGTCAACAGCATGGTGCCGATCTGGAGAAAAAACAAAAGCGAGCTGACGGATGAGGATTACGAGGCTTTTTACGCTGAAAAGCATTATGGCTTCGATAAACCGCTGACCCACGTGCACATCAGCGTCGATGGAGCGGTGCGCTACAATTCGATTTTGTTTATTCCGGAAAACATGCCGTTTGACTATTATACGAAGGAATTCGAAAAAGGATTGGAGCTGTATTCCAACGGCGTGCTGATCATGAACAAATGCGCCGACCTGCTTCCGGATCATTTCAGCTTTGTAAAAGGCATGGTGGATTCTGAAGATCTGTCGCTGAACATTTCCAGAGAAATGCTGCAGCATGACCGCCAGCTGAAGCTGATTGCGAAAAACATCAATAAAAAAATCAAAGCCGAGCTGAAGAGCCTGCTGAAGAACAAAAGGGAAAAATACGAATCTTTCTATGAATCTTTCGGCAGACAGCTGAAATTCGGCGTCTACAATGATTTCGGCGCGAATAAAGACGTATTAAAAGACCTGCTTCTTTTCTATTCATCTAAGGAGAAAAAGCTCGTCACACTGGATGAATATGTGTCCAGAATGCCTGAGGATCAAAAATATATCTATTACGCGTCCGGCGATTCATATGAGCGGATTGAAAAGCTGCCGCAAACTGAAATGGTGGCGGACAAAGGCTACGAGATTCTATATTTCACGGAAGATATTGATGAATTCGCGATCAAAATGCTGACAAGCTATGAGGAAAAAGAGTTCAAATCCGTATCTAGCGCCGACTTAGGCATCGACAGTGACGAAGATGAAAAGCAGACTGAAGCCGAAGAAAACGAATATAAAGACCTGTTTGAAAGCATGAAAGACATTCTTGCGGATAAAGTCAAGAATGTCAGAGCATCAAAACGCTTGAAATCTCATCCGGTCTGCTTTGCGACAGACGGCGAAGTGACGATCGAAATGGAGAAAGTGTTAAACGCCATGCCTGACAGCCAGCAGGTCAAAGCGGAAAAAGTGCTGGAAATCAACCCGAATCACGAAGTGTTTGAGACGTTAAAGAACGCGCACGGACAAGATCGGGAAAAGCTTGCTTTATACACAAATCTTCTCTACAATCAGGCGCTGCTGATTGAAGGGCTGCCGATCCATGATCCGGTTGAATTTACGAATGATATTTGCAAAGTCATGGTATGACGCCAAAAAAGGAATCGCCCATCGGGGGCGATTCCTTTTTTTATTACAGCGTGCGCTGTTTAAGAATTTGATTTTGTTTGCTGCGCTTCTTTAAGGAGAACCGTTTTTTCAAGTGCGTTTCGATTTCTTCTAAACTTCTGCCCTTCGTTTCAGGAACGATGTAAGCGGCGAAGAAGAAGGATGTGAGGCAGATGACTGAGAAAATTCCGAATACCCAGCCGATGCCCATGGCGCTCAGCATAAGCGGGAATACCAGTGAAACGACCAGGTTTGTTGCCGACAGAACCAATGTCGTAAATCCGGTTGCGGCTCCGCGTGCGTTTGATGGGAACAGCTCCGGCATCAGGACCCATACGACGGGACCCCATGTCGCCTGGTAAAAGACGATATAGATTCCGAGAAACAGCACGGTCAGCCAAGCCGTTGAAGCTGACAGGCCGGCCAGAAGGAGAATGGCTGATAATGACGCCAGACTCAAGGTGATGCCGATGCTTCCCCACATCAGCAGTTTTTTCCGGCCGATCCGGTCAATTAAGATCATGGCGGTGATACACATGATGACGTTTAAGACACCGATTCCCATTGTGCCGAGAACGGACGCCGAGGTGCCGAGTCCGGCCTTTGTAAAGATGGTCGGCGCATAGTAAATCACCGTGTTGATACCGACCGCCTGCTGGAAGATGGCGAGGCCGATCCCGATCAGCAGCATAGGGCGGATCCATTTTGCTTTCAGCAAGCCGAGCGTAGATTCTTTTTTCTCAGCTTCACCTTGTTTCATTTCCGCCAATTCAACGGCGATATCCTCTTTGTCGTGCGTCATTTCCATGACTTGTCTGGCTTCCTGTTCACGGCCGCGTTTGACGAGCCATCTCGGTGATTCCGGCATAAACGCGATTCCGATTAATAACAGCGCCGCCGGTACTGCGGCGAGACCGACCATCCAGCGCCAAGCTTCAAATGGGGTGAATATGTAATTCACAATATATGCAAGTAAAATTCCGGTTACAATCATTAAGTTATTCAATGTGCCAAGCGTTCCGCGTATTTTTGTCGGAGCCATCTCAGAAAGATAAACGGGAACAAGCGCCGTTGAACCGCCGACGGCTAATCCGAGAATGACACGTGAGATGATCAGCATGGTGACGGTTTGCGAAGCTGCGCAGGCAAGCGCGCCAAGAATAAAAATGAGTGAAAGGACGAAGACGACTTTTCTCCGGCCCCATCGGTCAGAGCATGTCCCGCTTAAGGCGGACCCGAAAATCGCACCGAGCAGCAGCATGCTGACGACCAATCCCTCAGTCAGCGTGTTTAAAGGAATATCATTGTTGATAAAAAGCAAAGCCCCTGAAATCACGCCGGTGTCATAACCGTAAAGCAGCCCGCCTAATGCTCCGAAAAAGTAAATCAGATATTTTTTGGTGTTTTTCTTCACAGATGATCCTCCTCATCTTTTTGGAACGCATAATAGTTTATTTAGATAACTATTTCATTCCCCTGTGAAAAAAATATAAACCTTTAAAAAAAACACGCCCTTTTAAAAGGCGTGTTTCTTCTTTTCTTAGGAAAACAGCTTGTCGATAAACGCGATTTCTTCCGCAGAAAGCGTAATGGAGGCTGCTTTCATATTGTCTTTTAATTGATCCGCGCGTTTGGCGCCCGGAATCAGAATGTCGATTTCAGGTCTGGCCAAATACCAGGCAAGCACGATATGCGCCGTGTCGGCATTGTGCTTCTCGGCAATCGGTTTGAGCTGGTTGACTTTTTTGATGTTTTCTTTAAACTGCTCCCCTTGGAAATGCGCCTGATCATTGCGCAGATCGCCTTTAGGGAAGGTGGTGTTCTCGTCGTATTTGCCGGCTAATAGTCCGGATACGAGCGGGAAGTACGGGATGAATGAGATGCTGTGTTCTGTCGTATAAGGGAAGAAAGTCTTTTCCGCCTCACGGTTCAGCAGGTTGTATTCCCCTTGAATCACATCGACTAAGCCGTCTTTGTTGGCTTCTTTCAGCTGCTCCAGAGAGAAATTGGAGACGCCGATGGAACGGATTTTTCCTTCTTTTTTCATCTCATTCAATGCTTGGACGGCTTCGTCCTTCGGTGTGTGCTCATCCGGGAAATGGATGTAGAATAAATCAATGTAATCAGTCTGCAGACGTTTCAGGCTGTCTTCAACTGATTGTTTCAAAAAGGCCGGTGAATTGTCGAAAACAAAGTCATCGCCTTCTTTTCTGTGCGCGGCTTTTGTGGCGATGAAGACATCCTCGCGGTTAAACTCTTTCAGCACCTCGCCGATTAATTCTTCAGAACGGCCCACCCCGTAAATATAGGCGGTATCTAACATGGTAACGCCGCTTTTAATCGCTTCCCGGACCAATTCTTTTCCCGTCTCTTCATTCAGATTCGGATAGAGATTGTGTCCGCCGACCGCATTTGTTCCCAAACCGATCGGAAATACTTGTAGGTCAGTTTTGCCGATTGTTACTTTGCTCATGTTTTCGCCCCCTGAAAAGTAAATTAGGATATCACAGCGCCTGCCGGAAAAATACGGCAGCGCATTCTCTATTAATTGTAACGCTATGCCAAGTGAATGTCGATTTGGTGCTCTTGACAATACTTTGTATATTCCTCATCAAGCTGCTGAGAAGTGACGATGCTGTGAAGCCGGTCGAAAGGCGCGTATGTCAGAAGCGTGGATTTGCCGAATTTGGAATGGTCCGCGAGCAGATACACTTCGTTCGCCTTTTCGGAAATTTTCTTTTTCACCTCGTATTCCAGCAAGTCGGAATTCGTCAGGCCGTGGGTGATCGTTGTCCCGGTTGCGGACATGAACGCCTTGTTAATATTGTATTTATTGAGGGTGCTCGGATCATCAATGCCGACAAATGACCTTGTCTTCCGCTTGTAGTTGCTGCCGATGATGATCAGGTCGACATTTTTCATGGATGAAGCGGCGTTAATAATATCAAGACTGTTCGTCAGCACCGTCACATTCTTATCCGGATCAAGCGTCTCCAGCATCGATTTGGTCGTCGTGCCGGAATCAATAAACACAAGATCGTGATCCTCGATAAACCGTGACGCATAACGGGCGATTTTGATTTTTTCATCCTGATGTTGAATGGTGCGGTTCTCAAAAGGGACGAGCATGGATTTTTCTGCTGACGTCACGCCGCCGTACACCTTTTTGATCACCCCTTTTTCCGCAAGCTTATTAATATCGCGTCTGACCGTGTTTTTAGAGACGTTGAAAACCTCGCACAGCTCATCCAACGAAGTGGCTCCGTGTTTGAGAATGTATTCTTCCATCTCCTGAATCCGCATCAGTTTCATAAAAAAACTCCTTCTAGAATTCTTAAAGTAATTAAAATATATAATAAACACCAAGAGTTAATCAATAGTTACTTAACAAATGATAAAAAAGATGGATCTCCCGTACGATTCGACACCATTCTTCAAGTTCCTGTTTTCCCGATCCAAAAAGGTATGATGAAAATAATGAAAAAATTTTGATTTTTTAGATTGACTTGGAGTGGTGTGGGGATTACAATGTAACCAAGAAATGACCAAAATGTAACCCATAAAATTAAAAATGATAGATGTAACCGTTTGCTTGGGTCGGTACATGACCAACTTTTACATGGAAAGAATGGGAGACACCATCATTTTAGCATTTGTAAGCGTTTAATTCATGTCTTTTGTATGTAAAAGATGAATATATCCATCCGTTATTACCCAGCTGAACAGGATGTTTACTATTTAAGGAGGCAATGAGCATGGCAGAGATCAGAAAACTGAAAAACTACATCAATGGTGAATGGGTTGAAAGTAAGACAGATCAATATGAAGACGTTGTCAATCCGGCTACAAAAGAAGTGATGTGCCAGGTTCCGATTTCTACGCGGGAGGATGTGGAATACGCCGTCCGCTCAGCGTCAGAAGCGTTTAAAACATGGTCAAAGACGGCAGTGCCGCGCCGTGCGAGAATTCTATTTAACTATCAGCAGCTTCTCCAGCAAAACAAAGAAGAGCTTGCCCGCCTGATTACTTTGGAAAACGGTAAAAACACGACAGAAGCACTCGGTGAAGTGGGACGCGGAATTGAAAACGTCGAATTCGCAGCAGGCGCGCCGTCACTCATGATGGGCGATTCACTTGCCTCTATCGCCACAGATGTAGAAGCGGCGAACTACCGCTATCCGATCGGGGTGGTCGGCGGCATCGCACCGTTCAATTTCCCGATGATGGTCCCGTGCTGGATGTTCCCGATGGCCATTTCGTTAGGAAACACGTTCATTCTGAAGCCGTCTGAGCGCACGCCGCTGTTAACGGAAAAACTGGCAGAGCTGTTTGAACAGGCCGGTCTGCCTAAGGGCGTCTTCAATGTCGTGCACGGCGCGCATGACGTCGTAAACGGCATTCTTGAACATCCGGAGATTAAAGCCATCTCATTCGTCGGTTCAAAACCTGTCGGCGAGTATGTTTTCAAAAAAGGCAGCGAACATTTAAAACGCGTGCAGGCGTTAACGGGGGCGAAAAACCACACGATCGTGTTAAATGACGCCCACCTTGAAGATACGGTCACAAACATTATCGGCGCGGCATTCGGTTCGGCAGGAGAGCGCTGTATGGCATGCGCGGTTGTGACCGTTGAAGAGGGAATCGCCGATGAGTTTATGGCGAAATTACAGGAAAAGGCCGCGGACATCAAGCTCGGAAACGGACTGGATGACGGCGTGTTCTTAGGCCCGGTTATCCGCGAGGACAACAAGAAGCGTACGCACAGCTATATTGAAAAAGGCATCGAAGAGGGAGCGAGACTGCTTTGTGACGGCCGTGAACATGTAACGGAAGACGGCTATTTCGTTGGACCGACGATTTTTGACAACGTGACGACAGATATGACGATCTGGAAAGATGAAATCTTTGCGCCCGTTCTGTCGGTCATGCGTGTGAAAAACTTAAAAGAAGCGGTTGACATCGCCAACCAGTCTGAATTTGCGAACGGTGCCTGCCTGTTCACTTCAAATGCGAACGCGATCCGCTACTTCCGTGAGAATATTGACGCGGGAATGCTCGGGATCAACCTTGGCGTCCCGGCGCCGATGGCATTCTTCCCATTCTCGGGCTGGAAGTCTTCTTTCTTCGGCACACTGCACGCAAACGGAAAAGACAGCGTCGACTTTTATACACGTAAAAAAGTCGTGACGGCACGATACCCGTCTCCTGACTTCAATTGATCTGACAGCCGGCCCGGACGGCTTTGTGATTCCGTCCGGGTTTTCTTTTACCATCAATTAAGGAGGAATACACATGAGTCATTTGCTGCGCACACCGCAGGCCGATGAGATTTCTCAAGGCGTGAACATCATACATGACGTCACTTCAGCCAATTCAGGCCTCAAATACGTCGGATTTAAAGTCGTTGATCTCGCTCCCGGCTCAACATATACAGAAGATTTGAAAAAGACGGAGTGCTGCATCGTGGCGCTCACGGGAAAAATCACCGTCACAGATCATGATCAGACATTTGAAAGCATCGGCACCCGTGAAAGCGTATTTGAAAGAAAGCCGACGGACAGTGTTTATGTGTCCAATGACCGCTCCTTTGACATCACAGCCGTCAGCGGGGCGAGGGTCGCGCTGTGCTACTCTGCGTCCGAACACCAGCTTCCGACAAAGCTGATTAAAGCGGAAGACAACAGTGTGGAACATCGCGGCAAGCTGGCAAACAAACGAACCGTTCATAACATTCTCCCCGATTCAGATCCATCGGCAAACAGCCTTCTCGTTGTTGAAGTTTACACGGACAGCGGCAACTGGTCGAGCTATCCGCCGCATAAACATGACCAAGACAATCTGCCGGCTGAATCCTTTTTAGAAGAAACCTATTACCATGAAACGGACCCGCCGCAGGGGTTTGTCTTCCAGCGTGTGTACACGGACGACCGCTCGATTGACGAGACGATGACCGCAGAAAATGAAAACGTTGTCATCGTGCCGGCGGGCTATCACCCGGTTGGTGTTCCGGACGGGTATACCTCTTACTACCTGAATGTAATGGCGGGACCGACACGAAAATGGAAGTTTCATAATGATCCGGCCCATGAATGGATTCTGGAACGCTGACAAGTGAGGAGTGGCAGATAACGATGAAGTATACGTTTAATGAAGAAAAAGAGTTTGATATTGTCGCAATCGGACGCGCGTGTATTGATTTGAACGCGGCGGAATACAATCGGCCGATGGAAGAAACGATGACGTTTTCTAAATATGTCGGCGGTTCCCCGGCAAATATTGCGATCGGCAGCGCCAAGCTCGGATTAAAAGCCGGTTTTATCGGCAAAATCCCGGACGACCAGCACGGCAGATTCATCGTTTCCTATATGCAGGGAAAGGGCGTTGATACGTCACAAATGGCCGTTGACAAAGAAGGGCGCAAAGCCGGACTCGCTTTTACGGAAATTCTCAGTCCCGAAGAGTGCAGCATTCTGATGTACAGAGATAACGTCGCGGATCTGTATCTTGAGCCGTCGGAAGTCAATGAAGGCTACATCGCAAACGCGAAAATGCTGCTCGTATCAGGCACGGCGCTTGCGAAAAGCCCGTCGCGCGAAGCTGTCCTAAAAGCGGTGCATATCGCAAAAAAACATGACGTAAAAGTCGTTTTTGAGCTCGACTACCGTCCGTATACATGGCAATCGGCAGAAGAAACCGCCGTGTATTACACGCTGGCGGCGGAACAATCCGATATCGTCATCGGAACGCGTGACGAATTTGACGTAATGGAAAACCGCAGCGGCGGAAATAACGATGAAACCGTCCGCCGTTTGTTTGCGCATTCCGCCGATCTTGTCGTCATTAAGCACGGCGTTGACGGATCATACGCATACAGCAGATCGGGAGAAGTTTTCCGGGCGCGCGCCTATAAAACAAAGGTGCTCAAGACGTTTGGAGCGGGTGATTCCTATGCGTCTGCCTTCATCTACGGACTTGTCAGCGGCCGGGATATTGAAACGGCCTTAAAATACGGGAGCGCTTCAGCTTCCATCGTCGTCAGCAAACACAGCTCGTCAGAAGCCATGCCGGCTGCCGGTGAAATCCTCGAGCTGATTGAAGCGCAGCACAGCCTGAATGGTAAATAGAACGTATAAAAGGTGGGATCGTTTGTGGGCAAGACAATTCGCTTAACGACAGCACAAGCGCTGATTAAATTCTTGAACCGGCAGTACATTCATGTTGATGGGAATGAAGAGCCGTTCGTTGAGGGCATTTTCACGATTTTCGGCCATGGAAATGTGTTAGGGATCGGGCAGGCGCTTGAGCAGGACGCCGGGCACCTGAAAGTGTATCAAGGCAAAAATGAACAAGGCATGGCGCATGCCGCAATGGCATACAGCAAGCAGATGCTGAGAAGAAAAATTTACGCGGTATCGACATCGGTCGGTCCGGGTGCCGCAAATTTGACGGCTGCCGCGGGTACGGCGCTGGCCAATAACATTCCGGTGCTGCTGCTTCCGGCTGATACATTTGCGACGAGGCAGCCTGACCCGGTGCTTCAGCAGGTGGAGCAGGAATACAGTGCCGCCGTCACGACAAACGATGCATTAAAGCCTGTGTCCCGCTATTGGGACCGCATCACCCGCCCCGAGCAGCTGATGAGCAGCTTAATCCGGGCCTTTGAAGTGATGACGGATCCGGCAAAAGCGGGCCCGGCGACAATCTGCATTTCTCAGGATGTCGAGGGAGAAGCATTTGATTTTGATGAACGCTTCTTTGAAAAACGCGTTCATTACATGGACCGGATGCAGCCGAGCGAGCGTGAGCTGAGGGGCGCCGCGGAGAGAATCAAGGAGAGCAGCCGTCCCGTCATTTTAGTGGGCGGCGGCGCGAAGTATTCCGGGGCACGCGAGGAATTGATTGCGCTTTCTGAAACATACGGGATTCCGCTTGTCGAAACGCAGGCCGGCAAGTCAACGGTTGAAGCTGATTTCGCCAACAATCTGGGCGGCATGGGCATCACGGGCACTCTCGCCGCGAACAAAGCCGCCCGCCAGGCTGATCTTATCATCGGTGTCGGCACACGGTATACGGACTTTGCGACATCCTCGAAAACGGCGTTTGATTTTGACAAAGCAAAATTCCTGAATATCAATGTCAGCCGCATGCAGGCTTACAAGCTTGACGCGTTTCAGGTCGTAGCCGATGCGAAGGTGACGCTCGGCAGGCTGCACGGCTTATTAGACGGATATAAAAGTGCATTCGGCACGGCGATTAAAGACTGGAAAGATGAATGGCTCGCTGAACGGGACCGGCTCGGCAAAGTCGCTTTTACACGTGACGCATTCGAACCGGAAATTAAGAACCATTTCTCACAGGACGTGTTAAACGAGTATGCCGACGCACTCGAGACTGAGCTGCCGCAAACAACGGCGCTGTTGACCATCAACGACACGATTCCTGAAGACAGCGTCGTCATCAGTTCGGCGGGCTCTCTTCCGGGAGATCTGCAGCGGCTGTGGCATTCCAATGTCCCGAATACGTACCATCTGGAGTACGGCTATTCCTGTATGGGATATGAAGTATCAGGCACGCTCGGCCTCAAGCTGGCCCACCCAGACAAAGAAGTCTATTCACTCGTCGGTGACGGAAGCTTTCTGATGCTGCACTCAGAGCTGATTACCGCGCTTCAATATAACAAAAAAATCAATGTCCTGCTCTTTGATAACTCCGGCTTCGGCTGTATCAGCAACCTGCAGATGGATCACGGCGGCGGCAGTTATTTCTGCGAGTTCCGCACAGAGGACAATCAGATTTTAAACGTTGATTACGCGAAGGTGGCAGAGGGCTACGGTGCTAAAACATACAGAGCCAATACGGTTGAAGAGCTGAAGGCGGCGCTTGAAGATGCGAAAACGCAAGACGTATCCACTTTAATTGAAATGAAGGTTCTGCCGAAAACGATGACGGACGGCTATGACAGCTGGTGGCACGTCGGCGTGGCGGAAGTGTCTGAGCAGGAAAGCGTTCAGCGGGCATTCGAAGCGAAAGAGATGAAGCTGAAGTCTGCGAAGCAGTACTAGAGGGGAGGCATCACGGTGGGCAAACAAGATATTCTGTGGGGCATCGCCCCCATTGGATGGCGCAATGACGATATGCCGGAAATCGGAGCCGGGAATACGCTGCAGCATTTGTTGAGCGATATTGTCGTCGCCGGCTTTCAAGGAACGGAAGCGGGAGGGTTTTTCCCTGAACCTTCCGTCCTGAATAAGGAGCTGGCTCTCCGGAACTTGCGGATTGCGGGGAAGTGGTTCAGCAGTTTTATCATTCAAGACGGTATTGAAAAAACGGCTGAATCATTTACGGAACACTGCGATTATTTGCAGAGAGTCGGAGCGGATGTCGCCATCGTTTCTGAGCAGACGTACAGTGTCCAGGGCTTGGACATTGATGTTTTTAAGAAAAAACCGCACTTCTCAGATGAAGAATGGGTTACGCTGTGCAATGGCTTGAACCGTCTCGGGAAAATCGCGGAGGAATACGGGCTGAACCTCACTTTTCATCATCACCTCGGCACAGGCGTCCAGACGGCGGAAGAAGTTGACCGGCTGATGGAAGGAACGGACCCCCGGTATGTCCATTTACTTTATGATACCGGCCATGCCTATATCTCCGACGGAGACTGCATGACGATTCTCAACAAGCATATGGATCGGATCAGACACGTTCATTTCAAAGATGCGCGGATTGACATTATGGAGCGGTGCAGACAAGAAGGCAAGTCCTTCAGACAGTCGTTTTTACAGGGCATTTTCACGGTTCCCGGAGACGGATGCATCGACTTTACCGAAGTGTACCGGACGCTCATCCGTCATGATTATTCAGGCTGGATCGTCATTGAAGCCGAACAAGACCCGGCAATCGCCAATCCGCTTGAGTACGCGCTGATAGCGAGAAAGTATATCGACAGTGAACTGCTTGATCCTGCAAATTAGAGGGGGGCTTATATGAATCGAGCCAAGGCGGAATCAGCTTTCAGCAAAAGGACCATCTATGGCCGGTATTTTGCTCATATGTGTGACGGCCATCGGGCTTGTCTTCACACCGAATACGTCCGGCAATCCGCTTGAACAGATTCAGCAGGAACTGTACGGTGCTCCTCAGGACGGCAGCGACAAAAGAAAGACGAGAACCATTATTGATTATCAGAAGGAGTGGCGATCAATGAACTTACGTATAGGTGTTATCGGAACCGGTGCTATCGGAAAGGAGCACATCAACCGCATCACAAATAAGCTGTCCGGAGCGGAAATTACCGCTGTAACAGATGTGAATCAGGAGGCCGCGCAGCAGACCGTTCAGGATTTCGAATTAAACGCCTCCGTTTATCCTGATGACGACAGCCTCCTCGCTGCTGAAAATGTGGACGCCGTCTTAGTGACAAGCTGGGGCCCGGCTCACGAGTCCAGCGTTTTGAAAGCGATTCAGCACGGCAAGTACGTGTTTTGTGAAAAGCCGCTCGCCACAACGGCAGAAGGCTGTATGCGCATCGTCAAAGAAGAAATGAAGACGGGTAAACGTTTAGTCCAGGTAGGCTTCATGCGCAGATATGACAGCGGTTACGTTCAGCTGAAAGAAGCGATCGACAATCGTGCGGTCGGTGAGCCGCTGATGATTCACTGTGCGCACCGCAACCCGACAGTCGCATCGAATTATTCAACGGACATGGCCGTCGTTGATACGCTCGTTCATGAAATTGATGTCCTCCACTGGCTCGTCAATGACGATTATGAATCCGTACAAGTCATCTATCCGAAGAAATCAAAAAATGCGCTGCCGCATCTGAAAGATCCGCAGATGGTCATCATCGAAACAAAAGGCGGTATCGTCATCAATGCCGAAATCTATGTGAACTGCAAATACGGCTATGACATTCAATGTGAAATCGTCGGGGAAGACGGTGTTATCAAGCTCCCGGAGCCATCAAGCATCAGCTTGAGAAAAGAAGGAAAACTCAGCACCGATATCCTCATGGATTGGCAGCGCCGATTTGCGGCTGCGTATGATGCGGAAATTCAGGACTTCATTGAGTCGATCCGGAAAAAAGGCGAAGTCAGCGGTCCGACGGCATGGGACGGTTATATTGCCGCGGTGACAACTGACGCGTGCGTAAAAGCTCAGGAATCCGGACAGAAAGAGCCAGTGGCGCTGCAAGAAAAACCGGCATTCTATCAATCCTTTACGACTGTGAGCAAATAATAGATTTGGAGTGAAAACAATGAAACTGGCCTTAGATCCATCCATGTACCGTGATGATTTAACGTTAGAGGAAATGGTCTATAAAACGGCGGAGCTCGGATACGAGTATATCGAACTGTCCCCCCGCGAGGATTTCTGTCCTTTCTATAAATATCCGAAAGTCGATTCAGCAAAAATCAAACAATTGAAGCGTCTTTTAAAGGATACAGGCGTGAAGCTGTCCTCTCTTCTGCCGCTTTACCACTGGGCGGGACCTGATGAAGACCGCCGCCAGGCCGCCGTGCGCAACTGGAAACGGGCGATCGAAATTGCGGTTGAGCTTGAAGTGGATTTGATGAACAGTGAATTCAGCGGTTCAAAATATGATCCGTTGACAAGTGAAGAAAAATTCATCAAATCCATGGATGAACTGCTGCCCGTTTTTGAAAAAGAAGGCGTTAAACTCAATCTGCAGGCCCATCCATACGATTTTATCGAAACGCACAAAGGTGCGATGAATATGATCCGCGCGCTTGATAAGGATTGGATCAATCTTGTCTACTCGACGGCGCATACGTTCTTTTACGATGACGGCAAAGGCGATATTGCGACTATGTTTGATGAAGCCGGCGGCCGCCTCACACATGTTTTATTTGCAGATACCTTTAATCATAAAGCGGCTCACGGCCTGCGTTACATCGTCAATCCGCCTGACGCGAAAGTAACGGTTCATCAGCATTTGGACATCGGGCAAGGCGAGGTTGATTTTGATACGATTTTCAAAAAAATGAGAGAGATGAAGTTCGACGGAATTGCGACGAATGCCGTTTTCGCTTGGATCGGCGAAAGAGCGGATGAATCAAGCCGGTTCATGCTTAAGAAATTAAAAGAAGAATTAGGTATGGCATAAGCTTTAGTACGGAGTTCGGCGGGGCGGAAAGGCTCCTCAGCTAAAACGCAGATGGGAGAGGCTGACATGAAACTTTGCTTTAATGAAGCGACAACGCTCGAGAATTCAAACCTGAAACAGGATTTAGAGCTGTGCGAAAAGCACGGCTATGATTATATTGAAATCCGCACAATGGATAAACTGCCGGAATACTTAAAAGACCATTCACTGGCCGATCTGGCGGAATATTTTCGAACCCATCACATTAAACCGCTTGCCCTGAACGCACTGGTTTTCTTCAACAACCGTGATGAGCAGGACTATAGGGAGATCATTTCGGAATTCAAAAGCATGATGGAAACGTGCGAAACGCTCGGCGTGAAATATGTGGTGGCCGTGCCGCTGGTGACAGATCGGAAAATCTTAAAAGAAGAAATCAAAAAGAGCAGTATAGAGGTTCTGACTGAGCTTTCGGATATTGCTGAGCCGTACGGCGTAAATATCGCCCTTGAATTTGTCGGCCACCCGCAATGCACGGTCAATACATTTGAACAGGCGTATGACATCGTGAACGCTGTCGGCCGCGATAATGTCGGGCTTGTGTTTGACAGCTTCCATTTCCACGCGATGGGCTCCAATATTGAAAGCCTGAGGCAGGCGGACGGAAAGAAAATTTTCATTTATCATATTGACGATACAGAAGATTTTCCGATCGGCTTTTTAACGGATGAAGACCGCGTCTGGCCGGGGAAGGGAGCGATTGACTTAGACGCCCACCTGTCAGCGTTAAAAGAAATCGGATTCAATGATGTTGTCTCCGTAGAACTGTTCAGGCCTGAATATTATAAGCTGACCGCGGAGGAAACGATCAAAACGGCAAAGGAAACAACGGAAGCCGTCGTATCAAAATACTTCATGAAGGAGGCGTGAACATGGCTTTTGTCACCATGAAACATCTTCTTGCAGAAGCGAAACGGGAGCAGTATGCAGTCGGCCAGTTTAATATAAACGGTCTGCAATGGACGAAGGCGATTCTGCAAGCGGCGCAAAAGGAGCAATCGCCGGTCATCGCCGCGGCTTCCGATCGTCTGGTCGATTATTTAGGCGGCTTTAAAACGATTGCCGCCATGGTCAGCGCGTTAATGGAGGAAATGGCGATTACCGTTCCCGTCGTGCTTCATCTTGATCACGGAAGCAGTGCGGAACGCTGCAGACAGGCCATTGACGCCGGATTCAGCTCAGTGATGATTGACGGCTCCCATCAGCCGATTGACGAGAACATCGCGATGACAAAAGAAGTCACCGATTATGCCGCAAAGCACGGCGTGTCAGTAGAAGCCGAAGTCGGCACGGTCGGCGGCATGGAAGACGGTCTGGTCGGCGGTGTCCGCTATGCCGATATCACGGAATGTGAGCGGATTGTCAAAGAAACCAGCATCGACGCGCTGGCCGCCGCGCTCGGCTCCGTACACGGCAAATATCAGGGTGAGCCGAATCTCGGATTTAAGGAGATGGAAGCGATCTCCCGCATGACTGATATTCCTCTCGTTCTTCACGGGGCATCCGGAATTCCGCAGGATCAGATCCAAAAAGCCATCACGCTCGGCCACGCGAAAATCAATATCAACACGGAATGTATGGTCGCCTGGACAGACGAAACACGCCGCATGTTTCAGAAAACCAGCGATCTGTATGAGCCGCGCGGCTACATGATACCCGGCATTGAAGCTGTAGAAGAGACGGTGCGAAGCAAAATGAGAGCGTTCGGATCAGCCGGAAAAGCCGCTAAACAGCAGGTCGGCTGAATGAAACCACCAACCGCCGGGATGGCGGTTTTTTTGTGCGGTGTTGCGTCCGTACGCCCGAAACGATTATGATGATGGCAACAGCGTAAAAACGGGAGTGGTTCAGTTTGAATAAAATCATGATAGTAGAAGACAGTGAAGACATTCGCGGACTATTGCGGAATTACCTTGAAAAATACGGCTATCAAACCGTAGCCGCTGATGATTTTACAGCTGTTCTTGATGTTTTTTTGCGGGAAAAGCCTGATGTGGTGCTGCTTGATATCAACCTGCCGTCCTATGACGGCTATTATTGGTGCCGGCAGATCCGCCAGCATTCCACAAGCCCGATCATTTTCATCTCAGCCAGAAGCGGGGAAATGGATCAGGTGATGGCGATTGAAAACGGCGGAGACGATTATATCGAAAAGCCGTTTTCCTACGATATTGTGCTCGCGAAAATCAAAAGCCAGATCCGCAGGGCATACGGAGAGTACGCCGCCAAGCAGGGAGAGAAAGTGGTTGAATATGCCGGTGTGCAGCTCTTTGTCGAACGGTTTGAACTGCGCTTTCAAGACGAAAAAAGCGAGCTTTCTAAAAAAGAAAGCAAGCTTTTGGAGGTGCTGCTGGAGCGGGGAGAAAAGGTGACGGGGAGAGACCGGCTCATGGAAAAAACGTGGGACACCGACATTTTCGTCGATGACAATACACTTAATGTGTATATCACGCGGCTCAGAAAAAAACTGCGGGAGCTGAATGCGCCTGTTTCCATTGAGTCGGTGCGGGGCGAAGGCTACCAGCTGAGGGCGCTGTCATGAAGCTGTTTCTCCGTTCCCATGCCGTGCTGATTCTGCTTTTTTTCCTTCAAGGGCTGTTTGTCTTCTTTTATTACTGGTTTGCGGGTCTTCATTCTTTTTCTCACCTGTTTTACATATTGGGCGTGCAGCTTCTTATTTTGGCGGGGTACCTGGCCTATCGCTGGTACAAAGACCGCGGCGTGTATCATTGGCTCAGCTCGGAGCAGGAAGGGACGGACATCCCGTATCTCGGGTCTTCAGTGTTTTGTTCAGAGCTGTACGAAAAGCAGATGGAGATGATCCGGCTGCAGCACCAGAAGCTCCATGAGACCGAAGCCAAGCTCGACGCGCGGGTGACGTATATGAATCAATGGGTGCACCAAGTAAAGACGCCGCTATCGGTCATTAATTTAATCATTCAGGAAGAGGATGAGCCCGTCTTTGAACAAATCAAAAAAGAGGTCCGGCAGATTGAATTCGGACTGGAGACGCTCCTTTATTCATCACGGCTCGACCTGTTTGAGCGGGATTTTAAAGTCGAAGCGGTTTCCTTATCAGAGCTTCTCCAATCGGTCATTCAAAGCTATAAACGTTTTTTTATTCAATACCGCGTCTATCCGAAAATAGACATTCGCGATGATCATCAGATTTACACCGATGCCAAATGGCTCAAATTTGCGATCGGCCAAGTGGTCACAAATGCGGTCAAGTATTCGGCAGGCAAGAGTGACAGACTGGAGCTGAATGTTTTTCGCGATGAAGACAGGACGGTGCTTGAAGTCAAAGATTACGGTGTCGGCATTCCCTCGCAGGATATCAAGCGGGTGTTTGACCCTTATTTCACCGGCGAAAACGGGCGGCGTTTCCAAGAGTCTACGGGAATCGGCCTCCATCTCGTCAAAGAAATTACGGGTAAGCTCAATCATACGGTCGACATCAGTTCGTCCCCCGGTGAGGGGACATCGGTTCGATTTTCATTTCTTACAAAAATGTAAGACTGCGTTAAGAAAACAACATAGCTCATTCTGTTTCCCCTTGATAACATGGATTCATGTCAAGGGGATTTTTTATGCTGAACGCCCCGGCACTACATGAAAGCAGCCCTGATCAACAAGAATAAAACCATAAGGAGGATTCTCATGGCGTATATGCTTGAAGTCAAACAGATAAATAAAACCTATAAAGGACAAGTATCCTATCAAGCCTTAAAACAAATTTCATTTTCAATAGAAGAAGGCGGGTTCACGGCGGTGATGGGACCGTCCGGCTCCGGAAAGACAACGCTTTTGAATATCATTTCAACGATTGACCGTCCGGATTCAGGCGATATCCTGATTCACGGAGAAAATCCGCACCGTCTGAAGCGGACAAAGCTCGCCCATTTCCGCCGCAAGCAGCTCGGATTTGTGTTCCAGGATTTCAACCTTCTGGACACGCTGACGATCGGTGAAAATATCATGCTGCCGTTAACGCTTGAAAAAGAAGCGCCGTCTGTCATGGAAGAAAAACTGCACGGCATCGCGAAAAAGCTCGGAATCGAAGACCTGCTCAACAAACGGACGTTTGAAGTATCCGGCGGACAGCGCCAGCGGGCCGCCATCGCAAGAGCGGTCATTCATAAGCCGTCACTCATTCTCGCTGATGAACCGACGGGAAACCTTGATTCCAAAGCGTCAAAAGACGTCATGGAAACGATGCAGAGCCTGAATCAGGATGATCATGTCACGGCTTTGATGGTGACCCATGATCCGGTTGCGGCAAGCTACTGCCGCCGCGTCATCTTTATAAAAGACGGCGAACTGTTTAATGAGATTTACCGCGGGGAAAACCGCCAAGTCTTTTATGAACAAATTCTTGATGTGCTGTCTATGCTGGGGGGAAACGCAAATGACCTTTCTTCAGTTCGCTTATAAAAACGTCACGAGAAACAAAAGGGCCTATCTTGCATTCTTCTTGAGCAGCGCCTTTTCCGTGTTGATTTTCTTTACCTTTGCGATGTTCCTGTTTCATCCGGCATTAAAGGAAGGCTACCTGAATAACATCGCCAGAAAAGGGTTAACCGCAGCGGAATGGATGATCTTTGTTTTTTCTTTCTTATTTGTACTGTATTCGGTTAATGCCTTTTTGAAATCGAGAAATAAAGAATTCGGTATTCTGCTGATGCAGGGTATTACGCCGGTGCAGCTGAGAAAGCTCATTACGGCGGAAAACATGATCATCGGCATCATGTCGATCGCAGCGGGGATTATCGGAGGCTTCATTTTTTCGAAAACGTTCTTTACGGTCGGCGCTTATATTTTAGAAATGGACGCGCTGCCTCTGTACATGCCTTGGAAAGCGCTCGGCATGACGGCCGGCGGATTTCTGCTCTTATTTTTCCTTTTATCGCAGTTCACGATCCTTTTTGTCAGATCAAATACGGTGATCAAATTAATAAAGGGCACTGACAAGATCAAGCCGGAGCCGAAGCCGTCCGTGCTTCTGTCCTTATTCGGCATCGCCTGCCTGTGCGGCGGGTACGGCATGGTCCTGAAAGGCAATGTCCACGGGACTGAACCGTTTATCATTTTACTGCTTACCGTCATCGGCACGTATTTCTTTTTCAGCCAAAGCAGCATCTGGATTCTGCGCGCGCTGAAGAAGTGGAAAACCTTTTATCTGCGCGGGAAAAATGTCATTTGGGTTTCTGATCTTGTCTATCGTTTAAAAGACAACGCCCGACTGTTCTTTATCGTCAGCATTATTTCCGCGGTAGCCTTTACGGCGACGGGCGTGCTCGCGATGTACAAAGCGACCGTCGGGGCGGAAGAGTCCGCTTATGAGATGGAGTATGTATCTTTCAGCAGCAATCCAAAAGAAAAGACTCATTTGAAAGATATTGACCATGAATTGAAAACACACGGCTTTACGTATAAGAAAGACAAAATAGATGTTTCCTATGTCCGCTATCAGGAAGGGGATACTGTTCCGCCTGTTTACATGATCAGCGA
This sequence comes from Bacillus sp. JFL15, assembly GCF_001184225.1. Classification (NCBI taxonomy): domain Bacteria; kingdom Bacillati; phylum Bacillota; class Bacilli; order Caryophanales; family Bacillaceae; genus Bacillus; species Bacillus sp. JFL15. The sequence goes on along the minus strand of NZ_KQ236689.1, from coordinate 1,446,856 downwards.
ATCGGATGCGGCGAAGTACTTCCATGTCAAGCTGAACGGCCTGAAACATGGTGAGGCCGTCTATTTCCCGGGCACGTATGACCGCAATTTCAAAAACGAAGCGCCGGATCAGCTGAAGCTGCTGAACCAAAAAGGCAAGCCGTCCGGCCAAAAACTGTCGGTAAAAGAAGTCGAAAAGCCGCTGATTTCATTGAATGCCATCATCGCGGTGAACGATCAAACCTTTGATCAGCTGAAATCACTCGGTGATAAAGCGTCATTATACGGCTACAGCTACGATCATTGGAAAGACAGTCTTGGGATCAGCCAATCCTTGAAAAATGAGATTTACGGCAACTATATTGACGTGCATTCTGATTTTATGGCAAAAGCGGGCACCTACTATGATACGGTGCAGCTGCCGAGCTTGAGTTTATTCATCGGTCTGTTTATCGCGATCGTCTTCTTTGTCGCGGCAGCAAGTTTCTTATATTTCAGGCTGTTCACCGATTTAGATGACGACCGGGAGCGCTATCGTTCACTGGCCAAAATCGGCCTGAGTGAGCGTGAAATGTCACAAAGCGTGACGATACAATTGGCGATTCTCTTCTTCTTTCCATTTGTCATTGCCGTCATGCATACGCTGTTTGCCTTGAGAACATTGGCTGTGGAAGGTTATTCCGATGTAGCGGGGCCGCTCAGTCTGACCATCGGAGGATTTTTCATTTTTCAGCTTCTGTTCTTCCTCGCGGTGCGGTCAAGCTATTTGAAAAAACTGAACAAGTAAGGGGAGTGTAAAGATGAAAAAGGCATTGGCAATCCTGGCCGTCTTGGCGGCCGCTGCCGTCATATGCGGGCTTCTCTTTTTTCATAACGATGTTACAGACAGATTTAATCCGTTTATTCACCAGCAAGATGTTTATGTACAGATTGACCGAGATGGCAAACATCTTAGCCCGGGCGGTACTGAATATACATTAGACGGATACAACGCATCCGGAAAAAAAGAAGAAGTGACCTTTTTCGCCGGGAAAGACCTTCGGAAGAATGCCTATTTGAAGGTAAAGGCGAAAGGAAAGTATGTCGAGACTTGGGAAGAAGTCAGATTTGAAGATATGCCGGACTCCGTACAGTCGAAATTAAAGTAAATCATACAAAACGGCACAGCGTCAGACTGTGCCGTTTTCTTATTTTTTATTTTCTTCGGCCCGTTTGATCAGCATGTCGGTGATGATATCCATCTGTTTGCTGACGGCAATCGGGTCATACGGATAGAAGGTGTTGAAGTCGTTGATAAAGACACGATTGTTCTTTACGGCGTCGAGATTTTTCCAAACGGATGAATCTTTCAGACGCTCAAATGTTTTACTTTCTCCATTCGGATTGTAATCAGTGATGAACATATAATCAGCCGCATATTGAGGGATGACCTCTTGGGAAACCTGTTTCATGGCGCCCTTTTTCATGATGTCTTTTTCAATATTGGCCGGCGCTTTTAATCCGAGTGCGTTATAAACGGCTTGGCCGCCGCGGCCGGAATTGTCATTGAAAATCCAGATCTCGCCTTTATCCGTCGTTTCATAAAGGCCGACTGTCTCGTCTTTGCCGATCACACGTTTGAGTCGCTTTTGATCGGCTTCGGCTTTTTTGTTGAAGTCTGCCATAAAGCTTTTGGCTTTATCCTTCGCCCCGGCAATATCGCCGAACAGGCTGACCGTATCTTTCGTATTTTTTGCGGTGTTAAAAGGAATGACAATCGTCGGCGCGATTTTCGAAAGTTTTTCGTATTGATCATCCTTCATCAGCACGATTAAATCAGGCTTCAGCTGCATCACTTTCTCCACATTGACGGGGTTGCCGACGTCCTTGACGTTTTTCAGCTGTTTTTGGATAAATGGATTTTTGAAAGCCCATGAGCCCGCTCCGACGACATTTGCGTCAACGGACAGCAGCTCACCCGCATAAAAGTCAGTGACGATCCGCTTCGGATGTGCGGGTATGTCAATTTTTCCTTTTGTTGATTGATATGTACGCATGTCTGTTTTTCCTTTGCCTGATGCGGAGCCGCTGTTTTCCTTCGCGCCGCTGCAAGCGCTTAAGGCGAAAACAAGCAGAAGTGCCAGGCCGATCAGCCATGATCTTTTCTTCATCATGATCCCCCTATTTTAGTGATAATGATTATCATTATTAATATAGCAGGAAGACCTTATTCCGTCTATGTTTTTATAGAAATCCTTTCTTGATTATCCATGTTATAGTAGTAAAGGAGGAGGAATGAATGTTGATTACGAAGAGAGGAACTTGGTGGGAAGTGATGCACAGCTGGTGGCTGCTGCTGACTTTTGCGCCGTTTGCGCTCACCGCTTTCTTGGCCTTTTTCTATATCGGCTACCGGGCCAAGAACAAAAAATGGCTGAAATACGGACTTATCTATTTTATTATTTTAGCAATTGCTTTTGTGCTGCCGAGCACACTCGGTGTGTATATCGTGCTGCCTCTATGGGTCATCGCCATCATCCACGGGCTGAAGGTGCGGGCGGCTTATTTGATACAGCTTGATGTGTTTAAACAAAACGTCGAAGCGAGAGCGTATGAAGCGGTAAGGCATGAGGCGGAAGAAAAATTCGGCGGAAAACCCGCTCATCGCATTGACCTGACAAAACAGAGATAAAAACAAATGACAAAGCCGGTAACCTTGTGCTTTGTCATTTGCGTGATCGGGCTATTGCTGGTATGAATGCTGCTGGAACGGTGTGTGATGCTGGGTTTGCGGGAATGATGAAACGTTAGCGTTTGTCATCGGTGAAGTCATGTGTCCGCTTACTTCCTGCTGCAGCTGGTTGCACACATTCACGATTTGCTGACATTTTTGGATGGCCATTTCATGACCCTGAAGCGCTTGCTGAATGGTATGAACGGCATGCTGCTCATGGTTCAGTATCTGCTGAAGCATTTGAATGTTTTGCTGTTCTTGTTGGAGCATTTGCTTGTACTGCTGGCTGCTTTGCTGTGTCTGCTGAATAAGCTGCTGTGCGGTTTGGCGGCATTGCTGCAGCTGATTTCCGCTGTATTGGTTTTGGTACATCATGAAAACCTCCTGGAGTGATTGATTTTACATATTTATCATGTGAAAGAAAATGTGAGGCATTCATGCGAGAATGGCATTCAAATATTTACCTGTTATGTACAGAGCGGAATACAAGGCTCGGGAATGGCCTGTCGAGCTTTGTATTCCGGCCCTTTTTCTCAGAAGCCGCCTTCTGTAGCGTGAAAAGGGATATTGAGTCTGTTTTCGACTGCACGCAGGCGCTGATTCAAACGGTTTAAGCGGCGGGTATGGATTTCAATGGACTGGCTCAGCCGTCTGATCTGCTCATTCATCCGCGTGATTTCCCGGTTTTGGCGCTGGTCTTCTTGTGAGAGGCGGGTAAGCTCTCTCGTTTGCTCGGCATTTTGTCTTTCAAGCTGGGCGACTCTCCGTTCTAAAGCGGTCGGCTGCCGGTCTTCGGACTGGTAGGGCGTATAATAGCTTTCCTGCTGATACGGCTCATACTCAACGCGGTTCACTTCGTATTCCTGCTGCTGAGGGAAATAGGCAGGCGGGGTGTAGTACTGATATGGGTTCATTCATCATTCTCCTTATCTAGTGAAGTCTTTATACACTATGTAGTCAATCGCACAGTGCCACGGCATCCGCCTAACTTACAGGCGTAAAAAAAGCTGCAAAGGAAGGTGATCATGTTGCGGGACATACGGATTTTCATCATGATGGTTCTTGTTTTCGGATGCGTCATGATAACAGGCTGCTCGCAAAAGAAAGCGGACGAGACCCCTTTTTATTACGGGACATGGGATGCGGGGCTGAAGCCGGGCCCGATGGACGGAGTCAGATCTGAAACCGTCACGTTTACGAAAGACAGCGTGCTGACAAAGCAGGTCATTAAAGGCCGCGGCGAGGTTCCGATGCCCTCGGATGCTTACAAGGTGATCTCACAAAACACGGACGGAACGATCGAGATTGAATACCTCGGGCGTCCGCACCCCGTTAAAAGCACGTTGAAAAGAGGAAAAAACGATACGCTCATTTGGAAGATATACGGAGAAACAAAAACAATGACAAGAATAAAAACAGGCGGGGAGGATGCACATGAGAAATAAGGCTGCCGACAGACTCGTTTTGACGGGTGTCATCGTACATATCATTCAATGGTTTTCACTGGTATGGTTATTTTTTATGCTTTTAGATCAGTTCGGGCGTTTTACCATTTATAATCCCAATGTCGTCAACGGCAGCATGCAGTCTTTTTCATTCTTTGATATGATGCGCGCTCTTCTGTTTTCCGGCACGCTGCGGAATACACTCCTGCTGTTTCTGTTTGCGGGTTTGCTCATTTACCTATGGGTGAACGCCCTGTTTATTCTGCTAGAAATCGTTTCTTATATCATGATCAGGCGGAACAGCCGTTCATTATGGGCATACTTTCCCGCAGCGATGGGAATAAAGCTTGCCCTTCTGGACATAGCGGCCGTCCCTTTCTTTGCGGCGGGGCTGATTCTCTTAAAGCAGAAAACAGAAAACGGCGCAGAACAAACCGATAAGAGGACAAGACGGCCCCGTATCCGGAGACAGATCCGGTATAAGCAGAGAAGGCGGAGAAATCCGTCCGTTTAATTTTTCTTTGAAACAAAAAAACGATATGATGAAAGCATAAGACGAAAAGGATACAAAGGAGATGCAGGATGTACAAGTTAATCGCAATAGATATGGACGGTACACTATTAAACGATCATCATGAAGTGACGGCTGAAGTTCGCGGGGCGCTTGATGCCGCTAAAGCGGAAGGGGTCAATATCGTCCTGTGCACGGGCCGGCCGATCGGCGGCGTGCGGCGGTATTTGGAAGAGCTGAACTTACAGGAGGAAGGCGACTTTGTGATTGCTTATAACGGCGCCCTCGTCCAAAATACGTATACAAACGGTGTCGTGGCCGAGCAGTCATTAGGTTATGAGGATTTGAAGTCCCTTTACGAGCTGAGCTTACAGCTGGACACTCCGATGCATTACTTTGACACAGCTAATCTGTACACGCCGAACCGGGATATCAGTGAATACACGGTTTACGAATCATATATTACGAAAGTGCCGCTTCATTTCCGCACGATTGATGAGGTGCCGAAGGATATTCTGATTCCGAAAGTCATGTTCATCGACGATCCGGACAAGCTGGAGAAAACGATCGCTTCCATCCCGGAATCATTCACGGAAACATACACAATGGTCAAAAGCGCGCCGTTCTTTCATGAGATTCTTCATCCGAAAGTCAGTAAAGGAAACGCGGTCAAGCTGCTGGCTGAAAAACTCGGAATTGAACAAAAAGACGTCATGGCAATCGGCGATAACGGCAATGACATGTCTATGATTCAGTGGGCCGGCTGCGGTGTCGCAATGGCCAATGCCATCCCGGAAGTAAGGGAAATTGCAAATTTTGAAACAAAATCAAACAACGAACACGGCGTAGCGCATGCGATTCAGGAGCTTGTGCTGAAAAAATAGGCACCCCATCAGAGGGTGCTTTTTTACCGCGTGTTTTGGTGATATGATAAGCGGAGAGGGGAGGCGCGATATGGATCGTGAAAAACAGCAGCTCAGCATAGAAGCGGCAAAACTATATTATCAATCAGATTACAGCCAGCAGCAGATCGCCGAACGGCTTAATCTGTCACGCCCCACCGTTTCGAGGCTGCTTCAGTACGCAAAGGAAAAAGGATATGTCCAAATTCGCGTCATGGACCCGTTTGAGGATCTGGACGAGCTCGGCGCGAAGCTGGAAGAAAAATACGGGCTGCTTGAGGCGCACGTCGTCTTTTCTCCAAGTGACGATTACCAGGCCATTACACATTACTTAAGCCGTTATGGCGCAGACTATATGCATAAAACCGTAAAGGACGGCGATATACTCGGCGTAAGCTGGGGGACGACGATGTACCAGATCGCAAGCCGCATGGAGCCGAAGCAGGTAAAGAGCGTTGAAGTCGTACAGCTGAAAGGCGGCATCAGTCATTCCAATGTCAATACGTATTCGTCAGAAACGATTCAGCTGTTCGCCGAAGCATTTCAGACCATGCCGAGGTATTTGCCGCTGCCGGTTATATTTGACAGCGCCGATGTGAAACAGATGGTCGAGCGGGACAGACATATTAAGCGGATCATTGAAATGGGCAGACAAGCCAATATCGCGCTGTTTACGGTCGGAACCGTCCGGGATGAGGCGCTGCTTTTCAGACTCGGCTATTTCCGGGAAGAAGAGAAACAATTGCTGAAAGCACATGGGGTCGGCGATATTTGTTCGCGTTTTTTTGATGCGGAAGGCAGGATCTGCAGCAGCAGCATTAACGGCCGGACGATCGGAGTCGAGCTCAGCGACTTGAAAATGAAAGAACGTTCGATTCTGGTGGCGGGCGGCAGCAGAAAATGCAAGGCCATTCACGGGGCCCTGACAGGAAAATACGCTAACGTTTTGATTACCGATCAGCACACGGCCAAAAAACTCATTCAAGAATTGTGACAATTCTTGAACATAATTTCAATAACCAATTTACATATGTTCAAAATTCGGTTATTCTAAACCTATCCTAGGAAAAAGGAAGTGTATACAATGTCAATTGCAAGTCAAATAGACCATACTGCTTTGAAACCGCATACACAAAAAGCAGATATTTTACAACTGATAAAAGAAGCAAAAGAGTATAAATTCGCATCCGTTTGTGTGAACCCGACTTGGGTCAAACTCGCAGCGGAGGAGCTGAAGGGCACGGGAGTTGACGTTTGCACCGTTATCGGATTCCCTCTCGGCGCAACGACATCGGAAACAAAAGCATTTGAAACGAAGGATGCCATCTCAAAAGGAGCCACTGAGGTTGACATGGTCATCAATATCGGCGCATTAAAAGACGGTGATGATGAGGCTGTTGAGGCTGATATCCGCGCGGTAGTTGAAGCAGCTGATAAAAAAGCGCTCGTCAAAGTGATCATCGAAACATGTCTTTTGACAGATGAAGAAAAAGAGCGCGCGTGCCGCTTGGCGGTATCCGCAGGCGCCAATTTCGTCAAAACGTCTACCGGTTTTTCGACAGGCGGGGCAACGGCTGAAGACATCGCTCTCATGAGAAAAACAGTCGGACCGGACATCGGGGTCAAAGCATCAGGCGGCATCAGAACAAAAGCTGATGTTGACAGCATGATTGCAGCGGGCGCGAGCCGGATCGGCGCAAGTGCGGGCGTCTCTATCGTGAGCGGCGGAGACAGCGGCAGCAGCGACTATTAATCAGCAGTGCGGAAGCCGAAAGCTTCCGCCATCCTCTTTCTTTGTTGATGCATAAAAAATTGTAAGCGAATACAAATAAAAGGAGAACACATATGAAGTATCTCATCGGAATTATCGGTATCATTGTGTTTTTAGGTCTTGCCTGGCTCGCCAGCAATGGCAAAAAAAGAATCAGAATACGGCCGATCGCCGTCATGCTCGTACTGCAGCTGGTTCTCGGTTACATTCTCCTCAACACTGGTATCGGGAATTTTCTTGTCGGCGGTTTTGCAAAAGGATTTAACTATTTGCTGGAATATGCATCAGAAGGGATTAACTTTGTATTCGGCGGACTTGTGAATGCGAAACAGACGACGTTCTTCATGAGCGTGCTTCTGCCGATCGTCTTTATATCCGCTTTAATCGGAATTCTGCAGCATTGGAAGGTCCTCCCCATCATCACGAAGTATATCGGTCTTGCGTTAAGCAAGGTGAACGGAATGGGGAAAATCGAATCTTACAACGCTGTCGCCTCCGCAATTTTAGGGCAATCAGAAGTGTTTATCAGCTTGAAAAAACAGCTCGGCTATCTTACTGAACAGCGCTTATACACGCTTTGCGCATCTGCTATGTCGACGGTCTCAATGTCGATCGTCGGTTCTTACATGATGATGCTGAAGCCGGAATACGTCGTGACTGCGCTTGTGCTGAACTTATTCGGCGGATTTATCATCGCTTCTATCATCAACCCGTACACCGTCAGCAAAGAAGAGGATTTGATCGTCGTTCCTGAAGAAGAAAAGCAATCCTTTTTTGAAGTGCTCGGTGAGTATATAATGGATGGATTCAGAGTCGCCGTTGTCGTAGCGGCGATGCTGATCGGATTTGTCGCACTCATTGCCCTGGTCAACGGCGTTTTTAACGCAGTCTTCGGCATTACATTCCAGGCGCTGCTCGGCTATGTCTTCGCGCCGTTTGCGTTTTTAACCGGTATTCCGTGGAATGAAGCGGTGAGCGCTGGAAGCATTATGGCGACGAAAATGGTATCGAATGAATTTGTGGCGATGCAGACGCTCTCATCCGGCGATTTCCATTTCAGCGCGCATACTCAGGCAGTGGTATCGGTATTCCTTGTCTCATTTGCGAATTTCTCCTCTATCGGTATCATTACGGGTGCGGTGAAAGGACTGCATGAAAAGCAAGGAAACGTCGTCGCGCGGTTCGGGCTGAAGCTGCTGTACGGCGCAACGCTCGTCAGCTTCCTGACAGCGGCGATCGTGGGATTGATTCACTGAACATAATTGAAGGACAGGTGATAGATCATGAGAATGGTAGATCTTATTGTAAAAAAACAAAACGGAAAAGAACTGACAACAGAAGAAATTCAATTTTTCGTAAAAGGATATACGGACGGAAGCATCCCTGATTACCAGGCAAGCGCCCTTGCCATGGCGATTTACTTTCAGGATATGACAGATCGGGAGCGCGCCGATCTGACAATGGCGATGGTCAATTCAGGGGAAACGATTGATCTCTCCGCCATCGAAGGCATCAAGGTCGACAAGCACTCTACGGGCGGGGTCGGCGACACGACGACCCTCGTACTCGCACCGCTCGTCGCGGCGCTCGGCGTTCCCGTTGCTAAAATGTCCGGACGCGGCCTCGGCCATACGGGGGGAACCATTGATAAACTGGAAGCGATCGAAGGCTTCCACGTGGAATTGTCAAAAGATGAATTCATCAAGCTTGTGAATCGCGACAAAGTAGCCGTCATCGGACAAAGCGGCAACTTGACGCCTGCCGATAAAAAGCTGTATGCGCTGCGTGATGTAACGGGTACGGTGAACTCCATCCCGCTGATCGCAAGCTCAATTATGAGCAAAAAAATCGCCGCCGGAGCAGATGCGATCGTGCTTGACGTCAAAACGGGGGCCGGCGCGTTTATGAAAACGGATGAAGACGCCGTGAACCTCGCCAAAGCAATGGTCCGCATTGGAAACAACGTCGGCCGCCAGACGATGGCCGTGATTTCTGACATGTCGCAGCCGCTCGGTTTTGCGATCGGGAATGCCCTGGAGGTTCAAGAAGCCATTGATACGTTAAGAGGGGAAGGCCCTGAAGACTTAAACGAACTCGTCCTCACGCTCGGAAGCCAAATGGTCGTATTGGCGAAAAAAGCCGAGACATTGGAAGAAGCGAGAACGAAGCTGCAGGAAGTCATGAAAAACGGCAAAGCGCTTGAAAAGTTCAAAGAGTTCCTGAGCAATCAGGGAGGAGACGCTTCCGTCGTTGACGAACCGTCCAAACTTCCGCAGGCGGCGTACAAAATTGACGTCCCGGCAAAAGAAGCGGGTGTCGTTTCAGAAATCATCGCTGACGAAATCGGTGTCGCAGCGATGCTGTTAGGCGCGGGACGTGCGACAAAAGAGGACGAAATCGACCTTGCCGTCGGCATCATGCTCCGTAAAAAAGTCGGTGACAAAGTCGAAAAAGGAGAGCCGCTCGTCACCCTTTACGCCAACCGCGAAAACGTTGACGACGTGACCGCCAAAGTCTATGACAACATCCGCATCTCAGAAAAAGCGGAAGCACCGAAGCTGATTCATACGCTGATTACGGAATAAGAACAGAAAGGCACATACCCATCAGTATGTGCCTTTTTTTATGGCATAGTTTTATCCAAATGAATGTCACGAAAGCGATCGGAACGAGAGGATATAACGGCGTACGGAACGTCAGATCTGTGAGGCGTCCGCCGTTTTTTACATCATGCTTTCGAAATAAAAGCTGAGACAGGGCGATGCTCATCCACACCACGACGCCGGCAAATCCGGCTGCAACGCCGTACCGCTGCGCAGGAGAACCGGATACATATATCGGCAGCCGCCGCGGCCGGAGCCTACAAACTCATTCAGCACGGAAAAGACATCACAGCCACAATCAAAACCCCAAAAGCCATCCAGCTTAACACCAACGGCACCATTTCCGGGGAAATGAACGGAACCTGGACAATAACCGGCAGCAGCAAAGCCCGAATCAACCTGAACGGCACAAATTATGACGCGCCTTCCTGAAAGAGTGGGATTCAGCGAGGGAGAAGGAAGTTGTGACGTTTAGTGTACTGAGCGGTGATGGGGAGGGGAGGCTGATTGGGAGTGGAGTGAACCAATTAAAGTTTAATATATGATATAAATCTCTAAGGAACGAATCTCTTCTTTATTATTATCTGAAGAAGAGATTTGTTTTTTATATAGTTAAACCTTTACAGATACGTAATATTCAACTAAATAAAAAAGAAAGTTAGCCGATAAGTTTATTAGACTACAACATAAAATAAATGACACGTTAAAAAATAGGAGGAAATTTATATTGTTAGATGAACCTATTGAGAGGCTAAGTCAATTTACTGAATTTGTAGAAGCGCTACCTAAAGAGTTTATTTTATCAAGAGGGCAGGAAAAAGAATACGAATTGTTACCTGGTGCCCTAAGGTTGGATAATAACAAAAAGAGGAAATATTCGAGAGGATCAATTCAATATTTTTTAAATGAGTTTAAAGTGAATTGTCACAATTATGTGAAGCAACCTATAGATATCAGAGATGACTATGAGTGGATGGTTTATGCACAACATTACGGTATCCCAACTAAATTGTTAGATTTTACTCATTCGCATGTAGTTTCTTTAATGTTTGCTGTTGAAAACTCCTTTCATGAAAATGAAGAATGTGATGCAGAAGTATGGTTTCTAAATCCTTTAGAATTGAATTATAAGTTTGCATCACGTTCAGATATAATTAATATTTCTAATGGTGAAAGAATAAATTTAGATAATTTTGATGGGCCGATAGCATTCAAAGCTAGAAAGTTAAATGAAAGAATTAACGCACAAAATGGGCTTTTTGTATATTTTCAAGATAACTGCCAACCTTTATCAGATTTGAAAGATGAAAATATAATTAGAAGATTGGTGATCAAAGGAGAGTGCAAAAAAGATATACTGTCCTCTCTTTATTCTATGGGAATAGGTTATACAACACTTTATCCAGAATTGGAATCTGTTACAAAAGATATAATAATGAAAAAGAGTATTTTAGAATATGTAAGGGATGGTGAGTAACTTGCTAGCTAAAATAAATTATAAACCTCAGGATATCGCTATAAAAGATATAATATCTATGATTACAAATGGATATAAACTTCAAAAGCTAGATAAAGAGGAAGAGCTAGATGATGAACTCAAACTTGATTATACTGATTCAATTATAATTGCCCCTGACTATCAGAGAGATTACAGAGCATCAGTTGCTGACGAAAGTTCTTTAATTGAGTCAATTCTTCTTGGTATACCAATACCACCTGTTTTTTTAGCTAATGATCGTTATGAGGGAGTTAAAGTTTTAAACGTAGTAGATGGGCAACATCGACTGAGAGCATTTCATAGGTTTAAAGAAAATCAATTTAAACTTTCAGGACTGAATATAATGGTAGAGTTAAATGGAAAAAAATTCAGTGATTGCGAATTTGAAATTAAAGAGAAAATTTTATCGCACAAACTTGCCTCTATCGTTTTTACTGATTTCCCTGGTCTTGAATTAGAATTGGAGATTTTTAGTAGATATAATAAAGGTACTAAGCCATTAACACCACAGGATATACGGCATGCTGTTTATAATTCTAAATTGAATAGTTTTGTAAATAAATTTGCTCAAAAAATGAATGATAAAAAGATATCCAGTAAGATTCAGAGGGCCTACAATGCAACAACAGATAGGGTGAAAAAGAAGAAAATACAAGAAAATATTTTTGTGATAATGAGTATACTTGAAAATGGACTCAATACAGGATACGCAAAATCATCAGTTTATGCTGAAGAGTATATGAAACATAAATCTAAACTAGAAGTATGTAATCCACAACAATCACAAAAGGAATATGATGAGATCATAAATAGATTTAATACATTTAATGAAATAATTGAAATAATTGGAGAAAGGATTGAGCACCCCTTTTCTAAAGAAATTTATGGTGTCTCAAGCAAAGGGTATAGGTTTCAGATAACTATAGCAATGATACTTTCTGGTGTTATTCACAAAATGATTAAAGAAGGTATCTCACTATCTAGATTAAAACAAAAAGCTGGAATAGATAACTTTCTAACTTATATATCTGATACTTTAAAAAATTCGTATTTAGAAGATCCTAAGTTTAACGCTTCTTCTACAAATGCTCGAGCTATGAACGAATTGATTAACGAAATGAACTTTGAATTCTTACAAGTTGTTGAAGACTAAAAGTTTAAATTGCTATGAGTCCGTAGTGATTAGAACAGCTACGGACTATTATTATAAACTGTATTTTCTTTACTGCACACTAATTTATGGAAAAACTTAATATTAAATTGTTCTATAAGGATATGGAATAGATTTTTGATTACAATAGAAATAGACAAATTATTTTATAAATAAAGCATTAAATGGTAGTTGGAGCAACATTTAAATGTAAGCGTTGACACCCAATAAATCCAGTGCTAAAGTATACATATCAACCCAATATCATTCACCTAGGATTGTTACTGCAAACCGCAGGCAAAACCTAAATTGCGTCAGACAGGGGAAGACCCCCGTGTGCTGTGCAGTTTAGGTTTTTTTTATACCCTTTTTTGGAGGTGATGCTGATTTCATAACAAAAAAGCCGGAGAAAGGCGGCCACCTTTCGTCCGGCGGTTCCCCCATTTTTAAGGAGGTATACTCATGGACTATCTTAAAATATCAAAAGAGATATTACAACTTGTCGGCGGGGAGGAGAATGTTCAGAGTGTCATCCATTGCATGACGCGGCTTCGTTTTAATCTGTATGATAATGCGAAAGCAGATCGGGACGGGCTGGAACAGATGGAATGCGTGATGGGGACAAATATCAGCGGCAAGCAATTTCAGATCATTATCGGCAATCATGTGCCGAAGGTGTATCAGGCTTTGATGGAGAGCAGCGGGCTCAGCAGTGAAAGCGCAAACAAAACTTCAAAGCAGAAGAAAAATGTGCTGAGCGCCGTGTTTGATGTGATTTCCGGCGTGTTTACACCGATTCTGCCGGCCATTGCCGGAGCGGGCATGATAAAAGGACTTGTCGCGTTAGCGGTGACATTCGGCTGGATGTCGGAGAAGAGCCAGACTCACAGCATTCTTACGGCTGTCGGTGACGGTGCGTTTTATTTTCTGCCGATTTTGCTTGCGGTAAGCGCGGCGAGGAAATTCAGATGTAATCCGTACGTGGCGGCTGCTGTGGCGGGTGCGATTCTGCATCCGGATTTGACGGCCTTGCTTGGGTCTGGGAAAAGCATCTCCTTTATCGGTCTTCCTGTAACCGCTGCCACGTATTCATCGACAGTCATTCCGATTTTGCTGGCGATCTGGCTGATGTCCTATGTGGAGAAGGGAATCGACCGAATCACTCCTTCTTCTTTGAAATTGATTGCCGTTCCGATGCTTACGCTTGTGATCGTCGTGCCTGTCACACTGATCACAGTCGGCCCGCTCGGCGCGATTCTCGGAAATGATCTGTCTGTCGGCGTCAATTATTTGTTCAGTCATGCGGGGATTGCCGCAATGATTCTGCTGGCCGGCACATTTTCGCTCATCATTATGACGGGGATGCATTATGCGCTTGTGCCGATCATGATCAATAACATCGCTCAAAACGGACGTGATTACATTCTGCCTGCGATGTTTTTGGCGAACATGGGGCAGGCCGGCGCGTCATTTGCGGTTTTCTTGAAATCAAAAAACAAAACCTTTAAGTCACTTGCGTTTACGACGAGCATTACGGCTTTGATGGGCATAACCGAACCTGCCATGTACGGCGTCAACATGAGATTGAAAAAACCGTTCGCGGCTGCTTTAATCGGCGGTGCGGCAGGCGGAGCTTTTTACGGTGTAACGGGCGTCGCTTCCTACATTGTCGGCGGAAACGCGGGTCTGCCGAGCATTCCGGTCTTTATCGGGCCGACGTTTCTTTACGCGCTGATCGGACTTTTTATCTCGTTTGCGGCGGGTATGGCGGCGGCACTGCTGATCGGGTTTGAAGATGTACAATCTGAACGGGACGAAGCATCTGAAACGCCGGGTGTGACGGCTGGCGGAGAAATCATTCACAGCCCGATTAAAGGCGAAGTGAAAGCATTAAGCGAAGTGAACGACAGCGTGTTTTCCGGTGGAATGATGGGAAAAGGTTTTGCGATTCTGCCTGAAGAGGGCGCGGCGGTTTCTCCCGTAGAAGGCAGGGTGACAGCCGTATTTAAAACAAAGCACGCCATCGGCATTACGAGTGCCCGGGGAGCCGAAATTCTCATTCATATCGGGCTTGATACGGTACGGCTGGATGGCAGGCATTTTGAAATGCACGTCAAAGAAGGCAATGCCGTCGCGCCTGGAGATCTGCTGATTACTTTTGATATCGAAGAGATAAAGGCTGCCGGCTTTGACGTGATGACGCCGGTCATCATTACGAATACGGATCAATATTTATTTACAGACGTGAAAAAACGCGGAATGGTCAAACCGAACGAAGCGCTTCTGGCGTTATCCTGAAAAAGAGGTGGAGAAAACATGAAGAGATTTCCGGAAGGTTTTTTATGGGGCGGCGCAACGGCTGCCAATCAGATTGAAGGCGCTTATAAAGAAGGCGGCAAAGGACTTTCTACGGCGGATGTCTCCCCGGACGGCATTATGTCTCCGTTTCATGAGACGGACGATGCGCTGAATCTGTATCACGACGCGATTGATTTTTATCATCGCTATCAAGAGGATATCGCCCTGTTTGCGGAGATGGGCTTTAAAGCGTTCCGCATCTCCATTGCATGGACGAGAATCTTTCCGAACGGCGATGAAACAGAACCGAACGAAGAAGGGCTGCAATTTTACGACCGTCTTTTTGACGAATTGAGGAAACATCAGATCGAACCGGTCGTCACGATTTCTCACTATGAGATGCAGCTCGGTCTGGTGAAAAACTACGGCGGCTGGCGAAACCGCCAAACGGTCGATTTCTATGAACGGTACGCCCGCACGGTTTTCACCCGTTATAAAGACAAAGTGAAATATTGGATGACCTTCAATGAAATCAACGTCGTTCTTCACGCTCCGTTCACAGGCGGCGGTCTTATATTCCGGGAAGGCGAAAATAAGCAAAACACGATGTACCAAGCAGCCCACCACCAATTTGTGGCGAGCGCGCTGGCGGTAAAAGTCGGACATGAGATCATCCCGGGTTCTCAGATCGGCTGCATGATCGCCGCGACGACGACGTATCCGATGACGCCGAAGCCGGAGGATGTATATGCGGCAATGCAAAAAGAGCGGAGCACGCTGTTCTTTTCTGATGTGCAGGCGAGGGGCAGCTATCCGGGCTACATGAAGCGCTTCTTTAAAGAAAACGGAATTACGATCGAGATGAAGGAAGGAGACGAGGCGCTCCTGAAAGAACATACGGTGGATTACATCGGCTTCAGCTACTACATGTCGATGACGGCCAGCACGGCGCCTGAAGATCTGGCGCAAGCTAAAGGAAATCTCCTCGGCGGCGTAAAAAACCCGTACCTGAAATCTTCCGAATGGGGCTGGCAGATTGATCCGAAGGGCTTGCGCATCACTTTAAACACGCTGTACGACCGTTATCAGAAACCGCTCTTTATCGTCGAAAACGGGCTCGGCGCAGTTGATGAGCCGGAGGAAGACGGGAGCATTCAGGATGAATACCGCATCGATTATCTGCGTGATCATTTAATAGAAGCAAGAGAGGCGATTGAAGACGGCGTCGACCTGATCGGCTACACGTCGTGGGGGCCGATTGACCTCGTCAGCGCCTCAACCGCTGAAATGAAAAAGCGCTACGGCTATATTTATGTCGACCGCGGCAATGACGGAAAAGGCACATTTGAAAGAAAGAAAAAGAAAAGCTTTTATTGGTATAAAGACGTCATCGCCACAAACGGAGAAAGTCTGTAAACATAATGTTCAGGAGAAAGCCGGCAAGATTGACATTCAGCAAAGAGAGGAGGACAATAAAAGCAGAAAGGCGGGATTCATATGTTTAAAAAAATTCTTGCAGCAGTAGACGGTTCAGACATGAGCAGCAAAGCTCTGGATGCAGCGATCCATCTGGCGAAAGAACAGCAGGCGGAACTCACCATTCTCTATGCGGGACGTGAAGCCGTTGTCTCCACAACAGCCTTAACCGGCATTGTCTATGTTCCGGAAAACTTCATTGAAGACATCAAACATGAAGTCGCGCAAAAAGGAGCAGCCATTCTGGAAGATGCCAAGCAGAAAGCGGCGGAAAGCGGAGTAAATGCGGAAAGCCTGTACGTTCAAGGCGAACCTGCACATCAAATTTTAAACATAGCGAAAGAACAGCATTTCAATCTGATTGTCGTCGGAAGCCGCGGAATCAGCGGATTTAAAGAAATGATGCTCGGAAGCGTGAGCCACAAAGTCTCACAATTGTCTCCTTGCCCTGTACTGATCGTTCATTAAACAGACGGCCCTGCTGATGCGGGGCTTTTTTTAATGTGATAAAACCGCCGTCTTCGAAAAATAGGATGAAATCTTCCTCTGAATCAAGTAAAATGGCTGTTAGTATTTGTCTGAATAAACAGTCAATGATATGGGGGAAGCGAATCAATGCAAGCTAAACAAACATCAAATGCCGTCATCAAAATGGTCATTTCCATGGTCATTTTCGGATCTATCGGCTTTTTCTCAGAACATACGAATGTGCCTTCAATTGAACTGGTTTTTGTTAGATGTCTGTGCGCCTCATTGTTTCTGGGCGTTTGCTGGTTTGGTTCCGGACGGTACCGCACCGAACAATGGAACCGGCGTGAGGTGCTGCAGACACTGGCCTGCGGATTTTTCCTCGTGCTGAACTGGGTGTTTTTATTTAAATCATTTGAGGAAACATCAGTGACGATAGCGATTTCCGTTTATCATTTGGCACCGGTTCTCGTTCTTCTCCTCGGGAGTCTCCTATACCGGGAAAAACTGCATCTTGTGTCCGTCAGTTCCATCGTGATTTGTTTTCTGGGCACCGCTCTGATTTCCGGCATCAACGGAAATACGTCCTTTTCTCAGCTGATGGGATCGGGTATTATTTGGGCCGTGCTGGCCGCCCTTTTTTACGCCTTTACGACACTGGCCGGGAAAGGTATCAACAGCCTCAGCCCATATGCCGTCACCTGTTTGCAGACCGGATTGGGCGTCATCATTCTCTTCCCGTTCGTCCGTTTCGGCGCTTTTTCTGATTTGTCGCAGGTGAACTGGATCATGATTGTATCGACCGGCATCATTCACACGGGAATTGTGTATTTGCTCTTTTTTGACAGCTTGCGGTTTTTATCCACCCGGTTTATTTCGATCATCGTATTTCTTGATCCGGCTGTGGCGATCGTGCTTGACACCCTGTTTACGGGGTTTCGCCCCGACCTTTATCAATCTTTGGGGATTGTGATGATTTTTGCGGGGATGGCGCTGTCCTTGATTCGAAAGCATAAAGCCGTGCCTGCGGAAGCTCAGGCAGACAGCACCCGAATATAGGCGGCCGTATCGGCTGCTTTTTTTATTTTGGGGCTTTTCAGCCATAACGAAAAAGCAGACAAACAGATCATGGAAAAAGAGGATAGTAATTGTATAATACTTCTTGTGCTTACAATTTAAGAGATTAAAGGAGTGAAGGGCATGATCAAGAAGACGCGTCATCTCGCTTTTTTAGCTGCACTCGGATTTGCGCTTTGTCTGGCCATCATATGTTCCGCATCCAAGCAGGCAGAAGCGGCAGCGGCGTATCCGGATGTGATGCAGGGACTTACCGGGTTTGCGGGAAATGCGAAGGATCATAACGGAAAGGCAAAATCCGCCGTATCGGGAGGCCAGGGCGGCCCCGTCGTCTACGTCAGCAATCTCAATGATTTGAAAAACAATGCGGGCGGGACAGACCGCAAAACCATTGTCATCACAAGTGATATTTACTCCCCGGGTAAAGCCGTTGTGACAGTCGGCGCCAATAAAACCATCGTCGGCTCTTATACCAGCCACAGGCTGACCAACATCTATCTGACAACAGGCTCCGGCTCAAACAATGTGATTTTCAAAAACCTCATTATCAGCCATAGTGCAGCCATTACGGGCAACAACGACATTCCGATGTACATAGCGAACGGACAGAATTACTGGATTGACCACGTGTGGTTTGAAGGGCACAGCTACAATCCGAACAGCCACAGCGATTTGGGAAAGCTTCTGTATGTCGGCGCCAAAGCGGATTTTGTGACGCTGTCTAATTCTAAATTCTCCGATCATCTGTACGGCCTGATTCTCGGTTATCCGAATGATGATAACGAAGGACGCAATTATATCGGCTATCCGCATATGACGATCACCAACAACTATTTTAATAACGTCTATGTCCGTTCACCGGGCTTGATGAGATACGGCTATTTTCACGCGAAAAACAACTATGTGACCAATTTCAATTTAGGGTTCACCATTCACACAAACGCGACTGTCTTCTCAGAAGCCAACTACTTCGGCAACGGAAATGAAAAAGGCGGAATGATAGACGACTACGGTACAGCCCAATTTACCGACATCGGTTCATTCCCGTCGCTCATAGCCCCGAAATCACCGCGCACCGGCTGGAATCCGAGATCAAATTACAGCTACGGCACGCTTTCAGCCCAGGATGCCAAAAACTTCGCCCAATCCTACGCGGGAGCACAAAATACAAATCTCCGCTATCCATAATACGAAAAACCGCCGGCAGCCGGCGGTTTTTTTATATGAGTCAAAGGTCATAAATCCCTGTCATCCTTAAAATAACCTTAAATACCTAGGAAAATATTGATAAACAATTTCAATAATATTACTATTGTTAAGTCTATATTACAAAAGAAGGAGGAGAACCTATGAAAATAGGAAAAAAGAATAAGTGGAAAAAATGGCTGGCCGGCACTCTTGCGGCATCGCTTATGATTTCCATTGCGCCTGCCGATGTATTTGCGGCAGAAACGCGTGAGAAACAAGATCAAGTGAAAACCGCCGCCATTCCGGCAGCAGACCCGGAAAAAGATCTTCCGGCGGAAAAAGCATCCGAGCAGATGCCGTTTGATCAAAAAGATATCAATAAAGACGGTGAAATCACGTCTGAAAGAACTGAGAATTCCAAACTTTATTATGAAGGTGAGGGTGTTTACAAACAGGAAATCTACACAGACCCCATTCATACGAAAGAAACCGCAAATGCGGACTGGGAAGACATTTCTCCTGAATTGAAAACCGGCTCAAAGGAAGTCGGGACGGAAAATACAGTGCTGAACTCCGATTTTCTGAAGCAAATGAAAAACGGATTATACGCTACATTTGAACAAGATGATCATAAGCTCACATACTCATTAACCGGCGCAAAAGGCCCCGATCAGGCTGCAATCACTCCGACAGATGCCTCAGCAAAAGTCAAGGAAGACAGCAACGAGCTTACGTATCAGCAAGTGTTTCCTGCTATTGATTTACAAACCTACACATTTAACGAAAACATAAAAGAAGACCTTGTGCTTCACAAATATGAAGGCTACAATTCCTTCACCTTCCAAATCAAAACCGACCTTCAGGCTAAAGAACAGGAAGACGGCTCTATCGCGTTTTCTGATGATAAAGACAATGTCGTCTACACCGTGCCGAAGCCTTTTATGACCGACTCAGATCTCGATGAAAAGTCAGGTGAAGTCAGCAGGTCAGAAGATGTCAGCTTCAAGCTTGAAAAAAACAGCGAAGGCTACTTGCTCCATGTAACGGCTGATGAAAAATGGCTGAAAGATCCCAAGCGGGTTTATCCCGTATCTATTGACCCGTCAACATCAGTATCTGTGTCATCCGATACCTTTGTTATGAGCGCGTATCCGACGACAAACTACTCTGCCGCGTCGCAGAAATGGGACGCCGGATTGAAAGCGTACGTACTGAAAACGGGCTATTATGACGGCACAACCGGAACGAACTACGCATTTATGAAGTTTGATAATTTAAAGCCGATCAAAAACATGACGGTGACAAAAGCGACGCTTAAAGCATACACAGCCCACTCCTATTACGGATCAAAGGCGACGGGGCTTTGGCTCGACACCGTAAACAGCAATTACGACAATGCCAAGATCACGTGGAAAAACAAGCCGGGCTCCAAAAATATCGGCAAAGCCGAGGTCTATAAAGGCCAATGGGCAAGCTTCGATGTCACATCCGCAGTCAAGTCGTGGAACAGCGGCGGCGCCAATTACGGCTTTAAGCTTCACACCAACGGAAACGGAAAAGAATATTGGAAGAAGCTGATGTCATCAGCAAACTCTAATAAAAAACCTTATATCGAAGTGACATACACGATTCCGAAAGCGGACACGCCGTCTGTCAAAGCGTATCATAACGGAGATTCGACAGGATTTTTCAATATCAGCTGGAAAAAAGCTGAAGGCGCCAAAAGCTATAAAGTGTGGCTTTATAACGGGAAAGAATATCAAGCCATTTCTGTCGGCAATGCAACCTCTTGGAGCACAAAAGGAAAAAACATCTGGCCGACAAAAGCGGAAATTGATTCCGGTAAATATAAGCTGCATACAGACGGAAAAGGCGGAAGTGAATTAGCGCTTGACCCTTCACCGGTCTATAAAAACTCCGGCGGCAGCTATCCGGCAAGCAAAAATTACTGGGTCGCGGTCAGCGCGGTGTTTGACCAGGGAGAAGGCGCCATGTCTGCGGCTGCCAAGCCCGTCATTCCGAATATTGGAAGAGTTCAGAAACCAAGCACGAAAGGCTTTAATAACAACAACGCAACAGGCTGGTTTGATCTTTCCTGGAAAGCCGTATCAGGCGCAGCCGGGTATAAAATGCAAGTCTTTAACGGCAAAGGTTTTGAAACGCTTGACCTCGGAAATAAAACATCCTGGTCCACAAAAGATCAAAACATCTGGCCGACAAAGGCGGAAATCAGCGCCGGAAAATATGCGCTTCACCTGAAAGACAAAAAAGGCGCGGAATTGCCGATCAACCCGGGCCCCGTTTATAAAAATGCCGGAGGAGACGCAAACCGGAAAACATACGGATTTAAAGTAATCGCCTATAACAAAGACGGAGAAGCGATCGCCTCACCGGAAGCTAGTCCGGCGCTGCCTGATATCGCAAAGCCGAAAAATCTGACAGGCTATGTCTATACGAACACGAAATCGAGCCAAACGGGTTATGTCAATCTCATATGGGATAAAGTCAAAAACGCCAAAGGCTACAAAATCAACATTTACAACGGAAAAGACTATCAATCATTCGATGTCGGGGATACCGATCATTGGACGACCCAAAATAAAAACATCTGGCCGTCAGCCGAAGAAGTGAAAGCGGGAAGATTCCAGCTTCACACGGACGGAAAGGGCGGCGAACTGGCGCTTGACCCTTCACCTGTTTACGAAAACGCAAACGGCAATTACAAAGGGAAGAAGAACTATTCCTTCACGCTGACCGCCTATGACGCAAATGGTGACAGCATACCGACGGCACCTTTTAACCCTGTTTTCCATGAAGGGGCGGAATTCCTCGGAACGGAAGAATTCTGGTCCATTATTGACATTCCGGACGGACAGCTGAATGGCGCGACGGGAAATGTCATCGTCAATGAAGAAGATATGTCAATCGACGGACGCGGACCGGGGCTCGGACTCTCCCGGACCTTCAACAGCCTTGACAGCTCTGACCATATGTTCGGCCAAGGCTGGTACGCCGATGCGGAAACGTCGATCCTTTCTGAAGACGGCAGAGCCGTTTATATTGATGAGGACGCGACAACACATGTCTTCACGAAAAAATCTGACGGCACGTATCAGCCGCCGACGGGCGTTTATCTCGAACTGACGGAAACAAGCGATCAATTTGTATTAAAAACAAAAGATCAGACGAACGCTTATTTCAGCAAAAAAGGCGGAAAGCTCCAAAAAATCGTTGACGGACACAACAACACAACCGTATACGAGTATAACGACAGCAATCAGCTGACCGCCATAACAGACGCCTCAGAGCGCAAGCTGACGTTTACCTATGATGAAAACGGCCATGTCACATCTTTAACAGGACCGAAAAACAAAAAGATTTCGTATTCATATGACAAAGATCTTCTTAAAAAGGTGACGGATACTGACGGCAGCGTCACAAGCTATGAATATGATTCCGAAGGGCGCCTCGTCAAGCAGTATTCCGCAAACAGCACGGATGACAAACCGCTGTTCACTGAATACCAATACAGCGGCCACCGCCTGGCCAAAGCCGTCAATGCGAAAAAAGAAACGTATGATTACAGCTATGACGCCGGCAAAAAAACACTGCTCATGACGCAGCCGAACGGCCGCAAAGTGCAGTACGGCTATAACGAGGCGGGCAACCCGATTCAGATGATCGATGATGCCGAAGGGCTGAAAATCACGACCAACACCGTATACGAAGGCAACAACGTCATTCAGGACACCGATCCGAACGACGCCGATGCGGGCAAAGCGACAGAAAGCTATCAATATGATAAAGACGGCAACGTCACAGCCGTAAAAGACAACTACGGCACCGAAACGTATCAGTACAACAAAAACAATGACGTAACGAAAATGAAGGATACCGAGGGGAACGTCACTGATATTGCATACGACGGACTGGATGCCGTTTCTGAAACGGATCAAAGCGGAAAATCCTCATCCGCCGCCGTGTATGACAAATACGGTAACCTCATTCAATCAAGCAAAGAGCTGGCAGCTTCGGCAAGCCTGCTGAAAGACGGCAGCTTTGAAGGAACAAAGCTGGGCTGGAATCTCACCGCTACGAGAGACAGCGGAAGTATTGCATCTGTAAAAGCAAGAAGCGGCGCACTGTCCGGACAAAAAGCACTGGAGATCACCTCACAATCCGCTTCAGCCGGAACAGAGCACGGCCATGCGTCCGCAACGCAGGAAGTGCAGCTTGAGCCTAATACGACGTATACACTCAGCGGCCAGATCAAAACAGATCTGACAAAGGCGAGAGCGTATTTCAACATTGATCTGCGTGACAAAGACCAAAAACGCATTCAATGGATTCACAATGAATCAGGCGCATTAGCCGGAAAGAATGACTGGACGAAACGGCAGATCACCTTTACAACACCAGCCAATGCAGGAAAAGCCATCGTCTATATGGAAGTGGATCATAACGACAAGGACGGCAAAGGAAAAGCATGGTTTGATCAGGTTCAGCTGGAAAAAGGCGAAGTCTCTTCAAGCTATAACCCAGTTCAAAACAGCAGTTTCACGGCCAAAACAGATGGCTGGAGCACAAGCGGAGCAGCCGCTGACCTTGATGAAGGCTTCGATGATGACAGCTCATTAAAAGCATCTCGCACAAATGCATCACAAGCCAATGCATCCGCAAAACAAACCGTCACATTAGGCCAAAGCGCTGACGATAAGCCGGTATATATCACGCTGACAGGGATGTCCAAGGCAGACGGCGTAAAATTAACGAACGACAATGATTACGCGCTTCAGGCCGGCGTCACCTATGCGGATGGCACGACGGGCGTCTACACCGCCAAATTCCCGCAGGGGACACAGGAATGGAACCGGGCGGCGGCAGTCATTCCGAAAACAAAGCCGATCAATAAAATCGAAATCAGCATTCTGTTCCAAAAAAGCGCCACAGGAACGGCGTGGTTTGATGATATCCGTTTAATCGAAGGAAGCATCCTGACGAAAAACACCTATGACGAAAAAGGAAACTACGTCACAAAAGAAGAAGACGAACTAGGGTATGCAAGCACTGCTTCATATGACGAGACTGGCAAGAAAATGTCTGAAACCGACGCGAAAGGCGAAAAAACCGCCTACGAATACGATCAGGCCGACCAGCTGACAAAGCTGACCCTGTCAAACGGCACATCCATCCTTCACAGCTATGACAAGGAAGGAAATGAGCTGACAAAAACGATTCGGGCCGGCGCGGACCAGACCTATCAATATGAATATGACGTCATGGGCAAGCTCGTCAAAACAACCGACCCGCTCGGCAATGTATTAAAGAGTGAATATGACGCCAACAGCAACTTGACGAAAACCGTTTCCGCCAACGGCAATGAAGTGTCGCTGACCTATGACGGCACCGACCGGGTTAAGTCAAAAGCGTATAACGGCACTGAAAAATACAACTTTACCTATGACAAAAACGGCAATGAAACGTCGGTCACAAATAAAGAACAAAATACAACGAAAAAACGCACCTTTGACAACAAAAACCGCCTGACCGAATTAACCGACCGCGGCGGCAGCCAAAGCTGGACGTATCCGGCTGATTCGGATAAGCTGAAAACTTTCTCATGGAGCCACGGCGGTCAAAAAGGAACAAACAGCTTTACGTACAACAAACTTGATCAAATGATTGAAATGAAAGACGGCACTTCAGCCTATACATTTGATTATGATGAAAACGGCAATGTCCAGACATTCATCAGCGGCAATGAAGTCGGCACGAGCTTCTCATATGATGAGCGGAATCTCGTCAGCTCTCTTCATATCGGAGCGAAAAACGGCGGCAGCATCTTCCGGGAAAGCTATGAATACGACGCCAACGGGAACCGCACGGTCATCGACAGCTCAGCGGGCGGAAAGGTGCAGTACGAATACGGCAAGCTCAACCAGCTCGTCAAAGAAACTCATGAAGACGGCACCGTCATTCAATATACGTACGACGGCTTCGGCAACCGGACAAACGTCACCACCACAAAGGACGGCGCAAGCAGATCAGTCAACGCATCCTTCAACATCATGAACCAGCTGACGAAGGTGAATGACGAAGATCTGTCCTATGATAAAAACGGCAACCGCACATCTGACGGCAAATACACATATACGTGGGACGCTGAAGACAACCTCACCGCCGTAACGAAAAAAGGCGAAGACAAGCCGTACGCAACATACAAATACGATGAAAAAGGAAACAGAATCCAAAAAACCGTCAACGGAAAAGTTACGAACTACTTCTACGACGGAGACAGCTTGAACGTTCTGTATGAAACAGACGCCGACAACAACGTCACAAAATCATACACGTACGGTGACAGCGGCCAGCTGTTATCCTATACAGAGAACGGCAAGAAATATTTCTATCACTACAACGCACACGGTGATGTCATCGCCATCTCAGACAGCACCGGAAAAACTGTTGCCAAATATCAATACGATGCGTGGGGGAATCCGACAAAAACCGAAGCGAGCGACGAAGTAAAAGACAACCGCTACCGCTACGCAGGCTACCAATACGACGAAGAAACCGGCCTGTACTATCTCATGGCCCGCTACTACGAACCAAGAAACGGCGTATTCCTATCACTCGACCCAGACCCGGGAAGCGACGGCGATTCATTGGATCAGAATGGCTATGCTTATGGAAACAATAACCCAGTCATGAACGTCGATCCGGATGGGCATTGGGTGTGGATGGTAGTAGGTGCTTTAATTGGAGGAGTCTCTTCTTACAAAGCAGCGAAGGCAAAGGGAGCAAGAGGTTGGAGGTTAGTTGGATCTGTAGCCTTAGGTGCTGCTGGCGGAGCAATCGGAGGAAACTATCTACGAGTAGGACGTACTCTATATAAGGCTGGAAAATTATCTAAAACATATTGGAATGCTAGAAAAGTCGCAAAGGCAAACAAAGGTGTGATTAAGAGAGCTAAAACTAAGAAAGGTTGGGTAGTTACTACTAAAAAACATACAGTAAGATTAATGGGGAAGAATTCTGGTCAGCGAAAAAAACCTTACTATAGAATGTCAGTTAGAAATAAAGGTCCTTTAAATGCAAAAGGGCATTTCTCAAATAATCCTTATGAGACTCATATAAAGTTAAGATGGTCATCACATCGAAATATAAATAAACGCTTACGCAGTAAGTCACACAGATGATATTAGTATAAATGTATAGCTCTAAGTTTTGATCCATTTAGGGGTTAATAATAGCAATTAACATAGATAGAGATGCAGATGGTTATACAGGTGAATTATATTTACGTATATTTTCTAAGTTGCCATCTGCATTTTCAAACCTTTTTACTTAAATAAAGTGAGGAGAATGTTATTACATGAACAGTATTGAACAATGGATAGACTATATGAATCATGATGTTAATTGCTTTTTGCACGATATTAATTTTGAATACTTAGAGAATAGATTAACTCTTTATTTCAAGGTATATGATGGAGGAGAAAAAGCCACTTTAAAAGAAATTACATTTAAAGATGTAAACGGAGTTTATTTCGGTGTTAATAACAAGTTTGATAAAAATATGCCCAGTGATGCTAATTGGTACCTTGAGGAAATCAGTTATTTCAAAGAGGGAATTGGAAAAATGCAAAATGGTATATTAGGTGATCAAGTCTCAAGTGCTAATTTTCTTATAGAAATTAACGGAACTTTACTTGCTATAGAATGTAAATATATATACTTTGATTCTAAAGAATATCAAGTGTTTAATTATCACGAGAAAACTGAAAAAAATCAAAGGGGTCATATAGTGGCTGGAATCAAGAAAATCTTTTCAAGGAGGGAGGATTCAGGTGAATAATCCATTACAAAAGCTACTGATTGATTCGGAATGCATCGTATTAAAAACAGATTTTCATTTCTTTAAAAAAGAGTTTATTCTTCATTTGGAAGTGAATACGAAAGGAAAAAAGCAACAGCATTGTATTGAATTCAAAAATGTATCATCATTATTTTTTTATGCGGGCAAGGAATCATCTTTAGATGGAGTCAATGCAGAGAAAAGATGGAGGTTACATTCGTTTTCATGCTATCCTCAGGGGATTGGAACAATATATCACCCTTTAATTGAAGATTATGAATCGAATGCAAACATTTTGATTGGGATTAACGAAGCAGTCTATGCAATTGAAACTGAACGGGTGATCTTTGATTCAACTGAAATATATGCATCAGATAAAGATTGATCGTAACGAATAATTTATCTAGATGGTTTTGAAAGGTAATTCCTCTTTTGTGAGGTCTGGCTTTACATTTGTCTTAATAAAAAAGAGGCAGGAGATGACCATGTACAAAACCATTAATGAATGGGTAGATTACATAGATGGAGGGTGCGCTGTCCTTCATTTTGACTTTCATGTGTTTAAAAAAGAGCTTTCACTTAAGATTCAGGTCGTTGAAAATAAAGCCGAATATACGCATAACATTCTTTTTCAAAATGCAGCATCTGTTTATTTTAGTGCAGATATTGGTGATATGAGATTAGAAAAAATAGATCCGGAAGAATACAATTGGCAAGTATTTGAGATGAGTTACCACCCGGAAGGAATCGGAAATCTATCAAATGCTGTAATTCCGGAGTATCAATCAAATGCTAACTTTCTTATTAATATGAACAGCATGCTGATTGCTGTAGAAGCTGAAACCGTTCGCTTTGATGATCAATCATTTTATGCGTATCATTCGAAATCATAAATAAACAAATAAGAGAGGTTTCCAGCCTCTTTTTTCTTACAAACAAAACCGCTTTTACGCGGGAAACCGTTTGCGGAGGTAAACATGAGCAGTCCTTTAAATATACAAAAAGAATCATTGGGGGCTATAGGGAATCTGGATGTGATTAACCCGCTGAAATACAACTCAATATATTCGTGTGATCTAGGGAGTAAAGATACTTTTTCTCAATTAATGAATGACTTAGAATTCGAAACCGTTCTGATAGAAGTAATGGCATCACCTTCTTTTATTGAGGGATGGAAGAAGAAGATTGAAAAGAAAATGATACATATGAATACGATATCGAAAAAGTTAATTCATATTGAATGTGGTCTGACAAAAGAAGAATTGATGGCAGATCACTTATTAGATGAATTATATTTTTTAGCGTCGATCAATGATTTTGTTGTTATAATAGCAAACCCTTCCAAAAACAAGTCCTATATGAATCTGAACACTAAAAAAGTTGATGTAAACCCTGGGTATAATGAAAAAATCATTTGGTTTGAATACGATGCAGCAGATTTATATATCATTGCTTAATTTAATATAAATTCCAGATTTCTAATCAATGGAGTGTTGCTGATGTTAGAACTTACCGCGGAGCCAGTTGGGTCATACGAAAGGGAAAATATCATTTATTTCAATACGGGCCGGGATGATCAGGTATTTATTGTGTCGATGCACGATTACAAAGTAATATTAGAGGTTATGAAAGACAGCTATCTTTTAATCAAAAAAGAGTTACACGGATTTTCTGAAGATGCCCATTTCTATCTGGTTGATTCGTATGATGACACTATCGTGATCGTTTACCTGGAAAATCACACATGTCAATTGGCTGCATACTGCGTAAACAGTAATAAAATCAATCCGATTTGTTCTTTTCTATTAAGCGCCAATGTATTTCATCTAGGTGAGGATGGGTTATTATGGATCGGATTAACAGACGAGGGTATGTATGATGAGAGGAATCCTCAAGGGAAAGCGATATTTGCTTTTCATACAGAAGACAGAACGTTTTATTTTGAAGACGATTTTAAAGAAATGATGCATGAATGCTATGCCGTACAATCGATCAAATCCGATTTGTATGTTTGTTTCGAGGGAGAGGATTGCTGTGTCATCGGGCATTATCAGATTGGACGGGACAGAATTCGTCCTATTGCAGAATATGTGCTGGACGGCGATCAATACTCCTATTGTGATCAGCTGTCCGTTTCGAAAAAGAGGGTGCTTCTGATTCAAAGTCACGAGGATAACCTATTTGCATTTCATGAAGAGAACAAAGGCTTATCAGAGGCTGACGTCATGATACACGGTATTGATAGAAAAAGAGAAACAATGTACAGAGCCGTCCGGGACCGCATGTTTATCTTTAATGATAACGATTTATATCTGGTAAAGTTTTGATAGTTCTGTGCACCCTGAAAATAACTTCTAAGGAAGTGCTCAGTGATAAGAGAAAAGTTAATGGACAAGCTTGAGGAAAACAAGAGGCATTTTTTAATGAAACAAGTGCGTCTGTGTGGCACAGAATACGGCTGTGAGCTTGTGTGTAAACCGCAGAAAAGAGGTACAAAATGCATCCCTTTTTTATAAAGAACACAAAGGAATTGGCGGTTTTTCAATCCCAAATATATTCCTTACTTCATGAAAACAAAACGTTGCCCGAACAAGTATTTAAGCAACAAAAACATTATTATCTATTCGAGGAATTCCACTGGGTCTTGTCTGAAGAAGGCTGGGAGATGCTCAAAAGTTTGGCGCATCATCATCACGATGAATTTATCTTAATGGCTGTTCGGGCACAACCGGATGATATGAATCGGTTTCACGTGGAATTCGGCTATTTTGACTGGTTAAAGATTACGCGAGTGACTGCGTATCAAGATAAGGCTGCGGGGATTGATGAGAGCAACCGGCTTTACTTACTAAGCTGACAGGCGGCTTTTGAACAAGGGAGAGCAGAGGTGAAACGTTTGAACTGCGGGAGGCAGAAATACATGAATTGGCATGGTTTGAGTGAAGAGGAGACAGAGTGCTTGTGGCGCAGGGTGAATCGCGCAGTGAAATGGAAACCGGGCAGTATATTTGCTTCTATAAAACCTCCAAAGCCGTTTCAGGTCTTTGATGTATCTCAAGGATTCAATTGTATCGGTTTTCTGGAAGATGCAGAGATGCAGATACTAAAGGCATTTCAATCTTGTACGTTAAAGCAAGAGTTTATGTATGCGCTGGACTGGCAGCATGAATGTTATCTATTTAATCCTCATGCGCCAATTGATAAAGATGAATTCGGTGAATGGCTTGTCCCCGTTATTCCAAACGGAGACTATTGTTTCTTTATTCAACAGGATTTTCAGTGGGGGCTGTTAGGGGATCCGCGGCAGCAAACCATTACGATATTTGGCTCACCGCTAATAAAGGCGATAGAAAGAAACGCTCCTTTCTTATTGCAAAAGTGAAGACAGCTTGCGAATGAATCTCATGCTTTTACGGGGGGAGGAATAACAGGATGACAGAAGAAGAGTTCAGAGCTGCAGAAAAAAGCTTGAGAGCGTCTTTTCCGAAAGCATATAAACGGCTGCTTCATAAAAAGAACCCTGCAGAAATCGGAGAATGGATTTTTTTCCTATACGTGAACAAAGCCGCTTACAGAAAACTTGGGATGATGTGATCAGGCAAAACAGTGTGTGCAGAGAAGAGAGCATGCCCGACGATATGATCGTAATTGCCGACAACGGAACCGGAGATAAGCTGTGTTTGAAAAAGACGGACGGCGTAATGGAGGAGACTGTTTATCTGTGGGATCATGAGACTGCCGATGTTGAGTTGTATGCCGGTTCTATAGGAGAATTTATAGAAAATGAAAAAGAATAAGTGGCTGATTCAGGAGCTTTTAGAATTCCGCCTTTTCCGGGAACGAGAGATTTCTGTAATTGAGTTGGCGTTTTCCTTCGAGTATGAACATCAGCTCATTTGTTTGAGGCTCATATGCAAAGACGTTTCTTCCGTTCAAATAAAAGAAATGGAGAGTCATGCGGCTGGTTCAGGCATTGTAATAATTGATCCTGCTGCTGATGGAGATGAGGGACAGCATTTTCTCGTAGAGGAGTGGGAGAACCAAACGTTCCGCTTTTATTGCCGTCAATATGAAGCAGCAGAGGAGAAGGAGGCCACAAAATGGAGTGGCACGAACATGAGAAAGCAGTTATGCTGCGGCCGGATTCGCCGGGTTGTTTTGAATTGACGGAGTTTATGTTCTATACCGGATATAACGAGTATTATGATAAAATCCCGGTTTTTGAGCTGAAGCTGACTGATGGACAGTATGATGCTGTGCTGCGTTTTGAAGGTGTGAGTGCTGCCCGGCTGGATGACCTGGAAAGCATCACCGACATCCGTCTGGATATCAGCCCGGTCGACGGCGGCTGGGAATCGATACGCTATTATGTCGATGACGGGGAAGGAAGCATGAGCTTTTATTGCGCCAAATGGGTCGTGCTTGACATGAAGAAAAAGCAGTCCCCGAATGTTCCGGCAAAACGTCAGGGTAAAGCGGCGGCGTTTCGCGTATAATGAGGGGAGCCGGACAGAGAAGGAGTTTAGTTATGAATGAGTTTAATGAATACGCGATCAGCCCCGATATCCAACGGGCGCTGAAAGGATTGCAATACACCGAGCCGACTGAAGTGCAACGGCGCGTCATCCCCGCCGCGCTGCAAAAAAAAGATCTCGTCGTCAAATCGCAGACGGGGAGCGGCAAAACCGCAGCTTTCGGCATTCCGATCTGCGAGCTTGCGGAGTGGGAGGAAAACAAACCGCAGGCCCTGATTTTAACGCCGACCCGCGAGCTTGCGGCGCAGATTAAAGAAGATATCACAAATATCGGCCGTTTTAAACGGATAAAAGCCACGGCGGTTTTTGGAAAAGCTTCTTTTGATAAACAGAAAACCGAACTGAAGCAAAAAAGCCACGTCGTTGCCGGAACGCCGGGGCGTGTGCTTGATCATATCGAAAAAGGGACGCTGCCGCTTGAACGGCTGGCGTATTTAGTGATTGACGAAGCGGACGAAATGCTGAATATGGGATTTATTGAACAGGTGGAAGCCATCATTCAGCACCTGCCGAAAAACAGAGTCACCATGCTCTTTTCAGCGACGCTGCCGGACGACGTCGAGAAGCTGAGCCGCACATATATGAAAGACCCTGAATTGATTGAAGTAAAAGCGGAAGGCCTGACGACAAAAGATATTGAGCATTTTGTCACCGGAACAGCAGAAGAGGACAAATCATCATTGCTGCGTGATGTCCTGATCACCGAAAATCCGGACAGCTGCATCATATTCTGCCGGACTAAAGAAAGAGTCATCCAGTTAACCGATGAGCTGGACAGGCTGGGCTATCCTTGCGATAAAATTCACGGCGGCATGGTGCAGGAAGACCGCTTTGACGTCATGAATGAGTTCAAGCGCGGCGAGTTCCGCTATCTCGTTGCGACCGATGTTGCCGCCAGAGGAATTGATATTGAAAACATCAGCCTCGTCATCAATTATGATATTCCGCTAGAAAAAGAAAGCTATGTGCACCGCACCGGCCGAACGGGGCGCGCCGGACACCGCGGCCGGGCCATCACGTTTGTGACGCCGTTTGAGGGGCGGTTTCTGAATGACATTGAGACATATATCGGTTTCCGCATCCAAAAGCGGGAAGCACCGTCAGAAAAAGAAATAGCGGAACGGAAAGCGGCTTTTGCGGAAAAATTGAACGCCCGCCCAGACGTCAAAACAGACAGAAGCGAACAGTTAAACAAAGACATTATGAAGCTGTACTTTAACGGCGGGAAGAAAAAGAAAATCAGAGCCGTTGATTTTGTAGGAACGATCGCCAAAATTGACGGTGTGTCAGCTGATGACATCGGCATTATCACAATCATGGACAACGCCTCTTACGTGGAGATTTTAAACGGAAAAGGCCCTCAAGTTCTTAAAGTGATGAAGAACACAACCGTCAAAGGGAAAAAGCTGAAGGTGAATAAAGCGAATAAATGATGAATGACCTGCTCCCAGTTAAAGGGGCAGGTCATTTTGCTGCTGGCTGATATCGGCATTGTTCTCCTCAGGCACAAATGCAAGGATGGCGATCCCGATCACAAATAATAAAATCAGGCTGAACACGGCGGCTGACGAATTCCCGGTCAGCTGGGCGGTCACGGCAATCAAAAGCGGGCCGATAATCGAAGCGAACTTGCCGAAGATATTGTAAAAGCCGAAAAACTCATTGGCGTGCTGTTTGGGGACAAGCTTGGCAAAGTAAGAGCGGCTCAGCGCCTGAATACCGCCTTGGGAAGTGGCGACAAGCATAGCCAAAACCCAGAAATCAAAAGCGGAATCCATAAAATAAGCATACGTGCAGACAATCATATACACGCCGATCCCGGCATAAAGCATCGTTTTTCCCTTAAACCGTTCGGCCAGTCGCCCGTACAAAATCGAAAAAGGCGCGGCGATAACCTGTGTGACAAATAAAATAATCAGCAGATTTGCCGCGCTGATTCCGAGGTCTGCCCCGTATGACGTCGACATCGTAATGATGGTGCCGACCCCGTCGATGTAGAAGAAATAGGCGAGCAGAAACAAAAACAGCGCCCGGTATTTCCTGATCTGCTTCAGCGTGCCGGCCAGCCGTTTAAAACTGCTGACGACAAGCCGCGGCTCTCTCTCGATATAATAGCGCTGGCGGACGCGGCGAAGGAGCGGGATCGAAAACAGTCCCCACCAAGCAGCCGTAATCAAAAAGGCAATGCGGCCCGCAGTCTGGGCTGACAGCGGAATCACCCCCGCTTGTGCTGACAGAATGACGGCAATGCTGAGGAGAAAAGGGATCGTGCTGCCGATATAGCCCAGCCCAAACCCCCTGGCCGACACCATATTCATCCGCTCCTTTGCGGCTACATCAACGAGAAACGCATCATAAAACACATTAGACCCGGCAAAGCCGATCGTGGAAATCGTATAACAAATTAATAACAGCACCCAAGATTCACCGGGAATAAAAGCCAGCGCGGCGGTGCCCGCCACACCAATCAGAAAAAAGAAGGCAAAAAACCGTTTCTTGCATCCTTTGTAGTCGGCAATCGTTCCTAAGACGGGGCCGAGCATCGCCAAAATAAAAGTCGCGGCGGCAATCGTATAGCCTAAATAAGCGGTGGAATCCGCCGCGCTGACGCCGTTTTCCGCCGCGGCCGCTTTAAAATACAGGGGAAATACCGCCGTCATAATAATGACCGAATAAGCTGAATTGGCCCAATCATACAGCATCCAGCTGCTTTCTTCTTTCGAAAACCGTTTCATCACACACGCTCCTTCTCAAAAACCGGTTCTCTGCATTATATGCGCCTCATCCGCATCGTTGGACAATGTTTTCTGATTGACCTGGAGATATTGACCTAGTTCAAAAAGGATGTACAATCAAGGTGTGGCAGGTAAATGGTCAGGCGGGAGGGAGACAGAATTGAAGATTGCGAAAGTCATTAATAATAATGTCGTCAGTGTGCTTAAGGAAGGCAATCAGGAATTGGTTATCATGGGCCGGGGCATTGCTTTTCAAAAGAAAACGGGAGACCCTGTAGATGAAGCCCGTATTGAGAAAGTGTTTACCCTCGATAACAGAGATGTATCCGAAAAGTTCAAAACCCTTTTGTATGATATCCCGATCGAGTGTATGGAAGTATCCGAAGAGATTATCAGCTATGCGAAATTACGGCTCGGCAAAAAGCTCAACGACAGCATTTATGTGTCGCTGACCGACCATATTAACTTTGCCATCCAGCGCAATAAGAAAGGGCTGGATATCAAAAATGCCTTGCTGTGGGAAACAAAAAGGCTCTACAAAGACGAATTTGCAATCGGAAAAGAAGCGCTGATCATGGTAAAAAACAAGACTGGCGTGTCTCTGCCGGAGGATGAGGCAGGCTTTATTGCGCTACATATTGTAAATGCCGAACTGAATGAGGAGATGCCCAATATCATCAGCATTACAAAAGTCATGCAAGAGATTTTGAGTATCGTAAAATACCATTTTAAGATTGAATTCAATGAAGAATCGCTTCACTATTATCGGTTTGTCACCCACTTAAAGTTTTTCGCACAGCGCCTTTTTAACGGCACGCACATGGAAAGCCGGGACGATTTTTTGCTGGAGACAGTGAAAGAAAAATACCATCGGGCGTATGAATGCACGAAGAAAATCCAAACCTGGATTGAGAGAGAGTATGAGCACAAGCTCACCAGTGACGAGCTGCTGTATTTAACGATTCATATAGAAAGGGTAGTCAAACAAGCATAATGAGAGCGTTATCATTTATTCATTTTACATATGAGCCTAAATTACAATGAGTGCGGATTATCTCTTACTGTGCTAATGTAATTTAGGTTTTTTAAGATTGATTATTATCATTATTCTGACCGATGTTCCCTTTAAAAGAATGATGTATGATCAGAAGAGAAAACGCTTTCAAATAAAGGGAGGGGAATGCCGACATGCCTTATCGTATGAAACGGGTGCTGCTGCTTCTTGTCACTGGATTGTTTATGAGTTTGTGCGCGGTCACTTCTAGTGCTTCGGCTCAAACAGGCGGATCGTTTTTTGAACCTTTTAACAGCTATGACTCCGGATTATGGCAAAAAGCAAATGGTTACTCGAATGGAGATATGTTTAACTGCACTTGGCGTGCAAATAACGTATCCGTGACGTCATCAGGTGAAATGCGTTTAGCGCTGACAAGTCCGTCTTATAATAAGTTTGACTGCGGGGAAAACCGTTCGGCTCAAACATATGGCTATGGACTTTATGAAGTCAGAATGAAACCGGCTAAAAACACAGGGATTGTTTCATCGTTCTTTACTTATACAGGTCCAACGGATGGGACTCCTTGGGATGAGATTGATATCGAATTTTTAGGAAAAGACACAACAAAGGTTCAATTTAACTATTATACAAATGGCGCGGGAAACCATGAGAAGCTGGCGGATCTCGGATTTGATGCAGCCAATGCCTATCATACGTATGCGTTCGATTGGCAGCCAAACTCTATTAAATGGTATGTTGATGGGCAATTAAAACATACTGCGACAACCCAAATTCCATCAGTACCGGGGAAAATCATGATGAATTTGTGGAATGGTACGGGTGTCGATGACTGGCTCGGTTCCTACAATGGCGTAAATCCGCTATACGCACATTACGACTGGGTGCGTTATACAAAAAAATAATGTATAGAAAAGGATTTCCGTCAGCGGAAATCCTTTTCTGATTAAAACGAAATAATCCCAATCAAAAGCGCCGCAATTGTCATGACAATCGTTGTCCCCACGGCCCATTTAATAGTGAATTTTTGATGGTCGCCAAAGCTGACGCCCGCCATTCCGACCAATAGATAGGTGGAAGGCACAAGCGGGCTGAGCAGGTGCACCGGCTGGCCCAGCAAGGAGGCCCTTCCGATTTCAGCGGCGTCTATTCCGTAAGCGGAAGCGGCTTCTGCGATGATGGGAAGGACACCGAAGTAAAAGGCGTCATTTGACATGAAAAAGGTGAACGGCATGCTGACAATCGCAGTGATCAGCGGCAGGTGCGGGCCCATGGCATCAGGAATGAGTGAAACGAGAGAATGCGCCATCGCATCCACCATTTTTGTACCGGAGAGAATGCCTGTGAATATGCCTGCCGCAAACACCATAGACACAACGTTTAACGCGTTCCCCGCATGCGCCGAGATCCGCTTCTGCTGCTCTTTGACATTTGGATAGTTAACCATCAAGGCGATGGCGAACGCGGTCATGAAAAGAACAGGGAGCGGGAGCAGGCTGGTGATCAGAGCGGCCATCAGAGCGACAGTCAGCAGCAGGTTAAACCATTGGAGAGCGGGACGCTTGAGCGGCGCTGCATTCGGATCGGAGGACGGCGCGTGATCAAGCGAAATGACGCCGAGCCGCTTCCGTTCTTTCTTTCCGAGGAGATAAGCAACGGCGATCACCCAAAGAATGCCGGCAATCATGGCGGGAATCAGCGGAGTGAAGACCTCTGACGTGTCCAATTTCAAGGAAGCCAAAACCCTCGCCGTCGGCCCGCCCCACGGAATAATATTCATGACCCCTGAACCGAGCATCGCAATCCCCGCTAATACCAAACGGTTCATGCCGAGCCGTTTATAAAGAGGCAGCATCGCCGCAATCGTAATCATATAGGTCGTTGTCCCGTCTCCGTCGAGCGAAATGGTCATCGTCAGGACCGCTGTGCCGACGGCGATCTTTAACGGATCTCCTTTGACAAATGATAAGATTTTGGCTATGAGAGGGTCAAACAGACCTGAGTCAATCATAATGCCGAAATATAGGATGGCGAATAACAGCATGATACCGGTAGGGGCGAGGTCTGTCACGCCCTGAATCATCATCCCGCCGAGATCTTTGCCGAATCCGCTGATCAGGGCAAACACAACAGGAACGACAATCAAGGCAATAAGAGCGGAAAGCCGGTTAGACATAATAAGGTACATAAAGACAATGATCATCACAAAACCGAGTATGGCAAGCACGATAGGACCTCCCTTTTTCAACGGCTGTTTTGGTAAGCGCTTCCATGATTTCTTTCTGTCACGAAGGCTTATTTCAAATGTGTATGACCGCATATTTAGATATAGACCTAAAATCCTATTGAGCCGATCAGCAGTTTATATAGGGAACACCGCGGGTAAATGTGCTGTAGAATGTTTCGTTTTAAAAAGGGGGAACTGACATGAGTGATGATCAAAACAAACGAGTAAATGAGCACTCAAAAGACGAGCAGCTTGAGCAGTACAGGTCTGATAACAGCGGGAAGAAAATGACGACCAATCAGGGACTTCGTGTGTCTGAGGATGAGCATTCTTTAAAAGCGGGTGTCCGCGGCCCTACGCTGATGGAGGATTTTCATTTTCGTGAAAAAATGACGCATTTTGACCACGAGCGGATTCCGGAGCGGGTCGTTCATGCCCGCGGATACGGCGTTCATGGGCATTTTCAGGTGTACGAACCGATGACGGAATATACACGGGCGAAATTTTTACAGGATCCGTCTGTCAAAACGCCTGTCTTCGTCCGTTTCTCAACAGTGGCGGGCTCCAAAGGGTCAGGCGACACAGTCCGTGACGCCAGAGGATTCGCGACTAAGTTTTATACCGAAGAAGGGAATTACGATCTCGTCGGAAACAATATTCCGGTATTCTTCATTCAGGATGCGATCAAGTTCCCGGATCTCGTCCATGCCTTTAAACCGGAACCGCACAATGAAATGCCGCAGGCAGCGACGGCTCATGACACGTTCTGGGATTTTGTCGCCAACAATCCTGAATCCGCGCACATGGTCATGTGGACGATGTCTGACCGCGGCATCCCGCGAAGCTACCGAATGATGGAGGGCTTCGGCGTGCATACATTCCGTTTCGTCAACGAGAAAGGAAAAGCGCGTTTCGTGAAATTCCACTGGAAGCCGGTTCTCGGCGTGCATTCTCTCGTATGGGATGAGGCGCAGAAAATTGCCGGGAAAGATCCCGATTTCCATCGCCGCGACCTGTGGGAGACCATTGAAAACGGCGGCAAAGTCGAGTATGAGCTCGGTGTTCAGATGATTGACGAAGAAGATGAATTTAAATTTGACTTCGATATCCTTGATCCGACGAAGCTGTGGCCGGAGGAACTGGTTCCCGTCAAGCTGATCGGAAAAATGACCCTCGACCGCAATCAGGACAATGTCTTTGCGGAAACGGAGCAGGTCGCATTCCACCCGGGAAATGTCGTGCCGGGCATTGATTTCACCAATGACCCGCTCCTGCAGGGACGGCTTTTCTCTTATACAGATACACAGCTCATCCGTCTTGGCGGACCGAATTTTCACGAGATTCCGATCAACCGGCCGGTCTGCCCGTTCCATAACAACCAATACGACGGCTACCACCGGATGACGATCAATAAGGGCCCTGTCGCCTATCATAAAAACTCTCTGCAGAACAATGATCCGTCGCCGGCCTCAGAAGAAGAAGGCGGATACGTTCATTATCAGGAAAAAGTAGAAGGCAGAAAAATCCGCCAGCGCAGTGAGAGCTTCAATGACTATTTTTCTCAGGCGAAGATGTTCTGGAACAGCATGTCTCCCGCCGAGAAAGAACATATCATCTCCGCGTTCAGTTTTGAGGTAGGAAAAGTGAAAAGCAAGGATGTGCAGCAGCAGGTGATTGATGTCTTCAGTCACGTCGACGCTGATCTTGCCGAGCGCGTTGCGAAAGGAATCGGCGTGAACCCGCCGCCAAAGGACCGTGAATCTGATGAAACTTTCACTTCTCCGGCCTTAAGCCAGGAAAATACGGTAAAGACGGCAGCCACAAGGCAGGTCGCGGTTTTAGCCGACCACGGGTTTGCCGATGAGGAAGTCAAACAAGTGCTGGCCGCATGCAAACAGGCGGGAGTCAGAGCCGATATCATCAGTCCTGTGCTTGGAACGATCAAGGGAGAAAACGGCACGGAGCTCGAAGCGTCAGCCACTTTCCTGACAGCGGATTCCGTCCTGTATGACGCTGTTTTCATTCCGGGCGGACAACAAAGCACTGACAGCCTCAAAGCCAAAAAATCGGCTAAAGATTTCGTCAGTGAAGCCTTCAGCCATTACAAAGCGATCGGCGCCTCCGGTGAAGGAAAAGAACTTCTCGCCCTCGCCGCCGGAACCGAAAACGGCCCCGGCCTTGTTCCGGATGGAAACTGCGAACAATTTCTGAAAGCTGTGGCAGCGCATCGCCATTGGGACAGAAAAATATAAGAATGAAAAAGCGCCTTTTTATGAGAGGGGCGCTTTTTTTCTTGTGAAAGTGAACGATCGGAACGAAGCATTAATATGGGAAGAAAACGAAAATCGCTTCCGTACACATCCGCACTTCCCGCTGTGAAATAATATGTTTCACCCTCTTTGGTTTACTTCCGCTCTGTGTTTGTGTATCTTAGGGATAGATTTTCTGGAGGAGCGAATGATAGTGAAGCCGTTTACCGAAAAACAACTCGAAGAATATTACCGGCGTGACGAAAACATGATGATTTTGGTGTTTGCCCAATGGTGCGTCAATCATGATCTTGATCCGATGGCGATTTACAGCAGGGCCTACCCCGGACAGCCTTTAAACGAAGAGCTGCGAAAAACGGCTGAAGAGCTTGTCGTGCCGAAGGAGGAATCAGAACCGATTCCTGATCAAACCGTCATCGGCGTTTTGGAGATGTTCGGCAACTCCGATCTGGCGGAAGCCGTTTATGAAGCCATTGCGCAAAGACCTTCACGGTAAAAGAGGCATGGATGATCCATGTCTCTTTTTTTATGGAGAAAATGTGAGGGAAGGCCCAGAAACAATTTCCTGATCTGCGCTGTCTATAGTGTGTAACCCGTTTTCAAAAAGGGAACGGGTAAATGAAAAGGAGGAGTTGTGATGAAAAAGACATTCAAAATGATGGCGGCTGTGCTTTTGGCAGTGCTGACAGCCGCGCCGTTCGGAGGTTTCGCCCCTTCAGCCGAAGCTGCACAAACCGCAAAGCCCGTTGTCAAAAGCCATACGTATAAGCATGTAAAGCAGCTGACATACCCTGAGGTCACAAATACGGGAAACGCATCTTTTGAAAAGAAAATCAATCAGGACTTCAAACGCTATATTGAAAACTCGTACAAAGAATATGTGAAAAACAAACAAGACGGTGAGAAACAAGGCTATAAAGCGGAATACCAAGCAGACTTCAAGGTGAAGTATAATCAAGGCGGCAAGCTCAGCATTCTGACGGAAAACTACATTTACACAGGCGGCGCACACGGGCTGACATCCGTTCAGACCTTTAATTACGACCTGGCCGCAAAAAAACGGGTCACACTCCATGATGTGCTGAATACGAAAACGAAAGGTAAC
Source organism: Bacillus sp. JFL15 (assembly GCF_001184225.1). Classification (NCBI taxonomy): domain Bacteria; kingdom Bacillati; phylum Bacillota; class Bacilli; order Caryophanales; family Bacillaceae; genus Bacillus; species Bacillus sp. JFL15. The sequence continues at coordinate 1,406,032 of NZ_KQ236689.1, read as the reverse complement.
AAAACGAGAGACTATCTTTACGGCTACATCAAGAAACATGACGATCTGTTCGATCAGGACGTCAAAAAACAGGAGATCATCCTGAACAACGAAAGACCTTTCTTCTTTACGAAAAACGGCATTGCCGTTGTGTTCGGACAATACGATCTCGGGCCGTATGCGGCAGGAATCCGGGATGTTTTCGTGCCTGCATCCGTCTATCAATAAAAAAAAAGCGATATCGCTCCAAAACGGAGCGGTATCGCTTTTTTTCTTTTACCAGACAAACAATCCGACAATCGCCGCGCTCAATAAGGAAACGGCAATTCCGCTGACAAGCAGCTTCCAGACGTTTTTTCCGATGATGGCTGATTTTTCACCATCAAGCAGAGATTGATAAGATCCGTAGATCATACCGATGGTGCTGAAGTTTGCGAATGATGTCAGGAATGTCGTCGCCACGGCAATCGTGTGCGGCGGAAGTGATTTCAGCTGCCCTTTCAGATCGGCCATTGCCACAAACTCGTTCGTCGCGAGCTTGATGCCCATCAGCTGTGCGACATACATCGCGTCATGTACGCCTAATCCGAGAAGGAAGGCAAACGGACTGAAGATGTATGAGAAAATCTTTTGAATGGTCAAACCGTGCACGAACAGTCCGAGCACGCCGTTTAATGCGGCGGTTAACGCCACATATCCGATCACCATTGCTAAGATGACAATGACCATGTTCATGCCGACAAGCATACTGTTAGAAATCGTGGAGAAGAAGTCCTTTTTCTCCGCTTTTGAAGGTACGTAAATGATATCGTCCTCTTTAGAAACGTCAACGGGATTCAGCATATTTGCGATTAAAAGCGCGTTTAAGCAATTCAGCGGGATGGCTGTAAACACATAAGTGGACGGAACCATCGTCAAGTACGATCCGATGATCGAGCCGCTGATGCTGCTCATACTCATCAGCCCGAATGTCAGAAGCCGATTGTTGTTGACGGCGGCAAGCTGCTGGCGGATGACGGCTAAGGCTTCCGTATTTCCTAAAAACATCATCTGAATGGAGAAAAAGCTCTCCAGCTTCGGCAGACGGGATATTTTAGAAATCAGCCAGCCGATTTTATCAATGAGCCACGGCAGAATACCGAAATACGACAGCATATCAAAGAAGGTCACGACGAAGATAATCGGCAGCAGTGCGCTGAAGAAAAAATCAACCGTCGGATTGGCCATGACAGATGGAAAAGCGAACGCAATTCCTTGACTGGCGCAGGAAATCAGCCATGTAAAGAACGCGCCGATCTTCCCGATGACAAAGCCGCCGACTTTTGTCCCTAACATAAACCAAGTAATCAGAAACTCAAAGACGAGGAGCATGACAATCGGGCGCCATTTAATCTTCTTCTTGTTGGGAGAGCATAAGAAAACAACAGCCATGACAACAATGAGACCGACAATGTTCAATAAAAAGTACATGTGAGCAACTCCTATAAGGGTATTATGGAAATAAAAAAAGCTCTTATTCGTCACAAATTCCTGAAAGCCAGAAAGTGTGATAAATAAGAGCCAAAAGAAAAGAATAGACTGACAGCATCATATGCTTTTCACTCGTTCAAATTTATGCAAACTTTCTTGTAGTCTAGTCTTTTACGGCACTAGGTAGAAACAATCAGACCATATTACTGATCATATACAAGAATAACGATATTACATGAGATAGCAGTATTTTATCGTTTCAATTTTTGAAAATCAACCTTTTTAGATATTTTCAAAATAATAAATTTATATTATAAATAAAGAAAATAAAGGATATGTAAAAGTAATTGGATAATAAAGGTATAACATGTCCCTAAAAAATCGGTCCGGTTCATTGTAAAGACTGGATGCATCTGGTAAAATGGATCTGAGGGCACAGCCTTCAAAAGGCGGCAGAAAAGGGGTCATTTTCGTGATCATCCAGTTCATTCGTTACAGATAATGAGAGGTATAGATAAATAGGTTAAACCTTCCAATTTGGCAAGGTTTATTTGTCTATGCCTTTTTCATTTCATCAAAATAACGAATGAATGAGGTGTTTTTTTGGCGTCGATGAAAAGAAAACGCGCTGAATTACTGCAATCATGCCAGTCCGTATTCAGGTGTCCGCTATGCCGTACGGCCATGGCGGTCTCACAAAATCAAAGCTTGATATGCGGAAACGGGCATACATTTGATATATCAAAACAAGGATATGTGAATTTCCTCAATAAAGCGGTCAAAACCCGCTATGACAGGCAGCTGTTCGAAGCGAGACGCGCTCTTTTTGACAGCCGGGAATTTTTTGTCCCGGTTCAAAAAGAGATCGCCGCCATCATCTGCCGTACGCAATCTCCGCAAAAACAGGCGGCGATATTGGATGCGGGATGCGGAGAAGGCTCTCATTTAGCCGCCGTATGCAAATTGCTTCAGCCCGCTTTTTCCGTGACGGGAATCGGCATTGATCTCTCGAAAGAAGGTGTGCTGCATGCCGCAAAGGCCTTCGGAGATCATTTGGTTTTTGCCGTCGCTGATGTGGCGGATGCGCCGTTTGATGACAGCTGTTTTGATGTCGTGATGTCTGTTTTATCGCCTTGGAATTACAAGGAATGCAGCAGGCTTTTACGAAAGGGCGGCACAGTCATTAAAGCGGTGCCGCGGCGTGATTATTTGAAGGAAGTAAGGGAATTCTTTTTCGGAGACAGTCCCCGGCGGAATGACACCGCCGATTCAGCGGCCTGCCGTTTCCAAGCGGCCTTTCAAACCTTTGATCGCAAACGGCTGCGTTACACGAAGACATTATCGCAGCCTGATCTTGAACGGCTTGTGAAAATGACGCCACTAACATGGAAATGCACTGAAGAAAGCATTCAGCGGTTTATCGGCCGGAAAGCGGCTGATATCACGATAGATATCGAAATTTTAATCGGGACCGATCCGCTGTAAAACGGAAAAGACACGCGATTAGCGTGTCTTTTTTTTATTTCCAGACTTCACCGGCAATATCGACGACATGGCGCAGTTTTGCCCATTGCTGTTCTTCTGTGATCAGGTTTCCTTCCTCAGTGGAAGCGAATCCGCATTGCGGGCTGAGGCAAAGCTGATCCAGGCTGACATATTGAGAAGCTTCTTCAATCCGGCGTTTAACCGCGTCCTTGTCTTCGAGATCGCCGTGTTTCGATGTAATCAAACCGAGCACAAGCTGGAGATCAGAGCGTTTGACATAACGGAGCGGTTCAAAGCCGCCGGAGCGGGAATCATCATATTCCAAGAATAATCCGTCAAGGTCAAGCCCGTCAAAAATCGTTTCCGCCGCCGCATCATATCCGCCTTCAGCTGTCCATGTGGACTGGAAGTTGCCGCGGCAGATATGCATCGTAACCTTCAAGTCGGCAGGACGATCCTTAATGGCGTCATTAATAGAAGCTGCGAACAGCCTGCGCAGCTCATCCGGCGTCGTTCCGAATGCTTCAATCTGGCGAAGCCCCGCTTCAGATAAGAAAACGGCCCATGCGGTGTCATCGAGTTGAAGATAGCGGCATCCGGCGTCATAGAAAGCTTGAATCGCTTTTTTATACGCCTTTGATACATCATGCTGAAATTGTTTGTAATCATTCTGATACGCCGCTTTTTCCAATTTTCCGCGGAAAAACAGCATATTCGGGCTTGGAATTGTCATTTTTGGAACAGCATCGCCGGCAATGCTGTGAAGAAATTTATAATCTTCGAGCATCGGATGCTGAGAAAAATCAATATCTCCCGTTACTTTAATGCCGCGCGCTTTCGTCTGTACATTGTGAAACTGAATGCCGCTTTCAGGCGTAAACGCTTCGACGCCGTCTAAGTTTTCGAGAAAATCAAAATGCCACCAGGCCCGGCGGAATTCGCCGTCAGTCACGACATTGAGGCCGGTCTCTTTCTGCTTTTTCACGCTGCGGATGATTTCTTGGTTTTCGATTTCGCGCAGCTGTTCTGCCGAAATCTCACCCGCCGCTCTTTGCAGGCGGGCTTGCTTCACAGCCGCCGGCCGGAGCAGGCTTCCGACCTGATCCGCGCGAAACGGCGGGTTTTTTCTAAGAAGAGTGTGCAATGATTGTTCTGTGTTTTGCTGTGACATGAACGATTCCTTCTTTCCTCAATGAAATATAAAAAGCTCTTCCCTTGGATAGGGAAGAGCTTGCGTCCGCAAATCTCAACCTTATCTTCAGGATTTAGCACCATTCTGCTGAACAGCGGTTGCCGGGTATCATAGGGCCAGTCCCTCCACCTCTCTTGATAAGGAAATATGCTATTTTTCAGAATAAACTGTAATACTCTTAATCTTAGTATATTATCTTATATTGTCAATATATTTCGATAAATATTTTTATTTATCACCCTCAAATAGAATCATATCTATCACGATTGCGATCGCAAGACAAAGAACAATATCCTCTTCATTTTCAATCTCCAGATGATAGGAATCGCCAAAGCTCATCCATGATTTGGTGACGGTCATCCGGTTTGATTTCCCGTCTGTCACTTGAAAATTCCGTCCCCACACATCGCCGGTAATATCCCAGCCGACTCCGGAAATTTCAAATTTCGGTTTGAAAAACGTCATTTTCTTGATGACTTGGCATACAGGCTTGCCGCCGACGGAAATTTCGTAACGGGGAACGAGCGACATCAGTTTCTGACTGACACTGGCGAGCGTGCGGCCGTCCAAATCAGACAGCTTCAGTTCGTCACCGAAAGAAAACAGCTTTCCCTCCACATTGAAGACTTCCTTACCGCTTTCAAGAAACACTTGAAACCGATTCTTAAACGTAAACATCCGCTCTTTGATATAAAAATGATACATAAAAAAACTCCTTTTTTATGTTGTACGTAAAAAGGAGACGGATGGTTTCATATTGGAGGGGTGCACAAAAAAAGGCTGCCGATTTTGCGGCAGCTGTCGTTTTTATGATAGCGGCATCCGGCGTTTCTGACGGATCGCATTTAAATCAATGATGTTATTCGTGTCGGCAGCTGTCACCAGCGGGCTTGTCTTTGGCGTTTTCCGGCGGTTGTCCTTACTGAAAGAGAAAACCAGGTATCCTGTCAAAGCAGCAAAAATAAGTAGCATCATTTTACATACCTCCCAAAAAAAGTTTTGGTATTATTATTGTACGAAAAAACAAACGAAAAGTATTCAAACAATTGTCACTTTTTTAAAAAATAAAGACATTTTCCGTAAAAATGACTATGATCTGCGGTTGATTTTGCTCTTGTTGTGGTTCTATAGATTGTATCGGCTGCTGAGTGATTATCGTTTATATAACTTTTTCACTATTTTTTGACAGTGCCGAATTAACTAATACATTGTTTTCGTTTGCCTTGTGTTATTCAGTACCCTAAAAAATCCTGCGATATGCAAAATAACTGCTTCTAACGGAAGATTATGATTTGATAGCGCTTTCCTTATTTTTTGTAAGAAAACGAGATGTTATCTTACAAAAAATCGTCTGAACATTTTTCGCAGCTTTTTAAAAGGGTTCGATTTCGTCTCCAGAACACGGGGGTCTTTTAAGGTTTTTTTCAATTCTCTTGCTACAGTGCCTCTTGCCATAGTCTTCACTCCTTCCTTCCAATTCATACCTTATATACGGAAAGAAAGAAGGAAAGGTTTCATGTGAAAGAAAAAAACCAAAGCAGGGAGCTTTGGTTTTACGCGCGTTCTTCAAACAGCCTGGCGATCTCAACAATAACGTTTACCGCCTTTTCCATATGGTCTACGGAAATGTATTCATATTTTCCGTGGAAGTTTTCGCCGCCCGTGAAGATGTTCGGTGTCGGCAGTCCCATGTAAGAGAGCTGTGATCCGTCAGTTCCGCCCCGGATCGGTTCGATAATCGGTTCGATGCCGAGGTTTTTCATGGCTTGATAGGCGATGTCGACAATTTCTTTGACCGGTTCGATTTTTTCTCTCATGTTGTAATATTGATCATGCAGTTCAAGCTTGATGCTTTCCTTGCCGTATTTAGCTGCAAGCGCGTCGGCGGTTTTCTGCATAAATTCTTTTCGTTCTGTAAAGCGGTCTCTGTCAAAGTCTCTGATGATGTACGACAGGGCGGCTTCAGAAACGTCTCCGTTCATTGAATTTAAGTGATAGAAGCCTTCATACCCTTCCGTATATTCCGGCGCTTCTTCTTTCGGCAGCGCGTGATGAAATTCCATCGCGATTTTTGAAGCGTTGACCATTTTGTTTTTCGCCGTTCCGGGGTGAACGCTTTTTCCGTAACAAGTAAGCTTTGCGGAGGCTGCGTTAAAGCTTTCATATTGCAGTTCGCCGAGGGGGCCTCCGTCTACCGTGTAGGCGAATGCGGCGTTGAAGCGGCCGACATCGAATTTGTGAGGCCCTCTGCCGATTTCTTCATCCGGTGTGAATGCGACCCGGATCGTCCCGTGTTTGATGTCCGGATGTTTGATCAAGTACGCCATTGCCGTCATGATTTCGGCAATGCCCGCTTTGTTGTCGGCTCCGAGCAGCGTCGTGCCGTCGGTTGTAATCAGCGTCTGGCCTTTATAGCGGGAAAGCTCCGGGAATTGCTCAGGCGACAGGACGACGTTGAGTTTGTCATTCAGAACGATATCATGTCCGTCATAGCTTTCAATAATCTGAGGATTCACGTTTTTTCCGGTGAAATCAGTCGCTGTATCTACGTGGGCCAGAAAACCGATCGTCGGCACGTCTTTATCCGTATTTGCCGGAAGAGTCGCCATGACGTATCCATTGTCATCGACTGTGATTTCTTTCATGCCGATCGACTTTAATTCATCTGCCAGCATGTTGGCCAATGTCAGCTGTCCGGGGGTAGATGGACAGTTTTCATTGTTTTCGTCAGACTGTGTATCGACTTTTACATAAGAAGTAAAGCGTTCAATGATTTCGTTTTTCATACCGTCATCTCCTTTGTCTTATCTTACCATGTGCGGGGGAGGGATTTCTATTTCACAACCCGTTTGAATTACGCGAATGAAAACAAAATATGAAGAAACGATGACTAAACGATTAAACTTTCTGAAAATGGATGATTGAGGAAGAAAAAACCTATATAATATGGTCAATTCATTCAATAGGGAGGCTTTCTTCATGGCGATTTTAGTGACAGGCGGAGCGGGTTATATCGGAAGCCACACATGTGTCGAGCTGTTAAACAGCGGCTATGACATCGTGGTTCTGGATAATCTGTCAAATAGTTCACCGGAAGCATTGGAGCGTGTGAAAGACATTACCGGAAAAGGGCTTGTGTTTTATGAAGCGGATCTCCTTGACCGTGACGCCGTTCACCGGGTGTTTGCTGCAAATGAGATTGAAGCCGTCATTCATTTTGCGGGTTTAAAAGCGGTCGGTGAGTCTGTGGCTGTTCCGCTCCGTTATTATCATAATAATCTGACGGGGACGTTTATTTTATGTGAAGCCATGCAGGCACACGGTGTGAAAAAAATCGTCTTCAGCTCATCAGCGACGGTTTACGGCGTTCCGGAAACAACGCCGATCACCGAAGATTTTCCGTTAAGCGCGACCAATCCTTACGGGCAGACCAAGCTGATGCTGGAACAGATTTTGCGCGATCTGCATAAGGCGGACCCTGAATGGAGCATTGCGCTGCTCCGCTACTTTAATCCGTTCGGCGCGCATCCGAGCGGCCGGATCGGAGAAGACCCGAACGGCATCCCGAATAATTTAATGCCATATGTCGCCCAAGTGGCTGTCGGCAAGCTTGAGCAATTGCAGGTGTTCGGTAATGATTATCCGACAAAGGACGGCACCGGCGTGCGGGATTACATCCATGTCGTTGATCTTGCCGAGGGCCACGTCAAAGCGCTTGAAAAGGTGCTGGACACAACGGGCGCCGACGCCTATAATCTCGGCACGGGAAGAGGGTACAGCGTTCTTGAAATGGTCAAGGCGTTTGAAAAAGTATCAGGAAAAGCAGTGCCGTACCGTTTTGCCGACCGGCGCCCGGGAGACATTGCCGCATGCTTCGCAGATCCGGCAAAAGCGAAGGCAGAATTAGGCTGGGAAGCAAAGCGCGGCCTTGAAGAAATGTGCGCCGACTCTTGGAAGTGGCAGTCCTCTAATGTGAACGGGTATCAAAAGGTGTAAAAAGAAAGAGACCTTCAAATGATGAAGGTCTCTTTTGCTATGATCATTATTTAACTTTTACTTCAACATCGTTGCTGAATTTTAATTTCCAAGTGCCTTTAGAGTATGCGTTTTTATCAACTTCAAAAGCTTTTACGTCAGTAACTTTAATGTTCGGGTTCAAGTCACTTAAAATTTTACTGTTGTCTACTTTTGTTTCTGTTGCATAGCTTGAAGAAGCATCAATATCTGAATCATAGGATGTTCCTTTAGAATCTACTAATTTCGCTCTTGGTATGGAGAAAGAGCTTAACGGCTTGTCTGACACATTTTTAACTGTGTATTGAACAGCTACGATAACGCCGCCGTCAGACGCTTTTTTCTCGACAAATTGAGAGCCTACTGAATCTCTTTTTTCCACTTTCGTCACAGTCACTTCTGTTTTTTCTGTCTTAACAGTATCACCGATGTTATACAGTTTTTCCTTGGACTCCGCAGCTTTTGAGGACGCAGTTTTAGATGATGAAGATCCGCCTCCGCCGCCGATATTTACGAGAATGATAATAACCACTACTGCCAGAAGCAATGTGATGATTTTATGTCTCATAAAAAAGTTTCTCTGATCTTTACCGCAGTTTGGGCATTTTTTAACGCCTTTAGCGATTTCTTTGCCGCATGCCTTACAAGACACTAAGTTGCCTGCCATAATATTTCCTCCTATGTAAACTATTTCTTGAAAACTACATACTATAATGCCTGTAAAATAACCTATAGTCAATACAATTTTGAGAAAAATAGTATTTTGATGATTTTTTAGTCATATATTTTAAGGGCCTTTATTAGTATCGGCAGGCCGTTCGAATTTTTCATAGGTTTATGGAAAAAAGAGTGGTTGAACATGTTCGTGATTTCCCGTATAATCTTGAAAGAAATATAAAAACTGAACATAAAAAACAGTGGTTTTCTAGGGTTCCGCAATGCTGAATTGGTCTGGACCGAGAGAAAACACACAGCAGGTTTTTTGCTGTGACACGGTGGGATAAAAGCCCGGGAGTTTCTGCTCTTTTGATGAAGAGTGCTCTCCCGGGCTTTTTTGATTTTATAAAAAGGGAGTGTCTGGGATGAAAAAGAGGTTGCTGGATGTGCTGATGCTGATTATTGGGGCTTTTATCTTCGCATTGGCCGTTAATTTATTCGCCATTCCGAATGATCTTGGAGAGGGCGGGGTAACGGGGATTACCTTGATCTTGTATTATGTGTTTGAATGGTCGCCCGGGGTGACGAATATCATTTTGAACGGGATCTTATTGATCATCGGATATAAGTTTTTAGACGGTAAAACAACGCTTTATACGATCATTACCGTTGTCGCCAACTCGCTGTTTCTGCATCTGACGCATGACTGGCACTCGCCGTCACATGAACTCATTATTAATACTATTTTTGCGGGTGTGTTTGCCGGTGTCGGAATCGGAATCATTATCCGAGTCGGAGGCACGACTGCGGGATCCGCCATTTTGGCGAGGATTGCGAACAAATATCTCGATTGGAATATCAGCTATGCGCTTTTGTTCTTTGATCTGATTGTCGTCTTCAGTTCTTATTTCATTATCGGTGCAGAAAAAATGATGTTTACCATTGTGATGCTGTATATCGGAACGAAGGTGATGGACTTTATCATTGAAGGGCTGAATACGAAAAAAGCGGTGACGATCATATCTGAGCATAAGCACGAAATCGCTGAGCAGGTCAACACGCTTATGGACAGAGGGGTGACGCTGCTGTCGGGTAAAGGGAATTACACGGGGCAGTCGAAAGAAATTTTATACATCGTCATCCAGAAACAAGAGCTCTCCATGCTCAAGAAAATTATTAAAAGCTGTGATACAAAGGCGTTTGTCATTGTTCATGATGTGCGTGACGTCTTTGGTGAAGGCTTCGTCGATATCTCTAAATAAAAAAGATCCCTTTGCCAGTGCGGAGGGTTTTTTTTTTATGCCGGGGAGAAACGGTAATGATCTGTTTCCCGGGAAATAGCCGGAAAGCTGTTTCTAAAATGAAGTAGATACCACCCGCCGGACGTTTTATACTGAAAATATAATAGAGCGATAGAGAGGAGCGCATATGAACCCGTTATTGGCAATTTACCCAAGGGCTGTGCTGTCTGATACGTGTTGTACGGCAGAGGATGTCTTTTGTTTTTATGATGAGAAGAGGCGGGTCTATGTCGCCATTCCGAAGGAGGATATCACCCCGAAGGAGAAACTGCTTCTGGAATCGTTTTTGACACCTGCTGAAGAGAAAGGCGTTTTTTTTGCGGAGACGGCAGAAGCAAAGAGGTGGCGGCGTTTTCTGCTGGAAGAGGGACTGGTTCCTGACGTCAAAGAGTCTCGTGTCCGTTTTATTCATTATGACTTAATGGGGGAACGGAACTGGGGGGCGTTTACGGAATCGTTGCGTCATTTCTGGCCGATGCCGTATACGGTTGTCCGGACGGGAAGGGATCAGGGCGTGATTGTAGAAGAAGAAAAGCTTGAAGCCCCTGATCCGGGTGATATCGCATCTTTTGTAAAGGTTTCTGAATGTGATTTTTATTTCAGTGTCCGTTTCTTCATCGGGAGGTATTACGGCGCCGGGGAACATCTGCGTCTTCATTATCGGAGAGAACAGCAATATTTTCAGATTGGAAGGCGTCATCTCCCGCAGCTGAGCACGCTGACCGCGGAAACGGTATTTCCGACCATGCTCTCGGAAGAAAGCAGAGAAAAGCTCTCTGCATTGCTTCACGAAGAGGCGGTGTTGCTGTTCCAGAAAGAACCGGAGCTGAAGCATACGATTCAGACTTTTATTGAACATAACTCAAACATGTCGCTCACATCGAAAAAACTGCATTTGCACCGCAACAGTCTTCAATATCGGATTGATAAATTTGCGGAACGCTCAGGTATTGATATTAAGACATATCGGGGCGCCCTGCTGGCTTATTTCATTTGCCTGCAGTATGAAAAATCACATTAAATGGGAAAAGTGCACGAAGGCTGCTGGCTTTTTTTATGAACATTGCCTATACACGCCGCCGCCGGACGCTGTTACAATCCTATTTAAGAAAGCGTTTACAAATAAAGGGGGATATACATGGCGGAACTTCGGCTCGAGCATATTTATAAGTATTACGATCAAAAAGAAGCGGCTGTCGATGATTTTAACCTTCATATTAAAGATAAAGAGTTTATCGTGTTTGTCGGTCCGTCGGGATGCGGAAAGTCGACAACATTGCGGATGGTTGCCGGGCTGGAAGACATCTCGAAGGGCGATTTTTATATCGGAGACAGGAGGGTGAATGATATCGCTCCTAAAGACAGGGATATCGCCATGGTGTTCCAAAACTATGCGCTGTATCCGCATATGACGGTCTATGATAATATCGCTTTCGGCCTGAAGCTGAGGAAGATGCCGAAACCGGAGATTAAAAAACGGGTCGAAGAAGCAGCGAAAATGCTGGGGCTCACAGAGTATCTGCACCGCAAACCGAAGGCGCTCTCCGGCGGGCAGCGGCAGCGTGTTGCATTAGGACGGGCGATCGTCAGGGACGCCAAAGTGTTTTTAATGGATGAGCCGCTGTCAAATCTGGACGCAAAGCTTCGGGTGCAGATGCGGGCTGAAATTATTAAGCTTCATCAAAGACTGCAAACAACTACGATCTATGTGACGCACGACCAAACAGAGGCGCTGACGATGGCGACACGCATTGTAGTCATGAAGGATGGGAAAATTCAGCAGATCGGCACGCCGAAAGAAGTCTATGAACATCCGGAAAACGTTTTTGTCGGCGGGTTCATCGGCTCCCCCGCGATGAACTTTTTTAAAGGAAAGCTGACAGACGGCGCCATTCAGATCGGTTCAGCCGCTCTCAGCGTGCCGGAAGGGAAAATGAAAATGCTCCGGGAAAAAGGGTATGCCGGCAAAGATGTGATCTTCGGCATCCGCCCGGAAGACATACATGACGAGCTGATTGTGGTAGAATCCTATAAGAATTCATCCATCACAGCTAAAATCAATGTCGCGGAATTGCTCGGGTCAGAAATTATGGTTTATTCCCGGATCGGGGATCAGGATTTTATCGCCCGGATTGATGCCCGCCACGACATTCATGCCGGTGAGGAATTGACTGTCGCTTTCGACATGAATAAAGCTCATTTTTTCGACAGTGAAACAGAAATCAGAATCCGCTCATAACGCAAAGCCGGACAGCTGGATGTCCGGCTTTTTTGATGTAACAATTTTTGCCCGTCGACCGATATAAAAAGTAAATAGTAGACAGAAAGCAGGAAAACCATGAAACGCATAATCACGTGCATGTGCCTTTTGGCTGCTCTGTTAACGCTTGCCGCCTGTTCGGACCATGAGGCAAGTGCCGAAGAGAGCATTCCGAAGGCAGAAGCGCACCACGATAAAAAGTCTGTAAAGCGCCAAATCAAAAAAAAGCCGGATACGTCCGCCTGGGTTAAAACGAAAGGAACGGCGAGACTGCCGATTCTGATGTACCACAGCATTTCTGAGGGAAACAGCCTGCGTGTGCCGAAGGAAGAATTCCAGCAGCATATGAAGTGGCTTCATGATCACGGCTATTATACGATGACCCCGGAAGAAGCCTATCTGATGCTGACGGAGGATAGAGAGCCGCGTGAAAAATGCGTTCTGATCACATTTGATGACGGCTATACCGACAATGTGAAAGCGGCGTATCCTATTTTAAAGAAATATAAGATGAAAGCGACCATCTTCATGATTGGTAACTTTATCGGACATAAAAATCACCTGACTGAGAAGCAGATGAAGGAGATGGCCGCACACGGCATTTCCATTCAAAGCCATACGATGAACCATCTCGAATTGAACGGGCTCACGCCTCAGCAGCAGCGACGCGAAATGGCGGACTCTAAGCGTTTATTTGATCAAATGTTCGGGCAGCGGACGTCTGTAATCAGTTACCCTGTCGGACGATATAATAAGGAAACTTTAAAAGCCGCATCTGCTGCAGGCTACCGTATGGCGGTCACGACGGAGCCGGGAGCGGCATCAAGAAATCAGGGGCTTTACGCGCTTCACCGTGTCCGTGTGTCGCCGGGCATGTCCGGTACGGCATTCGGCTCTTATATCCAAAATGTGATGAAATAACAGAGCCTCCGCATATGGCGGAGGCTTTTTTCCGTTTAATAGAATTGATGAAGCAACAGGAGGGTGACGCTCACGGTAATCGCCCCGCCGATTCTGGTCGACACTTGGGCAAACGGCATAAGCTCAAGCCGTTCAGCGGCGCTTAAGATTGCGACGTCGCCTGTGCCGCCCTGACCGGAATGGCAGGCGTTAATAATCGCCGTCTCAATCGGGTACAGGTTCAGCCATTTACCGGTCAGAAAACCGACGGCTATCATTGTAATGACGATGGATAAAATGGTAATGATATTGCTGATATTAAACGCCGCAATCAGTTTGTCCCACGGTGTCATTGAAACACCGATCGCAAATAAGAGCGGATAGGTCACGGCTGTCGAGAAAAAACGCGAAACGCCGAAAGCTCCGTTTTCAATCGAGGCCGGCGCCAGCCTGAACAGCTTAATAAGCACGGCAAGGACTAGCATCACGACAGGAGCCGGAAGCTGAAAGAAATCATGCGCCAGCATGCCGACCAAATACAGGGAAACCGCTAAAATCCCCCCCGAAGCGAAAAAAGACAGATTAAACGCATTGTCATTGGCCGGCTGTTCAAATACAGGAGCGGATTGATCAGACTTATCAACCTTCCCGTTGCCCGTCCATTCCGGCTTGCGTTTCCCGATGACATTCAGTAAACCCGATAACATAATGGCGCAAAGGCTGCCGAGCATGATGGACGGCAGCACAAGCGCAAAGGCGTCTCCCTGGGACATCGGCATAATATCGGAGTAGCCGATGGATAAAGGAATCGCGCCCTCGCCGACACCTCCCGCCATAATCGGGACGACAATATAAAGCAGTGTGTGCTGAAAACCGAGCCCGAGCAGCGTCCCGACGCATAAGCCGACGATGGCGGCCGCGATCGAGCCGGCGATCAGCGGAATGAAAATCTTGACGAAAGCTTTGACGAGAGTCTCTCTTTTCATCCCGAGAATACTGCCGACGACGATACCGGCAATAAATAGATAGAGAAAGTTAGAGTTTTCCGTGAATTCTGTTGTTGATGTAATAATGTCTTTCGGAAGCAGGTGGTAGTAGACGACAGCGGACGGAATAAAGGTTGCGAGGATCGCAGGGCCGCCGATGGAACGCACGATCGGAATGGATTTTCCGATCTGGCCGAAGGTAAATCCGAAAAAACTCATGACGGCAATTGATGTCAGGATGTCGCTTTTTACATCGTGTTTCATGACAAACACCGTAATAAGCAAGAAGAGCAGGATATAGATAGGAAGAGGAATAATGCCGATTCTTATATTCATTGCTCTGGCAAACCAATTATCAGTCCGTTGCTGTTTTGGGATTGAATCCGTTTGCAAATTTGGTTGAAGTTCTCCCATGCTTGTTCCCCCAGTCGTTATGTAGTAAAAAACATCCCCATTTAAAGTATACTAAAAAATTTAAATTGTTGATATATTAAGAATTTACTAGAAAACATACTTTCACCTCATTTTCTTTCTTAAAAAGGCGATTTGGCGGCCTTTCCCGCTGAATAAAGCATTTTGTTCGCCACACGAATAAAAAAGAGGTACGATATGGAAGGGACAAAAATCCTAGGTGCCGACATAAAATCTCTACAAATTCGACATTAATCGGTCACAATTTCAGCCTATTTTTAGGTATATCGATCTTTTTTTTTAGGCGGAATCGTTGTAAAGTAATGATATTGAATCATTTCTATGACAGCCGGCTGCCCCCCAGGGAGTGCAGGCTGATAATTCATTAGTTTTGACAAATTTGTGAAACGTTGAGCAAATATATCATTTCTTGTGAAATACCGAGCAATGGTTTTGTCGTGTTTGTGAAATGTTGAGCAATTTACCAGATTGGAGGAAAAACATCATGAGTGAGTTGGTTTTAGCCCGCATACAATTTGCATCTACAACATTGTTTCACTTCCTGTTTGTGCCTATGTCTATCGGGCTTGTGTTTATGGTTGCTTTGATGGAGACGCTTTATGTTGTCAAAAAACAAGAGACCTATCTCAAAATGGCTAAATTTTGGGGACATCTCTTTTTAATTAACTTTGCTGTCGGCGTCGTCACAGGGATTCTTCAGGAATTCCAGTTCGGATTGAACTGGTCTGATTATTCCCGTTTTGTCGGAGACGTATTTGGAGCTCCGCTTGCGGTTGAAGCGCTTTTGGCGTTTTTTATGGAATCTATTTTTATCGGATTATGGATTTTCGGCTGGGACCGACTATCTAAAAAAGTGCATTTGCTTTGCATTTGGCTTGTATCCTTCGGGACGATTATGTCATCTTTCTGGATTTTGACGGCAAACTCATTCATGCAGGAGCCGGTCGGCTTTGCGATTAAAAACGGCCGCGCGGAAATGAATGATTTCGGGGCGCTTTTGACAAACCCTCAGCTTTGGGTTGAATTCCCTCACGTTATTTTCGGGGCGCTTGCAACTGGTGCTTTCTTTATCGCCGGTGTCAGCGCATATAAATTATTGAAGAAAAAAGAAGTGCCTTTCTTCCATAAATCTTTCAAGCTTTCTATGATTGTCGGTCTGATCGCCGGTATCGGCGTTGCGTTCAGCGGACATATGCAGGCTGAGCATTTAATGGAATCGCAGCCGATGAAAATGGCCGCCAGTGAAGCGCTTTGGGATGACAGCGGTGATCCTGCCGCGTGGACGGCTTTTGCGAACATTGATACGAATAAAGAAAAAAACACATCAGAAATTTCAATTCCTTACGCACTCAGCTACTTGGCTTATCAGAAGTTCAGCGGCAGTGTTAAAGGGATGAAAACTCTTCAAAAAGAATACGAAAAAACGTACGGAAAAGGCGATTATATCCCGCCTGTTAAAACGACGTTCTGGAGCTTCCGCATTATGGCGGGTGCAGGCGCGCTTATGATTTTTGCCGCGATTGCCGGCTTTATTCTGAACCGCCGCAAAAAGCTTCATACGAGCAAGTGGTATTTACGGGGCATGATCGCACTGATCGCATTCCCGTTCATTGCGAACTCTGCCGGATGGATTATGACTGAAATCGGACGCCAGCCGTGGACGGTCATGGGGCAATTGACGACCGCACAATCCGTTTCGCCTAACGTAACGACGGGATCTCTGCTGTTTTCAATTATCAGCTTCGGCGTCATGTACTTGATTTTAGGCGCGCTGCTTGTTTTCCTATTCGTTCGTGAAATTAAAAAAGGTGCGGACCATGATGATCACAAGGATGTTCCTGTATCAACAGATCCGTTCAGTCAGGAGGTCTACCATGGGGTCACTTCATGATCTTTGGTTTATACTCGTTTCGATTTTGTTTGTCGGATTTTTCTTTTTAGAAGGTTTTGATTTCGGTGTCGGCATTTCGACCCGATTTCTTGGCCATAATGAATTAGAACGCAGAGTGCTGGTTAACACCATCGGCCCGTTCTGGGATGCGAATGAGGTGTGGCTGATCACAGGTACGGGAGCGATTTTCGCGGCATTCCCGAACTGGTATGCAACGATGCTCAGCGGATATTACATTCCGTTTATCATCATTCTTCTTGCCTTGATGGGCCGCGGCGTGGCATTTGAATTCCGCGGGCAAGTGAACAATCTGAAATGGGTCAAAACATGGGACTGGGTGATTTTCTTCGGAAGCCTTATCCCGCCGTTTTTATTCGGCCTTATCTTTACAAGCTTGTTCCGCGGTGTGCCGATTGACGGACACATGAACATTCACGCAGGTTTTTCAGATATTGTGAACGTGTATTCCGTTCTTGGCGGAGCAGCCGTCACCCTTCTTTCATTCCTGCACGGTTTAATGTTTATCACCCTGCGCACGATCGGTGATTTACAAGAGCGTGCGAGAAAAATGGCAAAACGCGTAATCGGTGTTATCTTTCTTGTTGTACTTGCTTTCTTTGCGATGTCTGCATACGATACGGATATGTTTACACGCCGGGCAAACATCACGATTCCAATATTCGTGCTGATTGTCATCTGCAACGTTCTTGCCATTGTGTTCATGAGCAAGAAAAAAGACGGCTGGGCATTCGGTATGACCGGCGCGGGTCTCGCTTTGACAGTCGCGATGATTTTTATCTCCCTGTTCCCGCGCGTCATGGTCAGCTCGCTGAAAAGCGCGTATGACTTAACAGTAGCTAACGCGTCTTCCGGTGATTATTCACTTAAAGTCATGACAATTGTTGCACTGACTTTGCTGCCGTTTGTCATCGGCAGTCAGATCTGGAGCTATTATGTCTTCCGGAAACGCGTCAGCCATAAGGAGCCTATGACTTATTAATGGGAAAAGACCTGTTTCTTTATAAAGGAATGAAGCGGATTCTTGCGATCATTACGGGATTAACGATCATACAAACGGCCGCCATTATCTTGCAGGCGGAATGGCTGAGCCAGGCGGTAACCGGATTATTTAACGGGAAGCGAATTGCTTCTCTTTATCCGGTTATCGGCTTTTTCCTGCTTGCGTTTTTGGTCCGGCACGCGGTGACAACGGTCCGGCAGAAAATCGTGTACCAATATGCCGCGCAAACCGGCGCAGACTTAAGAAAAAGATTTCTTGAGCAATTGTTCCGTCTCGGCCCCCGCTTTGCGAAAAAAGAGGGGACAGGCCGGATGGTGACGCTGGCGATGGAAGGCATCAGCCAGTTCCGCCGCTACTTAGAGCTGTTTCTGCCGAAAATGGTCAGCATGGCGATCGTGCCGGCTGCCGTTGTCATTTATGTGTTTTTTCAGGATAAAACATCGGCTTTGATTCTGATTCTTGCGCTTCCGATTTTGATTGTATTTATGATCCTGCTCGGACTTGTCGCACAGAAAAAAGCTGATCGCCAATGGAAGTCCTATCAGACGCTTTCCAATCATTTCGTGGATTCGCTCCGCGGACTGGAGACATTGCGGTTTTTAGGATTAAGCAAATCACACAGCAAAAATATTTTTCATGTCAGTGAGAGATACCGCAAGGCGACGATGAGCACGCTCCGGGTCGCGTTTTTATCATCATTCGCCCTTGATTTCTTCACGATGCTGTCGGTGGCGACAGTGGCGGTGTTCCTCGGCTTGCGGCTGATAGACGGGCAGATTCTTCTCGGTCCGGCATTGACCGCGCTGATTCTCGCGCCTGAATACTTTCTCCCGGTCCGCGAGGTGGGAAATGATTACCACGCGACATTAAACGGGCAGGAAGCGGGAAAAACCATTCAGGCGATTTTGGCGCAGCCCGGTTTTAAAGAAGAAAAGCCGCTCGAGCTTGATACGTGGACTGACGGAGATGAATTACAGCTTACGCGTTTGTCCGTCCGTGAATCGATGTCTGAATTTAATCTGTCCTTTAAAGGGAAGAGAAAAATCGGGATTATCGGGGAAAGCGGCGCGGGAAAATCGACTCTCATTGATGTGCTGGGCGGCTTTTTAGAGCCTGCGTCCGGTGAGATCAAGGTAAACGGTGAATCCCGCTCGCATCTGCAGTCGGACGGCTGGCAGAAGCAGCTGCTCTATATTCCGCAGCATCCGTACATTTTTGATGACACGCTTTTGAATAATATCCGGTTTTATCATCCTGATGCTTCCCGTGAGGAAACGGCGCAGGCCGCTGCTTCGGCGGGTCTTTCCGAACTGATTCGTGATCTGCCCGGCGGTCTTGACGGCCGGATCGGCGAGGGCGGACGGGCGCTCAGCGGAGGGCAGGCTCAGCGTGTCGCGCTGGCCAGAGCCTTTTTAGGAAACCGTCCGATTCTCCTTTTGGATGAGCCGACCGCTCACCTTGATATTGAAACAGAGTATGAAATAAAAGAAACGATGAAAGACCTGTTTGAAAATAAGCTTGTTTTTCTGGCCACTCATCGTCTTCACTGGATGCTTGAAATGGACGAAATTATCGTGCTTGATGACGGCGCGGTGGCGGAAATCGGCACCCACGACGAATTGATGGCGAAACAAGGCGTATACGCCAAACTTGTAGAGGCGCAACTGGGGGAAAGAACATGAGGAAAGAAGAATGGATTCTGCCGTATATTAAGCAAAATGCCCGTTTGTTTGTTCTTGTGATTTTTTTAGGCGCGGTGACGATTTTTTCGGCGGCCTTTCTCATGTTTACTTCCGGTTTTTTGATCTCAAAGTCGGCGACAAGGCCTGAGAATATCCTGCTGGTGTACGTTCCGATTGTGGCCGTGCGCACCTTCGGGATCGCCCGTTCAGTCTCCCGGTATGCCGAGCGTCTGACGGGGCATCATATCATTTTGAAAATCGTGTCCGACATGCGGGTGCGGCTTTACAATATGCTGGAGCCGGCTTCTCTCATGCTCTCCTCCCGTTTCCGGACGGGCGACATGCTTGGCATTTTGGCTGAGGATATTGAGCATTTGCAGGATGCGTTTTTAAAAACGATTTTCCCCGGGGTTTCCGCTTTGCTGCTCTATGCGGCTTCCGTTATCGGGCTCGGCTTTTTTTCCTGGCCGTTTGCCGCTCTTGCGGCGATTTATCTGTTTGTATTGGTTGTCTTATTTCCGGTTGTGTCGCTTCTTGTGACGAGAGCGAAAAACATGAGGCTGAAAAGCGGACGGAATACGCTCTACAGCCGGCTGACAGATGCCGTGCTCGGCGTGAGCGACTGGATGTTCTCGGGACGTCAGGCCGCCTTTATTTCCTCTTATGAAGAGAAAGAAAAGGCATGGTTTGACCTTGAGAGCAAACGTCAGCGATTTACGAGGCTGCGCGATCTCGCCGCACAATGCCTTGTCGGCGGCTTCATATTGATCATGCTGTTCTGGACGGCGGGTCAGTATGCGGACGGCAGCATCGCCAACACGATGATCGCGGCCTTTGTGCTTGTTGTATTTCCATTGACGGAGGCGTTTTTGCCCCTTTCGGATGCGCTGACGGAAGTGCCTTCTTATCAGGATTCGATCAGAAGAATGAGTAAGGCTGCTCCGGAGCTGCGGGGGCGTGAGGTGAAGCAGTCAGATGAGAAACTGGATGTCACTGATGTGACACTGATGTTTGATAACGTGTCATTTTCTTATGATCAGCACAGTCATGTGCTTGACCGCTTTTCCTTCACTCTCCGCCAGGGTGAAAAAATGGCGCTGCTCGGCAGGAGCGGCTCCGGTAAGTCGACCTCTCTCGCTTTAATTGAAGGCGCCTTAGTTCCCGATTCAGGCAAAGTGACACTGAACGGGCTGGAAACTGCGGCCGTGCAGGATCAGATTTCCTCAGCGGTAGCCGTTTTGAATCAGAAGCCTCATCTCTTTAATACGAGCATTATGAACAATATCCGGCTCGGAAACGGCAAGGCGAGTGATGAAGATGTTAAGCGTGCGGCGCGGCAAGTGAAGCTGCACGACTATATTGAATCATTGCCTGACGGGTATGAAACGTCCGTGGAGGAGACGGGGATTCGTTTCTCAGGCGGGGAACGTCAGCGGATCGCGCTTGCCCGCATTCTGCTCCAGGATACGCCGGTCATTATTCTTGATGAACCGACGGTCGGCCTTGATGCGGTCACTGAACGCGAATTGCTTGATACGATTTTTGACGTCTTTAAAGAGAAAACGATTCTCTGGATTACACACCATCTAGCAGGTGTGGAAACAGCTGATAAAATCGTCTTTTTAGAAAATGGAAAAGCAGAAATGGAAGGAACCCATCAAGAGCTGCTTGCAGAAAACGAACGGTACCGGAAGCTTTACCGTCTTGATGTTCCGATCAGAACATAAACAGCCGCAAACGTGCGGCTGTTTTTTTGTGCGGTTTAAAATCTCTTCTTGTTTGGAATATAAATAAGAGACAGAAGAGGAGGTACAGAGATGAACATACTGGATTGGACGGAACGGGATGTGAAAGATACATTGCCGAAGCGTGAGGCAGACAGCCATAAGGGGACGTTCGGGACGGCGTTATTGCTGGCCGGAAGCGATGACATGCCGGGAGCCGCCCTTCTTGCAGGTTTGGGCGCGATGAGAAGCGGTGTCGGCAAGCTCGTCATCGGTACATCGGCAGGCGTCATCCCGCTCATTGTCCCGGTGCTGCCGGAAGCGACGTACTGGCGGGACGGGTGGAAAAAAGCCGCGGCGGGTCAGCCGGAAGAAACCATCCGGGCCGCGGCCATCGGGCCGGGGCTTCCCCAAACGGACGAAGTGCAGCAGGCTGCTGACCAGCTGCTTTCTGCCGATTATCCCGTCATACTGGATGCAGGCGCCATAACGAAAAGAACCTATCCGGAAAGGAAAGCCCCGGTGATCTTGACGCCTCACCCCGGCGAATTTTCAAGAATGACAGGCCTTCCGATTCAAGAGATTCAGCAGAACAGGGCGGCATATGCCGCGGAATGGGCGGAGCGGCTTCATGTCACGATTGTCCTGAAAGGAAACGAAACCATTATCGCTTTTCCTGACGGGGAGTGCCGCCGGAATACAACCGGAAACGGTGCGCTTGCAAAAGGCGGGACCGGCGACACGCTGACGGGAATGATTCTCGGTATGCTGTGCTGTCATCAAGACCCGAAACATGCCGTATTGAACGCCGTCCGCCTTCACGGCGAATGTGCGGAGTTATGGACGAAAGAGCACTCCGCACATACCTTATTGGCGCACGAACTTTCCGAACTGCTGCCGCGTGTATGGAAGGAATATGAATAAAGAAAAGGCGTCTTCATAGGGAAGGCGCCTCTTTTTGTTTTAACCTTGATTTCATCAGAACATAATACAACAGCGACGGAACGGCCAGCCCGACGACCCAGGCGATGTCGCCTCCGCCGAATATTTCAGCGAGCGGCCCGATGTAAAAGGATGTATTGATGAATGGGATTTCTAATATGATCGACAAAACGAATGCGGCCGCTGTAATCCAGTTGACC
The DNA here is from genome assembly GCF_001184225.1 of Bacillus sp. JFL15. NCBI lineage: Bacteria > Bacillati > Bacillota > Bacilli > Caryophanales > Bacillaceae > Bacillus > Bacillus sp. JFL15. Next base: position 1,383,896 of record NZ_KQ236689.1, on the reverse strand, counting down.
CTGCCGTATTGTCCGTTGACGTCAAACATCGATTTGACGTGGTATTTTCCGCGGCGGACAAAATAGTAATCCACGAGGTTGATCGCTGTCCATGGAATTAAGAAATAACTGATGAAAAAGATGAAATTTAAAAACAGTTCCATGAAATTGCTTTGGCCCATGAGACTTAATACAGTACCCGCTGCCGTCACATAAAGGATCATTACCACTCTCGTTTTCGGCGTCACCTTCAGTTTTAAAAACGGCTCCAAGGTGGTCGTGGTTGACATAAAGGCTCCGTATAAATTAAAGACGTTGATCGCCATTTGTCCGAACAGGACGATGATCAGCATAATAAAGGAAAACGGGCCGAACAATCGAACAATTTCATTTCCGGCATTAGCAGTGAATCCTGGGAGCGCCGTCGTCAAAATAGCGCCGAGAAGCATCATCCAGATAGAACTGACTGACGTACCTGCGTAGCTGTACCAAAAGGTATGCGATGCCGGTGTTTTGACCGGAAGATAACGGGAATAATCTGCGACATATGGCGCGTATGCCAGCTGCCATGTGGCCACCGCGCTGACCGCCACTAAGAAAACAGGCAGATCTAATGAGCCGGGCACCCAGCTTCCTGAGGGAATCGGCAGTTGAAAAATAAGAATCGTTGCAGCAAAAAAAACGGCAAAGGAGGTCCAAGAGAGGATTTTCTGCATTTTGTGAATCAGATCATGACCGTAGATCGTGAGTAAAAAACAGATGGCGCTTAAGCCGATAATACACCATGAAGCCGGAATCGGTACAAAGCTGCTCAGTGTACCGGCTGCGAGAATCGTACTGCTCGCAAAGAAGCCCAGGTAGATAAACATGACCAAAAAGAGGGGCAGAATCGCTCCGATCACGCCGAATTGCGCACGGCTTTGAATCATTTGCGGAATTCCGAGCTGAGGTCCTTGTGCGGAATGAGACGCCATAAAGATTGCGCCGATAAAGGTTCCGATCATAATGGCGGCGATACTCCAAAAGAGATCGAGTCCCATTGTAACGGGCAGTGTGCCTGTGACTAACGTCGTTATATGCATATTCGCCCCGAACCAAACGGGGAATAAATCTTTGGCCTTTCCGTGTCTTTCGTGATGCGGAATATGTTCAATCGTTCGCCTTTCTACTTTCAATAGATAATCTCCTCCGTATGTCTTCTTTTAACATAAAGTCATAGCTTAACAGATTGACCTGCCGTTTACAAATTCCAGTACATAGGAAAAACATTGTAAAGCCTCGCTGACAGCCGTTCTGAGATTTTTTGTGAAACTGAACAGACACTGCCGCCAAAACGATTTACCTGGGTTTAAAAGGCATGGAGATGCTTACGGACTAATATGTATGAAGGAGAAATGTGTCAATCTTTTGACGAATGGAGCTATTATTCGCTAAGCTTTAAGAATAGTTTACTTTGTGTAAATTTCATAAACGAAAAGGGGATTGATGATATGTGTACAAGTCTTACATTGAAAACGGCAGATGGTAATCACCTATTGGCGCGAACGATGGATTTTGCTTTTCAGCTCGACACCGACGTTATGCTGTACCCTCGTCAGTACAGCTGGAAAAGCGAAGCTGACGGCAGGCTGCATAAGACGAAATACGCATTTATCGGCATGGGGAGAAATCTCGGCAATATTCTGTTTGCCGACGGCGTGAATGAAAAAGGGCTGTCTTGTGCGACGCTGTATTTTCCGGGCTTTGCGGGATACGAGAAAGCGGAACGGGAGGGCACGTGCCACATCGCTCCTCATGAGTTCGTCACATGGACCTTATCAAACTGTGAATCTCTTGAAGACGTAAAGGAAAAGCTCGCTTCACTGACAATTGTAGAGAAGAAGTTAATGTTATTGGATACGGTGCTGCCCCTTCATTGGATTTTATCAGACCGCACGGGCGGCTGCATTGTGATCGAGCCGACGCCGGAAGGTATGAAAGTCTATGACAACAAACCCGGAGTGATGACCAACAGTCCTGAATTTCCTTGGCATGTGACCAATCTGCGCCATTATATCGGAATCAGGCCGCAGCAGTCAGAAAGCAAAACATTGGGCGGAATGACATTAACCGCATTCGGCCAAGGGTCAGGAACGATCGGGCTTCCCGGTGACTACACGCCGCCATCCCGATTCATCAGGGCCGCTTATCTGAAAGAGCATTTAGAGCCTGCCGCTCATGAAACAGATGGCGTTACGGCCGCTTTTCACGTGCTGTCCAATATGAATATTCCAAAAGGCGCGGTGATCACCGAGGAGAATGAAATTGATTATACGCAGTATACGTCCGTCATGTGCTGTGACACGGGGAGCTATTACTTTCATCTGTACGACAACCGGCAGATCCATAAAGTGAATTTATTCCATGAAGATCTTGACCGTCCGGAGCCGAAAGTATTTGCGGCTGTGGCGGAGCAGAATATACAGGAGCTTAATTAGCTCAAAAAAAAACAGGACGCGATTGTCCTGTTTTTTTTTGTTTAATACGGATCTGACGGATGGCTTTCCCGTTCAGCCTGCTTTGCGGCCTGTGCCGCATCCGTAGTGCCGATCGGCCCGCCGCTGTTGCTTTCGGAGGCTTTTTTCAGCCCTTCCGCCACGCGTTTACCGTAGTCCGGATCAGCTTTTGTGAAATTCTCAATCATTTGATCCTGAATGTCTTTCCGGCAGGAAGAGAGCGTATTGACCAAGTTTGTGATCAATTCGTTCCGTTCAAATTCCGAAAAGCGGCGATACGTTTCTCCAGCTTGGCCGAAGTTATTCGACCGATCGATCGCTTCCCGCTTCACATCGCCTTCGACATGAGGCGTATGGTCTTTCCCATCCTGCTTCGCTTCTTTAAGTCCGCCCATAATAGACGGCTCATAGTTGACGTGCGGGTTTTGCCCTTCTGCCCGATCGACTCGATACTGCATTTGCCCGCCTTCCTGGTTGGTGGCGACATGCTTTTTCGGCGAGTTGATCGGAAGCTGCAGGTAATTTGCGCCAACGCGGTACCGCTGGGTATCTGAATAGGCGAATGTCCGCCCTTGAAGCAATTTATCATCTGAAAAATCAAGCCCGTCCACAAGCACGCCCGTTCCGAATGAGGCTTGTTCCACCTCGGCATGGTAGTTTTCCGGATTTTTATTGAGCACCAATTTGCCGATCGGCTTCCAAGGAAAATCGTCTTTATACCACAGCTTTGTCGGGTCAAGCGGATCAAAATCCAGTTCGGGATGCTCGTCATCAGTCATAATTTGCGCATACACTTCCCACTCCGGATAATCGCCTTTTTCAATCGCGTCATACAAATCCTGTGTCGCATGGTTAAAGTTTTTCCCCTGAATCTCTTCCGCTTCCTTCTGTGTCAGGTTGCGGATGCCCTGTTTCGGTTCAAAGTGATATTTGACGAGCACGGCTTTTCCTTCTTCATTGACCCATTTGTACGCATGGACGCCTGAGCCCTGCATCTGCCGATAGTTGGCCGGGATGCCCCACGGCGAAAACAAGAAAGTGATCATATGAGTCGCTTCCGGTGATTGGGAGATGAAGTCGAAAATACGCTCACCGTCCTGTATGTTCGTAACCGGATCAGGCTGAAATGCGTGAACAAGATCCGGAAACTTCAGCGGATCACGGATAAAAAAGATTTTCAAGTTATTGCCGACCAGATCCCAGTTGCCGTCTTCCGTATAAAGCTTAACGGCAAAACCCCGGGGATCACGCAGTGTTTCCGGCGAGTGCTTTCCGTGATTGACGGTTGAAAAGCGCACAAACGCCGGTGTTTTCGTTCCTTTCTTTTGGAACACCTTCGCCCTTGTGTATTTTGAAATCTCCTCGTCTCCAAAACTTCCGTACGCCTCAAAGTATCCGTGTGCACCGGCGCCGCGCGCGTGAACGACGCGCTCCGGAATCCGTTCACGGTCAAAGTGGCTGATTTTCTCCAAAAAATCATAATTCTCCAATGTCGTCGGCCCTCTATTGCCGATTGTCCTGACATTCTGGTTGTCAGTGACCGGATGGCCCTGCCGGTTTGTCAGCGTGTCTTCTGACTCGCCTTTACCGGTCGTCTTACTGGAAAGCGCTTCTTCGCTGTCTTTGTTATTTTCCATTGCTGAACCCTCCTTTTTGAACGGTATCAATATGCCCAGCAGAGCCGTTTTTTAAAACCCGTTTTCAAAAAGAAGCGGTTATTCCGCAATCGGCGTTAAAGATCCGCCGTTCCATACTCAGGCCAGCCATAACAGCCATAAATAAAGCCCGATCAGGGTGATGAATAACGTCGGAACGGTTAATATCAGACCTGTTTTGAAATACATTCCCCAGGAAATTTTCACGTTTTTCCGGCTCAGCACATGGAGCCATAACAATGTCGCCAGCGACCCGATCGGCGTGATTTTCGGCCCGAGGTCCGAACCGATAACATTCGCGTAAATCAATGCTTCTCTCATCAGCCCGTGAGCGTCCGTTCCGCTGATGGCTATGGCGTCAATCATCACCGTCGGCAGGTTATTCATAACGGAGGACAGAACCGCAGCGATAAAACCCATTCCGAGTGTCCCAGCAAACAGTCCGTGATCCGCCGCTCTCTGAATAAGCTGAGAAAGAAGATCCGTCAGTCCGGCATTCCGCAAGCCGTACACGACAACATACATGCCGACAGAAAAAAACACGATGGCCCACGGGGCGTCCTTGATGACTTGTTTTGCAGGGACGGCGGGGCTTCGCTGCGCCAGAATGAGAAAAATAACCGCGATGGAGCCGGCAACGAAGGACACAGGGATCGACAGCAGCGCACTGACGAAATACCCGATCAATAAAACGGCCAGGACACCCCATGATAACCGGAAAAGGCGCTCATCCTTAATGGCGGATGCAGGATGTTTCACAAGGCCGGTGTCAAACCGTTTCGGAATGTTTTTTCTGAAATAGAGATACAGCACCAAAATGCTTGCCGCCAAAGAAAAGAGGTTGGGCACCAGCATACGTGATGCATATTCAATGTATCCGATATGAAAGTAATCCGCGGATACGATATTGACCAAATTGCTGACGACGAGCGGGAGCGAGGTAGTGTCGGCGATGAACCCTCCGGCGATAATAAACGGTAAAATCAGCTTTTCAGGTAAATCTAAAGCCCGCACCATCGCCAGTACGATCGGCGTCAAAATGAGCGCCGCTCCGTCATTGGCAAACAGGGCGGAGACCACAGCCCCTAAGACGGAAACATAGAGAAACATCCGCAGCCCGCTGCCTTTGGCCGCCATGGCCATATGCAGCGCGGCCCATTCAAAAAATCCGATGCTGTCAAGAATCAATGAAATGATAATAATGGCGATAAAGGCAAGTGTCGCATTCCAGACGATTCCCGTCACTTCCGCGATATCATGCAGGCTGACTGCCCCCGCAATCAAAGCGAGGACCGCTCCGCCGCAGGCAGACCAGCCGATTGATATGTGTTTCGGCTGCCAAATGACAAATACAAGTGTCAGCACAAAAATCAGCGCTGATAAAACCGCAACTCCCAAGAATATATCCTCCTTATCGGCATGAAACAGTGACTTCTTTTTGCCGCAATGTCTGTAAAACGCCGTCCTTTTCGTCTATCTGCTGCAGAATGGAGCGGACCAGCGCGTATTCCGGACCGGACGGATGAATAGCATAGTACCGCCACTGGCCTTCCCGTCTTTCCCGCACAAGCCCGGCGTTCTTTAATTTCCGCAAGTGCTGGCTGATGCCGGGCTGACTCATGCCAAAAATGGCCGTCAGCTCACAGACACAGTATTCCTTCTCCTTCAGAAACTTCAGCATCAAAAGCCTTGTCGTGTCGCTGAGAAGCTTGAGGCATTGGCTGACCCCTTCGGAACTTAAGGCGTTATGCTGCCGTTGCATGCTCTCACTCCTTTTTTACATCATTATATAAGTATCTGTTTATATAAGTAAATAACAATATAAAAAAGCCGGCTTTGCACGTTTTGCAAAACCGGCTCATGTTTATTTTTGGAACAGCTTTTTCGCTTCATCCATTGCTAATTTATTTCCCAGTGCCGAATAATCAAGCCAAGGCTGATCGGCAATCTTATAGACGTGGTTTGCTTTCACGGCCTTCAGCCCTTTCCATACAGCGCTTTTTTGCAATTCTTTAAAAGCTTGCTGTGACTTGTCGTCTCTGTTAACGACCACGAAAATCGCATCTGCGTTGTAATCCGGCAGCACTTCTTGAGAAATGACCTCATAAGGGCGGGAGGTGTTCATGTCTTTAATGCCGTCAGCAGGCTTCAGTTTCAGGTCATCAAACAGAATCGGACCCATCGGGCGGCGTGTGCTGAAGACGCGAAGTTCTTTTGCATTCACGCGGATCGCCATGACTTTGGCGTTTTTCCCTAATTCCTTATCGATCATAGATTTGACTTGTTTTGTTTCATCTTCGTAATCTTGAATAAAGGTTTTCGCTTCTTTTTCACGGTTGACGATTTTTCCGATGTCTTTTAAATGATCGCGCCAAGTGCCTTTATCAAGGTCGAAAACGTGTGTGTTTCCGATTTTCTTGTATTTTGACACATCTTTTCCTGCAAATTCTTTATCAAGATAAATGTTGTCAGGGTTCAGTTCGAATAACGCTTCCATATCCGGATCTGAGGCAGGGCCGAGTTTTTTCGTGTCTTTCAGCTGATTTTTTACATGAGGGAGAAAATCTTTTAATTCTCCGCCCACGACGGAACCGGCCGGTGTAATGCCGAGAGCCAGCAGGTCATTTGTCAGGTGAATGGACATCGAAGCGATTTTATGATCACCGGTTGCCTTTTTTGTCTCCGGCTGTGTTGAATCGGATTGGCAGGCAGCCAATAAGAAAATACACATGAAACTGACGAGGGCAATTATTTTTTTCATGAGACGACTCCTTGTTTTATGTTTTGATTTTCATAACCAGATAGAGAAAATACGGCGCGCCGATGGCTGCCGCAACCACCCCGGCCGGAATGGCGTTCGGCTGAAACAAAGAGCGGCCGATGGTATCTGCCGCGACAAGAATGACGAGGCCGATTAACCCCGCAATCGGGATGATGTGCTGATGCATGGTGCCGACGAGCCGTCTCGCCAAGTGAGGGGCGGCAAAGCCGATAAAGCCGATTCCGCCGGCCATCGCCACACTCGCGCAGGACAGGCCGACCGCTATGGCGATCAGCATGATCCTTTTTCTCTGCACGTGTGCGCCAAGTCCCGCGGCGGCCTGGTCACCGAGCATTAAAATGTTCAAAGACCGGGCGTTAAGCCATGCAAGCGGTGCGAGAATGCCGATCCAGGGCAATAGCGACCATACATGAATCCAGTCCCTGCCCCAGACGTTTCCTACCAGCCAGCGGGAAGCGAATGTATAGGTTTCTTCATTCAGACGCAGCGACATAAACAATGTAACGGCGCTGAAGCCTGCGGAAACGGCGATCCCGACTAACAGCATGCGGATCGTTAAAAAGCCGTTCAGCCTGTCGTACGTGAGCACTACGATCAGCAGAGCGGCGAGGGTCCCGCCTGCAAACGTAAATAACGGGATGAACATCGACGCCTGCGCCTCAAGTGAATGAAAGAACGTGATATACATCATCAGTCCGAACGAAGCCCCGGCATGAAGCCCAAGGATTCCCGGATCGGCAAGCGGATTCCGGGATACGCCCTGCAAAATAGCGCCCGACACGCCTAAACCGATACCGGCCAGCATCGTCACCAGTATCCGGGGGAGCCGGTAATCGAATAAAACGGTTGTACTTTGAAACGTGCCGTATCCGAACAGCGTTTTTCCCACCGTAAAGGGAGAAAGCCGGAATGAGCCCGTATGCAGCCCGATCAGAATAATGCAAATAGCGATGATCAGCAGAATGAGGCCTGCCGCCGCCGCTTTTTTGGTTTCCTTCTGCACCTTCATTTATAATTCTCTCCCTTCCTTGCGGGCAATATAAAGAAAGAAAGGGACACCGACAAGTGCGACCATGATGCCTATTGCCAATTCTCTCGGGGGACTGACCGTGCGCGAGGCCAAGTCGGCCAAAATCAAAAGAATCGCTCCAAGCAACGCGGACATCGGAATAATCAGCCTGTACGTAACGCCGACGATCTTGCGGGCGATATGGGGGATGACCAGCCCGACGAAGCCGATTGCACCGGCAGCGGAAACAGACACACCGGCAAGAACAACGGCGATCATTAATCCCGCGGCACGCGTCAGAGCAGTGTTCACCCCTAAATTCGCCGCAACGTCATTTCCCATTGAGAGAAGGGTGACGGACCGGCCCATGAATGTCGCGAGAATGATGAAGACCGCAATCACGGGAGCAAGGACTTGTAAATGAGCCCACTTGATTCCTGAGACCCCGCCGGCGTACCAGAAGGCCAAATCCTGGCTTAAATCGTAATAAATCGCCACACCTGTGCTGAGTGAATGTAATAGAGCGGCTACAACCGCCCCGGCAAGCGTCACCTTTAAAGGTGTCATGCTGCTTTTTCCCGCCGCGCTGATAAAGAAAATCAAGCCGGTGCTTGCCAGTGCGCCCAAAAACGACATCACCATCAGCAGGGCGTATGACAAATGAGGGAAAAAAGCAAAGCTGAGCGCAACAACAAACATGGCTCCTGCATTTACGCCTAAGACACCCGAATCGGCAAGCGGGTTTCTCGTGACACCTTGCATGAGGGCGCCGGCTGCTGCAAAGGCGGCGCCTGTAACGGCCGCGCCGAGCACTCTCGGAAGGCGCAATTCATGAATGATCTGCTGGCCCGTCATGTTTGGATTGTAATCAGCAATCGCCGACCACACCGTATGTAAAGTAATGTCTTTCGCGCCGAATGAGACGGCGAAAAAAATAGACACAAGCAGTCCGATTACCGCGATCAGGAAGAAAACCCCGTTTTTTAAGATGCTGATCAGACGGCTTGCGGACGTGACAGAATCGCTCAAAAATCAATTCACCTACTTTTATGATCATTGTCCGGTATTTATTGAACATGAGAATCATTTTCATTTGAACCATCATATTATAACCAGCCGATTTTCAAAACGCAATAGAGTGTTCAACAATGATGCCCTTTTTTCTTTCATGTTTATATTGTAAAAAAGAAGTGAAAAACGTGAAAGAGGGAATTGAATATAATCAGAAAGGGGGGAGACAAATGGCGGGAGAACGAAAGCCTTTGCCGATTGAATTTTACCAAAGACCGTCAGTAGAGCTTGCTCCTTTATTGCTCGGCTGTCTCTTAGTAAAAGAGACGGATGAGGGAACGGCTTCAGGCTTTATCGTGGAAACGGAAGCTTATATGGGAGCAGATGACCGGGCGGCGCACAGCTTCGGCAATCGGCGCACGAAACGGACGGAAATTATGTTCCACGAGGCGGGCCGCATTTATACATATGTCATGCACACCCATACATTAATGAACGTCGTCGCCGCGGACATCGGCATTCCGCAGGCCGTGTTAATCAGGGCGGCAGAGCCCCATGAAGGTCAGTTCCTGATGGAGCGCAGGAGACCGGGCAGACCCCCGAGAGAGTGGACAAACGGCCCGGGGAAGCTGACGAAGGCAATGGGCATTTCAATGAATGACTACGGCGGCATGATCACGGAACAGCCGCTGTATATTACGGAAGGCTTTACACCGGAGCATATATCAACAGGCCCGAGAATCGGGATTGACAACAGCGGAGAAGCCCGGGATTATCCGTGGCGCTATTGGGTGACGGGGAACCGGTATGTCTCACGCTGACCATGTTTACAGCCGCTGATAACAGGGGAAAGACAAGGTAAAAGAAAGGGGATTCAAACATTGAAAAAATTTTTCAAAACAATTATCAAATGGGCGCCCGTCATCTATCCGATCATCAGAAAAATCGTAAAAGATCGGAAGTCATCTAAGCGAAACCGCATGTCCGCATCCCGAACAGCCGGCTGATCCGGCTGTTTTTTTACGGGCTTTGCCTCAGGCCGCTGCATTGACTTGAAAACCTCCCCATTATAGAATTTACATACATTTACCCCTTTTTCATCCTTTTTGCCTATTTTTTACGTCTGCATCTGATCTGATAGGAGGTTTTTCTCATGCTTCATGGGCGGCTTCGTGAACTTCTGCGCTTGCTTTTAGCTGCTGAAACACCGGTTACAAGCTCAGTCATCGCTGCAAAAGTAAAGGTAACGACGCGGACGGTCCGCAATGACATAAAGGAACTGCAAACCATTGTCGAAAAACACGGCGCTTCCATTCAATCTGTCAGAGGGAGCGGCTATAAGCTGCTGATCCGGAATGAGCAGCCGTTTAAAAACTGGCTTCACGACAATTTCCAACAGAACAGCGCCGTGCCGATTTTTCCCGAAGAACGGATAAATTATCTGATGAAAAGACTGCTTCTGACCGACGGCTACCTCAAGCTGGATGACTTGGCAGAAGAATTGTTCATCAGTAAATCCACGCTTCAATCCGATCTGAAAGAAGTAAAAAAACGGCTCCGCCCCTATGACATCATTTTGGAAACAAGGCCGAACTACGGCTTTAAGCTGCGCGGCGAAGAGCTCCGTCTCCGTTATTGTATGGCGGAATACTTAGTGGACGACCGCGAGCCTGAGCCTGATCTCCTGAGTGAGAAGGCCGGTATTCTGCCGAAAGACGACATTCAAGTGATCCGAGCAGCCATTATGAAGCAGGTTCGAAACCATAAGATCCCGCTTTCTTTCTTCGGCCTGAACAATCTCATCATCCATATTGCCATTGCCTGCAAACGAATCCGGACAGAAAACTATGTATCTCTCATTCCGGAGGATCTTCATGATATTAAGCTTGAAACAGAATATCAGTCAGCGGAAGCCATCGTCAAAGAGCTTGAATCGGCGCTATCCGTCACCTTTCCCGAACAGGAAACCGCCTATATCGCCATTCACCTGCTCGGGACAAAACGCATGACCCAGTCACAAATCGAAGGAAAAGAGCTTACAAGGCTGATAGACGGGGAGACCAGCCGTTTGACAGAGGCGATGATTGAAGCCATTGAGCGGGAGCTGAAGCTCGGAATCACGGACGACAATGAACTGAAAGCGGGTCTTGCGCTCCATATCAAGCCGGCGATTAACCGAAACCGGTACGGAATGAACCTGAGAAACCCGATGCTTTCCGCCATAAAGGAAAATTACCCGCTAGCATTTGAAGCGGGAGTGATTGCGGGAATCGTGATTAAGGAGCAAACCGGCATTGATATTCATGAAAATGAGATCGGGTATTTGGCGCTTCATTTCGGAGCGGCCATCGAAAGGAGAAAGACAGAACGGCCGCCTAAGCGCTGCTTGATTGTCTGTGCGTCCGGCGCCGGCAGTGCACAGCTTTTAAGAGAAAAGCTGCGTTCACGGTTCGCAAAGCGCCTTGAAATCGTCGGCACAGCTGATTACTGCAGCCTTGACCAGCTTTCTTTTGAGTCGATTGATTTTGTGGTCAGCACAGTGCCGATCAAAAAAGACCTGCCCGTTCCCGTATTAAAGGTTCATACACTGTTGGGCGGCGGGGATTTTACAAAAATCGACGCCATGCTGGAAGAAAAGCGGGAACAATTGAACTTTCTGAAACCGGAGCTGGTATTTTTGCAGCAGGATCTGGAGACGAAGGAGGACGTCATCCGTTTTCTCGGACATCAGGTTGCAAAAGCCGGCCTCGCTTCTGATACTCTGACCGATTCTATTTTTGAAAGGGAAGCAATTTCTCCTACGAGTTTCGGCAATCTCACGGCGATTCCGCATCCGCTCGTTCCGCAGACAGACACGACGTTTTGGGCGGTGTGCACGCTGAAGAAACCGATTGACTGGGCGGATAAGCGTGTCCAATTTGTCTGCCTGCTCTGCGTCGAGAAAGAAAGCAAAGCCGACCTCCAGCATATGTACAAATGGCTAGGGGGCATGTTAGATGATCCGGCTGCGGTGAGCCGTCTCTTAAAATGCACAGCCTATCACGAGGTTTTACAAGTATTCAGAGACAAACGATCAGAGAAAGACCGGGATACACCTTTTTTCCGTTAGCAGCGGAAAAAGCCTGAGTAGTTATGAAAGCGATTTCATAATATGATGGTACTAACACCGAGACATACAAAATATCAAACTTTCAGGAGGTCTTTTACATGAATATATTACTCGTTTGTGCAGCAGGGATGTCAACAAGCTTACTCGTCACAAAGATGGAAAAAAGCGCGCAGGAACAAGGAAAAGAATATAAAATCTGGGCTGTGTCAGGCGATTCAGTCAACCAGCATATAGATAAAGCGGACGTATTGCTGCTTGGGCCTCAAGTCCGTTATTTGCTTCCGCAGCTGAAAAAATTGGGTGAATCAAAAGGAGTGCCGGTTGAAGTCATTAATACCGTCCATTACGGCACATGCAACGGAGCGGAGGTTCTGAAATCAGCAGAACAGCTCGGAAACGCATCGTAGAAAGGGGCGGGCCGTGTGAATAAGGTGAATCAGTTTTTAGAAGAGAAAGTCATGCCCATTGCCGGAAAAATTGCTTCCCAGCGGCATCTGCAAGCATTGCGTGACGGGATCATCCTCACCATGCCGCTTATCATCATCGGTTCGTTTTTTCTGATCATCGGCAACCTGCCGATTCCGGGATACGCGGATTTCATGGCGAAGACGTTCGGAAGCGCGTGGTCTCAAAAACTGCAATATCCGGTTGATGCGACCTTTGAAATCATGGGCCTTGTCGCCGCTTTTGGAATCGCCTACCGTCTGGCCGAAAAATACGGGGTGGACGCTTTATCGGCCGGTGCGATATCTCTGGCGGCGTTTCTTTTGGCAACGCCGTACAAAGTTCCGTTTCTGCCGTCCGGCGCAAAAGAGGAAGTCATGGTCGGCGGCGGCATTCCGCTTTCTCTCATGGGAAGCAAAGGGCTGTTTGTCGCGATGATCATCGCCATGCTGTCGACGGAAATCTACCGCTTGATCATCCAGCGGAATTTCGTCTTCAAAATGCCGGACGGCGTGCCTCCGGCGGTCAGCAAATCGTTTGTCGCTTTAATTCCCGGTTTTGCCGTCGTCTTTCTCATCTGGGGTGCGCGTTTAATCGTCGAAGCGACGCCGTTTGAAAGCCTTCATAATATTGTAAGCGTTGTACTGGGGACGCCGCTTTCGATTCTTGGCGGAAGTCTCGGCGGAAGCCTGGTAGCTGAAGCGGTTCAAATGCTCTTGTGGGCGTGCGGATTACACGGGGCGAACATTGTCGGCGGCGTCATGGCGCCGATCTGGTTCGGAGCGATGGATGCCAACCGGATTGCATTTCAGGCGGGCGATGCGCTGCCGAATATTTTCACCCAGCAGTTCTTTGAAATCTGGATCAACATCGGCGGAAGCGGCGCGACACTGGCGCTCGTGGTTACCATGTTTCTCCGTGCGCGAAGCAAGCAGATGAAGCAGCTTGGGAAACTAGCCATCGGGCCGGCCGTCTTTAATATTAATGAGCCGATTATTTTCGGAATGCCGATCGTCATGAACCCGATGCTTCTTATCCCGTTCATCATCACACCGCTTGTCACACTGACTCTTACCTATATCGGTATGAGCACAGGCCTCGTCGCCAAACCTGCCGGCATTGCCGTCCCGTGGACGATGCCGCCGATTTTCTCCGGCTATCTGGCCACAGGCGGAAAAATATCAGGGGCTGTCATGCAGGCGATTAATATCATCGCAGCCTTTATCGTGTACTATCCGTTCTTCAGAATGTGGGATTCGCAAAAGCTGAAAGAAGAAAACGAACTTGAACAATCGCAGGCGCCAGCCGTAGAGGGAGACGAAAAAGCCGTGCTTTAGAGAAAAGGAGTGAAACACATGAATGAGAAAATGGAACAGACCATTTTTCAGATCATCCTGCATGGCGGCAATGGCAGAAGCGCATCAATGGAGGCCATTGCCGCCGCAAAGCGGGGAGACAGAGCCCTGGCGGAAGAAAAGCTTCAGGAGGCCGCAAGGGAACTGACTGAAGCCCATCATTATCAGACAGAACTGATCCAAAATGAAGCCGGCGGAGAAAAAACAGACATGACGCTTTTGATGGTACATGCGCAAGACCATTTAATGAATGCCATGACCGTGAAAGACTTGGCCGCAGAGTTAGTCGAGATTTATGAAAAAGTGAGTCTGCAAGGGGGAGCAAAAATATGACAAAAGGAATTAAAATTGTAACGATCGGCGGAGGTTCAAGCTATACACCGGAGCTTGTGGAAGGCATCATTAAGCGCTATGATGAACTGCCTGTCAGAGAATTATGGCTCGTCGACATTCCTGAAGGCGAGAAAAAGCTCAATATCGTCGGCACGCTTGCAAAACGCATGGTCGAAAAAGCGGGGGTTCCGATAGAGGTTCACCTGACGCTTGACCGGAGAGAAGCCTTGAAGGATGCAGATTTCGTAACAACACAATTCCGCGTCGGTCTTCTTGAGGCCCGCGCCAAAGATGAACGAATCCCGTTAAAATACGGCGTAATCGGGCAGGAGACAAACGGTCCGGGCGGTTTATTCAAAGGGCTGCGCACCATTCCGGTTATTCTGGAAATCGCAAAAGACATCGAAGAGCTTTGTCCGAATGCATGGCTCGTGAATTTCACAAACCCTGCCGGCATGGTTACCGAGGCCTTGCTCCGCTACTCGAATCTTACAAAAGTCGTCGGCCTCTGCAATGTGCCGATCGGCATTAAAATGGGCGTCGCAAAAGCATTGGATGTCGATGTCAGCCGGATCGAGGTGCAATTTGCCGGGCTGAATCACATGGTCTTCGGATTAGATGTTTTCTTAGACGGTGTCAGCGTAAAGGATAAAGTCATCGAAGCCATGGGGGACCCGGAAAACGCCATGACGATGAAGAACATTTCCGGAGCGGAATGGGAGCCTGAATTCCTGAAGGCGCTCGATCTGATTCCTTGCGGCTACCACCGCTATTATTTCAAAACGAAAGAAATGCTCGAGCATGAAATAGAAGCGTCACAGACGGAGGGCACACGCGCCGAAGTCGTGCAGAAGGTTGAGAAAGAACTGTTCGAACTGTATAAAGATCCGGATCTCGCCATCAAACCGCCGCAGCTTGAGAAACGGGGCGGAGCGTACTACAGTGACGCGGCCTGCAACCTGATCAGCTCCATCTATAACGACAAACATGATATCCAGCCCGTCAATACGATAAACAACAGCGCGATCGCCAGCATCCCGAATGACTCAGCAGTCGAAGTGAACTGTGTCATAACGAAAGACGGACCGAAACCGATCGCCGTCGGTGATCTGCCGGTATCCGTCCGCGGGCTCGTCCAGCAAATCAAATCATTTGAACGCGTGGCCGCTGAAGCAGCCGTCACGGGAGATTATCAAACGGCGCTCCTTGCGATGACAATCAATCCTCTCGTCCCGTCAGACTCCGTGGCAAAGGCTATTCTGGATGAAATGCTTGAAGCGCACAAGGAACATCTGCCTCATTTCTTTAAGTCAATTGAAGCATAAAAGCACCAAAAAAACCCGGAAGCGATTCCGGGTTTTTTGTTTATTTTGATTCGCTTAATGAGGCGACTTCCGTCGTCCAGCCGAACACGTCGGCTTCTGCGCCTTTTTGGATGCCTGTAATGGTATCATACAGTTTCTTCGAGATCTCTCCGGTTTCACCGCTGCCGATGACAAGACTTTCATCATTCCAGATCAGTTCGCCGACCGGAGAAATGACCGCCGCCGTACCGGTTCCGAACGTTTCTTCCAATCGGCCGTCACGATGCGCCTGAATGACTTCATCGATCGAAATTTTCCGCTCAGACACAGTCAGTCCCCAATGTTTGAGCAGGGTGATGACGGAATTTCTCGTAATTCCTTCAAGAATGCTTCCGTTCAGCTCCGGCGTCACAATTTCGCCGCTGATTTTGAAAAAGATGTTCATGCTGCCGACTTCTTCGATGTATTTTTTCTCAATGCCATCAAGCCATAGCACCTGGGAAAAGCCCTTCTCCTCCGCAACCTGCTGCGCCTTCAGGCTTGAAGCGTAGTTGCCGGCCGTTTTCGCGTTTCCCGTACCGCCTTTGACGGCACGCACGAACTCGTTTTCCACGGCGATTTTCACCGGTTTAATGCCTTCTTTGTAATAAGAGCCGACCGGCGACAGAATGATAAATAGCTTGTACGTATGGGATGCCGCTACACCGAGGAAAGGCTCGGTCGCAATGATAAACGGACGGATATAAAGGGAAGTGCCTTCCGCTTTCGGAATCCAGTCTTTGTCGATGGCTACGAGCTGTTTCAGGCCTTCAAGAACAAGCTCTTCATCAATGAGCGGGATGCAAAGACGGTCATTTGACTGATTCAGGCGCTCCATATTTTTCTCCGGTCTGAACAGAAGCACCTCCTGATCCTTCGTTACATACGCTTTAAGCCCTTCAAAAACGGTTTGGCCATAATGATAGACCATAGCCGCAGGATCCATTGAGAAGGGCTGATAAGGGATAATTCTCGGATCGTACCAGCCTTGATCCGCATCGTAATCCATAACAAACATATGGTCGGTGAAAATTCGGCCGAACGCAAGGTTATGGGGGTCCGGTTTAGGTTTTTTGGCTGAAGTCAATTCAACACGAATGTCTTGTTTCATAATGTTCTGTCTCCCTATTGGTGTTATTGTCAAACTTATTTGAAAATAATTTATATTCTATTGTATACCTTCAACAAATATTCGCAATAGTTTTCCTCAAATTTGTGAAAAAATCAAATCACACAAAAAGCAGGGGAAAGAATCCCCCCTGCGTGTTCGTTTTTGCTGTATTCGGTCATCACCGTGCTCAGTGAACCGTCACTTTGCCGGTTTTGTAAAACTGCTCCATCGCTTTATCGACGTACACCCAGCCCTTCCAGGCGATATGGATGGTGTCTTTCATAAAGTACGGATCATATTCGTGCCCGGATAAGTCGGCAACCTGAAAGCCCTTCGCTTTAATTTGCTTTGTGACTTTTTTGTAGTAATCAGTCCGGCCTTTTTTCGGGAAGCCGGTGTAGTCATACCATTTTCCGTTGACCGGAATAACCACGAACATCGGTTCAGCGCCGGCATCTTTCAGAATGTCCAGCATATCCTCAAAGTCGTGATATTCGACTGATTTGGCGTATGTTCTTCTTTTGTTGATTCCTTTCACTCTCTTTAACTTCGGCTTAATTTTTTTATAAGAAGTGTCATCGATATAGAAAGGATTGGACTTGGAACTCCGTTTTCCTAATTGCGCGGCGGCTGTTTTTAACTCTGACCACGATTTTCCTTTTAGGTTTTCAGAGATCGTCCGCTCAGGACCCTTGGTTTCTCCCATTGAATAATAAAGATCTTTTTTCTCAAGCAGAGAATAGTAAGCCTTGGCGGCCGGCATGACCGTTTTCACTTTCCATGATTGGCCGTTGACCATTCCTTTGTACAATTCAGAAAGGACGGCATCATGCTGAACGACTTTAAAACGAAGCATGCGTTTCATCATGTTCTTTTTGACTGCGGGATCAATCTGGTCATTAAATGCTAAATCCAATGCCTGAAGTGATGAAAAATTCGGTGCAAAGTGCTGTTCATCAGAACCTTTTTTAATAAACCATTGAGGAGAAACAATAAATACCAGTTTTTTGCCTTTCAGCTGCTGGTAATGCGCCGCAAAGTTTACGGCGTGTATCAGGGATTGATCCCCGCCTTTTCCGACAAGATAAGGCGTAAAGCCTTGGTTGTTCACTTGAAAATAGTTGGATGGGTGAAACTCATCTAATCTTGAAAGCTCGGAAGAACCGAAAATCGGCAGATACTTCGAGTCTTCGAACATTTTGTTTTGCAGATAGAGCCCTTGGAACATATTCGGGTTTAAGGCCGCTGCCGACTCTTCGACACGTTTTTCAGGAATGAAGCGCGTAAGCCATGATGCCGGAACTGCGATAGCTCCGACAAACAGGACAAACGCTAAAATAATTGGTCCAAAGAAACGCTTTTTCATTTACTTCAACTCAGTCAGTTTGTTTACAATGTTGTTTGGCGTATTCCACTCGTCACGGTCAAACTCAGTGATCGGCACCGTAATGCCGAAGCGGTTTTCGATGGCAACAAGCAGCTCTACAGTTCCGAAAGAATCAAGCAGTCCTTCTTCAAAGATTTCAATATCAGGATTTTCTTTCACAGCGTCCTCCTGACAAACTTCAGCTAATACGTCTAATACTTCCTGTTTAAATTCCATGTGTTTTCAATCTCCTTTAGTGATGAAATGGTTTTCCTGAGAAAATATAAAATCCGAAACATACGAAATGGAATGTGATGACGATGGCTAAAAACGCCGTAAAACGATTGGCGGGCAGCCACTTGTATTTCTTATTCCATTTCTCAAAAAAGTTATACCCCGTCATTAACACGGCATGGTACAGGCCGTACACAATATATTGCAGGGCGAGCCCGTGCCAGACGCCCATCAGCATGAACAGCAGGAAATACCCGATGTTCGAGACGGCCATCCGGTTCTTTATCCATTTTTTCTTTGTCATCCAGAAAACAAAGCGCATAAATACGTAGTCTCTGAACCAAAAGGATAAGGACATGTGCCAGCGGTTCCAGAAGTCTTTAATGTTTCTGCTGATAAACGGCTTATTAAAGTTTTCCGGAGATTTGATACCCATAATGTAGCTGACACCGACGGCAAACATCGTGTAGCCCGCAAAGTCGAAAAACAGGTACAAGCTGTATCCGTACATGTACAGCACATTGCTCCACAGTTTGCTGTGGGTGATATGAGACAGATTCATAATGAAATACGTGTTAATCGCATATCCGATAATGAATTTGTACAAGAAACCGATAAAAATTTTATGAATGCCGGTATACAGTAAATCAGCATATTCTCCCTTTGTCCATACTTTCTGTTCGTCCTTGGCAAATCTGCGGTATCTGTCGATCGGACCGGAAGAAATGGTCGGGAAAAACATAATAAAGTACAAAAGGCGGTGAAGCGGCATTTTTTCTTTAATCAGCCCGTCTCTCGTTTCCATGATCAGCTGGACGCCTTTAAATGTCAAATAAGAAATTCCTAAGAAACTGATCAGGTTATGAACCGGATGATGAGGCACCGGCGGAAAGAAAAACGGCCATAATTTAGATAAAAACAGGGGTAAAATGGACGCGATCACGGCCATGCTGAAGACAAAGCCGCTGTTGGCTTTCAGTCTGTAAGCGAGATACCCCCTGATTAACAGCACCTGCCACAGCGTAAAGATACATAATGCAATGACGCCGTGCAGATCATGCGAGAAAATCAAAGCCAATACGATGATGGATATAAACATGTTGTATCCTTGGAATCTCTTGCCGTTCAGCCCTAAAATAATCGTCGGCAAGAGAAGGATTCCAAGTAAGATAAAGAAGAAAAACGAGCTGTAAGGCGTCATACAAGAACCTCTTCGCCAATGCGTTTACGGTCGATTTTTCCGTTCGCAGTCATTTGAATGTGATCCTGATAAATGAATTTTCTCGGAATCATGTAAGCCGGAAGCGAAGCGGCCAGCTCTTTCTTAATAGCGCTTGTCAGCTGGAATTCTTTTTCGAAATCATGTTTTTCAGGCACGATGGCGGCAATTAGATATTCGACAGGTCCGTTAGGCTGATACGGGATGACAACCGCTGAGCGTACATATTGAGACTGCCTTACATGCACTTCGATTTCCTCAAGCTCCATTCGGTAGCCGTGAAGCTTTATCTGGAAATCCAGGCGTCCTTGGCAGAAAATCTGACCTTCTTGAGCATAACCGGCATCACCCGTATGATATGCCCACTGTCCGTCAACAGAGAAAAACGCTTTTTCCGTCAGAGACGGCTCGCCGAGATACCCTTTGCTTACGCTCGGGCCGGCGATGATGATTTCTCCTTTTTCTCCGTCCGGAAGCCTATTCCCGTTTTCATCCATGATGAAGATATTCATATCGGGTTTTGCAAATCCGACGGGCAGAGATTCATTTTCATCGATGACCTGCTGCGTAATTTCCACGGAGGTGACGGCAACCGTTGTTTCGGTCGGGCCGTATGTATTGAATACGCGGGCCTTCGGAAAACGGTTTAACAGTTCCTGTGCCACGGCAGCCGGAAGCGCTTCTCCGCAAAACATAAATACTTCTGCGTCAGGCAGGAGTTCCTGCGTAAAGCCGGGATCCATCAGACACATTTGAACGAAAGACGGCGTCGATGTCCAGACGTTCAATTTGGATTTCTCCAGCTCTTCAAATAGTACTTTCGGTTTATTGATTTTGTCTTTCGTTACACAGTGCAGCGTACCTCCCGTTTGAAGCGACGGGAAAATGTCCATGACAGATAAATCAAAAGAAAACGGAGCTTGGTTTAAGAATGTCTTGCCTTCGCCCACAGGAAAATCCCTGCAGATCCAGTCTGTGAAGCTTTGCAGGTTATCAGCTGATATCTGCACGCCCTTCGGATTTCCCGTGCTGCCGGACGTGTAAATAATGTAAAACGTGTCCTGATCTTTTACCCAGTTCTCACGGCTGAGGTCTGCATCTCCGTCAGCTGCAAGCTCTTCGGGTGTAACGGTTTTAATCAGATTGCTCCCCGTATCGACTGCATCGCCCGATACGCTGATGAGCAGCTCTGCGCCTGAGCTTTCAATGATTTTGACGATCCGCTCTGCCGGAATGGACACATCGACAGGGATGTAAGGGCGGCCCGCTTTGACGCTTCCTAAGAAAGAAACGATCATATTCGGCTCCATATGTCCGTAAACCAGGACAGGGGTTTTCGAACCGTCAGCTGTATGTTGTTGAATGCCGGACGCAACCCGCTCCGACAAATCCCATAATTCCCCGTAAGTGAGGGAATGATCTAAGGAACGAAACGCTTCTGCCTGAGGCTTGGCGTCTGCATATGTTTTTATAGCATCAAGTAGTTTCATAGTTATCCTCCCCGATTAGAAATCGTTGTAAATATAAGTGCCGGTATTGGCTGTATGAAATCCATACATCCAAAAGAGCAATACTAATATCAGAAAATAAAAGCCCGTATGAAACGTCCATTTAACCAATGTATTTTCATAAGCACGTTTTAATTTTTGCATCATGTTAAAATTCCTTCCCCGCGTATTCAATAATTACACCAGTATATGACGATTAGATTAACAAAAAGTTTCAAAATATGTCTAATATCCTAAGCTTAAAATTTCCTTAAAAATGAATGAGAAACAAAAGGATGGAAAATACGCATGTATAAATTGGCAAATGATCATACTAAAAAAGCGCATGTTCAGGCGGGATTTTTAACTTATCGTAAATATAAATGAGGTAAAAAAATTTCGGCGGCTTTTTCTTACGCAGGCTTGTGCCGAACCCCAATGGGGAAGGGCGGAAAGCCGTTTTCGGCAGCAAAGCTGACGGAGCGCCGCATCTTGTGAAATGGGGAAGAAATTATTATGATAGATAAGGTAGCAGAAAACATAAAAACCCCAATTCAACACTACTGTTATCGGCTGACTGTGAAAGCCTTTTAATAGAAAGGAAGAGGAAAATGAATCAAAACAATATGGGAGGCAGCCAAAAGACGCCTGAAAAAGAAAGCATGGGCCGCATTTTATGGCAGTTAACCCGCCCTCATACATTGACGGCATCGTTTGTGCCCGTACTTCTCGGCACTGTATTGGCGATGTTTTACGTAAAGGTTGATTTCCTGCTGTTTTTAGCCATGCTGTTTTCCTGCCTTTGGATCCAGATCGCCACGAACTTATTCAATGAATATTACGATTTTAAACGCGGTTTAGATACGGAGGATTCTGTCGGTATCGGCGGAGCGATCGTCCGCCACGGTATGAAGCCGAAAACGATTCTGCAGCTGGCGCTCGGCTCTTATGCGATTGCCCTCGTGCTCGGTGTTTATATCTGCATGAGCAGCAGCTGGTGGCTTGCGGCAATCGGCCTTGCCGGCATGCTGATCGGCTACCTGTATACGGGCGGCCCGCTGCCGATTGCGTATACACCGTTCGGTGAACTGTTCTCCGGCATTTGCATGGGCTCTGTGTTTGTCCTTATTTCTTTCTTCATTCAGACTGGCGGAATTAATGAACAGAGCATTTTGATTTCCATCCCGATCGCCATCTTGGTCGGCGCGATTAACCTGTCCAATAATATCCGTGATATTGAAGAAGATAAAAAGGGCGGACGTAAAACGCTGGCGATTTTGATGGGGCATAGGGGAGCCGTCATGATACTGGCCGCGTCCTTTGCTATCGCCTACATCTGGATCGTCGGTCTTGTTATCATGGGATATACAAGCCCGTGGCTGTTCCTGGTCTTTTTGAGCGTGCCGAAACCCGTTCAGGCCGTGAAAGGCTTCGTGAAAAACGAAATGCCGATGAACATGATTATTGCGATGAAATCAACGGCGCAAACCAATACATTCTTCGGATTCCTGCTTTCCATCGGACTCCTGATCAATTATTTCCTGATCAAATGACAAGGCAAATGCCATAACGGCATTTGCTTTTTTTATGACATAATCTTCACGATTTTGTAAAGAACCTGACCGCCGACCGAACCGTCTGATATGTGGACAGCAAAGCAAGGAGATGAAAAAAATGGACTTGTCAACAGCCCATATGGATGATTTAAAAACGGTCATGGAAGATTGGAAAAATGAATTATTAGTTTATAAATTCGCTTTAGATGAGCTGGATACGAAGTTTTCTATCATCAGTCAGGAATATAATCTGATTCACGGGCATAACCCGATCGAGCATACAAAATCACGCGTAAAAAGTTTCGAGAGTATCGTCAATAAACTGATGCGCAAAGGCTGCGATGTGACGACGCAGGAAATGAAAGAGCATATTCATGATATCGCAG
This sequence comes from Bacillus sp. JFL15, assembly GCF_001184225.1. Taxonomy (NCBI): domain Bacteria; kingdom Bacillati; phylum Bacillota; class Bacilli; order Caryophanales; family Bacillaceae; genus Bacillus; species Bacillus sp. JFL15. The sequence continues at coordinate 1,361,022 of NZ_KQ236689.1, read as the reverse complement.
GTGTCAGGATTATCTGTTCTTTTATATCAGATATTTATAATGTCGCTGAGGTTTTGAAGCAGCATAAGGACCTGAAGATCGTAAAGGTGAAGGATTATATCAAACATCCGAAGCCGAACGGCTACCGCAGCCTGCATTTGATTATTGAAATTCCCGTCTATTTGACGAATCGGGTGGAATATGTGAAGGCGGAGATCCAAATCCGCACCATCGCCATGGATTTTTGGGCGAGCCTTGAACATAAAATTTATTACAAATTAAATAACGAAGTCCCGAAGCATCTGACTGACGAGCTGAAGGAAGCGGCGGACATCGCCCATTATTTAGACGAAAAGATGCTTGGGATTAAGAAAGAAGTCGATTAACCGATTGGCGCATCATAAACAGCCGGACTGCAAATAAAAGCGGTCCGGCTGTTTGTTTATCCAATGACGCTCACCGTTTTTCGCTATCGGCCTTGATGGGATTGCCGCCGTTCACATAGACCTCGCCGCTAAGATCATTTTCTTTCCTCACTCCAAACAAAGAAGAAAGATATCAACTCGTCAACAGCACATTCCCGCAGAAAAAATGTGTGAGATCGAGGTTTACTTTTGAAAAAAAGGGAAAGAAAATGATACAACAAAAAGGGAGATGAATATCAGTGGGAAAGAATGAAACAATGCATATCGTATCATGTGCCGATGATAATTATGCTCGTCATTTGGGTGGGATGTTCGCTTCTTTATTGATGAATATGGATAAAACAAGGAATGCCAAATTATATGTGATCGACGGCGGAATTACTGCCGAAAACAAGGACAAGCTTGAACAGACTGCGATGTCATTCGGAACGCCGCTTGAATTTTTAGAAGTGGATGCTGATCAATACAAACATGCGGTCGAAAGCAGCCACATTACAAAAGCGGCTTATTACCGCATTTCCATTCCTGATTTAATTAAGGATGAGTCCGTAAAGCGGATGATTTACATTGATTGCGATGCAATTGTGATGGAAGATATTTCGGTTTTATGGGATTTGGATATTTCCCCGGCAATAGTTGCGGCAGTAGAAGATGCCGGACAGCATGAAAGACTGAAAAAAATGAATATCAGCGACACGGCCAAGTATTTCAATTCCGGCATTATGATTATAGATTTTGAACCTTGGAGAAAACAGAATATTTCCAAAAAAGTGATTGATTTTATCAATGAAAACAGTTCGGAGGATTTTCTCGTGTTTCATGATCAGGACGCGCTTAACGCGGTCTTATATGATCAATGGCATGAACTGCATCCGCGCTGGAACGCGCAGACGCATATTATCATGAATGAGAAAACGCCTCCTGAACTGATCGACCGTATACGTTACAGAGAAACACGGGCCGAACCGGCCATCGTCCATTTCTGCGGCGGAGACAAGCCTTGGAATACAGGCACCGCGCACCCGTACCGTGATCATTATTTCCGATACATGTCCTTTACGAAATGGAACACGATCGATCGCCCGGCCATGAACCAATAGGCAGATGGGAGAAAAACGCTTATGAAGCCATGATGCGGCTCATAAGCGTTTTTTTAATGTTTCACCCGAATTGCGCGCACGCGTTTTTGCAGGCTGGTCTTTTCAGCAGACGGCTTCAGCCGGCTGACCGCCGTTTGTGCCGCTGATTTTGCCTTTTTCGTTTTGGTTTTTTCGGCTGTTTTCACTTTGTCCCTTGCCTGCTTCCGGTTGAGTTTCTCTTTTATCCGGTCAAGCCGTTTTTCCAGAGCGGTTTTTTCTTTTCCCGGCTGAAGCTCGCTCACTGCTTTTTTGGCTTTTGCGGCGTTGGCCTCAGAGGTCTTTTTTTCGGCCTGTCTGACGCTGGCCCCAGCCGTTTTCAAAAGGCCTGAATTGACAGCGTCAAGCCGCTTTTGCAGTCCTTTTTTCTCTGATCCGGCCGGTAATTTCCGGATGGCGCTTTGTGCCGCATTAACGGCGGTTTTTTTCTTTTGTTTTTCGGCAGTCCGGACTTTGTCTTTGGCGTCCGTCACATTTCTTGCTGTCTGAACTTTATTGATTCGGGACTCGAGGGCGGTTTTTCCCTTTGACTTTGAAAGCTTGCTAACTGCTGTTTTTGCTTGATTGATATCTGCCTGCTTTTTCGTTTTTTCCGCTTTTATTACGGCCCGTTCGGCAAAGCTCTTTTGCTTTGCGTGATATTGCGCCAGCCCGTACCCGAATTGGCTGTCACGTCCGGGAGCGCCCAGATCTTTGATGTTTTGCTGCATCTGCTGTCGGAGCTGTGTATTTGTTTCTTCCGGATATTTTTGCTTGAGCAGCGCGAACATTCCGGTGACGTGCGGCGCGGCTTGAGATGTGCCGTCAGCCACGGCGTACATTTGATTCAGGTACGTGCTCGTAATATTGGTGCCGGGTGCGGCAAATTCAATTTGTTTTCCGGTCGTAGAAAAAGCCGCAAGACCGTTTTTTTCGGTTGACGCTGAGACTGCCGTTACGCTGCTGTAGGCGCCCGGATAATTGACGGGTTTTTTGTTGCCGTCGTTTCCTGCGGCGGCTACGATCACAATGCCTTTTTTGTATGCTTTGTCGACAGCGTCGTGAAGAATTTTGCTGTCTGCGTTAGTTCCGAGACTCATATTGATGATGTCCATTTTGTTGGCGATGGACCAGTCGATCGCTTTAAGAAGGCTTTTGAGATCTCCCGCACCTTTTCTGTCCAATGCTTTAACCGCATATAACCGGACATCCGGCGCGATGCCGTCAATGCCGTATCCGTCATGTTTGGCGGCAATGATGCCGGCGACATGCGTACCGTGCCCGTTGTCATCTTTGTATGAAGATGTATAGCTGACTGCGGAATAGCCTCCCGCAACGGAAAGGTCATCGTGAGGGTAAATGCCGCTGTCAATAACAGCCACTTTCACCTTTTTCCCCGTCAAGCCTTCTTTCCAGGCCTGCTTGACCTGAGTGGGCTCTATATCCCATTGCGGCAGCGTGTAACTGCTGCTTGAGGCCGCTGTTAACGGGTGGATATCAGAACCGCCTGCTGCCTGAAAGGATACATTGTCTTCAACATATAAAATGTCAGGATCATGTTTCAGGTCTTTCACCGTTTCCGAATCAGCCGACACGGCGACTGCGGGAAGATGCTGATAGGTCTGTTCTACATCCGCTCCGCTGTCTATGGCGGACTCCTTGCCGTTATTATTTTTGTAGACCACGATAACGTCCCGGTCCTGTGTCTCGGCGTGAGCGGGTGCCGCGGCTGCGAACAGGGTGACACACAAGGCCGCGGCCATGATCGGTTTCAGGGTGTGATACATTGTGATTCCCCCTTTTTCTTTATATATCGGCAGTGCGGAATTCTTTTTTTTCCTAAGGGATAAGGAAAATTTCTGTATGCAAATGTAAGCGTTTCCAAAATATGATGGAGAAAATGCTTTAAGACATCTGCGCAATGAACTCAAAAAGGGGGTTTTTTGATAAATGAGTACGTTTAATCGGGTCATGGAAGAAAAAATCATGCCTGTCGCCGGAAAAGTCGCCGGCCAAAGGCACTTAAGGGCTTTGCGGGACGGCATTATTTTGACTATGCCGCTTATTATCATCGGATCGGTTTTTCTGATTCTGACGAGTCTTCCGATTCCCGGTTATGCCGATTTTATGGCGGGTCTTTTCGGTGAAAATTGGGTTGAAAAGCTCGGGTATCCCGTGAATGCGTCCTTTGACATTATGGCGCTTGTCGCTGCCTTCGGGATTGCTTACCGGCTTGCGGAAAGCTATGAGGTCGATGCCCTGTCGTCGGGAGCCATTGCCCTTGCCGCCTTTTTATTGGCGACACCGTATCAGATTCCGTTTATTCCTGACGGCTCGTCAACAGAGATTATGGTGGGGGGCGGCATTCCGATTTCGCTGCTCGGGAGCAAAGGTCTGTTTGTCGCGATGATCATAGCAATGCTGTCTACGGAAGTGTACCGGTTTATCGTACAAAGAAATATCGTCATTAAGATGCCTGACGGAGTGCCGCCTGCGGTCAGCAAATCGTTTGTTGCGCTCATCCCCGGTTTCATTATTATTACGCTCGTATGGCTGGCCCGTCTGTTTATTGAAATAACTCCTTTTAAAAGCCTCCACAATGTCGTAGGCGATCTGCTGGGCACCCCGCTGTCTATTTTGGGCGGGAGTCTCGGCGGAAGTCTTATCGCCGAATTCGTGCAAATGCTGCTTTGGTCGTGCGGCATACACGGCGCGTCCATTATCGGCGGCGTCATGTCGCCGATCTGGTACGGGGCGATGGACGCCAACCGTTTGGCTTTTCAGGCGGGAGAAGCGCTGCCGAGCATTTTTACGACACAGTTCTTTCAAATATGGATCAATGTCGGCGGAAGCGGCGCAACGCTTGCCCTTGTGCTGACCATGCTTGTGCGCTCCAGAAGCAAACAGATGAAACAGCTCGGCCGACTCGGCATCGGACCCGCGATCTTTAACATTAACGAGCCGATTATTTTCGGGATGCCGCTCGTCATGAATCCGCTGTTAATCGTGCCTTTTATCATCGCACCGCTCTTGACCATTACGGCGACGTACATCGGGATGAGCACGGGAATGGTGGCAAAACCGGCGGGAATCGCCGTACCGTGGACGATGCCGCCGCTGATTTCCGGTTATCTGGCGACGGGCGGGAAAATCTCCGGTTCGGTCATGCAGCTGATCAACCTCCTGATTACATTTATCATTTATTATCCGTTTTTCAGAATGTGGGATCTTCAAAAATGGAGAGAGGAACGGGCAGCGGAACAAAACGTCACAGAAGAAATATAAAAAAACGGGCGCTTCTGCCCGTTTTTTTTTAACGCTGGAAAAATTCGATCCATTCGCCGTCAGGTCCTTCAATGTAAAAGTAGCGGTATCCGTTCGGAAGCGTCGTGATTTCTTCATCGATAAATACGGCGCCCTGACGCTTCGCATGCGTGAATTCCGCCGCGATATCTTCAGTTAATAAAGCGATATGATGCACTTTTCCTTCTGCGGGAAGCTCGCTGCTGTAGCCTTGAATCAGCTCAATCTCCGTCTCAGGCCCTTCCTGAAAGCCGAGAAAGGCAAGTTCAATAATGCCGTTCGTATGAGTGATACGATCCTTTAACTGCATACCGAGAACGTCTTGGTAAAAAGCAATGGATGTTTCAATATCTTTGACCATAATGCCTGTATGGTCGATTCTTTTGGCTGTCATGGTTTTCCCCCTGTTTTGAATTTTTCGGGACAATGCATGTTTTATGGTACGATAAGAGAAAGCAAAACGAAAGAGGAATGCACAATGAAGCTACTTACAGTGAAAGATACATTTGCCGGAAAGCTGAAAAAAGGATTCCCCCTGATTGAAAAAGACGCTCTGTCCGGAAGCTCGGCTCATTTAACAGAGGGCGATCTTTTTGATGTGACATCCGAGAAGGGCGAATTTATCGGGAAAGGCTATTACGGTTTGCAGAATAAAGGAGTCGGCTGGGTGCTGTCCCGTGCGAGAGACGAACAAATCGACGGACGTTTCTTTTTGGACAAGCTGAAAAAAGCGGCTGAAGCAAGAGCCCATCTGTTTAAGGCGCCCGATACGACGGCGTTCCGTCTGTTCAACGGTGAGGGCGACGGCATCGGCGGCGTCACGATTGATGTCTATGACGGTTATCTGCTGATTCAGTGGTACAGCAAAGGCATTTATGCATATAAGGACAGTTTGATTGAGGCGATTGACGGGCTGGAGCTTTCTTATAAGGCGATCTACGAAAAGAAACGGTTTGATACCGCCGGACAGTACGTGGAAGACGACGATTTTGTCAAAGGTGAAAGAGGAGACTTTCCAATCATTGTCCAAGAAAACGGCATACAGTACGCGGTGGATTTAAACGACGGGGCGATGACGGGCATTTTCTTAGACCAGCGTCATGTACGCAAAGCGATTCGGGACAAGTATGCAAACGGCAGACGGGTGTTGAATACGTTCTCTTATACGGGGGCATTTTCGATTGCGGCGGCGCTTGGAGGAGCTGAGAAAACGACCAGTGTCGATGTCGCCAACCGCAGCCTTGCAAAAACGATTGAACAGTTCAGCGCCAACGGAATTGATTACGAAGCACATGATATTAAAGTCATGGATGTTTTCAAATACTTCGGCTATGCGGAGAAAAAAGGGCTGGCGTTTGACCTCATCATTCTTGACCCGCCTTCTTTCGCTCGTACAAAAAAACGGACGTTCAGCGCGGCGAAAGATTATAAAAACCTGCTGAAGGAAACGATCGCCATCACCGCAAAAAACGGCATCATCGTTGCATCGACAAACAGCAGCGCCTTCAATATGAAGAAATTTAAAGGCTTTATAGAGACCGCCTTCAAAGAAACAAACGAGCGTTACGACATTTTGGAAGAATATACGCTTCCGGAAGATTTCAAAACGATTCCCGCGTTTAAAGAAGGGAACTATTTAAAGGTTGTTTTCTTACGGAAAAAATAGGATTATCGTTTAAAGCGATGAAAGAGGGGGAAAGAAAACCTTCCTTCATCGCTTTAAATTGGTTGAAAATAAAACAGGTTGTTAAAGAAACAGTCCGCTATTATGCAGTATCTCATCTGTATTAAGTAAAGTGGCCTCTCTAATTCCCACATTGTTGGCCTTCATGAAGGATTGCACTGCTTGGTAGCCAACCGCATAGCCTGCAAACGGTGATAAGCCGACAGGCTGATAACCTTGTTGGACTGCAAAGATGTCACCAAACATGTAACTGCTGACCTCAGCAAATCCTTTCATATTTAATGAGTCTTTGATGATTTCTTTTGAGTATTCTAAGTCTTCCTTTTCAAAAGAAGTAACCCAAGGGCCTAACAGAGCTTCTCCGTAAAGTTCTTTGGCAAACGATTCTGCCAGCCCCTCTATAATTAAGTAATCACCAACCGTTACGTTCCCATAATCCCAATTGAAATACGAAAAACGAATATTATGATGAAATTCATGTGCGATTACAGCAGGCAGTCTCGGTATATTATAAGTATTGGGAAAAATACTAACTTGAATAAATCCCGGAATTCCTCCAAATCCGCAATATCCTTTATGTAATTCAAGTTTTTTTGGATTAGCCAGATACATTCCAAATCTTATTTCATCAGCGTTTATTTTTAAGTTGCTTTCTTTGAGGAATTCAACACAATGAGTTAAGGCATCATATGCAATTTGAGGAGCTTGAATTTCTTTCAGGCTCTCTAATGCTTTTTTTCCGGTTTCCGTGTCCGATATGCTCAGGTAGCCCAGCATATTTGCAGCCATTATTACATCATATCCGTTAGGGTGTTTTGACTTTAAGGGAACATTAATCTTCTTCCACATGTCTTCGAAGGGTTTCATCATTGAGTATCGATAATAATCTTCTCTATTTTCAATTATTGAAAATAACTTTTCGTATTGCCCGATTGTATCCTCTATAATGATTTTAATTGGTATCACCCTTTTTTTGATTATCTATATAAATTTTAATTGCGTCACTCATGAGCTTCGCCAATCCTTCACCATACTGATCGATGTTCTTAGTAAAGCGTTTATCTTCAACATAGAGTTGACCTAATCCATAAAAGGCATCAAAAGAATATTCACCAAAATTATCATTTAAAAAATCAAACCATTCTTTTACAGCTATTTGTACTTTCGGAGAGTTGGGGGATTGGTTAATGAGCAATGCAAATTTATTGAACATTGCAGTCCACTTATCAGATAAATCTTTTTGTTCACCATCAGTCATGCTTTTCAATCTTATATTCACCTTATCGACAGGTTCATCCCCCCACCGTTTGCGAGCTTCTTGTTCATAAAGATTATGTTTAAAGTGAATTCCCTCAAATCTCTCTTTGTTTGTCATGCAGATTTCTCCCATCATATGTTTGATTGATTTATCAATGGTATCAATCATCTTGTCGACTCGATTTCGTTTCTCCATCAACATTTTCTTTTGTAAGATTAAAGCCTCTCTTCGGTTAAATGAAGGACTATTAATGATTTCTTTAATCTCTTTCAGGGAGAAATCGAGCTCCTTGAAAAATAATATCTGTTGCAGCTGTTCAAGGTGTTCTTCTGAATAAAGCCGATAACCAGAATCGGTAGTTTTAGGAGTCAATAATCCAATCTGATCGTAATGATGGAGAGTACGGATGCTTACTCCAATCAGTTCAGCTACTTCTTTTACTTTCATATCCATCACTTTTTCCGCCTCCTCAATTGCTACTCTAAAGTATTACGCGGCGTAAGAGTCAATAGTTAGTTATGGATTTTTCGATTTAGCTATCACAACAAAAAAAGCCGGGCACGCAGCCCCGGCTTTTTTCTATTCAATAATCTGCTGGACCCGGCCGATTCGCCCGTCCTCCAGGCGAACCTTAATGCCGCGCGGGTGGAAGCTTGAGTTCGTCAAAATATCTTTCACGATTCCTCTTGTCAGTTTTCCTGAACGCTGATCGGCTTTCAAGACGATATCGACTTCAAGCCCTTTTCTGATGCTATTTCGCTGCTGGCCGTTCATATGACACATCCGTTCTTCAGACTTTTCATTTCATGTCTTATCATATCGTGTTTTCGTCTTTTTATGAAGGACAGACTGATTGATCTCTGGCAAATAAAAAAGACCGCTCTGTCAGGAGCAGTCTTTTATGACATAAACGAAAGCAAAATCGGGGCCGCGCACAGCGTCATAATCGCGGCGAGAATCATGGACACGCTTGAGATCGTACCTGAAACGGAGCTGAGCTCAAATGCTTTAGATGTTCCCGCTCCGTGTGCGCTTGTTCCGAGCAGCACGCCCCGGGCAATTTCGTTATCAATGCGGAAATAGCGGATGACCATCGGCCCGATGATCGTTCCCAATAAAGCCGTTAAAATGACGAAAACCGCTGTAACGGCCGGCATCCCGCCGATCATTTCTGATACGTTCATGGCAATCGGCGTCGTCACTGATCGCGGCACGAGACTGTCGACTAAGCTGCTGCCGAGATGGAACCATTTCGCGATAAAGGCCGTTGACAGAATGGCGATACATGAACCGACCGCTACGTTCAAAATAATTTCCACGGCGTATTTCTTTAAAATCGGGAAATATTTATAAAGCGGGATGGCGAACGCCACTGTTGCCGGCTGAAGCATATCGGTCAGCAGTCCGCCGCCGAGATTGTATGTCTGATACGGGACATTGACAAGAAGCAGCAGTACGACCAAAACAGCGGGCGTAATCAGAAGCGGCGACGTATACACCCGCGGAAAACGAATGTAGAGTTTTTTCGCGCCCAAATACACTAAGACAGTTAAGAATAAACTTATGATTCCGATGAACACGTTTGTTTTTTCTCCTTTCTTTTTGCTATCAGCTGTGTAAGCGTACCTGTTGAAACCATCACGACAAATGTGCTGATGATGACGACAAGTAAAATGCTTACACCGAATTTAGACATAATATCTCCGTATTCAATCACTCCGACGGCAGACGGGATGAAAAACAACAGCAGCTCACCGAGGAGCCATGCTGCGCCAAGCTCGATCCATTCAAGCTTGATAATCTTGAAATGCAACAATGTGAAAAGAATCACAATCCCGATTATACTGCCGGGAATATTTATATGAAGAGCCGCCGTGACCCAATTGATCAGACGCGCAAATATAAACAGCAGAGCGATTTGAATAACGGTAAGCAACAATTTTTTCATAATGATGCCTCCCTTATATTTATATTGTACATAAGGTTTTGCTATAGGTAAAATATATATAAAGAATAATATGTATTCCTTTTGTCTATAGAAAGGATGAAATGAAATGGACATCCGGCACTTAACGTACTTCTTGGAAGTGGCCCGTTTGAAAAGTTTTACGAAGGCTTCGCAGTCATTGTATGTTTCACAGCCGACAATTTCAAAAATGATTAAAAATCTGGAGACGGAGCTCGGCATCAAGCTGTTTTACCGCAATGGCCGGCAGGTTGAACTGACTGACGCCGGACAGAGCATGTATGTGCAGGCGCAGGAAATCGCAAAGTCATTCCAAAACCTGACATCAGAGCTGAATGATATTATGAAGGTAAAGAAGGGGCACGTCCGCATCGGATTGCCGCCGATGATCGGGTCGAGCTTTTTCCCGAGAGTGCTCGGTGACTTCCGCGTCACATATCCCGACGTGACGTTTCAGCTCGTAGAAGACGGCTCTATTAAAGTGCAGCAAGGTGTGGAGGACGGCTCGCTTGATATCGGGGTCGTCGTGCTTCCCGCGAATGAAGAGATTTTTCATACGTTTACAATCGTAAAGGAAACCCTCATGCTCGTCGTCCATCCGTCACATCGGCTCGCGGACGAGAAAGAATGCAGTCTTCACGAATTGAAAGAAGAGCCGTTCATCTTTTTCAGGGAGGATTTTGTCCTTCACAATCGAATTATGACGGAATGTGTGAAAGCCGGGTTCAGGCCGCACGTCATTTATGAAACGTCACAGTGGGACTTTATCAGCGAAATGGTATCGGCCAATCTCGGCATCGGCCTGCTGCCGGAAAGAATCTGCCGCGGCCTTGATCCTGAGAAAGTCAAAACCATTCCGCTCGTTCACCCGGTCATTCCGTGGCATTTAGCCATCATTTGGCGGAAGGACCGCTACATGTCCTTTGCCGCCAGAGCCTGGCTGGAACATACAAAATCGTATTTGTGGAATCCGAAAAAGAGAAAAAAGGATGATTAATCATGGATGCACAAACCGCAGCTCAACACTTGAGTAAAGTGCGGGAGCAATGCCCGCTCGTTCACAGTATCACCAATAACGTCGTCACGAACTTCACCGCTAACGGTCTGCTCGCGCTCGGCGCATCGCCCGTTATGGCTTATGCAATTGAGGAGGCCGCCGACATGGCGAAAATCGCCGGAGCGCTCGTCCTGAATATAGGCACCCTCAGTTCGGCATCGGTTGAAGCTATGATCGCCGCAGGAAAATCAGCCAACGAAAACGGCGTTCCGGTCATTTTTGATCCGGTAGGCGCCGGCGCCACGCCGTTTCGGACGGCATCAGCCCGCAAAATCATACAGGAGGTCCGCTTGTCCGTCATTCGCGGAAATGCCGCGGAAATCGCCAATATTGCCGGCGTATCCGATTGGAAGATAAGAGGCGTGGATGCTGGGGAAGGCGGAGGAGATACGCTTCAGCTCGCTAAGACGGCTGCAAGCGGGCTGAAAACGGTCATTGCGATTACCGGAAAAACTGACATCATCTCTGACGGCACCGACACATACGCCGTTCATAACGGTGATAAACTGCTGACGAAGGTGACGGGGGCGGGATGCCTGCTGACGTCTGTAATCGGAGCGTTCTGCGCAGCGGGCCAGGATGTTCTGCAAGCGGCGGTTTCAGCCGTTTCTGTATACGGAAGCGCCGCTCAGCTTGCCGCTTTGGACACGTCTCACAAGGGCCCGGGCAGCTTCCAGATCGAGCTTTTAAACAAGCTGGCAAGCATTTCAGAACAAGAAGCGGCCGAGCTTGCTGCAATTGAAAGGATGACAGAAAAATGACGCGTATTTCTCGGGAAATGATGAAGGATATGTTATCGGTTTATTTTATTATGGGATCAAATAATACTGACGCAGACCCCGTGTCTGTGGTGAAAAAAGCCATAGAGGGCGGCGCTACGCTTTTTCAATTTCGGGAAAAGGGGACCGGTTCTTTAACAGGGGAGGAACGTGTCCAGTTTGCAAAGCAGGTGCAGGATGTCTGCAGACAGGCCGGCATTCCTTTCATCATTAATGATGATGTTGAATTGGCCTTGCGCCTTAAGGCGGACGGAGTGCATATCGGCCAGGATGATGCAGACGCTGCAGAAACGAGAGCGGCAATCGGTGAAATGATTCTCGGTGTATCAGCACATAATGTCTCCGAGGTGAAGCGGGCGGAAGCTGCCGGAGCCGATTACGTCGGAATGGGCCCGGTCTATCCAACCGAAACGAAAAAAGATGCTGAAGCTGTGCAGGGCGTTACATTAATTGAAGAGGTGCGGCGTCAGGGCATCACCATTCCGATTGTGGGAATCGGCGGCATTACGGCGGCCAATGCGGCGCCCGTCATTAAAGCAGGAGCAGACGGCGTCAGCATGATCAGCGCTATCAGCCAATCCGATGATCCAAAAGAGGCGGCGCGCAGATTTTTTGAAGAAATTCAGCGTTCCAAAGCAAAAAGCTGACATGTTTCTGTCAGGAGGGCTGTCCGGGGAGGACGGCCCTTTTTTTGTATGCGCAACTTTTTATTGACAAAGGCCGAGATCGGACTATGATTATGATATATAATGATAATCATTTTCAACTACAGGAGGTGCATGATGGCACGGAAGCTTGCTTTCATGTTATTCAGCCTGCTCGTCATAGCCAGTTCTTCTGCCGTGGCGAAAGGCGCTGATCCCATCGCTTCACTTATCAGCCTGAATCAGCAAATGATTCAATCTGCAAAGGACGGAAACCTGCAATCCGCCGAAAAAACATTTTCACAATTCAAAACAGTATGGAAAAAGGAAGAACCTGCTATTAAAAAAGAAAATCTATCTTCCTATTCAAAAATGAACTCCAATATCGCAATGATTTCACTTTCTTTGCTTAATAAAGACACCAAAAAGGTACAGGCGGAGCTTACTGAGCTTGGGTCCCATTTAGAAACCTACCGGCAGGCCGTCACATTAAAAGGTGCAGCCGGAGGGAGCTCAAGGCTTACACTCTCAGCCTATATTGAAAGCTTAAAAGAGACGAAACAGCTGATCAAAAGCAGCCAAACTGCTGAAGCCCAAGCAAAAATCGATCAGCTTGTCACGAATTGGCTGGCTGTCGAAGGAGACGTCGTGTCCCAATCCAAAACGGCCTACACAACCTCAGAAGAGAATCTGGCGCTCATGAAAGCGGAAGCCGAAAATCGCCCGGATCAGGCCGTTAAACATATTGACGAAATGATTCAGCTCCTTGAGCCGATTGCGTCAAGCAGCTACAGCTGGCTGGACGCCGCTCTTATCCCGATAAGGGAGGGAATGGAGGCGCTTCTTGTGATCGGCGCGCTGTTGACGATGACGAAAAAAGCCCGGGTCATCCGTTCATCCGCTTGGATCTGGGGCGGAGCGTCACTCGGCATGCTCGTCTCTCTCGGGGCGGGAGTCGGCGTCACCCTGCTGTTTTCCTCAAACATTTTCGGAGAAAACAATTTTCTGCTCGGCGGCGTGACCGGCATTCTGTCTGCCGTGATGCTCCTGTTTGTCGGCGTCTGGCTCCACCGCAACGCTTCAATGGATAAATGGCGGGAAAAAATCAACACACAAAAATCGCAGGCGCTTAAAAAAGGAAGTCTGCTGTCCTTCGCACTGATCGCCTTTTTGGCAGTCGTCAGAGAAGGGCTTGAAACGGTAATCTTTTTTATCGGCCTCGTCGGCAAGCTGCCGCTTACCGAATTAATAGGAGGAACCGCAGCGGGATTGCTGATCCTTGCGGCAGCGGGTTTTCTCATGATTAAGCTCGGAATGCGGATTCCGTTAAAGCCGTTCTTTCTGCTGTCCATGGCCGTCGTTTTGTATATGTGCGTGAAATTTCTCGGTACGGGCATCCACAGCTTGCAGCTGGCGGATATTCTCCCGTCTGACGCTGAAAGCTGGCTTCCGTCGGTATCGTTTCTCGGCATCTATCCGTCGGTTTTCAGCACCATTCCGCAGCTGTTCATCATTGGCTTTTTAGCCGCAGCACTCATCATGGAAGCCGTAAAATTAAAATCGAATAGAAGGGAAGTTGCAAAATGAAACAGATCCGGAAAGCGGCTTTATCAGCCGGCTTACTCCTCGCTCTGTGCTCGGGCTGCGGCGCTCAGCAGTCAGCGTCTGACAAAGGAGCCGAAAAAACCAGTGTTAACCAGGACATCAAAACATCAGTGGACAAAATGGAGGATATTCTGACCAAACTGAATGAATCCGTTAAAAAACAAGACCGGAAAGGCATTCAGCAAAAAGGAAAAGAACTGAACAGCTACTGGCTCTCATTTGAAAATAAAATCCGCGGAGATTATCCGTTTGAATACACGGATATCGAAAAGCACCTGCAGCCGATTTATACAGAAGCACAAAAAGATAAGCCTGATACAGAGAAGATTAAATCGGAATCTATATCGCTGACAGCCTCGCTGGAGGAGCTGACGGGCGCTGGAAAAAGCAGCAAAAAGGCCAGTGACCAGCTCAAGAAAGCGGCGGGTGACTATAAAACATATGTCAAAGAACAGAGCGATCAGCTTGTAAAATCGACCGAAGCGTTCACAGACGCCGTCAAGGCGGGTGACATCGATCAAGCGAAACAACTTTACCCGAAGGCGCGCGTCTATTATGAGCGAATTGAACCGATTGCCGAAAGCCTCGGCACGCTTGATCCGAAAATCGATGCCAGAGAAAATGATGTGGAAGAAGGCGGCAAATGGACGGGCTTCCACAAGCTTGAAAAAGCGCTCTGGAAGGACAATCAGATTTCTGGCGAAAAAGAAACGGCCTCCGTCCTGTTAAAGGATGTGAAGAAGCTTGACGGTTCTATCGATTCTCTCAAACTGACACCTGAACAAATCGTCGCTGGCGCCATGGAGCTTCTGAATGAAGCGGGCATCTCAAAAATCACGGGTGAAGAAGAACGTTACTCCCGCATTGATTTAACAGATCTGGCCGCCAACGTCGAAGGCTCAAAAGCCGTCTATGAAACAGTGAAAAGCGCACTTGTGAAAGATCATTCCGGCGTCACGGAAAAACTTGATACGGAATTCAGCGAATTTGAAGTTTTGATGTCGAAATACAAAACAGGCGATCATTCGTATACGCCTTATGATAAATTAAGTAAAGATCAAATCAGAGAGATAAGCACGAAGCTGACGGCCCTTTCTGAAACCATGTCGAAGATTGCCGATGTGCTTTAAAAGGAGTTATGACACAGCATGAGCGATGAACAAAACAAGGAAAAACAGATCCACAGACGGGATGTCCTGAAGTGGGGCGCCGTAGCGGGCGCCGCCGTCGCTGTGGGAGCGAGCGGCCTCGGAGGACTCGCTCCGCTCTTCAAACCGGCGGCCACCGCTTCAAAGAAGAGTGAAGGAAAAAGTGATAATGATCAAATCGTTCCTTTTTACGGGAAGCACCAAGCGGGAATCACAACGGCGCATCAGACGTATGTGTATTTTGCGGCGCTTGATGTCAAGTCAAGCGACAAAGCTGATGTCATCTCCCTCTTCAGAAATTGGACCAGTCTGACGCAGCTGCTGACCTCAGGCGCCGCTTTGTCAGGCGAGCAAAAAAATAAATATATGCCTCCGCAGGATACCGGGGAGTCGCAGGATCTGGCACCGGCGAATTTAACCGTTACCTTCGGCTTCGGCGCCGGATTTTTTGAAAAAGACGGGAAGGACCGCTTTGGGCTGAAGGATAAAAAACCGAAGCACCTCGCTGACATTCCGCCGATGCCTAACGACAAGCTCGATCAGAAACAAGGCGGCGGTGATATCGTCATTCAGGTCTGTGCGGATAATGAACAAACGGCGTTCCACGCGGTGCGCAATCTGATTAAACAGGCTGTCGGCGTGTGTGAAGTCCGTTTTCTCAATAAAGGTTTCTTAAGCGGCGGGAAAAACGGCGAAACCCCGCGCAATCTTTTCGGATTCAAAGACGGCACCGGCAACCAAAGCACAAAGGATGAAAATCTGATGAATTCAATCGTTTGGGTTCAATCAGGGGAGCCGGACTGGATGACGGGCGGCACGTACATGGCGTTTAGGAAAATTAAAATGTTTTTAGAAATATGGGACCGTTCATCCTTGAAGGAACAAGAGGACACGTTTGGGCGAGTGAAAAGCTCGGGCGCTCCTTTCGGACAAAAAAAGGAGACTGATCCCGTCAAGCTGAATCAAATTCCCGCCGACTCTCATGTCAGCGTGGCGAAATCAACCGGCAGACAGATTCTGCGGCGGGCGTTTTCTTATACGGACGGAATCGACCCGAAGACGGGCTATGTTGACGCAGGCCTGCTGTTTATCAGCTTTCAAAAAGACCCGGACCGCCAATTTGTCCCGATGCTGAAAGCTTTGGCAGCAAAGGATGCGCTGAATGAATACACACAAACGATCGGCTCTTCTTTATTCGCCTGTCCCGGAGGCTGTAAAAAAGGAGAATATATCGCCCAGAAGCTGCTGGAATCGTGACACCTTCCATATGGAGGGTGTTTTAAAAAAACACTTGTAACAATTTTTGTTACAACGTAAAATAAAAAGGAAAGGAGACATACAATGACACTGAAGATTAAAGTATATACTGATTATGTATGTCCGTTTTGCTTTGTCGGCAAAGCGGCGTTTGAAGAAGCAATCAAGGACAAGGACGTGCAGGTGGAATGGATGCCGTTTGAATTGCGTCCGAGTCCCTCACCGAAACTTGATCCGGTAAATGATCCCGCAAAGCGGCAGATGTGGAAAAATTCAATTGAACCGATGGCGCAGTCTTTAGGCGTTGAGATGACATTTCCCCGCGTATCACCGCATCCCTACACGGATTTGGCGTTTGAAGGTTTTCATTTTGCGAAGGAATATGGGAAAGAAAGCGAATACCATACACGCATTTTTCAGGCATTCTTTCAGGAAGAACAAAATATCGGTGACATAGACGTGCTGACAAAGCTCGCGGAAGAATCCGGACTTGACGGCGTCGCGTTCAAAGAGGCGCTTGAGACAAGAGCGTACAGGGACATGCAGCGGGAAGCGCTCCGCCATGCCTATGAGGAAGCCGGAATTACGGCAGTGCCGACGTTTATCATCGGCGATGAAAGAATCCCGGGCGTTGCGGGAAAGGAAACTTTTGAACAAATTATTGAACGGGAATTGAATAAACGTTAATCCGTAAAAAGCCCTCTTTGCATCAGCAAGAGGGCTTTCCTATATAGTGTTTGACAAATATTTGTCTGTCCGCTTCATACGCCGCGGCGTCAAAGGAGTCACCGCAAAAATGAAGGCACCAAGGGTCTTTCTGGCAGGCGACGCCGACTTGATAGCCGTGTTTTTGAAATTCGAGCGACTGTGATGTGTCATAAAAATGAAAGCCCCGAAACAAATCCTCCCGCCACTCCACGTCATATTGAGAGGCCATTAACAATCCGTCAATGGCGTCAGCGGGCATAAACAGTCCGTCTTCATCACCGTTCTCGAATTCAAGCGGATGGTAAGCATTCCCGCGGTATTCAATCACTTTCCCAATCCGCTGCCCGCTTTCCCGCCAAATGCCGTTCGGCGGAAGCGTTTTGCAGCCCGCGACACCGAGAAGACCGAGCTCACGGTGAGATTGAAAGATATGAAGCATGTCTCGCAGGAAATGCTGATGAATGATAAATGTATCCCGATGCAGATAAATTTTATATTTTGGAAGGGTGTTTCAGCGCTTTGTTGTAGGAGGAGGCCATGCTTTCTGAATCGTATATCGGCATGATATCAACGGAATGTGAGAGGGGAACGGTAAGCTTCAGAATATGGTTTTTGCATCGGGAGTAGAGCGACTCGTCATTCACACAAATGACAAACAGAAATGAATGTGCATCCATTACATGCTCCTCTCGGCCTCAATCACGTATTGATAGGCCGATGCTTCTGTCAGAAAATCATGTCTTATGCCAAGCTGTACGCATACTTCGTGCAATGAGGCGATGGCCCGGTGATAAGAGGGATGATCAACGCGGATCGCCTCAATGCGTTTCACCTCATAGCCTGCCGCTTTAAATAATAAAAGAGTTTCTTCTCGGGTAAAAAAACGCAGGTGGGTCTGATCCATTAACCCGGCGTCCCTGTAAGTCCATTTGCCGGCTAAAAGCTCCAGCACCACTGAGATGTGACCGACATTCGGTATGCATGCAAGCACCGTGCCGTCTTTTTTTACATACGGGCGAAGCTTTTTCAGCACTGACCACGGGTCGACAAGATGCTCCAGAACGTCTCCGAACAGCATACAATCGAATTGTTCTGATTCGTACGGAAGAATGGTGGATTCAATGTCGCCGCAAAGCACATGGCTCAATTTACTTTCCGCCTTTTTTGCTGCTTCAGGAGACGCTTCAATGCCGTAAACCGTTATTCCGCGGTCTTCAATCGCCGCGCCTAAATTGCCCGTGCCGCAGCCGACATCGAGCACTGTCCGCCAGTTTTTGTCTATTTTGTTTAATAAATAAGGATTCAGGCCTTCGTAGTAGCTCTGTTGTTTTTCATCATAATAGGGATTCGTATCCATCCGTGTATCACCTCATAAATGGGCATAATACACAAGATATGCAGCGGGGGGATCTCATATCACCATGTTTGGCTGGTTCAGGTAGCGGAATGGGGCGGGAATGGTTGTCCGTTCACGGTTTTGTACTCTGATTCCCCTCTTAAGATGGCAGTGTTCCTTTGAAAACTCGGGTGAAAGGATCCGCCTGTAAATCTTACTGCTGGCGGATGGTGTTTTTCATTGGTGTTTTTTTCTTCACCGCTTTTTCAGTATTTAAGAATCGCCTTACATCGTCAATGTGCAAACCCATGATTCTAGCCTCTTGAATTAACAATTGCCAATCTTGATCTATATTCTTCATTACATGAGTTTTCATAAGAACCTCCAATTGAAAAAAATGATTTGCCCAGCTACAGCAGCCAATGTGTAACAAATATCACACATAGTTGGCCGGTAATCCCAAATTGAAGATGAATTCACCTACCTATTCCCTAAAAAAATGACTGAAATAACCAAAATCCTTCAAGAATTCTTACGTATAATAATAAACAAATAAATACTGACTGGATAGTATGTAAATAAAAATAAATCATATGACCTATTAACATTTACCCTTTGATCGTCGACTAGCATATTCTTTTTGTATAAAAAATACCGCAAAAGAATGATTCGGTGTAAGATAAAGTGAATGATCAAACAGCTGGGGTAAAAAATGAAAAAAAACAAATTTCAAATTAAGAGAGAAGAAACATTTGAAAGTTTTATTGACGCAGGCCTTCATCTCCTGATTGACAGAGCTTACGATTCAGTCTCAATCGATGACATCAGTAAAGCGGCGGGGTTCAGCAAAGGCGCGTTTTACGTTCATTTTGAAAGCAAGGAAGATTTTCTGAAGCATTTGTTAGACAGGCGTCAGATTAAAAAAAGGATCATCACGGGCTATCTCGACGAATTAGAAAAGCAAACAGCGCGGCCGTTGACGCTTTGTGAAGCCGCGGCAAGCGCAGCAAGCCTGTTGATGCGGTTTGTAAACAGCAAGCCTGCCTGGAATGTGGTGTCTTTTGCCGTTCATATGCCTACTTACAAAGTCGTCAGTGAATATGAGGCGTATATCCGCCTGTATAAGTTATGGATAGAAGAAAGCACCATGTACATAAATTGGCTCAAATCGAGAAATTTAATAGAAGACCATATAGATACCGAGCATACCGCTAACATGATGTGCGCGCTCATCGACGGGATGATTAAGCAATCCAATGTGCTGGGAAGGCCGGTTACTTTCCGCAGCATGTTTGACGCGTTCTATGTTTTTGTCAGCGGCAGAAAATCAGGGTAACGTTCTTCTTGATTTGACAAAAGGTTTAGAAAAGTTTTTCAGAAAGCGAGGAACTGCCATGCGTTACAGAGAAATTATGATGTATATCATTATGGGTGTGTTCACGACGATCGTGAACATCGTCAGTTTTTACATTCTGACAGCGGTATTTGAGATGGATTACAAGGCGGCGACCGTCGCCGCTTGGGTTCTGTCCGTTCTATTTGCATATGTCACGAATAAACTGTATGTATTTCAGCAAAAAACCGCGGGGATGCGGAGTCTGATGAAAGAATTGACTGCCTTTTTCAGCGTGCGGGTTTTGTCTCTCGGCATAGATCTCGCGATGATGATTCTTTTGGTCAGTCAATTTCACATGAACGAAACGTTGGCGAAAATCGCCGATAACGTCATCATCGTAGTCGTCAACTATGCTGCCAGCAAGTGGATTGTTTTCAGAAAAGCGAAAGAAGGGGGCGTGTCATAACGGTTTCTTTCCGCGCCCGGGGGGAAAGAGTAACGGTGAAAGGGGATGCGTATGAAACACAAAATAAAGAAAGCGTTTGCGGATGTATTCGGAGAATCGGAAGGCCTGCGTCTTTTCTTTGCGCCCGGCAGAGTGAATCTCATCGGGGAGCACACAGATTATAACGGGGGCTGTGTCTTTCCGTGCGCGCTGACGATCGGTACATATGCAGCTGTCAGAGAAAGAGGGGACAGGCTCGTCAGAATGTACTCTCACAGTTTTAAGGAAGCAGGCATAAAAGAATGCAGTCTCGATGATATCCGCTATCAGAAAGAGGACGGGTGGGCCAATTATCCGAAAGGGGTCATGGCGGAATGCCTTCGCAGCGGTTTTTCCCTTCCGCACGGCTTCGATATTGTATTCTGGGGAAATATCCCGAACGGCGCAGGCCTGTCATCATCAGCTTCTATTGAACTTGTCACGGCGGTCATTCTCAAGGAATGTCATGAGCTTGATGCGGATATGCCCGATTTGGTGAAACTGGCTCAAGCGGCGGAAAATTCCTTTATCGGCGTCAGCTGCGGCATTATGGATCAATTCGCCGTCGGGATGGGAAAGAAACATCATGCGATCCTGCTGAATTGCGGAACGCTCGCCTTTGAATATATTAGACTCGGGATGTCGGGACTGTCGATCGTGATTGCGAATACCAATAAAAAACGGACGCTTGCAGACTCAGGCTATAATACGAGGCTCAAGGAGTGCCGGGAAGCGCTTTATGATCTGCAGAAGCACCTTTCCATTCAGTCGCTGGGGGAGCTGTCTCCCTCCGCTTTTGATTCGCATGCGGAGCTGATTCAGAATGAAGTGAACAGACGCCGGGCGAAACACGCCGTCTATGAAAATCACCGCACCAAAAAGGCAGCCGGCATGTTCAGTAACAATCAGCTTCATCATATCGGTGAATTAATGAGGGATTCGCATCTCTCGTTACGCGATGATTACGAGGTGACAAGTTTTGAGCTGGACACACTGGCTGAAGCGGCCTGGCGCCACGAGGGGGTTGTCGGGTCAAGGATGACGGGAGCCGGTTTCGGAGGCTGTACGGTCAGTATCGTCAAGGATGATGCGGTTTCAGATTTTATTGAAACGGCAGGAGCCTGCTATGAGGAACAGACCGGGGGAAAGGCCGATTTTTATACGGCGGACATCGGAGCCGGAGCGAGAGAACTAAGGGGGGATGACGATGGCGATTGAGCGGCATGTGGAACGTTTAATCCGGTACGGACTGCAAAAAGAGCTGATTTCCTTTCTTGATATTGAATATACAAGAAACCGTTTATATGAAACTTTGCATATCACCCATCCGGCACCATCAGTACGGACGGAAAATGAATCGGAGGCATCTCTGCCGGACATATTGGCCCCGATTTACGAATGGGCGGCAGCAACAGGCCGGATTGCAGCCGATACAGACACATATCGCGATCTGCTGATTGCGAAGATCATGGGATGCTTTGCCCCGCAGCCGTCTGAGATTGTCCGGCGCTTTGAAGAAACAAAGGCGGTGCACGGGCCGGAGCAGGCGACAAAGGCATTTTACCGATTTTCAGAGGATGTGTATTATATCCGTTCGGACAGAATTCAGCGGAATATCGGGTGGACGGCTGAGACAGCTTACGGAAAGCTGGATATCACGATCAACCTTTCAAAACCTGAAAAAGATCCGAAAGCAATTGCCGCTGCCAAAGAGCAGCCTCAATCCGAGTATCCGAGATGTGTTCTCTGTAAAGAAAACGTCGGGTACGAAGGGAGGCCGGATCACCCCGCTCGTCAAAACCTTCGCGTCATTCCGGTGATTCTCGGCGAGGAGCAGTGGTTTCTGCAATTTTCTCCGTATGTGTATTACCGGGAGCATTGCATCGTATTGAAAGACCGGCACGAACCGATGAAGATCAGCAAAAAAACGTTTGACAGGCTGCTGGCGTTCGTCAGCCAGTACCCTCATTATTTTCTCGGTTCCAATGCTGATTTGCCGATTGTCGGAGGCAGTATTTTAAGCCACGATCATTTTCAGGGCGGCGATCATGAATTTCCCATGGCGCAGGCGGAGACAGAAAGCCGTTACAGGCTGCCTGATTATCCGAAGACGAAGATGGGCATTGTGAAGTGGCCGATGTCGGTCATCCGTCTGCAAAGCGAGAGCGCATCTGAGCTATCTGACGCGGCGGACACCATCCTGCGGGCATGGCGCGGCTATACCGATGAAGCGGCGGATATCCTCGCTTATTCAGGAGAAACACCGCACAATACAATTACGCCGATAGCCCGGCGGAGAAACGGTTTATTCGAATTAGATCTCGTCCTCAGAAATAACCGCACCTCTGATGAACATCCGCTGGGAATTTTTCATCCCCATCAGGAAGTTCATCATCTGAAAAAAGAAAATATCGGACTGATTGAGGTGATGGGGCTGGCGATTCTGCCGGGGCGTCTTGAACAAGAGTTGAAACGCACCGCTGAAGCGCTGTGCTCACCGGACCCGGATGCGGCCTTAACGGCCGATCCTTTTGCGGCCAAGCATAAAGATTGGGCGCTCGGCGTGCTGCATAAGCGGAAGGTAACGGAAGAAAACGCGGAACAGATTCTAAAAGAAGAAATCGGCCATGTCTTTGCGCGGATATTGGAGCATGCCGGCGTCTTTAAACAGACAGAAGAAGGCAGAGCGGCTTTCCGGCGGTTTATCGGCCATTTGCACGCTCTGCCTGAAAAAAGCCTCATCCCTTAAGGGACGAGGCTTTTTTTTATCCTCTGCTTCTGGCGATCAGACTGAATAAGAATACCACGATCGCCGCTCCGATGATTGCCGGAATGATGGCAAAGCCGGCAAGGTGCGGGCCCCATGTGCCGAGCAGGCCGTGCCCGATCCATGCGCCGATCAGACCTGCGATCATTGACCCGATAATCCCCCCGGGCATACTTCCTTTTACAAATAAACTTCCGATCCAGCCGATAATAATGGCAACAATCAGAGATACGATAAAACTCATAAATATCACTTCCTATTTTTTATTATTTATGCCTATATGATTCCTTCGTTTTGTCTATATTAAACATAGGAATGTGTTTTTTATAATGAACATATCAAGGCGCGTTCCGGTCTTTTTTTTCCCTATGCGTTGCGTTAAAATGGTAACCGTGTGAAAAGGTGAGAGCAAAGGGAAAAATATTTTCTTTATGGAATGGTTAACAAAATGAAACTTTTTGTTGACCCGCGTTTTTTATTGTGGTAAACCTTTATTTGGTATTATTCATTCTCACTATCTTTTTTCTCTATATATGCTAAATGATCTAAAACTTTTTATGTTTGATTTACGCAAGTGAAAAAAGTTCATGCATTTTTTGACGATTTTGTGACATTAGGGCGAAAAAAAGATGAACTTTAGAAAAAAATAAAGCTAATAAGGGCAGATTTTGATAGCATAACAAGGTAGATAGAGAAAAGATTTTGAGAAAGTACATTTCAGATTCACTACATCAATAGGAAGGATGGTGATCTTCTTGTTCAGAGCATTTAAACCGTTACTTTTATTAGCGATGTTGGCTGTTGTTTTCGTACTGGGCGGATGCAGCGACATTTCCGTGTTAGATCCGAAAGGACCTGTAGCAGACCAGCAAAAAGATCTGATTCTCTTGTCAATCGGATTTATGCTGTTCATTGTCGGCGTCGTATTCGTACTATTTACAATCATTTTAGTGAAATACCGCGACCGCAAAGGCAAAGACAGCGGAAATTACAAGCCTGAGATGCACGGCAACACGTTCTTAGAAGTAGTCTGGACAGTGATCCCAATTTTAATTGTCATTGCACTTTCTGTGCCTACCGTACAGACGATATATTCGTTAGAAAAAGCGCCTGAAGCGACTAAGGATAAAGAACCGCTTGTCGTTTATGCTACTTCGGTAGACTGGAAATGGGTATTCAGCTACCCTGAGCAGGATATTGAGACGGTAAATTACCTGAACATTCCTGTAGACCGTCCGGTATTATTTAAAATTTCTTCAGCAGATTCAATGGCGTCGCTATGGATTCCTCAGCTTGGGGGACAAAAATACGCGATGGCGGGAATGCTGATGGATCAATACTTACAGGCTGACAAAGTGGGAACGTATGAAGGCCGCAACGCGAACTTCACCGGCGAACACTTTGCCGACCAGAAATTCAACGTAAAAGCCGTTACGCAAAAAGACTTTAACAGCTGGGTGAAAAAGGCCCAGAGCAATTCTCCAAAGCTGACGAAAGAGAAGTATGACGAACTGATGCTTCCGGAGAATGTCGGTAAATTAACGTTCTCTTCTACACACTTAAAATACGTTGACCACGGCCAAGATGCCGAATATGCGATGGAGGCGCGCAAACGCCTTGGCTACAAAGCCGTATCACCGCACTCTAAAACAGATCCGTGGGAAAATGTAAAGAAAAACGAATTTAAAGTATCCGACGATAAACAAGATTGAAATTGAACAAGAAAGGAGGAAGCCCGAATGAAATTGAGATGGGATGAATTTTTTGTAACAGGTGACCCATTAATTCTGGGCGCACAAGTTTCCATTGCGCTTTCCACTATTGCTATCATCGTTGTACTCACATACTTCAAAAAGTGGAAATGGCTCTGGTCTGAATGGCTTACGTCCGTAGACCATAAGAAACTTGGAATCATGTACATTATCTCTGCTGTTATCATGCTGTTCCGCGGCGGGGTAGACGGCTTGATGATGCGTGCCCAGTTAGCGCTTCCTAATAACAATTTTTTAGACTCAAACCACTATAATGAGATCTTTACGACTCACGGTACGATCATGATTATCTTCATGGCGATGCCGTTTTTAATCGGTCTGATCAACGTTGTCGTACCTTTGCAGATCGGTGCGCGCGACGTAGCATTCCCGTACTTGAACAATCTGAGTTTCTGGACGTTCTTCGTAGGTGCGATGCTATTCAATATTTCTTTCGTTATCGGGGGTTCTCCGAACGCAGGCTGGACGAGTTACATGCCGCTGGCAAGCAACGACATGAGCCCTGGGCCTGGTGAGAACTTCTACCTGCTCGGTCTTCAGATTGCCGGTATCGGTACGCTGATGACGGGTATCAACTTTATGGTGACAATCCTGAAAATGCGTACGAAAGGCATGACGCTGATGCGTATGCCGATGTTCACATGGACGACGCTGATTACAATGGTTATTATCGTATTCGCCTTCCCTGTTCTGACAGTGGCATTGGCGCTCTTATCATTTGACCGTTTGTTCGGCGCTCACTTCTTCACGCTGGAAGCCGGCGGTATGCCGATGCTTTGGGCTAACTTATTCTGGATTTGGGGACACCCTGAAGTTTATATCGTTATCTTACCGGCATTCGGTATTTTCTCTGAAATTATTTCAGCTTTTGCAAGAAAGCAGTTATTCGGTTACAAAGCGATGGTCGGCTCTATTATCGCCATTTCCGTCCTGAGTTTCCTTGTATGGACTCACCACTTCTTCACAATGGGGAACAGTGCGTCTGTTAACTCTTTCTTCTCGATTACAACGATGGCGATTTCGGTTCCGACCGGGGTTAAAATCTTTAACTGGCTCTTTACGATGTATAAAGGCCGAATCAGTTTTACAACACCGATGCTGTGGGCGCTTGCGTTCATCCCGAACTTCGTTGTCGGCGGGGTAACAGGGGTTATGCTCGCGATGGCTGCAGCGGATTATCAATACCATAATACGTACTTCCTTGTATCTCACTTCCACTATGTGCTGATCGCGGGTACGGTATTTGCGTGTTTCGCAGGATTTATTTTCTGGTATCCGAAAATGTTCGGCCACAAGCTGAACGAAAGAATCGGAAAATGGTTCTTCTGGATCTTTATGATCGGATTTAATGTATGTTTCTTCCCTCAATACTTCTTGGGGCTGCAAGGTATGCCTCGCCGTATTTACACTTACGGACCGAATGACGGATGGACTACATTAAACTTTATTTCAACTGTCGGAGCCTTCATGATGGGTGTCGGATTCTTAATCCTTTGCTACAACATCTACTACAGCTTCCGCTACTCTACTCGCGAGATCAGCGGAGATTCATGGGGCGTGGGACGTACGCTTGAGTGGGCGACTTCATCTGCGATTCCGCCGCACTACAACTTTGCGGTGCTTCCTGAAGTGAAATCTCAAGATGCGTACCTGCAATTGAAAGAAGACAAAACGGATATTCATCCGGAAAGCAAATTCAAAAAAATCCATATGCCGCACAACTCCGGCAGACCGCTTATTATGTCAGTCGCGTTCGGTTTTGCAGGCTTCGGACTTGTATTTGAATGGTTCTGGATGGGCATTGTCGGCTTGATCGGCATTCTGCTTTGCATGGTGCTTCGTTCATTTGAATATGACAACGGCTACTATATACCTGTTGAGGAAATAAAAGAGACGGAAAGAAAGATTTCCGAATAAAGGAGGCGTGATTTATGGAACATGCAGAACACGGCAATTCTAACGCGCCTATGGAATATCAATCTGAAACCGGCAGACTCAATATTCTCGGGTTTTGGATCTTTTTAGGGGCAGAGATTGTGTTGTTCTCAACACTATTTGCAACCTTCTTCGTTCTTCAAAGAAGAACAGCAGGAGGGGTCTTACCGGCTGAATTATTTGAAGTGAAGCTTGTCATGATCATGACATTCCTGCTTCTGATCAGCAGTTTCACCTGCGGGATCGCTGTTCATGAAATGCGTCGCGGAAGTTTAAAAGGCGTCGTCATTTGGACGATCATTACGCTTCTTCTCGGCGCGGGCTTCGTCGGATGTGAGCTTAACGAGTTCATCCACTATGTACATGAAGGAGCATCTCTCGGTACAAGTGCTTTCTGGTCTGGATTCTTCGTCCTTCTGGGAACGCACGGAACGCACGTAACGATCGGTATCTTCTGGATTGCCGGCATCTTACTGCAATTGAAGAAACGCGGATTAACGCCGCAGACGTCTTCAAAAATCTTTATCTCAAGTTTATATTGGCACTTCTTAGACGTTGTTTGGATTTTCATCTTTACAGGCGTCTATCTCATCGGATTGGGGGGACTATAATATGGCAAACAAATCTGCTGAACACAGCCACTTTCCGTGGAAGCATATCGTAGGTTTTGCGTTGTCTATTATTCTGACCCTGCTGGCCCTTTGGGTTGCGGTATATACAGATTTAAGCTCATCAGCAAAACTTTGGATCATTTTCGGATTCGCATTTATTCAAGCCGGCCTGCAGCTACTCATGTTCATGCACATGACAGAAAGCGAAAACGGCGGAATCCAAGTCGGAAACACGCTCTTCGGATTTTTCGGAGCGATTGTCATCATCCTTGGTTCCATCTGGATCTTTGCGGCGCACTACCAACACGGTGACCATATGGATGGAAACCCTCCAGGCGGTGCGAAACAACATTCCGAACATCAGGAATAAAAAGAAACCCTCTTCGTTCAGGCGAAGAGGGTTTTTTGTGCCTTTATCGGCTTCTTCTCCGGCGCAGGTGCGGAAGACCGTAAATGATAAAGGCGGCGATATGGGCAACGATGACGTTGACGGCAAACAGGATGATCATGAGTGTGTGGCCGAGAGGGGATAGACTGCTGGTTGCGTAAAAGTAGAAGAAAACCCACATTAAAATGATTGGCGGTATGGCCGAGAGGGCCACTTTTTTGTTATCCAGCCAGATAAAGAGGGGTGTTGCGCTTGCGACCAGTAAATAAGCAAAAAACATGTCCATCTTACATGTCTCCTTTCATTTTATGGCAACGTTTCCAAAATGAAATACAGAGAATAAAATGTGTCTGTTTTGTGGTCGTTTTTTGAACATTTTGTTACAATTATTATACCATGTTTTCCAATTTTTGATACCGCTTTTTCGAGAAATGTATTGCAACTATTGCCTCATTTTTGGATAGGTACAAGAAACCGGAAAGGTCAAATACCCTGTCACATTTCCGTACAAGGGAATGGCGCAGGCTGTGAACCTTTGCTATGGTCAAAGAAAATATGCACAGCAAGGGTGGTTGAAGTGCACGTAAGGAAAGAAGATGTAACAGCGCCGGATGTCATTGCGCTTTTGCAGGCGCATCTGAAGAGCATGACCCTGCATTCTCCCCCGGAGAGTATACACGCGCTCAATGCGGATCGCCTGCGCCAGCCTGACGTGACGTTTTGGAGTGCGAGGGAAGACGACGGCGTCCTGCTCGGTTGCGGAGCCTTAAAGGAGCTGAACAGCCGGCACGGTGAGGTGAAATCAATGAAAACCTCTCCGCAGCATGTCAGAAAAGGCGCGGCCAAACGAATCCTTCACCATATAATTGAAGAAGCAAAGCGAAGAGGCTATCAGCGGATCAGCTTGGAAACCGGTTCTATGGATGCTTTTCTCCCCGCCAGACGCCTGTATGAAAAAGCCGGGTTTCAATATTGTGGACCGTTTGCGGACTACAATGAGGATCCGAACAGTTTGTTTATGACTTTAAACATGAGATGAAACCCCCTTTTCTGACGAGAAGGGGGTTTTTTATCGGAAAAGTTTCACCATGACCGAAACATTTCCTTTTCTGACACGTCATATGTCGTGTAGTCCCCAAACCGTAAAAAGAAACAACCTCATCATGTTTTCTTGAACGGTGTTCATGTATAATAAACAATAGTGACTTCCGATGAAAATGTAAGGCGGGATAGAATGAGTCGATATAAGAAACAGCAAAATCCCTATTATCAGGGGGATTTGATTTTTATATTTAGTGTGTTTTTAATAATTAGTGTTGCGGCGATTTATGCGGCCGGACAGTTCGGGCAGTATGGAAGTGATGCCTGGATGAGACAGATCGTCTTTTATGTCATCGGAGCCGGTCTCATGGTCGGTATTATGTATTTTGATTTAGAGCAGCTTGAAAAACTGAGCCTGTACGTATTAATTGCCGGCGTGCTGTCACTGCTTCTTTTGCGTGTCGCACCGGAATCCATCGCCCCGATTAAGAACGGGGCAAAAAGCTGGTTTAAAATCGGAAGCTTTACCCTCCAGCCCTCTGAGTTTACGAAAATAGGAATTATGATGATGGTCGCGTCCATTATATCGAAGGCAAGCCCGAAAGATCAAAGATCACTTCGGGAAGATGTGAATCTGCTTTTGAAAATTGCGGCATGGACAGTGATTCCGATCGGACTGATCGTTTTGCAGGATGCCGGAACGGGAGCGATCTGTCTGTTTATCGTTATGGTGATGGTGTTTATGTCGGGTGTGAACTGGAAGCTGATCACCATTATCGGCGGATCAGCCGCCCTTGTTATCGCCCTTTTCTTAGCGCTCGTAATTGAATTTCCCCATGTGGCGAATTCAATCGGCATTGCGGACTATCAAATTAACCGGATTACATCGTGGATGTCTGATTCAAGCGCGGCTACGACACAGGCAGAGAGTGACAAAAGCTGGCAGGTGGATCAGGCCGTTATGGCGATCGGGTCGGGCGGCATTACCGGAAACGGCGTTCATAATCTGAAAGTGTACGTGCCTGAAGGACAGACCGACTTTATCTTTGCGATTTTGGGTGAAAGTTTTGGGTTTTTAGGCTGTGCCATTGCGGTTGTCATGTTTTTCTTTTTAATTTACAGGCTTGTGGTGCTGATTGACCGTCTGCATGCCTTTAACCGATTTGGCGCGTTCTTTTGCGTAGGATTTACTGCACTTATCGTGATTCACACCTTCCAGAACATCGGGATGAATATCGGCATTATGCCGGTTACCGGAATTCCGCTTCTGTTTGTCAGCTATGGAGGGAGCTCGGTGCTATCTACATTGATCAGCTTCGGGATTGTATATAACGCAAGTGTGCAGCTGACGAAATATAAAAGTTATTTGTTCAATTCATAATGTCAGACGGCTCGTTTTTCGGGCTGTCTTTTTTTTGTTCAGAGCATTTTGCTTTTGACATGATTCTCTTTGGGATATGATATATAGAGAAGGAGGCTTTTATATGAACAATACCATCGAAACTATACTTAATCATCGGTCGATCCGATCATTTACTGACGAGCTGCTGACAGCAGAAGAGATAGATACATTAGTGAAAAGCGCCCAGGCGGCGTCAACATCCAGTTACGTGCAGGCTTACTCCATCATCGGCGTAACCGATCCGGAGAAAAAGCAAAAGCTGGCGGCGCTGGCCGGAAATCAGCCTTACGTCGAGAATAACGGGCACTTGTTTGTGTTTTGCGCTGATTTGTACCGTCATAAAAAACTTGCTGAAGAAAAAGGCGAAAACATTACTGAGCTTCTTGAGAATACGGAAATGTTTATGGTCAGCGTCATTGATGCCGCACTTGCCGCACAAAACGTAAGTGTTGCCGCAGAATCAATGGGCCTTGGCATTTGTTACATCGGAGGCATTCGGAATGAACTTGATCAGGTGACGGAAGTGCTCGGTACACCTGACCATGTGCTGCCGCTGTTCGGTCTGGTAGTCGGCCACCCGGCTCATCCGTCAGGTCAAAAGCCGCGTTTGCCGAAACAAGCCGTATATCATGAAAACACGTACGATACGAATGAAGAAAACTTCCGCAGTTATATGAAGGAATATGATGAAACCATCTCCGATTATTATGATAAACGGACAAACGGCAAGCGGGTTGAAACATGGTCTGATCAAATTCTGCAGTTCATGAAACAAAAACCGAGAACGTATTTAAATCAATATGTAAAAGATAAAGGCTTTCAAAAAAATTAAGAAAAAACCTCTCCTGACGGGAGAGGTTTTTTTATGTTTCACGTGTAACATATTTCGACAAAATGGAACAAGGTATATAAATGTTTAGCATCAGGGATGCTTATAAGCATACAGAAAGAAAAAACGGCCCAGCAGTGGTACGATGTTGAGGAGGTGACAGTGATGATTTCATTAAGTATATTAGACCAATCTCCTGTATCAGAAGGGAGTACTGCAGAGAGTGCGCTGCGGGATACAGTGAGGCTCGCGCAGGAGGCGGAGAAACTCGGATATAAGAGGTTTTGGGTGTCAGAGCATCATTTTTCAGAGCGGTTGGCGGGTTCAAGCCCTGAAGTGCTGATCAGTCATATTGCGGCGAAAACGAACAGAATCCGTGTAGGCTCGGGCGGTGTCATGCTTCCGCATTACAGCGCATATAAGGTGGCGGAGAATTTCCGCGTGCTTGAAGGTTTGACGCCGGACAGAATCGATCTCGGATTGGGACGGGCGCCGGGCGGAATGCCGATCGCGTCATGGGCGCTGAATGACGGCGGGAAGCGGAATGCTGATCAATACCCGCAGCAGATTCGTGAGCTGGCGATGTATTTGCATGATGCTGCCGACGAAAATCACCGTTTTCCGAATCTGACCGCATCACCACTCATTAAGACGGCGCCGGAAGTCTGGCTTCTCGGTTCTTCGGGGGAAAGCGCGCTTCTGAGCGCAGAAACGGGAGCGGGCTATATGTTTGCCCATTTTATTAATGGAGAAGGCGGAGAAAGCACGACGGCACAATATAAGCGCCGATTTAAACCTTCTGTATTAGGAAAAGAACCAAAAACGGCCGTGGCGGTATTTGTACTGTGCGCGGACACTGAAGAGAAAGCGGAGGAACTCGCGGCCGTCATGGATTATACGCTTCTTGCGGGTGAACAGGGGATTCCGCTTCACGGCGTACCGTCTTACGAAACCGTCCGCGGCAATACGTATACACCGTATGAACAAAGACGAATTGCCGATAATCGGAATCGAATGATCATCGGAACAAAGCAGCAAGTGAAAGAACAGATTCTGGCTCTCAGTAAAGCATACGGAACGGAAGAAGTGATGGCTGTGACCATTACTCATCATTTTGAAGATAAACTTCAGTCGTACCGGCTGCTTCGCGAAGCCTTTGCCGAATGACAGAAAGAAACCCTGCTGATGCTTCAGCAGGGTTGTTTGGTTATTCAATGATAAAAGGTTTTTCAGTCAGCACCTGGCTTGATTTCCCTTTGTTCGCGGCATAGGCCAGCATGTAATATTCTCCTGCCGGCAGTGCGGTGTCACCGTTGACTTTGCCGTTCCAGTTGAAATATTGATAGCCTTTATCCTGCTTTTTGTAGATGCCGGCTTGGCCGACAAAGTCAAGATTGCTGTCATATACAAGGAAGGCAAGCTCTTCGGCTCCCGCCGGAAGATAGGTTTCAATTTGGTAGGTTCCCTGTGTTGTGCCGTCCTGCACGTCGATTGACGTCACGCGCGGATAGTCCGGCTCTTTTACAATCAGCAGCGTCGGCACTTTTGCGACTGTTTTTCCGCCTTCACGCACTGTGACTGTTCCCTCATAGGTGCCTGCCTTTACTTTTTTGGCATTGACCTTTACCTTCGCATTGAACTTTCCGGTTTGATGAGCGGGGATCACGGCCCGGTCTGTGCCCGAAACAGTAATGCCTGTGCCGTTGAAAGAGTACTCGAGCTGATATGATTTTCTGATGGACGATTGGTTTTCAATCGTAAAGGTTTCTTTTTTCGTTTCATTGCCTTTGTCTTTCATAAACGTTCCGTAAGAATAACTTCCCGGGGCGACAAGGGAGTCTGCTTTAATTGCCTTCATGATTCTGATGCTTCCGGCACCTTGCGCATTATGCGGGTATACATCACCGTCGGCATCTGTTAAGGTGTCGGCCGTATTCATGAGAGCGGCTTTTATTTGTTCCGGACTCCATTTCGGTTTGGCCTGTTTGATGACGGCAGCTGCGCCGGCTACGTGCGGGGAGGCCATGCTCGTTCCCTGCTTCGATCCGTAGCCGTACGGGTTGGCCGGATCATGCGTCGGAATGGTGCTTACGATGTTTACGCCGGGAGCCGAGACATCCGGTTTAATCATCCATGTGTCCATAACAGGACCGCGAGACGAGAAGTCTGCCATTTGTTCAGTAAGCGATTTAGCCACTGATAAATGGAATGTCGCTTTTGTGCTGCCCGCTTTTAATTGGCTGACGAGCTTTTCGCCGTCTTCTGATGACAGCTTTATGGTCGGCACGGACATGCCCGGTACGTTAGCTTCAATTTCTCCCGGGGCATTGTTATACACAACCATACCGATCGCGCCCGCTTTTTTGGCGTTGTCGGCTTTATCCACAAAGGCGATGCTGCCCCGTTTGACGACTGCGACTTTTCCTTTCAGATCTTTGCCTTCAAAATCCTTTTGCTCGCCGATACCCGCTTCTATGAGCTCTGTTTCTTTTTTATTCAGTGCTTTTATGTCATCTTCTTTGTTATAGCCCATCACTTTCGCTGAGGAATAAGAACCGAAGGAGACGGCGTATTCATTCAGCGGCAGCTGTGTCGCTCCGACGGAGATGGCTTCTCTGGACGTTCCCGGAGAGCCGACGGTCCAATTGTTCGGCCCGCTGTTTCCGTTTGATGTAACGGCCGTGACGCCTTCTGACATCGCCCAGTCAAGCGCCGTGCTTGTCGCCCAGTCCGGGTTATTCACAGAATTGCCGAGCGAGAGGTTCATGACATTCGCTCCGTCCTGTACGGCGCGTTCGATACCGGCAATGACGTTCTCAGTTGTTCCGCTTCCGCCGGGACCGAGCACACGATAGGCAAGGAGCGTTGCATCGGGCGCGACGCCTTTAATCGTTCCGTTTGCGGCTACTGTGCCCGCGACGTGAGTTCCGTGGTCAGTCGCCGCGCCTCTCGGATCACCGGACGGCGTTTCTTCAGGATCGTAATCGTTATCCACAAAATCATATCCTTTATATTGTCCGAAATTTTTCTTTAAGTCAGGGTGTTTATATTCGACGCCCGTATCGATAATGGCAACTTTGACGCCTTTACCCGTATAGCCGAGCTTCCACGCGTCATTTGCCCCGATATAAGGCGCACTGTCATCCATCTGCGGAGACACGGCATCCTTAGCAAGGGTGATGTCTTTATCTTTCAGCTGATCGGTATGATAGGTGACATTCGGATAAACCGCTTTGACATCCTGATCACTCAGCAGTTTCGGGATTTCATTGGCCGGGAGTTTCATGGAGAAACCGGAAAACACTTGCTCATATTCCCTGTTGATCTTTCCGTGTTTAATGGTTTTGAGCGCTTTGTTTTTTACTTTTGCGCGTTCGCTTTTCAGCTTGCTTTTTGATTGTGTTTTACCGAGTTCCTTTGCCTCCGCCAGTGACTTTTCCTTCAGCTCTACAATGACCGTCGTTTGTTTGCCGGTGGTCATATCAATGTCACCGAACACCTCTGCCTTCTCAAGATCAGGTGCTTGAGATTTTGAAGCCGGCGCCGCCTGTGAACTTGTGGATAAGGTAAAGGATAAGACAAAAGCCGGAAGAAGATAACGGATGATTCCTTTTTTCAATCGTGTTTCCCCCTTTTTCTTTATCTAAATTAGAAATCTAGTATATATTTCTCGAAAATTCAAAATATTCCTTGTGACATAGGACTCATTTCTGGAAATTGTCCTGTGAATAAGGAGGGAGTTATACACAGAATCCTGTGCATAACTGAATAAATTTGTGTATATATATTGTTGGGAACGAATGTTCCTATACAAAATATAGATCGTGTTTGTGGATATGTGGATATCACTTGTGTTTAAGCTGTGCTTAACCAAGGGATAAAGTGTGTATAACTTTTTTAATCGCTTCTCCATTTTTCAGGTCATTTCCATCAGCTTTCAACAAAACTTCTGAAAACTAGTTTGTTTTTTCACTCATATTGTGACAAACAATTCGCCCGGCCGCGTCTATCATAGAGTCATAGGGTTGCTAGACCCGCTAGTTTTTAGCGGAGAAGGATCGGCCGCCTTTTCCGTTAAAGCGGAGAGAAAACAGGCCTGCGAACAAGCTGTCTGTCAAAAAGAAGCGGAGGGATGATTTGCAATGAAACGTTTGCTGGTATCTTTACGGGTGTGGATGGTCTTTCTGATGAACTGGATGGCGCCGGGTAACGGAAGATATCAATTAGCCGCTGTGTACGGGAACCAAGCTGTCTATCATAAGAAAGCGATACGGACGGCTGGGGCATTTTCGTTTGTGAGCCGAGTCCGATCGGCGGACTTGACCGATGAGACGAAATCGGCCTGCGGCAGGCTGGATAAAAACCGGTGGGTGCCGGTCCGCAAAGAATTGCCGAAACGGGAGCGCGCAGGTCCGGTGCCTTTACATCATATGAAAAAGAGGGTACAATCCCACTAAACATATGAACGGGAGCGAACCTCTTGAGAATAGACAAAGTATTAAATAACAATGCGGCGTTAATAAAAGAAGACGGACGGGAAAAGATCGTAATGGGTCCCGGAATCGCTTTTCAAAAGAGAAAAAATGATGTGATTCAAAAGCATAAAATTGAAAAAATATTTGTCGTGCACGACGAAAATGAAAAGTTCAAACAAGTGTTAGAAACGCTTCCCGAAGAGCATATAGAAGCGGCTGAGGATATCATCAGCCATGCTGAGGGAGAGCTTGCGGCGCCTTTGAGCGATCATATCCACATTGCGCTGGCGGACCATTTATCCTTTGCGATCGAAAGGATTCAAAACGGCTTTCAGGTGCATAACCGATTGCTTCATGAAATTAAGGCGCTCTATAAAAAAGAATATGAAATCGGCCGTTGGGCGGTCGAACACGTGAAACGAACCCTCGGTATATCATTGCCTGACGACGAGGCGGGGTATATCGCGCTTCATATCCATACTGCCAAGGCGGATGCCAAAAGCATGTATTCGGCGATGAAGCATACAACCATGATCAAAGAAATGATCGAAAAGATCGAATCCTTTTTTGAACAGAAGGTTGATGAAGACAGTATTTCCTATCAGCGCCTCGTCACGCACTTGCGGTATGCGGTCAGCCGGTTGGATTCAAATGAAGCTCTTCACTCCATGGACGAGGAGATGCTTTATTTCATCCAAAAAAAGTATCCGTTTGCTTATCGGTGTGCGCTTGAACTGGCGGCGTTTTTAAAAAATGAATATGATTTGGAACTGCCGGAATCCGAGGCCGGCTATATTACGCTGCATGTCCAGCGTCTTCAAAAAAACCCGGAATAACGTGTCTGTTTGGAGAAACAGACTTTTTTTTGAAAATATATTGACGAAAGCGCTGTCATGAAATAAAATGATAGCGCATTATAAAACTGAATCAGGCGGGATTGTGACTGGTTATGCAGGCAAGACCTAAAATTTGCGTACATGAAAAAGGGATCATGTGACCTTTTTCGTTGGCGAATTTTAGGTCTTTTTTGATTTTGGAAAGGGGGAAACGTAATGGATTATCAAAAAACGGCAAAACAGCTTATCAAACATATCGGAGGGGAATCAAACGTCATCAGCGCGACACATTGTGCGACGC
The DNA here is from genome assembly GCF_001184225.1 of Bacillus sp. JFL15. Classification (NCBI taxonomy): domain Bacteria; kingdom Bacillati; phylum Bacillota; class Bacilli; order Caryophanales; family Bacillaceae; genus Bacillus; species Bacillus sp. JFL15. The sequence continues at coordinate 1,324,581 of NZ_KQ236689.1, read as the reverse complement.
GGCTCAGGCTTGTCATTCAGGATGAACAGAAGATCAGCCAGGCCGGCATTGAAGAAATAGAGGGCGTAAAAGGGGCTTTCAGCAGCTCGGGACAATATCAGATTATATTCGGCACCGGCCTCGTGAATAAAGTGTATGACGCTTTTTCAAAAGAAGCCGATTTGGAGCGGGAAGATCGCGAGACCCATCAGGACGCAGCGAAAAAAAAGCTGAACCCGGCCGCAAGATTGGCGAAAACACTGTCTAACATATTCGTTCCCATCATTCCGGCTATCGTGGCAAGCGGTCTGTTAATGGGACTGCTCGGCATGATGAAGGCCTTTCATTGGGTGTCTGAACAATCTCCGCTGTTTATTCTTCTCAACATGTTTTCAAGCGCGGCTTTTCTCTTTCTGCCTATATTCATCGGGTTCAGCGCTGCAAAGGAATTTGGCGGAAATCCCTATCTCGGGGCGGTGCTCGGCGGAATTATGATTCATCCGGCGCTTTTGAACCCGTGGGGGCTTGCCGATTCAGCGCCTGATTTTATGGAACTCTTCGGCTTCCACATTGCGCTTCTCGGCTACCAAGGAACGGTCATCCCCGTACTGTTAGCCGTTTATATTATGAGCAAGGTGGAAAAAGGCACGAGGAAAATCGTGCCTCACGCTTTAGATTTATTGATCACGCCGTTTGTCACGGTGATGGTGACCGGATTTATCACCTTTATCGCAATCGGTCCGCTTGGCAGGGCGATCGGATCAGGCATTACCGTCTCGCTGATGTATGTGTATGATCATGCGGGCATTGTTGCAGGACTTCTTTTCGGAGGGGCTTATCCGCTTATTGTGCTTACCGGTGTGCATCACAGCTTTCATGCGATTGAGGCCGGCCTCATCGCTGATTTGGGCAGAAACTATATCCTTCCGATCTGGTCGATGGCGAATGTCGCCCAAGGCGCGGCGGGACTGGCTGTATTTTTCCTGACGAAAAAAGTGAAAATGAAAGAAATCGCTCTGCCTGCCGCGTTTTCCGCTTTTCTCGGCGTAACCGAGCCCGTCATTTTCGGAGTGAACCTAAGATACCGTAAGCCGTTTATCGCGGGAATGATCGGCGGAGCGCTGGGAGGCGCCTATGTCGTGGTGACCGGTGTCGCCGCCAATGCCTACGGTCTGAGCGGAATTCCGATGATTGCCATCACGGCACCGCTCGGTTTAGGAAATCTCATAAACTATCTGATTGGAATGGGCATCGCCTCTGTGACAGCGTTTATTGCCGCTTATATTATGGGAGCTAAAGAAAAGGAGGCCGCCAAATGAGTACACTGGATCAAGAGCTGCGCATGCAGGCTGAGGAAGCAAAAAAGAAGCGCCGAGAAACCGCTGCATCAGATCCGTATCGCCAGAACTATCATATTATGCCGCCGGTCGGGCTTTTAAATGATCCGAACGGCGTGATCCAATGGAACGGCGAGTATCACTTGTTTTTTCAATGGCAGCCATTTCATACGGGGCATGGCGCGAAATTTTGGGCGCATGTGACGACGAAGGATTTTGTTGAGTGGAAAGAGGAAGAAATCGCGCTTGCACCGGGCGAATGGTATGACAAGAACGGCTGTTATTCTGGAAGCGCCATTGAAAAAGACGGCCGGCTCTGCCTGTTGTACACAGGCAATGTCCGTGACAGAGAAGGCAATCGTGAAACATATCAATGCCTCGCCGTATCCGAAGACGGAAAAGTGTTTGAAAAAAAAGGAGTCGTTGCGCGTCTCCCGGAAGGCTATACCGCTCATTTCCGTGATCCGAAGGTTTGGAAGAAGGACGGGACGTATTACATGGTGCTCGGCGCGCAGACAGAAAATCTCACCGGAAGCGCTGTGCTGTTCACATCAGAGAACTTGACGGATTGGACGTTTCTCGGTGCGATTGCGGGGGCGGATTCCGGCAGTCTCGGGCCATTCGGCTATATGTGGGAATGCCCGGACTTGTTTTCTTTGGACGGAACCGACGTGCTGCTCGTATGTCCGCAGGGGCTTGAAGCTGACGGGATAAAATATCATAACAGCCATCAGGCGGGCTATTTCCTCGGCAGACTGGATACAGAGCCGCTTGAGTTTAAGCACGGTGAATTCACGGAGCTTGACAGGGGATTTGATTTTTACGCGGCGCAGACGCTGGAAGACGATAAGGGACGGAGGATTCTGTTCGCGTGGATGGGCGTCCCCGATCAGCAGGAGGACCAACATCCGACACATGCGTATCACTGGGTTCACTGCTTGACGATGCCGAGAGAGCTTTCACTGTCAAACGGCAGAATTATACAGCGTCCGCTTCAGGAAATGAAATTACGCCGCACGGATGAGCAAAAGCGCCGTCTTCAATTGAATCGCTCGTCAGAAACCCTCCCGGTGAAAGAGGCGTCCCGGGCTGAAGTGCTGCTGGAAGACATGACTCATGAATCGGGTTTTGAAATCTCTATTCGGGGCGCGTCCCGGTTTATATTTCATCAGGAAGAGGGGCTTGCCGTGCTGGAGCGCACCGCTTTCAGCGGAGAAGAAAAAGAAACGAGAAGCTGCGCCATCAGTGAGGTGCGTTCCGTCCAGCTCTTTTTGGATGCATCCTCCATCGAATTGTTTTTAAATGACGGAGAAGAGGTATTCAGCGCCAGATATTTTCCTTTCCCGGGAAATGATGAGGTAATGGTTACATCGAGAGGAAGAATGGAAATAACCGCCTCTATTTGGACACTTTTGTAGAAAATCGTTCTTTTTTCTTATGTGAAACCTATGCCATCTGTGCTAATCTTCAACGAAAGACTACTATTTTCAGGAATAAAAGGAGTTGTTTTCTCAGTTTTGAATAATCAGAAGATGACGCCGAAATGTTTACTTATCAAAGCCGCAGAGCAAGTGGAAGATAAGCGGGAAGAATATAAAGAAGTATTGCTTCAGCTGAAACGCATGCTCAGGAGAGCCGAGCCGCACAACGAATGGAGTGATCGGCTGAGTCATACATATGAACAGATGAAGGAATATGCGCTGTTTGTGCAATCGATTGAGATGTTTTTACGTTCATCTGCGAAAAAAATGAAATAATCCCCCACGGTGATGAGGGGGATATTTATTTTATTTACCGCTAAGACGCATCGCCGAATGTTTAGTCGGTCCGATGTATTGGTTCAGCGGGAAGGACTCTTTGATGGCTGCGGTGATAAATTCTTTTGCTGCGTAGATGGCTTCCTTCACTTCAGCGCCTTTGGCCAATTCTGCCGTAACGGCGGCGGAGAATGTGCATCCGGCTCCGTGCGTGTAAGGCGTATCAATCATTTCGCTTTCTAATACTTCTGCGGTTTCCCCGTCATACAGCACGTCGACCGCTTTTTCATGTTTCAGCTTGCCTCCGCCTGTAATTAATACATATTTCGCGCCGAGTTCGTGAATTTTCTTGGCCGCTTCTTTCATGTCTTCCACCGTTTTTAATTCATCCATGCCGCTCAGCTGGCTTGCTTCGAACAGGTTTGGCGTGATGACGGTTGCCAGCGGGGCCAATTGGGTGCGCAGCGCTTCGGCGTGCTCCGGATACAGCACTTCGTTCGCTCCTTTGCAGACCATGACCGGATCGATAACGACATTTTTCAGCTGTTTTTCTTTAATCGTTTTCGCCGCAAGCTCAATGATCTCCACGGTAGGAAGCATTCCCGTTTTCATGGCGTCTACGCCGATTCCGTCTACGATCGTCGCAAGCTGTGCGCGGATCGTGCCGGCATCGATCGGAAATACTTGATGATCCCAGCTGTTTTCCGGGTCCATCGCTACGATAACGGTCAAAGCCGTCATTCCGTATACGTTTTTTTCTTGAAATGTTTTTAAATCGGCCTGAATTCCCGCGCCGCCGCTGGAATCAGAACCGGCAATAGTAAGTGCTTTGTGCATTGACATATCAATGGCCTCCATCAGTGTTTTATACCTCATTATAGTTAGATTTTCTCCCGATCACAATACGAAAGGCTTAGAGGAATGATTTGACAGTGAGGGATGCGCGCTTGTCCCGCCGGCTTTTGTCTGTTTGTGCACGTGCTATGCGATGGTGTTGGTGCCTGTTTATCAATCAAAACTTTGGAATGTCATGGAGGCGGGCAGACTTAATGCCAAGGCGGTTTGCGCTGTTTGGGGAGATCTTCTGATCATTCTGGTTTTGCTGGCGGGCATGACCATGATTTGTTTCTGAATGGGCTGAAATCAAAAATCCCCCCTGATCTCTCCGCCGCTTTATGTTTTAATAGAACATGAGAAAAAGCAGAAGGAGCGGATCATGAATATATCAATTGTCATAGTCACGTATAATCGGATTCCGGCTTTATGTGAGCTGCTGGAGTCGATTTCCAGGCAGACCGTAAAGCCTTATGAAGTAATCATCGTAAATGATGCCGGGGAATCAGTCGAGGAGGCGAAGAAGCTGTACAGCGATCTGCCGATTCAGATTATTGATTTAGAACAGAATGCCGGACATGTGGAAGCGCGGAACGCCGGTGTGAAAAAAGCGTCAGGTGATTGTATCATGCTGTGCGATGATGATGATTTCATTACGCCGGGCCATTTGGAAAGAATGGCGGCTGAGCTCGCTGATGCCGACTTGGTTCATTCTGATGCGGAAATTGTGTCATTTGAAGAACGGGACAACACGAGATTTCCGGTTTCACGAAAGCCATTCGCCTATACGGCCGATTATGAGGATATGCGGGTGTTTTCCACGTATGTCCCGTCAGGCAGCATGTACAGGCGTTCTCTGCATGACACGTTAGGATATTTTGATCCGGATGTCCATAATTACTGGGACTGGGATTTTTATTTACGCGCTGCGAAACAGCACCGTGTGAAGCGTGTTCCTTGCGCGAGCGTCATATATGCATTTTTTGAGGGAGGCGGCAATCAGTCTGCGGACCTCGGCGCAAAACGGAAGCAGTACTTAGACCGGCTAAGCGAAAAGCACGGGCTTGGGGAGCTCCCGACGAAAAATTTCGCGGTTCTTCTTGAAGAGCCGGACATGAAGAGGCGGGAGGCGCCGACGGACATTGTGTGGGACGGAAAGCCCGTCTATTCAAGACTGCACACTTCATAAGGGGGACGGACAGTTTGAAACAGCTTTTAAAGGACAGCTGGTGGAATCAGCTGAAAGATGAATTCGACAAACCGTATTATCAAGAGCTGAGAGAGATGCTGAAACAAGAATACCGCAGCCAAACGGTGTATCCTGACAGCCATGATATTTTTAATGCCTTGCATTATACGTCCTATGAGGATGTAAAAGCGGTCATTCTCGGGCAGGATCCGTATCACGGGCCCGGACAGGCGCACGGGCTTAGTTTTTCCGTTCAGCCCGGCGTCAGACAGCCGCCGTCTTTGAAAAATATTTTCATAGAGCTTCAGGATGATATCGGCTGCCCCGTACCGAATCACGGATCGCTTGTCAGCTGGGCGGAGCAGGGAGTGCTTTTGTTAAACACAGTGCTTACGGTTCGCCGCGGCCAGGCCAATTCCCACAAAGGCAAGGGGTGGGAGCGGCTCACTGACCGCATCATTGATGTGGTGAATGAAAGAGAAAAGCCGATCGTCTTTATCTTGTGGGGACGTCACGCACAGATGAAAAAAGAGCGTATTGACACATCGAAACACATTATTATCGAATCGACTCATCCGAGCCCGTTTTCGGCAAGGAACGGTTTTTTCGGGAGCAGACCGTTTTCCCGGACAAACGCCGCCCTTGAAAAAATGGGGGAACAGCCGATCGACTGGTGCATTCCCGACTTGCCGCAATAAATGGTGTTTTGAGGCGCTTCCGCTCGGCGGAAGCGTCTTTTTTGACGTTCCGGGCGGTATGTTGTCAGAAAAAATAACAAACTCAATTCTGCGATTGGTTCAGAAATTTGATAAAATGCAGGAAGAAGACAAATTACTGCTGGAGGATTTACTCATGAACATACATATCTCTGCTTTGATTCAGAAGATGGAAGAAGAACTGAGGCAGGCCAAAACGGCATCCCGCGCCGAGGATGTCAAAATGCACGCGGCCGCCATCCGCTCTTTGTGTGACGTCGTGCTCGGCACCCAGACGGATACCGCTCAGGCGCCTGTGCAGAATCCGATTCCGAAAGCGGTGCCGAAGCCTTCCGCGTCACCTTCGACAGACCCGCTTCTGCTTGAAAAAATGATGGGCAGCGCCGGACTGAGCCAATATCAGAAAAAAGCGAAAGACGAACGTGAGGAAGACGGAAACGGGGATTCCATTTTCGATTTTTAACAGGAGAGGTTGATTGATTTGAAACTGATACTCGGGGGGTTGCAATGGACGGCATTCATGATTGCGGCTGCAATTGTGGTTCCTGTCGCCATCGCACAATCATTTCACTTGAACCATGCTGATTCTGCTGTATTGATTCAGAGCACATTTTTTGTGCTTGGCGTCGCTGCGGTCATCCAATGTCTTCAGGGCCATCGTCTGCCGATTAATGAAAGTCCGGCAGGCTTATGGTGGGGCGTATACACGATTTACGGCGGATTGACGGGCACGGTGTTTGCGACATTCGGCGAGACGCTGCGGGCGCTGCAGGGGGCGCTGTTATTAAGCGCTGTCTTTTTCTTTTTGTTCAGCCTTTTTAAAGTGATTGAACGGCTGGCTGTATTGTTTACACCGGTAGTGACGGGCGTGTATCTGCTGCTTTTGGTCATGCAGCTGAGTCAGCCGATTGTGAAAGGCCTTTTGGGCATCGGCTATTTAAAAAACAGCGTCGACGGTCTTGTCTTCGGGCTCGCCATGGTTGTGACGGCTGCGATGTTCATCATGTCCCGATCAAATGTTACTTTTTTAAGGCAGTATGCGATTCTTCTTTCGCTTGCCGGCGGCTGGCTCTTGTTTGCCGTCTTCGGCGCTGCCAGACCGATTCAAATACCGGACCGCATGATTCAGCTTCCGACTCTCTTTCCGTTTGGAAAGCCTGCGTTCGACAGCGGCCTGATCATTACGTCACTCTTCATTACAGTGCTTTTGATTGTCAATATGCTCGCGAGCATCAGAGTTGTTGAAGCGGCTGTGAAAAAATTCGGCGGCACCGTGGGGAAGCGGCGTGAGCGTCCGGCCGGGTTTGCGGCCTCGATCAGCCACCTTTTAAGCGGACTTTCGGGAGGCATTGCGCCTGTGCCGATCTCGGGGGCGGCCGGTTTTATTGAGACGACGAAGCTTCCTTCGAAAAAGCCGTTTCTTTTGGGCAGTGTATTTGTCATCATCATCAGTATGATCCCATTATTTATGAATGCGTTTGCGAGTCTGCCCTCACCGGTCGGCTTTGCGGTAAACTTCGTCGTTTTCTCAACAATGGCGGGTCTTGCCTTTACAGAGTTTGACTCTTATGAGAAAGCGGAGCAAAAACGAATTCGTTCCATTATCGGTCTGGCACTTCTGACGGGAGTCGGGGTGATGTTTGTGCCGGAGAGCGCATTATCAGGGATGCACCCGATCCTGATTTCGATCTTAAGCAACGGCCTTGTGCTGGGGACGCTGCTGGCGATCGCGATTGACCGAACCCAGCTTATCAAAAAGAAAAAATCCGACAATCTCGTGTCATCGGAGGACGGACGTTGAATTTTGCCGATGTTGGGTTATGATTGAAATGGAAACTTTAACGAAAAGGCGGGAGAAAATAGATGAAAGTGTTTATTATTCTGGGCGCGATTAACGCCTTATTGGCAGTGGCGCTGGGCGCTTTCGGCGCACACGGGCTTGAAGGGAAAATCCCCGATAAATATCTGCAGGTATGGCACACAGGCGTGCAATATCATATGTATCACGCGCTCGGCCTTCTGGCTGTCGCCTTTTTGGCCGAGAAGCTCTCCGGCGCAGGCAGCGTTTCGGTTGCAGGCTGGCTGATGTTTGCGGGCATCGTTCTGTTTTCAGGAAGCCTGTACGTATTGAGCGTGACTCAGATTTCCATTCTCGGAGCGATTACACCGCTCGGCGGCGTGGCGTTTATTATTTCATGGATTATGATTATCGTCGCAGCCGTCAAATATTTATAAAGAAAAAAAGCCAATCCTCTGCCAAGTGAGCGATTGGCTTTTTGCTTTATCTCGGAGAATAGGAAGACATGGAGAACGGATAAGTATAAGCAATTTCTTCATCAAACGTGATGTAATCAAGGTAAATGGTCAAAAGCAGATAGCGGGTGCCCGTTTTCGGGTCGCTGATAATGATATGGTCACGCCCCGCCGCCTGAATCACACCGCGGAAAATCTTTGAATTCCATTCTTTGCTGTTTTCAAATGTCATATAAATTGTCGCCGTTTTGCCCCGGTTCAACCGCAGAATATTTTCAATGTATGATTCTTCAATCGGCAGCATGCCGGGAACGCTTTGTGATGATGATGGACCCGACGGGATTTGAAACCCGCCGCCCTGCTGCTGCGGCTGGCCGGAGAACCCTCCGCCGAAGCCCTGCTGGCTTTGCTGCATCGGCATTGGCATTTGCTGCTGCATCGGCATCATCTGTGATCCTTGGCCCTGAGGCTGCGGATAAGGATTAGGCCCGAGCTGCGGCTGGTATCCCTGCATATCCATTCCCATCCCCATCCCCTGCATTTGCTGATATTGATTCTTTTTCGGTTTCATATTGTTCCTCCTTTGATGAAAACCTCTTGGTGCTGGAACCTCCTGACAAGTATCAGACAGCCTTAAATCGGCTGCCGTTTTTATCTATTCCACCATATGAGCCCATAGAAAGATTTATGCAAAAAAAGAAACACGCTTCCTTTAGTCCGGCCATCAAAGCCGGCTTTTTTGTGTGAAGAAAAGCTGACTTTTCACACAATAGTCTGTAATCCTAGCGCATCTTTGACATAAGAAACATATGATAGCGGTAGTTTCAGGTACGTAAAGGGGGTGACGAGTTGCCTAAAGTGTCAGTGATCATGACGAGCTATAACAAAAGTGACTATGTGGCCCGCTCTATTAAAAGTATTCTGTCCCAGACATTTACAGACTTTGAGCTTTTTATTATGGATGACAACTCAAATGAAGCGACATTGGCGGAAATACGCCCTTTTCTCACCGATCCCCGCGTCCGGTTTTATCAAAGCGATGTATCGGGCGTCAAAGAAAGGACGGAAAAAACACGCTACGCCGCCTTGATTAATCAGGCAATAGAAATGGCGGAGGGCGAGTATGTGACGTATGCGACCGACGACAACACATATGTGCCGGACCGGCTTGAGAAAATGGTGAAAGAGCTTGATGCCGACCCGGAAAAAGCCGTTGTGTATTCAAGTTCCAAAACCTATCATCTGAATCAGCAGAAGGAGACGGTGAAGGAAACGGCCAGGCCCGCCGATCGGATCGTATGGAATGCGCCGTGCGCCATTGACCATTGCTCAGTCATGCATCGGTTTTCCGTGTTGGAACAGGTCAAATCGGCATTCGGTTCCTATTGGGATGAAAGCCCCGCGTTTTACCGCATCGGTGATGCCCGTTTCTTCTGGAGGGTGAATCATTTTTATCCGTTTCACCCGATTTCTGAGGAGCTTGATATCAATTATATTACCGATCAATCCATTCATTATCAGCTTTTCGCGGCGGAAAAAAATGAGTTTGTGAGCAGCCTTCCGCAGCAGGCCACGTGCCGGGAGCTGAGGGAATCATTAAAAAAGCTTGGAAAGGGGTGAGGGCTTGTCGGCATACTTAGCGAACTATTGGGTGCTGTACCGGCAGTATATTGACCTTTTTCAGTCACTTCGCTACAAAGACATTCCGCTCGCGTTGATCAGTAATTTTTATCAATATATCAGCCCTGCGCTTCGGGAGAGCATGGAACAGAACCCAGAGCTTTTCGGTTCCGCCGACCGGCATATTCCTGAAGCCGATATTCAGTCTTATTTTGATCAAAAGAAGCAATCCATTAAGAAAACAGGTGAGAAACCGGTAAATGGAAAACTCATTCTGCATTTCGACCATCTTCGATTCACCGAGGAAAATTACCGGCAGTTTGATCCGGCAAAAACAGCGGTACTGGCGAGATGGAGTCTGCCTGACCACCATGGGCTGCCCGTTATCTGCAAATTGGAACTGGCGGGAATGGGCCAAAAAGGGAACCCCGTCCCCTATATTGAAAAAGCCCATGCCATTCTGAAAGAGCTGCACAGCCATCCCGCTTTCGGAAACAGAGAATTTCAGGAGCGATTATATAAAGATATTCCGTTATTTATTGAAGCGATTGATGCGCTTGATAGTTTGTTTACGGCTGAGCCCATTTCCGCCGTTGTGGTCGGCACGACAGAGGATATTTACAGCCGTGTGCTGGCGCTGATGTGCGCGAAAAAAAACGCCGTCAGCATCTGTCTTCAGCACGGAGCCCTCATGGGAGATGAAGCGTTTCTGCCCGTGTTTACGGACTATCAGGCTGTATTCGGGGCTTATGAAGCGGAGTGGTATAAAGCGAAAGGCTGCAGGGATGAACAAATCATCATCACGGGGCATCCCCGCTTCGATGAGATCTTCTCAAGAGAACCGATAGATAAAGACACGTTTTACCGCAAGCTTTCCTTTCTCCCGTCGCAGCGGACGGTGCTGATCGCCACGCAGCCGTTCTCTGATGACTTTTACACGGGGGTGCTTGATGAACTTGTCAAGCATAAGAACATGCAGCTCATTATTAAACCGCATCCGTGGGAAATCGGCAAAAACAAGCTGGATGCTTACAATCAGGTGCTGCGGAAATACAAAGCCGGCAAAATCATCAAGAAAGAAATGGGGCTTTACGATATTCTCCCGTATGTTGACGCCGCGGTGACGCAGACATCAACGGTCGGTCTTGAAGCGATGCTGTTTCAAAAACCCGTGCTGATCGGAAAATCAGCGGGAACCCGCCAATACCCTTATTACCATTCACTCGGGGAATTTGCCTTTGAGGACCCGCAGGCACTGGCTCAGGAATTAATCCGGGTATGCGAAAGCCCCGCAGCATATCAAAAGGCGGAACAGGCGCGCCGGGCTTTTATCGCGGCGAACTACCCGGTTCAGGATTCGCTTGCGGCTTTATGTCAGGTGCTTCAGGAAAAAACCGGAGTCGGCTTCAGAAAGGCTGACTCTTCATAAAAACGATAGGAGCGCAAAGAAAATGGTGCAAAAAAGATCAGCTTTTCTTCCCTATTCATTGCCCATGATCGGGAAGGACGAAATTCAGGAGGTTATTGATACGCTAGAAACGGGCTGGCTTTCAAAGGGACCGAAAGTGGAGGCGTTTGAAAAAGCTTTTGCCGCCTGGACGGGAGCAAAGCACGCGATCGCGCTGAACTCATGTACTGCCGCTTTGTTTTTGGCATTGAAAGCGAAAGGAATCGGTCCCGGCGACGAGGTCATCACGTCTGCCGTGACGTTCAGTTCAACAGCCAATACCATCGTGCATACAGGCGCCGTCCCGGTGTTTGTTGATATTGACCCGCTTACGCTGAATGCGGACCCTGAGAACATTGAGGCGGCCGTCACCCCGCGGACAAAGGCGATTGTGCCCGTTCATTTCGCCGGCCAGTCGTGTGATATGGATCGGATTCTGGCCATCGCTAAAAAGCATCAGCTGTTTGTCTTAGAGGATGCCGCACATGCCGTGTACACCACGTATAAACAGAAAATGGTCGGATCAATCGGGGACGCGACGGCATTCAGTTTCTACGCGACAAAGAACCTGGCAACCGGTGAAGGCGGCATGCTGACGACCGATGATGACGGGCTTGCCGATCAGATCAGGGTGCTCAGCCTTCACGGGATGAGCAAAGGCGCGTGGAACCGCTATTCTTCAAACGGAAGCTGGTATTACGAGGTCGAAGCGCCCGGCTATAAAATGAATATGTTTGACCTTCAGGCAGCGCTTGGGCTTCACCAGCTGAAACGGATTGACAGCATGCAGCAAAGAAGGGCTGAAATTGCAAGCCGCTACCAGGACGCTTTCAGGGACATGAAAGGGCTGACCGTCCCATATGTCAGTGATGACGGGCGGCATGCATGGCATTTGTATGTTCTTCAAATAGAGGAGCAGGAAACCGGGATCAGCCGGAACGATCTGATTTCCGCTTTAAAAGATCAATATAACATCGGCACAAGCGTTCATTTTATTCCGGTTCCGTTTCATCCGTATTATCAAAAAACGTACGGATATAAGGAAACTGATTTTCCGGCCGCGGCCGCGTATTATCACCGCACCGTATCACTCCCTCTTTATCCGTCAATGACAGATGATGACGTTGAATACGTCATTGCGGCAGTTACGGATATCATCAAAGGGGCTGATTAGGTGTACAGACTGAAGAGAAATCTTGCACAGGATGTGATTCAAGCTTTTCTGCAACAGAAGGGCATTCAGCCGGAGGCCTATGAGTCGTCACTTTGTTTATTGGAAGAAAACAGCCTTCAAGGCGTGATTTTATATGAGAGCTCTTCGTGGGAAAGTCAATTGTTCCAAAAAAAAATCATCAATGTGAAGCTTGCAGCCGCAAACAGCACCGGTCAGCTCAAAAGGCTGTTTCAGGAATTTTACGCGTCAAGGCGGGCGGACGGCACTGATTTTATATTTATTAAAATACCGGCTGAGGATGTCGGCGCGATGCAGGTCGTGCAGCAGCTTCCAAATGCTTGTTTTGTCGGGAGTCTGTTCAAACTCGTCAGCCCGGTGCGTGTATTTAACAGCACGCCGCCATTTGAGATTGCAGAAGCTGGTCCCGGCGACGCGGAAGCGATCAGCCGGCTGGCCCGAGATGCCTTTACAAAAAGCAGGTATTATCAGGACCCCCATCTCAGCTATGAAAGTGCAAACCGCCTGTTTGAAGAGTGGGCGCGGAATAACGCGGAAGGCAGGGCTTCGTTACAATTCGCCGCCAAATATAAGGGAGAGACCGTGGGCTTTGTGCAGGGGCTTTCTAAAGGCGATGAATTCGTCCTTGATCTGATGGCGGTAAAGCCGGGATTTGAAGGAAAAGGAGCGGGATACCATTTAGCGGCGCGCATTATTGAACAATCACTGCGCTTTCAGCATAAGACTGTATCAGCGGGCACGCAGCTCCACAATGTAAGAGCCATCCGTTTGTATGAACGAATGGGCTTTAAAGCGGATGCATCTTATTATTACTATCATGTGTGGCCCGGGAAGGGGGCGGACTGATGGCATCATGCAAAATCGGATCGAAGTCAATCGGCGGAGATTCGCCCGTTTTCATTATCGCCGAAGCCGGAATTAATCATGACGGAAAGCTGAACCAGGCGTTTGAATTGATAGATGCGGCCAGTGAGGCCGGCGCGGACGCGGTCAAGTTCCAAATGTTTCAGGCTGACAAAATGTATCAGAAAGACCCCGGTCTATACAAAACCGCTGCGGGAAAAGACGTCTCTATTTTTTCACTCGTGCAATCAATGGAAATGCCCGCTGAATGGATCGAACCGCTGCTTGAATATTGTAAGAAAAAAGGCGTGCTGTTTTTAAGCACGGTATGTGACGAAGGCTCTGCCGACTTACTCTATGCGACTTCCCCGCCCGCCTTTAAAATCGCCTCCTACGAGCTGAATCATCTGCCGTTATTGAAATATGTGGCGGGGCTGAAGACCCCGATTATCTTTTCAACCGCGGGTGCTGATATTTCAGATATTCAGGAGGCTTATCAAACCATTACCGGCGAGGGGAACAAAGAAATTGCAATCATGCACTGTGTGGCGAAATATCCCGCTCCGCCTGAACACAGCAATCTGAGCGTCATTCCCATGCTTGCCGCTGCTTTCCCTGATGCTGTGATCGGTTTTTCCGACCACAGCGCCCATCCGTATGATGTCCCGTGCGCGGCTGTCAGGCTCGGAGCGAAACTGATTGAAAAGCATTTTACGATCGACAAAAATCTGCCCGGCGCTGATCACTCCTTCGCCCTCAACCCGGATGAATTAAAAGAAATGGTTGCGGCGATCCGGTCAGTTGAAGAAGAGCTGCGGCAGGGGCATCACGCTCCGGTACCGGAAATGCTGTCGGGAAGCTCCCATAAGACCACGACACCGATTGAAGGGGATATCAGAAAATTCGCTTACAGAGGCATTTTTTCAACAGCGCCGATTCAAAAAGGCGAATGTTTTACGGCGGATAATCTTGCCGTCCTTCGTCCCGGCCAAAAACCGCAGGGGCTTCACCCGAGGTATTTTGAGCTTTTAATTGACGGGGCGCGTGCGGTCAGGGATATCCCTGCCGACACGGGTATCACTTGGGATGACCTTTTGACGAAAGGCAGCTCTTATGATGACTGACATTTTGTTCATCATTCAGGCGCGGATGGGGAGCGGGCGTCTTCCTGGCAAAGTGCTGAAACCGATCGGCGGGTATACCATCCTCGATATGATTGTCAAAAGGGTTCGGCAAAGCGCGTATTATGATCAAGCTCGGGATAATCTGATCGTGGCCACGTCCGACAGCAAGACCGACGACATTCTGTACGCGCACTGCCTCAGCAAGCACTACCGGGTGCACCGCGGCAGCGAACAGCGCGTGCTTGACCGGTTTGCGCAAGTCATTGAACAAGTAAAACCAGCCATCGCAGTCAGACTGACTGGAGATAACCCGTTTGTCGACCCTTCGCTGCTCGATGTCCTGATTCAATCGCATTCAGACCAGCACGCAGACTACACGTATATCAGCGGTACGCCGCTCGGCATCGGCGGCGAGGCGGTTAACGCGCGCCTCCTAACGGAGATCAATGCCGACAAAACGCTGGCAGACAAATATCAGGAGCATGTCACGCTTTTAATTAGAGAATCTCCTGAGAGGTACCGGCTGCTCTTTCCCGAACCCCCGCAGGAACTCCGGGCTCCTCATTTGCGGCTGACCGTCGATACCGAAGAGGACTACAGGCTGGCACGCGAGCTATACGAAAAAGCAGGCTCGCACCCTGATATTCCGGCAAAAGAATTGATTCATCTGCTGAATAGCGATCCTGAACTCAGGGCCATTAATCAAATGATCCGGCAAAAAGAGGCTGATTAGGATGCGGGTTTTGATATTCGCAGATGGGGGCCGTGAAATCGGTATGGGGCACGCCGTCAGGATGAAGCTGCTTGCCGGCGCCATTTTGAATAAATGCTCAATCACGTTTTACACCAATAAGGAGGCTTCTTCATACCTGTCTGCTGATCAATGGGAAGTGATCATCAAGCCTGACAAGGGACAGAAGGAATTTATTGTCCGGGAAATAAACAGGCAGGCTCCTGACATGCTCATATTCGACGTGCTTGATATGCCTTCTGACTGGCTTGAAGAAATCAGACGGCATTCATCGGCACGCATCGTCTTATTTGAAGAAAAGCGGGAGCATGTCATTCATTTATGTGATGCCGTCATAAACGGCATATATGGCGGGCTGAAAAGCCGGACAATGAAAATGGGCAGAGCCGTTATATATGAAGGCCCGGAATATATCATTCTTCATCCGGAATTTGAAAAAGCCAAACAGCACTATCAGCTGAGAAAAGAATGCCGGACCATTTTGGTTTCTTTAGGAGGAAGCGATCCGAAGAAGCTTGTCTTTAAAGTGATAGAAGCATGCCGCCGGATTCCGGATATTCATCGAAAACAAGTGATTATTGTCATGGGCGGAGCCGCGGCTCACGCTGATGACGTGCGCACGCTTATCGCGCAAATGCCTTATGCCGAGATGGTAAGGCAGACAAATGACATGGCCGCACTTCTTACGAGGGCTGATATGGCCGTCGTGTCCGGCGGCATCACTTTATATGAAACCATTTGTACGGGTGTGCCCTGCATCGTTCTTTCTCAAGTGGCGCATCAAACCGTGACGGCTGAAAAATTCGCCGCACGGGGCGCCGCCGTTCATCTCGGCCTGGGAGAACACACTCCGGCAGACGTGCTCGCTCGGCATATGTCTGAGCTGGCTGCGGATTATCCGAGACGGCTCGGGCTTCATCAGAACGGAACGCCGCTGGTTGACGGGAGAGGCATCAAACGGGCGGCGGCGATTCTTTATGATTTGTGATAAAACCACACGTAAGGAAGTGTTCATGTGAAAGGTGTTATCTTAGCCGGAGGCACCGGCTCGCGCCTTATGCCGCTGACGAAAGCGGTTAATAAGCATTTACTCCCTGTCGGTCCGTACCCGATGATTTACTGGTCGATCATGAAGCTGGAAGAAGCGGGAATTACGGATATATTGCTGATTACGCAAAAAGAGTATATTCCGCAATTTCATAAGCTTCTTGAAACCGGAGAAGAGCTCGGCGTGTCGATCACATACCAGGTTCAGCCCGCCGCATCAGGGATTTCGGACGGTTTATCGTACGCAAAGCGGTTCACCGGACGCGACCCCTTCGTCCTGCTTTTAGGAGATAATATTTTCGAAGATTCATTAAAACCTTATACGGAACGTTTCGCACAGCAGGGAAAAGGGGCAAAAGTGCTGCTGAAAGAAGTTGACGATCCGGAGCGCTTCGGCATCGCCGAGATTGATGAAGAAAACAAACGGATCAAGTCGATCATTGAAAAGCCGGAGCATCCGCCGACCAGCTTATGTGTCACAGGGATTTACATGTATGACGCAGAAGTGTTTTCTTATATTGAACAAATTTCTCCATCAAAACGCGGCGAACTGGAAATTACCGATGTCAATAATTTATACATTGAACACAGCGAGCTAACGTATGATGTGTTAACGGGCTGGTGGGTGGATGCGGGCACGCATGAATCGCTCTATCTTGCCGGAAGCCTGGCGCAGCAGGCAATACAGAAAGGACAGGAACATTAATCATGCCAAAATCATATTTAATTACAGGCGGCGCAGGATTTATCGGCCTTACCTTTACAAACATGATGCTGAAAGAAACGGACGCGCAGATTACCGTTCTGGATAATCTCACGTATGCAAGCAGGCCGCTTGAAATAGAAGCCTTAAAAAAGCACGGCCGTTTCCGTTTTATCAAAGGTGACATCTCCAAAAAAGAAGACATTGATAAAGCCTTTTCCCAAATGTATGACGCTGTCATTCATTTTGCAGCTGAATCCCATGTGGACAGAAGCATTAATCAGGCAGAGCCGTTTATCACAACAAATGTGATGGGCACATACAGACTGGCGGACGCGGTGTTACAGGGCAAAGCCGGCAGGCTGATTCACATTTCCACAGACGAGGTGTACGGAGATTTGGGGCC
This sequence comes from Bacillus sp. JFL15, assembly GCF_001184225.1. Classification (NCBI taxonomy): domain Bacteria; kingdom Bacillati; phylum Bacillota; class Bacilli; order Caryophanales; family Bacillaceae; genus Bacillus; species Bacillus sp. JFL15. The sequence continues at coordinate 1,307,383 of NZ_KQ236689.1, read as the reverse complement.
GGACGATCCCGCTTTCACAGAGACGACGCCGCTTTCTCCGAATAATCCGTATTCCGCAAGCAAGGCGGGCTCAGACCTGCTCGTCATGTCTTATGTGAAAACCCATAAGCTCCCTGCGATCATCACGAGATGCAGCAACAATTACGGGCCTTACCAGCATCACGAGAAAATGATTCCGACCATTATCAGGCACGCCGTAAACGGTACGCCGGTTCCGCTGTACGGCGACGGGATGCAGATCAGAGACTGGCTGTTTGCCGAGGATCATTGCCGCGCCATTAAGCTCGTGCTGGAAAATGGAACGCTCGGTGACATTTACAATATCGGCGGCGGAAATGAACGGACGAATAAAGATCTGGCGGGATTTATCATGAAGGAGCTCGGAGTGGAGGAGCGGTTTGTTCATGTCGAAGACAGAAAAGGGCATGACCGCCGTTACGCCATCAATGCCTCAAAGCTGAAAAATGAACTGGGCTGGCGGCAGCAGGTCACATTTGAAGAAGGAATGAGAAGAACCATTCGCTGGTATACAGACAGCCAAGACTGATCGGAAAGAAGGGGATCCGATTGACGAAGGTATTAGTAACCGGAGCTGCCGGCCAGCTGGGGCGGGAATTATGCCGCCTGCTGAAGCGGGAAGGGTATGAGGTGATCGCCCTGACAAAAGCGATGATGAATATATCCGACCAGCGTTCGGTGCGGCACTCATTCAGCCATTACAAGCCGGATATCGTCGTCAATACGGCGGCATACACCTCCGTTGACAAATGTGAAACGGAGCTCGACAAAGCGTATTTAATAAACGGAATCGGCGCTTATTATGCCGCGCTTGAGGCTGAAAACACCGGAGCGAGATTCATTCACATCAGCACCGATTACGTTTTCAGCGGCAAAGGAACACGGCCTTATCAGACGGATGATCCCGCAGACCCCGGCACGATTTACGGAAAAAGCAAAAAACTCGGTGAAGAACTGATCCGGTTAACGGGAAAAAATCATACCATTATCAGAACATCGTGGGTGTACGGCATCGGCGGGCATAACTTTGTCAATACAATGCTGAAGCTTGCGGATACACATAAACAAGTGCGTGTCGTCAATGACCAAGTCGGCTCGCCGACGTATACAAAGGATTTAGCTGAAACAGTGATCGGTCTGTTTGACAGGCCGCCGGGCACGTACCACGCCGCAAACAGCGGAGTGTGCAGCTGGTATGAATTCGCCAAGGCCATTTTTGAAGAAAGCGGCAGGAACGCCGCCGTGCTGCCCGTGACGACGGAGGAATACGGAAATGAGACGCCGCGTCCCGCTTACTCGGTGTTAAGCCTTGAGTCGATCGAACGGCAGGGGCTCGGCATGAGGCACTGGCGGGATGCGCTGCGGGATTATTTACAAAGGGAGGGGCAATGCAAGTGATCGAAGGCGTAAAAATCAAAAAGCTGACCAAACACAGTGACGACCGGGGGTTCTTTTCAGAACTCGTCCGCGACGATGAACATCTCTTGGAGCGATTCGGGCAGGCTTCCTGGTCCAAAAGCTATCCCGGCGTCATTAAAGCATTTCACTATCACGAGAAACAGGATGACCTGTGGTTTTTCCCGACGGGCCACGCCCAGGTCGTGCTGCATGACCTTCGCGAAGAGTCAGCAACCAAGGGAGAAACGGATGTCTACTACATGGGAGAAGACAATCCGATGCTGCTTCTCATTCCCAAAGGTGTCGCGCACGGGTACAGAGTGCTGGGAGAAACGCCGCTGACCATTATTTATTTCACGACAATGTCCTACAATCCGGATCAGCCGGATGAAAAAAGAATCCCATGGAACGACGAAACCATCGGATTTGACTGGCAGACGGCTCACCGGTAGCGCAGAAGACGAAGACAGCGGATGTCTTCGTTTTTGTGTTTGCCGGTGAATAAGATACGACCGCCCGCTATATCATGATTGCTGGCCTGAAGAACAATTTCATCAAAAATGTCTTGGAAAATGGCGGTCAGTTAGGGAACTGAAATTTAAGAGATCCTCCCTTTCTTCTCTTATGGACATCATGCATCCTAAAAAAACAAAAAATGATTTATAGAATGGGGATAGGATTTGAAAATCTTAAGAAAAAAGTAATATTTGCTTAAGAGAAAAGAGAACTTTCCTTTATATAGTAGGAGTATATAGGGAAAGGGGGAAGCGAATGACATACATCTTAAAAACGAGTCAGCTTACAAAATCATTTAAAGGAAAAGAAGTTGTTTCCGGAGTTAATATGCACGTGAAAAAAGGGGAGATTTATGGATTCTTGGGTCCCAATGGGGCAGGTAAAACAACCATTATGAAAATGATTACAAATTTAATCAAGCCTACAAGTGGTGAAATCGAAATTTTCGGTGAGAAATTAACAGATACGTCATTTGAAGTTTTAAAAAGAATGGGCACCATTATTGAATATCCCATTTTCTATGACAACCTCACTGCTAAAGAAAATTTAGATTTCCATTGTGAATATATGGGCTATTACGATAAAAAATCCATTGACCACGCTATCGAGCTTGTAAAGTTACATAATATTGATAATAAAAAAGTGAAAGAGTTTTCTTTAGGAATGAAACAAAGGTTAGGAATAGCCAGAGCTATTTCTACAAGACCAGAACTTCTCATTTTAGACGAGCCAATTAATGGCCTGGATCCAATAGGTATAAAAGAGTTGAGGGATCTCTTTAAGTTACTTTGCAGAGAATATGGAATTACATTATTAGTCTCCAGTCACATTTTAGCCGAAATGGAACAAATGTCAGATACTATTGGTATCATACAGAATGGCAAGTTAATAAAAGAAGTTTCTATGAAGAGTATAAACGGAAAACAAACAGAGTATATAGAGGTACAAGTCCAAAACATAAAAAAAGCATTATATATTTTAGAGCAAAATCTGGGGATAAGAAATTTTAAAATGATTGATCAACAATTAATTCGTATCTATGAAACAGCAGTTACACAACAAGAAATCTCTAAAGTACTTATTCTGAATGACATTGGTATAGAAAGTATAAATAAAAAACACAGTTCTTTAGAAGAATACTTCTTAAATTCTATGAATGGGGAGGGAATACACACTAGATAGATTGCCCGTCTGTGTTATGCACCTTATTTGCATTGTCTTAAATTCTTCTGCTGGAGGCTATTAGCATGTTAAAACTTATGAAATTAGAGTACAAAAAACATCACTTATCACAGTATTTTAAATGGGTGGCACTTTGGATATTAATCATCTTTGCCTTAGCGGCTCTTATGGGATGGGAATCTAAAAATGAAAATGAACTTATGTTTCGTGATTATGCAGATTTTATATCTCTAACTAATATTCTTATTAGAATTGTATTTATTAGTTTTTCTGCTGTGATTTTATCCCGTTTAGTTATTGATGAATATAAAAATAAAACAATACAATTGCTGTTTACTTATCCTTTACAAAGAAAAAAATTAATGCAAGCTAAACTATCTATTGTCTTCCTATTCTGCTTTGTAAGTATTGTTATTGCTACTTTTGTTATTAACTTGTTAATTCTCTTCGTGAGTCCGCACTTATATTTATTCGAGAAGCCTGTTGAAATGAGTGAAGTTATTTCCGCTATGCCATCGACTCTTCTCACCGCTTTTATGATGGGAGGAGTGAGTCTGATTCCTTTATTTTTCGGCATGAGAAAAAAATCAACTGCTGCTGCAATCACTTGGGCTTTCATAATCGGGTTCTTTATCAATGCAACAGTTTCCGACGGAGGAGAAACAGTCAGTTTAAGTCAATTTATTATCATTCCAATTGTACTTTGTTTATTTGGTCTTTTAGTGGGTTATCTTTCTTACCGTAAAATAGAACAAAAAGATTTAGTGTAAATGAGGAGAAATTACACATTGAAGAAAATTATAGCAATGTCAAGGAATTACTTTTAGAAAACAGGGCGGCACAATCTATATTAATGTTCCCGATTCAGGTATGAACAATATTGAAATAACCAAGTAGTTCTAATGTAAAGGTTTCTTCTATAGATGGGACGGTTTCAATCAAGGACATAACAGAAGGAAAATCTTTATCAGTAAATACGAAATCAGGAGATATAGGTGTATCTTATAAAAAAGCGCCAACTTCACTTGCTGTTTTTGCTCAGAGTAATTCTGATGTAACGCTTGATCTAGATGATGGCGTAAAACTGAAAAAAGGTGAAATTGGCGCGGGAAGTAATAAAGTAAGTCTATTTAGGGTTCGATAAAGGTTAGATAAAAAGAGAAAAACACAAGACAACAATTCCCGCTATTGAAGAATGGTTGTCTTATTTGTTTGTATTAAAAATGTTTTGGAGTATTTATCTCTTTTTGGATAAAAAAGAATTATAATGAGATTAATTATCTGTATAATGATTGAAATAAACAGTGAGTTAAGAATATCAGTTTTATATTTAAGGAGCGGAAAGCTTGGGTTACAAAATATTAATTGTAGAAGACGACCAATTCATAAGCCATATGGTAAGCGAAAGCTTAACAAAAGAAGGGTTTGAAGTAACAGCAGCTCTTGACGGTGAAGAAGCTTTAGACATATTGAACACACAAAAGTTTGAGGTTATATTATTGGATTTAATGCTTCCGAAGATAGATGGTATGGAATGTTTAAGAATGATTCGTTCTAAAAGCATGATTCCAGTTCTTATCATGTCTGCAAAAGATGAAGATGTAGATAAGGCACTTGGTCTCGGCCTCGGAGCTGATGATTATATTTCTAAACCTTTTTCTATGCTGGAAGTATTAGCCAGAATTAAAGCAACTATTAGAAGAGAAAGACACTATAAGAGCTCCCTGTCTCCAAAGGAAGAAAAAATCATTAAAATAGGTGATTTGAGTGTTGACCTGCATGGCTTTTCTGTTAAAAAATTCAATGAAAAGATTAATCTCACGGCAAAAGAATTTAATATTTTAAAACTCTTTATTTCTAATCCTTCACAAGTATATACTAAGGCTCAACTTTATAAATCCGTATGGGAAGATGAGTATCATGGAGATGAGAATGTAATTAATGTTCATATTAGACGGCTTAGAGAGAAAATTGAGGACGATCCATCTCATCCAATGTACATAAAAACTTTGTGGGGAATCGGTTATAAGTTGGGAGATTTTTAAATTGTTTTATATGTTGGTTATTTTATTCATATCCTCTGCAGCAGTAAATATATTTCTTTTCCGAAGCCGATTACATCTAAGGACTGAGATTAAATATATTAGAAATAAACTTCGAAAAGTTGTTAATGAAGAGACAGGCGAAAGATTATTGATTAACACGGATGATAAATATATAAAATCCTTGTTAATTCAAATAAACCGTCTTTTAGACCATAATCAAAAGATCAAAGGGAACTACAATAGTATTGAACTGTCCATGCGAAAAATGTTATCAAATATTTCACACGATTTAAAGACGCCTTTAACAGTTATACTAGGTTATATTGAAATTATAAATAACGATAAAAGTCTGACTTCGGAAAAGATTATGAGTTTACTAAAAACAGTTAATTTAAAAACGGTCGAGGTATTAGCGTTAATAAACCGTTTTTTTGAACTTGTAAAATTAGAGTCAGGAGATAAAAAATTAAATTCTTCACGAATTGATATATGTGAAGTCAGCCGAAAAATAATTTTGGATTACTACGAAATTTTAATAAGCAAAGAATTTGAAGTAGTGATTGATATACCCGATGATCCTGTATTTGTTAGCGGAGATGAAGATGCAATTGAGAGGGTTCTAAATAATTTAATTACGAATGCAATTCAATATGGTTCTGATGGTAAGATGGTGGGTTTAAAGATCAGAATAACTGATCATGATGTTTTTGTAGAAATATCAGATAAAGGAAAAGGGATAAATGAAATGCATAAAGACCGTGTCTTTGAACGAATGTACACATTAGAGGACTCGAGAAACACCAATTATCAGGGAAGCGGATTGGGTCTGACAATTACTAAGAGATTAGTAGAGCAAATGGAAGGAAGTATATCTCTAAATAGTGTCCCCTTCAAAGAAACAACGTTTTCTGTACGTTTAAGACGTATTAGATTTTAATAAAAGCAATAAGGTTTCTTCTGTATACGTCTTCAAATCTTCCTTTCTCTTTAATCTGAGAGGCTGACAACAGTCTCTTTTTTTTTATGCGCAAAAGGCTGGCATGAATCTTGCATATAAAAAGGGACGTAACGACTATGTGAAAGGGACTGATGGGTCTTGGTGTAAAAACGCTTACAATTTGTTCTGCCGGTAATTGAAGCTTACACGTAAAATACGATGAGGTGATAAAACATGTCAGCCAACCCGCTTTCTAAAAGCAATCAGAAAGACGAAGAAAAAGAAGTTCTTGATTTGTTCCTGTCAACACAATCGATCATAAAAGAGGCCCTGCGCAAACTGGGCTATCCTGACAATATGTATGACCTGATGAAAGAGCCGATGCGGCTTTTGACCGTCCGCATTCCGGTCAAAATGGACAATGGATCAGTACAGGTTTTCACGGGCTACCGCTCGCAGCACAATGACGCTGTCGGCCCGACAAAAGGGGGCGTGCGGTTTCACCCGGAAGTCAGTGAGGAAGAGGTCAAGGCGCTTTCCATCTGGATGACCTTAAAATGCGGCATCACAAACCTTCCTTACGGGGGCGGAAAAGGCGGCATCATTTGTGATCCGCGGACAATGTCTTTCGGTGAACTGGAACGGCTGAGCCGCGGATATGTGCGGGCGATCAGCCAGATTGTCGGTCCGACAAAGGATATTCCGGCTCCCGACGTATATACCAACTCGCAGATTATGGCTTGGATGATGGACGAATACAGCCGCCTGAGAGAATTTGATTCACCGGGATTCATTACGGGAAAACCGATCGTTCTCGGCGGATCACAAGGGCGGGAAACGGCGACCGCGCAAGGCGTCACGATTTGTATTGAGGAAGCCGTTAAGAAAAAAGGGATTCCATTGGAAAATGCGCGCATCATCATTCAAGGGTTCGGAAATGCCGGAAGCTTTCTCGCTAAATTTATGCATGACGCCGGCGCCAAGGTGATCGGCATCTCAGACGCTCATGGCGCTTTGTATGATCCTGACGGCCTTGACGTTAATTACTTGCTGGATAAGCGGGACAGCTTCGGCACGGTGACGAATCTCTTCTCAGATATCATAACGAACCGGGAGCTGCTGGAGAAAGACTGTGATATTCTCGTGCCTGCCGCAATCTCCAATCAGATTACAGCTGAAAACGCCCATCACATTAAAGCCTCAATCATTGTGGAAGCGGCGAACGGGCCGACAACGATAGACGCCACGAAAATTCTGAATGAAAGAGGCGTGCTTCTCGTGCCGGATATTTTGGCAAGCGCCGGCGGCGTGACGGTATCTTATTTTGAATGGGTGCAAAATAATCAAGGCTTTTACTGGTCTGAGGAGGAAGTCGCCGGAAAACTGCGCAGCGTCATGGTGAATTCGTTTGAATCCATTTATCAGACAGCGCATACCCACAAAGTCGATATGCGCTTGGCCGCCTATATGACGGGCATCAGAAAGTCGGCTGAAGCGGCCCGATTCCGCGGCTGGGTATAAGGGTGATCTGCAAAAATATTTTGCGTCTTTTATATAGGAGATCGCAAAATTTCTTTGCATTACTGAATGCAGCCGACAGATTCAGACAAGCTTCGTCTGCTTTCGGCTAATTGTTATGCTGGTATGCTTCTTGCATCTTCATAAAGCGTGAGCACACATTACAAAATACAGGGAGGAATTCTAATGACAGTTTCATACGCACACGAACCATTTACAAATTTTCAGGAAGAGACAAATAAACAATCGTTTCAAAAAGCGCTTGCTTATGTGAATTCACAGCTCGGCAAGCATTATCCGCTTATCATCAACGGTGAAGTGATTGAGACGGATAAAAAGATCATTTCCGTCAATCCGGCAGATAAAAAAGAAATAATCGGCTCTGTATCGGCGGCCGGAAAAGAACATGCGGAAAAGGCCATGCAGGCTGCGCTGCAGACATTTCAAACATGGAAAAAAGTACGGCCGGAACACCGCGCGAATGTGCTGTTTAAAGCGGCGGCGATCATCCGCAGAAGAAAGCATGAATTCTCCGCGTATCTAGTGAAAGAAGCCGGAAAACCGTGGAAGGAAGCGGATGCGGATACGGCGGAAGCGATTGACTTTTTAGAGTATTATGCCCGTCAGATGCTGAAGCTGAAAGACGGTTCCCCTGTAAAGAGCCGTGACGGAGAATATAATCAGTATCATTATGAGCCGCTTGGCGTGGGGATCGTCATTTCTCCATTCAACTTCCCGCTTGCGATCATGGCCGGAACGGCGGCAGCAGCCATCGTAACAGGCAACACGATACTGCTGAAACCGGCGGATGCGGCGCCTGTCGTAGCAGCGAAATTCGTTGAAGTGATGAAGGAAGCGGGCCTGCCGGACGGCGTGCTCCAATTCATACCGGGCGACGGAGGAGAAATCGGCGACTACCTGGTTGAGCATCCGAAAACGAGATTTGTGTCGTTTACAGGCTCCCGCGCGGTCGGATGCCGCATTTATGAACGAGCCGCAAAAGTGCAGCCGGGCCAAAAATGGCTGAAACGGGTCATCGCCGAAATGGGCGGAAAAGATACGGTGCTTGTAGACAGAGATGCTGATCTTGATCTTGCCGCTTCCTCAATCGTGTATTCCGCCTTCGGATTTTCAGGCCAAAAATGTTCAGCCGGTTCCCGTGCGGTGATTCATCAGGACGTCTATGATGAAGTTGTCGAGAAAGCCGTCGCTTTAACGAAGTCACTCACTGTCGGAAGTCCGGAAGATTTTGATACATACATGGGGCCTGTCATCCATGAAGCGTCTTATAATAAAGTCATGAAGTATATCGAAATCGGCAAAACAGAAGGAAAGCTTCTGACGGGAGGCGAAGGTGATGATTCGAAAGGATACTTTATTCAGCCGACCATTTTTGCGGATGTTGATGAAAACGCCCGCCTGATGCAGGAGGAAATTTTCGGGCCGGTCGTCGCGATCTCAAAAGCCCGGGATTTCGACCATATGCTTGAGATCGCCAATAATACGGATTACGGACTGACAGGTGCACTGTTATCGAAAACCCGCGCGCACATTGAACGCGCCCGCGAAGATTTTCACGTCGGAAATCTGTACTTCAACCGCGGCTGTACCGGGGCGATTGTCGGATACCAGCCGTTCGGCGGCTTCAATATGTCAGGAACGGATTCAAAAGCTGGGGGACCTGACTATCTGATTCTTCATATGCAGGCAAAAACAACGTCTGAAGCCTATTAATCTTTCGGAAATAGCGCGATGAAAAAAGAGTCGCGCTATTTTCTCTATATGAGGGTAAGGAGGATGGAATATGTATCAGCAGCTCAGCAAGATGCTTCCGGAGGAGAAAATAGAAGCCATTACGAAATCACTGGTGGCGTTAAACAGCATCAACGGCACATTGGGAGAAGGAAAAAAAGCTGACTATATCAAAGATATGATCAAGAGCTTTCCCTACTTCCAGGAGAACCCGTCACATGTGTGGGAGCAGGCGATTCCTGAGGACCCTTACGGCCGCAAGAATATCTTCGCGTTTATTGAAGGAAACGGTGACAGCCTGAATACGGTCATTTATCACGCTCATCTTGATACGGTCGGCATAGAAGACTTCGGCCCTTTAAAAGATATCGCTTTTGATTCCGACCGTCTCGCGGCGTATTTCTCAAGCTATGAATTTGATCGGGATGTGCAGCGGGACGCCCGCTCAGGCGAGTGGATGTTCGGAAGGGGTTCTGTTGATATGCAGAGCGGTATTGCCGTTCATCTCACCAATCTGCTTCACTTTTCTGAACGGCGCGATCAGCTGCCGGGCCATATTCTGTTCATGGCAAACCCGGATGAAGAAAGCCAGCATTCCGGCATTCTAACGAGCATTTCTGAATTAAAACGGCTGAAACGAGAAAAGCAGCTTCGATATTTAGCAGCGATTAATAACGACTTCATCACGCCGCTGTATGAAGGTGACACGACAAGGTATATCTACACGGGCGCGGCAGGAAAGCTTTTGCCTTGCTTTGCGATTTACGGGCGGGAGGTGCATGTCGGTGATACGCTGTCCGGCATTGACCCGAATTTGATCGCCTCAGAAATCACCAGAAGAATCCACAACAATATTCATATGACGGAAAACATTGAAGGGGAGCTTGTGCTGCCGCCGACCTGCCTCTACCAGCGTGACAACAAGGAAGCGTATAACGTGCAGACCGCCGTCAGCAGCCATGTCTATTTTAATTACTTTATTTACGAAAAAACCGCCAAAGAAGTCATGGATCAGCTGACTGCCGTGGCTGAGGAAGCCTGTAAAGAGACAGAACAAAAATTATCTGATTATTATGACGAATACTGTGAGAGAACGAGCCTCCCGAAAAAAGACATCACATGGAACGTTCAAGTGTACAGTCTGGAAGATTACTTGAAAAGGCTGAGAAGCCGCGGCATCGACCCTGCGCAGTGTATAGAGCAGGCATTTAAAACATATGAACATCTTGAACTGCGGATGAGATGCTTTAAAGCCGTCGAGGAACTGCAAAAACTGGATCCTGAGCAGGGCGCCAAGGTTATTATTTTTTATGCGCCGCCTTACCTCCCGCACAATTACTTGAAGAAAGAGAGCACGCGGGACCGGCTTTTGCAGCATGTCATTCAAGAAGCCGTCGATAAAACAGCGGTATCAACGGGGGAAACATTCATCTTTAAAAAATTTTTCCCTTATTTAGCGGACGGAAGCTTTTTATCGCTGCATGAAACAGATGCGGAGGTCGCCGCCTTTACCGATAATTTTCCGGGCTGGGATGTCATCGGGACGATTCCTTTTAAAGAAATAAGGGAATTAAATATTCCGTCAGTCAATATGGGGGTATACGGCAAGGATGGCCATAAATGGACGGAACGGGTGTATAAACCGTACACATTCCATGTTCTGCCGAAACTCATTCAGCAGACGACGCTGCACCTTTTGCACAGCTACCGATTAGACATACGCACAAAAGGCTGACATAACGGAATAAGGGGGATGTATATGCAGGGAGATACCAATCAAAATGAATTGCAGCGTACGATGAAGGGCCGGCATTTGTTTATGATCGCACTCGGCGGCGTGATCGGGACGGGGCTGTTTCTGGGCTCCGGTTTTACGATCAGTGAAGCGGGACCGATCGGCGCGATATTGGCTTATGTGATCGGCGGATTCTTAATGTATCTGGTGATGCTTTGTTTGGGGGAGCTTGCAGTCGCCATGCCGGTCGCAGGATCATTTCAGGCGTATGCGGCAAAGTTCCTCGGGCCGTCTACTGGCTTTACGATCGGGTGGATGTACGCATTCAGCTGGGCCAATACAGTGGGGCTTGAGCTGACGTCGGCGGGGATTTTAATGCAGCGGTGGTTTCCGGCCATTCCGATTTGGGTGTGGTGCCTTGTATTCGGCGTCGTCATTTTCTCCATTAATGCGCTGTCGGCACGGAGTTTTGCGGAAATGGAATTTTGGTTTTCCAGCGTTAAGGTTATGGCTATTGTATTATTTATTATTCTCGGCTGCGCTGCCGTATTCGGCTTTGTCGGTTTTAACGGCGGGGAGACGGCGCCGTATCTGTCAAACTTTACGACGGACAAAGGGCTTTTCCCGAACGGGGCTCAGGCCGTGCTGTTTACGCTTGTCATGGTGAATTTTTCATTCCAAGGAACCGAACTGGTCGGAATCGCCTCGGGAGAAAGCGAAAATCCGGAAAAGACGCTTCCCCGCTCAATCCGAAACGTCATATGGCGCACGCTGTTTTTCTTCGTGCTGGCGATGTTTGTTCTCGTGTCCATTTTGCCGTACCAAACGGCAGGGGTCATCGAAAGCCCGTTTGTGGCTGTGCTGGATAAAATCGGTGTTCCGTACGCGGCTGACATCATGAACTTTGTCATTCTGACCGCCATGCTGTCGGTGGCGAACTCTCCGGGCTGTACGCTTCGTCCAGAATGATGTGGTCTCTATCAAAAAGTAAAATGGGCCCCGCTTCCTTAACAAAACTGACGAAAAAAGGCGTGCCTCTGAAAGCACTGTCCATCACCATCGCCATCTCAGGTTTATCCCTGCTGACAAGTGTAGTCGCGGCTGAAACGGTGTATGTGTGGCTCATTTCCATCTCGGGTATGATTACCGTCGTCGCGTGGATGTCAATCTGCGCTTCACAATTCGTTTTCCGGAGACGCTTTCTGGCTGAAGGAGGAAATCTGAAAGACCTGGCATTTAAAACGCCTCTTTATCCGATCGTGCCGATTCTCGGATTTTCAGTTTACGGTCTTATCTTAATCAGTCTCATTTTTATTCCGGACCAGCGTATCGGCCTGTACTGCGGCGTCCCGCTGATGATCATCTGTTACGCGTATTACCACTTCGGTATCAAAAAACGCCTGAAACGTGAGCCGGCTTCTTCGGAAAAAGGCGCAGCAGGATAAGAAAAAAAGCCCTCCGTAAAAAGCGGCGGGCTTTACTTTGTTTTTCGTTTTGCCGACAGCACGTAGGAAAGAACGGCAAAGAGCTGAAAACCGAAAATGCTGACAGCCATCGGCCAGGCGTTTTCTTCTCCGGCAATACCGACCAGGGGAGCGGCAAGCGCACCGCCGATAAAGGGCAGGAGTCCGAGAAGAGCCGCTGCGCTTCCCGCGCCTTTCTCCTGTTTCTGCATAGCCAAAGAAAACCCTGTCGTCGTGACGATCCCGACAGAAGAAACAATAATAAATAAAGAAATGCAGACCGCCGTCAGACCCAAGTCGAAAGCAAGCGATAAAAGCAAAGCGACGCTTCCGGTGACGGCAATGACCAATCCGGAGACAAACAGCTTCCGTTCATCATGTGTTTTGGCCATCCGTCCCGTCATTTGGGTGGCGCATATAATTCCCGCACCGTTTACGGCAAACAGCAGGCTGAACATTTGCGCCGATACGCCGTAGATGTTTTGCAGCACAAACGGGGACCCGGCAATATATGCGAACATGCCGGTCATCACAAATGCCTGGCTGAGCGCAAATCCCATAAACATCCTGTCACCGAGCAGGCCGCGAAACGTCATCAGCGTCTCCCGGAGTCCGCCGCTTGTCCGCCTTTCCGGCGGGAGTGATTCAGGCAATGCCGTAAGCACTGCTGCAAAGATGATACAGCCGATCACCGCCAGCACGATAAATACGATTTTCCAGCCGGCAAACTGAAGGATAAATCCCCCTGTAATCGGCGCTAAAATCGGCGCCGCCCCATTGACGAGCATCAGCAATGAGAAAAAAGCCGTCAATTCTTTTCCGGAATACATATCGCGCGCGGAAGCTCGTGCGATGACAATTCCGGCCGCCCCTGTGAATCCTTGAATAAACCTCATGACAATTAAAAACGAAACAGAAGGGCTGAAGGCGCATAATAAAGATGCCAGCGTATAAAGCAGCAATGACAGAATCAGCGGTTTCCGGCGCCCGATCATATCACTGAGCGGCCCGACAACAATCTGGCCGACCGCCAGCCCCAAAAGACAAAACGTCAGGCTCAGCTGCGCAAGGGACGCTGTCGTATGGAGATCGGCCGCCACTTCAGGCAAAGCGGGCAGATACATATCGAGCGAAAGCGGCCCGAATGAAGCGAGCGTCCCGAGAATCAATACCATCCCGAGGCTTGCGCGGGCGGCCTTTGAACCAGCGTTATTCATTCCATGACCCACCTTAACAAATGATTCTATCACTATAGCATAACCGGAAGGCATATTTTATATCGTTTATCGAATATAAAATAAATAGATTATTTAAAATCTGAATGCAAATAAAAAAACAGAATTCTTTTTCGAATGAAATGTAAAATGGAAAATAAGGATGCTAAACTATGAAATAACAAAAGATAGAAAAGTTTTACGGAGGAGGTGTTCAAAGAGCATGAACAGCAAACAAATCGATCACAACGAAATGAAACGCCGATTTCCGGTCTGTCTCGCGCTTGCTTTGACATTAGGCGTATTTGCCGCGGGTTCTGAAGAGCTGGTGATATCCCCGCTGCTTCCGGATTTAGCACGGGCTTTCAGCTCGGATGTCAGTGTGCTGGCGCTTTCCATCAGTATTTACGGAGTGATGATTTTTATCGGCGCGCCGCTTCTCGTTCCGCTGGGAGATAAATATTCCCGGGAACTCAGCCTGATGGCGGCGCTGCTTATCTTTACGGCCGGTACGTTGATCTGCGCGCTGGCGCACAATCTCTTTTTCTTCTTTCTGGGCAGGGCGCTTTCCGGGCTTGCAGCGGGGGCGTTTGTGCCGACAGCATATGCAGTCGTCGGCGACCGTGTGCCTTATGCGTACCGCGGCAAGGTGATGGGTCTGATCGTTTCAAGCTGGTCGCTCGCTTTGATTTTCGGCGTCCCCATCGGTTCTTTTATCGGCGGCGTTTTGAATTGGCGGTGGACGTTTTGGATTTTCGCTTTGATGTCTGTCCTCGTTGCTTCGCTCATTTTCATTGAGGCGCGCCGCAGCACGGACGGGAACAAATCAGAAGAGGAAAACGGACGGCAGGCAGGCACCTTCCGGGATGCGCTGAAGGTGCCCCGCGTCCCTGTATACCTCACGATCACCTTCTGCAACATGATCGGTTTTTACGGCATGTATTCCTTTCTCGGCACATATCTTCACCGCGTGCTGCCGGGGGGAAATACCGCTTCCGGGCTGATGATCATGGTGTACGGAATCGGTTTTTCCATGAGCGTGTTCACGGGGAAAATCGCAGACAAGGCGGGGAAAATGCGCTCTTTGATCGCGGCATTGGCCGTGATCAGCATATGGCTTGCCTGCCTCGCCTATGCGCCGTCATCAATGCCGATTTTGGTCATCGGGTTATTCATCTGGGGCTTGATGCAAAGCCTGACGGTGACCTTGCTCAGCACCATTTTAAGCGATTGCTCACATAGCCGCCGCGGTAAAATCATGGCATTCTACAGTCTGGCGTCCAATTTGGCCGTGACCTTGGGCTCGGCTGTCATGGGTCCGATCTATGTCGGATACGGATATGCAGCTGTCGGGTTTATCTGTGCGGCCGTCACCCTCATCGGCTTTGTCCTCAGCGTTTTTGCTTACAGAAGATATGGCAGTTATGAGTATAGGGCCGACCAGTCATTGTATCGGTAAATAAAGTTTATAAAAAACACCCCGCTGACAGCGGGATGTTTTTTTATATGCTTTTCATGCTTCCGCCGTCGGCCGATACCTGCTGTCCCGTAATATAAGAAGCTTCTTCCGAGGCGAGAAAGGCAGCCAGCGCCGCGGTTTCTTCGGCGGTTCCGACACGCTTCATCGGAACGTCCGAGGCAATCCGTGCTTCCGCTTCCGCCTCGGAAATTCCGTTTTGCTTCATCATGTTCTGCACAAATTGGTGATAACGATCCGTGGCGATAAAGCCGGGATTCAGACAGTTGACAGTGATGTGAAAAGGCGCAAGCTGAGTGGCGATATTTTTGCTGGCATTAATTAAAGCGGCGTTCATCATGCTGTTGGTGAACATGTCGGCGCCGGGTTCTTTCCATAGGTTTCCGACGATATTAATGATTCTGCCGGATTCGTGCTGTTTCATGATCGCTGCGGCCGTTTTTATAGAGTCGATATAAGCGATTGTTTTATTCGTAAAAGTATTGGTCATATTCTCTATATCACAGTTTTCAAAGGTATCCGGCGCACCGCCGGGAATGTTGTTGATCAATACATCAAGCCGTCCGCATTTTGATCTGATGTCCTCAAAAATGCCCGTTCTCGTCTTCTGGTCCGACATATCCCCGGCCAGAACGGTGACGCCCGCATCCGGATGCTTGGCGAGGATCTCCTCTTTTACCGATTCAATATTTTCGGGAACCCGTGAATTAATGACGGTATGAAAGCCATTGTCCGCCAGTTTCAAAGCAATCGCTTTGCCGATCCCCTGACTGGCGCCCATAATAAATGCGGTTCGTTTTGACAACTGTCTGCACCCCTTTACAAAATGGAATCTCCTTAACATCGTAAAAAAAATAATAAAAACAGCAAATCTTATTTAAATTCTGACAAATAAAAAAACCCGCCGGACAGGGGGGGGTGTTCGATCAATGAGCAATTGAATATCAATTTAATAGGAAAGATTTTAATGCTTGGTCTCGAAGTGGAATGATAATGAAGATTTCTAATTATTAAAAGCTGATTGCTAGTATTTCTTATTCAGAATGAGGATTGATAAAAACGCTGTACTTATAACTAACGAGGAAAATAGGAGTAAAATTTGTTCTTTGTCCAGGTTGATTAATCTAAAATAAAATATAGTCAAGAAGATAAAAAGATAAATGAAAGTCAGCATGCCAGTATGAGCCAGGCTCTTCTGGATTATAAACTTTATCCGTTCATCTTTTTTTGGCGATAAGGATGCGAAGGTTGACCAAAGAACATAGCTTATGATTGAAAGAGTTAACGTAGAAAAAGTGATTGAGGGCAGTTTTGTTTGTGTAAAGATTGACAGTATGATGAAAGCTCCTGAGACGATAATAAAAAAAACAAATGATATTAAAAAAAAGTTTCTCTTCATTTCTATTCCTCCTCTAACAAAAATATATTCTCTACACTTTCTCTGAAAATCTTTGCTATTTTCAAAGCTAAAGGCAGCGAGGGATTATATTTCCCATTCTCAATTGAAATGATCGTTTGTCTGGACACTTTTAATTTCAAGGCTAAAGTTTCTTGTGAATAAGAATGCCTCTGTCTCATTTCTTTTAACCGATTTTTCACACATATTTCACCTCATTTCGATGCAACAATTGCTCGGCAAGTAAAGTTCGCTTTACGTAAAGTAAACTTTACAAAGAATTCAATATTTTGTAAATGGTTTTTTGAAAAAAAGCCTGATTTTTAAAATCAGGCTTTAACAACTTATTACACGTGCAAAAACTTCGGAAGCGTGTCGAGAGACAGTCGGTTTCCGACAAAGAATGAGCCGAATTCGCCGTAGCGCGCGCTGACCTCGTCAAAACGCATTTCATACACAAGCTTTTTGAACTGAAGCACATCATCACTGAAGAGCGTGACGCCCCATTCATAATCGTCAAAACCGACCGATCCCGTGATAATCTGTTTGACTTTGCCTGCGTAGCTCCGTCCGATTAAGCCGTGGCTTCTCATCAGGTTTCTGCGTTCATCCATAGAAAGCATGTACCAGTTGTCATTTCCGCTTCTTCTCTTATCCATCGGGTAGAAGCAGACATATTTCGCTTCCGGCAGCTCAGGATACAGGCGGGCGCGGACATGCGGATTTTCATACGGATCGCCTTCTCCGCTTGCCAGATAGTTGCTCAGCTCAACCACGGACACGTAAGAATAAGCCGGGATTGTAAATTCAGCAAGCTTTGATTTATTAAATTCAAGCTCGATTTCGTTCAGCTCTTCCATTGTCGGGCGAAGAATCATCAGCATAAAATCAGCTTTCTGTCCGACGATGCTGTAGATGGTTTGCGAGCCTTTGCCTTCTTTTTGGGCGACGCCCCATTTTTCAAGCAGTCCCGTAAATTCGTGTATAATCGACAGGCGCTCATCGCTGGATAACTGCTTCCATGACGTCCAGTCCATTGTGCGGAAATCGTGAAGCGCATACCAGCCGTCAAGCGTTTGTGCGGCCTCGTTCGTTTTTTGCTGCTCACTCATGTATCTTCACTCCTATATCTTTTCATTGATGCCTTCACTATATCACAGTTTAACCGTTTCGGCTGTGGAGAAACCTTGAATAATCCCACCCCTTGTATCAGAAACTAAGCCGTAAACTACCCGTCAGTTAAATTAGTTAGAAAAATAAGATTTCTTATTGAAAGCGCTATAATAGAAGTTGGTTATTTGAATTTAGCTGGAAGAAGAGTATGCTGTAAAAGTAAGCGTTTTTTGTCAACATAGAGGAGGGTATATCGTGGCAGATTTATTTACAAAAGTACAAGAAAAAGTAGCAGGAAAAGATGTGAAAATCGTATTTCCTGAGGGGTTGGACGAACGTATCCTGGTTGCGGTCAACAATTTGGCGGGCAACAAGGTATTAAAGCCGATCGTAGTCGGCAATAAAGAAGACATTCAAGCAAAAGCGAAAGAATTAAATCTTACACTTGACGGCGTTGACATTTTTGACCCGCATACATATGAAGGCATGGAAGAACTCGTTCAGGCTTTCGTAGAACGCCGTAAAGGCAAAGCGACGGAAGAACAGGCCCGCAAAGCTTTGTTAGACGAAAACTATTTCGGCACGATGCTTGTGTACAAAGGTCTCGCGGACGGACTTGTCAGCGGAGCTGCACATTCTACTGCTGATACGGTGCGCCCTGCACTGCAAATCATCAAAACAAAAGAAGGCGTGAAAAAAACATCAGGCGTCTTCATCATGGCCCGCGGTGACGAGCAATATGTGTTTGCTGATTGCGCGATCAACATTGCCCCTGACAGCCAGGACCTTGCCGAAATCGCCATTGAAAGCGCCAATACGGCTCAAATGTTTGACATTGACCCGCGTGTTGCCATGCTAAGCTTCTCTACAAAAGGATCGGCAAAATCTGATGAGACGGAAAAAGTGTCAGAAGCAGTGAAAATCGCGAAGGAAAAAGCGCCTGAGCTTACGCTTGACGGCGAATTCCAATTTGACGCTGCATTTGTGCCGTCTGTTGCGGAGAAGAAAGCGCCGGACTCCGACATTAAAGGAGACGCGAATGTATTTGTATTCCCAAGCCTTGAAGCAGGAAACATCGGCTACAAAATCGCTCAGCGTTTAGGCGGCTTTGAAGCGGTCGGACCGATTCTGCAAGGATTAAATATGCCTGTAAACGATCTTTCCAGAGGATGTAATGCGGAAGACGTCTACAATCTTGCGTTAATTACGGCTGCTCAAGCGCTGTAATCCGGAAAAAGCCGGCCTTTTAAGAAGGCCGGCTTTTTTTATAGAAAGAAAGCCACTGCGGCCCAGCCGAACAGCGATAAACAGAGAGAGCCGATCAAGCCAGCCGCGAGCGCCCGCCAGCCATTATGACGAAACGCCGATATATGAACGTTCAAACCGAGACCCGCCATTGCCATGCCGATTAAAACATAGGACACTTGAACAAGAAACGCGGAATGCGCGGCGGAAATGATGCCTGATGTGTGGATGGCGCTCATTCCGAGAAATCCGAAGATAAACCAAGGGATCGGCAGTGAAGCAGCAGAGGCTGTCTCTGATCTCCCGCCGCGGCGCGCCCGCATTCCAAGCATGAATGCGGCCGGGACGAGCAGCGCGACCCGCGTCAGCTTGACGATCACCGCCATCTCGACGGCTGCTTTTCCTCCGGCGCTTCCGGCCGCCGCCGCATGCGCCACCTCATGAAGCGTTGCCCCGCAAAAGGCGCCGTAAGCAGCAGGAGAAAAGCCCAATACATGATAAGAAAGAGAATATACAACAGTAAAAACGGTTCCTAATAACGAAACGGCGGCTGCACTGATGGCTGTCGCATTTTCGTTTGACCTGATCTGCGGCGCGATCGCGGCAATGGCAGCCGCCCCGCAGATCGCAGTGCCGCAGGCTGTTAACATGCTGAGTGTCTGATCAATGCGGAACAGCCGGGACAGTCCGTATACGACGGCACCAGCAACCATCATACAGCAGATGGCAATTGCAAATACGTGCCAGCCGGCATGATAGATATCCGTCAGGTTCAGTCTCATGCCAAGCAGGATAATACCGGCTTTCAGCAAGTATTTGCTTGAGAATCGAATCCCCGGCTCCAATGCCGCCTGCTGTCCGAAAACGGCGCGCCAGACCATTCCGATCAGCATCGCGAGGACAAGCATTCCGAGCAAATTTAAAAACGGCAGGCGGCTGGCATAGAAAGCCGCAAACGCAATTCCTGCGGTAACTGAAACACCCTTTACTATCTTCATCTCAGTCACTTCCCATTAGGTTGATAACTCCACTTTACTGCGGTCTTAATCATTAGTAAAATATATTTATATGATCTAAACGATTAGAAAAAATAATGATAAGGGGCGATGCTTTTTGTATTATGGGGAATTGAAAACATTCATTGCCGTCGTCGAAGAAAAAAACTTTACAAAAGCGGCGCAGAAGCTGATGATTTCTCAGCCGAGCGTCAGCCTTCACATTAAAAATCTGGAGAAAGAATTCCAAACCGCCTTGCTGAACCGCTCCCCGAAGCACTTTACGACTACGCCGACGGGGGACATTCTCTATCAGCGCGCCAAGCAAATGGTCTTCTTGTACGAGCAGGCGAAAACCGAAATTTACGCCCATCATCATTATGTCAAAGGGAAGCTCAAAATCGCCGCGAGCTTTACCATCGGCGAATATATTCTGCCGCCGCTTCTTGCAAAGCTTCATGACGAGTATCCCGAACTGAACCTTGATGTCATGATCGGGAACACGGAGGAGGTCAGCGAAGCGGTTCGGATGCTTCAAGCCGATATCGGATTAATAGAAGGACATACGGGGAAAAACGAGCTCGACATTCAGCCGTTCATGGAGGATGAATTATGCATTGCCGCACCTAACGGACACCCGCTCGCCGGCAGAAAAAACATCCCGGTGACCGACTTGCAAAATCAAGCGTGGGTGACGAGGGAGAAGGGTTCGGGGACGAGGGAGTATTTGGATCATGTCCTGCATTCAAACGGACTGCGGCCGAAATCCATGATGACGATCAGCAGCAATCAGGGCGTCAAGGAAGCTGTGATCAGCGGAATGGGTCTTTCCGTTCTGTCAAAAAGCGTACTGCAAAAGGATCTGCTTCACGGCAGCATTTCCGTGCTTCAGATTAAAGGATTTTCCTTAAAACGGAAACTGTCTATCATTCAATCTTCCATTATGGAGAACACAAAAAACAAAGAAATCTTCATCGCTCTTTTGAAAAGTCAATTTCAATCATCTTAAGCGGAATGATATAATAAATGCATGGAAAGCCTATGACGAAAGGGATTTAATATAGATGGGAAAGCAACCGATTGATTTATTGATGCAGCCGAGCTGGAGAATCATTGACCAATCCAGCCTCGGTCCTTATTTTGATGCGAAGCAGTCATTCGCAATGGATGATACGCTGTGCGCCTCCGTAGGTAAAGGGGAATCGCCTGCGACAGCACGCTCTTGGGTGCACCACCGGACGATCGTGCTCGGTATTCAGGACACACGCCTGCCGTTTTTAGAGGACGGCGTGAAATTGCTGGAGGACGAAGGCTATCGTGTGATTGTCCGCAATTCAGGAGGCCTCGCGGTCGTTCTCGATGAAGGCGTATTGAATATCTCGCTTATTTTTGAAGACGAGAAAAAAGGCATCGACATCGACAGAGGCTACGAGGCGATGACGGAGCTTGTGCGGCGGATGCTGCGTTCCTACAATGCTGAAATTGAAGCATATGAAATTAAAGGATCGTATTGTCCGGGCAGCTATGATCTCAGCATCGGCGGGCGGAAATTCGCGGGAATCTCACAAAGGCGCCTGCGGGGCGGAACCGCAGTTCAGATTTACCTCTGCGCTGATAAAAGCGGAAGCGAACGCGCCGATCTGATCAGACGTTTCTATCAAGCCGCTTTAAAAGACAAAAGCAATGACACAAAAGGCGTGTACCCCGACATCCGGCCTGAAACGATGGCTTCCTTAAGCGAATTGCTGCAAACGGACATTACCGTGCAGGATTTAATGCTGTCACTTTTAACCGAACTGAAGGAACGCAGCGGCCGCCTGTATGCAGCCGGATTATCGCCGGAAGAAGAAATGGCATTTGAAAAAAATCTGACCCGAATGCTGGAACGGAATGAGAAGGTGTTCGGATAACTTTCTATCTGCATTTTCGAAAACCAAAAGGCTTCTTTATATTTGCTTTTTGCAATATAAAAAATCATGTGCTTTTGCCACAGAACGATCAAGCGGCCGCTTCAGCTTATGTAAAAACACAAATTTTTGAAGTTCGGTTCTTAATTAAAAATTCGGAGACTACCAATATAGATAGTCCCCGAATATTTTAATTAGCTATGATTTGCTTTGCTTCAGGATATAATGTTTTTATAACATCTGAAGTTTCATGCGTAAATTTAGACTGTTGAATAACTGTCATGTTATGTTGTAGAGCAGCTGCCATTAACTCCCTTCCGGAATTTGAAACCGAATGATAAAGTGAATTAAAATCATGGTTTTCTAACGCTTCAATCGCCTTTTCTTCGGTATTAAGAAATGTCAAATGATCTATACATTGTATAATGCTTTGGATTCCTCGAACTCTTGTTCTGAAAATTTCCTCCAATTGTTTTTCATCATACATTAGTTCTTCATACTCTGTCTCAAGTTTTTTAGTATTATGAGGGTGCATTTCGAGTTCTTTATGCAAGACTTCAATAAGGAGATTTTTAGCATTCTTTAATTTTTTAAAGCCTTCCTTGACTGCAGCAATCGCCTTGTGTTTATCTCCTGCGAAATAATGCTCACCTGCTCTGTCAAATTCTATAGCACCTAGATAAACTTCTACCAATGATTCCTGATTCTTGACTGCAAGTGCTTCTGCTTTAGATTTCAAAGCAGGCACCTTTGAAGTTCTGCAGGTATTTGCTATGACACCCATTTTATCGCCTCCGATATTATTATTTGTAACTAAAACCATATTATACAAATAATGTATTTTTATCAACTGATTAGTTAGAATTTTTCAAATATTATTTCGGGTTGGTTAGAATTAATGCCTCTTTTGCAAAAAGAATGGCACTAACGTTCAGGAGTGAGGGGGCGGGGGAACGGTGTTAAAAGGTTATGGGGAATTTTAAACGGTGCCTTTTGACTACCACTTAAGAAAAGTTAAAGTTCTTAATGAATATTTTTACTTTATAAAACCAGATAGCGTTTTTGCTAAATGGCAAAAACCCCTTTTTCCATGACAAGGAAAGGGGGTTTTTCCGTTATTCGGCCATTTTTTCTAAATTGCCGTTCCGGTCCATTTTGAAGGACGGGGAGGCGTGTTCGTCTTCTTCAAATAAAACTAGTTTTCTGGCTCTGTTCATAATTTTAACCAAGGTTTCGTAGTCTTCCTGAATGGTTTTTTGGTCTTTTTCAAGCTTTTCGACGGCCGCTTCCAGCTGCTCGGTTTTAGACTGCAATTCTTTGTTTTCCCGTTTTAAACGGTCATTTTCCATTTGCAGGGCGGAAGTTTGCTTTCCGCTGCCTTCATAGCTCTGCAGAAATTGAATGACGTCTGCCATTGTGAGCTCCGCCTTTTGGCTCGGCTGCTGAGGCGCCAGCAAATGTGATAAACTAGCTAACTCTTCCTTGAAGCTTTCATCAACATAAGGCATATGTTCGCCGGACATGACGGCTTGCCGGTCTTCTTTAGGCGCTTCTGCTTGAACCGTCTCTTCGGCTGCGGTTTCCTGCATGATATCCGCTTCCGGAGCAGGCGGCTGATATAATAGTTTCTTCTTGGCCGGCTGTCCGTTTCCGAGCGCGCGCATCCGCTGTTTCCGCTGTTTTTTGGCGAGCTGAAGCGCTTTTTCGTATTGATGGCGGACGACGGCATTCCATCTGAATCCGCACGCTGCCGACGTTCTGTTTAACTTATCGCCTACCTCTTCAAAGGCGTTCAGCTGCGTGCTTCCTTCCCGAACGTGACGGAGCACGGTTTCCGCAAGCAGCAGGTCGTTTTCTTCTGACCAGGCGTCCTGTCTTTGTTTTGTCAATGTTCTCAACCCCCAATATCTTTGATGGTATTAGAATGTCCAGATTGGAAAATATTTATACAAATTGGCTGAAAGAATGAGAGATACGCAGAGCCTTGCAGGATAAGATGAATCCTTGTACAATGAGATGTGATGTGATTTTTTTCGTTTTTAAAATTAAGATTTAACATAGAGGAACATTGAATGAAGGGAAGCGTACATCATGGCTAATGAATTCCGAGTGTGTGATGATTGCCAAGCCACCAATATTAAAACATTGCTGCCGCGTTTAAAAGAAGCTGACCCGGATGCAAAAGTGGAGGTCGGCTGTCAGTCATATTGCGGGCCCGGACGCAAAAAATCGTTTGCTTTCGTAAACAACCGCCCGCTGTCGGCGCCGACTGAGGACGAGCTGATTGAGAAAGTGAAAAAGAAGATCAAAAAGTAAATGTGTGTTTCGACAGCCTCGCCCGATGGGTCAGGCTTTTTTGCTTCAAAAAAATCAGTTTCGGAAAAAGTGGAACAAAACGCCGGACAAATTCAAGGATGTTTTCAAAAGACTGAGCCGATATAATAGAAGCACGGCTAAAAAAAAGAGGGAATGACGATGGCGTATCCAAATGGAAAATTATCAGAAGAAAAAGTGTTTAAAGATCCCGTTCACCGCTATGTTCATGTGCGGGACAAGCTGATCTGGGATTTGATCGGCACCCGTGAATTTCAGCGGCTGCGCCGGATCAAACAGCTCGGTACGACGTATTTGACGTTTCACGGCGCGGAACACAGCCGTTTTAACCATTCTCTCGGCGTCTATGAGATTGTCAGAAGAATGGTTGACGATGTTTTTAAAGGCCGCCCTGAATGGGATGACAATGAACGCGAACTCTGTCTCAGCGCCGCGCTTTTGCACGATTTGGGACATGGGCCGTTTTCGCATTCCTTTGAAAAGGTTTTTCATCTGGATCATGAAGACTTTACGAGAGAAATTATTCTCGGCGATACCGAGGTGAATCAGGTTCTCAGAAAGGCGGGTCCCGGATTTCCGCAGGATGTTGCAGAAGTCATTGCTAAAACATACAGAAACAAACAGGTGGTCAGCCTGATTTCGAGCCAGATTGACGCCGACCGGATGGATTATCTTCAGCGGGACGCGTACTATACGGGCGTCAGCTACGGACATTTTGATATGGAACGGATTTTAAGGGTGATGCGTCCGCGTGAGGACCAGATCGTCATTAAGCAAAGCGGCATGCACGCCGTCGAAGACTATATTATGAGCCGCTATCAAATGTATTGGCAGGTGTATTTTCATCCCGTGACGAGAAGCGCTGAAGTCATTTTGACGAAAATCCTCCACCGTGCGAAGCAGCTCCATGAAGAAGGGTATATCTTCACGCATGCTCCCGTTCATTTTTATTCCATCTTTGAAGGGAAGCTGACGCTTGAGGATTATCTGAAGTTAGATGAAGCTATCATTTTATATTATTTCCAGGCTTGGGAGGATGAAGAGGATCAGATTCTGTCCGACTTGTGCCGCCGCTTTATTAACCGCCAGCTGTTTCAGTATGCCGAATTTAACCCGAATGAGGAAATGTCGGCTTATTTTGAACTGACTGCTCTGTTTAAAGAGGCGGGAATTGATCCCAATTATTATTTGGTGGTCGATTCTTCATCGGATCTGCCGTATGATTTTTACCGTCCGGGTGAAGAGGAGGAGCGTCTGCCGATTCATCTGTTAACGCAGAACGGCCAAATCAAAGAGCTGTCCAGGCAGTCCGCCATTGTCGAATCCATTTCGGGAAAACTGCGGACGGATCATAAGCTGTACTATCCGATGGACCTCATTTTTGACGATTCAGAAAACCCTGAAGCGAAATTAAAAATCCGGCAGCTGCTGGGACTGACATAAAAGGATTTTGGTAAAGAAGGAAAAGGAGATGTCGGGAATTTGTTGAAAGAACATGCAAAACTGATGAAAGTGTTCTCGGATTCTGGAGAAATCATCGGGCGGAAAAAGCTGCAGAAAATCATTTATATCGCGAAGAAAATGCAGTATCCTTTCTACGAAAAATATGATTTTCATTTTTACGGCCCGTATTCCGAAGAACTGACGCTTCGAATTGAAGAGCTGTGCAATCTTGGGTTTCTGGATGAGGTGAAGGAAAAAAAGGGCGGCTACTTTCAATACCGGTATTCGCTGACGGAGACGGGCGCTGAGTTTTTACATCACGCGGAACTGACGATGCCGGATATGAAGAAGTACATCGACAGCGTCAACAGCCGCTCATCCCGGTTTCTGGAGCTGGTGTCTACGATTTTGTATTTTGACGGCCTTGAAGCTGAGGAAAAGAAAGAGAAAGTGTTTACGATCAAGAGCAAGCAGAAATATACAGATGAAGAATATGATGAGGCGCTTCACTACATAGAAGAGCTGAAACACATTTGTTAAAGGCGATGGCTTTCGTCTTTTTTTATGTAAAAACCAGGCCGCAACATGCGGGCCTGGTTTTGTTTATTGTCTCAATTTGCTGTGCTTGTACGAATATAAAAAGTAAACGATCACGCCGATGATCAGCCAGGCGGCAAAATAAAGCCACGTTTTCAGCGGCAGATTGACCATTAAAAACAAACAGCAGATAATGGCCAAAATCGGCAGTACGGGTACGAAAGGCACTTTAAATCCCCGAGGCAGATCCTTATGAGTGCGGCGCAGAATCAGCACGGACAGACTGACCATGGCGAATGTCAGCAATGCGCCGATGTTTGAGAGATCCGACAGTTCTTTCAGATCAACAAAACCCGCAATGCATGCACTGATCAGTCCGATCAGCCACGTATTAAAGATCGGCGCTCCCGATTTCTTTCCGACAATGGTAAAGACTTTCGGCAGCATTCCGTCTCTTGCCATCGCAAAAGATATACGGGTCGCCGCATACGTATGCGCGAGAACGACGGCCATCAGTCCGATTACCGCTCCGGCAGCGATTACGCCCGCCACCGCATTTTGTCCGACAGTCTGCAATACATAAGACATGGCTTCCGGCACATTAAGCTGTGTATACGGAACCATTCCCGTCATGACGAGACAGACAATGACGTATACTAATGTACAGATCACCAGTGAACCGATAATGCCGATCGGCAGGTTGCGCTGCGGTTTTTTGACTTCTTCAGCCGAAGCGGAAATCGCGTCAAACCCGAGAAACGCAAAAAAGACGGCAGAAGCCCCTGTGATGACGCCTTTCATTCCAAAAGGCATAAAAGGATGCCAATTGCCCGGCTTTACAAAAAAGCTGCCTGTGATGATAAACAGCAAAACAATTCCGATTTTTACGAGAACCATTATATTATTAAATGTTTTGCTCTCTTTGGAGCCGCGTGACAGAACGACCGCAATTAATAGAGTAATGATGATGGCAGGAAGGTTGACGATGCCTCCCTGGCTCGGCACGTGCAGCAGACTGTCCGGCAAAGGCATGCCGATTTCGGCTAACAGATTATTGAAATAGCTTGACCAGCCGCTTGCGACCGCGGATGCCGTCACCATATAAACGGATAAGAGCGTCCAGCCCATTAAATGGCCGATAATTTCTCCCATCGTCGTGTAAGAGTAAATATAAGCACTTCCGTAAACCGGGAGAACAGAAGCGATTTCGGCGTAACATAATGCTGCAAGGCTGCAGACAACGGCTGCAATGATAAAAGAAAAGATAACGGAAGGCCCGGCGTTTTTCGCGGCCGTAATGCCTGTAAGGACCATGACACCCGTCCCGATGACGGCGCCGATGCCCAGTAATGTTAAATCAAATCCACCCATCGTTTTGGCAGTCTGCCTGTTTCTGCTTTGTTCAAGCAGCTGGGTGATGTCTTTTTTTTGTAGGATATTCCGCAACACGCATCCCTCCATCCGAAAGCAAAAACCAAGAGGAGCTCTTTGGCTTTTACCCGTGTCACATCTTCTGTGTAATCAACAATCCTGTGTTCTGTTTCCCTGTCTGTTTCGTTTCTTTTCCAATCATATTGTCTGCCGCATCCGATCAGATCAGCCACCTTTATGATTTTACCTGAATCGTGTCTATAAAACCAGCATTGCATAAAAGGATATGGTAAAAAAGAGGGAGACAAAAGTCTGGACAAGGCAGGATAAAAGTTGCGGGCATTCCGGCCGGAATTTTGACTTTCTCCGTAAGGTATCAGTAAAATGTAATAAAAAACTAACAAATGATGATGGATGCATCTTGAAATGGGGAGTTTCTGCATGAAGCACGATAACTTGCAAGCAAATGTACTGGATTACGCTCTTACAAAGTATTTAAAGAGCACGAAAAAGCTTGATGAGGCGACAATTCCGAAGAGTATCAATAATATCAGAGGATTTATTCTGAGGATTATTTACCGGCACGGCACGTGTACGATTAAAGATATATTGCAGGAGGTTACATTATCACCTTCCGCCACGACAACCGCTCTCAATCACTTAGAAAAAGAAGGGTTCGTGGAAAGGTCGAGAAACAACGAAGACCGCCGCACGGTATGGATGACGCTTTCCGAATCGGGGAAAATGGCGGCCATGCAAATGATTGAAAACCGGCAGCTGCTGATTGACGAACTGTTCGAAGCATTGACAGAGGAAGAAAAGAAAATCTTTTTCAGCCTGGTTGAAAAGGTTGTGAAATAAGCCGGCCTGCGTACAGCATTGCCGGCCTTTATCAAGGATTACTCCGTATCGCTGATCCGTTTGCCGGCGACGGCGTAATGATCCTTTCTCATTTCTTCAATCATGACAATGATCTTTTCTTCGGCTGCGCCTGTCGTTTCTTTGACGGCTTCTGTCACTTTTTCAACCAGATTCCGTTTTTGTTCATCTGTGCGGCCTTCAAGCATTTTAACGGTTACGAGCGGCATGGTGCTGATCCTCCTTTATCGTTTCCTCTCTTTGGAAGAGAGATCACTTATAGTATACTGAATGAAGGACAATCTTGCATTTTTAAAAAAAGGGGATTTTTACATTTGGACAGATTTTTATATTATCCGCTGGAGCTTATGCCCTATGTCGTCATTACGCTGATCGTGGCATTTACGATGCATGAACTGGCGCACGCGTATGTCGCGTATCGGTTCGGTGATGATACAGCGGCGAGACAGGGAAGATTAACGCTCAATCCGATTAAACATCTTGATGTTTTCGGAACCATTCTTATTTTGGTCGCGGGTTTCGGCTGGGCCCGTCCGGTGCCGGTGAACCGCCGCGCCTTTAAAAGACCGCGGCTGGCCGGGGTGCTGGTTTCCGTCGCGGGGCCTGTAAGCAACCTGCTTCTTGCCTTTATCGGTTTCTTTTTGCTAGTGTTGATGCATGCTTACGGAATGGAGCTGCTTTCGGCATTCAGCATGGGGCTTGACCGCTTTTTCTCTATATGGATTCAGCTGAACCTCGCGCTTTGTTTATTCAACCTGCTGCCGCTTCCTCCGCTTGACGGCTATCGGATTATTGAGGATCTCGTGCCGCCGCGGGTGCGCGCGAAAATGACTCAATTTGAGAGCTACGGGATCATCGTGTTTCTCGTTTTGTTTGTGACACCGGTCGGCTCCTATGTCGTGTGGCCGCTGTTAAGCGAGGGAAGAGACTGGATTCTCAAGGTTTTTGCCATTATATTTCAACCGCTTTTGTAGGAGGGTATTTTCATGGAAGAAAAAAAGAAAAAAACAATCGGATTTAATATCATTAAAAGTGATCCGACCGACGGACATGGCGGTTTCGGCGCCGGATCGCTGAGCCTTGACAATATTTCTCCGGTATTTGTCGATGTGGAAGAGAAGGAAGCCTTCGTCGATATCGGCGCCATGCACGCCCGCAGTGTCGTAGAAAAAGGGATCAAATTCCTGCCGAACAAGGATGAAGTGCCGAACGGAAAACCGTACTGGCTCGTGTGGGTCACCATTGACAGAAAAGAAGAAGGCCCTTATTACGCGGGTGTGACGGCTTGTGAAATGACCGTGGACAGAAGTATCCGCAGAGGTTATAAGTCATTGCCGGAGCATGTGAATTTAATGGATAAATCAATGAAGCGCCGCATTATCGTGGATAAAATGGATGACAGCTCAAAGCAGGTGCTTGCTGAATTTCTTCAGAAGCATGACCAAGGGCTCTGGGATCGTTCATCTGATGAATTGAAGACGGGTCTGCTTCCGGAAGAAAAATAATTTGTGAACTTTTTGTGAACTTTATAAATATTTGCACTATTTTACATTTTTACTGAGTAAACTGTTGATACAGAATCAGGACATGGAAAGTCCCGAGCCGAACCAAGACTCGGGGTTTTTCATGTTGAGCGGAGGTTTCATCATGTTCACCGTATTTGAAATCGGGCCTTGGGTCATTGAAGCAGATGCGGCGGAAACGAGAAAACAATATGAAAAATCATGGGCTGATCCTTGCGATTGCGGGAGCTGCCGGAACTTTTCCGAGGCGATGAATCTCCTTCCCGCCGAGAAAACAAGGCTGTTTACGCAGTTTGGGATTCGTCCGGCTGTCTGCCGCGACTTAGGGGAGCATGGAAAGGAAAACGGCTGGCATCATTATGCGGGCAGTTATCCGATTGTCGGCAGGCTTAGGGAAGGCTGGCCGAAGTTTCATATTGAGAGAGCGGGAGATATCCGCTTTTCATTTTCTTTGCCGAGTACAACATTTTTATACCGAAGGATTTTCCCGATCCTATTATCCATCTCGACTTTTCACTCTTGCTCCCGTGGGTGCTTGAGGAAGAAGCGGAGTAAAGCCCGGCGCACGATGCACCGGGCTTAGTCTTTTTTGCCGAGCCACTTATCCCACCACTTTCTGCGCGGAGGTTCCTTGCGGGTTGGAGCGTGTTCCTTTTCTTTTTTAGACGGTTCCGGTCCGTAGCACACATCCGCGGGCTCTGTGCCTGCGATAAAATACGTATAATGCTTTGCGGCGCATCCAGGTCCCGATGTGTAGCCGGAAGCGGGATCGATATAGACGCCCGTGACGCCCTTCGGCGGTTTAAGCGCTATTTCCGGTTCTCCTTTAAGCGCCTTCTCCATAAAGTCCGCCCAAATCGTCTTCGCATAGCTCTTTTCCTCTACGGAATCTATCGTGCTGCTTTTGTCATAGCCTGTCCAAATACCGGCAGCAAGAGCGGGATTAAAGCCGATCATCCAGCTGTCCGCGCTTGTGGTGCCTGATTTCCCGCCGTACGTCCGGGTCAGCCTGTCTGAAATGGTGCGCCCTGTGACGGAAGTATAGCCGTTTAAATCCTGATCAAACATGCCCGTCATCATGCTCGCCGTCACAAATGCGGCTTTTTTATCGAGCGCCTGCTGATGTCTGCGCGGCTGTTCATACAAGATATTGCCGGCAGTATCCGTTACTTTTGTGATAAAGGAAGGGGTGATTTGTTTCCCCCCGTTTGCGAGCATCGCGTAGGCATTGACCATTTCAATCGGGCGCACGGGTTCAGTTCCGAGCGCCAGAGACGGAAGGGGCTTTAAATGTTCGCTGATGCCGAATTCCTTTGCCGCCGACACGAGCTTATTCATGCCGAGAAAGAGATGGGTCTTCACGGCATAGATGTTGTCTGATAACGCAAGCGCCTGAAGCAGCGTAATCGGTTTATTGGCGTAGTAGCCGTTGTAATTGCTTGGAGAATAAGTATCTCCGTTATCGTCAATCTGAAACTCTGTTTCTTCGCTTTTCATCAGCGTGACCGGAGTAAAGCCGCTTTGAATCGCTTTGTAGTATAAAAGCGGTTTGATCGTGGAAGCCGGCTGGCGTTTCGCCTGTGTCGCCCGGTCAAACGGGCTTTTTTCGTAATCACGTCCGCCGATCAGCGCAAGTACGCGCCCTGTTGCCGGATCAATCGCGGAAAAGCCGACCTGAATGTCAGAGCCGGTACGGATCGTATGTGCCACAGTGTTTTCTGCGATCCGCTGCATGCGCTTATCAAGCGTTGTATAAACACGCAGCCCGCTCGTTGTCAGCTGTTCGCGCGTCATCCCGAGCTTTTTCTCGAGTTCTTTCATCGCATCATCGTAAAAATAAGGCGCCGTTTTTGCCGCGGTTCTGTTTTTCAGCGGCTGATAGGCAAGCGGTGTTTTCTTGAGTTTTTCCGCCTTTTCTTTTGAGATCATTTTCTGTTCGGTCATCAATCGGAGAATGGTTTCCTGGCGCTGTTTGGCCTTCTTTTCACTGACATAAGGCGAATAGCCGGACGGGCCTTTCGGTATGCCTGCCAGAAGCACGGCTTCCGCATCGTTCAGATCTTTGGCGTGTTTGCCGAAATACAAGCGGGAGGCGGCTTCGATTCCGTATGCGCCGTGGCCGTAATATATCGTATTTACATAACCTTCTAAAATCTCGTTTTTAGAATAGTTCTGTTCAAGGCGGATCGTATAAAATGCTTCATTCCATTTTCGTTTCCATGTCTTATCATGCTCAAGATAGAGGTTTCTTGCGTATTGCTGGGTGATGGTGCTGGCGCCCTGAACCTTGGCCATTGCTTTTATGTCGGCAAGCGCGGCAGCGGCCATCCGCCGGTAATCAAATCCGTGGTGGCTGTAAAAGTTTTGATCCTCTACCGCAATGGCGGCCTGCACCGCCATCGGATTAATATCTTTTAACCGGACCCAATAGCGTTTTTCACCGAAATCGGTCTCTCCCAGCTTTGAGCCGTCATTTGCATAAAGAATCGTAGACTGAGGGACCCGGACGGAGGGGGCGCCCTGCCATTTCGCTGCAAGAAGAACGGATGTGAAGCAGACGCCGGCCAGCATTCCGCCGATCAACGTCAGAAAGATGCAGGCGCGGATGATTTTGAGCGTGATTCTGAGCTGTTTTCCAGATACTTTATCCACTTTTGGGAACCCCCTTTTTCATGATTCTATTATTATGTGAAAAAAGGGGGTTTTTTAAACATATCAAACCCGACACTTCTTTACTTTTTCCCCGCCATCCTCTATACTTTTTCCTTAGGTGAAAATGAGATTTTAACCGGAATAAAAGCGAAACAGACGCTTACAATAAATGAAATAAGCCTTGAAAGGGAGATGACAATTGAGCGAGCTTTGGTATACGGAGAAGCAGACGAAGAATTTCGGCATTACATTAAAGGTGAAACAAACATTACATACTGAACAGACTGAATTTCAGCATCTGGAAATGGTAGAGACAGAAGAATTCGGAAACATGCTGTTCTTAGACGGAATGGTCATGACTTCTGAAAAAGACGAATTCGTTTATCATGAAATGGTTGCGCACGTACCGTTATTTACGCACCCGAATCCGGAAAACGTCCTCGTTGTGGGCGGCGGAGACGGCGGTGTCATCAGAGAGATTTTAAAGCACCCTGGCGTAAAAAAAGCGACGCTTGTCGACATTGACGGCAAGGTCATTGAATACTCTAAAAAATTTCTTCCGTCCATTGCGGGCAAACTTGATGACCCGCGCGTCGACGTAAGAGTCGATGACGGCTTCATGCACATTGCAAAATCAGAAAATGAGTATGACGTCATCATGGTTGATTCAACAGAGCCGGTCGGACCGGCCGTCAATTTGTTCTCAAAAGGCTTCTATGCCGGAATTTCCAAGGCGTTAAAAGAAGACGGCATCTTCGTCGCGCAGACGGACAACCCGTGGTTTACACCGGAGCTGATTACAAACGTACAGCGTGACGTGAAAGAAATCTTCCCGATCACCCGCCTGTATACGGCCAATATCCCGACGTACCCAAGCGGTTTGTGGACATTTACAATCGGTTCTAAAAAGTACGATCCGCTTGAGGTGGAGGACAGCCGTTTCTTCGACATCGACACGAAGTATTACACGAAAGAGCTTCACAAAGCGGCATTTGTTCTTCCGAAATTTGTGAGCGACTTAATCAAATAAAAATGTATGGCGCAGGAGCGAATCTTGCGCTTTTTTACAGGAAAGCGAGGGTTTTATCATGAGATTTGATGAAGCTTATTCAGGAAAAGTATTTATCGCAAGCCGTCCCGACTGGAAAGAGGCGGACGCCATCCTTTACGGCATGCCGATGGATTGGACGGTCAGTTATCGCCCGGGCTCACGCTTTGGCCCAAACAGAATTCGCGAGGTGTCTATCGGTCTTGAAGAATACAGCCCGTACCTCGACCGTGACTTGGCTGATTTGAATTTCTTTGACGCCGGCGACATTCCGCTTCCGTTCGGGAATCCGCAAAGAAGTCTTGATATGATTGAGGAATACGTGGACAGCATTTTAGAAAAAGGAAAGTTCCCGCTCGGCATGGGAGGGGAGCACCTTGTGTCATGGCCTGTCATAAAAGCCATGTATAAGAAGTTTCCGGACCTTGCCATCATTCATTTTGACGCGCACACTGACCTGCGCACGGATTATGAAGGCGAACCGCTTTCCCACTCTACTCCGATCCGCAAAGCGGCCGAGCTCATCGGGCCGCAGAACGTATTTTCATTTGGCATCCGTTCCGGAATGAAGGAAGAATTTGAATGGGCGAAAGAAAACGGCATGCACATTTCTAAGTTTGAAGTGCTTGAGCCGCTGAAAAAAGTGCTGCCGCAGCTCGCGGGACGTCCTGTTTACGTCACCATTGATATTGATGTTCTTGACCCCGCTCATGCGCCGGGAACGGGCACGGTTGACGCAGGAGGCATCACGTCTAAGGAATTGCTCGCCTCCATTCATGAAATCGCGCGCTCAGAAGTCAACGTAAAAGGCGCTGACCTCGTAGAAGTCGCGCCGGTCTATGACCACTCAGAACAAACCGCAAACACGGCAAGCAAGATGATTCGTGAAATGCTGCTTGGGTTTGTGAAGTAGAAAGAAAAAAACCCGGAATAATAGGGCAGAAGAAGCCTTTGTTCCGGGTTTTTGTAATAGAATCTATCTCTTGAATAAAAAAACTCAAGGGAATTGTCACCGCAAACCTAAAGTGAAATCTTTCATTATAAATTCAGATCATTGCACGTTCAGATATATAATAATGAGGAGTTAAACTATTCGTTATTCCTGCTGATACTAATAGCGTACTCACAGCAAAACAGACTATAAGTAATTTATACTTCAATTTCATATAAATTCACTCCTCCTTCGATCTGCTGTCTGGCTTCTTCAACTTTTAAAAAGTATACAGAAGCTTTTTTATATTCTTCTTTTGTGTAATAATATTTAGCTACATCAAGGGCTAATTCCTCAATATCAGCATACATCAATTTACTTTCAAGAAAATGCAGACAATCGTTTATTAACGTATCTCTTGGATCCGGCATATACAAACATTCCAAAAATTTAAACTTTTCCTCGTAAATTATATCATCTATTTCCTTACATATTGAGATACCTTTTTTATGATAATCGTACGCGTTATCTATATTTTCTAACTTAAAATAAATCTGTGTAAGTAAGAAGTAGGGCTGCGGAAGTGAATGACTCATTTGAGCTTTTTCAAAAACAGCTATGGCTTCTTTTAAATGAGGAATGGCTTCATCTTTATTGTTTTGATTATTGTAGCATAAAGCGATGTTAAAAAGTGTTCTCCCCATTAATTGAGGCTGCTGATCCAGTTCAGCCATCGTATATGCTTTTTGAAAGTGGGATATTGCATGATCATATTGCTTTACATCAAGATAATTAGCGCCAAACAAAGAATGGCACTGAGTCAACCTAATGCTATAATTATCCCCATTTTTATAAATTAAATAAGCTTGCCGCGCATAGTCCATTGAAACATAAGTTTGTTTCATATAGTAATAGACTTCTGACATCTTAAAGTAAAATTCCGCTTTTTCTATCTGATCTGTAACGTACGTCAATTTGCTTTCAGCTTTCTTAAAAAACTGAATGGCTGAAAGATACTCACGGCATTCCAGCTCATACATCCCCCGGAAAAAATTAAAATAATAATCAAGCCGTCCGGTCAGCCGGGCCTGCTTTTTATCAATATCCGCGAGCAGATCCGATAGTCTCGGCTGTTCTTCTATCCGCTGCGATTCCAGCGGTTCGAGGTATTCGAGCATCAGATTGTGGCGGAATTCCATGAGAGAATAGTACAGATGAAGATCCTGGTCATCTTCCAGGCTTGCAAGCTCTTCTTTGATTTCTCTCCGCAAGTACTCGGCGTCCGGGATGCTGAACCTTCGAATATACATATACCATTCGTTGATTTTTTCTCCAACCGCTGAAGACGATACAACACTCGCCACTATTCCGAATCCCTCCCTTCCACGTTATGTATATGACATATTTTATCATTTTCATTCGGAAGGATAGCGCAAAAAAACCGCAATGTTTTCTTTCGTTAAAAACGCATGTCTGCGGATATCATTTCAAAAATCCGCTATGATCCCCGACAATTTGTACAAGCAAACAAATACACCTTCCCATATTCTGTTGTATCTGCGCGAGCAGTGTATGTCTGAAAAGGAAGTGAAGATATGAGAAATAACAAGCTTTCCTTTAAAGAAAAAGCAGGAGCCGCACAGGAAGAATGTTTATGTTTTTGCGAGGAAGAAGCAAGCCGTGAAGCGATGTTTCAAGCGCCGATTGAATTGCCTGAGGGGTTTGTTGTTGATCCGGCTGAAGCTGTTGCAAACGTGACGTGGAATGCAGACAGCCTTTCTTGTATCATTGAACGCTGTTTCATTGAGACGGGGCCTGAGCCTGATGAAATCGGTATTCAATTCGCAGTGCGCCTGCAGGGAACTGTTACGCTTCTCGTCAGTGTCTCACCAGTGCGAAATCAATATGGACAAGGGGACGGGTCTGTTTCTGTCATCCGCAATGCAGAGATTGACCAAGTCGTCTATTATTCTGATGAACCCGATGATTGCCCGGATGTCAGTGACATTACGATCGAGAACCTTGTTGTCGTTCCGCCATTCTATGGCAGTCCTTTATCGGTGACGGGCACGATTGTGCTTGTGCCGGAACCGGATCAGCGATCTTACGTGTTTACTGCAAACACTGGAGACAGCACGGTTTCTGTCATTGATGCTGACGTGAATACTCTTGTAAGTACCATTTCTTTATCTGATATCCCGACTGATTTGGGTGTTACCTTGAATAAAGCGTATACGTATGTTCTCCATAGGAATGCGAATCTTGTATCGATCATTAACAACGAAACATTAACGGTTACACAAACCATCCCTCTTGCAGGGGCCCCAAGAAAAATCCAGTTTGAAACTGGGGGAGAATTTGCTTATATTCTCGCAGGGGGCAGCTCCGTTTATGAAATTAATATTTCCTCGCAAACCATTACCAATACGTTCACGGTGTCACCCGCTGCTGACGATTTTGCCCTAGACCCTAACGGACAGTTTTTCTATACGACCAACTCTGTATTTTGGGTCGTTAATAAATATGACCTAAACACCGGACAGCTGATCGAAAGTTTAAGTAACTTTGAAACACCAAATTTAATTGTAACCCCGATAATAGGGGATTTTGCTTATCTGGAAAATGGTGAGCTAGGGCCGAATGCCGTTTCTGTGATAGATTTGACAACATTTAGCGAATCTTCACGAATTAACAGACTGTTTGACGGTTTAATTACAATTATTTTTTCTGCTGACGGGACTCGTGCGTTTTTCCTTGAGCCCTATTTTGATGCATCCCCGGAGAATCTCACTGTGGTAGATACAGCGCAGCATACTTTTATAACAACTGCCTCTCTCCCCGGCGTCTCTGATCTCGCCGTAACACCTGATAATCAGTACATTTATGCAGCACAGCCCGACGACAATACCGTGACCGTGTACCGCACGAGCGATTATACAGCTGTGACGGTGATCCCGGTTGGCGCGGGTCCGTCTGCGATTGCAATGTAGCTTATTTCTCAGGTTGAGAGAAGCAGAGCTGCGATAAGACAATCGTTTATAAATAAATGAGCCGAATCAGTAACACCGCGAGTCCTATTGATACGGCAAGGGGCGTGTGAAAGCGGAAAGGGACGGCTTTGACGATTTCGAACACGCAGCGCTTTGACATCGTTGGCATAGCTGCTGCACAATCTATGTTGCCGGAAGTCGCAGCAGCTTTGATGAGACTGTGTGAGTTTCTGAAAAGCTGCTGTCATGTTTTTCACGGATTGGGTGACATAGTGATATGATTTTCTCTTCTTAATAAGGAACCGCTTTTTATGAGGTTTATCTTCAAATCTAATGAGCAATGATGGTAAGATAGAAGCAGTTGAAGTTTACAAGCTGAATGATTATACTATTCAAGTCAAAGTGGAATGATGAAAAGGACGTGTCAAAATGAAGCAAGAGACACCGATAACACTCCATGTGAAGTCTGTGATCGAGGATGACGGAAATGAGGAAGTCATCGAATTCCGTACTACCGGATTTTACTATGTAAAACAACAAAAAGTGTATCTATCTTATTATGAAGAACACGACCTAGGCAAAGTAAAAACGATTGTGAAGGTGAGCGAAGGCGAAGTCCTGATCATGAGGTCAGGCGCTGTTAAAATGAATCAGCGTTTCATACCGGGAGCTTCCACAATTGCGAAATATAAAATGTCATTTGGTGAGCTTGAGCTGGAAACAAGCACAAAATCGATTCAATCTGATCTCGGTGAAGAAAAAGGCCGAATCAGCATCGCATATGACATGCATGTCGGAGACGAGCAGCAGCATTTACATAATATGACGATCACGTATGAGGGAGGAACTCACGCATGAACATTGCGGAACAAATGAAGGACGTGCTGAAGGAAGAAATCAAAGCGGCCGTTCTGAAAGCGGGCCTGGCGGAAGAAAGCCAGATTCCAAGCGTACTGTTAGAAACACCGAAAGACAAAACACACGGTGATTATTCCACAAACATGGCGATGCAGCTGGCGAGAATCGCAAAAAAAGCGCCGCGCCAAATCGCCGAGGAGATCGTGGCGTCATTTGATAAAGGAAAGGCTTCCATTGAAAAAATGGATATTGCGGGACCGGGCTTTATCAACTTTTACATGAACAACAGCTACTTAACAAAACTGATCCCGTCCGTGCTTGAAGCGGGTGAACATTACGGTGAGACAAACGTCGGACAGGGCGAAAAGATTCAGGTTGAATTCGTGTCCGCCAACCCGACGGGAGATCTTCACTTAGGCCATGCGCGCGGCGCGGCGGTAGGTGACGCGCTGTGCAGCGTGCTTTCTAAAGCGGGCTATGATGTGAGCCGCGAATACTATATTAATGATGCGGGCAACCAGATTAACAATCTGGCGCTTTCCGTTGAAGTCCGTTATTTTGAAGCGCTCGGTCTCGAAAAACCGATGCCGGAAGACGGCTACCGCGGGGAAGATATTATCGCTATCGGGAAAAAGCTTGCCGAAGATTTCGGCGACCGCTTCGTACATGAAGAGGAGAGCGAACGCCGGGCATTTTTCCGGGAATACGGCTTAAAGTACGAGCTTGATAAACTCCGCTCCGACCTGGAGAATTTCCGCGTGCCTTTTGACGTATGGTATTCTGAAACGTCACTGTACGAAAACGGAAAAATTGATCAGGCGCTCGAGGCGCTTCGCGAAAAGGGCCATGTATACGAAGAGGACGGTGCGACATGGTTCCGTTCCACAACGTTCGGCGACGACAAAGACCGCGTGCTGATCAAAAAAGACGGCTCATACACTTATCTGCTGCCGGATATCGCATACCATAAAGACAAACTTGACCGCGGATTCGACAAGCTCATCAATGTATGGGGCGCGGATCACCACGGCTATATTCCGCGTATGAAAGCGGCAATTGAAGCGCTCGGTTACGAAAAAGGCACATTGGAAGTTGAAATCATTCAGCTCGTTCATTTATATAAAGACGGCGAAAAAATGAAGATGAGCAAACGTACGGGGAAAGCCGTCACGATGCGTGATCTGATTGAAGAGGTCGGCCTTGACGCAGTCCGTTATTTCTTCGCGATGCGCAGCGCTGATACGCATATGGATTTTGACTTGGACCTTGCCGTATCGACATCTAACGAAAATCCTGTGTATTACGCGCAATATGCACATGCCCGTATTTGCAGCATGCTTCGCCAAGGGGAGGAGCAGGGACTTAAACCGGCGGCGGATCTTGATTTCAGCCATATTCAATCAGAAAAAGAATATGACCTGCTGAAAACGATCGGCGGCTTCCCTGAGGCAGTGGCAGAAGCGGCGGAAAAACGAATCCCGCACCGTGTCACAAATTATATTTATGATCTGGCTTCTGCTCTGCACAGTTTCTACAACGCGGAGAAAGTCATCGATCCGGAAAATGAAGAGAAGAGCCGCGCGCGCCTTTCTTTAATGAAGGCGACGCAAATTACGCTGAACAACGCGCTTCAGCTGATCGGCGTATCGGCTCCGGAAAAAATGTAATCATTATGATAGGACAAAGTCTTCGGGCTTTGTCTTTTTTTTGTATATAAAACGTGTGATGTACTTCACAATCTCGCACACCGAGTTTTTGTATGATAAGACTGATATTGAATCAGTGAAAGGGGCAAGCCGAATGATCAATCGTCAACATATTCAATTATCGTTGCAGTCATTAAGCTTAGTGGCGGGGTTTATGGTGTGGGTGCTGATTTCATCGCTCATTTCCCAAATGACATCAGATATTCATTTAACCAAAGGCGAGATTTCATTGGTGACGGCGATTCCCGTTATTCTAGGATCGCTTCTCCGCATTCCTTTAGGGTATTTAACGAACAGGTACGGCGCGAGGCTGATGTTCATGATCAGCTTCATCCTGCTTTTGTTTCCCGTGTTTTGGATCAGTATGGCGGATTCTCTGTTTGATTTAATCGCGGGCGGCTTTTTCTTAGGGATCGGAGGGGCGGTATTCTCCATCGGAGTGACGTCGCTTCCGAAATATTATCCGAAAGAAAAGCACGGTGCCGTCAATGGGATTTACGGTGCCGGAAACATCGGAACCGCCATTACCACTTTTGCGGCGCCGGTTATCGCTCAGGCCGCGGGATGGAGAGCAGCCGTGCAGATGTATCTCGTTTTGCTGGCTGTTTTCGCATTACTGCACGTTTTGTTCGGCGACCGGCATGAGAAGAAGGCCAAAGTTTCCGTAAAAACCCAAATCAAAGCTGTTTACCGAAATCATGTGCTGTGGTTTTTGAGCATGTTTTATTTTATTACGTTTGGCGCTTTTGTCGCCTTTACCATCTATCTGCCGAACTTTTTGGTTGAGCATTTCAGGCTGAGCCCCGCGGATGCAGGGCTGCGGACGGCCGGCTTTATTGCGGTCTCTACGCTGCTCAGGCCAGCGGGAGGATTTCTTGCCGATAAAATGAACCCGCTCCGCATTTTGATGTTCGTTTTCGCAGGGCTTACGCTGTCAGGCGTTATGCTGTCTTTCTCGCCGGCGATCGGCCTCTATGCGTTCGGATCACTGACGGTGGCAGTCTGCTCAGGGATTGGAAACGGGACGGTATTTAAACTGGTGCCTTTCTATTTTTCGAAGCAGGCGGGGATTGCCAACGGTATTGTGTCTGCAATGGGCGGGCTGGGCGGTTTTTTCCCTCCGCTGATTCTGGCAAGTGTATTTCAGGCAACGGGCCAATACGCGATCGGGTTCATGGCGCTTTCAGAGGTTGCGTTAGCCAGCTTTGTTCTTGTGATCTGGCTGTATTGGCAGGAAAGAATGAAAACACATACGGAGAGAAACAGTCAGAGCCTCAATTCATAATGATCCATTCACAAGATTGTTAGTTTTTTCTGGGTGAGTGCAAATCAAGTCACGTTACAATATACATACGCAACGTGACTTTCTTCGAGGTGAGCTCATGAATATTCTCTCTGTCCGAAAATCTGATAAAGAACTTCTTTCCCGTGAACTGCATGAATTGCTGGAATCAATCAGCACGAAAAAGAAAATGAAAAAACACACCTATTTGTTTCAAGAAGGAATGGATGCAGAAGAGCTTTATCTGATTCAATCGGGGCTCATTGAAATCGGCAAGCTGACGTCTGACGGAAAAGACCTGACACTTAGAATCTGCCAGAAACACGATATCGTCGGGGAACTGACACTGTTCACAGAAGAGCCGAGGTATATGCTCAGTGCAAAAGTGTTAGAGGACGGCGAGGTGCTCGTCATTAATAAAAACAAGCTGGAAAAGGAATTGATTCAAAACGGTAATTTGACGTTTGAATTTATGAAATGGATGAGCACCCATCTGCGAAAAATCCAGTCTAAGATCAGGGATCTGCTTCTTCACGGCAAAAAAGGGGCGCTCTATTCCACCCTTATCCGTCTGTCAAACAGCTACGGGGTGGAACGAAGCGACGGGATTCTGATTAACATTGTGCTGACAAATCAGGATTTGGCAAAGTTTTGTGCGGCGGCACGGGAAAGTGTCAACCGCATGCTGGGAGATCTGCGCAAACAAGGGGTTATTTCGATAGACGAAACCGGAAAAATTATTTTGCACAAGCGGGACTATTTACGGTGTGAGATCGAGTGTGAAAACTGTCCGCTTGAGATCTGCAATATTGACTGAAAAAACAAGGACAGCCGGTGTCCTTGTTTTTTCAATTTGTGATACATATACACATGACGGCGAAAAAGAAGCCGGCATTTGCGATTTCCAGCATGCCGATCGTTTTCGCGGGCCAATTTCTCCCGTGAAAAAACCACGCCCTCAAACTGCTGGGGATAAAAGCGAGAAATGCCCAGCCTGCTCCGAGAAGACACGATAAAAAGGGGAGCAGCAAATGATATCCCCATGACCAGTACGCAAATGTTCTGTTTTTTCTCTCCCGGATGACCGACTTCACATAAAAGGAACTTCCGATAAAAAATAAAGCAGATTGAGAGAGAATAAACCAAGCCCAGCCGTCAAGGGTTCCCGTCCCCAGCCAGCAGCTCGCAAGCCCGCCTGAACAAAAGAACAAAACTCCCGCCATATCATTCACGAGTGCCCGTTCGTTTTTTCGGCGGGCATAATGCATATGGATAAGAAACAGCGGCAATAAAGAAAGCCCCACCCAGACGAGCTGCGGTTTATGATAGATAGAAATGATCAAAAAGCAGCATGCCGGAAAACCGTAAATATATATCCACTTTTGATAGGGTTTGAGCCGTTTCTTTTTCAAGGCAAGCGAAACGGGATAAACCGTTAAATAAAGGAAAAACCAGCCCAGAAAGAGCGGAATATGCCAGAAAACCGGGCCTCCTTTGACCATGCCGAGTAAAAACGGAATCAGCAGCATCGCCCATGCGCCGTGCTGATTCGGAATCATCACCTTCATCGAAATCCTCCTTTTGTATGTCATTATAAATGCAAGCATCCTCCTGATAAGTGATATTCATCATACAAGCTGTGAAATACATCACTGCCGCACAGGCTCAATCGGGCTACACTAAAGCTATCATCAGCACAGGAGGCTTTCCTATGAATCAGTGTCACTATTTATTATTTCTGAAACAACTTCCTATGTTTAACGAAGTGCCCCTGTCCATTGTCGAAACTTTGCTGAAAAACGGGACGTTTATCAGCGGATCATCTGATCAGTCTCCATCCTTTCTTCATTCACAATCCGTTTATATTGTATTAAAAGGCAGTATCCGTTTTACGGACAGCAGGCTCCCTGAAGGGTCACAAACCGTTGCGCTGTGGGATAAAGGCGATGTGTTTCCGATTGATGAAAAAGGCGGGCATTCTTTATCGCCTTTTATCTCAGTCAATGCCTCACCAGACATTCTGGCACTCCATATTCCATATTCCGTTTTTAAGCAGATGATGTCTTACCATCCGCGGCTG
The DNA here is from genome assembly GCF_001184225.1 of Bacillus sp. JFL15. Lineage (NCBI taxonomy): Bacteria > Bacillati > Bacillota > Bacilli > Caryophanales > Bacillaceae > Bacillus > Bacillus sp. JFL15. The sequence continues at coordinate 1,263,838 of NZ_KQ236689.1, read as the reverse complement.
CAAATGAATTTTTTGGCGATGCTTCAGCAAAATGTCTTTTGTTCCTATCAGTTGTTTTTGAGGTACCTGCATACATCACGCGATGAAAACGCCGAGCCCGGTTCTTAATTAGAGCCGGTTTTTTTGTGAAAGAAAACGTCCTGCCATGAACGCCGCCGTCTTTCCTGCTCCTTTGTTTGAACGTTTTGTGAAAAAAGCAGAGTGTGTGACATAGTTCACAAGGAAATGCGCTCTCCCTGTTTATAGTGTACATAGCATCACCTGACTCAGAAGGAGTGAACGATCATGAGGAAAAAGAAAATGAGTCCGCTGTTCAGGAGATTAAACTATTTTTCTCCTATCGAACATCATTCAAATAAACATAGCCAAACCACTAGCGAAGATCGTGATTGGGAGAATGTATACAGAAACAGATGGCAGTACGACAAAGTCGTTCGCTCCACCCACGGCGTCAACTGCACGGGTTCTTGCAGCTGGAATATTTACGTGAAAAACGGAATTGTCACGTGGGAAGGACAAAACTTGAATTATCCATCAACAGGCCCGGATATGCCTGATTTCGAACCGAGAGGCTGTCCGCGGGGCGCCAGTTTTTCGTGGTACATCTACAGCCCGCTCCGTGTGAAATATCCGTACGTGCGCGGTGTGCTGGTCAATTTGTGGCGGGAAGCACTGCAGGCGCATCAAAATCCGCTTGATGCCTGGAAATCAATCGTTGAAAATCCTGAAAAAGCGAAGTCTTATAAACAGGCAAGAGGGAAAGGCGGATTTGTGCGCGCTGAATGGTCTGAGGTGCTGAAGCTGATTTCAGCCTCTCTGCTGTATACAGTCATGAAATACGGACCTGACCGGAATGTCGGCTTTTCACCGATTCCGGCCATGTCCATGATCAGCCACGCATCAGGTTCGCGATTCATGTCTTTAATCGGCGGCCCTATGCTCAGTTTCTATGACTGGTATGCGGATCTTCCGCCGGCGTCCCCGCAAATTTGGGGCGACCAGACGGACGTTCCGGAAAGCAGCGATTGGTACAATTCCGGCTATATCATCACATGGGGTTCAAACGTTCCGTTAACGAGAACGCCTGACGCGCACTTTTTGGCGGAAGCCCGCTATAAAGGCGCTAAGGTCATTTCGATCAGTCCGGATTTTGCGGAATCCTCAAAGTTCGCCGATGACTGGCTCAGTATCCGCCAAGGGACTGACGGGGCGCTTGCGATGGCAATGGGGCATGTCATTTTGCAGGAATTTTACGTGAATCAAGAGACGGAGCGGTTTATCAAGTATGCGAAGCAATACGCGGATTTTCCATTCCTCGTCACTCTGTCAAAAGAAAACGGTGTATATACAGCGGGCCGGTTTCTGCATGCGAAGGACATTGGGCGGCAGACAAAGCATGATCAATGGAAGCCTGCAGTCTGGAATGAACAGACAAACGAATTTGCCATACCGCAAGGAACAATGGGCTCCCGCTGGGACGAGCAGCAGAAATGGAACCTGCATATGATCGATGAAGACACTGGGGAACCGATTGAACCCCGACTCTCTGTGCTTGGAATGGAGGACGAAATCAGTACGGTGCGCATTCCATATTTTTCAAATGACGGAAACAAAGTGCTCAAGCGGGATCTTCCTATTAAAAAATTGGACCTGAACGGCGAAGAGGTGTGTGTCACGACCGTGTTTGACTTGATATTGGCCAACTACGGGGTGAACCGGGGCATCGGCGGACAATCAGCCGCATCTTATGATGATCCTCGTCCGTTTACACCTGCCTGGCAGGAACAGATCACGGGAATTAAAAGAGAAGCCGTCATTCAGATTGCGAGGGAGTTTGCTCAAAATGCGATTGATACAGACGGCCGGTCCATGATTATCGTAGGAGCGGGGATTAACCACTGGTTCAATTCCGACACAATCTACCGCGCGGTGTTAAATCTTGTTTTACTCGTAGGCGCCCAAGGCGTAAACGGCGGAGGCTGGGCTCATTATGTCGGTCAGGAAAAACTCCGTCCTGCTGAAGGGTGGCAAACGATCGCAAATGCAAAGGACTGGGAAGGCGTGCCTAAGCTGCAAAACGGCACCTCATTTTTCTACTTTGCGACAGACCAGTGGCGTTACGAAGACCAGCCGATCAGTGACTTGGCCTCACCGATCGCTGCGTCATCCCGCTACAAGCATCACGCCGATTACAATGTGCTGGCGGCGCGATTAGGGTGGCTGCCGTCCTACCCGACTTTCGATAAAAACGGCATTGACCTATACAAAGAGGCTGAAAAAGCGGGGGCGGAGACACCTGAAGACGTTGGTGCGTACGTCGCCTCGCAGCTTCAAAACAAAAAACTGAAATTTGCGATTGAAGATCCAGACAATGAAGCCAATTTCCCAAGGAATCTCTTCGTATGGCGGGCCAATCTGATCTCAAGCTCAGGAAAAGGGCATGAATATTTTCTCAAGCATCTGCTGGGAACGACGAACGGTTTGATGAATGACGACAGCGACAGCATCCGCCCTGAAGAAATTAAATGGCGGGAGCAGGCGCCGGAAGGTAAGCTCGACTTATTAATCAATCTTGATTTTCGAATGGCGGGTACGGCGTTGTATTCCGATATCGTGCTGCCGGCGGCGACATGGTATGAAAAACACGATCTCAGCAGCACGGATATGCATCCGTTCATCCATCCTTTTGCTCCGGCGATCTCGGCTCCTTGGGAATCGAAGTCAGACTGGGATATTTTCAAGGCACTGTCAAAAGCCGTTTCCGATCTGGCGGAAGAAGTCGAGATGGAGCCGGTGAAAGAAGTGGTTGCGACGCCGCTCCTCCACGACACGATGCAGGAATTGGCCCAGCCGTTCGGCAAAATCAATGACTGGAGTCAGGGTGAATGTGAAGCCATTCCGGGAAAAACAATGCCGAACATCCATGTTGTTGAACGGGATTACAAGCACATCTTTCATAAAATGACCGCGCTCGGGCCTTACACCGGTTTAAAACCGAGCGGAACGAAAGGCATGAGCTGGTCGATAGCCGATGAATATGAATCACTCAAAAAGAGACTTGGAGAAATCACCTCGGACAGAGTCGCAAAGGGGTGTCCGAATATAAGTGAAGCGAAGCAGGCGGCGGAAGCGATTTTAACCCTGTCGTCTACTTCAAATGGAAAAGTCGCCGTGAAAGCATGGGAATCACTTGAAAACATCACCAATCTGGAGCTGAAAGATCTGGCGGAAGAACGGGAGGAAGAATGCTTTACGTTCGAACAAATTACAGCCCAGCCGAAAACGGTCATCACCTCTCCGGCCTTTACCGGCTCAGAAAAAGGGGGACGCAGGTACTCGCCGTTTACGACGAATGTAGAAAAATTAATTCCGTGGCGGACACTGACCGGCAGACAATCTTATTATGTCGATCATGAACTGATGATGGAATTCGGTGAAACGATGGCGACATTTAAACCGATCCTCCAGCATCGCCCGTTTCTAAGCAAACGGCCTGACCAAGAGGGCAAAGAAATCGTCCTTAATTATTTGACGCCGCATAATAAATGGTCCGTCCACAGCATGTATTTTGATTCCCTGCCGATGCTGACGCTGTTCCGCGGCGGGCCGACCGTGTGGATGAATAAAGATGACGCCGCGGATACGGATATCAAAGACAACGATTGGATTGAATGCTTTAACCGAAACGGCGTTGTCGTGGCGAGGGCGGTTTTGTCTCACCGGATTCCTAAAGGAATGGCGTTTATGCACCATGCCCAAGACCGTCACATCAACGTGCCCGGCACAAAACTGACAAATAACCGCGGCGGCACCCATAACAGCCCGACAAGGATTCACGTCAAGCCGACACAGATGATCGGGGGCTACGCCCAGCTCAGCTACGGCTTTAACTATTACGGCCCGACGGGGAACCAGCGCGACCTGAATGTCGTCATCCGCAAGCTGAAGGAGGTCGATTGGCTTGAAGATTAAAGCGCAAATCGGGATGGTCATGAACTTGGATAAATGCATCGGCTGCCACACGTGCAGCGTCACCTGCAAAAACACGTGGACAAACCGTTCCGGTGCGGAATATATGTATTTCAACAATGTAGAAACAAAGCCGGGCATCGGCTACCCGAAGCAATGGGAGGACCAGGACAAATATAAAGGCGGCTGGACATTGAAAAAAGGGAAGCTTGAACTAAAATCCGGCCCGAAAACAAACAGGCTTGCAGGCCTTTTCTATAATCCGAATCAGCCGTCAATTGATGATTACTATGAACCTTGGAACTATGATTATGAAACATTAACAAACAGTCCGCAGAAAAAACACCAGCCAGTGGCACGGCCGAAATCGTCACTGACGGGGGATTTCATGAATATCGAATGGGGCCCGAACTGGGAGGATGATCTCGCGGGCGGCCACATTACAGGGCTTGAAGATCCAAACGTGCAAAAGATGGAGGAAACGATCAAAACGGAGTTCGATGAGGTCTTTATGATGTACCTGCCGCGTATTTGCGAACACTGCATCAATCCGGCATGCGTGTCATCCTGTCCGTCCGGCGCCATGTACAAACGCGAAGAAGACGGCATTGTGCTCGTTGATCAAAACGCGTGCCGTTCATGGAGATATTGCGTGTCATCCTGCCCTTATAAAAAAGTCTATTTTAACTGGCAGACGAACAAAGCGGAAAAATGCACACTCTGCTTCCCGCGCTTAGAGGCGGGGCTGCCGACCATCTGCTCCGAGACATGTGTCGGCAGAATCCGCTATCTCGGTGTCATGCTGTATGATGCGGACAAAGTGGAGGAAGCGGCATCTGTTGAAAATGAAAAGGATCTCTATCATTCCCAATTAGACATTTTTCTTGATCCGAATGATCTTGAGGTTGCCAAACTGGCAAAAGAACAAGGCATCCAGGCTGAATGGATAGAGGCCGCACAGCAATCACCGATCTACAAAATGATCATCGACTGGAAGATTGCGCTGCCGCTTCACCCTGAGTACCGCACACTGCCGATGGTTTGGTACATTCCGCCGCTGAGCCCGATTATGAATCTCTTTGAAGGAAAAGGCAGCCAGCAAACAGCGGAAGATATTTTCCCGGCTATCGACCAAATGAGAATTCCGATTGACTATTTGGCGCAGCTATTAACAGCTGGTGATACGGATCATATTCGGTCAACGTTAAAGAAAATGTCTGTCATGCGCCAGTATATGAGAGCAGTCCAGACGAATAAAATCATCGACCCGGCATTGATCTCCGGTGTCGGTTTAACAGAACAGCAAATTAAAGACATGTACCAGCTGCTGGCGATCGCCAAATATGATGACCGCTTTGTGATTCCAAGCAGCCATCGGGAAGAAGTGTCTGATTTATACGCTGAACAAGGGAGCTGCGGCTTATCATTTTCAGGCGGCCCCGGCTCTTGTTTCTAACTTTTGATAAATGAGGTGGAACAAGATGAACACCATGGACCGGCAAATTACGTTTTCTGCTCTTTCCTGTCTTCTTTCTTATCCTGATGAAGAATGGAGAGCCGAGCTTCCTGATTGGAAGTCTCTTATTGTTGAAATCAGCAGCCGGAAAATCAGAGAGAAGCTGCTGCACTTTTTGGAGGCGGCAGCCGGATTTTCTCCGGAAGCGCTGATTGAACACTATGTCTATACGTTCGATTTCGGGAAAAAAACGAATATGTACGTCACCTACTTTAACTCAGGCGAACAAAGGGAACGCGGGATTGAACTGCTGCATTTAAAAAACACCTACCAGCAATCCGGTTTCCTGCCGACAGAGAAAGAACTGCCTGATTACCTGCCGCTGATGCTGGAATTTGCGGCGGCTGCGGAGACTGAAGCGGCGAGAAGCGTGTTTGAGAAATATCTGTCCAATGTGAGGGAGCTGGCATCCCGCCTCGAAAAAAATGACAGCATATACGCCGGGCTCCTGCATGCCCTGCTGGCCGCGCTGGACATTCTCGGCGTGCGTGAATGCATTGAAGAAGGGGCTGTTCAGGCATGAGCGAGCGGGTCCTGTGGGGGATTATGCCGTACATTGTATTGACGATCTTTATCGGCGGGCATATTTACCGCTATCAGCATGACCAGTTTGGCTGGACGGCGAAATCTAGCGAGCTGTTAGAAAAGAAAAAACTCGCGGCGGGCAGCACACTTTTTCACTGGGGACTGCTGTGCGTTGTCGGCGGCCATGTCTTGGGAATTTTGATCCCGGAAGCCGTGTACGCTTCCATCGGCATTTCAGAGCATATGTATCACAAAATAGCGATTGGCGCGGGACTGCCGGCGGGGATCGCGGCGTGTACCGGACTAGTGATCCTGACGTATAGAAGACTGTTTGACAAAAGAATCCGCAAAACCAGCTCGCCATCGGATATCCTTACGCTTATCCTGCTTCTGTTCATGATGCTGTCAGGCGTTGCGGCCACGTTTCTCAACATTGATTCGAAAGGCTTTGATTACAGGGCGACAGTCGGGCCGTGGTTCAGGGAAATCGTTTTGTTCCGGCCTGACGCTTCTTTGATGGAGAGTGTCCCGCTATGGTTTAAGTTTCATATCATCATTGGGTATGTTGTTTTTATCCTCTGGCCGTTTACAAGATTGGTTCACGTGTTCAGCCTGCCGCTCAAGTATTTGACCCGCAGCTATGTTGTTTATCGGAAACGTTCATAAAAATCCCCCTTGCAAGAGGGGGATTTTTATGGTGAAAAAAATAAAAATATAAGATATTTTCTGCCAATGTAATGGCTGGGCAGCCGGGATTCCTGTTATGTTTGATGTGAAATAACATGAACAAAAGGAGAGTGAAGAATGAAGCGGGTTTTCTTCATTTTAGCTGCTTGTCTCATGACAAGCGCCGGCGTCCTGACACTCAGACATTCTCATATATTAACCGGCGGCACGGCCGGACTGTCACTAAGCCTGTCATATTTGTTTCAACCCTCGTTTGCCGTTATCTTCTTTCTGATTAATATCCCATTTTATGTATTTTCCCTCATCAGAATGGGCATCAAATTCACTCTATCTACCGTTTTTGCAGTCACAGTGCTGACTATGTTTACAGGCGCAGATCACTGGCTGCCGCCGTTCTCTGTTTCACCGCTTGCCGGGGCGATTTGCGGCGGATCGCTGATCGGGTTCGGCCTGTCGCTCATGTTTTACCATCAGGCATCGCTCGGCGGCGCCAATATCCTCGCTTTATTTCTGCAAAAGCGCTGCGGATGGAATCCGGGTGCGGTTAATTTCCTCTTCGATTTTGGCGTAGTGCTGGCCGGCATTTTTTCCGTCGGATTGCTGAGAGGGTTCTTCTCCTTAGTGTCGATTGCGGTCACGGGCCTGATCATCGGCATTTTTAAAAATAAAATCAAAAACAGCAGCTCCCTCAAGCCGGTTTTGCTTCATAACCTCACGACGGGGCAATCACAGGAAGCCTCATCGTAAGCCTTTCCGCTCGTTCGGAGAGGCTTTTCATATGTTTACAGGCCGGAAAACAGAGGGTATACAGAGATATCGGATCAGATGGGGGAGAGTCGGGATGCTGAAAAGGAGACTGGAATTTTGCTTTTTATATATGATGCTTATCGGAGCATATGTCATATGGTTTTTTCCGGTTTCCAGGCTTGAGTTTTACGGCGGATTGCTTTGCTATGCAAGCATTATTTTGTTCAGCATTTATTCGTTAATCCTAGAAAACCGCACCTCGCAGCATACACTGTTATGGATTCACATTCTTGTCTTTTTTCCGATCGCCGGGTACTTATTTTACCTTTTTTCCGGCCAGCTTTATGAAAAAGGCAAGCTGTTCAGGTCGAAACGGACATATAACCGGGAAAAGCTGAGGACGATATTTGATATGGAGCAAACTCCCGACTTGTCCGGATTGAAAGGAAATCAAAAGCGTTTCTTTCAGTATTCAATCAAAGCGGCCCATATGAATATCAATACAAAAAGCAGGCTGACGGTGCTCAAAAACGGGGATGAAACATTCCCTGAGCTGTTTGAGGCGCTTCGGGCGGCAACGTCATTTATACATATTGAGTATTACATGTTCAAATCAGACATGCTCGGGCACAAGATGATGGAGATTATGATGGAAAAAGCCCGTGAAGGCGTGGAAGTGCGGTTTTTGTTCGACGCGGCCGGCAGCTTGAAGCTGGCCGGAAAAGACATTAAAAAACTGAAACATGCGGGCGTGAATATCGTCCCGTTTCTGCCGCTGAAATACGGCTTTTTCAACCAGAAATTCAATTTCAGAAATCACCGCAAGATCGTCATCGTTGACGGGAAAACCGGTTTTGTCGGCGGGCTGAATGTCGGCAAGGAATATATCAGCAAAGACCGAAATGTCGGTTTTTGGCGTGACACCCATATGAAAGTCGAAGGAGAAATTGTTCAGACGCTCCACAGCATTTTTATGCTTGATTGGGAATACGTTTCGGATGAGGTGCTTATTGATCAGAAAGCATACAGCCGCCCGGTCCCTGCAGAAAGCGGCGGCATCTATCAAGTCGTTCCGACAGGCCCTGATATGAAGGAGCGGATGAGCGATCTGTATTATGCCATGATTGCGGCAGCCGAATCGTCTGTATGGATTGCGACGCCTTATTTTGTGCCGAATGAGCCGATCCGAACAGCGTTAAAGGAGGCAGCTGCCAGAGGCGTCCAGGTGCGTGTGATGGTGCCGGAAACCAATGACGGGTTTTTAACCCAGTACGCGACGAGATCGTATTTCCCCGAGCTTCTTCGCGAAGGAATCGAAGTCTATTCCTATCAAAAAGGCTTTATGCATCAAAAGGTGCTCATCACTGACGGAAACCTCGCTTCTGTCGGGACGGCGAATATGGACATGAGAAGCTTTCAGCTGAACTTTGAGGTCAATGTCTTTTTTACAGATCAAAAGGCGATCAAAGATCTTGAAGCGCATTATCTGGAGGATATGAGAGAGTCTGAGAAAATCAGCCCCGTCCGTTTCTATAAGCGCACATTATGGGAAAGAACGAAGGAATCCTTCGCGCGGTTATTTTCAGGCGTTTTATAAAAAGCGCTTTAAAAACGCCTTGTGTATAGTATAATTGAGAAATATTATCATTAAGAACGAGGCACAAGGAGGACGGAATCGTGCTGCGACAATTTTTTTCTTATTATAAACCGTACAAAAAGCTGTTTTTTCTCGACTTCTTTTCTGCCATTGCCGGCGGATTAATGGAGCTGAGTTTTCCTCTGATTGTCAATTACTTTATCGATACATTGCTCCCGGGGCGGGATTGGAGTCTGATTATTTTGACTTCCGCTGCTTTATTCGGGGTCTACGCCCTCAGCTCGGCACTTCAGTATGTTGTGACGTATTGGGGCCATATGCTCGGCATTAACATTGAAACCGATATGCGGAAAAAGCTTTTTGACCATCTGCAAAAGCTTTCCTTCAAATTTTACGATAACAATAAAACGGGCAGTTTAATGTCCAAGCTCACCAATGATTTGATGTATATCGGAGAAACCGCCCACCACGGGCCCGAAGATCTGTTTATCGCCATCATGACGATTTTGGGCGCGTTCGGCGTCATGCTGTTCATTAACTGGCAGCTCGCGCTGTTGACGTTTATCATCATGCCGGTCGTCATTTGGCTCGCTCTGTATTTCAATAAAAAAATGACCTCTGCATTTACAAAACTGAACAAAGACGTCGGGGATTTCAGCGCGAGGGTCGAAAACAATATCGGCGGCATCCGCCTTGTCCAGGCTTTCAGTAATGAAGCGTTTGAACAGCAGCGGTTTGACGTGAACAATCAGCGTTTCCGCAAAACAAAGCTGACGTCATATAAAATCATGGCGAAAAACGGCTCGATCAGTTACATGCTGACAAGATTCGTCACGCTGTTCGTCCTGTTGTGCGGCACATGGTTTGTCATCCGCGGATCATTATCCTACGGGGAATTCGTCGCTTTCGTGCTGCTGACGAACGTTCTCTTCCGTCCGATTGATAAAATCAACGCGATTATAGAGATGTACCCGCGGGGCATTGCCGGTTTTAAAAGCTTTATGGAAATCCTGGAAACGGAGCCTGACATCAAGGATGCCCCGAATGCGAAACATGTGTCGGGTTTAAAAGGGAATATCCGCTATGATCATGTGTCATTCGGCTATGAAGAAAACAATCCGGTGCTGTCCGGCATTAATTTGTCCATTCAAGCGGGGGAGACGGTCGCATTTGTCGGGCCTTCGGGAGCGGGGAAATCAACGCTGACAAGTCTGCTGCCGCGTTTTTATGAACCGTCTGAAGGCGCGATTTCCATCGACGGAATTGATATTAAAGACATGACGCTGTCATCTCTGCGCGGGCAAATCGGCGTCGTCCAGCAGGATGTCTTTCTGTTTTCCGGCACATTGCGGGAAAACATTGCTTACGGACGGCTGGACGCGTCCGAGGAAGAAATCTGGCAGGCCGTCCGCCAGGCGCATTTAGAGGATTTGGTAAACGGGTATCCTGCCGGTTTAGACACGGTGATCGGCGAACGCGGAGTGAAGCTGTCAGGCGGACAGAAGCAGCGGCTTTCCATCGCCAGAATGTTTTTGAAAAACCCGCCGATCTTAATTTTGGATGAGGCTACATCGGCTCTCGATACAGAGACAGAAGCCGCCATTCAAAAGTCTCTGCAGGAACTTTCTGAAGGCCGCACGACACTTGTGATCGCCCATCGGCTGGCTACGGTTAAGGATGCGGACCGGATCGTCGTCGTCACGAAAGAAGGCATCGCCGAACAAGGACACCACAAGGAACTGCTGGCATCCGGCGGCATGTACCAAAGACTCCATCAGGCGCAATTCGGCGAACTGATTCATTAATATAGAAAAAGGATAGACGAACGGGGGCCGAGGCGCCTCCTGTCTATCCTTTTTTATGTAGTCCGTATTTAATGGGCTTCTTTTTGCGCAGGTTCGATGATATGTTTGAAACGGTCAATGAGCTGCACCGCTTTCTTTCCTTCCACTACAATTAAGTATTCTTGTTCTTTATGCGCCATTCTGAACGTTTCCAGTTCGATGATGTCTTTGATTTTGCACATCGTTTTTTTAGAGTAGATATACAGCTCGTGGCCTCCCGTGTGGCAAAGCTGATAAAGCTGAAGCATGTTTCGTAAAGTGAACTTCTTAGCGGCTATTTTCAAAGATGTAATGTTTTTCATGTGTTTTCTCCTCCGTCTGATGGTCTGTTATTTCGGAAATTCCCCATATAAACCGGTGATAAACCTGGTTATGCTTTCCACCTCAGCACGCCTCCCGCCAGGCGTTTGACTCCGCGGATAGCGCTTAATTCTTCGACGAGCCGAAGCAGCGCCCGGTCTTTCTCTTTCGCTTCAATCATAAAGTCGATATCCGTCTCCCATTGTCTGAACCGCTCCAGCACCGGCAGAATAAAATTCGCATCCACATAGTCCGCATGACTGCGCACGGCTGCTTCTGATTTTGGCGAGGAGAGGTGGACCTTCGGCTTTAAGCCGATCCGCTGCCATGTTTTCATCATCCGCGGGAGAATGTCATCTAAATCAGCGTCATCGGCCGGATTGGCGTAAAAATGATGATAATCAAACACAAACGGAATGCCCTCTTGTTCACATACACTGAGTGTTTCTTCAGATGTATACGTTTTATCATCGTTTTCCAAAGTCATCCGCTGTTTGATGATATCGGGGAGTTCTTTCAGATTCATGCTGAAACGGTCAAGCGCGCTTTGTTTGTCGCCATAAGCGCCTCCGATATGAATGTTAATGACGGAGCGGTCCGCGATGCCCATGGCGTCCAGCATGTCATAATGATAGGCCATATCCTTGACCGCATTAGCGGTAATGTCCCGTTTCGGGCTTGTGAAAAGGGTGAATTGGTTCGGGTGAAAGCTCGTTCTGAGATCATATTTTCTGACCAGCCCGCCGATCTCACGGAACTCCTGGCGAAACGGCGTGACAAAATCCCACAGTACATCCGGGTGCGTGGCGAGCGGCACAATCGAGCTTGAGAACCTGTACAAAGGGATGCCGTGTCCGACCGCATAGTGGAGGGTGCGCAGCGTGTTGGTAAGATTTGCTTTCGTCACAGAAAGCAGGGCCTCTTTCCGCTCGCCGGGTGAAAGTTTTGTATAGCGCGCATATGTTAAGGTTTTGGCGGGGGATGCGTCCCAAAGGCACATGGCGTTTGAAACGAAACCGAATCTGAACAGCATATGGTTTCTCCTTTATAAAAAATAAGATATGGCTTTTCCCAGCCATTCTGCAGGAAGCTGTCTGAAGGAGCGCTGTTTCACTTTTTCTAATGTGAGAAGCTCGGATTTTTCGATGTCCTGCTTTATGGTTGAGAGCACTTCTTCCGTAAAGGCCTCATCGTTAATGATGACATTCACTTCTTCATTCAAGAACAGGCTCCGTTTATCAAAGTTCGGCGTACCGATAATGCTGATGCGGTCGTCTATAATGAAGGCTTTGACGTGATAAAAGCCTTGATAATACCGGTAGATGAGACAGCCTGCTTTCAAAAGCTCGGGATAATAGGTAAACGCTGTTTCCCGAACGAGCGGATGGTCTGACTTCATCGGCACGATCAAGGTGACTTTGACGCCTTTTCGGCAGGCTGCAATAAGCGCTGCCTGAAGCCTTTTGCTCGGTACATAATAAGGCGTGCCGATTATGATTTTTTTCTCCGCCTTAAGGATGCAGTTTTCATAATGCGATTCAAGCGAAAAACCGTCCGACGCATATGTTCTATGAGAGATATTCCCTTCCGGCAACGGCGGATAAACCTCGGGTGACTCGGGTGTTTTTCCGGTGTTTCGTTTCAGGTCGCTTAAAAAAAGAGTCTGGAGATCCGCCGTGCCTTCGCCGGTCATCCGCAGATGATAATCCTCCCAGTTTCCGAACTTCGCTTTTTTGCCGAGATACTCTTCCGCGATGTTGAATCCGCCTACATAGCCGATTTTGCCGTCAATGACGGTTACTTTCCGGTGATTCCGTTTTTGCAGCTTGAAAAAAAGAAACGGAAATCCGGGTTTGTTCAGAAAATGAACATGAACGCCGGCTTTTTTCATCGTTTGAATAGAAGGCTTTTTCACTTGGCGGCTGCCCGCCCAATCAAGCAGCAGATATACGGAGACGCCGGCCTGCGCCTTTTCTTTCAATAAATGAAACATATCAAGGCAGACTTGGTCGTTCTTCATAATAAAAAACATCATATGAATAGAAGAGACGGCTTGGCGGATATCGGCCGTCATTTGCTGCACAAGCTCGCCGCCGCAGTGAATGAGTCTGATATCACTCTTTTTCGGGTCAAAAACGGGCTCATACGCCTGTTTTTTGTACGCCGCCCGGCCAAGCAGCATATCAAGCAGCATAAGTGCGATTAAAATGATGAAAATGATAAGCAACACAACAAAGACCTTCATACCGACGCTCCTTTCCGAAGTATCCGTAGTGTGCCCTGAGAATGCGAATTTAATTATTGACTGAACACTCATTCATTATTTATGATAAAGTAAAGATATGACAATGCAGAGGGGAATCAGAACAAAGGGGGAGACAAGATGAACGCTTTTCTCATGGTAAACGCGCTGCTGTTCTTAGCTGTAACCGCTTACGCCGTTTATTTATTCGTTTACCTGATCAGAACGAGGATCGCTTATATTAAGCTCGGCCAAAGGGAAGAATTTGATAAACGCCTGAAAGAACGTCTGCAAATGATATGGGTGAATGTGTTCGGACAGAAAAAATTGCTGAAAGATAAAAAAAGCGGAATCATCCACGTTCTGTTTTTTTACGGGTTTATACTCGTTCAGTTCGGCGCAATTGATTTTATTCTGAAAGGGCTGCTTCCCGACCGGCATTTGCCGTTCGGCCCGCTTTATCCGGCGTTTACGTTTTTTCAGGAAATCGTCACGTTTCTTATTTTAATTGCCGTGGTTTGGGCGTTTTACCGGCGCTACATTGAAAAACTCGTCAGACTGAAACGCGGGTTTAAAGCGGGGCTTGTCCTGCTGTTCATCGGCGGACTGATGGTGACGGTGCTTCTCGGGAACGCCATGAACCTTTTATGGCACGATCATTCTTTGTCCTGGACGGAGCCGATCGCTTCCTCCATTGCGTTTGTGCTCGGCGGTCTTTCAGCACCGGCCGCAGCCGCCGTGTTTTATGTTTCATGGTGGCTTCATCTGTTGTTTTTGCTCAGCTTTTTAGTGTACGTGCCGCAGTCAAAGCATGCACACTTAATTGCGGGTCCGGCGAATGTGTTCCTCAGCAGGCTGGATTCAAAAGGGAAACTGGAAAAAATTGATTTCACCGATGAAACGAAAGAAAGCTACGGTGTCGGAAAGATTGAAGACTTCCGCCGCTCCCAGCTTGTCGATCTTTATGCCTGCGTCGAATGCGGCCGCTGTACAAATATGTGTCCTGCTTCCGGTACGGGCAAAATGCTTTCACCGATGGATCTCATCTTAAAGCTGAGAGACCACCTGACGGAAAAGGGCGCTGCCGTGACATCAAAATCTCCGTGGGTGCCCGCGCCCGTTTTTCAGCATACGAAGGCGAATCAGCTCGCGGCGGCTTCCTCAGGGGGAGGGTCGCGTGAAGCGGCGGCAGCCATTGACTACAACCCGAGCTTAATCGGCGAGGTCATTACGGAAGAGGAAATCTGGGCGTGCACCACATGCCGCAACTGTGAAGATCAATGTCCGGTCATGAATGAACACGTTGATAAAATTATCGATCTGCGCCGCTATCTTGTGCTTACGGAAGGGAAGATGGACAGCGATGCGCAGCGGGCCATGACAAGCATTGAAAGACAGGGAAACCCGTGGGGCTTAAACCGGAAAGAGCGGGAAAACTGGCGGGAGCAGACGGATACAGAGATTCCGACAGTGAAAGAAATGAAAAAACAAGAGAAAGAGTTTGATTATTTGTTTTGGGTCGGTTCAATGGGTTCTTATGACAACAGAAGCCAAAAGATCGCTGTCTCATTTGCAAAACTGCTCAATGAAGCGGGCGTATCCTTTGCGATACTCGGCAATAAAGAAAAAAACTCAGGCGATACGCCGCGCCGATTAGGCAACGAGTTTCTGTTCCAAGAGCTGGCGGAACACAACATCGGCGAATTTGAAAAACACGGGATCAAAAAAATCGTCACGATTGACCCGCACGCCTATAATATGTTCAAAAATGAATATCCGGATTTCGGATTCCAGGCTGAAGTCTATCATCATACTGAATTATTAGCCGAGCTGGTGTCGCAGGGGAAACTAAAACCGCTTCATCCGGTGAATGAAACGATCACCTTCCATGACTCATGCTATTTAGGCAGATACAATGAAGTGTATGAGCCGCCGAGAGCGATCTTAAAAGCCATCCCGGGCGTTCAATTGAAGGAAATGGAGCGCAGCCGCGAAAATGGAATGTGCTGCGGCGCCGGGGGAGGCCTCATGTGGATGGAAGAAGAAACGGGAGTGAGAATCAACACGGCCCGGACTGAGCAGGCGCTTTCTGTCAGCCCGACGGTCATCAGCTCCGGCTGCCCTTACTGCCTGACCATGCTCGGTGACGGTACAAAAGCGAAAGAAGCCGAAGACGCGATCGGCACTTATGATGTCAGTGAATTGCTCGCCATGTCTGTATTCGGTACGGAAAAACAAGAGTCTTCATAGAGGGAAGCAGGCCGCCCGCGCATATGCCGGCGGCTTTGTTTTCGCACATCGGCCGAATTATGAAGGGACGCCTCTAAAATTTCTTAAATTACACTGTTAAGGGTAGCATATTCTGTTTTAATTTGTTTATAATGAGAGGTATGGTTTATGAACAAAACAATACAAAATCGTTCTTATTATAGGATAGAAACAGATACATATAAGTAATAGAAAGGGAGTGTCCGACCTTGAGTATCAAACAATATTCTCAGGAACAGCTGAAGCAGATGGCTTTAGTTGAAATCGCTCACGAAATTTTCTCAGAACATAAAAAACCGGTTCCGTTCCAGGAGCTGCTGAATGAAATTACTTCCTTGCTCGGTGTTACGAAAGAGGAACTGGGTGACCGCATCGCCCAATTTTATACCGACCTCAACATTGACGGCCGCTTTATTGCTCTGTCAGATCAGACTTGGGGGCTTCGCAGCTGGTATCCGTACGATCAGCTGGACGAAGAAACACAGCCGACTGTAAAAGCGAAAAAGAAAAAAGCGAAAAAAGCCGTTGAGGAAGATCTTGATCTTGACGAATTCGAGGAAGTTGATGAAGATGACATCGATCTCGATGAATTGGAAGAAGATATTGATCTTGAAGCAGACAGCTTTGACGACGAAGATATCGACGATGAAGAAGATGACGACGATCTTGAGATCGAAGAGGATATGATTGAAGAAGATGAGGAAGATGATGAAGATGAAGACGAGGATCAAAAACGCTGATTTCATAGCAGCAAAACGATCTTGACTTTCATTGTCGAACTATGTAGTATGTATTTTGGGCTCTTCAAAAAGAAGAGAATTCATAAGAGTGCTACGCTCCCTTTCAAGAAATTGAAAGGGAGCTTTCTTATTTTCATCTCCCAAATTCTTTTATACATCATTTGTTTTTAGTGAAATGATTTTCTATAAAACGGCACATTTTAAAGAATGTAGCGCAGACCGAAGAGAGGAGCAAACGAAATGACGAAATATATTTTTGTAACCGGGGGAGTTGTATCTTCACTCGGAAAAGGAATTGTGGCAGCATCACTGGGCCGCCTGTTGAAAAACAGAGGCATGAGCGTCACCATCCAAAAATTTGACCCTTATATCAACGTTGACCCGGGAACGATGAGCCCGTACCAGCACGGTGAGGTGTTCGTAACCGATGACGGCGCCGAGACTGACCTTGACTTAGGGCACTACGAGCGTTTCATTGACATTAATCTGAACAGATTCAGCAACGTGACGACCGGTAAAATCTACTCTGCTGTATTGAAGAAAGAACGCCGCGGGGACTACCTCGGGGGAACGGTTCAGGTCATTCCGCATATCACAAATGAACTGAAAGACCGCGTTTACCGCGCCGGCAAAGAAACAAATGCAGATGTAGTCATTACTGAGATCGGCGGAACCGTGGGAGATATCGAATCCCTTCCGTTCCTTGAAGCCATCCGTCAAATGAAAAGCGACATCGGCCATGAAAACGTAATGTACATTCACTGTACGCTTGTTCCGTACATCAAAGCGGCGGGCGAGCTGAAAACAAAACCGACGCAGCACAGCGTAAAAGAGCTGAGAAGCCTCGGCATTCAGCCTAATATCATCGTCGTGCGCACAGAAATGCCGATTTCTCAAGATATGAAAGATAAAATCGCGCTCTTCTGCGATATTGACACGAAAGCCGTTATTGAATGTGAAGATGCGGACAACCTTTACTCCATCCCGCTTAACCTTCAGGAGCAGGGACTCGATAAGCTTGTCTGCGATCATATGAAATTAGAGTGCAAAGATCCGGATATGACGGAATGGAAAGACCTTGTCACAAGAGTGAAAAACTTGTCTAAAACCATTACAATCAGCCTCGTCGGAAAATACGTCGAGCTTCAGGACGCTTATATTTCAGTCGTTGAATCACTGCGCCACGCGGGCTATGCGTTTGACGCTGATGTGAAGATCAAATGGATTAACGCCGAAGAAGTGACAGAAAGCAATATTCAAGAGCTGACTGACGGCACAGACGGAATCATCGTGCCCGGCGGTTTCGGAGACCGCGGTGTAGAAGGGAAAATCATCGCCGCCAAGTACGCGCGTGAAAATAAAATTCCGTTCTTCGGCATCTGCCTCGGTATGCAGATTGCATCCATTGAATATGCGCGAAACGTATTAGGTCTGGAAGGGGCTCACTCTGCGGAGATCGATCCGTCCACTCCTTATCCGATCATTGACCTTCTTCCTGAACAAAAAGATGTCGAGGATCTCGGAGGAACGCTTCGTCTCGGTCTGTACCCTTGTAAGCTTCAGGAAGACACGAAAGCTTTCGAAGCATATGCGGATGAAGTGGTATACGAACGCCACCGCCACCGTTATGAATTCAATAATGAATACAGACAGCAAATGGAAGAGAACGGTTTTGTGTTCTCAGGCACAAGCCCTGACGGCCGCCTTGTGGAAATTATCGAGCTGAAAGACCATCCTTGGTATGTCGCTTGCCAATTCCACCCTGAGTTCAAATCAAGACCGACAAGACCTCAGCCTTTATTCAAAGACTTTATCGGCGCTTCCGTACAAGCTGCCGAACAGAAGTAATAAAAAAAGACTTGCCTCCGTTAAAAGCGGCAAGTCTTTTTTCTTCATCAGTTATATTCCTGCACCATTTCCTTTAATGTAAAGGACAGTGCGTGATAGACATACAGGCCTGTCATTAATGAAGGAAAGCCGTATCTTGTTCCGTCTTCATCGGGCAGAAGCGGCATTTTTAATTTGCTGTCAATATGAACATCACAAAATGCCTCAATCCCGGTTTGATCCTTGATGACGGGAGACACGCACACAAGGCCGATCCCTTTTTCATAAAGTTTTTTTGCCAGCGCCTGTTCTTCAGCCGTACCCGGGCCTGAACAGAACATCAGCACCCTGTCGCTTTCTGTAATCGAATCAGCTGTATCCGGAAACGCCTTGACCGAAGGCATCGGTTCAGAGCCGAGTTCCGCCTCGCACAAAATGCCCTGCATCTCATTTGCGCCGTATAAATAGATGGAATGGCCGCTGACGGCAGCCTGAGCCAGCAGCCGTGCGCCGTCTTCTATTGCTTCGGATTCCTTATCCTGAATGCGGGAAAAAATGCCTGCAAGCTGCGTCGTAAAGATCTTTAACATGAGTGAAACCTCCTTTACACTAACAAGAACAGTATACAACAAAAGAGAAAATGCTCAGAAAATGTCGGAAAGTAGACTATTATAATTAAAGGAAATGTGAAAATCAAACAGAATACATTAACAACTGCTTCCTTTTGACGAAAATGATAATATTGGGGTGTAAAATGATGAATGAAAAGATTTTAATCGTAGATGACCAATATGGTATACGTATATTGCTCAATGAAGTGTTTCATAAAGAAGGGTACCAGACGTTTCAGGCCGCCAACGGCATACAGGCGCTGGACATCGTAACGAAAGAACGGCCGGATCTTGTGCTTTTAGATATGAAAATCCCCGGCATGGACGGAATCGAAATTCTCAAACGCATGAAAATGATCGACGGCTCCATCCGCGTCATTATTATGACCGCTTACGGAGAACTCGATATGATTAAGGAATCAAAAGAGCTCGGAGCGCTGACTCATTTTGCAAAACCTTTCGACATTGACGAGATCAGAGACGCGGTGAAAAAGTATTTACCTCTAAAATCGAATTAATAAAATTAGAAACAATTATGTCATTGTGTTGCCGATTTGTCGAAAAGTTGGTATCCTAGAGATGGAGAAAAAGCGATCTGTTGTTTTACATATGACAGGTTTTTATGGTCATGCTATAGGGTGGAAAGCTTTTTTCGAGAAGAAGCAAATCAGGCTACATAAGGAGGACTTTCGACATGCCTTTAGTTTCAATGACGGAAATGTTGAATACAGCTAAAGAAAAAGGTTATGCTGTTGGACAATTTAACCTAAATAACCTTGAGTTCACTCAAGCTATTTTACAAGCAGCAGAAGAGGAAAAATCCCCGGTTATTCTAGGTGTTTCAGAAGGCGCGGGACGCTACATGGGCGGCTTCAAAACAGTCGTTGCCATGGTTAAAGCTCTTATGGAAGAATACAAAGTGACAGTACCTGTTGCCATTCACTTAGACCACGGTTCAAGCTTTGAATCTTGTGCGAAAGCGATTCATGCAGGCTTCACTTCTGTAATGATCGACGCATCTCACCATCCGTTTGAGGAAAACGTAGCAACTACATCTAAAGTGGTTGAGCTTGCTCATTTCCACGGCGTTTCAGTTGAAGCTGAGCTCGGAACTGTCGGCGGACAGGAAGATGACGTTATCGCTGAAGGCGTAATCTATGCTGACCCTAAAGAGTGTCAAGAACTTGTAGAGCGCACTGGCATCGACTGCCTTGCACCTGCATTAGGTTCTGTTCACGGCCCTTACAAAGGCGAACCGAACCTCGGTTTCAAAGAAATGGAAGACATCGGCAAATCAACCGGCCTTCCGTTAGTACTTCACGGCGGTACAGGAATTCCGACTGCCGACATTAAAAAATCAATCTCACTTGGTACGGCTAAAATCAACGTAAACACTGAAAACCAAATTTCTTCTGCAAAAGCTGTCCGCGAAACATTGGCAGCTAAGCCGGACGAATACGATCCTCGTAAATATCTTGGACCTGCTCGTGAAGCGATCAAAGAAACGGTTATCGGTAAAATGCGTGAGTTCGGTTCTTCAAACCAAGCTTAATCCGGTGTAACATCCATAAACCGCCTGACAGCATTGACAGGCGGTTTTATGTCTTACCTTTAGAAAGCGCAATCATGTTTTACAGTTCTGAAAACTTATTACTGGGGAGGCTTTCCTTATGTTATTTTTCATTGATACAGCAAACATTGACGAGATTAAAGAAGCTTACGAACTTGGCGTTCTTGCCGGAGTGACGACAAACCCTAGTTTAGTAGCAAAAGAAGCTGACGTGACTTTCCATGACAGACTTCGTGAAATTACGGAAGTCGTGAGCGGATCAGTAAGCGCAGAAGTCATTTCCCTGAATGCTGAAGAAATGATTGAAGAAGGTAAAGAACTGGCGAAAATCGCGCCGAATATCACGGTGAAAATCCCGATGACGTCTGAAGGGTTAAAAGCCGTAAAAGCGCTGAGCGACCTGAACATAAAAACAAACGTAACGCTCATCTTCAGCGCCAACCAGGCGCTTTTAGCCGCAAGAGCCGGAGCGACTTATGTATCTCCGTTCTTAGGCCGCCTGGATGATATCGGCCATAACGGCCTTGACCTGATTTCAGAAGTAAGACAGATTTTTGACCTTCATGACATTGATACACAAATCATCGCAGCTTCCATCCGTCATGCGCAGCACGTGACTGAAGCGGCTTTGCGCGGTGCACATATCGGTACGATGCCGCTGAAAGTCATTCACCAGCTGACAAAACATCCGTTAACGGATAAAGGCATTGAGCAATTTTTGGCAGACTGGAATAAATAAGGGTGTAATGGGCGGCAAACCGGTTGCATCCGTTTGCCGCACCCTATTTCCTGTTTGACGGCGGGCCTTCATATCAAAGTTCCCCGGAATGTGAACCCGGCGGGTCTCTGTGCATCCTGTGTAAAAAATGCCCCGTAAAGCTTCGCTATTTTCTTCCTGTTATTTTATAATGTCCTTGTATTCTTTCTCTTCGAATTGGCTACATTTTGGACAAGAGCTTTATTTGCAGAGACAGAATAAAATGCCATTTTATTTATGCTCCGCAGCTATCTTCTTATGGAAGGAGACTATCATGGAAAAGTTGAATATTGCCGGCGGCGATCCGTTAAACGGAACCGTACATATCAGCGGTGCGAAAAACAGCGCCGTCGCATTGATACCCGCAACCATTCTGGCAAATTCCGAAGTAACGATCGAAGGGCTTCCGGAGATCTCAGATATTGAAACGCTGCGTGACCTGCTGAAAGAAATCGGCGGAAACGTCCATTTTGAAAAAGGAGAAATGGTCGTGGACCCTTCACCGATGATCAGCATGCCGCTTCCCAACGGCAAAGTGAAAAAACTCCGTGCTTCTTATTATTTAATGGGCGCGATGCTCGGCCGCTTCAAACAGGCGGTCATCGGACTGCCGGGCGGGTGCCATCTCGGGCCTCGGCCGATTGACCAGCATATAAAAGGGTTTGAGGCGCTTGGGGCTGAAGTCACCAATGAACAAGGCGCGATTTATCTGCGCGCCGAAAGGCTGAGAGGCGCACGGATTTATTTAGATGTCGTCAGCGTCGGGGCGACGATCAATATCATGCTTGCCGCTGTGCTCGCTGAAGGAAAAACCGTGATAGAAAACGCCGCCAAGGAACCTGAGATTATTGATGTTGCCACACTGCTCACCAGCATGGGCGCAAAGATAAAAGGCGCGGGAACCAATGTGATCAGAATCGACGGCGTGAAAGAGCTGCACGGGTGCAGACATACCATCATACCGGACAGAATTGAGGCGGGCACCTTTATGATCGCCGGCGCGGCGATGGGGAAAGAAGTCATTATTGATAATGTCATACCGACCCACCTGGAGTCTTTGACGGCGAAGCTCAGGGAAATGGGTTTTCACATCGAGACGAGTGACGACCAGCTTCTTATGCTCGGCGGGCAGAAGCAGATAAAACCGGTCGACGTAAAAACGCTTGTTTACCCGGGATTCCCGACTGACCTTCAGCAGCCGATGACCTCTCTGTTAACGAGAGCGGGCGGCACGAGTGTCGTGACTGACACCATCTACTCGGCCAGATTTAAGCATATTGATGAGCTGAGACGGATGGGGGCCAACATGAAAGTGGAAGGCAGGTCGGCGATTATCACCGGTCCGGCCGAGCTGCAGGGCGCAAAAGTAAAGGCGAGCGATCTGCGTGCAGGCGCTTGTCTGGTCGTAGCAGGGCTGATGGCCGACGGCGTAACGGAAATTACCGGTCTTGAGCATTTGGACCGCGGCTACAGCAATCTTGAGAAAAAACTCGAAGGCCTGGGCGCCACAATCTGGCGGCAGAGGCTGACGGACGAAGAGATAGAACAGCTCCAAAATTCATAGAAATGCGGACTTTTGAGAGGAGATCGTGTTGAAATGGAAAGAAGCTTATCAATGGAATTGGTTCGGGTTACTGAAGCGGCGGCTTTAGCATCTGCCAGATGGATGGGCCGCGGGAAAAAGGATGAAGCCGATGATGCGGCGACAAGCGCCATGCGTGACGTGTTTGACACGGTGCCGATGAAAGGCACGGTCGTTATCGGGGAGGGCGAGATGGACGAAGCGCCGATGCTTTACATCGGCGAAAAGCTCGGAAACGGCTACGGCCCCCGCGTCGATGTCGCCGTCGATCCTCTTGAAGGCACAAACATCTTAGCCAGCGGTGGCTGGAATGCGCTGACGGTGATCGCGGTCGCTGACCATGGAACACTGCTGAACGCTCCTGATATGTATATGGAAAAAATCGCGGTCGGACCTGAAGCGGTAGGCTGCATCGATATCGAAGCTCCTGTCATTGATAACTTAAAAGCTGTTGCGAAAGCGAAAAACAAAGACATTGAAGATGTCGTGGCAACCATTTTATATCGCGACAGACATGAAAGAATCATCTCTGAATTGCGTGAGGCCGGCGCCAGAATCAAACTGATCAACGACGGTGATGTCGCGGGCGCCATCAATACGGCCTTTGACCATACGGGCGTAGACATTCTCTTCGGCTCAGGAGGGGCACCTGAAGGCGTGCTGTCTGCCGTTGCGTTAAAAGCGCTCGGCGGTGAAATCATCGGCAGACTTCTGCCGCAAAGTGCGGAAGAGCAAGCCCGCTGTGAGCGGATGGGCCTCGATGTCTCCAAAGTGCTCCGGATGGAGGACCTTGTGAGGGGGGACGACGCCATTTTTGCGGCAACGGGCGTAACGGACGGAGAGCTTTTGAAAGGCGTTCAGTTCAAAGGCACAGTCGGCACGACCGAAAGTCTGGTTATCCGGGCGAAATCAGGAACAGTCCGATTCGTTGACGGAAGACACAGCCTGAAGAAAAAACCAAATCTTGTGATCCGGCCATAAATAGAGAAAAAAGCGGGACTTTCCGTCCCGCTTTTCTTTTGCAAAAAAGAGTCAACCCTATCATTTATATGTCAAAGCATTATTTAAGTTGAATAATTTTTTAAAATGAGGTAAAAATAAAGAGTGCTGCGATTTTTCTGTGTCATTCCTTCTTTTGAGTACTGGGAAATTTTCAAATTCTACCGCATACAGACGATATAAATATTGATCTTCTCAAGTTTTTGTCCTCGCTTCCTTCAAAACTCATTAAGACAATCCTTTTTAAAAAAAGCGCCGATCATGGGTGGAAGTGTTACCGATAGAAGTTCCTGAATGTTTTATAAAAGAATGTGCTTTGGCGGAATCATGCAAAGCAGCCGATTTGAATGAAAACAGCAATACATTGACTATGAAAAGCGTGGTGTTTTTTATGAAAGACGTATCTATTTCCTCTTTGGAAAATATGAAATTAAAAGAACTGTACGAACTGGCAAGACATTATAAAATCTCCTATTACAGCAAACTGACCAAAAAAGAATTAATCTTTGCCATACTGAAAGCCAACGCCGAGCAGGAGGATCTTCTGTTTATGGAAGGCGTGCTCGAAATCATCCAATCGGAAGGGTTCGGCTTCCTCAGACCGATTAATTACTCGCCAAGCTCAGAAGACATCTACATTTCTGCTTCCCAGATCCGCCGCTTTGATTTAAGAAACGGTGACAAAGTTTCCGGCAAGGTGCGCCCGCCGAAAGAGAACGAACGCTATTACGGACTTTTGCACGTTGAAGCGGTAAATGGCGATGATCCGGAATCCGCGAAGGAGCGCGTTCATTTTCCTGCGCTGACACCGCTTTATCCCGACCGCCAAATGGTGCTTGAGACGAAACCGAATTATCTCTCAACACGGATTCTCGATATGATGGCTCCTGTCGGTTTCGGCCAGCGCGGTCTGATCGTGGCGCCGCCGAAAGCCGGTAAAACCATGCTGTTAAAAGAAATCGCTAACAGCATTACGACAAATCAGCCTGACGCTGAATTAATCGTGCTCTTAATTGATGAAAGACCGGAAGAAGTAACGGATATTGAACGTTCCGTAGCGGGCGATGTCGTCAGCTCCACGTTTGATGAAGTGCCGGAAAATCACATTAAGGTAGCGGAGCTTGTGCTTGAACGGGCGATGCGACTCGTTGAACACAAAAAAGACGTTATCATCCTGATGGACAGCATTACCCGCCTGGCACGCGCTTACAACCTCGTTATCCCGCCAAGCGGACGTACGCTTTCCGGCGGTATTGACCCGGCTGCATTCCATCGTCCGAAGCGCTTTTTCGGTGCCGCGAGAAACATTGAAGAGGGCGGCAGCCTGACCATTTTAGCGACGGCACTCGTAGACACGGGCTCCCGGATGGATGACGTCATCTATGAAGAATTTAAAGGAACGGGCAACATGGAGCTCCACCTTGACCGTTCTCTTGCGGAAAGACGGATTTTCCCGGCGATCGATATCCGCCGCTCCGGCACACGGAAGGAAGAGCTGCTCGTGCCGAAAGAGCATCTTGACCGTTTATGGGCGATCCGCAAGTCGATGTCTGATTCTCCGGACTTCGCAGAGAAGTTTATGAGAAAAATGAAAAAAACGAAAACGAATCAGGAATTCTTCGATCTGATCAACCAAGAATGGAAGCAGGCGAACCTGTCATCATCAGCCCGCCGCTGATAAAAAATGTATTTGCAAATGCAGTAAATGACTGATATAATTCTCTCATATGCGTTCCGGATTCGCTCCGGAATAATAACTCTGTTTCCACATGGGATTCAGGGCGGAAGGAGATGGATACAATGAAAGCAGGAATTCATCCTAATTTCAAAAAAGCAACAGTTAAATGCGCTTGCGGAAATGAATTTGAAACAGGCTCAGTAAAAGAAGAGGTACGCGTTGAGATTTGCTCTGAATGCCACCCATTCTACACTGGACGTCAAAAATTCGCTTCTGCTGATGGTCGTGTTGATCGCTTTAACAAAAAATACGGTCTTAAGTAATAATAGATTTTACAGGCAGGCAAGAATTGCTTCTTGCCTGTTTTTTATGTCTATAAACAGGAAAAAAGGGGAGCGGATAGCCTATGTACATAATGAAGCAAAGCGGATGGCTTGAGCTGATATGCGGCAGCATGTTCTCTGGGAAATCAGAAGAGCTGATCCGCAGAGTGAAAAGAGCGACATATGCGAAGCAGGAGGTTAAGGTATTCAAACCTGCCATTGATAATCGCTACAGTGAGGAAGCCGTCGTTTCCCACAACGGCACATCCATGACAAGCCACGTCATCTCGTCTTCGGCTGAAATATGGGATCATATCAGTGAAAGCACGGACGTCATCGCGGTAGATGAAGTGCAGTTTTTCGGCGAATCGATCATTGACGACTTATCCCGGCTTGCCGATAAAGGCTATCGTGTCATCGCGGCCGGACTTGATATGGATTTCCGCGGAGAGCCGTTCGGCGTTGTGCCGAATCTGATGGCGGTTGCCGAATCGGTAACGAAGCTGCAGGCGGTATGCTCTGTCTGCGGGTCGCCGGCAAGCCGTACGCAGCGTTTAATTGACGGGAAGCCCGCTTCCTATGATGACCCGATCATTTTAGTCGGCGCATCAGAGTCATACGAAGCGAGATGCAGACACCATCACGAAGTGCCGAATAAACAGACTGATAAATAACCCTTTTCATGAAAACATCGGTAAAAGATCCGGTGTTTTTTTGACGTTTTTTCAAATATTGTAGTTAAATAACTTAAAAAAGAGTATGAAAAAATTAAGTAATTTTCATCTCTTGAATTTTCATTTTTACAGGCATAAAATGACTAAGTAATGTAAATAGTTATGAGACATTGTTCGAATAATTGTCAAAAAAAGATATAGCAGATCGCGATCACATTAGCCAAATTGGGTAATTACTTAACTTTGTTAACTATTTGAAGAAAGAAGGAGATTTTCTTGAATAATATTAAAGTAACGAAGGAAGGCAACTTAGAAACTACTTTAAGAGGAAAAGAAGTTCTATCTATCCCTACTTTAAATAAAGGCGTTGCGTTTTCAGCAGAGGAAAGAAAAAGCCTTGGATTAGACGGGCTGCTTCCTCCGACAATTCTGTCTCTTGATGAGCAGGCTAAACGCGCATACGAGCAGTTTCAGGCTCAGCCGGACCGCCTTCGCCAAAACGTGTATTTGAATGATTTGCAAAACCGTAACGAAGTTCTTTTCTTTAAATTGCTTCAAAACCATCTTCGCGAAATGCTGCCGGTTGTTTACACACCGACTGTCGGTGAAGCGATTCAAGAATACAGCCATGAGTACAGAAGACCTCAAGGGATTTACCTTTCTATCGACAATGTGGAAGGCATTGAAGAAGCATTTGAAAACCTTCATGCCACTGCAGGCGATATTGATCTGATCGTTGCGACAGACTCAGAAAGCATCCTCGGAATCGGTGACTGGGGTGTAGGCGGAATTAACATCGCCATCGGTAAATTAGCTGTATACACAGCCGCTGCCGGTATTGACCCAAGCCGTGTTATTCCTGTCGTTCTTGACGTCGGTACGAACAATGAAAAACTTCTGAACGATCCTTTATACATCGGTAACCGCCATGAACGTATCCAAGGCGAACGTTACGAAGCTTTCATTGACGCTTATGTAAAAGCTGCGCTTAAATATTTCCCTAAAGCTCTTCTTCACTGGGAAGACCTTGGAAACAAAAACGCGCGCAATATCATGAAGAAATACAATCATGAAATTCTTACTTTCAACGATGATATTCAAGGTACTGGTGCGATTACGCTTGCAGGTGTGCTTGCAGCGATGAAGAAAACAGGTGCTTCTATTAAAGATCAGCGTGTGGTTGTCTTCGGTGCGGGATCTGCCGGAATCGGAATCGCTGACCAAATCCGCGACACTATGGTGCTTGCAGGTCTTTCTGAAGAAGAAGCTAACAAAGCATTCTACACAATGGACTACAGAGGCCTGTTAGTTGAAGGTATGGAAAACATTCTTGATTTCCAAGAGCCGTACCTGCGCACAGCTGAAGAAATTAAAGATTGGAAACGCGATGAAAATGGACAAATTCCTTTCATTGAAGTGATCCGTCAAGCAAAACCGACGATCTTAATCGGTACTTCAGGCCAAAGCGGCGCATTCAGTGAAGAAATCGTAAAAGAAATGGCAAAACATGTTGAGCGTCCGGTCATCATGCCGATGTCTAACCCGACACCGCTTGCTGAAGCCGTTCCTAGCGATCTTTTCAAATGGACTGACGGTAAAGTTCTTGTGGCAACAGGAAGCCCGTTTGACAATGTTGAGTACAATGGCGTTTCTCATGAAATCGGACAATCTAACAACGCATTCGCGTTCCCTGGACTTGGCCTCGGTTCAATCGTTGTAGAAGCGAAAGTGATTACTCCTGCAATGTTTGCGGCAACTGCTGACGCAATCGCAGAAAGCGTTGATTTTGAAACACCGGGTGCAGGCCTTCTGCCGAGCATGAGCGACTTACAAGAAGTTTCAATTAAAGTTGCGATCGCCGTAGCAGAAACTGCAATTAAAGAAGGCGTGGCAAACCGCATTCCTGAAAATGTAGAACAAGCCGTTCTTGATGCAATGTGGAAACCGCAATACAAACAAGTTGTAGCTAAATAATTTTACGATTAATTTTACAGTCCGAGGGAAAGCTTTTATATAAAGGCTAAAGTATACGGACATTAAGGATTTGGAGGAGAATATTTTGAGCTTCTTAGATATTTTAATCCTCCTGGCACCGATCTTTTTCGTGATCGTGCTGGGTTGGTTCGCAGGTCGCTTCGGAAGTTATGACGCGAAGTCAGCAAAAGGGGTAAGCACCTTAGTTACGAAGTACGCGCTTCCGGCGCATTTTATCGCCAGTATTTTAACCACTTCAAGAAGTGCGTTTTTAACACAGATTCCTTTAATGATCGCTTTGATCATCGGGATCGTCGGATTCTATATCGTCATTCTGCTGGTTTGTAAATTCATCTTTAAGTATGATTTAACGAACTCATCTGTATTTTCTTTAAACTCAGCACAGCCGACATTTGCATTTATGGGTATTCCTGTACTCGGAAGCTTATTCGGCGCAAACGAAGTAGCGATTCCTATTGCCGTAACGGGTATCGTGGTTAACGCTATGCTTGATCCGATTGCGATCATTATCGCTACTGTCGGTGAGTCATCTAAGAAGCAAGACAGTGAAAATGAGAATTTCTGGAAAATGACTGGTAAGTCTATTCTTCACGGTCTTTCCGAACCGCTTGCGGCTGCACCGCTCATCAGTATCATCCTTGTGCTGTTCGGTGTAAGTCTTCCTGAGCTCGGCGATAAAATGCTTGAGCAGCTCGGAAGCACAACATCAGGTGTTGCGCTCTTCGCCGTCGGTGTAACTGTCGGTATCCGCAACATCAAGCTCAGTGTGCCGGCTTTCGGTATCGCTTTGTTAAAAGTTGCCGTTCAGCCTGCACTGATGTACTTGATCGCTCTTGCAGTCGGACTTCCGGCTGACCAGATCACAAAAGCGGTATTGCTTGTTGCATTCCCTGGATCTGCGGTAGCGGCGATGATTGCCACACGTTTCGAAAAACAAGAGGAAGAAACTGCGTCTGCGTTCGTGATCAGTGCGATTTTATCTCTAATCTCACTGCCGATCATCATTGCGCTGACTGCATAATGAAAAGCTCCCTGCTTCAGGGAGCTTTTTTAATTAGAATTGAAATTTAAAAGGCGAAAATCTCGTTTTTTTTCTGGGTTTCTTATGTTCTGAAGAAGCGGCTGTTTCTGAGAGGGGAGCTGTCTGGGCAAGTTCCTGGATGCGGGAGGCCAATGTCTGCAATTCGGCATTGAGGTCGTCGATTTCCCGTCTGTGCTGTAGAAGCTGATAAGACACACCTTCATCCGCCTTTTGTTTCAGCTGGCGTTCCAGCTCAGCTATTCTTGATAGCAGTTGGTCCCCGTCCTGTTTCTCTTTCATGAGAATATCCAGTTTGCGTTCCAGCTCTGCCAACCTTTGTTCGGCGCCGCCGCTGTTTTTCGGCCGCTGCAAAATAAAGCCCGTCCGTTTTTTCGGCTGCCGGGGCACTTGCACGTCCAGCAGAGCAGTGCCTTCAGAAATTTGCCGTTTGACCGATTTCAGCACATCAAGATCCTCAGGCGTAAAGGAATAATGCCCGAGCTCATTCCGTTCAGCCGGAAGATTCAGCTGCTTGACCCACCTTTGCACCGTTTTTGCGGAGACACCGAGTTCTTTCGCGGCCATGTTTGTATTCATGATCACATACCTCCTTTTCAGCTAGGTATTCGACCATGATGCGGCGTTCCCTTCATGTTAGACAAAACAAGAAGGAATTCGCCAAAGAAAGCAATATTTCTTCAAAAAACGTTACGCTTCATACAATTCTAGCGGAAGCTTGTCGGGATCGAAGAAAAAGGTAAAGCGTTTCCCTGTCAGCGGATCGGTTCTGACCGGTTCTGTGTCGATGCCCTTTTCCTTTAACTCCCTGACAGCCGCTTCAAGATCGTTAACAGTGAAGGCGAGGTGCCGGAGACCTGCTGCTTCAGGACGGGTCGGCCGCTCGGGCGGATCGGGAAAGGAAAACAATTCAATCACATATGTGCCGTCCAGCGCCAGATCGAGTTTATAAGACCCGCGCTCCTTTCGATAGGTTTCTTTTATAATGCCGAAACCGAGCGTTTCCGTGTAAAAAGCTTTCGACTTTTCATAATCAGAGCATATGATTGCTATATGGTGGATGGATTTCAGCATATCCGCTCCTCCTTTTTTGTTTCAGTATAGCAGAGGCCGATTGCTTTTGACTGGTGATAAGCCCTATACTATAATGAGAATGTTACGCACAGGAAAACAGAGGTGAAGACCGTGTTAGACCGTTTACAGTCAATTGAACAACGATACGAAAAATTAAATGAGCTTTTAAGTGATCCGGAAGTGGTCAACGATCCGAAAAAGCTTAGAGAATATTCGAAAGAGCAATCTGATATACAGGAAACTGTTGAAGTCTATAGACAATACAGAGACGCATCAGAACAGCTTGCCGATGCGAAAGCAATGCTTGAGGATAAGCTTGATGCCGATATGAGAGAAATGGTGAAGGAAGAAATCTCTGAGCTGCAGGGAGAGACCGAAACCTTATCAGAGCGTTTGAAAGTGCTCCTCATCCCGAAAGACCCGAACGATGACAAAAACGTAATCATGGAGATCCGCGGCGCAGCGGGCGGAGAAGAAGCCGCGCTGTTTGCGGGAAATCTCTACAGAATGTACTCCCGTTATGCCGAAATCCAAGGCTGGAAGACCGAAGTCATGGAAGCAAACGTGACCGGAACGGGCGGTTACAAGGAAATCATCTTTATGATTACGGGAAAAGGCGCGTACTCCAAGCTGAAGTATGAGAATGGGGCGCACCGCGTGCAGCGTGTGCCGGAAACGGAATCAGGCGGCCGCATTCATACGTCTACAGCGACGGTGGCGTGTCTTCCGGAAGCGGAAGAAGTAGAAGTGGACATCCATGAAAAGGATATCCGCGTCGATACATTCGCATCAAGCGGACCGGGCGGACAGAGCGTAAACACGACAATGTCGGCCGTGCGCCTGACGCATTTGCCGACGGGTGTCGTCGTATCCTGTCAGGATGAAAAATCTCAGATTAAAAACAAAGAAAAAGCGATGAAGGTGCTCCGCGCCAGAATCTATGACAAATTCCAGCAGGAAGCCCAGGCTGAATATGATCAGACACGCAAATCAGCCGTCGGTTCAGGCGACCGTTCTGAACGTATCCGCACATACAATTTCCCGCAAAACCGTGTGACGGATCACCGCATCGGACTGACGATTCAAAAGCTGGACCAAATCCTTGAAGGAAAGCTTGATGAAGTGGTTGAAGCGTTAATCGTAGAAGACCAGTCAAGCAAGCTCCAGCAGGCGGAAAATTAAGATGAAGACCGTTTTTGAAGCCCTAAGCTGGGCTTCTTCTTATTTAACCGAAGCGGGAAGAGAAAAAAACGCGGCCGAGCTGCTGCTGTTAAATGATACCGAAATGGATCGGAGCAAGCTTCTCGCAAGTCTGCAGGAGCCTGTCGGCGAGGATGAGCTATACCGTTTCATGCGGCATGTGGAAATGCATAAAGAAGGTGTTCCGATTCAATATATTATCGGGAAAGAACAGTTTTACGGCAGGGAATTCTTTGTGAATGACGATGTTCTCATTCCGCGTCCGGAAACGGAAGAAGTCGTCTTTCATCTGCTGGACAGACAGAAGCGGGTGTTTTCTGAGGGAGAACGCCTGAATGTAATTGATATCGGAACGGGGAGCGGAGCCATTGCAGTGACGCTTGCACTTGAATGCGGACATTTTTCAGTATCGGCTTCGGACATTTCAAAAGAAGCGCTTCAGGTGGCGGAAAGAAATGCGCAAAACCTCGGAGCGGACGTCCGCTTTTTGCAGGGAGATCTGTTGACTCCTTTTATTTCATCAGGAATAAAAGCGGATATTATTGTGTCCAACCCGCCGTATATTTCTGAAGAAGAGATGGCGGAGTTATCCGATATCGTCCGTTTTCATGAGCCGCTTCATGCTCTTACGGACGGCGGAGACGGTTTAAAATTCTACAAGCGGTTTATGGAGGAGCTGCCTCTTGTCATGAAAGATAAAGCGCTTGTCGTCTTTGAAATCGGATATAATCAGGGAAAAGCCGTGAAAGACCTGTTCCGTCATTCCTTTCCGAATGCGGAAGTGGAAGTCATAAAGGACATCAATGGAAAAGACAGAACCGTATCCGCGGTCATCACATCATGAAAAAAGCCTGCCGGTGACGCACACGGCAGGCTTTTGTTACAATGGAAAGAAAATGAAAGGGGTATCCGCCTTGAAAAAAGCATTTGCTTTCGGATGTATACTGGCCGCCGCAGCTTATGCGGCGGGGTTTGTTCTGCCGTTTGGCTTTGACGGCATTTTCGGTGCCGTTACGGCCATTCTTATCATCACAGCGATCATCGTTTCCGGGTTGGCCGTAAGCGGAGCAGAGCAGCGGGCCAATTATCATTCTGAAACAAAAGAAGGCCGGCACGCCCGTTTAAAGATGGCAGCCGTTTTCTTTTGCGCCGCTCTGCCTTCAGCCGTCTGTCTGCTGATTACGCTTCTGTAGCCGGACTTTGTCTTTGCAGCAATACGGAATCCCACACCCAATAGATGGCGGCTGTTAAAACCGCAAAAATATAAAAGGCCGAATTAGAAAACAGAGATTGGCCTGACGGCTGCAACAGACCGAAGATGATCCCGTTTGCGACAAATGACGTTCCTAAATAATAAAGGAAATAAAGCGGATGGAATCTCTTCGGCTTTTTATTCAAAAAGTATTGAAGCGGCAGCGCAAAAATCAAATAGGGAAACAAAAAATAAAATGCCATCGAAATGAAAGCCGCGATAATAAATTGATGAACATACAAAATAGAATAAATGACAGACATACATGCCGCCGACAGAAGCACGGTGTAATTATATTTCATCTGAAAACCCTCCTATCGAAATAATATCGTACCATATTCTGAGTCTGTCAATGCAGATTATCAGCTTGCTAGATTTTTTTCTTCCCGCCGGTTTAAACCTTTTCGGTCATGTCCATAATGAGACTAGATAAAAAAGCACGGAGAGGAACGGTGGGGACCGATGAAACAGACAATGATGATCTGCATATATATTTTTCTTTTATTATCAGGAGCGCTTGCGGGCTTGACGAAAGAAGAAACAGCGCGGGCGTCAGCCAATGAGCCCGTTGTCATACCGGATGAAGCGATACGGCTTCGGATCTTAGCCAACAGTGATAACGATGAGGATCAAACGCTCAAGCGCCAGATCAGAGATGCTGTAAACAAGGAAATCACAGGCTGGGTGAAAGATATCACTTCTATTGAAGAAGCGCGGCGGCTCATCCGTTCAAAGCTTCCTGAAATTAAAGACATCGCCAAACAAACAATGAAAGAAAAAGGTGCGCATCAATCCGTTTCAGTTGAATTCAATAAAATTTCGTTTCCGACAAAGCTTTACGGCAATATGGTCTATCCGGCCGGAAAATATGAAGCGATTTTAATTACCCTCGGCAATGGCGAGGGCGCCAACTGGTGGTGCGTCTTGTTTCCGCCGCTATGCTTCCTTGATTTTTCAAACGGTGAAGCGGTGAAAGATCAGGAAGACGGCGGACAGAAGCAGGAAGAAACGAAAAAACAGACAGAAAAAGTGATGGATGACGTCAAAGCGAAAGCTGATAAAGCGAAGAAAGAAAATAAAGATGACGATGATACAGAAGTGAAGTTTTTCCTCGTCGATTGGATTTCAGATCTGTTTTCCTGAAGCAAAAAGGCATAAATCCGGATTCGATTCATAGATTGGAAGAAAGAGTTGATCGAAACGGAGGGGAAATATATGTTTTATC
The DNA here is from genome assembly GCF_001184225.1 of Bacillus sp. JFL15. Classification (NCBI taxonomy): domain Bacteria; kingdom Bacillati; phylum Bacillota; class Bacilli; order Caryophanales; family Bacillaceae; genus Bacillus; species Bacillus sp. JFL15. Next base: position 1,229,597 of record NZ_KQ236689.1, on the reverse strand, counting down.
AGCTGAGAGTGGCAAGAGATCAAGATACGGAGGCGCTGGAGGCCTTTTTGAAAAAGGCTGATACGGCACATGCGGAAATCGATCAGCAGATCAGCCGGTTTATCATGCTGGAGGACAGTGAGAAAGAGATTGCCGCCTGTCTCGGGATCGAAAAATTCAGCGGCGGAAAAGGGCTTCTCCGTTCACTCGTTATGTCGGACAGGCTGAACCAAAGCCATATCGTTACGCTGTTTCAAAGTATGGATGTGCTGTGCAAAAAACATGAAATTCAAGATGTCTACTTAGTCGCCAATCAGCCCTCATCTGCTGAATTTCTGAGTGTGATGGGATTTGAAGAATGCGCCGATGTGCCTGATGAACTGTATACGTCCGAGCATTTCCGCAATTCGTTATGCACAGAAGGTTCGTTTTTGATGGTGAAAACCTCTGCATAACCTCACTTATGCACAAAGTTATCCACTTATCGAAAAGTGTTGTCCACAGTTTGTGGATAACACTTGTTTTATTAAAGGACATCTTTTATACTTTCAAAAGGAATACATGAGAGAAAATAAAGTTTTACCGCTTTAAAATAAGGAGTTTGGTTATACATGAAAACAAGAAGATGGTTTGTGGATTCTTCCGCAAAATTATCCACAACCGATCCCCAGATTACACAAGCCGCGGAATTGCTCCGGCAGAATGAAGTTGTGGCTTTTCCGACAGAAACCGTTTACGGACTGGGCGCTAACGCTGAAAATACGGAAGCCGTAACGAAAATTTATGAGGCGAAAGGAAGGCCGAGCGATAATCCGCTGATTGTGCATATATCTGACATCAGCCAGCTTGATCGTTTTATCAGCCATATTCCTGAAACGGCGAAAAAGCTCATGACGCTTTTTTGGCCGGGCGCGCTGACTCTGGTCTTGCCGTGTAAGCCCGGCGTGCTGTCCCCCCGTGTCACCGCGGGACTTGAGACGGTAGCGGTCAGAATGCCTGATCATCCGGTGGCGTTAGCCCTCATCAGTTCGGCCGGACTGCCGATCGCAGCGCCGAGCGCCAATTTATCAGGAAAACCGAGCCCGACAAAGGCCGAGCATGTGGCTCATGATTTAAACGGCCGCATTGCCGGCATTGTGGACGGCGGAGCGACCGGGATCGGAGTGGAATCAACCGTTCTGTCCTGTACGGGGAAACAGCCCGTGCTGCTTCGTCCGGGCGGCGTGACAAAAGAACAGATTGAATCCGCAGCCGGTCCGGTTCTTGTGGATAAAGGGCTGACCGAAGAAGATCAGGTTCCTATTTCTCCCGGTATGAAATATACACACTATGCGCCTTCTGCGCCGATGGCTATTGCCGACGGCGGCGCCCTGAGAATTCAAGAGCTGGCTGACGAATATAAAAGCCGGGGAAAACGGATCGGCATTCTGACAACAGAGGAGAATGCCGATAGGTACGAGGCTGATTTTATTAAGGTATGCGGCCGGCGCGCCGACCTTGAAACAGTGGCGTCCGCCTTGTACGATGCGCTCCGCAGCTTTGATGATGCAAAAGTGGATATGATTATTTCTGAATCCTTTCCGGACACCGGAGTGGGACTCGCCATTATGAACAGGCTGATGAAGGCTGCGGGCGGCACCGTTATCCATTAACTTGTTCTACCCCTTATCGGACATGCATAAGCTAAACAAGCGGGCACGTCCAAGGGGGTTTTTTATTTCATGTCGAATCTATTCATCGGGGAGCTTGTCTCCTTAAGCATCATGGCATTTGCTTTGGGGACGGATGCTTTTTCCGTCGGGCTCGGAATGGGAATGATTCAGCTGAAGAAAAAACAAATCTTTCATATAGGAATTGTCATCGGGCTGTTTCATGTCATCATGCCGCTGGCAGGAATGGCGGCCGGGCATCTGCTGTCCGGTTTTCTGGGGATGCTTGCCGTTTACATCGGCGGGTCTCTTCTTTTCATTTTAGGAGTGCAAATGATCATCGCTTCGTTTAAACAATCGGACGGGCCGCTCATATCTCCGGCAGGCTCGGGACTGTTCTTATTCGCGGTCGGTGTCAGTCTTGACAGTTTTTCTGTCGGGCTCAGCCTCGGGATGAACGGCTCCAACCCGATGCTGGCCGTTGCGCTGTTCGGAATCTTCAGCACCGTTTTAACATGGGCGGGGCTCTTGGCCGGAAGAAAGGTGCAATCATGGCTCGGCTCCTACAGCGAAGCCCTCGGCGGAGCCATTTTGATCGGATTCGGGCTGAAACTGCTTTTACCGATATAGGGCTGAGTAAAAAAGAAACGAAGATGCCGTTTCTTTTTTCTTCATTTATAATAGGCAGTAAGAGGTGACGGATATGAAAATAATCTTTGTTTGTACAGGCAATACGTGCCGCAGTCCCATGGCTGAGGCTCTTTTTAAATCCATTGCAGTAACGAAAGGGCTGGACGTCAGCGCAAGCTCTGCCGGAGTATTCGCGTCCCCGAACGGAAAAGCGTCGGCTCATGCCGTGGAAGCGCTGTTTGAAAAACGGATCGCTCTCAATCACAGTTCATCTCCCTTAACGGAAGAACATATCGAGACGGCCGATCTGGTGCTGACGATGACCGAACAGCATAAACAGCTGATCAAAAGCCGATATCGAAACAGTCATGGTAAAGTATTTACCATTAAAGAATACGTAACGGGAAAAAGCGGCGATATTTCTGACCCGTTCGGCGGTCCGCTTGATGTTTATAAAAGGACGCGGGACGAACTGGAGGAACTGCTGACCCTTTTGGCTGACCAATTGCTTGACGGAAAAAGCAAGTAATCTGTCAGAAAATCTGCAAACAGGTCATTTGCAAAACGAATATGAAAGAGTAGAATAAAATCAACGGATTTCGTAAAAAAGGACAAGCACACTGGGCTGTCTTCGCCCAGCCACACCTAGGAGGTAAATGAATGAAAGTAGCTATTGCGTCAGATCACGGCGGCGTCCATATCCGCGAAGAAATCAAAAGTCTGCTGGATGAATTGCAGATTGAATACATTGATATGGGCTGTGAATGCGGCAGCGGTTCTGTTGATTATTCTGACTACGCTTTTCCGGTAGCGGAAAAAGTGGTGAACGGTGAAGTTGACAGGGGAATTTTAATTTGCGGCACAGGCATCGGCATGAGCATTTCCGCAAACAAGGTAAAAGGAATACGCTGTGCGCTTGCGCATGACACCTTCAGCGCAAAAGCGACGCGGGAACACAATGATACGAATGTTCTTGCGATGGGGGAGCGCGTCATCGGCCCGGGGCTGGCGCGCGAAATCGCAAAAATCTGGCTGACGACTGAATTTACGGGCGGCCGCCACGAACGGCGGATCGGCAAAATCGCAGATTACGAAGAAAAAAATCTGTAAGAGGTGCTGGACAATGGAAGAGATGAAGCGAAAATGGACGGACATGCTGACTGAATTTCAAGAGCAGGCCGGACTTAAGGCCGGCAGTCTGCTGGTCATCGGGTGCAGTACGAGTGAAGCCGCGGGAAGCCGGATCGGCACCGCGGGGAGCGGCGATTGGGCTGAATTGATTTACGGCGGACTTGCCCGGTTCAAGGAAAAAACGGGTGTTCATCTTGCTTTTCAATGCTGCGAGCATTTAAACAGGGCGCTTGTCATTGAGGCGGAAACGGCCGAGCGGTTCAGGCTCCCCATCGTTTCAGCCGTCCCCGTCCCGAAAGCGGGCGGAGCGATGGCTTCATATGCATACCGGCAGATGCAATCTCCCGTGCTCGCTGAATCGATCCAGGCTGACGCCGGAATTGACATCGGTGATACGTTCATCGGCATGCATTTAAAACCCGTTGCCGTCCCTGTCCGGATATCAAGCCGTGAGCTCGGAGAAGCGCATGTGACGATGGCCCGGACAAGGCCGAAGCTGATCGGCGGAATTCGCGCCGTTTATGAATGCGAATGATGAAAATGCTTTTCCTATATAATGTTCGTGTTTTCCAATTAAATATTGTGATTTTTTTAAATAAGCTGTTACATTCACCTGAAAAACCATGTACAATAAGGGTGGTAAAAATAAAGAACAGGAAACGGATAGGAGAGGATTTCGCTGATGAAACATTTACCTGCACAAGATCAACAAGTGTTTAACGCCATTAAAAATGAGCGTAAGCGTCAACAGACTAATATCGAATTAATTGCTTCTGAAAACTTCGTAACGGAAGCGGTAATGGAAGCACAAGGCTCGGTTTTAACAAACAAATATGCTGAAGGCTACCCCGGCAAACGCTACTACGGCGGCTGTGAGCACGTTGATGTCGTCGAGGACATCGCCCGCGACCGCGCGAAAGAGATTTTCGGAGCTGAGCATGTAAACGTTCAGCCGCACTCAGGCGCTCAGGCGAACATGGCTGTTTACTTCACGATTTTAGAGCACGGCGACACGGTGCTCGGGATGAACCTCTCCCACGGCGGCCACTTAACACACGGAAGCCCGGTTAATTTCAGCGGCGTTCAATACAACTTTGTTGAATACGGTGTCGATAAAGACACGCAATATATAGATTATGAAGATGTGCGTGAAAAAGCGCTGGCGCATAAGCCGAAACTGATCGTTGCCGGAGCAAGCGCGTATCCCCGTACGATCGACTTTAAAAAATTCCGCGAAATCGCTGATGAAGTCGGCGCTTACTTCATGGTCGACATGGCGCATATCGCGGGTCTTGTCGCGGCCGGCCTTCATCCGAATCCGGTTCCTTACGCTGACTTTGTAACGACAACGACTCACAAAACACTTCGCGGACCGCGCGGAGGAATGATCCTTTGCCGTGAAGAGTTTGGCAAAAAGATTGATAAATCCATTTTCCCGGGCATCCAAGGCGGACCGCTTATGCATGTCATCGCGGCCAAAGCCGTTTCTTTCGGGGAAGTGCTTGAAGAAGATTTCAAAACATATGCGCAAAACGTCATCTCGAACGCGAAGCGTCTTGCTGAATCTCTGACCAAAGAGGGCATTCAGCTCGTATCAGGCGGAACGGATAACCACCTCGTGCTTGTCGACCTCCGTTCTCTCGGTCTGACCGGAAAAGTCGCTGAACATGTTCTTGATGAAATCGGCATTACATCTAATAAAAACGCGATCCCTTATGATCCGGAAAAACCGTTTGTCACAAGCGGAATCCGTCTCGGCACGGCAGCTGTGACAAGCCGCGGATTTGACGGTGACGCACTTGAAGAAGTCGGCGCCATCATCGGCCTTGCGCTGAAAAATCACGAAGACGAAGCAAAGCTTGAAGAAGCAAGACAGCGTGTATCTGCCTTGACTGAAAAGTTTCCTTTATATAAAGAACTGGACTATTGATAAGGAAGAAATCCGCCGGAAGCCTAATCCGGCGGGTTTTTTTATGATTTTCTTGAAACTGTTTGTCTTTTTCTGTAGAATCAATAGAAGTGTGAAAAAGTCACTCGGACAACAAAAAAGGAGCTGAACACAGTATGGGAAAGGTTTACGTATTTGATCATCCTTTAATCCAGCATAAGCTGACATATATTCGGAATGAAAATACAGGCACAAAGGATTTCAGAGACCTTGTGGACGAAGTTGCATCACTGATGGCGTTTGAAATTACACGTGATCTTCCTCTTAAAGAAGTGGAAGTGAAAACACCTGTTCAAACAGCGACATCCAAAGTGATTTCAGGGAAGAAACTCGGTATCGTGCCGATCCTGAGAGCGGGTCTCGGAATGGTTGACGGCATGCTGAAATTAATCCCTGCGGCCAAAGTGGGACATGTCGGATTATACCGTGATCCGGAAACCTTAAAACCGGTGGAATACTATGTTAAGCTTCCTTCTGATGTGGAAGAACGTGATTTTATTGTCGTGGACCCGATGCTTGCAACGGGAGGCTCTGCGGTTGAAGCAATAAACAGCCTGAAAAAACGCGGGGCGAGAAACATTCGTTTCATGTGTCTCGTAGCGGCTCCTGAAGGCGTGGAAGAGCTGCAGAAACACCATTCAGACGTTGATATTTACATCGCGGCCCTGGATGAAAAGCTGAATGAAAAAGGCTATATCGTTCCGGGTCTCGGTGACGCGGGTGACAGACTGTACGGAACAAAATAAATCGGAAAACCTCATTCAGAGGTTTTCTTTTTTTATCCAAATTTTTGCTGAAAGGGGAGAGTTCATACATTTATAGGTGAATTTGTGAACATTCTGTGTATGCTTCCGGTATAAAAAGTTTTTTAACTTTAAACAGATTGACACATGTTAGGGGCTATTGTATGCTAAACGAGGGTATTATGAGAAGGTTTTCATTCCTTTCATTTCTAGTATCCATCCTCATTTTAAATCCTCCAAAAAAACCCGTTATATGAGGATTTATCTAAGCGAATGAAACAGCATCCCGCATCAGGAGGATGAGTGGTTTTTTCGAACAGGCCGTTTTTTTGCGGGACAAAAAAGGCCTTCTGCAAAGGGTTAACCGCATGTATGCCGTATCCAGGAATTATATTACTTTTTCATCAGGAGACAGATAGTTGATGGACGATCCCAATCTTACATTCAGCAGACAACGGAGATATGTATTTGTGATCTTGGCAATCTATTTGCTGGGATATGGTCTTACGGCGTATAAAACTGTTTTTCTAGGCCTCTTTTTGGGAACTGTTTTCAGTTTGTTTAATCTGTGGCTCTTGACCAGAAGAATGAATGCTTTTGACAAGGCCGTAGCGAAAGGAAAGTCCATACGATCACTCGGGAGCGCAGCGCGTTGGTGCAATGCGATACTTGCGATGGCTATCGCCTTTAAATATCCCGACAAAGTCAGTGTGGCAAGTGTGATTATTGGATTAATGACAATTTATCCCGTCATTATGATAGATTCCATTATTCAGCTCAAACGTTCATCAATGGAAGAGAGGTGAAAACCCATTGAATCACGATTACAGAACTATTGATTTGTATGGTCTTACTTTTAATCTGACAAACATTCTGATGATTACTGTGGCAAGTGTGATTGTGCTGCTGATTGCGATTCTTACTACGAGAACGCTGTCCATCCGTCCGGGAAAAGCCCAGAACTTCATGGAATGGATTGTTGATTTTGTCCGCAATATTATAGGCAGTACAATGGATTTAAAGACAGGGGCTAACTTCTTGGCGCTTGGTGTAACCTTGCTGATGTACATATTTGTATCAAATATGCTGGGGCTGCCGTTTTCTGTAACGGTCGGACACGAGCTTTGGTGGAAATCACCGACGGCCGATCCGGCTATTACTCTGACTCTAGCCGTTATGGTCGTGTCATTAACACACTATTACGGCGTGAAGATGAAAGGTTTGAAGGAATATTCTAAGGATTACCTCAGACCGGTTCCGCTTATGTTCCCGATGAAGATCATCGAGGAGTTTGCGAATACGCTGACACTCGGACTTCGTCTTTACGGTAACATTTTCGCCGGGGAAATTCTTCTTGGCCTTCTTGCAAATCTGGCGACGAATTTCTACTCAAACAGTTTCTTTCTCGGTTTGGTCGGTACAGTCGGAGCCATTATTCCGATGCTTGCATGGCAGGCGTTCAGCTTGTTCATCGGTACCATCCAGGCATTTATCTTTACGATGCTGACGATGGTGTACATGTCACACAAAATCAGTCATGATCATTAAAATCATATATCCAATTCGGATAACATTTTAAAGGAGGAACTTTTTCATGAATTTAATAGCAGCTGCGATTGCAATCGGTTTAGGTGCACTTGGTGCAGGTATTGGTAACGGTTTGATTGTTTCACGTACGGTAGAGGGAATTGCCCGTCAGCCGGAAGCAGGAAAAGAACTTAGAACTCTTATGTTCATGGGTATCGCATTGGTTGAGGCCCTTCCAATTATCGCTGTCGTTATCGCGTTCTTAGCGTTCTTTGGCTAAGCATAAAAGCCTTATATGAACTAAAAATGGCGAAGATCACTCTAAGAGAACCTTCGCCATTGCTTTATGTCTGATAAGCAGGCCGTCTTGAAACGGCTTTTATCAGCAGAGAAAACCTGCAGAAGGGAGTTGCCGTAGTAGATGTCTCAATTACCTCTTGAATTAGGACTGTCGTTTAACGGCGGAGATATCCTATTCCAATTGTTAGCTATGTTAGTTTTATTAGCGCTTCTCAAGAAATTCGCTCTTGGACCGCTATTAAATATAATGAAACAGCGTGAAGATCATATCACCGGCGAAATTACGTCCGCTGAAGAAAGAAATAAAGAAGCGCAGAAGCTGATTGAAGAGCAGCGCGTTCTTTTAAAAGAAGCGAAACAGGAATCACAATCACTTATTGAAAATGCGAAAAAACTGGGTGAAAAGCAGAAGGAAGACATTATCCAGGCTGCGCGCGCCGAGTCTGAAAGATTAAAAGAAGCGGCGAGAACCGAAATTGTCAAAGAAAAAGAACAAGCGGTTTCCGCACTTCGCGAGCAAGTTGCATCACTTTCTGTCTTAATCGCATCGAAAGTGATCGAAAAAGAGCTTGATGAACAAGCCCAGGAAAAACTGATTCAAGACTATCTTAAAGAGGTAGGAGAGAGCCGATGAGTGGATCTGCTGTCTCTAAACGATACGCGTCAGCGCTTTTCGACATTGCCGTTGAGACTTCTCAAATCAATGAAATCGAAGAAGAGCTTACCGTACTAAAAGAAGTTTTCCGAAACGAAGCCGGATTACAGGAAGTGTTAAGCCATCCGAAGGTATCGGCTGCTAAGAAAAAAGAGCTGATTCAGCAATCGTTCGGCGCACTGTCTGAGTCTGTGCTGCATACGATTTTTCTTCTGATTGACCGCCGCCGGTCTTCGATTGTGCCTGATCTCACAGACGAGTTTATCAAACTTGCCAATCAGGCCCGTCAGACGGAGGATGCGGTTGTTTATTCAGTAAAACCGCTGTCAGAAGCGGAAATGTTATCATTATCTCAAGTGTTTGCAAAAAAAGCCGGAATCGCTTCGCTCAGAATCAGAAATGAAGTGCAGACGGATTTAATAGGCGGCATTAAAGTCCGCATTGGAAACCGGATTTATGACGGAAGCGTGAGCGGAAAGCTTGAGCGCATGGAACGTCAACTTGCCGGAGGAAATCGATAGAAGGGGTGAAACCTAAGTGAGCATCAAAGCTGAAGAGATTAGCACGCTGATAAAGCAGCAAATTCAAAATTACCAATCTGAAATTGAAGTTCATGACGTAGGTACAGTCATCCAAGTCGGAGACGGTATTGCGCGTGTGCACGGCCTTGACAATTGTATGGCCGGTGAACTTGTTGAGTTTTCAAACGGCGTTTTGGGTATGGCTCAAAACCTTGAAGAATCCAACGTAGGTATCGTTATCTTAGGACCTTACAGAGATATCCGTGAAGGTGATGAGGTCAAAAGAACGGGCCGCATCATGGAAGTTCCTGTAGGTGAAGAATTAATCGGACGTATCGTCAACCCGCTCGGACAGCCGGTAGACGGAATGGGCCCGATTCTGACAAGCAAAACCCGCCCGATCGAAAGCCAGGCACCAGGCGTAATGGACCGTAAATCGGTACATGAGCCGCTGCAAACGGGTATCAAAGCGATCGACGCGTTAATTCCGATCGGCCGCGGACAGCGTGAGCTGATTATCGGGGACCGTCAGACAGGTAAAACATCTGTTGCGATTGATACAATCTTAAACCAAAAAGACCAAGACATGATCTGTGTGTATGTAGCGATCGGTCAAAAAGAATCTACAGTACGCGGCGTGGTGGAAACACTTCGTAAGCATGGCGCGCTTGATTACACGATTGTCGTGACGGCGTCTGCTTCACAGCCGGCTCCGCTTCTTTACCTTGCACCGTATGCAGGGGTGACAATGGGTGAGGAATTCATGTACAACGGCAAGCACGTTCTCGTCGTATATGATGATTTATCCAAACAAGCGGCCGCTTACCGTGAGCTGTCATTGCTTCTTCGCCGTCCGCCGGGCCGTGAAGCATTCCCTGGGGATGTATTCTATCTTCACTCCCGTCTGCTTGAGCGCGCAGCCAAGCTGAGTGACGCTAAAGGCGCAGGATCAATTACGGCGCTGCCGTTCGTCGAAACACAAGCAGGAGATATCTCCGCTTATATCCCGACAAACGTCATTTCCATTACTGACGGACAGATTTTCCTTCAATCCGACTTATTCTTCTCAGGTGTGCGTCCTGCGATCAATGCCGGATTATCCGTATCCCGTGTCGGCGGATCAGCCCAAATCAAAGCGATGAAGAAGGTAGCGGGAACATTGCGTCTTGACCTTGCTTCATACCGTGAACTTGAAGCATTCGCCCAATTCGGATCTGATCTTGACCAGGCGACTCAGGCGAAACTGAACCGCGGTGCGCGTACAGTTGAAGTGCTGAAACAAGACTTGAATAAGCCGCTTCCGGTTGAAAAACAGGTAGCCATTCTTTATGCGCTGACAAAAGGATATCTTGATGATATTCCGGTTGCGGATATCAGACGTTTTGAAGAAGAGTACTACATGTACCTTGATCAAAACCATAAAGATCTGCTTGACGGCATTGCGAAAACAGGAAACCTTCCTGCTGATGAAGACTTCAAAGCTGCAATCGAAGGCTTCAAACGCACATTTGCACCAAGCAACTAACCCTTAGAAGATGAGAGAAAAAGGTTCTCTTTTTCTCTCTTTTTACGCAAATGAAGAATAAAGGTGGTGAAATCTTTGGCCTCATTACGCGATATTAAGTCAAGGATCACGTCAACGAAAAAAACAAGCCAGATTACAAAAGCCATGCAGATGGTATCCGCTGCGAAGCTGAACCGTGCGGAAACCAACGCGAAGTCATTTGCTCCGTATATGGATAAGATCCAGGAGGTTGTGTTTAACGTCGGAAAAGGCGCGAAAAACGCGAAACACCCGATGCTTGTCTCAAGAGATGTGAAAAAGACGGCGTATCTCGTCATTACGTCTGACCGCGGGCTTGCGGGTGCGTTTAACAGTTCGGTTTTGCGAAACGCTTACCGCACCATTCAAGAACGCCATCAGTCTAAAGATGAATACACGGTGATTGCAATCGGCAGAGTCGGCCGCGATTTCTTCAAAAAACGGGAGATGCCGATTTTGTCTGAGTTAGTGGGGCTTGGCGACGAGGTCACTTTTGCTCAGATTAAAGATTTGACCCGTCAGACGGTTCAAATGTTTATCGACGGCGCTTTTGATGAACTGCATTTGGTGTATAACCATTTCGTCAGTGCGATTTCACAGGAAGTGACGGAGAAAAAAGTGCTGCCTTTAACGGATTTCGGAACGAGCGGCGGGAAGCGCACGGCTTCTTACGAGTTCGAACCGGATGAAGAAGAGGTGCTCGAAGTGCTGCTTCCTCAATATGCGGAAAGCTTAATTTACGGCGCGCTTCTTGACAGTAAAGCAAGTGAACACGCTGCGAGAATGACAGCAATGAAAAATGCGACTGATAATGCGAAAGAACTCATTGATTCACTTTCGCTTTCATATAACCGCGCGCGTCAAGCGGCGATTACACAAGAAATTACCGAAATTGTCGGCGGTGCAGCCGCTTTAGAATAGAAAGATTTTGTCAGGAGGGATAGCGATGAAGAAAGGACGCGTAAGTCAGGTGCTTGGACCGGTTGTCGACGTACGTTTCGAGGACGGCCACTTGCCTGCGATTTATAATGCGATTAAAGTTTCACAGCCAGCTACAGGCGAAAATGAAGTAAGCATCGATCTAACGCTAGAGGTTGCTCTTCATTTAGGCGATGATACAGTCCGTACAATTGCCATGGCATCTACGGACGGAATTCAGCGCGGAATGGAAGCAGTTGATACAGGTGCTCCGATTTCCGTTCCTGTCGGTGATGTGACTCTCGGACGCGTATTTAACGTACTGGGAGATAAAATTGATTTAAATGAACCGCTGCCTGCGGATGCTCAAAAGGACCCGATCCACAGATCAGCTCCTTCATTCGATCAGCTTTCAACTGAGGTTGAAATTCTTGAAACGGGAATTAAGGTCGTTGACCTGCTCGCTCCTTACATCAAGGGCGGTAAAATCGGATTGTTCGGCGGTGCCGGTGTAGGTAAAACCGTATTAATCCAGGAATTAATCAACAACATCGCGCAAGAGCACGGCGGTATTTCCGTATTCGCCGGTGTAGGAGAGCGTACTCGTGAAGGGAACGACCTTTTCTACGAAATGAGCGATTCAGGCGTTATCAAGAAAACAGCCATGGTCTTCGGACAAATGAACGAGCCGCCGGGCGCACGTATGCGTGTAGCACTGACTGGTCTTACAATGGCTGAGCATTTCCGTGATAAACAAGGACAGGACGTACTGTTCTTTATCGATAACATTTTCCGTTTCACACAAGCGGGTTCAGAGGTTTCCGCGCTTCTCGGCCGTATGCCTTCTGCGGTTGGTTATCAGCCGACGCTTGCGACAGAAATGGGTCAGCTTCAAGAGCGTATTACGTCTACAAACGTTGGTTCAGTTACATCTATCCAGGCGATCTACGTGCCTGCCGATGACTATACTGACCCGGCTCCGGCGACGACGTTCGCTCACTTGGACGCAACGACTAACCTTGAGCGTAAATTAACTGAAATGGGTATCTACCCTGCGGTTGATCCGCTGGCTTCCACTTCCCGCGCGCTTGCTCCGGAAATTGTCGGAGAAGAGCATTATGCGGTGGCGCGTGAAGTTCAGTCAACGCTTCAGCGTTACAAAGAACTGCAGGATATTATCGCAATTCTCGGTATGGATGAATTGGGTGAAGAAGACAAGCTTGTCGTTCACCGCGCACGCCGTATCCAGTTCTTCCTTTCTCAAAACTTCCACGTAGCTGAGCAGTTTACGGGACAAAAGGGTTCTTACGTGCCTGTTAAAGAAACAGTTAAAGGCTTTAAAGAAATCCTTTCCGGTAAATATGACCATCTTCCGGAAGATGCATTCCGTCTTGTGGGACGCATTGAAGAAGTCATTGAGAATGCAAAAGAGATGGGTGTAGAAGTTTAATCTGGTCCTAGGAGGGTAAAAGCATGAAGACCGTTAAAGTCAATATCGTTACTCCCGACGGCCCAGTATATGATGCTGATATTGAAATGGTAAGCGTAAGAGCCGAGAGCGGTGATCTCGGTATCTTGCCGGGCCATATTCCGACCGTGGCTCCGCTTAAAATCGGCGCTGTCCGCCTTAAAAAAGACGGACAGACTGACTTGGCGGCTGTCAGCGGCGGATTTTTAGAAGTCCGCCCTGATCAGGTCACTATCCTTGCACAAGCCGCTGAAACTGCGGACAGCATTGATAAAGAGCGCGCCCTTGCTGCGAAAAAGCGGGCGGAAGACCGTTTGAACAAACGATCAGATGATACTGACATTCGTCGGGCTGAGCTTGCGTTACAGCGGGCTGTAAACAGATTGGATGTTGCAGGAAACTAAAAAAGAATCCTTCTCGGCTGTCTGAGAAGGATTCTTTTTCTATATTAACGCATAAGAGATTCATAGACGCCGATAAGCGGATGATCCTCTTCTTTTTGCAGATATAAATGTTCACAGCAGTTGTCGGTGTGCCACGTTTTGTTTCCTCTTCGCACGCCCGTCGTATAGGCGCCGTCCGTATACGGATAAGGTTTAACGATCCATTCGGCATCGTCATGGTGTCTGATGGCGCAATCAATGACATACACACTGAGCATTTTCTCAAATTCGTCAATCGGCAGATTCCAGTCCGCCAATAGCAGTTCTTTTATGCTGCGGAAGTAGAGAGCTTCTAATTTCTTCAGGCTTCCGTGTGAATAATCAAGAGAAATGTTGAAAAACTGACATAATTCTTTCAGTTCCTCTGTTTGAGACTGTCTATAATCATAGTAGAATGCTATCGCTTCCCACTCGTGGTCAAATACGGGCAGTGATTCTCCATACTGCTTTTCCGGATGAAAAAAGGAATGATTCATATTCCCATCTCCTTTCCAAAAAAGTATACCATGCGGGAGAACGGACATTTAAGCGGGGATTGCCCCTAATTTTGGATAAAAATTCTGCTGTGAAAATGATCATCTTTCTCTTTTCTTCTTATATAATAAGAGAGGATATGAGGGGCGGAAAAAATGAAAGGAGATGGAATGTGTGAATGTATTGGGGCAGCAGGCCGCAATCAGCATTCTGGTTCATCTGGTATGCATTGCGGTGACATGGTGGGCGCTACAGGCCGTCAACTTTGATCCGCTGATCCGAAAAGGAAAAATAGTGCAGGCAAGGCTGCTGATTATTCTTCTTACCATTGCGATCGGAACGGCAGTCGCTGACTTCTTTTTAGATTATCTTACCTATTCGAAGCAGCTTCCATACTTGTTTTAAGGTGTTTCGTCAGTTGAAATGAAGGGAATCGCTGGGGGAGAAACCAATTTTTCTTCACCCGTTTGGCGAGTTTTGACGAAGTTTTCCATGTATCGCTTTCCCCGGCTCCGGCAAAAATGGGAGTAAGGGGGAGAGATCGATATGAAGAAAAAAAGAGCAGGCCGTATCATCTTGTTTTTTGTTTTTTTAAGCGCCTTAATTGCGGTATTTCATTCCATTCATGCAAGTGAGCTGTCTCCGCTTGCCCAGATCGCTGAAGGAATGGAGCGGCAGCATGTCACTGTAGATGAGTGGACGCTTCATGCGAAAGAAAATCTGAACCTGTCACTGAGTGAATTTGATGACAAGGTGAAAGAACTGAAGACGCAGAATCCGCAATATCAGTGGGAAATCGCTCAAGAAGATAAGATTGTAAAGGCTGTCGGCACGTATTCTGACAAAAAAAATCATACAACTTTTAAACTGCAGCTCGTCACTACCCTCAAAAACCAGAACCCAACTTCGTATTTATTATATGAGCAAATGAGCCCGGAGCAACCGGAAAACTGGAATAATACATATGAACAGTTTGAACGGCAGGCACAAGACATATTTCAAAATAAAGTATTTATTTTTACTTGTCTAAAGGGTCATTTAAATGATAATATGAGTATTGTTTTGCAAAAAAAAGCAGAACAGCTCATGAAAGAATTTGAAGCAAGTCCAGTTGAACATGTAGTTGAGCCTCATTTCGTTTCTGTTTCTGCATTTACATATAAGTGGACAGAGTACATCATGACATCTAAACATAAGATGAATGTGCAAATTGCGCTTAGAAGTGCGGGAATGGGCGAAAAACATACCGTTACGGTTGGCACACCAATCGTGACAACTGAATATTAATATAGAGAATATAGGGACGCGGAGGGGAATACCTTGGAAAAAATCATCGTCCGCGGCGGTCAGAAGTTAAACGGCACAGTGAAAGTTGAAGGAGCAAAAAATGCCGTTTTACCTGTTATCGCTGCATCTTTATTAGCAAGTGAAGAAAAAAGCGTAATATGTGATGTACCTACGCTCTCCGATGTATATACAATTAATGAAGTGTTGCGTCATTTAGGAGCAGATGTGCATTTTGAGAATAATGAAGTTACGGTAAACGCTTCTTACGCTTTAGAAACAGAAGCACCTTTTGAATATGTGCGTAAAATGCGCGCGTCAGTGCTTGTAATGGGCCCTCTATTAGCCCGTACGGGTCATTCAAGAGTAGCGCTTCCGGGCGGCTGCGCTATCGGCTCAAGACCGATTGACCAGCATTTAAAAGGCTTTGAAGCAATGGGTGCAAAAATCAAAGTAGGCAACGGCTTTATTGAAGCGGAAGTGGAAGGCCGTCTGCAGGGCGCAAAAATCTATTTAGATTTCCCAAGTGTGGGTGCGACAGAAAACTTGATTATGGCAGCTGCATTAGCTGAAGGAACAACAACGCTTGAAAACGTGGCAAAAGAGCCTGAAATCGTTGACTTAGCGAACTATATCAATGCAATGGGCGGAAAAATCCGCGGAGCCGGCACAGGCACCATTAAAATTGAAGGTGTCGAGAAGCTTCGCGGCGTAAGACATAATATCATTCCTGACCGTATTGAAGCGGGTACTTTTATGGTGGCTGCGGCTATCACGGAAGGAAATGTATTAGTAAAAGGTGCGGTTCCTGAGCATCTTACGTCTTTAATTGCGAAGATGGAAGAAATGGGAGTCAAAATTACGGATGAAGGAGAAGGCCTTCGTGTCATCGGCCCTGCCCAGCTGAAGCCGATCGACATCAAAACGATGCCTCACCCCGGATTCCCGACTGACATGCAGTCGCAAATGATGGCGCTGCTTCTCCGTGCGAGCGGAACAAGCATGATTACTGAAACTGTGTTTGAAAACCGTTTTATGCATGCTGAAGAATTCCGCCGGATGAATGGCGACATTAAAATTGAAGGACGTTCTGTGATCATTAACGGTCCTGTACAGCTGCAAGGCGCAGAAGTTGCCGCTACGGACCTGCGTGCGGGCGCGGCGCTGATTCTTGCGGGATTAGTGGCTGAAGGTCATACACGCGTTACGGAACTGAAGCACTTGGATCGCGGTTATGTGGATTTCCATAAAAAACTTGCGGCTCTCGGCGCTGACATCGAGCGTGTCGTTGATGAAACGGCCGCTGAACAAGAAAGCAAAGAAGCCGTTACTGACTTAAACGCATAAAGGTTATAAAAACAGTATGTCAATCTGGCATACTGTTTTTTTATAGGGTTTATCATCATTATTATGCTCTGATTTTCAAAAAAGAATACGTTTTTGACGTGAAAAATCGAATAAAGATTCTGTCCAAAAGGAAGTCATATTAGCTTGTCCCTGCCCATAAGATGAAGTAGAGTCGAATCCCAAGCAGGAGGCAGCTGATATATGAAACCCATTGTATTTCTACTATCCGGGCTATGTGTACTTATTCTTCTTGTTCCCACCATTCTCGTTCTTCCGTTTCAGGCAGAAAAAGGAGCAGCCGTGAACAAAGAGCCCGGACACAAAACAGCACACACCATACGAGAGACAAAAGGAGCAGAAACATTGAAAGAATCACCTGTATCCATTCCGGTTTATCGGACATCCAAACATTCTGTAGAGAACATTCCGCTTGAAGAGTACGTGACCGGAGTCGTAGCTTCCGAAATGCCCGCAGACTTTAAACCGGAAGCCTTAAAAGCCCAGGCGCTCGCTGCCCGGACATTTATTGTCAGACTGATGGTCGCTGACTCAGCCGTTCAGGCGCCTAAAGGATCGCTGGTGGATGACACACAGATGTTCCAAGTCTATCAAAGCAAGAGCCAGCTGAAAAAAGAATGGGGTTCTGAGTATGCTCAAAAGCTTAAGAAAATCACAAATGCGGTGGCCGGCACCCAAGGAAAGATTTTAACGTATGACAACAAACCGATTGAGGCATCTTTTTTCTCTACAAGCAACGGCTATACGGAAAATGCGGAAGCCTATTGGACAAGCGCCATTCCTTATTTAAAGAGTGTGAAAAGCCCTTGGGATAAGAAATCGCCTAAATATCTCGCCACCCAGACCTTCAGTGTGTCTGAGTTTCAGCAGAAGCTCGGCGTGCAGCTTTCAGGACAAAGCACGGTGGGGCAGATTACGGCCAGAACACCGGGGCATCAAGTGGCGACGGCCGTCATAAACGGCAAGAAGCTGAAGGGCAGAGACATCCGGGAAAAACTCGGACTCCGCTCTGCCGACTTTGAATGGAAACGAAACGGGAGCAGCATCACCATTACGACAAAGGGGTTCGGCCATGGCGTGGGTATGAGCCAGTACGGAGCCAATTACATGGCGGAGCAGGGAAAATCCGTGGCGGACATCGTCAAGCATTACTATCAGGGAGTGAACATTTCCGAGGCCGCTTCATTTTTAAACAAATATATGGCGAAAAAGTAGACGCTGTCATCAGCGTCTTTTTTTCGGAAAACTATTCCATAAACGGTAAAACAACCAACGGACTCATATAACGAAAGGCTAAAGGCTGACAATTGCGGACAGATGGCTGCGCATCGGGTGAAAATCACTGATAAAAATGCCGCTTCTATGTGAATGTACGCAAAAATAATGAGGAAGCCCGTCCTATTTATTTCCCTTTTCATCTCATTTACGATAAATATTGTTCGGCGTTGAACGTAAATCTATTGAAAAGGGGAAAAAGCAATGAAAAAAACATTTTCACTCATACTTATGTTCGGATTGATGCTGACTGCTGCATCTCCTGCTTTTGCTGCTGAGAAAGCAGACGAGAACACACTTTTATTCAGAAACAATACCGCCATTTTACTTGATGCGAGCGGCAGTATGGCGAAACGGATAGACGGCGTATCTAAATACAATATGGCAAAAGATGAAATCATCCGTTTTGCGGATCGAATTAAGTCTACATCACAAGTCAGAATGACGGTTTTCGGTTCGGAAGGCAATAATAAAAATTCCGGAAAAGTTCAATCATGTGAAGCCATTCGCGGTGTGTACGGGTTCCAAAAGTTTGACAGACAAAGCTTCCTCAACTCTTTGAACGGAATCGGGCCTACAGGCTGGACACCGATTGCCAAAGCATTAGAAGATGCGAAGGCTTCTTTTAACGGTGTTCATAAATTCGGCTTTAAATCCGTTTACCTGTTGACGGACGGTGAAGAGACATGCGGAGGAGATCCTATTAAGACGGCGAAAGAACTTCGCAAACATCATATTAAAGTCAACGTGATCGGTTTTGACTTTAAGGAAGGCTTCAACGGCCAGCTGCACGCGATTGCCGGAGCGGGCGGAGGAAAATATTACGAAGCTCACAGCCAAAAGGATATGAACCGTATCTTTACAATGGAAGCGAGATCATTAGCGGAATAAGAAAAAGGTGCCGTTTATCGGCCCTTTTTTTATGTTTGATTTAACAAAATTTTCATGAAGAGATGAAGAGAAAACTGTAAAAAGAATCAGATCCCGGACTTATATTACAAAAAGGGCGAAAAAGGCATTAAAACTGTCATCATTTAGCCAATCTTTTTAGGATGATGCGCATAATTCTGTTCATTTTTGGTCATATATCGCCGTTCCACAAAAGGCATCACGCCCTATATCTTTTTCCAAATAGCTAAACTAGCATAGAGAAGAGCCGGGGCCCATCGGCAAAAACAAATGGAGAGGAATGAAGGAAATGAAAAAAATGTTTACTGCGGGGATTGTCGGACTTTTGACGCTCTCACTCGGATCACCTGTTTTTGCGGCTGAGAAAAAGCAAGAGGAAACCAACGTCGCTGTGCTGTTCGATGCAAGCGGAAGCATGATACAAAAAACGGGGGGAGAACGTAAAATAGATGTTGCGAAAGATTCTGTCACCTCTTTTGCGAAAGTTCTTCCTGAAGACACGAATCTGATGCTTCGGGTATTCGGCCATAAGGGCAATAATAAAAACTCCGGCAAAGCCGTATCATGTAATGCGACAGAAACGTTATACGGACTTCAGCCGTACGCCGTGACTCCGTTTGAGCAATCACTCAGCAAAATTAAACCGACAGGCTGGACACCGATAGCAAAAGCGCTTTCTGATACGCGCGAAGAATTTGAGCGGGCCGGCGCTAAAGGGAAAAACGTCGTATACCTGATTACAGACGGTGAAGAAACATGCGGCGGTAATCCTCAGGCTGAAATTCAAAAGCTCCGTAAAGCGAACGTCAACACAATCGTCAATATCATCGGCTTCAACTTCGGCATGAAAGGAAGCGAAAGCCTTGAAAAAGCGGCGGAAGCAGGAGGCGGGACGTATGTCTCAGCTGACAGCGCGGACGAGTTCAAACAGGCTTGGGAAGACGCTGCAAAGGATTTAGCAAAAGAATAGGCTGAAAAAGGACGCCCGCGCGGCGTCTTTTTTGTTTAGAAAACGGAACCGCGGGAATGATACGACTAAAAGGAGATGAATGCTGTTGTTAAAAGGAGCAGGCATTATATTAGTGCTGGCGGCAGTCGTTTTTGTACTGATGGGAATTTTTCTGAAGCTTGCCGCCTTCATATTTGTCAGTATATTGGCCATTATCGCCGCAGTTATTTTATTCACCATTTTGAGCAGACATCATCGCAACGAAACATAGAGTCCGAAGAGGGCTCTTTTTTTAAACCGCAAATTCGACAAAATACAGGGATTATGGAAGAATAAAAGAGAAGGATACTGCGGAGGGGAAAACAGTGGATGAAAAAACAACGGCGGTAAGAGAAATATACCGCTATGAAAAAGGGGTATTAACAAAAACGGCAGATCGGATGGTATCAGAGTATCCATTGACTGTCATGGTGAACGGGCAGGAATTTGTTACGCTCGTCTGCACGCCCGACCACTTAGAGGAACTCGTTATCGGATTTCTCGCGTCAGAAGGCGTCATTCGTTTTGAAAAAGAGATCAAAAGCTTTACGATAGATGAAAGTCTCGGATTTGCATATGTGGAGCTGACGAATCCCGAAGTGCTTGAGCAAAAAGACTATACGAAGAGAGTGATCGGTTCATGCTGCGGGAAAGGCCGCCATTTTTACTTTCAGCAGGATGTAAAAACGGCCAAAACCGCCGTCAGCCGCATCACTATAACTCCTGAAACGTGTCTTCGCCTCATGAAGGAGATGCAAAGCGAAAGCGGCACATTCCAGGAAACGGGCGGCGTCCATAATGCGGCGCTGTGCGATACGGAAAAGATGCTCTTCATGAGGACGGACATCGGGCGCCACAATGCGCTGGATAAGCTGTACGGCAACTGCCTGAAAAACGGAATGCCGGTCCGTGACAAGCTGATTGTCTTCAGCGGACGGATTTCCTCAGAGGTTTTATTGAAAGCCGCAAAAATCGGCGTGTCGATTGTCATTTCAAAATCGGCGCCGACGGAGCTTGCGCTGCAAATGGCGGAAGAGCTGAACATGACGGCGATAGGCTTTGTCAGAAACGGATCGTTTAACGTATACACACATCCTGAACGGGTTGAACAATAGAAAGGGGTCTTGGGGCTTATGAATACAGAAACGCGCCGCGTGTCAGACAAAAGGGAAAGGCCGCTCAGGGATCTCCGTATCTCTGTAACCGACCGCTGCAATTTCAGATGCACGTACTGTATGCCAGCCGAACTGTTCGGACCGGATTATCCATTTCTGCAAAAGACGGAACTGCTCTCATTTGAAGAGCTTGAACGGCTTGCCAAACTGTTTGTCGGCCGCTTCGGCGTTGAAAAAATCAGGCTGACGGGCGGGGAGCCGCTGATGAGAAAAGATATGCCTGAATTGATCAAAAAGCTTTCGCGCATCCCGGGGCTTAACGATATTGCGATGACGACGAACGGCTCTCTGCTTCCCGTGTATGCGGAAAAGCTGAAGCAGGCGGGGCTGCATCGCGTGACCGTCAGCCTTGATTCTTTAGAGGATGAGCGGTTTAAGGCCATTAACGGCCGCGGCGTCTCGGTGAACAAGGTGCTCGAGGGCATTGAAGCGGCAAAAGCAGCCGGACTCGGTGTGAAAATCAATATGGTTGTTCAAAAGGGCGTCAATGAAAAAGACATCCTGCCGATGGCCCGCTATTTTAAAGAAAAGGGTCATATTCTTCGGTTTATTGAATTTATGGATGTCGGCAATACAAATCAATGGAATAAAAAAGACGTCATCACGAAGGCTGAGATCATTGATCTGATCAATCAGCACATGCCGGCGGAGCCGATAGAAGCGAATTATAAAGGAGAGGTCGCTTCCAGATTCCGCTATCTCGACGGTTCCGGCGAAATCGGGGTGATTTCCTCCGTCTCGGATGCATTCTGCGCCTCCTGCAACAGAGCGCGTCTGTCGGCAAGGGGCGAGCTTTTTACGTGCCTGTTCGCTTCTAGCGGCTTCGATGTGCGGAAGCTTGTGCGCGGCGGCCTGACTGATGACGAATTGACGGAATCCATCGCCTCTGTCTGGAGAAATCGCACGGATCAGTATTCAATTGACCGCGCGCTTTCTAAAACAGATGGGAAAAAGAAAGTGGAAATGTCGTATATAGGCGGATGAATAAAGGCTTGCCCGAACAAGGGCAGGCTTTTTTATTCAAATGAAGCTCCGGCCTGTTCAAAAAAAACCGATGCCGGCCGAAATATATGATAGGAATTTTGATGCAGGACGATCAAGTTATTCAATTCCAAAGCCATACAATATGTTAAAATATAACCAATAGAAATTAGAAAAGGTTGTGAAAGGGGCATGACCGCATACGAGATTCCGTCATCTCAAGTTGGAGTCAAGATCAACAAATGGTACAAGCACATTTTAGCGTTTCAAGCGGCTGATGCCATAAAGCTGAAAGAGGAAATTGATGAGGATATACAACGTATGGAGGAAGACCAGCTGCTGCTGTTATATTACCAGCTGATCAGCTACCGCCATCATATTATGCTTGATTACGTCAAGCCGGATTTCACCGAACAATCTCAAATTCAGTACAGCGAGCTGCAAAAGACGATCGAAAGCACGGACAGCATATCGGGACTGTCCGAGTATTATTTTCATTTGTTCAGAGGAATGTATGAGTTCGATCAGAATAACTATGTTGCGGCTATTTCTTTTTACCGGAAAGCGGAAAAACTCCTTTCATTTGTCGAGGATGATATAGAGAGGGCGGAATTCCATTTCAAGATGTCTGAAGTGTTTTACGTCATGAAGCAGACTCATTTCTCCATGAATCACGGGATTCAGGCGCTGGATACATATATGAAACACGATTTTTACAGAGTGCGGAGAATACAGTGCCATTTCGTCATCTCAGGAAACTATATCGACTGCAAAAACTACGACAAAGCGCTTGAGCATTTAGACGAAGCGCTCCGCCTTTCTTTGCTTGAAGGACAGCCCCGCCTGATCGGGTCTTCGCTTTACAATCTGGGGAATTGTTATTCTGAAAAGCGTGATCTGGCTGAAGCGGCCCGTTATTTTAGAAAAGCGGTGCCCGTTTTTGAAGAACATCAGCTTGAACAGCTTCCGAAGGCGCTGTTCAGCTTAACACACACCCTTTTCAGGCTGCGTGATGACGAAGCGGCCCTTACTTATTATGAAAAAGGGGTCACGATCGCGAAAGAACGCGGCGACCGATTCAGTTTAGAGAAATATAAGTTTTTACAAGCGCTTTACCTGGAATCCCTCAATATGGACTTAATCCATGAAGTGTTTGACTATATGAATGAAAAATCGCTGTATGTGTATATTGAAGATTTCGCCTTGGAGGCTGCCATATACACAAGCGCCCATGAGCAATATAAAGAAGCGGCGTATTTTTATGAAAAAGTGATTCACATGAGAGAAAACATTCAAAAAGAACAATGTTTATACGATATATAAATTTTCTAACCATCTGATCGGCAGATGGTTATTTTTTTATGCACATTATGAGGTTTGATCATTGAAGAAATCGGAAAAATCGCAAAAGAGGGAAAAACGGACGATTGAAAGGAGGGATTTGTTGTTCGGATTTAATGATATGATAAAGTTTTTCGTATCCTTTCTCATCATTTTACCGATGGTGTCTGTCATCCATGTGTCAGGCCACAGCTTTATGGCAATGCTGTTCGGAGGCAAGGCGTCATTGGATATCGGTATGGGGAAACGTTTTTTAAAAGTGGGGCCGATTCAGGTGCGGCGTATCTACTTTATAGATTCTTTTTGCCAATTCGGCGAATTGCGGATAGATAACCGTCTGACGAGCGCGCTCGTCTATTCCGGAGGCTGTCTGTTTAATCTCGCTTCTATTTTTATAATAAATCTGCTGATCATGAAAGATGTTCTCGAGCCAAACTTATTTTTTTACCAATTTGTCTATTTTTCAACGTATTATGTATTCTTTGCCCTTCTGCCGGTCAAACACGGGGATAATAAGCTGTCAGACGGATTGGCCGTTTACAAAGTGCTCCGCTACGGGGAGCGCTGTGAAATCAATAATTGAGAGTTTACATGTTTGCGATAATGCTGAAAGGGAAGAAAACAAGTACACAGAACAAAAAAGGAGCTGAAGAGATATGAGTCAAGATAACGGGTTAAAAGACAAAGTAAAAGGCGGCATGAACAAAATGAAAGGGGAAGCGAAGGACAAAGCAGGTGACATGGCAAACAAGTCCGACTTAAAAGCGGAAGGTAAGAAGGACAAAGCGAAAGGCAGCCTGCAAAAGGGTGTCGGCGAAACGAAAGATAAACTCAGTGACGATTAATTTGATATCGAAACAAAGCAAAAGCCCAAAATATTTTGGGCTTTTTGTTATGAGAAATGACAAAAATTCCAGTTCGTTTGGTTAATATTCACTAACTTTTTAAATATTCTATAAATTTTACGATAATTTCTTTATAATATTCACAAAGAATGTGATCTCTCTTCACATTTGATTAAACGTTTGTTTTAAAAAAATAAGAAATCTGGAATTTCTGCAAAAGGAATCAGGCTGTTCACCGTCGAATACTTTTTATCACTTAACATTTCATGAGGTGAAGGGGGTGGTAACCGCCTGCATCGTCTCGGTATGACCATGTGGATTGCGTTTGACTATCACTAAGGGGGAATACAGATGAAACTGACACCGGTTGAACAAGAAAAATTGCTTATTTTCACAGCGGGAGAGCTCGCAAAACAGCGGAAAGAGCGCGGCGTTCTGCTGAATTATCCTGAAGCTGCCGCATATTTGACCTGTTACCTGATGGAAGGCGCCAGAGACGGAAAAAGCGTTGCTGAGCTGATGGAATCCGGCCGCAGCGTATTGACGGAAAAAGACGTTATGGAAGGCGTTCCGGAAATGCTGGACAGCATTCAGGTGGAAGCGACGTTTCCGGACGGGGTCAAGCTTGTCACCGTTCATCAGCCGATCAAAGCGGAGGTGAAGTCATGAAGCCGGGAGCCATTCAAGTCGCAAAGGGGACCATCACTATTAACGAAGGCCGAAAGACGCTGGAGGTATCAGTCACCAATCATGGAACGCGGTCAGTGCAGGTAGGGTCGCATTTTCATTTTGCAGAAGCCAACGGCGCTCTGTCCTTCAATCGGGAGAAAGCAATCGGCATGCGTCTTGACATCCCGTCAGGCACCTCAGTCCGTTTTGAACCGGGAGAAGAGAAAACCGTCACACTCGTGGAAATCGGAGGACGAAAAACGGTCAGAGGCCTGAACGGCATGGCCGATACGTATATGGATGAGCGGGGAAAAGAAAAGACTCTGTCGAATCTTAAAAAAGCCGGATGGATGGAGGAAGCGATCCGATGAAAATGTCACGTGAGCAATACGCAGAGCTGTTCGGACCGACAACGGGAGACAAAGTCAGACTCGGAGATACGGATTTATGGATTGAAGTCGAAAAAGACTTCACGAATTACGGAGAAGAAATGATTTTCGGCGGAGGAAAAACAATCCGGGACGGCATGGGGCAAAACGGCCGTATCACAGGGAAAGACGGAGCGCTTGACCTGGTCATCACAAACGCCGTCGTCCTGGATTATACAGGGATCGTCAAGGCGGATATCGGGGTGAAGGACGGCCGGATTGTCGGCGTCGGGAAAAGCGGCAACCCGGATATTATGGATGGGGTGGACCCGCACATGGTCATCGGCGCCGGAACAGAAGTCATTTCCGGCGAAGGAAAAATCGTAACGGCTGGCGGCGTTGATACGCACATTCACTTCATCTGCCCGCAGCAGATGGAAGTCGCGCTTTCTTCAGGCGTGACCACGCTTCTGGGCGGCGGAACGGGCCCTGCGACGGGAAGTAAAGCGACGACCTGTACATCCGGCGCATGGTACATGGCGAGAATGCTGGAGGCGGCTGAGCAGTTTCCGATCAATGTCGGCTTTTTAGGGAAAGGGAATGCCTCTGATAAAGCGCCTCTCATTGAACAGACAGAAGCCGGCGCGATCGGCCTGAAGCTGCATGAAGATTGGGGATCAACGCCAAGCGCCATTAAAGCGTGCATGGAAGTCGCGGATGAGGCGGATATTCAGGTGGCGATCCACACAGACACGATTAATGAAGCGGGCTTTTTAGAAAATACGCTTGATGCGATCGGCGACCGGGTTATCCATACATATCACATAGAGGGAGCCGGCGGAGGCCATGCACCTGATATTATGAAACTCGCTTCTTACGCCAATATTCTGCCGTCCTCTACGACGCCGACGATTCCGTATACGGTCAACACGATGGACGAGCATCTTGATATGATGATGGTCTGCCATCATTTAGATTCAAAAGTCCCTGAAGACGTGGCGTTCAGTCATTCACGCATCAGAGCGGCCACCATCGCGGCGGAGGATATTCTGCACGATATCGGCGCGATCAGCATGACATCATCTGACTCGCAGGCGATGGGCAGGGTGGGAGAAGTGATTATCCGGACATGGCAGGTTGCCGATAAAATGAAGAAGCAGCGGGGCGCTCTTTCAGGAGAAAGCGGCAATGATAATGTGCGCGCCAAACGCTATGTCGCCAAATACACGATCAATCCTGCCGTCACTCACGGCCTGAGTCATGAAGTCGGTTCCGTTGAAAAAGGAAAGCTCGCTGACCTCGTATTGTGGGATCTGGTTTTCTTCGGCGTCAAACCTGAACTTGTGCTCAAAGGGGGCATGATCGCCCGCGCCCAGATGGGAGACCCGAATGCTTCCATTCCGACGCCTGAGCCTGTGTTTATGCGCCAGATGTACGCATCCTACGGGAAAGCAAACCGCAATACGTCTATTACATTTATGTCCCAGGCTGGTATCGCAAACGGCGTACCGGAAAAGCTCGGGCTTGAAAAAATGATTTCCCCCGTACGGAATATCCGCAAGCTGAGTAAGCTCGACATGAAGCTGAATGACGCGATGCCGAATATACAAGTCGATCCGAAAACCTATCAGGTGTTCGCCGACGGTGAAGAACTGGCATGCCAGCCTGTCAGCTATGTTCCGCTCGGACAGCGTTATTTCTTATTTTAATCCCTCTCCGGCCGGTTTCCGCCGGCCTATTTACACCTCTATTGTCAACTTGATTTCATCCTGCCGCGTATTTTAGTGTATATTAATAATTGAAAAACAAATGAAATGTAACCATTGTGGTTACACCGGTGGTGAAAAACATGATTAACAGCCGTCTTGCTGTGGCCATTCACATTCTTTCGCTGATCTCAACGGATGAACGGGCATCGTCAGATATGATTGCGGACAGCGTAAACACCAATCCCGTCGTAGTGCGGAGAACGATCAGCCAGCTGAAAAAAGCAGGTCTTCTGACATCCCGGGCAGGTGTTGCGGGAGCCAGCCTGAAAAAAGATCCCTCGGAGATTACCCTCTTAGAGGTTTACAGGGCGGTACAAAATAAGGAAGAGCTTTTTGCGGTTCACGACAATCCGAATCCGGACTGTCCGGTCGGCAAAAATATTCAGCACGCGCTTGATGAGACGTTCGGAAGCGTACAGCGGGCAATGGAGAATGAACTGGCGAACAAATCTCTTTATGATGTAATGAATCATCTCTTTTGTTAAAAAGAGATGGCTTCATGCCGTCAAGAGTGTAACGAAAATGGTTACAGGGAATAAGGAGGGATAGAACGGGAAGAGCCTTTATGATAGAAGCGAAGGAACGCAGGCATGAAATGACAGCCATCGGAGACATGTATCAAACGTAAAAGATCAAGAGGCTGCGGTTTTGGCTCCATATTGGGAGTCCAACTAAAAGACCGTCGCCTCTTAGCACTCACAATCATAATGATTTTAAAATTTCTCAAGGAACGATCAGCAGCCCGTTAGCTGCCCCTGATTAAAGATAATGTGTTACCACACTGTTACGTTAGAACTCCCGCTGCTTTGGTATCCCTCTGTCGCTAAGACTTGGTAAGACCAATTACTGCCCAGATTCATTCCATGACTCTTCCATGCGTTAACATGATTGCTGAAAGTGATTGTAGCGTTGCTTCCAGTTGGTCTCTTTGTCTGACGGACACTCCAGTACTGCGTAAAAGTAGTGTTATCGCCATCAATGGAAGGTGCGTTATAACGTGTCGTTGTATAGATGTCATATGTACCTCCATCACTTTTTACAGTACCTTTATACGCTCCGGTAGGTCTGTAAGTACCCCATGAATCCACTACATAATATTCGATGAGAGGTGATCTCGTCCAGCCATATAAAGTCAAATATCCATTGCCATTCGGCGCCCAAACTCCGGCATTATAGTTTATGGTTCTGAATGGGGAACCTGTCGTCCAGCCTTTACCAACAACGAAATTTCCGGTATTGGACCAATTAACACTGTAATTCCCGCCAGACCCATTGACAGCGTTTACGATTCCGCCTCCATCAGTCCAATTTTGCCAGTAGTCTGTGCCGGCTGCAGACGCGGTTGACGAAAACAAGCTAATACCCATTAAAGCTGTCGTTAATCCAACTAAGAACTTCTTTTTAAATTTAAACATATGTGACCTCCTATAATATTTTTTCTGACTTTGACGTGAGGCAGCACCCGTATATATTTAAAACTTTCTTAAAGACTAACGCCAAAGCTTTTGACCGCTCCCTTCAATATCATATCACGAATGCATAAGTGAAGATTATGAGTATTTGTAATTTAATTACAAAGGCCCAAAAAATACATTATGGGCGGTCCTGTTCCGCCATAGCCTTATTCTTTTTGCGCAGAATCACAATTCTTGTTTCTGAATCTGACGGAGTCATCTGTCATGTTTTACTTTGTATTCGATATAAGAGGGGATTTAATCGCCGATACCTGCAGAGGAATGGCCAGCCTCGTTAAAGGGCAATAATGGAGCTGCAAGCCGGATAAGAAAAAATCCCGGGCTCACGCGCCGGGATTTTTAATATGTATTTGCATCAATGTTATCAAACATACCGTCAACAATGCCGAATGTCATGAGGACAATGAAGAGAATGATGCCGAGAACGGACAGGCCGATCGTTACAATGAGGTAGATCCCCTGCATTTTCACGAATTTTGCGTAATTCTCCAGCATATGTTCCTCTGTCAGTTCATTGAACTGTTCCGCCATCTGTCCCGCTTCTTTTGCCGAGCGCATCAGAAAAATGCCGGCAATAATCTGCAAAACGCCGGGAATGGCTCCGATTAAGAAGAAAAACGCACCCCCCAGCGCCGCAAATGCGCCCATAATAATGAATAAAATACCTGTCGCTTTTCCCCATTTCGAAATAGAAATAAGCGAACGGTTCACTGATTCAGGTTTCAAAACATGGCACTCCTTTACAAAAAAATACTCACTTTTCATTTATACACTATTCGGTCATTCTTTTGAATATAAAATGTGTTTTTTCCTGCCGTGTATCCGTTTCTATATGATAAAATTCCCGGGAGGCACCCGGGAATTACAAAATCGGCGACAGAAGCCTTGAAACCGATTCTTTAATGCGGATCCACAGCGAACGCTCCTGATATTCTTCATACGTATATTTTCTGGAGACGAGCAGATCTTCTTTAAATGAGGAAATGAGCTTTTTCGCGATGGTGACGTCATAAATAAAGGCGTTGACTTCAAAATTAAGCCTGAAGCTTCTGACGTCGATATTCGCGGTACCGACAGAAGCCGTCTCATCATCGACGACAATCGTTTTCGCATGAATAAAGCCGTTATCGTAAATGTAGACCGAGGCCCCGGCTTTCAAAAGATCGCCTATGTAAGATAAAGTCGCCCAGTAAACGAAAGCGTGATCCGGTTTGTTCGGGATCATGATTTTGACGTCGATGCCTGACAGACAGGCGATCCTGAGGGCGTCTAGAAGACTGGAGTCAGGAATAAAGTAAGGCGTCTGAATCAGGATCGACCGTTTGGCCGTTGAGATCATCTTGATATAGCCGTTTTTTATTTGTTCCCATTCTGAATCCGGTCCGCTTGTGACAATCTGCATCCCGACATTGCCCTTCGGCTTGCATTCCGGAAAATGATTCGGAACGTAAGTGAGCGTATGGTGATGGGAGGCTTGGTTCCAATCGAGGATAAACCGTGTCTGAATGGCATGTACCGCCGTACCTTGAAGCCTGAGGTGCGTATCCCGCCAATAGCCGAATTTCGGATTCAGGCCGAGATATTCATCTCCGACGTTAAAGCCGCCGACATAGCCGGTTTCGCCGTCAATAATCACGAGCTTGCGGTGATTCCGATAATTGAGCCGCAAATTAATCGGCCGAAGCCTGGAAGGAAAGAAGACTTCCACATGGCCGCCGGCGTCCCGAAGCGGTTTGAAGAATTTTTTTCTGAGTGATCGTGAACCGAGTTCATCATATAACACTCTGACCTTTACGCCTTCCCGTGCTTTTTTCACTAAGGCGTCACGCAATTTTTTTCCCAGCTCATCACCTTTATAAATATAGTATTGAAGGTGAATGTGATCTTTTGCGTTGGAAATGTCCTGCATTAAACGTTTGAACTTATCGCGCCCGTCCGTTAAAATCTCAACCGAATTATCCTCTGTAAAAACCGCGTGGTTGTTCATGACAAGCATATAGATGAGATCTTTATTATCCACGGTCGCCCTGTTGTTAAATTGGAATTGCCTCGACTTCAGATCTTTCAGCTGAGACTTCAGCAGCTTTTCAATCCCGATCTTTTTACGGTCTTCCCATTGAAACAGGTGCTTGCGTCTCAGGTTATGGCCGAATAACAGGTATAAAATAAACCCTAAAATGGGAATAAAAAAAAGAACCAAGAGCCAAGCCCATGAAGCGCTGGCGTCGCGTCTTTCTTTGAAAATCATGATGACGGCCAAAAGTATATTTAAAACGAAAAAAAATCCGAATAAAATAAATGAAATGCTCACTTTGCAACCCCGCTATATCATATTTATCAAGACTGTGCCCATTAGTATTCCGACAAGTGCAGCAATCTGATTCCCATTTCAAATTATAACATTGACATTTTAAAAGAATAAAGAGCCGGAATCAAAGATGGATGCAGTTTTCTTTCAAAGAAAGTTCCGGGTGCGGTAGAATAAGCATATATGAAAAAGAAGACAAAAATGACAGCAAAGGGGAGAGGGTATGAAGCTGGAACATGCGGAACAATTGCCGGGATTCATAAAAAAAGAAATTCAGAAAATACAAATCGCTATCGCACCGCTGATGAAAAAAAGCATCATTTACCGTTTTCTCGCTTTCCCGCTCGCCGCTTTTAGTCTGTTTCATCTGGCATCGCTTTTGATTCAGGCCCCTTCCGGGAGAGGAGCCCTCGTGTCGGCCGGCATTTTTGCACTCCTTGCGGCTCTGGGTCTTGCGTTTTTCAAGGAAGCCGGCTACCAGCGGAAACAGGTGCAAAAAACGATCCGCCTGTATATGCTGAACAGAATCAGAAAAAGCAATATTCTGTCCGAGGAACGGAAAAGCGCCTATACCCGATTGGTAGCGGAGGAGCCGTCTGCGATGAAAAGCTTTATTGAATTCTTAACAGAAGAAGACCGGAAAAAAGAAATGCTGTATTAAAAAAGAGCTGACGCGCGATCAGCTCTTTTTGTCATTCAAACACAGGGTTGTTCTCATAGTAATATGAATCAGGCGCGTCATACGTATCAGTGCTGTGGTAAGCCACAATTCCGATGACAGCGAAAATGACGAATAAAATAAAAGCGATAATGCCCAATGCCACACTCGATACTGCGTAAAAAAACTGCATTTTGATAAAGGATGCGTAATGTTCGAGCATATTTTCTTCCGCGTTTTCTTCTGATTCTTCCTGAAGGGCGGCTGCGGCTTTTGCCGAGCGCATCAGCATGACGCCGGAAATGATGAGCAAAACACCCGGTATGGCTCCGAGCAGCGTCACAATGGCTGACAGGGCGGAAAGAGAGCCCGTAATGATAAGAAACACGGCGGTGATTTTTCCCCACTTGGCTATGTCAGCAAGGGAACGGGCTTTTTTATTGAGCGGCTGGTTACCGTCTTTTTCTTCTTTATCGATGCTGATCATGACAGTTCTCTCCCTAAAATGTTCAAGTCATATCGTTTTCCGTCCATTTCGGCGATACCCGGGAATACGCCCCATTCGGTAAAACCGAATTTTTCAAACAGCTTAATGCTCGGCACATTATGGCCGAAGATAAAAGCCATCAGATTACGGATGCCGATTTTCGGAGCCATCTCAAGGGCTTCTTTCAGCAGAAAGCTTCCCGCTCCTTTGCCCCTGCAATCCTGATGCAGATAAATACTGATCTCCGCCGTTTTGTCATAGGCCGGACGGCCGTAAAACGTTTCGAAGCTGATCCAGGCCGCCACTTTTCCGTTTTCATCTTCCGCGACCATCAGCGGGCGCCTGTCCGTGTGCCGCAAAAACCAATCCATCCGGTCTTCGGGCGTCACTTCTTCCGTATCAGCCGTTACCATCCGTGAGGCGATCGTCGAGTTGTATATAGCCACAACCGCATCTAAATCTTCCAATACGGCTTTGCGCAGGGTCAAATTCATATTCCGGGATCTCCCTTCACATTTCATTACATAATTATGAGCAATCTGCACATACTACTTCCAAAAAAGTTTTTTTATGATGTGTATATATTTTCAGAAAAGTGTTCAGAATGTTGCTGAGGTGATGAACAAATGAGAGAGGAAGAAAAGAAAACTTCTCAAGTCAAAAAACTTCAGCGGTTCTTTCGCAAACGCTGGATATTCCCTGCAATTTACTTAGTCAGTGCGGCCGTCATTTTAACAGCTGTCCTTTGGTATCAATCCGTTTCAAATGATGTGAAGGACAATCTGACGAATAACGGCGGAAACTCCGCGTATGACAGCGGCAAAGACGATGCCGTCGAAGTAGGAAAGTCAATGGAAAACGTCGCAATGCCGGCTGCTCATTCTGAAAATGTTTCTGTTGTGAAAAAGTTTTATGAAACGAATGCCGCAAAAAAAGAGAAAGAAGCAGCACTTGTTAACTATAATAACACGTACAGCCTAAGTAAAGGAATTGACTTAGCTGAGAAAGACGGAAAATCATTTGACGTTTCCGCTTCTCTGAGCGGTACGGTTGTGAAAGCTGCTAAAGATCCGGTACTGGGATATGTGGTTGAAATTGAACACTCAGACGGCCTGTCTACTGTCTATCAGTCTCTATCTGAAGTCAGCGTCGATCAGGGCGACAAAGTGAAGCAGAACCAGGTTATCGGAAAATCAGGAAAAAACCTTTACAGTGAAGAAAGCGGAAATCACGTGCACTTTGAAATCCGCAAAGACGGCGTAGCAATGAATCCGCTGAACTTTATGGACAAACCGGTAACATCTATTGAAAAAGCGGCAGCTGAAGAGAAAAACGCTGTAACAGAAGAAACGGAAGGGGCTATTCAGCAGTCTTCCGAGAAAAAAGATGTGACGCCTAAACAAGAAACCGAGGAAAAACCCGGCGGTAAAGAAGACGGCACAAAAGACAAGACAGATGGTAAAGATGACGGTTCAATGAAAGATTCAGGCAAGTAACTGTGATCCCTAAGCGCCTATCAGCTCTGATAGGCGCTTTTCATTTTGTCTCATATGCCTTTATACTAATAGAAAACGAGGGAGATGCTGAATGAATAAATGTCTGGCGGCGGGATGGCTCGTCTTTATTTTCATTTCTGCTTTGACTGAAAGCTTTCACGATATGATTGTGACGCAGACGATGGCCTTCCGTTTCACGCCCCATCCGGATGCATCCGGTTTCTTTGTGTTCGATATGGCGGAGCTCACCGTACCTGAAGCGGTGATTCAAAAGCTCGGGCACGCGTTTTCCTTTTTTGTGCTCACCTGTTTGTTTTTCAGGGAGCGCAGACGCATGAAGAGGGCGGTGCTCTATGCATTGGCCGCCGCCTTCCTGACAGAAATCGTCCAGCTCTTTTTCGGCAGAAACGGCTGTCTCCGTGATGTGCTGATTGACAGTCTCGGCATTGCTGTATTCTGTGTTTTACAAAGGAAAAAACATACCGCCAAACATACAAAAACCGGCAGTCTGTGAAAGACGCCGGCTTTTTTTTATATATGATGGTTTGTCGATTTGTTTTTATGAACGATACTTTCGTAGATTCGCACGATCAGGTCGACAATCGGACGAAGCACATTTGAAAATCTGAACAGCAGGAATCCGACAACGAGGGAAACGATAATGCTTCCGAGTACATCAATCGGATAATGGTGGCCGACCCAAATTCTTGAGAAGCCGGTCAAAAGGCCGAAAATCACCAGCGGCCAGCCGAGTTTTTTGTTGCGGAACAGAATCGCAATTGAAATGGCCAAAGCGCCTGTCGTATGGTCACTCGGAAAAGAAGCATCCGCGGCATGAGGGATCAGCGTATGAACCGTATGATCGACAAAGGGGCGCGGCTCGATATAGATTTTTGTGATGATGTAGTTGACGATAAGCGCTGCAATACCGGTAAAGCCTGCGTACAGAGCGTTTTGTCTGCCTTTTGTGTTTCCAAACAGCCACATGGCAAGCAGGAAAAGGGCGTAGGCGTAAAGGGCGTATTCCGTTATAAATACCATGATAGAGTCGAGAATGGCACTATGGTGCGACAAACCATTGATCGCTTTAAACAGTTCGTAATTCACAAATATCACCTTTTATCTTTATTTTATATGAACAGTGTAATGCTTTTTTCTATGAGACACAATTGGTATTAAAAATAATTATAAAAAAGTAAACAGAATGAAACGTGACTGTATTACTGTGCGTCAAGTATGAGGGAAAAGAATAGCCGAAGGAGTTTTGTCCGTTGCTGAAACGTTTGAAAAACGCCGATCTGCCGCTTGTGTTTGTCATCATGCTGCTTTGCGGATTCGGTTTGTTAATGGTGTACAGCGCCAGTGATGTGATGGGGTCTCAGCGATACGGAGATCCATCCTATTTCTTCCATAAACAGAGAACCTCTTTGCTGATCGGAATATGCTTATTTTTATTTGCAGCCTGTCTGCCGTATAAGCGCTATGCCCGGCTTGTACCGCTGTTTGTGGTCGGATCACTGGTGTTGCTGCTGCTCGTATTGATACCGGGAATCGGGCTGGAGCGGAATTTTTCCCGCAGATGGCTGGGAGCGGGGCCGCTTGTCATACAGCCGTCTGAATTGGCGAAGATCGCGATGATTTTGTATTTCGCTGCGATTTACACGAAAAAGCAGCCGTACATTCATCAATTTGTGAAGGGGGTTCTGCCGCCTTTAGTCATTTTGGGAACCGCTTTTCTGCTGACATTGGCGGAGCCTGATTTAGGAACGGCTTCCTTAATTCTGGCGGCGTGCGGGTCAATTTTATTATGTGCCGGCTTGAAAAAGCGCCATTTGCTTGTGCTCGGCGCAACGGCGGTGTCGGGAGTCGTTTATCTCGCATTTTCTGCTTCCTATCGTGTGAAGCGGCTTGTTTCCTTTACCAATCCGTTTGGTGACGCGAACGGGGATGGCTATCAGCTGATTCAATCTTATTTCGCCATTTCCGGAGGCGGATTTTTCGGAAGAGGACTTGGGAACAGTGTTGAAAAAATGAATTACCTGCCTGAGGCGCATACTGACTTCATTATGGCTGTGATCAGCGAAGAACTGGGGATATTCGGTGTTCTGATCGTTTTGGGATTATATTTCGCGTTAATGCTTCTCGGCGTAAAAACAGCCATGCGTGCTGATGATCCGTTCGGGAAGCTTCTCGCCATCGGAATTACGTTCCAATTGATGTTTCAGGTTGTATTGAATTTGGGAGCGATGAGCGGACTCCTCCCGGTTACGGGTGTGCCGCTTCCGTTTATCAGCTACGGCGGTTCTTCATTGATTATGACACTGTTTTTGTGCGGCATACTGGTCAATATCAGTACATATTCAAAAAAACAAACCGTACGGCATAAGCGGCCTGTCCCGCATGAAAAAAAGGCTTCTTCTTTTTAATGAAGCCCGAAAAAAAACGCCCGGGACATGCTGTCTCCGGGCGTTCTGTATGTTTATAAAGCTCCTGGTCCTTCTTCTCCGGTGCGGATATTAATCGTGTTTCCGATTTCATAGACAAATATTTTGCCGTCGCCGGGCTCTCCCGTTTTCAGCACTTTTTTCGCCGTTTCCACCACTTGATCAACGGGGACCTTGCTGACAACGATTTCCACTTTCAGCCGTTCATACACATTGCTTTCAATTTTGACTCCGCGGTACAGTTCGGTGTGGGCTTTTTGAAGGCCGCAGCCGTGTACGTTGGAGAAAGTCAGCGATGTGACTCCGATTTTACCGAGTTCCTGCTTCAATGTTTCAAACTTAGCCGGACGCGTAACGATTTCTACCTTGAACATTTGACCGCTCATCTAAGTCACTCCTCACTTTATAAGTCCTGATATGCCTTTTCCCCATGCATCGTTAAATCAAGCCCGAGTGATTCTTCTTCTTCACTGGCGC
The DNA here is from genome assembly GCF_001184225.1 of Bacillus sp. JFL15. Classification (NCBI taxonomy): domain Bacteria; kingdom Bacillati; phylum Bacillota; class Bacilli; order Caryophanales; family Bacillaceae; genus Bacillus; species Bacillus sp. JFL15. The sequence continues at coordinate 1,193,354 of NZ_KQ236689.1, read as the reverse complement.
GGAGGGGAATGAACAGACCTACAATTTTAATGATAACGAAAGTGACAATAAATACAAATACATAGGTTGCCGCAATGGCCGCAATCTGTTTCCAAAGCAGTCCCGGATCGCCGTAAAACAGCCCATTTGCCCCGCCGTCATTGACGGAAGTGGTGGCGAATAAACCGGTCGCGATGCCGCCCCATGTCCCGCCGATTCCGTGCAGGCCGAAAGCGTCAAGCGCATCATCGTATCCGAAAGTCTTTTTGAGCCAATACACGCCCCAAAAGCAGACAAGCCCGCCGATAAAACCGATCACGATAGAAGAAAACGGCGTAACGAACCCGGCAGCCGGCGTAATGGCGACAAGTCCGGCGATAGCGCCTGATACAGCGCCCAGCATAGTCGGTTTCTTGTTCAGCATCCATTCGATTAAAATCCAGCCGATAATTCCGGCCGCAGCTGCGGTGTTTGTATTAATGAAAGCAAACATCGCGATACTGTCAAGCGTCAGAGCGCTGCCGACATTGAAGCCGAACCATCCGAACCAAATGAGCGCCCCGCCCAAGAACGTATAAATTAAGTTGTGAGGAGAAGCCGCCGTGCCGTCCTTGCGTTTCCCGAGGACAATCGCCAGAACGAGTCCGGCAACTCCGGAAGAGATGTGAACAACATTTCCGCCCGCGAAATCAAGGGCGCCCATTTGGCCGATCCAGCCGCCGCCCCATACCCAGTGCGCAACAGGTGTATATACGAGGGAAACCCACAAAAAGGAAAATAAAAGAAAAGCACTGAATCTCATGCGTTCAGCGAATGCTCCGGAAATAATCGCCGTCGTCAGGACTGCAAATGTCATTTGGAACATCATGAACAATGAATGCGGGATCGTATCACTGTAGCTTCCGGGGTCAAAACCGATTCCCTTCAGCCCCGCCCATTCAATGCCGCCAAGCCATGTATTGCCGGGAGCAAAAGCAAGTGAATATCCGTACAAAACCCAAACGACGGATACGATGGCAATGGAAGAAAAACTGTGCATCGCCGTGCTGAGTACATTTTTGCTTTTTACCATTCCGCCGTAAAATAAAGCCAGCCCGGGGGTCATCAGCCACACGAGTAAAGCGCAAAAGAACATAAATACTGTATCGCCCATCTGCATGTTGTATTCCTCCGTCTCATTCAGAATGTAATTGTGATTAATTCATTATTATAGAGAAAAAAGAATGATAAAACATTTTCGTGTAAGGTTATCTGACATGGTTTTTTGCGTTCATCATGTCGCTTTTCAAATGAACGTCATGTGACTTTATATCCATAAAAAGAGCATCGGAGCACGGAAGAAGAAATCCTGTCCGGGAAAGAGTAAAATAATCGGGGTGAGAAACACTAACTGCATCAGGAGGAATTGAATATGACAACTTTGAATCTGCAATTTGAAAAAACGGCTTTGGTCCTTATTGATTTACAAAAAGGCATTGTGCCGATGGATAAAAGCGGGGCCGTTGTGCCAAACGCGAAAAAATTAATTGATGTGTTTCGGGAAAAAGGCGGTTTTATCAGCTTTGTGAACGTTGATTTTCATGACGGGGCTGATGCGCTGAAGCCGCTGACGGATGAAGGGGCGGCGGGCCATTCGGCTCCGGCGGCGGATTGGGCTGAATTTGTGCCTGAAATCGGAGTGAAAGAAGATGATTATACGGTGACAAAACGGCAGTGGGGCGCGTTTTTCGGCACGGATCTGGATCTTCAGCTCAGAAGACGGGGAATCGACACGATTGTATTATGCGGGATTGCGACAAACATCGGTGTGGAAAGCACGGCGCGGGAAGCTTTTCAGCTCGGGTATCAGCAGGTTTTCGTGACTGACGCGATGGCGACGTTCAGCGATGAACAGCATGAAGCGACACTCAAGTTTATCTTCCCGAAAATCGGCAGAAGCCGGACGACGGAAGAATTTATCGCACAGACAAAATGACAATCTCCAAAAAAAGCCGCGTTCTGTTTTTGACAGCCGTGGCTTCGGGGACGATGCTGAACCCATTGAACTCGTCGATGATTTCTCTTGCGCTTCACAGTATTCAGCATGAATTTCACCTGTCGTTTACAACGGTGTCCTGGCTGATATCGTCCTTTTATCTGGCCAGTGCGGTGGCGCAGCCTGTTACCGGAAAGCTCGGTGATATGCTCGGCAGGAAGAAGCTGTTTTTGATCGGGCTTCTGCTTGTTGCCGTCTCGGCCGTCGGCGCGCCGTTTGCGCCGACTTTCATGACGTTGTTAATGATGAGACTGTTTCAATCGATCGGAAGCAGCGCGATATATCCGTCCGGCGTCGGGTTGATCCGTTCGAATATACAGGAGAAGCAGGCGTCGGCGCTTGCCGTCCTGTCGATCTTTGCATCAGCTATGACGGCGCTCGGTCCGACGCTCGGCGGTTTTCTGATCGTTTGGGGAGGGTGGCCCGCGATCTTTTTCGTCAATCTGCCGTTTATCATTCTCAGCTTTTTTCTCGGGATGTATATGTTTCCGAAAGATGAAAAGCGCGAGATCGGCGGCTTGAAAGCCGTGCTCCGCCAGCTTGATACGATCGGGATACTCCTGTTTGCCGGGGCGATTATTCTGCTTTTGTCATTTTTGTTGTCCTTCAGTACGAAGCCTCACTATACAGAAGGCGTATTCGGGCTTTTGTTTGTCGGGCTGTTTATCTGGCGCGAGCTGAAAACGGAGAAGCCGTTTATTGATGTCAGGCTGTTTAAAACGCATCGGAAACTATCGTCGGTGTATATTCAATTTATTCTGCTGAATATATTCTTTTACTGCATCTTTTTCGGACTTCCGAGCTATTTTCAGGATGAAATGCATTTGTCCGTCCAGACAAGCGGAATGATTATGCTGTTTATGTCAGGCATGAGCATTCTGGTGTCGCCTTTGACCGGAAAATGGATAGATAAGAAAGGGGTTCTTCAGCCGATTGTTGCCGGAACCTGCCTGACCGCGATCGGGGCTGTTCTGTTAACGTTCTTTTTCCTTCAGGCGCCTATGATAGGAAAGGGGCTGATTCTGTCCGTGCTGGGTGTCGGTTACGGCTTCGGCAATGTGACGTTTCAGGCGGCCATGCTGAAAACAAGTCCAGCAGACATGGTCGGAACAACGTCCGGCCTGTTTCAGACCTGCCGGTATCTCGGTTCGATTTTATCTTCCGTCATTTTGGGCATTCTTTTCGGGAAAGAAATAACCGCCGGCCATTTTCATATGCTCGGCACGATTCTTATCATTGTCGGCGCCGTAAGCCTTTTGATGGCGTTCCGGTTTTCGGTTCTTCTCAAAAAGGCCTCTTAACAGCCGCATCAAAAAGAGACGGGTACTTCCCGTCTCTTTTTTTATGTGCAATGTGCTCAAAAATCAAAACGAAAATTGTCGATAGCGCCCAATGTTATTTACGGAATTTTCAGTTATATTCTTTAACATGGTATGTGAGGAAACCGTACATACAGGAGGGTGAAGATGAAAAAACCAACGAATGATCGGCTCAGCAACAAAGATTTACTGCCTTTAGAAGAAGGAGAACGGACATGGAAAGCGGTGAATTTTGCATCTATCTGGATGGGCTGCATTCATAACATCCCGACCTATGCGACTGTAGGCGGGCTCATTGCGATCGGCCTTTCTCCATGGCAGGTGCTCGCCATTATCGTGACAGCATCACTCATTTTATTCGCCGCTCTCGCCTTAAACGGACATGCCGGAACGAAATACGGGCTTCCCTTTCCGGTCATCATCAGGGCTTCTTACGGAATATACGGCGCAAACATTCCGGCGCTTCTCCGGGCGTTTACGGCCATTATGTGGCTCGGAATTCAAACATTTGCCGGAAGCACGGCTTTAAACATTCTGCTGCTGAACATATGGCCGGGCTGGGGAAGCCTCGGCGGAGATTGGAATATATTCGGGCTTCATCTGCCGGGCTTTCTGTCGTTTATTTTCTTTTGGGGCATTCATCTGCTTGTGCTGAGGCACGGCATGGAATCGATCAAAAAATTTGAAGTGTGGGCGGGTCCGCTTGTTTATCTCGTATTCGGCGGCATGGTCTGGTGGGCGATAGATATTGCCGGCGGGCTCGGTCCGATTTACTCGCAGCCAGGAAAATTTCATACCTTTTCTGAAACGTTTTGGCCGTTTGCGGCGGGAGTAACGGGCATTATCGGAATATGGGCGACATTGATTCTGAATATTCCTGACTTCACCCGGTTCGCCGCGTCGCAAAAAGAACAGATCCGCGGCCAGTTTTACGGCCTGCCGGGAACGTTTGCCCTGTTTGCGTTTGCAAGCATTACAGTGACATCCGGATCACAGGTTGCATTCGGGAAACCAATTTGGGATGTGGTGGAGATTTTGGCCCGGTTTGATAATCCTTTCGTTATCGCTCTTTCGGTCATCACACTCTGCATCGCCGCCGTCTCGGTCAATGTGGCGGCAAACATCGTGTCACCGGCCTATGACTTGGCGAATGCCCTGCCTAAATATATTACGTTCAGAAGGGGAGGGTATTTGACCGCCGTTCTGGCCCTGTTCACAATACCGTGGAAGCTGATGGAGAGCGCCACGAATGTATATGCGTTTCTCGGACTCATCGGCGGGATGCTCGGACCGGTAGCCGGGGTGATGATGGCTGATTATTTTCTCATCAGAAAAAGACAGCTTTCAGTTGAAGACCTTTATTCGGAAAACGGACAGTACACTTATTACAAAGGCTATAATTACCGGGCTTTTGCCGCGACCTTTCTCGGCGCGTTTATTTCCTTAATCGGGATGTACGTCCCGGCGTTCGCCGGCATCTACGATATTTCCTGGTTTGCGGGTGTGATTGTGTCATGTCTCGGTTATACGGCGCTTATGTATTTCCATCCGCCTTATGCGAAAGCGGCGGGACAAATGGTGCGGGAAAGAGCGGCAGAATAAAAAAAGCCGGGGGCTGCCCCCGGCTTTTTGTCATATCAGTCTGCGATTGAAACGTTTCCGTCCGCTTCAAGCGGCGTTCTTTTTTTCTGGCTCCAGCCATACAGAAGTAAAGCAATCAGGACGAACAGCCCCGCTGCCAGATAAATCGAATGGAATCCGGCCGAAGCGACGAAGAGGCCGAATACATAGGACCCGCCGGCAATCCCGCTGTCAAAGAAAGTGAAGAAGGTAGCCGTTGCGAAGCCTGAACGGTGTCCGGGCGAGTTCTGAATCGCCAAAGTCTGCATACACGGTACGATAGAGCCGTAGCCGAGACCGATGACGGCGCCTGATAAGAGAAGCATGAGGGCGCTGTTTGTCATTGCCAGCATGCAAAGCCCTGCGGAAAACACGATAATCGACGGGTAGATGACGATTCCCGGTCCGATTTTGTCAAACAGCTTTCCTGTGAAAGGACGGGCTGCCATCATCGTCACGGCGAAACAGACGAAGAAATAGCCGCTGACATCCAACAGATGGATCGTCTTTGCATAAACAGATAAATATGAAGTCACACTTGAATAACAGAAAGAAATGGACAACCCGACAATCGCGATTTTAAGCGCGCCTTTTTCAAACATGTCGGAGAAAGAAAAACGGAAGACAGTCGTTCCGCTGTTGTTTTGATCCGGCACGCGAATCATGAAAGCAATTAACAAGCCTAAAGAAACAAACACGGCGAAAATCGTAAAGAAAACCGGGAATGAAATGACTTTCACAAGGCTCAGTCCGAGAAACGGACCGATCGCCATGGCAAGGTTCATAGACATCGCGAAATAGCCGAGTCCCTCGCCGCGCCGCTTGGCGGGAATAAGGTCAGCGGCAATTGCACCCGTGACCGTCGTTAAAATGCTGAACCAGATGCCTTGGAAAAAACGCAGTCCGAGCAGCAGATAGAAATTGTGTATCGGCAAATACAGATAAGAAGACAGGGCGAACAGCGCCAGAGATACAATCGTCATTCTTTTCTTGCCGAACCGTTCAATAATCGACCCTGAAAAAGGACGGGTAATAATAGCAGATAACAGGAACAGGCTGATCAAAAGCCCTCCTTGCGATTCACTGCCGCCAAGCTCCTGAATCATATAAATAGGCAGCACGGCCAAAAATGTATAAAAGAACACAAAGACAAATAAATTCACGAGTACGACCATAATAAAATCTTTGGTCCAGATCGAGTCAGATTTACTCAAAAGTACAGCACTTCCCTTTCTTTTTTATTTCGTTAAAAACACATTCAGAAACTCAGAAAAAGCTTCCTTATCTCCATCTTGGAAATCCGCAAGCATGTCTTCCTCGAACTTCAGCATCTCTTGATTGATGCAGTCGTATTTCAATTCAGCTTCCTTCGTCAAGACGACGAGCTTTTCCCGCTTGTCTTCTCCCTGTTCCCGCTGAATCCAGCCGTTTTCTTCAAGGCGTTTGATCGTTCTGGTAACGGTCGGCGCCTCCACATTCAGATAGGACCAGATTTCTTTTTGGGTCATCGGTCCGATCGTTTTCAAGCAATATAGGATTGACCATTGAGAGGAGTACAGGCCGAATGGTTCCAGCCGCTCATTGGCTTTCTTCGTAATCAGGCGGGCGCATTGATTGATTTGATGAATGAGGCGTCTGTTGACGGGGATCATTTCCGTTCTCCTTTTCAAAAAACTTACCTAAGTAACTAATTGCGCTGTTTCATTCTACAGCAGGATCGCGCGGATGTAAAGCCCCCCGTTCAAAAAGCAGAAAATTGCGATCCGTCCCTTGTCCTTATTGAGTTTTTAGCATATTCCCAATTCATTGCTAATACACTGTTACAAACCTATCAAAGAGAGTGTTTGAGGTGAGGGATCGTGGGCATATTTCAAAAACCTTCTTATATAATCGGACAACAAAGAAGCTGCATCATCAGTGAATCTGTTACAGAATACGGATCTCATTTCACACTTCTCACATCCAACTGGGGAGGTCGAGTGGTGTGCACGATTACATCAAAGAGCGAACAATCAAGATTGGCAAGTATATCGTGGAGACGAAAAAAACCGTTCGTGTCATTGCGAAAGAGTTTGGTGTTTCCAAAAGTACCGTACACAAAGATCTGACAGAGCGCCTGCCTGAAATCAATCCTGACTTGGCGAATGAAGTAAAAGAAATACTCGATTATCATAAATCCATCAGACATTTAAGAGGAGGAGAGGCGACAAAATTAAAGTACAAAAAAGATGAAATTCTAGAAGGGGAGCCCGTTCAGCAGCCGTAGCGTCTGACGTCTGCCGGCTCCCTTTTTTTCCTCCGGGCGGTTTCGCGAATATCCGCAAAATTTTGTCAAGAACTTATCTCGTTCAGCAGCTTTTTTTTGATAAATTATGATAATATATATAATTAGGGCACAATGTGGATATTTTACTGTGAAACAGATATCAAGGAGGATATAAATAGATGTTTGCAAGGGATATTGGAATTGACCTCGGTACTGCAAATGTACTGATCCATGTAAAAGGAAAAGGAATTGTTCTGAATGAGCCGTCCGTTGTGGCGCTTGATAAAAACAGCGGCAAAGTGCTGGCGGTCGGCGAAGAAGCCAGACGAATGGTTGGACGTACACCTGGGAACATTGTTGCGATCCGTCCGCTGAAAGACGGCGTAATCGCAGACTTCGAAGTAACAGAAGCCATGCTGAAACACTTCATTAATAAACTGAATGTAAAAGGACTTTTCTCAAAACCGCGTATGCTGATCTGCTGCCCGACGAATATTACGTCCGTTGAGCAAAAAGCGATTAAAGAAGCCGCAGAAAAAAGCGGCGGAAAGCATGTGTACCTTGAAGAAGAACCGAAAGTTGCCGCTATCGGCGCAGGTATGGAAATCTTCCAGCCGAGCGGTAACATGGTTGTTGACATCGGAGGCGGTACGACGGATATCGCAGTTATTTCTATGGGCGATATTGTCACCTCCTCTTCTATTAAGATGGCTGGGGACAAGTTTGACATGGAAATCTTAAATTATATCAAACGCGAGTACAAGCTGCTGATCGGTGAGCGTACCGCTGAAGATATTAAGGTGAAGGTCGCAACGGTTTTCCCAGACGCACGTCATGAAGAAATCACCATTCGCGGCCGTGACATGGTTTCCGGTCTGCCGAGAACGATTACAGTAAACAGCAAAGAAGTGGAAGAAGCCCTTCGTGAATCAGTTGCCGTCATTGTGCAGGCTGCCAAGCAGGTTCTTGAAAGAACACCGCCTGAATTGTCCGCTGATATCATCGACCGCGGCGTCATCATTACCGGCGGGGGAGCGCTTTTAAACGGACTTGACCAGCTTCTTGCCGAAGAACTGAAGGTGCCTGTTCTTGTCGCTGAGAATCCGATGGATTGTGTTGCGGTCGGAACCGGCGTCATGCTTGATAACATGGACAAGCTTCCAAAACGCAAACTGAGCTGATCATAAAACCTCATTCTTGAAAAAGAATGAGGTTTTTTCTGTAAAACCCTTCACGAAAGGGAATGTAAATCCGATAATAAGAAAAAATGCTGATCTTCATTATAGAACAAATGTTCCGGTTAGACAACTGGAAATCATGCTATTTCAGAGGTGGAAGACTTGTTAAAAGGATTATATACCGCAACGTCCGCAATGATTACACAGCAGAGAAGAACGGAAATGCTGTCAAATAATATCGCAAACGCGAATACATCAGGGTACAAAGAGGATCAAGGTTCAATCCGCGCTTTTCCCGAAATGCTTTTGAGCCGAATAGAAGGCGACAAAAAAACGAAAATCGGTTCCGTCAACACAGGCGTGTATATGCAGGAGCTGAAACCATTGTTCACGCAGGGCAGCCTGAAAACGACCGATCAGCCGACGGATATCGCGCTTATGGAGAATCAAGTTCCCAAGAATGCTGAAACGAATGAAAACGCCGAGCTGTTTTATCCGGTTCAGACTGCGGGCGGCGTCCGCTATTCAAAAAGCAGCACTTTCTCATTAAATGAAAACAATCAGCTTACGATAAACGGAAATCTTGTTTTATCAACAAACGGACAGCCGATTACAGTCGACAATGAAAAATTCACCGTATCAGAAAACGGCACGGTCACAACAAACGGCCGGCCGGCGGGACAGATTGACATCAGAATGGAAGAAGACGTGCGCAATCTGAAACGGGACGGCAATGACCTATACAGCACGGCCGACGGCTCTGAACTGCCGAGTGCGGCGGCGAATCCCCAAGTCTCGTATACCTTAAAACAAGGCGTCTCGGAGCTTTCAAACGTGGACGTGACAAGCACGTATACAGAAATGACGGAAGCATACAGATCATTTGAAGCCAATCAGAAAGTCATTCAGGCTTACGATAAAAGCATGGATAAAGCCGCAAATGAAATCGGCAAAGTGTAATAAAATGGGGGACGTTCAATTATGATGCTCAGATCAATGCTGACGGCTTCAACAGCCTTAAACCAGCTTCAGCAGCAGATGGATACAGTCAGCAGCAACCTTTCAAACAGTGATACGACAGGCTATAAAGCGAGGGACTCCCGCTTTTCCGAGCTGATCAGGCAGCAGTATGATCAAATAGATGATAAAAAGGAAAATTCGCCGAACATGCGGAAAACACCGCCCGGCCTGCGTCTCGGCGCCGGAGCGATGATGACGCCGCAGCTGGATTCAGGGCAGGGAAGCATCAAAAAAACCGACCGTGACCTTGATATCGCGTTCACATCACCATATCAATATCTCCAGGCAGAAGCGGACGGACGGCGGGTGTATACAAGGGACGGCTCACTCACCCTCAAGCCGGCCGGCGGAAATAACCGGGTTCTGCAGCTGATGACGGCGGGAGGCAATCCCATCCTCGATGAGAACGGTCAGCCCATCCAAATTGACAGCTCGCTGACTAAGCTGAAAATCAGCAAAACCGGAACCCTGACAGCTTCAGACCAGGCAGGGACCCGTTCTCAGACGTTTAATCTTGGCATCGTCAATGTCAATAATCCTCAGGCGCTTCATGCGGAAGGGGATAATCTGTTTTCCGTAAACGGTGCGGGAGCTTCAGCGATTGAAGAGCTGACCGGCGCAAACCGGCAGGGGATCGGCATGGAGCAGGGGGCGCTTGAAAATTCAAATGTCGATATGTCTAAGGAAATGACCGACTTAATCGTGTCGCAGCGTTCTTACCAGCTGAACAGCCGCACGATTACATTGGGAGACCAAATGCTGGGCTTAATCAACTCAGTCAGATAATAAAAGAAGGGGGCGTTTTGATCAGCCGCGCATGATGAAAAATGCGGCTTTCTCAAAATCGCCCTTTTTTTTGTAGTAATCCGTAATATCCTGAAGCAGCACTTCCAAATCCACCCACGCTTCAATTTTCTGCAGCTCCAGCACGAGCTTCTGCAATCGGTCGTACGGATCTTCCTGAGAGGTATACAGTGTTTTGAGCGCGGCCAGCTTCAGTTTCATGATGTTGTTCTGCACTTTGTCAGCTATGTATAATCCTTTCTGCAGCACGGTTTGTCCTTCGGCGGGGCATCCGGTTTTAAAAAGTGCTCTGACCGCTTCGTATACACAATGAAGGTAGGAAACGGGAGACTCCTTTTCAAAACGCTGATTGCCCAATACCTTTTTGTAAAAAGGAAGCGCCTCTTTATCTTTTTTCTGAGCGGTCTTTAAAAAACCAAAATTGTAATAAGCGTGGCACAGCAGGTTATTGTCATTGATGCGGTCTGTTATTTTTATGGATTCATTGAAGAGCTGTTCAGCGTCTTCATAGCGTGCCTCGTCTATGTAATTTACGGCGAGAAGCAGCTGGCAGCTGAGCGTTTTTTTGATGTAGCCGAATTCATTTTGATAGATCTTCAGCGCTTTGTTGACATATTGAATGGAAAGCGGAGGCGACTTCATCATGTAATAAGCACCCGCTGTTTTATAATAAAATTCAGCGGCTTCGATACGGTTCTGGATGGCCGGCAGGTACTGTTCGGCTTCTTTAAAGCGGCAGACAGCCCGGTTCGGAGTGCCGTTCACCATATGGAATAATCCTTTAAAAAAATGGAAATAATAAGTTAATTCATGATCCATCTCATCTTTGCGCCGCTTCAGCTCACAGAACAGTTTAACCAGCCCGTCTTTTTTCTCAAACAGCAGCTGAAACCGTGCAAAAAACAGCTGATATCTGAGATTGAGCTTTGCATTCTTTTGTAATTTGGGGAGATGCTGATTGATTTGTTCGTGAAGGGAACGGGCTAGATCGAATTGGCGTTTTCCCATGGCGTCATACCACTCATTCAGCATCACCAGCGTGCGTTTTTCAGTAAACTTAGCAATCATCTTCCAACCTCTTTGCTTAGGGTAAAAATCTTTATTTATCATAACACATTAATGGACGAGGCTCATTGCCAGCTGGTTACAGTTTATAGCGCGGTTGAAAAAGAAATTGATTCATAATATACTTCCAAATGTACAGATTGGTTACCACTTATACCTTCTATACATACTATTGTCGATGAAGGAGATGTCAAGAGAATGCTTGATACTCAGCAAATTAAAGAAATTATTCCCCATCGCTATCCGTTTCTTCTGGTAGACAGAATTACGGAAGTCGAAGAAGGAAAACGGGCGGCGGGATATAAAAATGTGACGGCGAATGAAGATTTTTTTAACGGCCATTTTCCTGAATACCCTGTTATGCCGGGCGTATTAATCGTAGAGGCTTTGGCGCAGGTCGGAGCTGTGGCGATGCTGATTAAAGAAGAAAACAGGGGCAGACTCGCGTTTTTTGCGGGGATTGATAACTGCCGTTTCAAAAAGCAGGTAAAACCGGGTGACAAGCTGGAGCTTGAAGTGGACATTACACGTGCACGCGGGACGATCGGACGCGGCAAAGGCGTTGCCAAAGTTGACGGCGAGCTCGTGTGTGAAGCCGAATTAACCTTTGCACTCGGAGAATAAAAATAAACAAATGGGCTTATAAAAAAGCCCATTTCGTGTAGAAAGGGGTGAATGTAATGTGGTCAGAATTTAAAAGCTTTGCGATGAAGGGCAATATCATGGATCTGGCAATCGGTGTTGTCATCGGCGGCGCTTTCGGGAAAATCGTGACGTCACTCGTTGAAGATATCATTATGCCGCTTGTCGGTCTTCTTCTTGGCGGCCTTGATTTTTCAGGACTGGCAGTGACATTCGGCGACGCCCATATCAAGTACGGAAGCTTTATACAAACGATTGTGAACTTCTTCATTATTTCATTTTCTATTTTTATTGTGATTCGCACATTAGGCAAGCTGAGACGTAAAAAAGAAGCTGAAGAAGAGGCGGAAGAAGCTGAAGAAACAGATCAGCAGACAGAACTGCTGACTGAAATCAGAGATCTGCTGAAACAGCGGGCGCATCACAATGACTAGGGCATAAAAAAAGGCTGGATGATTAACGTCCGGCCTTTTTCATGATTATAATTTTTGTTTGAACGCTTCAATCAGCCGGCTGCCTGAGTATCCTTCTTTCACGAGCGACTCCAGAATGCTTTCTGATCCGGGGTGATTTCTTGACACCATTTGACCGTAAATTAAAACTTGTATACTCTTTTCCAGCTCGACGATATTTTTGATGCTTCCCGTCAGCTGGGCGGGACGGTTGCTTTTTTTCGTAATCGTTACAAACACCTTCGCTTCTTTCTGGCTTTTCATCAGCATGTCAAAAAAAGAAAAGTGTTCGGCCGGGACCAGAGCTTCAATTAACCAATGGTTTTCACCGTCTTCTTTATTGATAATCAATCCGTCTAAAAGGGGAAACTGTTCAATCGGCCGATCGTCTTTATCTAAACGTTCCACATTCAGATCAACCAGTTTAAAGGTTTTCATCTCTATTTTCACCCCTGTTGTCCATGTTTTTTCGTTCATTTATTATAACACATATCACTTTTTCCGGGAAAATGCTGTAAGACATGCTTCATCATTTTTGTAGGCGGTCAACATTTAATCATTTCTATTTTTTCATTATAATGTAAAAGAATATAGTCATGGAGAGATGCTTATGAATCAATTGCGCCTGAAGGAAATTTATATAGAAGACGGCTTAAGGCGGGAAGACGATCATTCCTACTTAGTATCCAAAAAGGAAGAGTGCGAGGTGCATCTTAACAGAAGAGGGAATGTCGTCTTTTTGTATGAAACAAAAGACCGCATGGAACAGTATAAAATTCAGCTTTCACTGGCTGATAAAAAGCTGAGTTTTTACTGGTTCGCATGGGACGGCGGAAAGTTTGTCAGGATGTTTGAGAAAAACTGGCTTAAAACGAAACTTTTTTCGCGGCTGCTCAAAAATACATATTACATAAGCGGTCAAAAGAAAAAGTTTTTTTTATCTGAAAGAAAAGCGAAATCATAAGAGAGGCATAAACGGATAACGGTTTTTTCCGCTTTTTGTTTTCAGGAGCTCTTGTACTACAATGAAGCCACCCTCGAAAAGAGAGGAGGATACGGCTTGTTTAACCACGTGATGCTTGTCGGCCGGCTGACGAAAGACCCGGAGCTCCGATTTACATCAGCGGGCATTGCCGTGGCTCATATTACCTTGGCTGTCAGCCGCAATTTTAAAAGCGCGTCAGGTGAAACCGGGACTGACTTTGTCAACTGCACCATTTGGAGAAAAAGCGCTGAAAACACGGCATTGTACTGCCAAAAAGGGTCATTGGTCGGTGTGAGCGGCAGAATCCAGACGAGAAGCTATGAAAAGACAGACGGCGTAAAAGTTTATGTGACCGAGGTCATGGCTGATACCGTTCGGTTTATGGATCAAAAACGGAAAGAGCCGCTGGCTGAATAACATGCTTTTTTTCCTCTTTTTCCCGCCTTTTGGCGGGCCCCGCAATACCCCCTTCCTATACGCCAGTCGAAAGACTGGTTTTTTTGGTTCGGGGTCTAAAAGATGGTTAAAAAGAAGTGATTTCGCTTATAAACACTTAAAATAATTGAATGTTTTAAGATAAAAACTTATAATTACTTACAGATAAGTGACGAAAAAAGGAATGAGGACGTGTATCAAGAAGAAAGACTGATTGCGATAATGGAATATTTGAAACAGCATCGGCGGATCACTGCTGAACAGATATGTTCGCTGCTTCATATTTCAAGAGACACCGCAAGACGGGACCTTGTCAAGCTGAAAGAGCGCGGGGCCATTATCAGAACACGGGGCGGCGCGATTCTGCCGTCTGTGCATCAGGAAGTGCCTGGCTATTCCGGCCGGCTGAAAACCGTTTCTGAAGAGAAAAACAAAATCGGCAGACTGGCCGCCTCCCTGATCCATAAAGGAGACCGGATCATCCTGGATACCTCCACAACCGTGCAGGCCTGCGCCGAACATTTAAATGTCACCGGCTGCACTGTTATTACAAATTCGATCAATCAGGCCGATATCCTCTCTGCAAAAGAGGGAATTGACATTCATCTGCTCGGCGGAAAGCTGCAAAAGGAACACCGGTTTTTATACGGCGCTTCTGTGGTAGAAAAACTGGGGGATTATCACGCCGATAAGGTGCTGATCGGCGTTGTCGGCATCTCGGAAAACGGTCTGACGATACCGCATGAAGAAGACGGCATGGTCAAGCGTAAAATGATCCGGCAGGCGGAACAGGTGATTGCGCTGAGCGATCATTCCAAGCTTGGCCGTACGAGTTTTTATCAATATGCAGACCTGCACGAGGTTGACCTGCTGATCACCGATCGGCTGCCTGATCAGGATTTTTGCGATCTGCTCGACCGGCACGGCGTAGAATTGCTTGTAACTGATTCTGAAGAAGAGGATGAGGACATGTGAAACTGATTGCCATAGATCTGGACGGCACACTGCTGAACAGCAGTCATCAAGTAAGCGATGAAAACGAGCGGGCTTTAAGAGAAGCCCGGCAAGCGGGAATTGAAATCGTGGTGTCCACGGGACGCGCGCATTTTGACGTGCACTCCATATTCGAACCGCTCGGCATAAAAACTTGGATTATCAGCGCAAACGGAGCCGCCATTCATGCTCCTGACGGCAGCCTGTACCATTGTGATGCGATTGAAGAAACAAGGGCCCGGGGGATTTTGTCCTGGCTTGAAGAGAACCAATATTACTATGAGGTGTTTACAAACAAAGCCATCTATACGCCTGAAACCGGCAGGGAGCTGCTCGATATCGAAATGGATCGCGTAAAAAGCGCCAATCCGGAAACCGACCTTTCTATTTTGGAGCAGGCGGCTTCTGTGCAATACAGCCAGTCGGGCTTTGCTTACATTCAATCATACCGTGAGCTCTTTGAGAAAGAAGAACGTCTGGATTTTTACAACATTCTCGGGTTTTCGTTTGATGAGCGGAAGCTGAAAGCGGGCTGGGACCGATTCAGCGATCAGAAAGACCTCACCCTTGTCAGCTCTGCCGATCACAATTTTGAACTGTCGTCGCGACATGCTTCTAAAGGGCAGGCGCTTAAACGGCTGGCGCAAAAGCTCGGCATTCCGATGGCTGAAACCGCAGCGGTCGGTGACAGCTTA
This sequence comes from Bacillus sp. JFL15, assembly GCF_001184225.1. Lineage (NCBI taxonomy): Bacteria > Bacillati > Bacillota > Bacilli > Caryophanales > Bacillaceae > Bacillus > Bacillus sp. JFL15. Next base: position 1,177,866 of record NZ_KQ236689.1, on the reverse strand, counting down.
AATGATTACTCAATGCTTCAAGCGGCCGGAAAAGGCATAGCGATGGGAAATGCGAGAGAAGACATTAAAGAGATCGCTGACGCCGTTACATTGACAAATGATCAAAACGGCGTTGCGCATATGATCAGGAATTTACTTTAAAAGGTTTGGCGATACTGTTCACGACTGGCGTGACGCATTCATGGCAAATGCGGCGTAACAGTAAGGACGGCATTTTAAAAGACCGGCTCTTCCGAGAGAGCCGGTCTTTTTGCGTTTAATGTGATTGCGCCGATGCGCTGAGGGTGAATAATTCTTCAAGCTCATCGGATGACAGCTCGGTAATCCAATTTTCACTTTGGATAATCTGATCGTTCAGCGTTTGTTTCGTTTCGAGCATGGCATCAATTTTTTCTTCAATCGTTCCCGTCGTAATTAATTTGTGCACGTGGACGAACCGCTCCTGGCCGATTCGGTAGGCGCGGTCGGTCGCCTGGTTTTCCACAGCCGGATTCCACCATCTGTCATAGTGAATGACATGATTGGCAGCCGTCAGGTTCAGACCGGTTCCGCCCGCTTTCAGTGACAAAATCAGCGTCGGGTATTCTTTCTTCTGGAACCGTTCCACAAGGGAATCGCGCTCCTGCTTGGACAGGCTTCCGTTTAAAAACTGAACAGGCTCTCCAAATGTTTTTTCCAGGAGGCGCTTCATCATGTTGCCCATCTGAATGTATTGGGTGAAAATGAGGCAGCTTTCCCCTTGTCCGCGGATCGCCGCCATTAAGTCAAGCAGCTTTTCCAGTTTGACGGATCTCCCGTTTAACAGCTCTGTCTGTTCTTCCTTCAAATAGAGGGCAGGATGGTCGCATATTTGCTTCAAGCGGCCGAGCATGCTCAAAATCAGCGCTTTCCGCTGCATGCCGGTCAGAGAAGCCATATGTTCAAATGTATCTTTGACAAGCTGCTCATAAAGGGAGGCCTGTTCGGCCGAGAGCGGGATAAACTCTTTTTGTTCCAGCTTGTCAGGGAGATTAAGCGCCACTTCTTCATCCCGTTTTGTCCGGCGCAGTAAAAACGGCCGGATTAACTGCTGAAGCTGGTTGATTCTTTTTTCGTCACGGTCTTTTTCAATCGGCAGCACATAGCGTTTATGAAAGCCGGTCAGGCTGCCGAGATAGCCTTTGTTCATAAAATCAAAGATCGACCAAAGCTCTGTCAGGCGGTTTTCCATCGGTGTTCCGCTCAGCGCGATATGATGGACGCCTTTCAGTTTTCTGATCGCCCGGGACTGCTTCGTATGCGCGTTTTTAATATTTTGCGCTTCATCAAGGCAGATGGTGCTCCATGTCACGGAAGAAAGCTCTTCCTGATCGGCGTGCGAGAGGCCGTAAGAAGTAAGAACGACATCCGCGTCTTGATAGGCCGGGACAAATGCTTCCTCCTTCGGCCGGCGGGGTCCGTAATGAAGCACGGCCTTCAGCTGCGGCGCGAAGGTCTGGAGCTCACGCTGCCAGTTGCCGAGCACCGATGTCGGCGCAATGATTAAGGCAGGCGCTTTTTGCCGGCCGCTTTCTTTCACATGAAGAAAATAGGCGATCATCTGAATCGTCTTTCCAAGTCCCATATCATCTGCGAGACAGGCGCCGAAGCCGTTTTCCCGCAGGAAGAGAAGCCAGTTCATGCCGTACACCTGATAAGGACGGAGCTGTCCCTGAAACGCGGAGCTGACTTCATGCTCCGGCAGATCCCGGGCATCCGTCAGTTTGCGGATCAGGCTTCTGAGCTGCTTTGATAATTCGATCTTGATCCTGGCAAATGCCGATGAGTCAATGATGTCCGTGTCCTCGGCTCCGTTTTCCCCGTGATCCATCAGTTCGCGCGCCAGCACGTCGGACATGTGGAGACCCTCAGATTCCGCTTTTTCCATCAGTTTTTTCATCTGTTTAATAAATTGCGGATCAATTTTCACCCATTGGCCGCGGATGTTGACGAGACGTCTGTTGTTTGCGACAAGCTCATTGAATTCATCCTCTGTCAGCTCAATTCCGTTTGTGGCGAATCTCCAGTTGAAATCAAGCAGGGCGTTCATGCCGACGAAGGACTCGCCCCGCGGCGAGGATGACACTTTTGCTTTGAGCATCATATTGCTTTCCCGGACAATCTGCCACCACGATGGAAGAAGAATCTCCACGCCCATATCGACAAGCGTCTCACTCGCTTCCGATAAGAAGATCCAAGCTTCTTCTTCAGAAATGAGCGTCGTTCCCGAATCAAATGAAAGCCAGGGAACTGTTCGGCGGAAGCGGTCCTGTTCACGCGCGATTTTTCCGCTGTATGCCTGCCACGCTTTTTTCAGCCCCTTCAGTCCGTCGAAAAAGGTGATGGCTCCGGTTTTTTTCTCGCGTAAAAACATTTCGATTTTCCAGTCGTCACCGTCAAAATCAGGCTCGTTTAATCGCAGCCCGACGGTAAACGGCGTCAGGTCATCATTCCAGCCGATTCCCTCGAGAAAATCATCTTCGTCCAAAAAGGAGCCTTTAAACGTATGAACGGCCGGCGAACGGGTTTCGATCTGCTGCCATTTTTCCCGCAGGTCATCATTGTACTGAATGTAGTCCTGAACCGCGGCCGAGAACCAGTCTGCCGTAAAGCCTTCCAGCAAAAGCTCGCGGTCTTTGAAGCGCAGGACGCCGTTTTGCCACGCCTCATAATCCGGAAGAAAATCGCCGTCGGCTATAAATTCGTAGATCGTCGAAGCCGCTTCGATTAATGGTTCCGTTTCCTTTGTCAGCTGAACGGTGCTGAATGAATTGAACGAGTTTTTTCCGAGCAGCTCGACGGTCATCCACGGGCTGAGCAGAACAGCCGGAGTGCCGATGAAGCTGACGTCTTCAAGAAACGTTCCGTAAAAGGTGGACTCATGCCATTGGAACAGATGAGTCTTCATCTGACTGAGCGTAAGCGGCTGTTCTTTCTCATCATGGCTTGACAGCGTAAATGTCCAATCTTCCATTTGTTCTACATGAATGAAAATTTCCTTAAGACTCGCCATCAATCAACTTTCCTTTCTGCAATTCTTCTTGAAGGGCGCGCAGCCTCTTGTAGCTTGCGCTCAGCTGGCTGATATACCGCTCCCAAACCTGCTGTTTTTTTGCCTTTTTATAAAGCGTCCGCAGTTTTTTCAGATGGCGCGCAGCCTCTTTATAGGCGCTGCGGTTTTTTTGATCGATAAAAAAGGCCGCCGCTCGGTGATAGGAGGGGATGAGCGCTTCCGGATCACTGGCGGCAATCTCCTTCAAAATGTCTTTTTCGATTTCCCATACGGAAAAACCGACGAGGCTGTGAATCTCCACCCACTCCGCATACCGCCGTTTTTCGTACAGATACTGGCTGTATTCTGTAAAGGTATAGGGAAGGCAGCCGGAGGCAAACCGTTCAAACAGCTGATCATCCCGTGAGTGCCGCGCATAATCCGCCAGCAGCACAAACAGCTCTCCGATAATATCGCGCATTTCTTTAAACGGCTTATCAAGTTTCGTGTAGTTCACGGCAAGAGGTTCGATCTGACCGTACCATGTTTTCAGCCGTTTCCAGTCTTTTTTGGCGGTGAGCTCACTGAGCCATTGAAAGGTATAAGGCAGCGCTTCGGAAGGGAAGCGAGACATATCTTCAAAGACCGCTGCATCATCTTTTTGCAAAAAGGCCAAATGAAGCCGTCCGAACCGTACTTCCGGCGAAAAACGGCGGCCGCTTTCCTGTGCGAGAATCTCCTGTTCACGCGCGACCCATTTCGGCCGGTTCAAAAGCGAGCTCCAAACTTCACCGAATACCCGGAGGCGTTCGTATTGAAAAAGCTCCTCTTTCAGCAGAAGCCTGCGGATCACCGGAGGCGTCCGGTCCAAAAAGGGATCAAGCGAGAAAGACAAGGCATACGTTTTCAGTCTGTCAATGGAGGAGTAAATCGTATCCATCAGCTGTTCGACGTATGGATTGATGCTGTAATAATCTTTTTCGGCATCCAGTCTGCCTGACTCAATCAAAGTAAACATATGAAGCCAGACGGCAAGCGCCGAGTGAATCTGATATAAGCTTTTGAGCTCGGGTTTTTTCGGGGCGTGTTTTTTGAGCGCTGACAAATAGCCGTAATAAAGCCCCTGCATCGTCTGGCTTCCGGCCGGCGTCCGCGCCTCCCACAGCGAGAATTCCGAATCAAAAAAAGCGAGCCAGCTTGACAGCGACTCTTCATTCGGCAGCACTTTTTCCTGAAACTGCCTGCGGACAAGCTCCTTGCTTTCCTCAAGCTTTTCTCTTTCCAGCCAATGCTCGGTAAAGGAACCGACCCGTTCAAATTGGGCATATACGTAAAGAAAAACGGCCAGCACGTGGCGGCAGATCGCCTCAGACGGGCATGCGCAGCCGCTTTTCACCATGAAAAATAAGTTCAGCGTGACCCTTACAGGCACAACATCCTGCACATACGCGGAAATCTCTGTCGGGGTTTGAACCTGTATACGATAGACGGAATCCTGCCGATATAAAATGAGTGCTTTCTTCATCAGCTGAACATTGTCTTCATTGTAAGGAAGAAGTTCTTTAAGCTGTTCAGCCGCTGCGAGCACATCTTCTTTAGCAATCATATCCTGAAGCATGATTATCGCTCCTAACGAGTCACAAAATAAAAAGATTCCAATTCCTCTATTATATCGCAACACATGGTCCGGAAAAAGTTTTTCCTAAAAAAGGACATAAAAACCTGAGTGTGTCGAATGATGTATTAGAGATTGCAAAACAGCACCCGACAGCATATAATAATCTTGTTTTCAATTTAATGGAAGCCGAAAGGAAACGAATGATGAAGAAAACGAAGTTAGATCAAGAGGAGTTTCTGAAGATTTTAATGCATGCGCACGACATCGGTGAGCAGTCCTCTGAGATGACCACAAAAGAAATGCTTGAGAATTTGATTTCTCATATTAAAAATGGATATGCAACATAAAGTCCCGCGGGCTCTTGACCGCGGGATTTTTTATTGTTCCTGTAATAACAGTGTGTAAAACGCTTACAAAAATAAACCGAATAGAAGTGTTTATATATTTTTGTCGAATATTGTCATTTGAAAAGGTTAGAAATGACAGTTCAAATCTGTATAATCGTAATTGGAAAAGTTCATTGGAGGGAATAGGAATACACGGAAAGTGATATGGAGGTTATATGGGAGAATCCGCAAGCATAAAAGAAATATTCGCAATACTGAGAAAGCGTCTGCTGTTTATACTTATTATCACCGCGTCGGCATCTGCCGCAGGCGGACTCATCAGTTTCTTCGCTCTTACGCCGGTCTATGAAAATTCAACGCAAATTTTGGTCAGTCAATCCAAAAACAATCAAAAAGAAGTCCAATTCAATGACGTTCAAACCAACCTCCAATTAATCAACACGTATAATGTCATCATCAAAAGCCCGGTCATCCTCGATGAGGTGATTAAAGAGCTGAATCTGTCCATGACTTCGAAAGAGCTGGAATCGAAAATCACGGTATCCAGCGAGCAGGATTCACAAGTCGTGACGATCGCCGTGCGGGATACGGATGCAAAGCGGGCGGCCGTTATGGCAAATACGGTTGCAGCCGTTTTTCAGGACAAGATCACGGCCATCATGAATGTGGATAATGTCAGCATTCTTTCAAAGGCCGAAGCGGCGGACAGCCAGTCACCGGCAGAGCCTAACCGTAAGCTGAACATCGCGATTGCGTTTGCTGCCGGACTTTTGGGCGGAATCGGTCTCGCCTTTTTGCTGGAACATCTGGATAATACGATCAAATCGGAGGAACAGCTGGAATCGCTGCTCGGCATCCCGGTCTTGGGAACGGTTACTTCAATCAGCGCAAAAGACAGCGTTGCCAAAAATTTGAGGATGGCAGAAACCAAACAAGCGGGAGGCGGACAAGTTGACGCGTAAAAAAGACAAGCCGGCAAAACGAAGCGTGATTACGATGTCAGAGCCGAAGTCCATCAACTCAGAACAATATCGGACGATCCGTACAAACATTGAATTTTCTTCCGTCGATACGGAGGTGAAGTCCCTTTTAATCACATCCGCAGGTCCGGAAGAAGGAAAGTCGACTACCGCGGCCAATCTTGCCGTCGTATTTGCCCAGCAGGGGAAAAAAGTGCTTTTAATTGATGCGGATCTGCGCAAACCGACGGTTCATTTCACCTTCAAATTGGATAACGGAACCGGCTTAACGTCGCTGCTGTTACAACAGATTCCGTTTCAGAAAGCCGTCCTGCGGGCTGAGGAAGCCAATCTCGATATTTTAACGAGCGGGCCGATCCCGCCCAATCCGGCGGAGCTTTTATCGACGGGGGCCATGAGGGATCTTCTGTCAGAAGCAGCCCTTGTTTACGATAAGGTGATTTTGGACACGCCTCCCGTTTTGGCCGTAGCCGATACGAAAATATTAGGCAGCTATACTGACGGGGCCATTATGGTGATCTCAAGCGGGAAAACGGACAAGGAAAAAGCGGCCAAGGCGAAAGAAGCGCTCGATTATTGCCCGTGCAAGCTCCTCGGGGCCGTGATGAACGGGAAAAAACAAACGAAACACTCGGGCTACGCCTATTATGGACAGTAATGTCATAATGGGCGCGGTCCATTCTTTTTAAGAAGGAGGGATTAAAATATGATAGATATCCATTGTCACATCCTTCCTTCCATAGACGACGGCGCGGCGGATGATACAGAAAGCCTCGAGATGGCGAGAGAAGCGGTCAGACAGGGAATTGATACGATCATTGCGACGCCGCATCACGTGAAATACCGCTATGACACGGACCGGCATACGGTCAAAGAAGCGGTCAGACTGTTAAACAAACGTTTGAATAAGGAAGGCATACCGCTCACCGTTCTGCCCGGCCAGGAAATCAGAACAGACGGAGATCTGCTGGCAGGTCTTCAAAGCGGCCCGCTTATCCCGCTCCATGATACAAAGTATGTACTGGCGGAGTTTCCGGCCGATCATGTTCCGGCCTACGCCGAACGGCTTTTTTATGAATTGCAGCTGAGGGGATATGTCCCTGTCATCGCCCACCCGGAGCGGAACAGAGAAATCCGCGAAAATCCGTCCGTCCTTTACAGTCTTGTAAAGAAAGGCGCTGCTGCCCAAGTGACGGCCGGCTGCCTTGCCGGAGCATTCGGGCGGAAAGCGAAGAGCTTTTCACTGCAGCTTATTGAAGCGAATTTGATCCACTTTCTCGCATCTGACGCTCATAATCTCGGGTCGAGAAATTTTTATTATCAGGAGGCGCTCGGCGTTCTGAAAAAAGAAGCCGGGGCGGAGCTGGTTTACATGCTTACGGAAAACGCTGCGCTTCTCGTTGAAAACAAAGCCGTTTATAAGGAACCTCCGCTGCCTGTGGCCCGCCGTAAGCGCTGGGGTCTTTTTTAACCATCTTCCCTACCCCGTTTAAATGAAGCATAAGCGGCTGTTTTGCAAGATGATCTTTTTATGCTTATGCTATAATCAGCGGCCGGCGCCGTTTTTTCTATCATGACCGCAGGCTTCCGGCATTCTGCCGGCGCCGGGATCATATGCTAATAACGGTAAGCTGCCCAGCAGCAATTTCTAAACGGTTGGGGGAACACGATGAAAATAACAGTGATCGGAACAGGCTACGTCGGTCTTGTGACAGGAGTGTCTCTTTCAGAAATCGGCCATGACGTAACATGCATAGATATTGACGAACGTAAGGTTGAGCAGATGAGAAAGGGAATATCCCCTATCTTTGAACCGGGCCTTGAAGATATGATGAAACGAAATATCGGCCGGCATCGGCTGGCCTTTGAAACGAGCTACGAAAAAGGGCTTGCGGAAGCAAAGGTTATTTTTATAGCGGTCGGAACGCCGCAAAAAGAAGACGGGCACGCAAACCTTACCTATATTGAAAATGTCGCCGAACGGATTGCCGAATCTATTTCTAAAGATGCGATCGTCGTGACAAAAAGCACGGTTCCCGTGGGAACGAATGACAGGATCAGCGAAGTTATTCATTCACGGCTGAAATCGGACGTAAATATTTCAATCGCCTCGAACCCGGAATTTCTCCGTGAAGGTTCGGCGATTCACGATACCTTTCACGGCGACCGCATCGTAATCGGAACTGAAGACCGGCAGACGGGAGAAACGCTTGACCGGGTTTTCGCGCCGTTTGCCATTCCGGTTTATCATACGGATATCAGAAGCGCCGAGATGATCAAATATGCATCGAACGCTTTTTTAGCGGCAAAGATCAGTTTTATTAATGAAATTTCCAATATATGCGAAAAAGTCGGTGCGGATGTGGAATCAGTCGCACACGGAATGGGATTGGATAAACGGATCGGCAATCAATTCTTAAGAGCCGGCATCGGCTACGGGGGTTCCTGCTTTCCGAAGGATACAAACGCCCTCGTGCAGATCGCGGGACATGTGGAGCATGATTTTGAATTGCTGAAGTCCGTCATTAAAGTCAACAATAACCAGCAGTCCATGCTGGTTGATAAAGTGCTGAACAGGCTCGGCGGAGTTACGGGAAAAACCATAGCGTTATTAGGGCTGTCTTTTAAGCCGAATACTGATGATATGCGGGATGCGCCGTCCATTGTCATTGCGGATCGTCTGGCGGCTCTTGACGCCCGGATGACAGCGTACGATCCGATCGCTTCATTCCGGGCTTCCGAGCTGCTTCCGGCCGGGGTTTCCTATCGGGAGTCTATAGAAGAAGCGGTCAGGGGAGCTGATGCCGTGTTGATTTTGACAGACTGGGAAGATATTAAGCATTTTCCGCTTGAAGCCTACAAAGAGCTGATGGAAACTCCGGTTATTTTCGACGGGAGAAACTGCCACTCGCTTAAAGAAGCGGAACAGGCGGGCGTGGAATATATCTCAATCGGAAGAAGAGCCGTCCTGCCTCAGACTGATTCTGTCACTTGAAAGGCCGGCCTCCGCGCCGGCCTTTATTATATTTATAATGATGATACACGGCAAAGGAGACGGTTATTGATAACCGGCTCCTTTTTTTAGGGAATTTATCATGGATATATAGAGGAGGTCTGTGAATGAACGTGCCGATTGCATGAGTCTTTTGGCGTTAATAAAGAGCACCTCGGCTGCTGAAAATAAGCCATTTAACCTATTTAAGCTGCTTTCTGTCTATTTTAAAATATAATATATGGAAATATAGTATGGAAAAGTCTGTGCTTTTTGTACGACTTTTTGCGTAAGACGAGGTGAAAACAGATGAGCCATTCAAGCACATTAAGCCATATTAACAGCACAATCAGCCATAAACTGGGCGAGATCGAACACCAAATTGATAAATTAAAAGAAGCGAAGAGAGATATAGAATCTCTGCAGGAAGAGGGCATGTCTGAAATCAAAGACATCCTCAGACCGCACTTGGATCATCATTGGACCGGCACTTTCGCTGAGGAATTTGATGAGCGGCGCGATCAGGCCCATACAGAGGCATACAGAATCGTTACAGACAAATACGACGGGTATATTTATCGGATCGGCTTAAAGATGACACAGCTTGAAATTGAAAAAGGAGGGCTCCTTGCCGCCAGAAGCATCGCGAGAGAAGCAGAGCACCTGCTGACGCTTGGTGAAGAAGCCCTTGACGCCGTGGGAGACAAAATACAATCAATCAAAAGAAGCTGGAGTTGGTTTTAATGACAGAAATAAAACTCAAATACGGAGCCGTCATGAAACAGCTTGAATCCGTCAGCAGCGCGCTGGAGGCCGTTTCGATCGGGAATGCGGGTTCAAACGGGAAAAACAAGCTTGACTATACCTCCAAGTACCACTCCCGCGAGGCAAAGCTTGTATCCATGATCAGCGAATATAAGCAAGCCGTTCATAAGAACATCTCGGACGTAAAAGACAATGTAGACTCCCTGAAAGAACAGGACGAGGCGATCGCCGTAAAATAACGAAAGAAAGGACTTGCCGATGAGCAAAGTGTTTGAATCACAATCGTTAACGGATGAAGCAGACAAGAGAAAGAAACAATACGAAGCTCTTGAAGAACAGCTGAATGCGCTCAAAAAAGCCTTTCAAGGCATGGCTGATCTGGGTGATGCTTTGAAAGGAAAAGGCGCAGACAATATAAAGGATTTCTTTCAGGGACAAGCGGAAATCGCCGAAAGCTGGCTGACGCTTGTTTCTGCTCAAATTGCGTTTTTAAACGGCATTTCAGGTGATATTAAAGATCAAGAACTCAGCGATTCATATGTGGAGACTTCGTTTTTGGAGCATGAGCTGCCCAACGCGGACTTGAAGGCTTCAGAAATTGTCTCCGCCCATAAAGCCGAAATCGACTCCATCTTGTCAGGCATCAGCGATATTATTCATCTCGACACGTATACGCTTGATGATTACGCAGATAAAATGGGCGATGCCCAGAAAACCAGACGTGACACGATCACGGCAGTCGATAAGCTTGATGAATCCCTGACCACTGAATATCAAAATTTAGAATCTCTGGACAACGCGGTTCTCAGCAAATATTCCGCTCTCATGCAAGCCACCAGCAACGGGAAAAGCGCATCCCCTATGTACTATGACAAAAAAGCCTTCCACAGCAATGAAATCTACAAAAGCGTCATTGAAGCAGAAAAGCAGGGAACGGACTATATTGATGCAAAAGCCCAGCAGGCCGAAGCAAGACGGCTTCAGGAAAAGGCTGAAAAAGAAGCCAATAAACCATGGTACGAGAAAACATGGGACGGTATCTGCAACTTTACCGGAGAAGTCACTGGCTATTATGATTATAAAAGAGCAGCCGAAGGCGTCGATCCGGTGACCGGAGAAAAACTCTCCACCGCCGAACGCGTCACAGCGGGAGCGATGGCCGCCGCCGGATTCATACCGGTCGTCGGCTGGGCGGGCCGCGCTTTCAAAGGCGGAAAAGCCATCTACAAAACCGGAAAAACCGTCATGGCCGCAGAACACGCTTTAGACGTCTATAAAACCGGAAAATCCTTAGACATTCTCAAAATGACAGAAATGGGCGCATACGGCCTCGTCGCCTCAAACGGTTTCTCAGAAGCCGTCACAGGCAGAGATATGTTCGGAAACAAAGTGTCTGAGGAGAAGCGGAAAACGGGTGCGCTGGAAGCGGCGTTGAGTTTGGTTGGTGCTGGTGTATTGGCGAAGCATGTAAACAAAGGCATCCCGCTTGCAACCCATTCAAAAGTTCAAACAGCTAACAAGACACTAGAAAAAGTAAAACAATTCAAAGTCCCAACAAACGTCCGCGTGTACGCAGAACGCCCTGTAACTCCTGATGGCTTCACATTCGGAATCCCGACAGTACGTGTAGATGTGGAAAAGACGGCTGTTAAGGATCTTGGGATTGTGAAGATGGTCGGTGGTAAAACTCCTAATTTTTCTAAACTTCATGATTATGTCGCTCATAATAATTATTATAGCTCTAAAAAATTTAGAAGAATGATAAACGAAGCAGAATACTTTGATCATGGAAAAAAACACATAAAAGCTAAGACTGATGATCAGGCAAAACAATTCAGTGAGACTGGAAAGAAACAAGCACAGTATTTAGCGTCTGTAGATAATAAGACTTTAGAGAAATTAGTTTTACAACAAGGTAAAATTGTTGATGAAGGAAAAGGAACTATTTACTTTTTTCATCGCTTTGACCAGCCTGTTGGTTATGACTTAGGAAAACCATGTAACTGGGTAAGAGCAGAATTAACAAGTGGAGGAAAATATCACGGACATCCAATGAATGATGACAGAATAAAAAATTATTTAAACAAAATGATTTCGAGAGAAGAGTATATTCAAAATAGGAAGTGAATACGCTTTGAGAATTGCTGACTTTTTAAGAATACAACCATTAAAGTTCCTAGATGGATGGACTGTGGTAGTAAATAATTTAAACCCAGAAAAAAAAGAAAAATATGAACTACTAAAACTGCAAAATGAAAAACGTAACGCTTTAATTAAGGTAATTTATGAAAATGATCAATACCATGTCATAGTAACGGGCTTAAAAACAGATAAGATTTATGAAGATGAATCTTTTGATGAGATAGAACAATTATTAGAAGAGTTAGAATATCAAATCTGGACTGTGGGAAGCGGGGTTTTAGAGGGTTTGCAGCCGCTAAACCAACATGTTCCCAATTTCTTAAGGCTTAAGATACCGGCGGGTTGGACTGTTGATTATATTACATTAAAAGATACTGATCCTAAAACTTTAGAGGAAAATGATGATGCTTGGTTATTTGACTTTAATCAAGATCTCCTGCAGATTTCTCATAAGACAAAAAATTTGCTGCTTGACGTAGGATGGTACCCAGAAGGGGATCCCACTGGAAGTTATGGCATTGAACTGATAAAAAACGAAGATTGGGAAAATCCTTTAGAGGATATGATGTGTACTGAACGTAAAGAATTAATTAAACAATTGGATTATATTTTTATGAAAGAAATGAAAAATGAATATTAATAAAAAAGCAGCTTATACTATCTGCTTTTTTCAATGATATAATTTGGAGTCATTGCTAGAATCGACATGCAGGACAATTGAGCGCGAAGAGAGGAAAACCAATGAAATGAAAATACATCAAATTCACGATTTTGATCTAAATGATGAAGCGGATTTTAGTCAAATACAACAATCCCTTATACATAAAATCAACCTATCCCCCGTCATCCATCCAAACTCCATCAACACCTGCGCAGGCGTCGACCTCGCTTATTGGGAGCAGGACGGGGAACCGTACGGGGTGTGCAGTATCATCGTGATTGACGCTGATACAAAAGAAGTCATTGAAAAGGTGCACAGTATGGGGAAAATCAGCGTGCCGTATGTGTCCGGTTTTCTTGCGTTTCGTGAGCTGCCTTTGATCATCGAGGCGGCGAAAAAGCTGGAGACGGAGCCGGATGTGTTTCTGTTTGATGGCAACGGGTATCTGCATTACAATCATATGGGCGTTGCCACCCATGCGGCTTTTTTTCTGGGGAAGCCGACGATCGGGATTGCGAAAACCTATCTCAAAATCAAAGGCTGTGATTTCAAGATGCCTGAAAATGAAGTCGGCGCATACACCGATATTATCATTGACGGCGAAGTATATGGCCGGGCGCTGCGGACGCGGCGGGATGTGAAGCCTATTTTCTTGTCTTGCGGACATAACATTGATTTAGAAAGCAGCTATCACATCACGATGAGTTTGATCAATCATGAAAGCAGACTGCCGGTCTCTGTTCGTCTGGCTGACCTTGAAACACATGTCTTGCGAACGTTTTATCAGAAAAATCACGTGTAACACTTGGGGCTCTAAGCCGCCAAGTGTTTTTTTGTATGCCTGGTGTCTGCTTTATTAAAAACCTTGTCGACCTTGCGGATAAGGTTTCTATTTGAATGTTTTTCGCGTCAAATCGATAAAAGCCTTTAATGGTGCAGACATCCACTTGTCCTTATGCCATGCCAGTTGAGTAAAAACAGGGCATTCATTCTGCCAGTTGAGCTCTTTCATCCGTCCTTCTGCAATATCGTCTTTTACTGTCATTTCAGGCAATAGTCCAATTCCAAGTCCGGCCATCACGCATTGTTTGATGGCTTCTATGCTGACAAATTCTAATTTATTAGGGTAGACTCCGGCGTCTTGTAAAGTGTCCTCAAAGAGCGTGCGGTATGAGCAGCCGTCCTCTGTCAGCAGAAGGGTTTCGTTTTGAAGATCCTTCAATGTTACTGGTGAGTCTGCTGGAAAAGGATGGTCATTGGCGGCTACCATTTTGATCTCATCCTGAATCAAAGATTCAACGTGCAGTGCGTCTTCCGTTCGGTTCACATCTAAAATGAAGGTGATATCAAGCTGGCCCTGTAAGAGCTGTTCTTTCGCTTGTTCGTTGGAAATATACGGTTTGAATATGAGCTTTACTTGAGGAAAAGCCTGTTTGAATTCTTTTATGATAGGCGGAAGGCGATATGTGCACTGGCTTTCCGTCGCCCCGATTTTCAAGGTTCCGGTTGTTTCTCTTACTTGATTTGCGGCCATTTTTGCTTCTTCTGTTAACGCAATGATCTTCTCCGCATAGGATTTGAATGTTTTGCCGGCTTCTGTCAAGATAAGCCGCTTGCCGAGCCGTTCAAATAAAGGAGTCCCGATTTCTTCTTCAAGTGATTTGATCTGAGAGGTAACGCTTGATTGTGCATAGTTAAGCATCTTGGCGGTTAGGGTGAAGTTTACATGTTCTGCTGCGGTAATAAAGGTGATCAGCTGCTTCAATTCCATTTGATCTCGCCCTTTCTAAATCGGTTTTATCGATTGAAACAATCGAAATAATCATCTGTATTGATTGATGAATCCATTATATGATGAAGAAAATCATTCGTAAACAAAGGAGCAGATGCATCATGAAAATTGCGGTTATTAATGGCGGAACTCGGTCTGGCGGAAATACGGATATTCTTGCGGATAAAGCTGTTCAAGGATTCGATGCGGAGCACATTCATTTGCGGAAATATCAGATCCGGCCAATTGAAGATCTGCGCCACGCCCAAGGCGGCTTTCGTCCTGTTCAAGATGAATACGATTCTATTATTGAACGGATATTGCAGTGTGATATTCTCGTCTTTGCCACCCCAATTTATTGGTTTGGCATGTCAGGGACATTAAAGCTGTTTATTGATCGCTGGTCACAGACGTTGAGAGACCCGAGATTTCCTGATTTTATACAGCAAATGTCAGCGAAGCAGGCCTATGTAACAGCAGTGGGAGGAGACAATCCTAAACTAAAAGGGCTGCCGCTGATTCAGCAATTTGAACATATTTTTCATTTTATGGGGATGCCCTTTAAAGGCTATGTGCTGGGAGAAGGCAATCGTCCCGGTGATATTCTTCATGATCATCAGGCGCTGAACGCTGCGAGCAGCTTACTGAAAAGAAGCGATGAGATATGAAGTTTTTGCTGTCGGTCATTGCTGGCATGCTGATTCTTGCATTGTTTTTATTTTGGAAGGTCCAGCCTCCTGTTTGGATACAGGTTGAAACCAATTCGCCTCAGTTGAAGCAATCTGTGAGAATGGCAGGAACTACGCTGCAAGTCAAGCACATCATCAAGAGTGATGCAGGAGAAGAAATAACTGTCATATCAAACGGCATTTCCGGGCCTAAATAAAAAAGCACCTGTCCAGGTGCTTTTTTCTACAAATGAGGAACCACAAGGCCTCCATACAAAAACGCTGCGATAATCAGAAAGGCCGGATGCAGCTTGAATTTTGTCAGGGCAAGGAGAGAAATCCCCGCAATGACTAGTGATTGAATCCAGCCGATCGCTTTGATGCCGTCTGCGCCGATTTGCCACGTAAGAATGAGCATCATGACGGCGATGACGGGCTGGACGGACAGCGTCATGCCTTTGATGACGGGTGATTGGCGGAAGCGCTGAATGATGCGAAGAAGCACGATCAATGCGAGCGCCGACGGTACGACGGTTGCGATCAGCGCAATCAGGAAGCCGGGCCATCCGCCTGCGCTGTAGCCTACATACGCGGCGATTTTTGTGGCGATCGGGCCGGGTAATGCGTTCGCGAGGGCGAGCATGTTTGAGAATTGATCGTTTGAGAGCCAGCTGTATCTGTTGACGACTTCTTCAAACATGAGCGGAATAGACGCAGGGCCGCCGCCATATCCGAGTACATTTGCAATAAAAAACGCCATAAATAAATAGATCATCATCATGAAGCCGACATTCCTTTATCTTTTGAACGTTTATTTGTGATTTTGTCTTTCAATTTAAAATGAAACGCGCCGTACGCTAAGAAAATAATAATGACAAAGCCGGGATTGATCTGCAGCGTTTGCAGGCCGATAAAAGCGATGATAAAAAACAAGATGCCGGTGACCCAGCCGAAACCTTTTAGCGCTTTTTGGCCAAACTCGTACGCCATAATGCCGAGCATGACGGCGATAACCGGCGTGACGGCGCCAATCATGCCGGCAACAACCGCTGAGTGGCTTAACACATTTACAGCGGCAAACAAGCCTACCATCGCAAGGCATGTAGGCAGAATGTGGGCGAGGGCTGCCAAGATTGCGCCTAACGTGCCTTTCAGCTTGAAGCCCAGATACGCGGCCATTTTTGTGGCAATCGGTCCGGGAAGCGCATTTGCGATCGCTAATATTTCTCCGAATTCATCATCATCTATCCACTTGTATTTATTGACGGCTTCATGGCGGATGAGCGGAATCACGGACGGGCCGCCCCCGAATCCGAGAATGCCTGTTCGCACCATTGCCGCGGTAATGTCCCAATAGGGGTTTTTCATTGCCGTGTCCTCCTTACAGCTTCATGCCCATTCTGCTTTTATACCGTTTAATCAGCATTTGGCAATCGACGCTGACGACGCCTTTTTGCGTATAGAGCCGTTTTGTCAAAAACTCTTCCATCTCCTGATCATTTGCGAAAATGCCGTGCATATGCAGCTTGCTCGGTCCGGTCATGTGATAAAGGCTTGTCACGGCCGGCTCCTTTTCAAGCTTTAACGCTGTTTCCTCCAAATACTGCGGCTCCACTTCCACATTAAAAAACACGGACACATGGCGGCCGATTTTCGCCGGGTTGATGACAGCGGTGAATTTTTCAATTACGCCGGCATCCATTAAATGCTGGATGCGGTGCTGAACCGCCACACGCGACAGATTAACCCGCTTTCCTAAGTCTGTATAGGAAATCCTCCCTTCCTCGTGCAAAATCGAGAGAATATGTTTATCCGTTTCATCAAGTACAAGGTTCGGAATGCTGTACTCATGTTCCAATCGGCTTCACCTTCCTTCATCTGGTAGACATTATTGTATCATGAAATCTTACGGTATGAAGGATAAATTTTTTAATTGTTTTCGTTACGTAATAAATATTGATTTTTTATTATCGGAAAGAAAATAGTGTGTGAGATTTTCTCTCAGAAAAGTGGATGCCGTCGGTGCCGCTTTTTATACTTGAGAAAATTTGTAAAGGGGCTTGCCATGAATACTTCTACCATCGGAACGAAACAAATGGTCGTCAGTCCGCATTATCTTGCTTCCCAGGCGGGGGCCGGCATTCTTGAAAAGGGGGGAAACGCGTTTGATGCAGCGGTGGCGGTCAGCGCCTGCCTGGCAGTCGTTTATCCGCATATGACGGGGCTTGGCGGAGATTCATTTTGGCTTACATACCATCAAGAAACGGGGCGAATCAAAGCTTACAACGGGAGCGGCCGCTCAGGAAAACATGTGACGAGAGACTTGTATCGAGGCAGAGAAGCGATACCGATGCGAGGGACAGAAAGCGCCATTACCGTTCCGGGAATGGCGGACAGCTGGGATGCCGTGCTTTCGGCGTACGGGCGTCTTTCGCTCGCTGAGGTGCTGAAGCCCGCCCTTGATTATGCGGCAGACGGATTCCCGGTGTCCGCCGACCAGTGCGCCCACACAGAACGAAATCTCGCTCTTTTAGCCTCAACACCTTATACCTCAGCCATTTTTACGAGAAACAAAAAAGCGCCCATGCCTGGCGAGCGGTTTGTCCAGAAGGATCTGGCGGCCAGCTTGGAGCAGCTTGCTGAAAAAGGCAGGAGCGCTTTTTACGAAGGGGATATCGCCCAAAGCATCACATCATTTTTGCAAAACAACGGCGGCCGTCTGACGCTTGATGACTTTAAAGCCCATCGCGGCGAGTGGACGGACCCGGTATCCTCCGATTACCGCGGGTACCGCATCTATCAGGCTCCCCCGAATTCACAGGGGTTTACAGGCTTAATGACGCTCAATATATTGGAAAACTATGATTTTTCTAAGATCGAACACGGCTCCTTTGAATATTATCATCTGCTGATCGAGGCGCTGAAAAAGAGTTTTCAGCATCGGAATGAAGTGCTGACTGATCCGGCGTTTTCTCATATTCCGCTGGATCGGTTACTTGATAAACGGTATGCAAAGCAGCTGGCGGAAGACATCGGTTACACGGCTGCGCCGGCGCTAAGCCGTCCGGTCGGAAGCGACACTGCTTATGCCGCCGTCAGAGATGCGGAAGGAAATGCCGTTTCCTTTATACAGAGCCTTTATTTTGAGTTCGGATCAGCCGTTACGGCGGGGGAGACGGGCATTCTGCTGCAAAATCGCGGGTCATTTTTTTCGCTGGATGAATCTCATGTCAATACGCTCGAACCCGGCAAACGGACCTTCCACACCCTCATGCCGGCGATGGCCTGTAAAGAAGGGAAGCCGCACATCCTGTACGGCACCCAGGGAGGAGAAGGCCAGCCGCAAACTCAGACGGCGCTGATTACACGCATCATTGATTACAACATGGACCCGCAGCAGGCGGTCAGTGAGCCGCGCTGGGTGTGGGGGCGGACATGGGGAGAGGCGTATGAAGGGCTGAGGGTCGAAAGCCGGATCAGCCGTGAAACGAGAGAAGCATTAAAGCAAAGCGGCCACCGCGTTGAGACGGTTAGCGATTTTGACCGGATCATGGGACATGCGGCAGCGATCGTCATTGATGACGAAGGTTTTCTCCAAGGCGGGGCCGACCCGCGCGGCGACGGAGCGGCCGCAGGGGTATAGAGCATGATCCGTTAACGGATGAAAAAAATAAGTACGCCGAGTGCGGCCGATAGACCCGCCTAAAACGAATCGTACACATATTGCTTTTTCTCCCGCCGGTGCCGCCGCTCCATTAAGCCGCTGCAGCAGAAAAGCATAGAAATAACTCCTGCAAATACGTACATTCATTGAATAATGACACCGCTGCGATGCCCGAAATAAGCAGTGTGATTTCGATTAATTGATGTGTGCCGTTTATCGGCTTCTGCTTTTTAACAGGCTTTGGCAAATGGAGAACTTTGACGGCAAATACGTGAAACATAAGGCTGAGCAAAATAAATACGGCTGAAAAAATCAGTAACTGAATGAAATCGATCGTCTGCCCCCTAAAAACTGGTCATTCGTTTAGGACCTTGTAAGTTTCAATCTTTTATAAGACATTAGACTGAGTTAAACGGTCAACAGATAAAAAAGCCCCCTTTTAAAAGGGGGCTTTTTGACTAGTTTCTTCTATTATATTGGCTCCTGTTTCAGGTCGGGCGGACAAGTGTAAATGTCTTCCCGAGTCTGGCGTATTCATTCCCCGCGAGCCTCGCCGCAGGCTGCAGTTCATCGGTCCGTATGTAGCCCTTATCGGCATCATATACTTGATCATTCAAATGAAAACAAACGACTCTGCCGATGATGAGGTCTGTCGTCGTTTCTCCGCCGTCATTTTGGAACGGAAGGTGGCGTTCGAGTATACATTCAAACCTGACCTTCGCTTCTTTTATACCGGGAACGCTGATGCAGGTGCTGTCTGTTACGGAAAGGTCTGTCAAGTCAAGCTCGCTGACATCAGGGCCAAGCCTTGCCGCCGTTTTGTTAATGTCTTCAATGATGGACTCATCACTGACATGCACGACGAAGTCCCGATGAGCGATTATGTTTCTCGCAGTGTCTTTCTGCGGTCCCTCCGCGCGGTTTACAGAAATGGCAAGAAGCGGCGGATCTGCGGAGACAACGTTATAAAAACTGAAGGGCGCCGCGTTTACGGCGCCGTTGATAGATGAACGCGTAGTGACAAATGCAATCGGCCGGGGAACTACTGTGCCCGAAAGCAATTTGTAGGTATCTTTCGCGTTCAATTCGTCTGCTCGTAAGATATGCATCATGTCAGCCGCCTTTCTTTTTCGTATGACCTGATTATACCGAAAGAAAATTCGGAAGCACAACAAAAGAAACCCGGATGCATATCTTATTTCGTGGCATATATCTGTTTGAGGAAAAAGGCTTCCGTTTAGCCGGCAGCCTATTTACAAGTGATATTAGGTTGTTGGGGGATTACTTCTTATAGTTTTTCTTTACAACCCAGACATTTCCGTCTTTCCAGTACTCTGTTTTGGTGCAGTAATCGTCTTTTTTATGGCTTTGTTTTTTATGAGAACGGTAAGGTTTTTTCTGAGTGCGTTTTTTCTTGCGGCGGCACGATTTTTTCTGACTGCGAGATTTTTTGTGAGAACGCGATTTTTTCTGACTGCGTGATTTTTTGTGAGAACGGCACGATTTTTTACGGCTGCGAGATTTTTTGTGAGAACGTGATTTTTTATGGCTGCGGGATTTTTTGTGAGAACGTGATTTTTTACAGCTGCGGGATTTTTTGTGAGAACGTGATTTTTTATGGCTGCGGGATCTTTTGTGAGAACGTGATTTTTTATGGCTGCGGGATCTTTTGTGAGAACGTGATTTTTTATGGCTGCGAGATTTTTTGTGAGAACGTGATTTCTTGTGGCTGCGAGATTTTTTATTTTTGCGGGACTTTCTTTTCTTACTGCTTTTTGGTTCTTGGTACAAATAATCTTTCAATCCCTCGGTGCTTGCGGACTTTACTGCTTCTTCGATATCAGAATGGGAATAGTGGCCCATTTTGAAACCTCCTCTTGATATATGTTTTAAGGATGCGATCCTTACTACCACATAGTACGCATGGATAAAAAAAGTGTATGTGTGTTCCGCTGAGTTTTATCGAAAAAGCACAGCCTAAATTAATACAAGGAGGTTTTCAGGTGAAAGACCAATCAGCATTGCCTTTATATCAGCTGTTTATTCACCCGAAGGACTTGTTGGAGCTGAAAAAAGACATTTGGGATGATGATCCGGTGCCCGCGGTGCTGAGAGTGAATCAAAAACGCCTTGACATTGATCTGGCGTACCGCGGCTCTCATATAAGAGACTTTAAGAAAAAATCGTATCACGTCACTTTTTATTCGCCGAAAACATTTCGCAGGGCTAAAGAAATACATTTAAACGCCGAGTACAAAGATCCGTCGATGATGCGGAATAAGCTGTCTCTCGATTTCTTCGCGGAGCTTGGAACGCTGTCGCCAAAGGCGAATTTCGTATCCTTGCAGATCAACGGCAAATATGAGGGTGTGTACCTTGAGCTGGAGTCAGTAGATGAATATTATCTGGCGAAACGGAACCTAGCTGACGGCGCTGTATTTTACGCGGTGGATGATGATGCAAATTTCTCCCTCGTCAGTGATTTGGAGCGGGATACGAAAACATCGCTCGAACTTGGCTATGAAAAGAAAACGGGAACGAAAGAAGACGATTTTTATCTGCAGGATATGATTTATAAAATTAATACCGTGCCGAAGTCAGAGTTCAAGGGGGAGATTATCAAACACTTGGACGCGGATAAGTATTTGCGGTGGCTTGCGGGCATCGTGTTTACCTCAAACTACGATGGGTTTGTTCATAATTACGCCTTGTACCGCAGCCATGAAACGGGACTTTTTGAAGTCATTCCGTGGGATTACGATGCGACGTGGGGACGAGACATTCACGGTGACCGGATGGAGGCTGATTATGTCAGAATACAAGGGTTTAATACCTTGACCGCAAGACTTCTGGATGAACCGTATTTCCGCAAAGCGTACAAACGGCTTTTGGAAGAGACGCTTCAGACCCGGTTTACCATTGAACATATGAAGCCGAAGGTCATGTCGCTGTATGAGCAGATCAGGCCGCATGTCGCGAAGGACCCTTATAAAAAAGATGAGCTTGACCGCTTTGACCGGGAGCCTGATGTGATTTGCGAATACATTAAGGAACGGTCTGCTTTCATCAGCAGCGAGTTAGAGCAGTGGAATATCTGATTTGGGGAGGAAGAAAGATTTTTTACAAATAGGCTGGTGAACCAGTTCCCGAAAAGAATCGTGATACGTATATATGCATTATGTTTGACATTAATGAGAAATATGACTAGGAGGACAATAGATGAAACGCAATACGAATCGGCATCGGTCTGATGACAACTTTCTGCATGCGATGGAAGGAAAAGTGATTACTGTCTATCGGGGAGGCCCGGAGTCCAAGACAGGAAGATTGGCAGACATTCAATCGGATTATATCGCTCTTCAGGTTGATAATAAAATCGTTTACTATCAATGGAAGCACGTGAAAAGCGTTACGGAAAATACGAGTGAGACCTTATCGCCGGTTGAGCCGGCAGAATGCGAGAGAGCTGATGATTTTCAAGACCTGATCAGCAGGATGACCAATCGCACGGTGCAATTGAATCAGGGAGGTCCGGAATCGAAAAGAGGAAAGCTTCACGAAACAGGGGATGATTTTCTCGTGCTGGAAACAGAAGATGACGGAATCGTCTATTTTAATGCCGACCATGTCAAAAGCATCAGCGCGGAACAAGAAGAGGACGGCCAAGAGGAGGAGCGCCCGGAATTTGAAATGGCTGATGATTTTCACGGCATATTTAAACGCCTGATCCACAAGTGGGTTTCCATCAACCGCGGAGGTCCTGAAGCCGTTGAAGGTATACTTGTGGATAATTCTGACGGCCACTATACTCTTGTGAAAGATAAAGAAGTGCTGCGGATCTATCCTTTTCATATTAAGAGCATCAGCGCAGGGGCAAAAGGAGCGGCTAAAAAAGACGAGAATCAAGACGAGAATAAAGATGAGAAAGAGTGCACTGAAGAAGAATCACATGAAGAGCAGCAGACGTCCTCTAAAAAATCGAAAAGATCATCAAAGTCCGTACGATCCTCAAAACGGGAAGAAGATGAATCTTATAGCTACGCCACTGTATTAAGAACAATAGATTACCGGTGGAAACGCGGCCGTAAATGACCGGAAAGATTGTCCGTAAACGCGGGAGAGGGGGGAATGAAATGGCTGGGTTAAGCAGATTTCTGGATAAACAAGTCGATATTGAGATATCGGGAAATACAACATTTTCAGGAACTCTTTTGGATATCGGGCATGATATCATTGTGATCCATGACGGCCGGACGTTTCTTTATATCCCGCTGCTGCATCTGCAGCGGATGACTTTGACTGTGCCGGACGATGAGAATAAAGGGCCGCACACAAGAGAAGAAAGTCCGCATCCTGAAAAACAGGAACATTCATTTTCTTACCGGAATACCCTCCAGCATATAAAAGGCAGATTTACAGAAATATTCGTTACGGGAGACCGGTCCATTCATGGCTATGTAACAAGTGTTTTAAACGATTATTTTGTTTTCTTCTCTCCGGTTTATAAGACGCTTTTCATCTCAATGCATCATTTAAAATGGCTGACACCATATTCCGATGAGCAGACGCCGTATACATTAAACAGCTCAGAACTGCCGGTCGTTCCCGCCAGTGTGCCCCTTGTCCGGAATTTTGAGGAGCAATTAAAAAAATATACCGGCAAATTGATTATTCTGGATTTAGGAGATATACCGAATAAAGTGGGGCTGTTACAGGACGTCTCAGATAACATTCTTGAATTGACCAATGCGAACGGAGATACGGTCTTTTGGAAATTGAATCATTTAAAAACCATGCACCTCCCATAAATAATAAAACTGCCTCTCTTATACAGCAGGCAGTTTTTTTCATCGGAGCTAAAGATAGATCCAGCTGATCCAAACATATAAAACGGTAATGGTAAATACAACGGTGAGAGGGACAACGACAATGGTCGTTTTGATATATTCTGACCAAGAGACTTTTTCGCCGTGCTGTCTGATGATATGCATCCAGATCAGCGTGGCTAATGTCCCGATCGGCAGAAGCAATGATCCGATATCACTGCCGATAATATTAGCTAAATAAATGATTTTTACGGTTAATGGGTCAATTGACATTTCAGTTAATGTCAAGGTGCTGATCATTAGGGCAGGATGGTTATTAAACAAATTAGAGAGGACGGATGTAGCAATACCCATAATAGAAGCCGCGTGGGCAATGCTCTGTGAGACATAAGGCTCAATATACTGAACAAGCAATGCGGTCAGTCCGATATTATGCAGTCCGTAGATGATAATGTACATCGTGAAGGCAAAAACAAAGATATGCCAGGGCGCTTTCCTTAATAAGTCTGCTGGGCCGATTTTTAAATGAAACCATCTCCAGGCAAGCAGGATGACTGAACTGATGACTGCCACAAGTGAAACGGAAATGCCGCTGTATGAAGCGGCAAACAGACTGACCCGCACTAACAATACAAACGCTAAAACACAAAACATGATTTTCGTACGGCTGTTTTGGGCCTGATCCGGCGGAGGCTGAAGCGGATGATATCTTTTGTGTTCCAGTGAATCAAAATGAACCGGAATATCGGGGAGCTGTTTCGGCAAGCGGCGGTAAAAAACAGCAAACAGCAGAAAGGCCATAAACACGAGCCCCAGCGTGCCGGGGATAAACATCATATTGGTGTACAAATAAAGGTCCATGCCTATCATTTTGAGAGAAATTAAATTGACGATATTACTGACGCCGATAGGAGTGCTTGCCGCCGTCGCAATTAAGACGCCGCTGATTAAATAGGGCGTTTTATGATGTTTTTTAAGTCCGAGATACTTTAATACCAACAGTAAAATAGGAGTGGTGATTAAGACGCTGCCGTCATTATTCAGAAAGAGCGTCATTGAAAAACAAAGCAGGTTGGTCAGCCAAAACAGCCGGATGCCTGATCCTCTAGCGCGATGGAGCAGCTTGGCTGCCGCCCAATTAAAAAAACCGAAGCTTTCGAGCGCGATCGCCATAATCATTGTGGAAATAATGGTGATCGATGCTCCGGTGACTTTAGACCCTATATCTCCTAAATCATGAAAGGAAACGGTTCCGCATAACAAAACGAAAATGGCGCCCAGCGATGCCGGAACGGCTTCATTTAATCCCCGGGGTCTCCAAAAAATAAGAATAATGGTCACAAAGAAAGAAATCAGGGTCAATATGACGCTAATATGTGTAATATGTTCTGCCTCCTTTTTGGATGGGTCATTGCCGCCCCGTTATTTTTATCCCTCCTGATCAGTTGTACTGTATGTATACGAGTACAGGCCGAAAGGTGTACTGAGCGTTTCTACTAATTTAGTAAAATTCCATTAAAGCACAAAAAAAAAGAGGCTGCTTCTCGGCGTCCTCTTTTTTATACTTTTTCCTTATCCGCCTGCAATAAAGCCTGGCGTTTATTGATAATCTCCAAGAAATGTTTCAGGATCGGGTTTTGGTTGTCCTTGCGGTAGGCGATGACCCAATCGGCGGTAAGCTGAACCTGATTGATGTCGCGATAGGCGACTTCGAGATTAAACAGTTTTTTAGCTGAAGAAGGCACGAAGGTTACACCGATTCCGGCGCTTACCAATCCGATCACCATTTGATACTCCGTCGCTTCCTGAACAATTTTCGGTTTAAAGCCCGCCTGCTCGCAATAGTTTACAAATTCCAGGTATAAAGTAGGCCATGTTTCTTTCGCCAGTGTGATAATCGGTTCATTTTCTAAATCCTGAATGTCGATTGTCTCTTTGGCGGTAAGCGGGTGCTGCTTCGGCAAGGCCAGAATGCAAGGACTGCTCTGCACCTTTTCCATATGTAAAGCCGAATGCTGTAAAGGCGGATGAAGGATGCCGATATCAATGTTGCCTTTCAGAAGCTCTTCCTGCTGTCTGAAAGAAGAGATTTCACGCAGATCAAGCTTGACGGAGGGGAATTTTTCGCGGAATTCCCGAATGATCGGCGGCAGAAATTCATATGTGGCTGAGCCGACAAAACCGACGACAAGCCGGCCGAGCTCTCCCCGCGCTGTCCTCTGCGCCATTTCAATCGCTTTTTCTATTTGTTCGATCGCGTTTCTGCTGTGTTTCAAAAAACTTTCTCCGGCAGCAGAAAGCTCTACAACCCGTTTCGTGCGCTTTAATAAAGTCACGCCGACTTCTTTCTCAAGCTGTTTGATCTGCTGGCTGAGAGGCGGCTGTGTCATATTTAACCGAAGCGCGGCTTTGCCGAAATGAAGTTCTTCAGCAACAGCAATAAAGTATTGAAGATGGCGAAGCTCCATCCTTATCCATTCCTTTCCCTTTGTTAATTATTCGTGAAACATATTAATCATACGGCGAATTGATATTGGAGGTCAATTTCCAAAGGGTGTATAGTGAATAATATCACAAATTACTTAAAATTTTATATTTAATATGCATAATAAGGAGTGAGGGTGTTGGCAAAAGCAACAAATGAACTGAGAACCTCTGGAAAAAATCGCGGGGCGGAGCTTGTTGTTGATTGCTTAGTGGAGCAAGGTGTCACACATGTTTTTGGCATTCCGGGTGCAAAAATTGATGCAGTATTTGATGCGTTAAAAGATAAAGGACCTGAACTGGTTTTATGCCGTCACGAACAGAACGCTGCGTTTATGGCAGCGGCTGTCGGAAGACTGACAGGAAAACCTGGCGTTTGTCTCGTTACTTCAGGCCCGGGGGCATCCAACTTAGCGACCGGCTTGTTAACGGCTAATACAGAAGGTGATCCGGTAGTGGCACTGGCGGGAAACGTGATTCGCGCGGACCGGTTAAAACGGACACACCAATCATTAGACAATGCGGCACTATTTCAGCCGATCACAAAATACAGTGTAGAAGTACAGGAAACAGGGAATATACCAGAAGCGGTAACAAACGCCTTCAGGGCAGCGTCAGCAGGTCAGGCAGGCGCGGCTTTTGTGAGCTTTCCGCAGGATGTTGTGAATGAAATCACAAATGTTAAAAACGTACGCAGCGTGCCGACGCCGAAACAAGGCCCTGCACCGGAATCAGCGGTCAGCGCGGCTATCGCCAAAATCCAGACGGCGAAACTTCCCGTTCTGTTAGTCGGCATGAAAGGCGGAAGACCGGAAGCGGTAAAACAAATCCGCAAACTGCTTGCCAAAACAAAACTGCCTTTCGTTGAAACGTACCAAGGGGCCGGCACATTGTCCAGAGAGCTTGAAGACCAATATTTCGGCCGGATCGGACTGTTCCGCAACCAGCCTGGCGATCTTCTGCTTGAACAGGCGGATGTCGTATTAACGATCGGTTATGATCCGATTGAATACGATCCGAAGTTCTGGAACGTAAACGGCGACCGTGCTATTATCCATCTTGACGAAATTCAGGCCGATATCGATCATGCCTATCAGCCGGAATTAGAGTTATTAGGGGATATCGCCGCAACGGTTAAACAAATCGAGCACGATGCGGTGACATTCGATATGGGCAGCCGTGAACAAGAAGTGCTGAGCGAATTAAAACAAATGCTGACAGACAGCGAGAAGGCGCCAAGCGATCATAAATCCGACAGAGTGCATCCTCTGCAAATCGTCCAAGAACTTCGCAGCGCAATTGCTGACGATGTGACCGTTACTTGTGACATCGGTTCTCACGCGATCTGGATGTCCCGCTACTTCCGCGCTTATGAGCCGCTGAAGCTGATGATCAGCAACGGCATGCAGACATTGGGCGTAGCGCTTCCTTGGGCGATTGCCGCCACATTGGTGAATCCGGGTGAAAAAGTCGTATCCGTTTCAGGAGACGGAGGATTCCTGTTCTCCGCAATGGAACTTGAAACGGCAGTCCGCTTAAAAGCGCCGATCGTTCACCTTGTATGGAATGACAGCACATATGATATGGTCGCATTCCAGCAAATGAAAAAATACAACCGTACATCATGCGTAGATTTCGGAAACATTGACATCGTAAAATATGCAGAAAGCTTCGGCGCCACCGGCTTGCGTGTCGAGTCACCGGAACAGCTGGCAGACGTGCTGCAAAAAGGCTTGAACACAGAAGGCCCTGTCATCATCGACATTCCTGTCGATTACAGTGACAACGTTCATTTATCAAGTGACATGCTTCCGAAGCAATTCAAAGAAAGAATGAAAGCAAAAGCTCTCTAGCACTCTGCGCACCATGACCTGTTTTCTAAAACAGCCTAATTTAAAAGGAGTGAAGAGAATGAAAAATGCAAACGACATCCAAGTGATGAGCCGCGGAGAAAAAGGCTCACCTGAGGATCAGATCTATCAAGTATCAACAATGACATCTCTGCTGGACGGAGTATATGACGGAGATTTTGATATGGCTGACATTCCGAAGTTCGGTGATTTCGGAATCGGCACTTTCAACAAACTGGACGGGGAATTAATCGGATTTGACGGACAATTTTACCGTCTGCGCGGCGACGGAACGGCTACGCCTGTGAAAGGCGGGGACCTGTCACCATTCTGTTCATTCACATTTTTTACACCGGATATGACGCATACGATCGACGGCGAAATGACCCGTGAAGAATTCGAACAGGAAATGGCAAGCCTTCTCCCTAGTAAAAACTTATTTTATGCGATCCGTTTAGACGGTGTATTTAAAAAGGTGCAGACGAGAACGGTAGAACGTCAGGAGAAACCGTACGTTCCGATGATCGAAGCGGTGAAAACACAGCCTGTGTTCAACTTTGACGACATTCAGGGAACGATTGCCGGCTTCTGGACGCCAGGCTACGCAAACGGCATCGCTGTTTCCGGGTATCACCTGCACTTCATTGATGAAGGCCGCAATTCCGGCGGACATGTGTTTGACTATATCATTAAAGATTGCAAAGTGACCATTTCTCAAAAAATGAACATGAATCTCAAGCTTCCGAATACGGCGGACTTTTTCAACGCGAATTTAGATAATCCGAATTTCGCGAAGGATATTGAAACAACCGAAGGAAGCCCTGAATAAATGAAAAAAGAAAGCCCGTTTTTCTCCCGGGCTTTCTTTTTATTTGGCTGAATCGGCAATGATTAGGTAAAATACAGTCAAAAGGGAAAGGTGTGGTAGCTGTGAAAGTTTTGGTATTGGCGGTTCACCCTGACATGGAAAACTCAGTGGTCAATAAGGCGTGGACAGAAGAGTTAAAAAATCACGATGACATTACGGTCCGTGAGCTTTATAAAGAATATCCGGACGGGAAAATCAATGCGGAAAAGGAACGCCAGCTGTGTGAACAGTATGACCGGATCGTATTTCAATTTCCGCTGTACTGGTATAGTGCGCCTCCGCTTTTAAAAACATGGATGGATCATGTGCTGTCGTACGGCTGGGCTTACGGCTCCAAAGGCAAGGCGCTGCACGGCAAAGAATTACTGCTGGCTGTTTCCGTAGGTGCCGGAGAGGATGCATACCAGGCAGGCGGTTCCAACCACTTTACATTGAGCGAGCTTTTAAGGCCGTTTCAGGCAATGGCTAATTTTACGGGTATGACCTATTTGCCGGCTTTCGCGCTGTACGGTGTAAATGGGGCGGGTGCGGCAGATATTCGTGACAATGCGAGAAGTCTGGCGGATTACATAAAGAAATCATTTTAAAATGATCCGCTGATGCAGTATGCATTCGTCTTTATGTGACAATATTTCCTGAGAAATATTTCGAATTCTCGACAATTTTGACTGTCAGAAAGAAAAAAACGGATTTCGCGGTGAATGTGCGAAATCCGTTTTTGAAATTATGTCAGTTTTTGCAGATCTTTTGTGCTGATGTATCCAGTTGCGCCGCCGTAATCGACAAGCGCCCAGCCAAAATCAATGCCGCCGCCGGCAGTTTTTTTCCATCCTAAGAAAGAAACGCTCGTATTTTTAGCAAGGGAAGCTTTGACTGCTCGGTTTTCTGTAAATACTTTAGTTTTTGCGGTCGTTTTTACGGTTGTTGCTGCTTTAACAATATAATGAGTAGATACAAATCCTGTTTTTCCGTTTTTATAATGAATTTTTGCCCAGTCTGCGTTCTGGAATGAAACGATTTTTAAGCTTTCGCCTAAATGAAGGACATCAGCTTTCGGGCTGACAGCCGATGCTTTTGTTCTGACGTTCAATGCTTCCGCGGAAACGAGATAAGAGTCAAGCGGATAGCTGTACAGATCGTCAATCTTGACCGCTTCTTGCGCGTGTGTCTCAGGAAGAGGCGTTATTCCGGCAGCTGAAGCCGCTGATATCCCCGCTGCAAGGGTCAGGATGGATGCCGCTTTGGCTGTTTTCTTCATCTCTATCTCTCCTTTTACATCTTCTTTTCACGTTTTTCCGGAAATCTAAACATCGGACGGTTACTTTTGCGTTTGAAGTTTCAATGGAGCGGAAATGGTTTTTTTGATTTTTTCTCCTTTCAGCACCTGTTCCGCCGCTTCCGCCGCCAGTTTTCCGATCAGCTCCGGCTGTTGGGCGACCGTGGCTGTCAGCTTCCCGTTTTTAATGGAGGAAATCGCATCCTTATTTCCATCAAAACCGACAACCAGAATGTGTTTGCCTGAGCTGTTGATCGCTTCGAGCGCACCGAGCGCCATTTCATCATTATGGGCGAACACGGCTTTGATGTCAGGATGGCCCTGGAGCAGGTTTTCCATGACGGTCAATCCTTTAGTACGGTCAAAATCGGCCGCTTGCTTCGTTACGACATTCAGCTTTTTGTCGGCGATATGATGAAAGCCCGTACCGCGTTCCCGGGTTGCGGATGCGCCCGGAACTCCCTGCAATTCCGCGACTTTGGCGTCTTTTCCGAGCTGATCGGCGAGGTAGCCGGCCGCCATTTCTCCTCCTTTGACATTGTCAGAAGCGACAAGCGTTTCGACTTTGCCGTGTTCGGCTGAACGATCAAGCGCAATGACGGGAATGCCGAGGGAATTTGCAGATTCGACGGCGGTTGAAATCGCTGATGAATCGGTCGGATTGATCAGCAGCGCATCGACTCCCTGCTGGATCAGGTCTTCTACGTCATTCGACTGTTTTGATGAATCATTTTGGGCATCGACAATGATGACCTTCATGCCCCGTTTTTTGGCTTCTTTTACCACGCCGTCTTTTAATGAAACGAAGAACGGGTTGTTCAAAGTGGAGACGGAAAGTCCGAGTGTGAATTCTTTTTTATGTTTGGTATTTGACGGTTTTGCCCATTGGGGCGGTTCAAGTGAACAGGCGGACAGTAAAAACAGTGATAATGCCGCAATCGCGATGATGGCCTTCTTCATAATGATCCTCCTACTATGACGATTTTTTGCGGTCCAGCAGCACCGCGATTAAAATGACGATTCCTTTGACGACGAGCTGATAAAAAGACGATACGCCGAGAAGGTTCAAGCCGTTGTTCAGCGTACCGATAATCAAAACCCCGATCAGCGTACCGATGATGCGTCCCCGTCCGCCGGACAGGCTCGTTCCGCCTAAGACGACCGCTGCGATGGCGTCCAGCTCG
This sequence comes from Bacillus sp. JFL15, assembly GCF_001184225.1. Lineage (NCBI taxonomy): Bacteria > Bacillati > Bacillota > Bacilli > Caryophanales > Bacillaceae > Bacillus > Bacillus sp. JFL15. The sequence continues at coordinate 1,146,760 of NZ_KQ236689.1, read as the reverse complement.
TATGATTCCCCGGCCGTCGGCTGTGCGGAATTTAAGCGTGATGTCAGAATCGCTCCGGCCAGAGCCGATAATAAACCTGTCAGAGAATAGATCATGATCTTGATGCGGGGCACTTTGATACCGGAAATCAGCGCCGCTTTCTCATTGCCGCCGATGGCGTATGTCCGGCGTCCGAACGGTGTTTTGTGCAGAAGAACCCATAGGGCCGCAAATGCAATCAGCATGGTAATGGCGGGTACGGGGATGCCGAGAAAATAACCGCGCCCGAATAATTGAAACGCGTAATTTGTACCGAGTCCCGTAATCGGATTTCCGTCCGTATAAACGAGGGTCAGTCCGCGAAAGACCGTCATTGTCGCCAAAGTGGCGATAAACGGAGCCATTTTTCCTTTTGTGATTAATAAACCGTTCATCATGCCGAGTACGGCGCCGATCGCGCAGCCGATGATAACGGCTAAGATCGGGTCGATGCCTGATACCATCATACCGGCGACCAATGCGCTCGATAAGGCGAGGATGGCTCCGACAGAGAGATCAATGCCACCCGTTAAAATGACAAACGTCATTCCGAAAGCGATCAGCGCGTTAATCGCAACCTGCCGAAGAAGATTGAGAATATTGAGCGGTTCAAGAAAACTCGGGTTTAAAACGGAAACGATCAGCACAAGAATCAGTAAGCCGAGAAACGGACCGAGTTTTTGCGTAAAGGTATGAATGGAAAAACGCTGTTGTTCAGTTGATATCATTGGTTCAGTTTTCATTCTGCTGCCCTCCCGTGGCAAGTGTCATGATGTGTTCTTGTGTTGCGCCGGCCGCATTGATTTCTCCATTGATGCGTCCTTCATGGACGACGATGATTCTGTCACTCATGCCGAGAATTTCCGGCAGCTCGGAAGAAACCATGATGATGGCGACTCCGCGGTCGGTCAGCTCATTCATTAATGAATAGATCTCCCTTTTCGCGCCTACGTCGACGCCTCTTGTCGGTTCATCGAGAATGAGAACTTTTGGGCCGATTCCGATCCATTTGGCGATAACGACTTTCTGCTGATTTCCTCCTGATAAATGCCGCGCGGCGGTTTCCGGAGACGCGGTCTTAATGGTCAGCCGCTTGATCAGCAGCTCGACGAACTCCGCCTCGCGTTTTCGGTCAATGATGCCTTTCGGAGAAAAACTGGTCAGGTTCGGCAATGAGATGTTTTCACGAATGGACGTATCCAGAAGCAGTCCTTCATCTTTCCGGTTTTCTGTAATCAGGCCGAGTCCCTTCCGGATGGCATCAGCCGGACCCCGGATGCCGATTTTTCGGCCGGAAATCCAGATCTCTTCGGAATCGAGCCGGTCAATTCCAAACAGCGCCCTCATGATTTCTGTCCGTCCGGCCCCCATTAAGCCGGAAACACCAAGGATTTCTCCGGCGCGCACATGGAAACTGACCTGTGAAAAGCTTCCTTTTTTTGAGGCGTTTTTCACTTCGAGCACCTTATCGCCGAGTGACGGCGTGCGTGTCGGATACCGATCAGTCAGCTCCCGGCCGACCATTTTTTTGACCACTTCATCAAAATTAGTATCTTTTAAATGCGCCGTATCGACAGTGAGGCCGTCCCGCATAATGGTGATCCGGTCGCAAATTGAAAATATCTCTTCCATTCGGTGCGATATATAGACGATTGAAACGCCGTCTTGCTTTAACGCCGTCATTACGTCAAACAGCTTGCTGATTTCCCGTTCGGTCAGCGCCGCGGTCGGTTCGTCCATAATGATGACTTCGGCGTTTGTCATCAGCGCTTTAGCAATCTCAATCATCTGCTGCTGGCCGACGGAACATTGTCCGGCTTCCCGGTCAAGAGGAAGAGAGACTCCCAGTTTTTCAAGCTGTGATTTTGCTAGCGCTTTCATTTTCTTCGTTTCCAAAACGCCGAACGCCGTCGTCAGCTCTTTGCCGATAAACAGGTTTTCAAGCACCGTCATGTCCGGCCATATATTCAGCTCCTGGTGGATAAAAGCGATTCCGTGTTTTTCGGCTTCTTTTGGATTTGAGAAGGTCATATTTGTTCCGTTTATCGTAATGTTTCCCTTGTCGAGGCGGTGCAGTCCGGTGAGCAGATTCATTAAAGTCGATTTACCCGCTCCGTTTTCTCCCATTAAAGCGTGGATTTCTCCAGGCAGGAGCTCAAATGAGACGCCGGAGAGCACTTGATTTTTCCCGAATGCTTTATGAATGTCTGTCATGCTGATGTGCATGCTGGATCCCTTCCTTCTAGAAAATCACTCCCGCCTGCAGGATGCAGTTGGCGTATGGTGTCATTTCACCCGTTCGGATGACGGCTTTCGCTTTCTGTGTGAGCTGTTTGAATTCTTCGTGGGGCATGTACTCGATTGTCCGCTCTGAGAAATAGCTTTCTAGAAAACTTGCATTCTCAGGATTGGCGTCTTTGATTTCGGAGGCAGCCATCACCTTTTCGACTTCCATCTCCCCGGCCACCAGGCTGGTCACGTCCCGAAAGGCGGGAACGCCCGCCGTTAAGGACAAATCAATTTTAGGGACACCGTCTGGGACGGGGAGACCCGCATCGGCGATCGCGATGAGGTCTGTATGCCCGAGATCGGCTAATACTTTGTCAATGTGGCTGTTTAACATTCCGTGTTTCTTCATGACAGCAACTCCTCGACTGCTTTTCTGTCCGGCATGCCGCCCTGGGCGCCGAAATGCTGCACGGATAGGGAGGCGGCGCGGTTGGCAAACAGAAGCGCTTGTTCAATGTCCTGTCCTTCCGCGAGTGCGACGGCAAGTGCCGCATTAAAAGTATCACCGGCTCCTGTCGTGTCGACCGCTTCCACAGGGAAGGCGGGAACGAGCCGCTCTGCAGTGCCGTCAGAATACCGCACACCTTGTTTCCCTTCGGTAATAAACAGTTTGCCGGGATAGCCGGCTAGCGCCTCTTCTTTCGTCCGGCCAGGAAATAAAATGGATGCTTCATGTTCGTTCGGCGTAAGATAAGCGGCATCCTCAATCGTTGATTGTTTCAGCGGACGGGCCGGCGCCGGATTAAGGATCACCGGAATTTGATGCGCGCGGCAGTAGCTGCACACTTCTTCAACGGTTTCTTCGGGGATCTCCTGCTGGATCAGCACGATATCAATGCCGGGAAGTTTCGCGAGCGCGCTTTTGGCATCAGCGGGGGAGATGTCATCGTTTGCGCCTTTTACGACGACGATGCTGTTATCTCCTTCTGCGAGCACAATATGAGCCGTTCCGCTTTTTTGATGTGTAATCGTTTCCATATAGTCCGTATTGACACCGTTTGCCTGCAGGTTTTCAATAATCGCTTTTCCGTAGCTGTCACTGCCTACTTTCCCTACCATATATACGTCAGCGCCCAGGCGGGAAGCGGCTACGGCCTGATTTGCGCCTTTTCCCCCGGGCACGGTTTGAAAGTCTGCGCCCAGTACGGTTTCTCCCGCTTTCGGACGCCGTTCGGATGTGACGACAAGATCCATTGAACAGCTTCCGATAACACAAATTTCACTCACTTGTACTCATCCTTTCTCGTCGTTTGTCTTTCCATGTATGTGACTGGCATTTGAATGGACGTCTCTTTCGGCGGTTCTTTCTTTATTAATTGCAGCAGCAGGCTTGCCGCTCGTTTTCCCATCTCATATGCAGGCTGGCGGATCGTTGAAAGAGGCGGGAACAAGAGACTGCTCTGCGGAATATCGTCGTATCCGATAATCTGAATCTCCTCGGGAACTTTTTTACCGAGCCGCAGCGCCTCATGAAGGACGGCCGCCGCCGCAATGTCGTTGCTGGCAATGACGCCGTCAGTTTCCGGGAATGCGGCAAACAATTCTTCCGCTAAAATGGCGGCATCCTTGATGGAAAATGAAGCGGCGGAGATGACATTGAACTGCGCGCCCGCTTTTTGCAGCACGTCACGTGCGCCGTTAAAACGTTCCTGAGCGGTCGGAAGGCGGCCGGGGCCTTTGACGAGCGTGATGCTTGCGCTTTTGCCGCGAAGCATTTCCTCAGCCGCCCGTTTTCCGCCTGCCCGGCCGTCACTGAATACGGAAGGAGCGCCTTCTTTTGCCCGGTCCAGAAATACGACCGGGTAAAGGCTCCCGCTGTATTCGGGAAGATCGGGATAATTGGTGGCCGCCAAAATTCCGGCAACTTGATTTTGTTTAAATGTCTGCAGATAGTCGAGCTCTTTTTCCAATTCCTCATCGCTGTTGCCGATCATCAGCCGGTACCCCTCCCGCTGCAATTCGTCTTCAGCGCCGCGGGCAAGCTGCGGGAAAAAGGGATTCGTAATATCCGGAAGCAAAAGTCCGACCAGTCTGGATTCTCTTTTATAAAGAGAGCGGGCAACTTCATTCGGATAATAATTCAGCTTCTCCATGGCAAGCATGACCTTCGTTCTTGTATCTTCATGCACGTAGCCGTTGTCATTGAGGACACGCGAGACCGTGGCAACAGAGACGCCGGCAGCGCCTGCGACATCTTTAATCGTTGCCAACAAACACTCCTCCTCTATTTATGTAACCGTTTACATAAAAAGAGTATCACGAATATTTTCGCTTGGCAACAAAAAAAAGAGGCCGGAGCCTCTATTCATTCACGATACCGATTTGAGAGATGTTCACTTTGATATCAGGGACAATCTCTATGGAAGGATAGACCTCACGCCCAATTGAGATGCTTGCTCCGCTCGTTCAGATTGGCTGAGGCTTGTTTGTTCATTTTGCCGATAGCCGCATAGGAATTCAGCTTGTCTTTCGGATATTCCAAGGCACGTGTATTCAGCTTTAAATGAATTTTTACTTTCAGATGCCGGCGGGGATCATTGTCCATTCCTTTTTTATGCATTTTATAAATTAGAGGAATTTCTTGATGCTGCTTGCTGTTTTTCCATAAACTCCACAATTATGGATGAACTTTTCTTGAACGAATTTAAAGATTTATTAAAATTATTTCAAAAGAGTGAGAAATGGCCTGTAAACGGAACGAAAGCAGATAGGCTTTCCGCATATAAAATGTATATTTCTTGTAAACACTCCGGACCCGTCTGTTTCTGTCATGTACAAGACATCCCAATAGTTATTTTGGAATGGGACTGACAGCAGAATACAGGGGAAAAATGAATGACTTTAAGACCTTATTCTTAACAAAACAGGAAGTCTGCATCCAGCGGACATAGAGTCCGAAAACGTATGCGCAGTGCGGAAAACACTGGTATAAAAGGCTGGATAAGATGGATTATGATTACATCTTTTTCTTCCGGAACGCGAATAGTTCTATTAGTCCAAATAAATAGACGAGGGAAAATGTAAACGCATTCATTTTTTCTGAAAAAAATTGAAGTAAGTTCTAAGTCCTGCCGATTCCCAAAAAAAGCAATTCAATAATAGGAAGAATAGCGTCACTAATAGAGAAGTTTGGCTCAGTGAAAGCGGGAAGATTATGTTACATAATGCCGATTGAGAATTCATAGTGAAGCTATATACTGATGAATGAATTTATCAATACAGAAGGAGATGTCAAAAATCAATGTGGTTACTCATTATAGCCTGTGCTGCCGTACTAATCATCGGAATCATTGAAAAAAGGCGGCATCAGAAGAATATCGATGCTCTGCCAGTACGCGTCAATATTAATGGTATCCGCGGAAAGTCAACCGTAACGAGGCTGACGACCGGAATACTGATGGAGGCGGGCTACAAAACAGTCGGAAAAACGACGGGAACAGATGCAAGGATGATCTATTGGGATACACCTGAGGAAAAACCGATCAAACGGAAACCGCAGGGCCCGAATATCGGCGAGCAAAAAGAAGTAATGAAGGAAACCGTAGAACGGGGCGCCAATGCCATTGTCAGTGAATGTATGGCGGTAAACCCGGATTATCAGATTATCTTTCAGGAAGAACTCCTTCAAGCCAACATCGGCGTCATCGTGAATGTGCTTGAAGACCATATGGACGTTATGGGGCCGACGCTTGATGAAATTGCTGAAGCTTTTACTGCGACGATTCCTTATAACGGCCATCTTGTGATTACAGACAGTGAATACACAGATTTCTTTAAAGAAAAAGCCGCAGAGCGGAATACCGAAGTCATTATTGCGGATAACTCTAAAATTACTGATGAATACCTGCGGAAATTCGAATATATGGTCTTTCCTGATAACGCTTCACTTGCGCTCGGCGTTGCCCAGGCTCTTGGTATAGATGAAGAAACGGCGTTTAAAGGCATGCTGAATGCGCCGCCTGATCCAGGCGCCATGAGAATTCTGCCGCTGCTCAGCACAAAAGAGCCCGGTCATTTCGTAAATGGCTTTGCCGCAAATGATGCATCTTCTACTTTGAATATATGGAAACGTGTAAAGGAAATCGGCTATCCGACAGATGAACCGATCGTCATCATGAACTGCCGCGCCGACCGCGTGGACAGAACGATTCAGTTTGCCAATGACGTGCTTCCGTACATTAAGACGAAGGAACTCATTCTCATTGGTGAGACGACAGAACCGATCGTCAAAGCTTATGAAGAAGGCAAGATTCCTGCCGATACCCTGCACGATCTCGAATATAAATCAACAGACGAAATCATGGACGTGCTGAAAACAAGAATGCAAAACCGTGTCATATATGGCGTCGGCAACATCCACGGTTCAGCGGAGCCATTAATTGAAAAAATCCAAGAGTATAAGGTGAAACAGCTCGTTAGCTAGGAGGAAAAGGATAAATGTTCGGATCAGATTTATATATCTCACTTATTTTAGGCGTGTTAATCAGTTTAATTTTCGCGGAAAAAACAGGTATCGTACCTGCCGGTTTAGTTGTACCGGGTTATTTAGGGCTCGTTTTTAACCAGCCGGTCTTTATTTTACTCGTATTGTTAGTGAGTCTTCTTACATACGTGATCGTCAAATACGGTTTATCCAGATTTATGATTTTATACGGACGCAGAAAATTCGCAGCTATGCTGATCACGGGAATCTGCTTAAAAATCGCATTGGATTTTCTCTACCCGATCGTACCATTTGAGATATCAGAATTCCGCGGAATCGGTATCATTGTACCGGGTCTGATCGCCAACACCATTCAGAAACAGGGATTAACGATTACATTTGCCAGCACGCTGTTTTTAAGCGGCGCCACTTTTGCCATTATGTTTGCTTACTACTTAATCTAATGTAAGGTGTGTCAAACGATGAAAAAACAATTAAGCTTTCAAGAGAAACTGCTGAAGCTGACCAAACAGCAGAAAAAGAAAACCAATCTTCACGTTTTTATCGCACTGCCGATCGTCTTTTGCCTGATGTTCATCTGCATCCTGACAGGGAAGGCGGAGACACCGAGTGTGAAAAGAAATGCCGATGACCTTGTATCAGCCTCGTTCGTCGGAGATATTATGATGGGCCGGAATGTGGAGAAAGTGACAAAGCATAACGGAACGGAAAGCGTCTTCCGCTACGCAAAGCCATTTTTTGAAGCATCTGACTATGTATCGGGAAACTTTGAAAACCCGGTTACATATAAAAAGAACTACAAAGAAGCAGACAAAAATATTCACCTTCAGTCAGACAAAGATGCCGTAAAAGTATTGAAGGACACAAATTTCACCGTTTTGACGGCAGCCAACAACCATGCGATGGATTACGGCCCTCAAGGAATGCGGGATACTGTTGAAGAATTTTCAAAGCAGAACCTTGAACTTGTCGGTGCGGGCCTGACGCTTAAAGAGGCTGAGCAGAACATTTCATATCAAGATGTAAACGGAATCAAAATCGCAACACTGGGATTCACCGATGTTTCCGGAAAAGGCTTTGCAGCTAAACGAAATGCGCCGGGTGTGCTTCCGGCCGATCCTGAGCTGTTCATTCCGATGATTTCCAAAGCCAAAAAGAAAGCCGATCTTGTCATTGTTCAAACACACTGGGGACAGGAATATGATAATGATCCGAATGACAGACAGCGCCAGTTGGCAAGAGCAATGTCAGATGCCGGAGCGGATATCATCGTCGGACACCATCCGCACGTGCTTGAACCGATCGAAATGTACCACGGCACCGTTATTTTCTACAGCCTGGGCAACTTCGTATTTGACCAGGGATGGACAAGAACGAGAGACACGGCGCTTGTACAATATCATTTGCAGAAAAACGGCACGGGACGCTTTGAAGTCACGCCGATGAACATTCATGAAGCGACGCCTGCACCGGTTAAAAAAGGCAGCATCAATCATAAAACGATCGTACGTGAACTGACGAAAGAATCGAATTTCGATTGGAGCGTCAAGGACGGAAAGTTAACGTTTGATGTGGACCACAGCAATATCTTAAAAAAGAAAGCGGAGGGAAAAACAAATGAAAATCATTAAAGCCGGATGGCCGTTTGCCGCGATCATTATGGTATTTATGTTTATGTCAGCTTTTAAATACAATGATCAGCTCACAGATCAGGAAAAACAAAAAATTGACACGGAAATGCAAAAAATTCAGCAAGAGGACACAGCGGGCGCAAAATAAGCGCATGATTCCGCTTGCCGGCATATTGTTTGCACCGAATCCAGTAAAGAATGCCCGATATGGGCATTCTTTTTTTATGCTCTCTAAACATTTGTTAAAAGTTACCGATGTAAAAACTACTAAAAACAAGGAGAGTGAACAAAAAACATGCTCACAAGCTGGAGGAAGTACATCCTTGCCGGCCTTATGATTTGTCTTGTGGCACCTGCAGTAACGAGAACGGAAATTGCTGAAGCGGATTCTCAAGTTTCTGTCCTGATCGTTTCAGACGCACAAAAACTTGTCGGAAATAAATATGTTTACGGAGGCGAAGAGCCTGAGGACGGTTTTGATCCGTCCGGATTGATCCATTATCTTTTCGGCAGACAGAACATCCATCTGCCGAGAACGGTCAGTGATCAATGGAAAGTCGGAGCTGCCGTCAAAGAAAATGACCTTTCACCGGGAGATATTGTTTTTTTCAAAAAGTCGGATTCAACAAAAAACACGCCCGTCCAAGACGGTCTTTATATCGGAAACGGAGAGATGATACACAGTTCTCCGTCAGAAGGCGTGACGATCACGCGCTTTCAAAAAAGCAGTTATTGGATGAATTTATATCTTGGCGCGAGACGGATTAAAAAAGATCCGGAGCTGGCTGATAATCCGATCGTTCAGGAAGCCGCCCGTTATCTCGACATTCCGTATGTATTCGGCGGCAGCACGCCTGAAGCGGGATTCGACTGTTCGGGGCTTGTCCAATATGTTTTCGAAAACAGGCTTCACATTTACCTGCCGAGATCTGCGGAGCAGCAGTGGCTGGTCGGTGAGAAAATCAAATTGAGCGACATAAAGCCCGGGGACGTGATTTATTTCAGCGACACGTATAAAAAAGGAATTTCCCATGCGGGCATTTATGCGGGAGAGGGAAGATTCATCCAAGCGAGCCGCTCCGAAAAAGTCACCATTTCTTATTTGGCGGAAGATTATTGGAAAAAGCATTTTACAGGAGTGCGCCGATTCAGCAACCTGACTATTTCTAAAGATAATCCCGTTGTGTCAACAGCGGCTGATCTTATCGGAATTTCTTATCTGAAAGGCGGCGTTTCACCGGAAAATGGCTTTGATACAGCCGGATTTGTTCAATACGTCTATCAAAAAGCGAAAGGAATCAGCCTGCCGCGTTACGCGGACAAGCAGATGCAGGCGGGCGCTCCGGTCGATAAACAGGATCTGAAGCTCGGTGATCTGGTCTTCTTTAAAGCGGAGAGCTTGAATCCGGCCATTTACATCGGGAACGGACAAGTGATTCATGTCACCGTGTCCGCAGGCGTAACCATCACAAATATGAATACAAGCGCTTATTGGAAGGACAAATATGCGGGCAGCATCCGGCTCCCGTAAAAAAAGACGTCAGAGAGTGTCTCTGACGTCTTTTTATTTTACCGTTTCGGAGCTCTGAATCCGGCCGCTTCCGCGTCTTCGACAGAACAGAACATTTCCACTGGATCTGTCGTCCGATCGTAGTATGTACTTCCCGGCGTGTGATAAATGCCGTTTCGGCTGCCTTTAATGTCGCATCCCTGTGAGGTGTCGGCTGCTTTCGTCCCGGCATGTCCGCCGGAGGAAGGGGCGGTATTTTGCGCCGTTTCCGTGTGCTCGGATGTTTTTGTTTCTTCTTTTTGCCGCTTTAATGTTTTATTTTCTGATTGAAGCGTTTTGGCGGTCTTTTCGAGTTTCTTTTGTGAATTTTTTAATTTCTCGTTGTCTTGTTTGAGTGATTTGTTTGTTTTTTTCAGTTCGTTTATTTCTTTGCTGAGTTTGCTGAGTTTTTTCTCATTGCCTGCTTCGGCTTCGGATTTCTCTTTTTCAGCCGCGGCACTGATGCTTTCATATTTTTTCTCAAGCGCCTGGTGGTCCTTCGTTAATTTTTGATAAGCCGTATCCAGTGTGCTGTATTTCTCCTCTGCCTTCGCGGCTGAGGTGTCCGGCTCTGCCGAGGAACCGCCTGTCAGGAGCAGAACAAATCCGCCGATGAGAAGGGGCCAAAACAGCTTTTTTGAAAAACGTTTTTCTTTTTTTGCCGCTTTGCATATGAGATGGAATATTCCGTATCCAAGTGCGAAGAGAAAAGCCAAAAATCCAATAATAGCGATTGCATTCGACATAATAACGCTCCTTTTTTCTTTATTTTACAATTTATTTTCAATTTTGGAAATTCCTTTTTGGAAAATATGAAAAAGCCAGGTCGGGAAAGACCTGGCTTTTGACGGACGGATTTTTTATTGTTCGTTGTCGAGAAGCCGGTTGATGAAATGGGCAACGCCGTTTTCATCGTTGCTTTTTGTAATATACGTGCTTTTTTCCTTCAGTTCATCAATCGCGTTGCCCATGGCGATGCGGTTTCCGGCTGCTTCAAACATGGAGAAATCATTCGGGCTGTCGCCGATGGCGTAAATATCCTGTTTTTCAATTCCGTATAGTGAGGCAAGCTCCGTCAGGGCCCGTCCTTTACCGGAACCGGCAGGGAGGATTTCGATGATGTGTTTTCCGGAAGAAGTCTGGGATAGTTTCGGATGGTGTGTAATTTCTTCTTTGGCGTTTTTCAGTTTTTCCATATCAAAAGAGAAACAAAGAAGCTTGTAAATATGTTCGTCTCCGTTAAAAATGGCCTGTATATCCTGCACGGGTTTGATGCCGAATTGTTTGAACTGCGTCTTTGCGCCCTCCCATAATGTCTGAATATCTTCCTTTGGGTTGGCGCTTTTCAGAATGTCCAGTTCTGCCTGCAATTTGGATTCGCCGTCAAACGGGGACAGCAGGTGATGATCTGTATAAACCTCGAAGTAAATGTCTTTTCCCGTTAAATAAGCGGCGATATCCTTACCGGCCTGCTGATCCATTAAGAGCCGGCTGACGAGCCGGTATCCTTTGTCGTGAACCGTCCCGCCGTTTGCAGCAATGATCGGAATATCCAAATCTTCCAGGAGTGATTTTACATCAAAAGTGGCTCTGCCCGTGCAGATGGCCACAAGAACGCCCGCTTCATCCGCTCTTTGTAAAGCCGCTCTGTTTTCCGGAGAAATCACACTGTCCGAGTTCAGTAATGTGCCGTCTAAGTCAATGGCTATCAATTTCATATGTATGGATGCCCTCCTTAAAAATAAAGCTGCTTCCTGTAGTATGTTCAGCTTTTTGCGAAATCAGCAGAAAGCCGTCAATTAAAAGGCTATACCTTCATGCCCTATTTTTCAACAGAAAAACGGCGGGGATTCTGAAACCCCGCCGTGATATCTTACTCGTTTAAATCCTTTTTTAATTTCGTTTTCACTTCTTGAAGGTTCTCCTCATTCAGTTTGAAATAATAAATATTTTTGCCGTATTGAGGAGTGTAAATATAGCTGTCTGAACCTGTCAGCTGTAAAGAATTCACTGATTTCAGCGATGTGATAAACGGGAACAGGCCGATGGCGTCATTCAGAGATAAGTTCATTTTTAAGTTTTTCCCTAAGCTGTCGACGATATCGTCATAAGAAGGGATCGAGCTTAACGATTTAGATTTTTTAATAATGGCGCTCAGCACTTCCATCTGTCTTTGTCCGCGCATCAGATCGGTGTCCGCTTTACGTGTTCTTACATAAGCCAGTGCCTGCTCGCCGTCAAGCGTCTGAACGCCCGGCTTCAGCACGACTTTTCCTTTTGTATCGACTTTAATACGATCGGCAATTTTCTGGCTTTTTACATTTACCGTAACGCCGTTCAATTCATTGACGACATCGCGGAACGCGTCGAAGTTGCTCTCAACCACATAATCTACCGGAATATCAAGCATGTTTTCTACTGTTTTATAAGTTAAATTATAACCGCCGTAAGCATGTGCGTGCGCGAATTTGTCATAGCCGTGACCTGGGATGTTGACATAGGAATCCCGCGGAATGCTGAGCATTGTCGCTGTTTTCTTTTTCCGGTTGAAGGTGACGAGCACGTTGGCGTCACTTCTTGCGTCATCTACTGATTCGCCCTTATTGTCACGGGCGTCAATTCCTAAAAGCAATACGGTGAAAGAATCCTTCTTCGGATCAAATTCTTTAATCCGTTTCACGGACTGGTCGCCGCGGTCAAGACTGACGTGCGCTTCCTTGGTCGCATTGTTCAGTTTCACAAATGCGTAGGCGCCGACGGAACCGGCAATCACCAATAAGAAAGCGGCAAAAACCAGTACAAATTTCACCCATTTTCTGAGGCGTTTTTTCTTTTTTCTGCGTTGAGATCGTTCTTCCATATCATTACCTCTCGTTTCTATTCTTTGTGAAGCGTACCATAATTGTTGGCTTGGAACAACTCTGTAAATGAGAAAATTCCAAATCTTTCTCTCTATTTCGACAACATCTACTGTTATTTTTACATCAGGTTCACATTATATTGGACGGCAGGAAGCGGAAAATGTTTCGTCGGGTTGTAAAAAATAATCAGTAAAATAATGGATGTTAACCGTCGGAAGGTTTGAAACGATCGGAATCAGGCAAAAGAAGCAGTAGAACAATTCCTCGCGGATACAGCGCAGGATGAGGGGAGTCTATATCACATGAAAAGCATACACTCGAATAAATGGCTCTATTTTTTCGGCGCTCTCGGCGGCGCTTTATACGGATATGATACCGGAGTCATTTCCGGGGCTATTTTATTTATGAAAAAAGAACTGGGACTGAACGCCTTTACAGAAGGCCTCGTCGTCAGTTCGTTATTGGCGGGGGCGATTCTCGGTTCGGGATTCGCCGGCAAACTGACCGACCGGTTCGGCAGGCGGAAGGCCATCATGGGAGCGGCGCTGCTGTTTTGTATTGGCGGGTTTGGGGTCGCTTTTGCCCCGAATACACAGGTGATGGTTCTATTCCGGATCATTCTCGGACTGGCTGTCGGAACATCTACAACGATCGTTCCGCTCTATTTATCGGAGTTGGCTCCGAAGCATAAACGGGGGGCGCTTTCATCACTGAACCAGCTGATGATTTCGGTCGGAATCCTCGTTTCGTATATCGTGAATTATATATTTGCCGATGCAGGCGCTTGGCGCTGGATGCTTGGTCTTGCGGTCGTGCCGTCAGTCATTCTGCTGATCGGAATATTATTCATGCCGGAAAGCCCGCGCTGGCTGTTTACAATCGGCAAAGAAGATAAAGCAAGAGAAATTCTTTCGTCATTGCGGGGAACGAAGAATATTGAGGGCGAGATTGACCAAATGAAAGAAGCGGAAAAGGAAAACGAAGGCGGTTTGAAAGAATTGTTTGAGCCGTGGGTGAGACCCGCGCTGATTGCCGGCCTCGGGCTAGCCTTTTTACAGCAATTCATCGGGACAAATACCATTATTTATTACGCCCCGAAAACATTTACCAGTGTCGGGTTCGGCAATTCCGCGTCTATCCTGGGAACCGTCGGAATCGGCGCCGTCAATGTCATCATGACGCTTGCGGCTATCAAAGTCATTGATAAGATCGGTCGGAAGCCGCTGCTTTTGGCCGGAAATGCGGGCATGGTCATCAGTCTTCTCGTATTGGCCGCGGTCAATCTCTTCTTTGAACATTCAGCAGCCGCATCATGGACGACGGTCATTTGTTTAGGTCTGTTTATCATCGTGTTTGCGATCAGCTGGGGGCCTGTCGTGTGGGTTATGCTGCCGGAATTATTCCCGCTGCATGTCCGCGGTATCGGCACGGGTGTCTCGACTTTGATGCTGCATGCCGGAACATTGCTTGTTTCATTAACTTATCCGATATTAATGGAGGCCGTCGGCATCAGCTATCTATTTATCATTTATGCCGCAATCGGGATAATGGCATTCCTGTTCGTTTGGTTTAAAGTGACCGAGACGAAGGGGAAAAGCCTTGAAGAAATCGAACAGGATCTGCGAAGCCGTAACGGAGGCTCTGAATCAGAATCCAATCGGCAGACAGTTCATCCTTAATTCCAGTGTGAGAGGGGGCGGTTATACACCGGCCCCTTAAAACTGCGCCCCCGCGCCGGTCACATAAATGACAGGAATATGTCATACATTAGTATAAAGTCACGATAAAGGCGGGGATGCCGGTGAAAACGAGCATTATTATCCTTACATATAATGAGCTGGAACTGACCAAAAAATGTCTGGCCAGCATTGATCAATACACCGACAAAGAAGAGATAGAGCTGATCATCGTTGATAACGGTTCATCAGACGGAACGAGAGAGTACATATCAAATCTTCCTGACGTCAAAGTCATCCTAAATGAAAAAAACCTCGGGTTCGCCAAAGGGTGCAACCAGGGAATCGAAGCGGCGGCGGGGGACAATCTGCTGTTTTTGAACAACGATACGATGGTCACGAAAAATTGGCTCAGCGCCATGCTGAGAGTGCTGTATCAATCTGAAAAAAACGGCATGGTCGGTCCCGTCAGCAACTATGTCAGCGGCGCGCAGATGATCCATGACGCGTATCAATCGCTTGATGAACTGGAGTCATTCGCGGAGGCTTATTGTGAAAGGGAAAAGCATAAAACGAAGCGGGTGCTCCGCCTTGTCGGATTCTGCCTTCTGGTGAAAAAAAGCGTCATTGAAGACATCGGCCCGTTCGATGAACAATTCGGATACGGTTCTTTTGAAGATGATGATCTATGCCTGCGCGCCCTGCAAAAAGGCTACAGCCTGCACATCGCCCTCGATGCCTTTGTGCATCATCACGGGCACGCGACGTTTACGGCTAATCAGGATATCAATATCAATCAATTATATTTGGAGAACCGCCAGCGTTTTACGGAAAAATGGGGCACTGATTTTACGTACTTTACCCACCCGAGACCGGAAATTGCCGAGCTTGTTCCCCGGGAAGCGAAAAGGGTACTTGATGTCGGCTGCGGCGCGGGTGCTACGGGACTGGAACTTCAAAACAGACAGCCCTGTGAACTGTACGGAATAGAACTGCACCCGCTGGCGGCGCAAGCGGCAAAAGGACACTATGAAGCGGTTCTGCAGGAAGATGTCGAAGAAGTGAAACTCCCGTATCCGGAAGGCTTTTTTGATTGCATCATTTTTGCAGACATTCTTGAGCACTTAAAAGACCCTTGGCGTGTCATTGAAACGTACTCAGCCTATTTGGCGCCTGCCGGATCAATCGTTTGCAGCATTCCGAATATTTCTCACGCCGAAGCGCTGTTTCCGCTTCTGCTCGGTGACTGGACATACAAGGACGCCGGCATTCTCGACCGCACCCACTTGCGGTTTTTTACGCCGCAGACGGTCCGCACGCTCTTTCCGGAAGAGACATTTGACGTGAAAAAGCAGTCCTATACGTATGTTCACGTTGATGAGCGGGTGCAGCTGTTTTTACAAGAAATCACACGAATGGCGCAGGCGATGCAATTTCCGGTAACACAGCTGCCCGAACAAAGCCGGATTTACCAAATCCTCCTGCGTGTCGAAAAAACACGCTGAAGGCTACCGGCCCATCGTTCCGAAGTTGACAATCTGAATGGAAACATCATAGTCAAATGCCGCTTCGGAAAAGGTCTCATCCCAATGATTCTTCACTTTCTTCCAATAGTCGGGATATTGAATGCGGACTCTGTCAGAAAAGAATACAGGGTCCGTTTCATATTGATTCTGCAGCTTATCAATGACTTCTTTTATATCGCTTTTCAGTTTTTTTTCGAAAATCTTTTCGAGCCCATTTAAATAATGCTGATTGAATGAATCCTCGCCGGCAAATTGATCCTCCGACAAGATGCCTTTTGTTTTCACCGCTGCGTGAAATGACAGCTTCCCGTTTTTCAGCCGGGGGGTGATGGAGGACGTTGATTTTTTGATCTCGAAGGTAATCGGGTGCCCTCCTTTATCCATAGCGGGCAGCACGCCGCCCTGTATCGTTCCCGTCAGCCAATTCAGGCTCTGTACTTCGTATGATGACAGGAATCCCGCCAGTCTGTTTTGTTTTTTGTTTTTGATGATGGCCGCTCCGTCATACACCGTTTTTCCTTTTTGATTGCTGACGGCCTGCATGAGAAAGCTGAGTTTATTATGGCAGTAAATCGAAGCTCTCCCGATTCTGAGCGGCTTTAAAATTTTTCCGTTGTAGCCGCCGTTGTTTGTGAGGTCGATGAGCTTTTCCGCGGCCATGGGCTGCTGCTGATTCGGCGTCGGCTCCGTCAGAATATCGGACGCTTTTCCTCTTGCCGCGAAAAGATAGCTGCTCCGTCTTAATTCATCATCACGGATAAAATGATTCATCATCTGCAGTATATTTTGGTCGGCCAGCAATTTGTCGCTGAATATCAGCACTTTTAAATGATCGCTGTAAACGGGCGGATCTTTTAAGGAGACTTCACTGACGGCTTCAAGAATGGTATCCCCCCGCGTCGTCACATTGACAAACACGGGCCGGCCGGAAGCCTGGCTGTTTTCACTTTGGGGCAGCAGGTTTTGATAGGTTAGTTTATATCGGCGGTCACTCGTCTCGTCTATAGCCACTCCCCGGGCGAACGATAGTTTTTCGACTTCCTTCGCGTCCCAGCATCCTGAAAGCATTATCAGTATGAAAAGCGCCGCCGCCCATTTTATGAAATGTGTCATGACGTCTGTTTCCTCCCCGCTATTTTCTTCATCCAGCTGACAAACCAAATGAGAAAAGGAATCATAATGACGGCAAAAAACGCATATCCGAGAATATTAGCGAATGCAAACACACTGTTGATATCATCGGGGTACATTGAAAGGCCGAATGTCACCGCCAATAATCCCCCCAGCAGCCAGCCATTGTTTTTATTTTTCAGCCTGAAAATGGTGTTGAATCCGAGATGCGCTCCTTTAAAAGAACCGAGCATACAGGTGAACTGCTGGCATGTCCACGTAATTAAAAGAAAGATATCAAATCTTTCGATGAAAATACCGCGGATTTCCAAGGCGTGAATCAGGGAAATTGTCGGATACGTCACCGTTTTGGCTTCAGCAACCGACATACAGCCGATCACGATAAGCAGTATAAAGCTGTAAAATAAGCTCGCGCCTGCGATGCCGAAGACAGCCGCCTTTTTCGCCTGCTTCGGGTTTTTCATAAACGGCACCAGAAAAAGAATCACTTCAAGCCCCGAAAAATACAGAAGGGTTCGCGGAAACAGCTCAAAAAAGCTTTTGTAGCCCCCATCAAAGACCGGGCGGACGAAATCCAGCTTAAACAGTCTCAGGCTGAATATGAGCAGTGTAAGCAGAATGATGATCGAAACCGGAAAGAGATACGCATAGAGCTTTGAAATGGGATAGACCCCGCCGGTCACATGGTAAATGCCGACCGCCAGAAAAATGAATATGACGACACCCATCGGCGTATTTTTCAGTAAAAAGTAATTGATGACTTCACCGAGAAACCGGGCTTGAAAACAGACGGTGACGACAAAATAACAGCTGATGAATAAATTCAAAAGAGAACCGATAGCGCGGCCCATGATGCTTTGATTCAGCTCATAGATGGTTTCCCCGCTGTTCTTCTGCAAAAACGGCATAAAGAGCAGGACGATGCCGATAAACACGACACTCTGCAACAGAATAATGATCCATCCGCTCGGACTGTCCGCTGTTGCGGCGGAGCGCGGCAATGTTAACACGCCCGCTCCGATCATTGTTCCGCTTACCATGAGAAGGGTCTGCATAAAAGACAGCTTGTCTTCCGGTTTTATCATGGGGATCACCTTTGTCTGATTTTATCTTTTGTCTCTTTTCGGGTCGGCCGTTTTTTCAAAAGCGGTGTCGGCAGCCTGACAATCGTATCCTTTAAGTCCTGTCCCGGCTGCGCCATGATCGGAATAATATAATCCTGGCCGAAGCTTTTCAGGCGCATCAGATGGCCGACGACCAGCAGATAACACATGATCAGTCCGTATAAACCTAAAATCGCCGATAAAATCATCGAAAAAATGCGGATGAGCCTCAGCGGGAAATTGAACACATAGGAGGGCGCCGTAAAAGAGGCCAATGCCGTAACGGATACGACAATCACCATCATCGCGCTGACGATATTCGCCTGTACGGCGGCCTGGCCGATCACCACTCCCCCGATCAGGCCGATCGTCTGGCCGATCGGCTTCGGCAGTCTGAGCCCGGCTTCTCTGATCATTTCAATCGTAAAAATCATAATAAACGCTTCAACAAAAGGGGGAAACGGGACATTCAACCTGCTTCCGGCAATCGTCACCGCCATTCTCGTCGGCAAAAGCCCGGTATGAAACGTAACGAGCGCGATGTAAAGGCCGGGTAAATAAATCGTGATTAAAATGCATGAATACCGAAGCAGCCTGAGAAAGGTAACCGGAACCCACCGCTGATTATAATCGTCAGGGGAGTGGATAAATTCATCAATGGTAGCGGGCACCAAAAGGGTAAATGGCGTTCCGTCTACAAGAACGGAGACCCGCCCCTCCAAAAGAGCGCCCATAACCCGGTCAGGCCGTTCGGTCGTCAAAATGGTCGGGAAAATGGAATACGTGTTATCTTCAATGAGCTGTTCGATCGATCCTGATTCCGGAATATCATCAATGGTGATGGACTCCAGTCTTTTCATCACTTCTTTTACGACATCATCAGGCGCGATATCCCGAATGTAGGCAACAGCGATCCGTTTTTTTGTCCGTTCGCCCAGTGTCAGCTCCTTGATCTGGAGGTTGGGATCACGGGACTGCTCACGCAAAAGCGCCGTGTTCGTCCGAAGCTTTTCGACAAAACCTATCCTCGGCCCGCGTTCCAGCACTTCTGATGCCGGTTCTTCGACATCCCGCATTTTAAATGTTTCCGTATCAAAGGAAAGGGCCTCCTTCCATCCCTCCGCCAGCAAAACCGATTTGCCGGAAAGAATGTCAGCCTCAACATCCTTAAGTGAAGAAAGCCGGGTGTGGTGATACCCGAAAGAATTGGATGCCGGAGGTGTTTCAGCCGGTTCCTCTTGATGCCGGGCGGCCGCCTGCACGGGCGAAATAATATATTCGGCAAGCAATTGATTTTCAGTCAGTCCGTCTATATACACTAGACAGGCGTCACATTTGCCGTTTCCGTACGTAAATGAATAAAACATCATGTCATCGCTTTGGCCGAACCGTTTTTTCAGCGCTTGAAGGTTTTGTCCGAGCTCAGCATTTATCGTCACAATGTTTCCCCCCTTTCATCAGTTATTTTAATTTGCGACAAACAAGGGATTTTATTCTGGAATAGGAAATGACTGAGCATTCCGCCCCATCCGAATGGTATAATGAGCAGGTCAGCCATTTATACATATTGTTTTTAACTGGCGGCTCTCTCCGTGTTTTAAAATAGGTACAGGGGGAATGGGATATGAGCCGCTTTTTAATGGGAGGGGAACGAACATGACGCAAGAGCCGATTTTTTTACAGCCTGTATGTAAAGAAAAAATATGGGGCGGCACGTTATTACGCGAACGATTCGGATACAGTATACCTTCAGAAACAACCGGCGAATGCTGGGCGATATCAGCCCACCCGCACGGGATGAGCACGGTCAAAAGCGGTCCGTATCAAGGGAAAACCCTGATCGAACTGTGGAATCAGCATAGAGAATTATTCGGCGGAACGGAAGGGGACCGCTTTCCGCTGCTGACGAAAATACTGGACGTCAAACATCACCTGTCCGTCAAAGTCCACCCTGACGATTATGATGCCGAGGAGCATGGACTGGGCGAAACGGGGAAGTCTGAGTGCTGGTACATTATCGACTGTAAAGAAAATGCGGAGATAATATACGGTCATACGGCCCGTTCGAAAGCAGAGCTTGTCACCATGATTAACAGCGGTGATTGGGAAGGCCTGCTGCGCCGCGTGAAAATCAAACCCGGTGATTTTTATTATGTGCCGAGCGGAACCATCCATGCCATTTGCGCCGGGGCGCTCGTGCTGGAAATACAGCAGAATTCAGATGCCGCCTACCGGATATATGATTACGGGCGCACAGATCAAAACGGCGCGGCGCGTGAGCTGCATATCCGCGATGCCGTCAACGCCGCCACCGTTCCTCATGTGGACGGATTTTTAGATGAATCAACTGAAACGAGAAAAGGCATCACCATCAAAACCTTTGTGCAGGGAGAATATTTTTCTGTTTACAAATGGGATATCAGCGGGACGGCGGAAATGACCCAGGACGCTCCGTTTATGCTGTGCAGCGTTATAGAAGGAAACGGCTCCATCACTTGTGAAGGCAAGACCGCAACACTTGAAAAAGGCGCGCATTTCATACTGCCGGATCAGATGCCTGACTTTACGATAACCGGAGAATGCACAATCATCGTTTCTCATATATAAATCACCGAAACTTAATCCCAGCGATGGGATTAAGTTTTTTTTATTTGGATAATTGGATGATTTCTCTCTGTAAAAATGAAGAAAGCCGGCCGATAAATAAACTAGTTTGATAGAAACCAATTGAATCAGAAAGAGGAGAAGGAATGAAAAAGAGATTCGTTGCACCTATGTTATTGTCCGGCGTTTTCCTTGTCTTTAGCACCGTTACACAGCACGCCCAGGCTGCATACAGCGATTATTCCGTTTATGAGCTGGAAACGAAGCAGCAATTCGCTTCTGAGAATGATGCGCTTCAAGCGGCAGCGAAATTGAAAAAGGATACGGGATGGCAGGCTGACGCAAAGAAAGCCGGTAATGCGCCGCTCACTTATCAAATCTCAGCTTCAGGCTTACACGATGAAACGGACGCGAAAGCCGTGCTGAAAGATCTCACGAAGCAGACTGGAGTGGCCGGGACTTACAGCGCAAGCGGAAGCAAACAGCCATACGTGACCGTCACATCAGGAGTTCTATCAGACGGGCAGCAGACGAAAAACCTTCTTGCCAAATTGACGAAAGAAACGGGCGTGACCGGCGCCGTCAAGGAGTCGGGAACGAAGCAGCCGTACATGCAGGTCGTGACTTCTGAGATCGCAGCCGAAGCAGACGCGAAAATGCTCGCTCAAGATTTGACGAAGCAGACGGGCGTGAAAGCATCATACCGTCCGATCAAGCGGGAAACTGCCCAGTTTCAGATCCAATCAGGAACAATTACCGGCGATCAAAAAGCTGCTCAAATCCAAACTGATTTTCAAAAGGAAACAGGATTACAATCGTCGCTGAAGGTGATAACAAAAGGAAGCCCGAATATCACCGTGACAGCTTCCGGCATTCCGGATGCAAATAAAGCGGCCGGCTTAGCGAAACAGCTCCAGCAGAAAACGGGCATCAAAGGGAATGTTCAAACATATGCCCAAAGCAAAACAGCTGCCGTGTACAACGTGCGGTCAGGGTATTTTAACGGAGTAAGCGCCGTGCGAAATGCCGTCAGCCAAATCAAGAAGAATACGGGCGTCAGCGGCAGTTATCAAAAAGCCGGCACGAAAAATAATTATACGGTCGCGATGAGCGGACTGACGGCTCAGCAGCTGCAAAGCGTTCAATCCTTCTTTAAAAAGAAAAAATGGCATTGCGACGCAACGTCTGTTAAAAAGACAGCGTCAGCGTCCATTTACAGGATTACAGCAGGACAGCTTACCGCCGCACAGGCAGATCAAGCGGAGGCGTTTTTCCGCCAGCAGCATGTAAAGATGGCAAGAACCGCGGCAGGAATAACAGCAGAAAACCAATATCAGCTGCTTTCTCAGCAGACGGCAGACCAATCGAAGATTAAAAAAGGATTGAATCTTCTGGCCGGATATAAACTGAGTGCCGTTTCCAAAACAGCAGCCAAGCAAACGGGAACAACGTACCAAGTCACAACTGAATCACTGCTTGATACGGCAAAGATCAATCGATCGCTGGATTTCTTCAAAGGGAAAAAAGTATCCGCTTCTTCACAGAAAACAGGTGAAACAGCGTATACACAATTCAGGATTGAAACGGCGCCGCTGCTTAAGAAGGAAGACATTGACCGCGTGACTGCCTTTTTCAAACAAAACAAAGCGGCCGGCACTGCAAAGGAGACGGGGAAAACCGCCTATTCACAGTACGTCATCAAAACCGAAAAGTTCACTGGTAAAACCGTTTTCAATAAAAGCATGAGCTATTTCAGCGCCAAACAATTGCAGGCCGGCTATACGAGTGAAAGCCATCCGGTTTATGAGCTCCATCTCCGCGATCAATTCACGGGCTCGCAGTCTGCGGACGCCGCCTCTCAAAAGCTGAAAAAGCTGTACGGATGGACGATGACTATTTTGAAAATAAAAAACGGACCGCAAATTATGAATACCAATTACAACATCTCGCTTGCGGATATGGTCAAAAAACAAATGACAGTCAGCCCGCAGACTGATGCCTCGGCTTACGCGTCGCTTACTTACATCAATACGGCTTCCGGGACGGTCACAGCCGACGTCCTGAACGTCCGATCAACCCCGGAAGTCAGCTCAGGCAATATTATCGGGCAGTTGAAAAAAGGCGATAAAGTCAGCATCACCGGCCAGACAAACGGCTGGGCCAAACTCAGCATGGGCTGGAGAAACGCCAGCAGTGATGAAGTCGAGCAATACGTCAATCCTGATCACTTCGCACAAGACAGCAAGTATTATTTTCAATTTCTGAAGCTCTCTCAGACAGCGGGATTGAACGCATCTGAATTGAACCAAAAAGTGCTGGTCAATAAAGGAATTCTGACAGGCAAAGGCCAGGCCTTTATTACAGCCGCCGGAAAATACAGCATCAATGAAGTGTATTTGATTTCGCATGCTTTGCTTGAAACGGGCAATGGCACGTCAGAGCTTGCAAACGGCATTACGTATAATGGAAAAAAGGTTTATAACATGTACGGCATCGGGGCTTATGACAGCAACCCGAATTATTACGGCGCACAATACGCATATAATCAAGGCTGGTTTACTCCGGAAGCCGCGATTATCGGCGGAGCCCAATTTATCGGTGCGTCATATATTCACAACTCCGCATACGAACAGGATACCCTGTATAAAATGAGATGGTCTCCAGCCGCATCCCATCAGTATGCGACAGACATCGGCTGGGCGTATAAGCAGGTAAACCGCATGTACAGCTTATACTCACTTCTGGACGACTACACGCTTTACTATGATGTTCCTGTGTATATGAAAGTGTAAAAAAAAGGCTGAAGTTGTTGCTTCAGCCTTTCTTCATGCAAAAAAACACCCGCCTCGGATTCAGGCAGGTGCTTCAGCACAATTTTTCATTTTTGTTTCCGCAAATTTCAATAACGCTTCACTCGAATTCCCATTTGAATACATATTCCATTTGTCCGAGAACCGCTTCATTTCTTCTGCATGAAATGGCTTTTTCGTCATTTCCTCGAGAAGGGCTTTGCTGTCATGACAAGCTCTTCCGGGGATGACCGAAGCATAATTGTCGATCAAACCGCGTTTTTGATCGTATTCCTCCAGATCATAGGTGAAAAAGAAAATCGGTTTATTTAAGAGTGCGAATTCAAAGGGCACGGAAGAGTAGTCCGTAATTAAAATATCAGCCGCTTTCAAGAGATCATGAAGACGCATGTCAGACACGTTCTTGATTGATTCGCTTTCAAACGAAGCTGAAATATGATGCAAAACGGCAGGGTGAAGCTTTACAAGCAGCATATACTCTCCGTTTAATTCGTTTGTGAGCTGTTCCTCGGTGAATGGGAGCCGGAAGGATTGCATATCATAATCCCTGAATGTCGGTGCGTACAGAATGATTTTTTTCGGCCATTTGCGCACCGGTTCCGGCTTGTTTTCTTCATAATAGACGTCAGTCAGGGGAACTCCCGTTTTTAACAGCTGGGCATCCCGTATACCGAACGACTTTTTAAAAACGTCAGCCATCTCATCTGAACCGACGGTGACAAAATCAAACGAACGATACACTTTTTTAAAGCGGCTGATATCTGATGCAGGCCGGCTTTGGTTCGTCACGTCCTCAAGGCCGAACTTTTTCAAAGAGCCGTTCGCATGCCATACTTGAATGCATGTCGTTTGCGGCCGGCGGTTTAAGACGCTTGTCAGGAGAAAATAGTTATCCGTTATGACCACTTTGCTCTTAAAAAGGATGAAAACGACCTTCACAAGATGCAGAGGGTTTTTTTCGTTCAGATAAAAAGAGCCGAGACCTTCCAGCTCCTTTTTCAGACTGACGGCATGTCTCGTATACAGAACCGTCACTTCATAAGAAAGCGATTCAGCGTGCGCCTTGTAAGAACGGATGAGAGCCTGGGCATTCTCTTCAAAAGATACCAGCAGGGTCAGGTGATTCTTTGGCTTTACAGGCTTGAACAAAACGCCGAGAACCGACAGATATATAGAATAGAAAGCGGCGAATAAAGATCGCAAGTTCATAGATTACCAATCTCTTTTGCTGTTTTATTTGTTTAAAGCTGTTTCGTTTGATCTTCAGCCTGCTTGGAGTACAGGCTCTTATTTGATTTATTGTTTCTCAAAACGGTAAAAGCATACTTCGGAATGTTCAGCATCCTTTTCCATCTCCACGGATTTGTCACCAGTCTGTACAGCCATTCCAGATTTGTTTTGATCATCCATTCAGGGGCGCGTTTCACCGTTCCGCTGAACACATCAAAGCTTCCGCCCAAACCGATTGAAACAGCCTGAGGAAAAAGATGTTTGTATTCATAAATAAATTGCTCCTGATGCGGATATCCTAAGGCGACAAACACGATATCGGGTTTCGCCCGGGAAATCTGTTTGGCGACGAAGCGTTTATCGGCTTCATAGCCGTTGCTGGCTCCGACAACCTCGATATTCGGATACTCTTTATCGATCCGATTCAAAACGGCGTCAAGCACGTCTTGCTTAGCTCCGTATAAAAATATTTTTTTAGACTGCCGGTTTGCGAGACCGAGCAGCGACAGAAACACATCGAATCCCGCAATTCTTGATTTCAGCGGGTGCTGCGTCAAACGTGACATTAACACGACGCCGATACCATCCGGCAGGACGAAATCCGCGGAAGAAATGACTTGATGATAACCTTTGTCTTTCGCCGCAGCGTATCCGATCTCTGGATTGACCGTCGCAATGACGGCTCCTTGCTTTTGTGCGATATAATAAGTGTCTAAATATGAAATAAACTCCTGTAAATTTCCATTAACATAAGAAAGGTTGTGCACCATTTCAGTCTGCATCTGCCGTCCTCCTTTTTGTACGGGATTTTCTTTCACTTTTTCGTGACTTGAGCTAAGCTTTATTTTAACATAATACCTTCAGATAAACTTAACAATAGTTTTACAAAAATATAAATAAGATAACAATTTCTTTAATCATACGCGCAAAAACCCTGCTAAACTCCTATTGCAATAACATTTGTTAATAAGTGGAATTTAACTTCGTTTTACATTAGCTTAACCTTTTCAGGGCTATGTGATATAATGAGGTTCCATGAGTACGAAATTGGCACTTTAGTGATTAAGGATACAGCTGCACAGCATTTCAGGGCAGTTGCTTGTTATACGTATGATGATAGAAAGGAGCTTTTGTTTCATGAAGAAGGTCATTACTTACGGAACGTTTGATTTACTGCATTGGGGTCATATTAAACTGCTCGAGCGCGCGAAGCAGCTTGGAGATTATCTTGTCGTTGCCATCTCAACAGATGAGTTCAACCTTCAAAAACAAAAAAAGGCCTACCACAGCTATGAACACAGAAAGTTAATTCTTGAAACGATCCGTTATGTCGACGAAGTTATTCCGGAAAACAGCTGGGATCAAAAAGTCCGGGACGTAGCGGAGCACAACATCGACGTGTTCGTAATGGGAGACGATTGGGAAGGCAAGTTCGACTTCCTTAAAGATCAATGCGAAGTCATCTATCTCCCTAGAACCGAAGGCATTTCCACTACTCAGATTAAAAAAGAAATTGCCGGGGTGTAATTGAAACATTCGGATATGCAGATGATAAAGAAGTACTCCCTCCGGATAGGGAGTACTTCTTGTAATATAAGGTTATTTTCGCTATATTTGTTATGCGCTTTTTTTAAAAAAGCTAGACAATAAGAGGAGAATTTAAAATGAATCTTAGTAACTTTTTTAAATTGAATAAAAAAGAGTCCAAGCCGTCCATAGAAGAACGTGAATATACCATTTTAAACAAAGAAGCATTGGCGGATGAAAAGAAGGTAGCGGTAGTCGTTCCTGTTTATAATGCAGAAGAATATGTGCGGAAAACAGTTGATTCAGTAATCCTTCAAAATATCGGCTTTCAGCATATTTCTTTAATTCTGGTCGATGATTGTTCAACTGATGATTCCAGAAACATTCTGACTGAATACGCCGAGCTGTATGAAAATATTACGGTCGTATTTCTGAAAGACAATACGGGAACTCCCGCTTATCCGAGAAACTTGGGAATTGAGCTTGCAAATGCAAAGTACATTACCTTTTTAGATGCGGATGATTGGTTTGCGCCGAACGGCGTTAAAATTTTATTCGACATGCTTGAAAGAGATCATGTGAATTATGCGGTCGGAAAAACGATCGAAATGCAAGTGAACGGGCAAAAAACAATCGGGAAACATGAGTCCTCACTGAACAGAGCGAAAGTATCGCCTTTTTCAATCCGGCATATTTTCTATCATCTCGGCCCGCGGGCAAGAATGATGAACTTACAATTTCTAAAAGATAATGATATCAGATATCCGGAAATGAAATTTGCTGAAGATAAGCAATTTTTTATGGATGTTCTTTTGTCGTGCGGAGATATTTCAACGTCAACAGAACCGGTTTATTATCTGAACAGAATGGACAATAATGAGTCGCTGACAAAAAAGACGAATATTATGGAAAAAACCGATACGAACATAGCCGTAATGAAGTATATTCTGAACAAAAAATTAGATACTGAGAAAGAAAAGATGGCGATGAACCGCCTGATTGAATTCGATTCCATTACGCGGCTTTTCGATCGGATGCACTTCCTGAAAAGCGAAAATAAAGAAGCTTACTACAATAAATTCAATGAAATTCTGAATGTATTAAAGAAGACGAAGTACGATATTTCCGAGACGTTTTTTCATCCGATCCATAAAACAGCCTACCGCCTGCTGATTCAAAAACGGTATGATGAAGTCGAAAAGCTGTTCCGATGGTCTAAAAAAGAGCCCAATAAAAACATCGTGACCCGGGACGGACTGGCTTATTTAGAAAGCCCGCTGACGGATGAAGAAAATAAACTGGTCGAACTGCGCATGCACGGGGAAACGGAAAGCGCGGTGTTCGCCGATGATAAATTCAGCATTACGTTCCGCTTGTTCGGACAGGACAGAAATAATGCCCAATATATTCAGTTTCAGCACAGAGAAAAAATGAAAGTATACCACCAGTTTCCGGTACAGTCACTGGGAGACGGGCGGTACGTCCTTGAACTCCCGTTACGTGACATTGAAAAAGTCAGACTTGGCGGTTATATTATGTATGTCATTTATAACGATTATGAACGGGTCATGTTAAACAGAGAAGATGATGAAAAGGTAACAGCAGAAGCGAACGGACTGCACTATCAATTCTACCGGACGGTGAAGGAGAACCTATCGCTGAAAGTATCAAAATGATGATTATGATTGGATATGTTTAATTGAAACAGAGGAGTAGACTTATTTTATGGGTATAGAAAATCCTGTCAGATACAAGTTAAAACATCTTAATATAAAGGACGATACATTCAGTATTACGATATCCTGTGAAAATGCCGCTTTAGAGGAAGAGCCTTCTCTTCAGATTATAAATCGTAAGACAAAAGCGGAACTTTCCGTCCCTCTGAAACGGTTGCCCGGAGAAGGCGGGGAGTACCATGCTGTCATGGGCACGGAGCTGCTTTCTGAACATACGGGCGGCAAAGGATGTCTTGATTTCTATGTCTCCTTTATCAATGATGACAGTGATATCAATAAAAAACGGTTAAAATCCAGCCTTGAACCTATTGAACTGTCTTCTTATAAAGATGAGGCTCATCATATGTTCTTTTTCCCTTATACGACGAAGAAAGGGAATTTCTCCTTAAAGCTGCTGCAGAGAAAGTTCGTCACGCGAATTGATGAAATGGAGCTTGAATCTGACGGCAGCTTACATCTGAAAGGTTTTGCATTCCGGCTGAATGCAGCAGAAAATTTAAAGATAAAAGAAAAAAACCTGATTCTGAAAATGAAAAAAGGAAAAGAAGAGGAGCCTCTCATTCTGAAGTATCCGCTTCATGACGTGCCGAGACACGACCTTGATGAATATGTTCAGGATACAACGGCACTTGACACGATAGGCTTTGATACAAAAATTGATTTGAATGCCATTTATAAAGAATTGAATCAGCAGCTTATCTTTCAATTCCATATTCAATTCATTTTTGAAGATGCCGGGACGGGTGAAGAGGTTATCACCAACAGCAAGCCGTTAAAGGCACTGAAATCTGAACAAGTAAACCCTAACCAATTCACGATTCTGAAAACGGAAAAAGGGCCTGCCAGATTTCATGTTTTCACGAAAAAGAAAACGAAAAATCTCCATCTGAGAATGAATGATTACAGTTTCAGCACCCGTGTGGAGTATTTTGTAAAAGGAAAGCTGAAACGGGGCGCATCATTTATACGCAAAAGAAAGAATAAGCTGAAAAAGTTTATTGAGAAAAGAATACAAAACACTTATAAAGCAGGATTCAGGCTTGCAGGGAAACTGCCCGTCAAACAGAAATTTGTCATGTTTGAAAGCTTTGCAGGAAAACAGTACAGCTGCAATCCGCGGGCAATTTACGAATACATGAGCAAAGAAATGCCTGAATACCGTCTGTGCTGGAGTGTAAATCCCGCTTATTCACAGACATTTAAAGATAAAGGAATTCCTTATATCGAACGTTTTACGTTTAAATGGCTGTTTGCCATGGCAAGAGCCGAGTTCTGGATTGTCAACAGCCGTATGCCGCTGTGGATCCCGAAACCTGAGCATACGACATATGTCCAGACATGGCATGGCACGCCTTTAAAGCGTCTTGCCGTTGATATGGATGAAGTGCATATGCCGGGAACAAACACTGAAAAATATAAGCGCAATTTTACGACAGAGGCTTCAAAATGGGATTATCTGATTTCACCGAACGCCTATTCAACAGAAATTTTCGCTCGGGCGTTTCAGTTTAATAAAACCATGATTGAATCTGGATATCCGCGGAATGACTTCCTTCAGACGGATAACAGTCCTTCTGTCATCAAAGCGCTGAAAGAAAAAATGAACCTTCCGCAAGATAAAAAAGTGATCATCTACGCACCGACATGGCGGGATGACCAATTTTATAAGAAGGGAAAATACAAGTTTGACCTTGATTTAGACCTTCACCAATTGAGAGAAGCGATCGGCGACCGTTATGTCATTATTTTACGGATGCATTATCTGGTTGCGGAAAACTTTGATCTCGGACCGTATGAAGGGTTTGCATATGATTTCTCCAGCTACGAAGATATCCGTGAGCTGTATATGGTCTCTGATTTACTCATAACGGACTATTCATCTGTCTTTTTTGACTATGCAAATCTGAAAAGACCGATGCTGTTTTATGTGCCTGATATCGAAACGTATCGGGATAAACTCAGAGGGTTTTACTTTGACTTTGAAAAAGAAGCGCCCGGCCCGCTGGTCAAAGAAACGGGTGACGTTATCAAGTGGGTGAATGAAACGGAATCAGACAATTATAAGCTTCCGGATTCGTTCGGGCCTTTTTATGAGAAGTTCTGCTATTTAGAGACCGGGGAATCGTCTGAAAAAGCCGTAAAAGTGATTTTCGGGGACAAGTAAATAAGTGCAAAAAAGCATAATTTAACCACGTTAATTATGCTTTTTTGCTTAAAAGACGGCATGTTGCGCTCACCGGACGCAGGCTTGTTATGAAGTGAAAAATACATCGTAATCTGTTACAATTATGAGCGGTGCTTTTGTAAGTCAAAGCTATGACCAAAACTTACGACTAAGGAAGATTAGAATGAATGCATTGGTAAAAATTCTGAAAGAGCAATTCAACTCATTTCCGCTGATTATGCGGCTTGCAGTGTACGAAACGAAATCAAAGTATCAAGTGAACTATTTGGGTATATTGTGGCAGTTTCTCAACCCTATGATTCAAATGCTGGCTTACTGGTTCGTATTTGGTCTCGGGATTCGCGGCGGACATGATATGGTGCTTGGAAATGGAGACAGCGTACCGTTCATCGTCTGGATGCTGGCCGGCTTAATTCCTTGGTTCTTTATCAGTCCGACGATATTGGATGCATCTAACAGCGTTTTTAAACGGATAAATTTAGTATCGAAAATGAACTTTCCGATCAGTTCACTGCCTTCTGTAGTGATCGCATCGAATTTATTCAGTTACTTTGTGATGATGGCGATTTATATTATTGTGCTGCTGAGCAACGGGCTGTTTCCGACGCTTCACTGGCTGCAATATATTTATTACTTGTTTTGCATGATCAGTTTTATGTTTGCTTTCGGCCTGTTTAATTCGACTATCAGCGTATTAATCAGGGACTATCAGTTTTTGCTTCAGGCCGTCACAAGGCTTCTCTTTTTTCTTCTGCCGATTTTCTGGGACATTGCCGAGAAATTTGGAAACAGACCTGAAGTTTTGACCATCTTGAAGTTAAACCCTCTTTTCTATATTATCGAGGGCTTTAGAGACAGCTTTATGGAAGGGCAGTGGTTTTTCCACGATATGAAATATACGCTGTATTTCTGGTTCGTCACACTGCTGTTGTTAACAGTCGGTTCACTTCTTCATATGAAATTCAGAGATAAGTTTGTTGACTTTCTTTAATATAGTAAGGAGATTATACGATGAAACTAAAAGTTTCGTTCAGAAATGTTTCAAAACAGTATTTTCTATATAAAAAACAGTCTGACAAAATTAAAGGGCTGTTTTTCCCAAACAGAAATCAAAAAGGTTTTTTCGCTGTCCGAAATGTTTCTTTTGACGTCTATGAAGGGGAAACGATCGGATTTGTAGGAATCAACGGTTCGGGAAAATCAACGATGTCCAATCTGCTTGCAAAAATCATTCCGCCGACAAGCGGTGAGATTGATATGAACGGGCAGCCGTCTTTAATCGCCATTTCTGCCGGATTAAACAATCAATTAAGCGGTAAGGATAACATTCGTTTGAAATGCTTGATGATGGGTCTCAACAATAAGCAGATAGACGAGCTTTATGAAAAAATCGTTGAATTCGCGGATATCGGCGACTTTATAGATCAGCCTGTTAAAAGCTATTCAAGCGGTATGAAATCCCGTCTCGGTTTTGCCATATCGGCGCATATGGACCCTGACATCCTTATTATCGATGAGGCGCTCTCAGTAGGGGACCAGACTTTCTATCAAAAATGTGTGGACCGCATTACGGAATTTAAAGAACGCGGCAAAACGATCTTTTTCGTCAGTCATTCCATCGGACAGATTGAGAAAATGTGTGATCGGGTGGCTTGGATGCATTACGGCGAAATGCGTATGTTTGATGAAACAAAAGCGGTTGTGAAAGAATATAAAGCTTTTGTGGATTGGTTCAACAAGCTTTCCAAGAAAGAAAAAAAGAAATATCAAAATGAGCAGATTGAAGGCAGAACGCGGGCTGCCGAGGAACAGAAAATCTCTCAGGCGCAGCAAAAGAAAGCGAAGCCCAAATTCATTGCCAATACGATTCAGATTACGCTGCTTGCATTGCTGGCTGCAGGAGCTGCCGCTTCGATGTTTTCAGACAAGCCTCTGCGTGCGATCGCCTCTTTCGGCGACGTCAAACAGAGCGATGCCGGCCTTTATGAGTCTGTGAATAAACCTGCTTTGGTAAAAGCTGAAAACGCGGATCTTTACGCCGGAAAAGATATAAAAGGGAAAATCTCGGCAAGTGTAAATTTCGGTACGAAGGTGCGGGTAGAAGCCGAGAATAACCAAGCGGCCAAAGTGAGATTAAACGATAAAGAGTACTTTATGAAAAAGGCTGATTTGCATAAAGTGAACGCTTTAAAAACGACGGATGTTCAGCTCAGCGATTTCAGCAGCAGTTTATCAAGCGAAACGACAGAAGAGTTTCTCTCATATATCAATAAGAGCCTTGACGACGTGCGGAGTAAATTGAAAAATCCAGCTGACGGGCAAACGGATGACGGACGGAAAGTATTAAAAGTATCCGATGCGAAAACGGATTTTGTGATTGACAATGATACAGTCTCCGAAGTGATTTTTCATTTATCGCGTCCCGCAGACATCTCAGCTTTAAGTAAAAAAGGCGGCAGCAAAATCAATCAGAACTTGTTCATGCTTAAAAACCAGAAATATACTTTCTCTGTGAACAATGCTGATCAAACACTGACCGTAACATCTAAAAAGTAAAGATCACATAAAAAAAGCTGCCGGATTCGGCAGCTTTTTCTATTCGTCAGCTTCTTCTTTTTCAAGAAGATCCTTCATAAACGGAATTAATTTATGACGGATATCTTTGTCCTGTAAGGCAAATTCAAGCGTCGTTTCGATGAACCCTAGTTTTTCCCCGACGTCGTAACGTTTTCCTTCGAAATCATAAGCGAAGACACGCTGAATGTCATTGAGCTTTTGAATGGCGTCCGTTAATTGAATTTCTCCTCCTGCACCGACTTCCTGCTGTTCCAAATACATGAAAATTTCAGGAGTGAAAACGTATCTTCCTAAAATCGCCAAGTTGGAAGGAGCTGTGCCCGCTTCAGGCTTTTCTACGAAATTTCTGACTTGGTAACGGCGTCCTTCATTTGTTAACGGGTCGATTATTCCGTAGCGGTGTGTATCACTTTCAGGAACTTGCTGAACCCCGATAATGGAAGACAATGTTTTTTCATATTCGTCCATCAGCTGACGAAGTCCCGGTTTTTCGGCCTGGACAATATCATCGCCGAGAAGAACGGCGAAAGGTTCATCGCCGATGAAGTTGCGTGCGCACCAAACCGCATGACCGAGTCCTTTTGGCTCTTTTTGGCGGATATAGTGGATATCTGCAATGTTTGATGATTTTTTCACTTTTTGCAGCAGTTCGATTTTACCCTTCTCTTCCAGATTGCGCTCCAGTTCAGGCGCATTGTCGAAATGGTCTTCAATTGCTCTTTTTCCTTTTCCGGTTACGATAATAATGTCTTCGATGCCGGATTCGACAGCTTCTTCGATAATATACTGAATTGTCGGCTTATCAACGATTGGAAGCATTTCTTTAGGCATTGCTTTTGTGGCAGGCAAAAAACGTGTGCCTAAACCTGCTGCCGGAATAATGGCTTTGCGTACTTTCTTCACTGAATAACACCATCCTTGTTTCTGCTGAATCTTTTTTTCAGAACTATAACCTAGTCTTTTTCCACTTTACCACAATTGATTAAAATTCACACCTTTTAATCCGCTTTCAAAGAGTCTTGTAAAGGATTTTGCTTTGTTTGCCGTTAAGCTTTACAATATCTAAGAAACGGCATAAATATGTTAACATGAAGGCAATATCCGACATATAAAACGAGGTGCAGACAAACCGTTGAAAAAACTAAAAGTAATGACCGTATTCGGTACAAGACCTGAAGCAATTAAAATGGCTCCGCTCGTGTTAGAGCTTGAAAAATATCCGGAAATTGATTCACTGGTGACTGTAACCGCACAGCACAGACAGATGCTGGATCAAGTGCTTGAAGCATTCAGCATTAAGCCTGATTATGATTTGAACATTATGAAAGAGCGTCAGACGCTTTCTGAAATTACGTCTCATGCCTTGCTGAAACTGGACAAGCTGTTCCAAGAAGTAAAACCAGATATCGTTTTGGTCCACGGAGATACGACGACAACTTTCGCGGGAAGCCTTGCCGCCTTTTATCATCAAATCGCCGTCGGCCATGTGGAAGCCGGTCTGCGTACGCAAAATAAATACTCTCCTTTCCCTGAGGAAATCAACCGGCAGATGACGGGCGTGATCGCTGATGTGAATTTTGCGCCGACAAGCCAGGCTGAACAGAATCTGCTCGCGGAAAATAAAAAGCCGGATTCCATATTTGTCACGGGAAATACGGCGATAGACGCACTTCAAACGACAGTGCGGGAAGATTATTTTCATCCGATTTTTGATAAACTGGATGGAAGCAGGATGATCCTCCTGACAGCGCACAGACGTGAGAACTTAGGAAGACCGATGGAACAGATGTTTAAGGCTGTCAGAAGAGTCATTGAAGAGTTTGAGGACGTACAAGTTGTTTATCCCGTCCATTTGAATCCCGCAGTACGTGAGGCCGCAGAAGACCATTTCGCTGATTCGGACAGAGTGCATTTAATAGAGCCGCTGGAGGTTGTGGATTTCCATAATTTCGCTGCGAAAGCCCATTTCATTATGACCGACTCGGGCGGAGTGCAGGAGGAAGCGCCTTCCCTCGGTAAGCCGGTCTTGGTGCTCCGGGATACAACCGAACGCCCTGAGGGAGTGAAAGCAGGAACATTAAAGCTTGCGGGCACCGATGAGGAAACCGTGTATCAGCTGACAAAACGGCTTTTAACCGATCAGGCTGAATATGAACGGATGTCAAAGGCGTCCAACCCTTATGGTGACGGATCTGCGTCAAAACGGATTGCGGAGGAACTGCTTTATCGGTACGGCTATAGAAAAAACCGTCCGCAGCCTTTTACAGAATAAAAAACTCTGCATCGCATGCAGAGTTTTTTATTATTTCAGGCTTTCTTTTAATTCTTTTTTGACTGAAGCGAGGCTTGCTTCATCTAATTTGTAGTAATAGATATGGTTGATTCTCGTTCCCGTTCCCTTCAGTTCATGCTGAATAACTTTGCCGCGGGCGTTTTTATAGTCAGTCATGACCGTCCACATATCATCGAATGACATGTTTGTTTTCATATTGTTTTCAATAACCTTAAACATATCGCCGAATTTCGTGACAGACGAAATATTTGCCCCTTTAGCGATAATCCCTTCAATCACTTGGCGCTGGCGCTGCTGCCTGCCGAAATCCCCCCGGGGATCTTCTTTTCTCATACGCGTGTAGGCAAGTGCTTCTTCACCGTTCAGGCTGATGTTCCCCGTTCCGAAAGAGTGCCCGTCGTAGTTGAAGGCAAACGTGCTGTTCACCGTAATCCCGCCGAGTGTATCCACCGTATCTTTGAAGCTTTCCATGTTTACTTTCACAAAATAATCTACCGGCACGTCAAGCAGGTTCTCGACGGTATCCGCGGCCATCTGCGTCCCGCCGAAAGCATAGGAGTGGTTGATTTTATCCATCGTACCTTTGCCGGGGATTTTCGTATACGTATCACGCGGAATGCTGACCATTTCTGTTGTATTCGTTTTAGGGTTGACGGTCATATAAATCATCGTATCCGCGCGTCCCTTATCATTTTTCCGTTCATCGACGCCCATGATTAAAACAGAAATCGGGTCCTTCTTTCCGAGATCTATATCTGTGTCGCGTTTGTCCGATTTTTTTAAGTCTTCCTGAATGCTTGCCACCGTTGAAGCTGCTTTATGCCACAAGTAGTAGACGTAGCCTCCTGATGCTAAAACTAACAGCCCGATGATCGTTACGATTGTCAGAAGAACTTTTTTCTTCTTTCTTTTTCGTTCAGCCCTCATTTGTCATCACCTTTTCTATTAACTTTCACGATGCAATTTACTAATCTTTATAAACCCAGTCATATTTTTACTTCTAACCGTGTAATAGACGAAATTCTTAAAAAAAAGGTTACAAAAAGACCTTAAAATTACCTTAAAAAAAAGTTAGTATAAGACGATAAATAAAGATGAGGTGAAAAAAATGAAAAAAACTGTTGCAGCTTCGTTCTTAATACTGCTTTTTTCAGTTGTGTTAGCAGCATGCGGAACGGCGGATCAATCAAAGAAGGGAAGCGGTTCTTCGGAAACGCAGGCTCAAAAAGAAACGGCATATTATGTCGGTATGGCGGATACGCACACAATTGAAGTAAAAGTCGATGATCAGCCTGTCAGCTTTGAATTTTCTGATGACTTCTCTGATGTTCTGAATAAATTCAGCGAAAATGACAAAGTCAGCATTACTTATTTCACAAATGATAAAGGCCAAAAAGAGATCAAGGAAATCGAGAAAGCAAAATAATACATCATGATCAGCAAAAGGCGGGATAAAAATTGAAGAAAACAATATGGGCTGTCTGTTTTTCTGTGATATTCAGCCTGGCTTTATTACCGGAAAGCACTTTTGCGGCCAGTTCGGATATCTCAGTAAAACTGACGAATTATATTGGTAATAAATCGACTCTGAATATCGAACCCTCCGGAACTTATAAACTGACGGGAAGCGGTGTGTCTTCCGTTGTCAGATTGGGAGGCGCATCCAAATATGATACAGCAAACGCCGCGACATCAAAGTATTGGAAAAATCCGTCCAACGTAGTCGTCGTGAATACGGATGCTTATTTTGCGGACACGCTTTCCGTCATTCCTTTAGCGAATAAACTGAAAGCGCCTGTGCTGCTGACTGAATCGAAAAAACTCAGCAGCAGCACGGAAGCGCAAATCAAAAAATACAACCCGGATAATATTTTAATCATCGGCGGGGCGAACAGTATTTCGTCAGCCGCGGAAAAAACATTGAAAAAATACGGCCGCACGAAACGGATCAGCGGAAAAAACAGATATGATCTGTCCAAAAATATCGCGGCCGAAATGGGCAGCTATGACCAGGCAATCGTAGTAACCGGAGATGTTTATACGGATGCGCTGGCAATCGCACCTTATGCCGCGCAAAACGGCTATCCGATTCTCCTGACGAAAAAAGACTCCCTCCCGAGCTACAATCTGCCTAAAAAAGTGATCATCATGGGAGGCACTTCAAGCGTCAGCAAAGATGTGGAGAATCAAATTAAAAAGAAAGCTTCAGTGACAAAAAGAATTACCGGTTCAAACAGATATCAAATATCAGCAAATGCAGTCACTTCGCTGGGCATGGATGCAAGCAAAGCAGTTGCTGCCAACGGGACAAAATTAGCGGACATCGTTGTCGGCTCGAATATTGCCGCCGCAAATCATATGCCGCTTGTATACATCAAAAAAAGTGAAACGCCGGCCGACGAAGCCAGCCTTTTTAAAGCAAAAGGCACCTATTCTTATACATTAATAGGCAGCACGAATTCAATTGCAGATTCAGTTAAGGATGCTTACTCAAAAGAGTTTTATCTCGTAAACGGAAAAACGTACCGCATTGAAACATCCGGCGGCAAACTAGGCGTTGCCGGTATTAACAGCGGAAAAACGTCTTTCAAGGCGGTTCCTGAAAAATATTCAACATCGAACACAATCAGCATTGACGGAAAACCGTATTTGGGGAATATGAGTTTTTCTGCGGAATCCGGCAAATATGTAAGACCTGTAAATGAAAACATTCCTTTTGAGGATTATTTGAAAGGTGTCCTGCCGAATGAAATGCCGGGAAGCTGGCCGACAGAAGCGCTGAAGGCTCAGGCTGTTGCCGCCCGCACCTACTCTATCAGCAAGACGGGACAAACAGTTGCGGATTCAACGGCTTTTCAGGTGTACGGGGGATACAGCTGGTATCCAAACGCCACCGCAGCCGTTGACGGAACAAAGGGAAAAGTGCTTACTTATTCCGGCAGATTGATAGATGCCACCTACTCATCAAGCAATGGCGGCTACACTGAAGCGGGCGATGAAGTATGGGGCTCAAAAGTGCCGTATTTAGTAGCCAAAAAGGATACAAAAGATCCGGAAATCAGCTGGTCTTTAACATTGCAGAAACAGCAGCTGCCAGCCGGTCTGGATATGAAAAACCCCGCATCCTGGTGGTCCAAAACAAATGAAGCAAATGCTGCGCAGCTCAACGGAATAAAAAATTGGCTGATGAAAAATAAAGAAACCAATGCAAATTCCATAAAAATTGCAAGCATCTCTGATCTCTCGCTCACCGGAAAAACAAAAGGGCAGCGGGCAGAAGACGCTGCGGTGAAGGTGACATACCATGTGAATGATAAGTCGAAAGGCTATGTCATGAACAAGACTGCATCCTTTGAGGTGAAGGCGTCAGAACTCAGAACGATGATCGGAGCTTCATCTTTTAAAAGTACATACGCCAGTGCTTCCGCTGATTCTGCGAAAATCACGATATCAGGAAAAGGATACGGACACGGCGTGGGAATGAGTCAATACGGAGCGAGAGAAAGAGCGGAGGCCGGAGAGCCGTATACTTCTATTCTTGCGTTCTATTATCCTAATACAGCACTTACAAACTACTAAACTTCTGTGGAGGAGATCGGATTGAAATTCATCATAAAATGTCTCCCTGTCTTCATTCTCGGGGTCATTCTTTTTGTCCCGTCCGCTTTGGCTGACAATACGGTCAAAAGGATCGGCGGAAGCACCCGGTATGATACGGCTGTACTGGCGGCAAAACAATCATGGGGTGAAGCGAAAACGGTAATTATCACCGGCGGAACTTCATATGCCGATGCAATTGCCGCTGCGCCGCTTTCATATCAAAAAAATGCGCCGCTGCTGTTTACAAATAAAGATCAGCTGTCTGCCGGCACAAAAAAGGGATTAATTGATTTAAAAACGAAAAATGTGATTATCGTAGGCGGCACACCTGCCGTTTCGAAAAATACCGCAAATCAAATTGCTAAATTAGGCATCAGTGTCAAACGATTATCCGGGAGCACGAGATATGCCACAGCCGCAAAAGTGGCGGGTGAAATGACAAGATCTTCTACAGCTCTTGTGGTCAACGGGTTTGTTGATGCAGATGGAATGGCTGCGATTTCTTATGCGTCCGCTAAAAAATATCCGATCTTATTCACCAATGATTCAACACTGAATGGATCTACGTCAAATGCGATCAAAAGCCTGGGGATTAAAAATACGATTGTCATTGGCGGGACAAGCAGCATCAGCAGCTCACTTTACAATAAGCTGCCGAACCCTTCAAGAATCAGCGGCAAAAACCGCTATAACCTGTCTGTGAATCTTGCGAAAAAGACAAGCCTCAGCACAGGCTATACGTTTATTACCAATGGTTTTAAAGAGCCGGATACCATTGTCGCAGGCGTTTTAAGTGCCAAACAGGGAAGAGTTCACCTTATGACGAATGGGGACAGTCTGTCAAAGGACGTCCGGACGTATATCGGAAGTAAACGCATCACCAGCTTCACCGTCATAGGGAGTGCATCATCTTTAAGCAACAATGCGGCATCGCAGCTTAAAAATCCAGTTGTCGGCAAAACGGTCTTTATTGATCCGGGACACGGCTACCAGGATTCAGGAGCAACGGGCAATGGCCTGCTTGAAAAAAATGTGAACCTTGATATCGCAACACGCCTAAACAATCAATTATACGGCGCGGGCGCGCTTACTGTAATGTCGAGGACGGGCGACACCTTTGATTCACTTGAGGAGAGAGTGAACAAAGGGGCGAAGGCGAACGCCGATATTTTCATCAGCGTCCATGCAAATGCGAATGATAACAGCAGTGCAAACGGTACGGAGACATATTATGATCCAACCTACCAATCCGCAAACAGTCTGAGACTTGCCCAAAATATTCAGCCGAGAATGGTTTCTGCTCTCGGCACGCGTGACCGCAGTGTGAAAACTGCCGGATTTTATGTGATTAAGTATTCTAAAATGCCGAGTGTCTTGTTAGAAACCGGTTTTGTCACAAGCCCGATTGATGCCAATATTTTAAAACAATCAACGAAAAAGGACAGACTCGCGGCGGGGATCACCCAAGGCGTCTCCTCCTATTTCAGATAATATTTTCCATTTAAAACAGACCGATTCATACCGGTCTGTTTTTTTATTTTTCATTATGCTTTGACTCAAATATGGATATGAATAGATTTACAATAAAAAAACAATAATCGAAACATTCTAATAAACATTAACGTTTCCTTTACTTCCAATTAACATCCATCTGCTAAACTCACGGCATAGGTCATCAAACATCCCAACAAATCGTGAGGTGTGTGTCAGTGGGAGCAGAGAAAAGCATGAATGTAAATAATAACTATGCAGTGCGGCAGGGGACTTCCGCTGCCGTAACGGAAAAAACGGCCCGTTATTTGGCTTTTAAGCGATTCATGGATATTGTGTTTGCGCTTGCGGGGCTTTTGGCGGCGCTTCCGATAATAGGCCTGTTCTCCATACTGATTCGTTTGGAGTCGCCCGGCCCGGCTTTTTATAAGCAGGAGCGGGTAGGCAAAGACGGGAAGCCGTTTTATTTGTATAAGCTCCGCTCTATGAAAATAGATGCTGAAAAATCGGGTGCGGTCTGGGCGCTGAAAAAGGATCCCCGCGTGACAAAGGTCGGCGCTTTTATCAGAAGGACCCGTATTGATGAGCTGCCGCAGCTGGTAAATGTGCTTCGGGGAGAAATGAGCCTGATCGGCCC
Source organism: Bacillus sp. JFL15 (assembly GCF_001184225.1). NCBI lineage: Bacteria > Bacillati > Bacillota > Bacilli > Caryophanales > Bacillaceae > Bacillus > Bacillus sp. JFL15. Next base: position 1,105,842 of record NZ_KQ236689.1, on the reverse strand, counting down.
GCGCCCCGAACGGCCCGTGTTTACGGAACAGTTTCAGGCAGAAATCCCGGGATTTACGGAGCGGCTGGCTGTTAAGCCGGGATTAAGCGGCTGGGCGCAGGTCAATGGGGGATATGACATGACACCGAGGGAAAAGCTGATGTTTGACTTATACTATATCCGCAACCTGACCTTTTCATTGGAACTGAAGATTATGCTCAAAACGTGCAAAGTAATCTGGACCGGTGACGGGGCACGATAAAAATTCTGGTCAGCAGACAAAAAGTAGGGAAAACGATGCCTAGTATTACAAATCAAATTTTGAGCGGCGCCAAATGGACAAGTATTTCGACAGCGTGTATTACGGTCATTCAAATCGTTCAATTTGCCCTGCTCGGGCGGGTCATGTCACTGGCTGAATTCGGCCTTGTCGGCATGATCACAACGGTAGCGGTGTTTGCCCAAATTGCGCTTGATATGGGGTTTGGCGCCGCGCTCATTCAAAAAGATCATGTGACTGAAAAACAGATGTCTTCCTTGTACTGGCTGAATATCATAACCGGGCTTGCACTGTTTGCGCTGCTGTTTTTCAACAGCCCGCTCATTGCTGATTTTTATCAGCGGGAGGAGCTTGACTATTTAGTCCGCGTGCTGGCCGTCATGTTTTTAATCGCACCGATCGGTCAGCAATATCAGTATATGCTGCAAAAAGCGCTGGCATTTAATTCGTTAAGCAAAATTGAAATCTTTTCAAATGTGCTGTCCTTCGTTTACTTGGCGGCTGCGGTTTTTTATACGGACCCGATTCTCGCGTATGTGATTTCCCAGGTGCTGCTGCAATCGTCGAAAGGGATTCTGTACTGGATGGCCTGCAGAAAAACATGGCGTCCGTCGTTCGTTTTTGATCTGAAGGGAATGAGAGGCTTCTTTTCTTTCGGAGCCTTTCAGCTGTCTTCCCGGCTTGTGAACCGGCTCGGGGCGAATATTGATATGATTCTGATCGGCAGTTTTATCGGCGCCGAGGCCCTTGGCATTTACAATCTGGCCTATCAGATGGTCACGCTTCCGGTATTAAAAATTAATCCAATCATTACAAGAGTCGCGTTTCCCGTCTTTGCGAAAAACAAGCATGAAAACAGCGCCATCAGAGAAGGCTTTCTCAATATGACCAAAATGCTCGCGCTGATATCCTTTCCGCTTTTGCTCGGTTTGGTTTCAGTGTCGGATGCATTCGTGGCTTCGGTATTCGGAGAAAAATGGCTGGCGGCTGTCCCGGTCTTAAATGTTCTCGCCATTGTCGGGATTTTAAGGGTCCTGATGAACCCGAACGGATCTGTGCTGCTGGCAAAAGGGCGGGCCGATCTGGCGTTTTATTGGGACGCCGGGGTGATGCTCCTGTATGGTGCATCATTGTACGCCGCCGTGCTGTCCGGAAATCTCTTGACGGTAGCCTGGACGTACGCATTCATCAGCATCTTGAATTTCCTGATCGGCCGCTGGCTGTTGGCATATGTCATTAAGCTGCGGCTGTCGGCTTACTTCAAAGCCGTGGCCAAACCGTTTCTGCTTACGGCGGCGATGGGTGTCATCGCCTTTACAGCCAGCCTCGGAACGGAGCGGATCAGCCTTGATGTAAAGCTGCGTCTGGCGATCTCAGTAGCCTGCGGCGCATTGTGTTATTTATTTCTTTTAATCAAAGCTTATCCGCAGATGAAAAGTAAATTAAGAAAAGGGCGTTTGCTATGAAGGTATTGTGGATGACAAGTGTCTATCCGAGCAGTGAAAAGCCGGGGGAAGGCGTTTTTCATGAAACACAGGCGCAAGAACTGAGCAAGCTTGGCGCGGAGATGACCGTTATCTGTCCGCGGCCGAAACTCGCCGCGCCATTCCGGCTGCTGAAAAAGACATATCGGCAAAAGGATATAAGGCCTGCGCATGAATGGCGGAAAGGCGTGTCCGTACACCGGCCGTTTTATCAGGCGGTCCCCGGGCAGCTGAAATGGGCGCAGCCGCATAAAAGAATGGCGGCATCGGTTCTTTCTGCGATCAAAAAGAACGGCCTGAAGCCTGACCTGATTCACGCGCATTTCGCCATGCCGTCAGGCGGAGCGGCCGCCATTGTGTCAAAGGCTCTGGGAATTCCGTATGTCCTGACCTTGCATGGCAGCGATGTCAATGTCTATCCGCATTACAGCAAAAGCGCTCATCGCGCATTTACATTTGCGGTGCGGGAGGCTGCCGATATTTATGCCGTCAGCGGCAGTCTGCGGGAACAAATGAAGAAGATCAGCGCAGCGGATTGCAGCGTGCTTCCGATCGGCATCACGTTTGACGCCTTCCAAAAAAGAAACGAGACGAAAGAAGCCATCAGAAAACGGCTCGGCCTTCCTCCGGATAAAAAGCTGATCGCGTTCATCGGCAGGCTTGTCAAAGAGAAAGGCGTTTTCGACTTATCAAAAGCCGTTCAGTCATTGGATGAAAGATTTGAAGCCGTCTTTGTCGGTGACGGACCCGCCGCAGCCTCATTGCGGGAAGCCGCTCACATCGTCACGGGGCAAGTGCCGAATGACAAGATACAGGACTATCTGCTGGCGTCGGATATCATGGCCCTGCCGTCCTACAGCGAAGGCATGCCGACCGTGGTCATTGAGGCGCTTGCTCTGAAGGTGCCGGTGCTCTGCACTGATGTCGGAGGAGTGGCTTCTTTATTCGGTAAATACCGGGGGCTGCTGATCAGACCGGGTTCACCCGAAACGCTGGCGGAATCCATCCTGCGATATGAAAAAGGAGAGGCATGGACAACGCAAACAGCCGAAGAACTTTATCAAACCGTCCGCACGTATTTTGACGCAAGCCAAAACGCAAAAGCGCTGAAAGAGAAATACCGGACCGTCATGAACCGGGCCGGGCAAGAGGAGAACCTTTCGAAAGAGGGATGAAGCTGTGAAAAAAATCGCTGTATTAGGAACAGGGTATGTAGGTCTAGTATCTGGAACTTGTTTTGCGGAAATCGGCCATCATGTGACTTGCTGTGACATCAATGAAGCGAAAATCAGAAGCCTGCAAAACGGAGTCATCCCGATATATGAACCGGGGCTTGAGGAATTAGCTGAAAAAAACGTCAGTGCCGGGCGGTTATCCTTTACGGCAGAGATTGGGCCGGCTGTGAAAGCCGCTGATATCATCTATATTGCCGTCGGTACACCGATGTCAAAGACGGGTGAAGCCGATTTGACCTATATCAAGGCCGCGGCGCAAACAATCGGGGAACAGCTGAACGGATACAAAATCATTGTCAGCAAAAGCACAGTTCCGGTCGGGACGGGAAAGCTCGTTTACCAAATCGTCAGCGAAGCGTCGAAGGGGAAATATCCGTTTGATGTCGCGTCAAATCCTGAATTTCTCCGCGAAGGCTCGGCGGTGCGGGATACGATGCAGATGGAGCGGGCGGTCATCGGCGCCACAAGCGAACATGCCGCTTCGGTTATTGAAGAGCTTCACAAGCCGTTCCGTACGAAGATCGTTAAGACCAATCTTGAAAGCGCGGAAATGATTAAGTATGCCGCAAATGCTTTTTTAGCCGCCAAAATATCTTTTATTAACGATATCGCAAATATTTGCGAACGTGTCGGCGCGGACATTTCTCACGTGTCAGAAGGCGTCGGCCTTGACAGCCGGATCGGGAATAAATTTCTTCAGGCGGGCATCGGGTTCGGCGGATCGTGCTTTCCGAAAGATACAACGGCTTTATTGCATATCGCAAACAGCGCCGGATATCCGTTTCAAATGATGGAAGCCGTCATTGAAACCAATCAGAAGCAGCGGGTTCTCATAACGGAAAAATTAAACCGCGCCATCGGTTCGGTAAAAGGGAAAACCGTGGCCGTACTGGGGCTGGCCTTTAAACCGCACACAAATGACGTCCGCTCCGCCCCGGCTCTTGATATCATTCCGCGTCTTAAAGAGAAGGGCGCTTACGTAAAAGCGTATGATCCGATCGCGATTCCCGAAGCGTCTGCGGCATTAGGAAACGGCGGCATTGACTATTACACAGAGCTGTACAGCGCCATCAAAAATGCGGATGCATGCCTGATTACAACCGATTGGCCGGAAGTCAAGGAGATGGATCTTCAGAGGGCGAAGCAGCTGCTCAAACAGCCGGTCATCATTGACGGCAGAAATATGTTCCCGCTGGAATATATGCGGGTTTCAGGATTCACTTATCATTCCGTCGGACGTCCGGCGGTTCATGCCGATCGGCAAATAAAAGAACTGGCAAGGTAGAAAAAGATTTGTCTTCAGGCTCTCGGCAGTCCGGCTCGGCTGCCGGTTTTGGAAAGGGGTTTGCCATGTGAGTATCAAACGTTCAGCGGCACATGTTCTTGTGCTGCTTGCCGCTGTCATTACTGGAGGATTTATCATGGTGGAGGCGGTCAGGGCGGATGCCGGCTTCGGAAAAATCACCGTGATGCTGCTTGCCGCCATGATCGGGATTGCCGGTCTTGCTTTGCTATCGGCCTTTGCCACAAACGGTCAGATGTTTATGGGGCTCATTTATGTCTTGATCGCGTGTACATTTTTAAATCAGGCCTTCTTTGCGATCCATCTCGGGTTTTTCAGCTTATTTATATACCGGCTGTTATTAATCGGAGCGGGCGCTCTTCACATCGCCGGCATCCTGACAAACCGTCATCATATTGACAGATGGAATCGGGTGAATGTAAAAGGCATCCTGATGTTTTTCGCCTTATGGTTTACATACGGTCTCATATCGTTATTGTGGGCAAAATCCGTGACGTACGGGATCAAATATTTAGCTTTAATGGCGATGGGCATGTTTCTGATTTATCTCATCGTCATGTTTATTCAGCGCTTTGATCAGCTGATGGTTTTTTACGGCATCTGGCTTGTGATGACCATTTTTGTGATGGCGATCGGCTTTTACAACCATTTTACTCACCACCAACTGCCGAGCTCAACGCTTTATAACGGGCCGCAGTACAAACAGCATTATCCGACGTCCGTTTTCTTTAATCAAAATGATTTTGCGACATTTTTGTGCATCAGTTTCTTTCTGTACGCGGCGGCGGTGAAAAATGTGAAAAACGGCTATGTAAAAGCCGTCAGCCTGCTCTTTGCGATCAGCGCTTTGTATTTAATCATGTTGACCGGTTCGCGCGCGAGCCTGCTGGGCATATGCGCGGGGGCGGCTGTATACGTCTTCATCCTGCTGCCGTCCCTGCTGAAAAAACTCGCGCTGTACGCAGCGGGAGCGGGTGCTGCGCTGTTTGCGGTTTTATTTGCGGGCCGTATCACAAATGCCGTCTTGAATCTGTTTTCAGCTCCGCAGGCGATGCCGGGACAGCACCCGCTTCCATCGAACCTCGCGCGGGCGAATCTTTTAAAGAACGCCTTTTACTACGTAATTGATTCCTGGGGGTTCGGAGTGGGTGCCGGAAACGTCTCGTACTATTTAAAAGCCGAGCCCGTTTATGATACGGGCGGCGTAGTTGAGGTGCACAACTGGCTCGTCGAGATTATGGCGAACTTCGGCGTGCTTGCGATGCTTGGCTATCTGACAGTCTATTTGTACCTTTTTTGGACACTTTATAAATGCCATGAAAGAAAATCGGAAAATCAGTCAAGACTGATCACAGAAGGACTCATCACAGCAATGGCCGGTTTTTTGGTAAGCAGCATCAGCCCAAGCTCCGTATCAAATTTATTTTTCCACTGGGTATTTCTCTCACTCGTGATTGCGGCGGTCAATATTCTGAGACGTTTACAAAAGGAGCCTGCCGTTACGGCGTACTATGAAAAACAGGGAGATGCGAGATGAAGGATATGTTGACAAGAATAATCCGGCGTATCAAAAAGAATATCATTTGGATCATTGCGCTGCCCGTAGTGCTGGGGGCGGCGGGTTATCTATTGCCGTCAAAAATCACCGGAAGCAGCAGTTTCACATCGGAAGCCGCGATTGCCGCCGGAAACTATGATCATCCGCTTTATAACAATACAAAAGAAATTCCGCTCCTTTTGACGAGCGATGCTTTTTTAAAACAGGCTCTGCCTGACAAAACAGACGAAGAAAGGACGGCCGTGAAAAGTAAACTGACTGTCGAAACACAATCAGATTCATTGATCACGGTCAGCTACAGCGATCAAAACAAGCAGGAGACCGAATCGGTGTTTCAGGCCGTCATGAAGACTTTTCTGAAGAATGATCAGGAGCTGTTTGAGAAACGGGCAAAAGTGGTCCGGCAGAGCATTGATGCACTTGAAGGAGAAACCGTCAGCGCGGATGCCAAAGTGGATAAGGAAAGATTTTTATACGAATTGAAAAATACACAGCTGAATCTGAAATCAGCCGGCGTCATCAATTCAGAGCCGGTGAGTGAAACGGCGGGACAAGGCATGCCGCCGAAAAAGAAAGCGGTTCTGGGTGTTTTGATCGGCATTGCGGTTGCATTTATGTTCATTGTCATTCCTGAGTTTTTTAGAGAGTCCTTTTAAAAATCTGCGATGGAGATGTGACCATGACAAACTGGAAACCTTTCGTATCTGTCATTACACCGTCTTATAATGCAAGTGAATATATCGAAGACACGATTCAATCCGTTTTACACCAAAGCCATCCCCATTGGGAAATGATCATTGCGGATGATTGTTCAACGGACGGAACGAGAGATATTTTACGGCAATATGAACAAAAGGATGAGCGGATCCGCGTCGTTTATTTAGACGAGAACAAGGGAGCCGCGGCTGCCAGAAATACAGCCCTCGAGCATGCCGAGGGGCGTTATGTCGCATTTTTGGACAGCGATGACAGATGGAAGAAGGAAAAGCTTCAGAAACAGCTGGCGTTTATGTCAGAGCGGTCCTGCGCCTTTTCATTCACGGGCTACAGCGTCATAGAGCAGGACGGAACGCCGACGGATAAAACGATTCAAGCGCCTGAAAGCCTGTCATATGATGAAGCTTTAAAAAACACGATTATCGGATGTTTAACGGTCATGATTGACAGAGAGCAGACGGGGCAGATTCAAATGCCTGATATCAGAACGCGGCAGGATTTGGCGACTTGGCTTTCCCTGCTGAAAAGGGGATTTACAGCTTACGGTTTGAATGAGTGTCTTTCAGAATACAGACTTGTGCAGAATTCGATTTCAAGCAACAAGTGGAAAGCCGCCAAAAAAACATGGTTTGTCTATAGAGAAATTGAGCGCCTGCACTTTATCAAGGCTTCATGGTGTTTTATGCAATATGCGAAAAACGCGGTCATGAAAAGGCTGTAGGCGTCAGAGGGGCTGGGTGATGAAGGTGGAACCGATTGTTCACGTAATCGTCGGAGCGGCGGAATGGGGTCATGACCGGCTGAGATACAGACGGCACCGGCTGGCTGAATTTCTCGCCCGGCAAAAAGAAACGAAAAGCGTCATTTGGGTATGTCCGTCTCCGCGGGCAAATGACGGACAGATGACCGAAATTTCCGAGAGAATCCGGCAGTTCGCGGTAAAGGATCTCTTCCGGCAAAAAGCATTCCGATTCGGCAGGTATACAGATATGTGCTACAGGCATAAGCTTTCACCGTTGCTGGCCGTGCTGAAGGAAGAAGGAAAAGGGGCCCGCTGCTGCTTATGGTACACCTTCCCCGGTTTTCCGCTTTTATCAGATCTTTACCCTTGGGATGAAGTGATTTACGATTGCAGCGATCTGTGGGCCGCTCCGATCAGCGGCCGTGCCGGTGTGCTGTCAAATGTCAGAAGAAACATCATTAAACAGGCGGAAATGAGAATCATTCAGCGGGCGGATTCCATTACCTGCACATCTGACTTTCTGCACCAGGAGGTCGGAAAAAAGCTGGAGAATCCGCGCCAGAAAGTGTTCACCATTGAAAACGGAGTGGAATATGACCTGTTTTCACGGGAAAATAAACAGCCGGATGAAGACATTTTACGGGGAAGAAACGGAAACGTTCTCGGTTTTATCGGCGGAATCAAACCGAAGCTTGATTTCGCGCTTTTGGCGGAAACCGCAGATTTACGGCCGGAATGGACGATTTTATTGGTAGGCCCGAACACGGCTCACGATGACCCGGATTTCAAGTCGCTTCTGGAACGCCCGAATGTTATCTGGACGGGACCCGCCGCGCCGAATGAAGTGCCGTCCTATATGCAGCTCGTCGACATCGGCATTATGCCTTATAAAAATTCTCCTTATAATGACGCGGTATTTCCGCTCAAGCTTTTTGAATTTTTAGCCGCCGGGAAACCTGTTGTCGGGTGCAACCTTACTTCTACGGCAAAGATCAAAAGGCCTTTCGTTTATGAATACGTTGAAGGCGGGGACTCCGCAGATTTCATTGCGGCCTGTGACGCCCTGCTGGCATCGGAACGGAGCGGATCATATGAGGCGTTGCGCCGTGAATTGGCCCGGAGACGGGATTGGAACGTTTTATTCGGCCGAATGCTCGAATGCACGGGTATATTGAAAAATGCGCAATCCCATTAAAAGGGAAAGCGCATTTTTTGATTTGCGTGTTTCTTTTTGATGATGCTTGTTATAATAACTAGTAAGAATTATAATGGAAGGAACGGTTCAATATCAGAAAAGACTTCATATAATTCCAAAGGAGACTTCTTTATGCTTGACGAACGCATGTTTCGCATAGTTGTTGCGTTTTTTGTCTCTCTGCTAACGGTTTTAATCCTAACTCCTATCGTGAAAAAAATTGCGATCAAAATAGGTGCAGTTGACCAGCCCAGCAACCGAAAAGTACATGATAAAATAATGCCCCGTATGGGCGGATTGGCTATCTTTATCGGCGTAGCGGCAGGGGTGCTCGCGGCCGGCATATATAATGAAACGAAGATGACCGCCATCACGGTGGGCGCGTTTATTATTGTTATTTTAGGAATCCTTGATGATAAATACCAATTAAGCGCAAAGGTAAAGTTTTTCGTCCAGTTAGCCGTGGCCATTATGATTGTGAGCACGGGACTGAAAATGGACTTTTTCTCCGTGCCGTTTTTAACGGAACGTTTAGAATTGGGATGGGTCGCTTACCCGCTGACTGTGTTATGGATCGTCGGTATCACGAACGCGATGAACCTGATAGACGGTTTGGACGGACTCGCTGCGGGCCTGTCAGTCATCGGACTGTCCACCATCGCAGTAATGGCGTTATCCGGAGGCAAAATCCTGATTCTGTCACTTTCTCTCGTAGTGATAGGAAGCACACTCGGATTTTTATTTTATAATTTTCATCCGGCAAAAATATTTATGGGAGATACCGGATCGCTCTTTCTCGGATACGTCATCTCAGTACTCTCATTATTGGGTCTTTATAAAAGCGTTACTTTATTCAGTATCATCATTCCGATCATTATTTTGGGCGTGCCGATTTTTGATACGACATTCGCTGTCATCAGGCGGATTTTAAACAAACAGCCGATCTCGGCGCCTGATAAGTCACATATACACCACAGGCTGATGGCCTTCGGGCTTTCACACCGTACGGCTGTCATCATCATTTATTTAATCGGCTTTATTTTCAGCGTCAGTGCAATCCTGCTGAAAAGCGCGACCATATGGCTTTCGCTGTTTATTATTTTTGTATTGATTGTATTTATGCAAATCATAGCAGAGGTCACAGGGTTAGTAAATGAACAATTTAAACCATTTACCAAGTTTTACAAGAGGTTGGTAAAGAAAAATTAAAAAGAGCAGATCATGCGAATGGTCTGCTTTTTTATGGATTCTTCTATTCTCTTATTATATAGAAAAACCCGATCCTTCTCAAAGGATCGGGTTTGCTGTTAATAGCCTGTTGTGCCGCTTGAATTTGTGCTGCCAGACTGTGTGCTGTCCGTTCCGTTTGTACCTGGAGTACTGGTTGAATCAGTTGTTCCCGTGCTGCCGGAAGTCGAATCAGTCGTGCCGTCGTCTGTTCCTGTGCCGCCGGAACTTGAACCAGTCGTACTGTCCGTTCCGGTGCTGTCAGAAGCAGAATCGGTCGCGGTGCCGCTTCCGGACGGGTAATCTAAATGTTTCTGCAAGGTTTGGCGTACTTTTTCGAGATTGGCCGGGTCCGGTTGGAAATAATACGTTCCGCCCGTAGATGCGGTTCCGCCGCCGCCTAAATATAAATCTGATCCTGTAATGGACAGTGTATCAATCTTTTTGCTGGTAAAGCCGCTGTAAATCTGCTGAAGAGCGAGTCCTTCAGTGATTCGGATATTCGTTTGTACGTTATTGCTCGCTGTTTCAGCGATTTTATCGATTTTAGCAATATTTCCAGCCTTCGACATTTGGTCAATCAGTGCATTGAGGATTTGCTTTTGACGGTCATTCCGGCCGAAGTCTCCGCGCTTATCCTGCTTTCTCATCCGCGCGTAAGCCAGAGCCTGCTCACCGTTCAAATGCATGTTTCCTTTCTTGAAGTAAATCCGTTTCTTTTTACTGACGTCACTCATCTCGTCGAAGTCAAACGGCACTTTTACATTGACTCCTCCGACTTCATCAATAACATCCTTAAATCCGTTAAAATCCACAGTGACATACTTATCAATCGGAATGTCTAATAAGTCCTCAACGGTCGCCACGGTTTCATCCGCTCCGCCCTTAGCAAAAGCCGAATTGATTTTTGTTTTTTTACCGGTTGTGTCGCCGGCAAGCGTCACCCGCGTATCACGCGGAATACTCAGCATTTTCATTGTTTTATTTCTCGGATCAAGGGTAACGACAATTAGAGAATCTGATCGTCCGCCTTTTCCGCTAGTGGCATAATTTTCGATCCCCATAAACAAAATGGAGAACGGTTTTTTCTTCATATCGATGACTTCATCCCTCAGTTTTGATTTATCTCCGCGGGAAAGGGCATCATATGCATTATCTGCCGCATTGATCGTTTTGTATACTTTGTACCCGCCGAACCCGGCAGCGACTAACAAAACGAGGGTAAGCAGCAGCAAAATCCGCTTGAAAATAATCTTTCGTTTGCTTTTCTTTTTCTTTCGAACACGCACTCTTACACGTTCAGCCATTACATTAGTCTCCTTTAGGGCTGACGTCTGTTTCTAAATACGTCAGTTCTCCCTCTGTATTCTTACTCTTGCCGTTCGTCAGTTCTGTCATCCATTTTATAAACTCGTCTTTGTCTTTTTCTTCAACGTACGTTTCAAATTCAACGTGATCTGCATAATGGATATCCTTCAGTAAAAAAACTGACTCCCTCAATTCATTCTCTATCTTGCCGAGCCACGTATAATCCGCCGATGTATGCATAATCCGCATCAGCTTCCGCTCCGTAACCCCTATATGATTTAACCCCTCAGACACTGACTTCCCGTATGCACGAATCAATCCGCCTGCTCCGAGCTTTATTCCGCCGAAATACCGGGTAACCACCGCGCAGGTATCTTTCAGGCCGCGTTTTTTCAGCACTTCCAGCATGGGTACGCCTGCTGTGCCGCTTGGTTCTCCGTCATCATTCGCCTTTTGTATATGATCCGTTTCTCCGATCAGATAAGCTGAGCAGTTATGAGTCGCATTCCAGTGCTGTTTTTTTATCTTTTGTATAAATTCCTGCGCTTCCTCTTCAGAAGCAGCACGGCTCAGGTGGCAGATAAAACGTGATTTTTCAATCACAATCTCGTGTTCACCCGTTTCTTTAACAGTTAAATAGCTGTGCAGCATGATTGCTGGACCCTCCTGACAAGCATTAAAAGACTTGTTTCTACAAATTCGAACAGACTTTAGAATTTTTGCGCATATTTTGGTATCATGAAAGAGTAAGATACTATATAAAAATGTTTTTTTCTAGAATATACGCATTCTTTCATTATAATTCGACATAAATTGCAGTTCAATTACATTTATAATAAAAATACATAACAACACCGTTACGGAGGGAGACCGATGAATAAATCGAAGATGGACTCCAAAGTTTTGGATTCTATACTTATGAAAATGCTGAAAACCGTGGACGGGAGCAAAGACGAGGTTTTTCAAATCGGAGAGCAGTCGCGCCAGCAATATGAACAGCTGGTCGAAGAACTCAAACAGATCAAACAGCAGGTCTACGATGTCATTGAACTGGGAGACAAACTTGAAGTTCATACTCGGCATGCACGAAACCGCTTGTCTGAAGTAAGCAGGAATTTCCATAAGTTCAGCGAAGAAGAAATTCGCAATGCCTATGAAAAGGCGCACAAACTTCAAGTGGAACTGACGATGATCCAGCAACGTGAAAAACAGCTGCGGGAGCGCAGAGATGATTTAGAACGCCGGCTTTTGGGGCTTCAGGAAATCATTGAACGGTCAGAATCATTGGTCAGCCAAATAACCGTCGTTCTGAATTACCTGAATCAAGACCTTCGCCAAGTAGGGCTTCTGCTTGCCGATGCGCAGGCTAAACAAGATTTCGGTTTAAGAATTATCGAAGCCCAAGAGGAAGAAAGAAAAAGAGTTTCCAGAGAAATTCATGACGGTCCCGCGCAAATGCTGGCAAATGTCATGATGAGATCGGAATTGATAGAACGGATCTTCCGCGACCGCGGCACGGAGGACGGCTTTCAGGAAATCAGAAATCTTCGGCAGAATGTGCGGAATGCCCTTTACGAAGTCAGAAGGATTATATATGATTTAAGACCGATGGCATTGGACGATCTCGGGCTGATTCCGACGCTGAGAAAATATCTTTATACAACTGAAGAATACAACGGAAAGGTGAAAATACATTTTCAGTGTATCGGAGACACGGAGAACAAAAGGCTTGCCCCGCAATTTGAAGTGGCGCTTTTCCGTCTCGCTCAGGAAGCCGTTACAAATGCCCTCAAACATTCAGAATCAGAGGAAATTACGGTAAAAGTGGAAATAACCGCTGATTTTGTCGTTCTTATCATTAAGGACAACGGAAAAGGCTTTGATATTAAGGAAGCTAAACAAAAGAAAAACAAGTCATTCGGCTTGCTGGGAATGAAAGAAAGAGTAGATCTGCTTGAAGGAACGATAACGATAGACTCTAAAATAGGTCTTGGGACATTTATCATGATTAAGGTTCCGTTATCTCTCGGCCTATAATTTGTTAAATAGAGCCAAAAGACATATTGACCGAACAGCGGCGTATATAGAACAATAGGATAAGGAGGCGTAGCGTGTGACTAAAGTAAATATTGTTATTATCGACGACCATCAACTATTCCGTGAGGGTGTAAAAAGAATACTGGATTTTGAACCTACCTTTGAAGTGGTAGCAGAAGGTGACGATGGAGATGAAGCGGCTCGTATCGTCGAGCATTATCATCCCGATGTCGTCATAATGGACATCAATATGCCGAATGTAAATGGAGTAGAGGCTACTAAACAGCTTGTTGAGCTGTACCCTGAATCTAAGGTGATTATCCTCTCTATCCATGATGATGAAAACTATGTGACCCATGCTTTAAAAACAGGCGCAAGAGGCTATCTCCTGAAAGAGATGGACGCGGATACTTTAATTGAGGCAGTGAAAGTGGTAGCCGAAGGCGGTTCGTACCTTCACCCGAAAGTAACCCACAATCTTGTCAACGAATTCCGACGTCTTGCGACAAGCGGAGTTTCCGCTCATCCTCAGCATGAGGTTTATCCGGAAATTCGGAGACCATTACATATATTAACGAGACGGGAATGTGAAGTGCTGCAAATGCTTGCAGACGGAAAAAGCAACCGCGGAATCGGTGAATCATTGTTTATCAGTGAGAAAACAGTGAAAAACCACGTGAGTAACATTTTGCAGAAAATGAACGTTAACGACCGGACACAAGCCGTTGTCGTAGCCATTAAAAACGGCTGGGTAGAGATGCGTTAGTCATGTATGAGAAGACTTGCCATAATAGGCAAGTCTTTTTTTACCGCTTCATATCTATTAAAATACTTATTAAGTACTTAATAAGGCAGGTAAAGTGATGAATATTGCAGTTGTAACAGACAGTACAGCATATATTCCGAAAGAGATGAGAGAAGAACATCATATTCATATGATTCCTCTTCAAGTGGTTTTCGGTGAAAAAACATTCCGCGAAGAAACAGAGCTCGACTGGAGAAGCTTTTATAAAGAAGTAAAAAATCATGATGAGCTGCCGACTACGTCACAGCCTTCTTTCGGTGAATTGATCGCATTGTACGAAGAACTGGGCAAAACATATGATGCAGTCATAAGCATACATTTGTCCAGCGGAATCAGCGGAACTTATAACAGCGCCGCTTCGGCAAACGCTATGGTTGATAATATCGAAGTTTATCCTTTTGATTCAGAGATCAGCTGTTTGGCGCAAGGTTTTTATGCATTAAAAGCGGCACAGCTTATTAAAGACGGTGTTGACTCTCCGGAAGAGATTTTAAAAGAGCTGGAAGAAATGAAGAAAACAGTCCGTGCGTATTTTATGGTTGACGATTTATCACATCTGCAGCGGGGCGGGCGCCTAAGCAGTGCTCAGGCATTTATCGGCGGTCTGTTAAAGGTAAAGCCTATTCTTCATTTTGACAATAAGGTAATTGTTCCTTTTGAGAAGATTCGGACACGCAAAAAAGCGATTTCTAGAATTTTTGAGCTGTTTGGCGAGGATGCAAGTAAAGGAATCCCGATGCGGGCAGCTGTCATTCATGGAAACAGGGAGGAAGAAGCCGCGGATATTATTCAAGAATTAAGCGGTAAATACCCTCATGTCGAATTCTATAACAGCTATTTCGGTGCCGTGATCGGAACGCATTTGGGCGAAGGCGCCATCGGAATCGGCTGGTGCTTTAAAAACTAAGTGAAAATCTCCGTTTTCAAGAGCGGAGATTTTTTTGTTTTTTAATTTTCGGGATTCGACAAAAAAATTCCCGTCAGGCATACTTTGAGCAGAAAGGAGGCAGAGAGATGTCCGAAGATGCTTCAGAATTTTCAGAGGTGCGGGATTTCTTTTACGGCAGGCATTTGTTGAGATCTGAGATACCGTTTTCAGATCAGCGTATCAATCCTTTTATAGAAAAAGAATATATAAAGGCCGAGCCGTCTGTCATCCGCAGGAAAAACCGTTACGTCTGCCGCCGATGCGGCCAGTCTGATCAATCCTGCTTTGCCGCATTCTGGGCGCCTTCTGCCAAAAGACATATTACCTATTGCCGTGCCTGTGTCGTCATGGGAAGGGCTGATGAACTGACGTCATTATATTCTTGGAATCAAACCTCAGAAAGCAGCTGGGAGCCTGTAAAGCTTGCTTGGGAAGGAACACTGACAGACGGACAGAAGCAGGCGGCCGGCGCGCTTATAAAAGCGATAAAAGAGAAACAAGAGCTGTTAGTGTGGGCGGTTTGCGGATCAGGGAAAACAGAGATGCTGTTTCCGGGTATAGAGTTTGCGCTGAATCACGGATTGCGGGTCTGTGTCGCGACTCCGCGTACAGATGTCGTGCTTGAACTTCTGCCGAGACTGAAAAAAGCATTTGAGAATGTTGAAGTTTCAGCTCTGTACGGCGGCAGTGAAGACAAAGGCAGTTTAACTCCGCTAATGATTTCAACCGCTCACCAGCTGATGCGCTATCGTGATATTTTTGATGTCATGATAATAGATGAAGTGGATGCATTTCCTTTTTCAGCCGATGAGACATTAAGATTCGCGGTTGATAAAGCCAGAAAGAACAACAGCGCCCTTGTTTATGTAACGGCAACTCCTTCAGACGCATTAAAAAAGAAGGCTGAAGCCGGTTTGCTGAAAAGCGTCCGCATACCGGCCAGATATCATCGAAAACCTCTCCCGGAGCCGCGTTTTTTGTGGTGCGGCAATTGGAAGAAGAAGCTTGAGAAAGGAAAACTGCCGCACTCAGTAACGGATTGGGTCCGTCAAAAACTTCAATCACGGCTGCCTGTTTTCTTATTCGTTCCGTCTGTACACGTATTGAAAAAGACAACGGATTATTTTCAGAAATTAAATGTAAGGGCAGAAGGCGTACATGCGGAAGACACATTCAGAAAGGATAAAGTGAAACGGTTCAGAGACGGCCGGCTTGATCTGCTGGTAACAACTACGATTTTAGAAAGAGGAGTTACCGTACCTAAAGTTCAGACATGTGTCCTCGGCGCAGAAGCACCTATCTTTACTGAGAGCGCACTCGTGCAGATCGCAGGCAGAACGGGAAGGCACTATAAACATTTCAGCGGTGATGTCGTCATGTTTCATTTCGGAATGACAAACGGAATGAAAAAAGCAAAAAAACATATAGAACATATGAACAAATTGGCACAAAAAAGTAAATTGTTGGACTAGTTAATTTCAGAAAACGTGATACAGTATACTCATACTTTCCTATGAGGAGCTGTCAACATGCTTGTCAATTCTAAAGAAATCATATTAAGGGAACTTCTCGACCGCCATATGCCTCAGCTTCATATGAAATGCACATGCCGCGTATGCAAAAATGATGTACTGGCTCTTTCATTAAACCGGGCTGAACCGGCATATGTTACTGATAAAAAGAAAGTTGCTTATGCAAAAGCAGAGATGGTTGATAAACAGAAAAATACGGCGCTGCTTGTCATTCTGGCTGAATCAGCCGCGATTGTATCAGTTAAACCAAGCGAGTTCTGTGAAAATCGGGAAGGAGCGTAATCTCTGAATTGTTTATTGTGTGATTCACCAATTTCAAGTTCACTGACCTGGAGATCTCTATTTTCCCTTGCGCCGGAACAAGAGGTATGCAGCGCATGCAGCAATCAATTCGAAAAAATTGAAGGTCCCGTATGCTGTTTGTGCGGAAGGTCTCAGGAGTCAAATGAAAAATGCGCTGATTGCATGTCGCGGGAATCAAAAACGGAAAAGCGTTTTTTGCTGCGGCAGAACCGTTCGGTATATTTGTATAATGATGCGATGAAGGATGCATTGGCCCGGTTTAAATTTCGGGGTGATGCGAAAATCATTCAAGCATTTGAACGTGATTTTGCTGCCGGCTTTAAAGCGGCATACCCGGCAAATACACATACCCTCGTCCCTATTCCGCTGAGCGGCGAACGGCTGGCGGAACGCGGATTCAATCAATCCGAGCTGCTGGCCTCTTTGCTCGGAATGCCCGTCATTTACCCCCTCATCCGACTGAACAATGAAAAACAATCCAAAAAAAGCAAAACAGAAAGGCTCTCCGCAGAAAAAAAGTTTTCAGCTGCTGAAAACTCCGTCGAAGGTATGAACGTCATTTTAATAGACGATATTTATACGACGGGCGCCACACTGCATCAAGCTGCCGAAGCTCTGCTGACAGCAGGCAAAGCGTTATCGGCCTCCTCTTTTACTTTAATCAGGAGCTAAATCATTCATTTTTTCTGCCGATATAATTGATAGAAATATAAGGCAGATAAATGAAGGAATAGGAGTTAAAACGATGGGTGAATTGGCAAATTGTCCAAAATGCAATGCTCTATTTTTTAAAACGAACCTGCAGACCGTATGCCAGGCATGTATTAAAGAAGAAGAAAAAGCATTTGAAACCGTCTATAAATTTTTAAGAAAGCAGATCAACAGACAGTCGACGATGCAGCAGATTACTGAGGAAACAGGTGTGGAAGAAGAGCTGATCCTCAAGTTTATCAAACAAAAAAGGATTCAAATCAGCCATCTTCCGAATTTGGCATACCCTTGCGAAAGGTGCGGAAATTCGATCAGGACGGGGAAATTCTGCAAGTCCTGTCAGACTGATATCGAGTCGCAATTAGATCATATGAACCAAGAAACAGCTGCTGAATTCAAAGAGAAAAATGGTACTAAAGACACATACTATGCCTATAATACCAAAAACACCTGATTCCCTAAACTAACTGATAACGCAGTCGATAAAAGAATTAGACTGCGAACAGAAAGCGAGAGGAATCCAATGAAAATCAATCAGTACGGAACACAATCCGTTAATCCATACCAAAAAAATTACGAAAAGCAAGCCGTACAAAAAGAGGCTGCAAAGCCGAAAGACAAAGTGGAAATTTCTTCTCATGCAAAAGAGCTTCAAAATGCGTCAGATGCGGTCACTAAAACACGTCAGGAAAAAATCGCTCAGCTGAAAGCTGATATAGAGAGCGGAACATATAAAATAGATTCAAACAGCATCGCTGAAAAAATAATGAATTTCTATAAAAAGCAATAAAAAGGAGAAAGCCAATGTCAGCAAAGCCAATTATCGATCAACTGAAGCGACTTTGCGCACTGCATGAACATCTGCTCACGCTGTCTGAGGAGAAAACGGAAGCGCTGAAAGCAGGTAAAACAAAAGAGCTTTCCAACATATTAACTAAAGAGCAAAAGTATATTCAGGCAATCGGGCAGACTGAAGAAGAACGAATCAAGTTAACTTCCCAGTTTCTCAGCCGCGATGAAGATAACACAATTGCTGCATGTATCTCAAGAACTTCAGGCAGTGAAAAACAGGAGCTTGAAGGATTATTTCACTCTTTATCTGCGCTTCTTAACCGTCTGAAAGAAGTGAATGAGATGAATAAGCAGCTCACGATTCAGGCTTTGCAATTCATCTCAGGGGCATTCGATATGATCATGCCGGATGAAAAAGAGAATATGAATTATAAAGAGCCGCAAGCGGCGCGCCAGCCTGTCAGCCGTTTGACATTATTCGATTCAAAAGCTTAGAACGGAGGATTTTCAATGCCATCGACATTTATGGGGCTCGAAACAGCAAGACGTGCACTGAGTGCGCAGCAGACTGCATTGAGCACAGTTTCAAATAACGTTGCAAATGCAAATACAGAAGGATATACAAGGCAGCGCGTCACATTACAATCGACGAGCCCTTACCCCGCTGTATCAAAAAACAGTGAGCTGACGGCCGGCCAAATCGGAACCGGGGTCAAAGCAGGTTCAGTGGAGCGTGTCAGAGACAGTTTTTTAGACTATCAGTACAGAACTGAAAATACAAAATTAGGCTACTATACAGCCCGTTCCAATTCATTGTCGCAAATGGAAGGCGTCATGAAAGAGCTTGATGATAACGGATTAAACGGATCACTCAGTTCGTTTTGGAATGCTCTTCAGGACCTGGCGACGAACCCGGAAAATACGGGAGCGCGCTCAGTCTTGCAGGAGCAGGGGAAATCTCTTGTCGAGAGTTTTAACTATATATCAAGCTCTTTGACTAACATTCAGGGGGATATTAAAAAGAACCTGGATAACACAGCGGATCAGGCCAATTCAATTTTAAATCAGCTGAATGACCTTAATACTCAAATAGCGGCAGTTGAGCCGAGCGGTATGCTTCCTAATGATTTATATGACCAAAGAGACAGATTGATTGACCAACTATCTTCTATGGCAAATATAAAAGTTTCATATAATAAGTCGGGCGGACATGCCTTGGCGACTGCTGAGGGCACGGTCAACGTGGAATTGCTGAACGGAAACAACAATTCTCTCGGAACACTGCTTGATGGTAATACAAAAACCGTTTCAGAAATGAAAATCAACTACGACCAGGACAGCGGTCTTGTGTCAAGCGTATCCGTCGGCAGCAATGCGGTTAATGCGGATGCATTTACCGGCAAAGGCTCACTTTTAGGTCTTATTGAGTCATACGGCTATATGTCAAATGGAGAAGAAAAGGGCCTTTATCCTGAAATGATGACTGCTCTTGATAATATGGCGCTCTCCTTTGCTGACGCGTTTAATGCAGTTCACGAAAAAGGAAAGACCTATACAGGCGAACAGGGCGCAGCATTTTTTGATTTCAGCGGTGATGAAGCGGTGCCGGTAAAAGGGGCGGCAGCCAAAATAAAAGTCAGTGACAAAGTCCTTGCGTCTACAGACAATATCGCAGCGTCGTTAAACGGAGAAAAAAGCGACGGCACAAACGCGACAAACCTGGCAGCCGTGCAGAACAGCAAGCTGACAATTAACGGTGAAACCACTACAATTAATGACTTTTATGAATCCCTTATCGGCAAGCTGGGCGTTAATTCACAAAAAGCGGCCAATCTTATGAACAACTCTGAAAGCAACACCCTTTCGGCCGATCAGCGGAGACAATCAGTCAGCGCCGTGTCATTAGATGAAGAAATGACAAATATGATTCAGTTTCAGCACGCTTATAATGCCGCTGCGCGAATCATAACGATGCAGGATCAAATATACGATAAAATTATTAACGGTATGGGCACCGGAGGAAGATAAGGAGATAAGTAAATGAGAGTAACTCAAGGGATGATCGCAAAAAATTCTCTTCGATTTATCGGCTCAAGTTATGACAAGCTCGATCGGCTTCAGCAGCAAGTGTCTACGGGGAAAAAAATCACCAAAGCTTCTGATGATCCGGTCGTCGCAATGAAGGGAATGCAGTACCGTACTCAGCTTGCGCAGGTCAACCAGTATCAGCGGAATGTTTCGCAAGGTTTCACATGGCTGGAAAACTCGGAATCCAGCGTAAACTCGGAAACGGATATTATGGGGAAAATCCGGGACTTGATGATTAAGGCAAAAAGTGATTCGAACGGTGAAACGGAATTAAAAGCAATCGGTACAGAAATCGGCCAGCTGAAAAAGCAGCTCGTTTCTGTCGCGAATACTCAAGTGAACGGGCGTTACCTGTTTAACGGAACAAATTCAGATGTCCCGCCGATCACTGAAAATGCCGACGGCACGTATACGTACAACTATGAAAATTACAAGAGTGCTTCGGATGTTAACATCAACATTTCGAACGGGGCAGTGCTGAAAGTGAATTCTGACCCGAATTCAGCTTTCGGAGGCGTCGCTCAAAATGGAGATAATGTATTTGAATTTCTCAACTCATTAGAAGCTTCTTTAAGCAAAGGTACGCTTTCTGAAGCAGATTCAAATCAAATTCTGTCAGACATCGACGGTTTTACTGACAAAATGAATGCTGAAAAATCCAATATCGGCGCCCGAACAAACCGTTTGGAACTCATTAAGACAAGGTTGGAATCTCAAGCTGCTACCGCTGAAAAAGTATTGTCAGATAATGAAGATGTGGAAATGGAAGATGTGATTGTTGATTATTTATCTCAGCAGACGGTTCATAAAGCTGCGCTGTCAGTAAATGCGAATATCATTCAGCCGTCACTGATCGACTTCCTGAAATAATAGATGAACGTCTTCTATATATAAAAAAAGCGACTCACAACAGGGAGATCGCTTTTTTTACTAGAACACTCTAAAGAGGAGGGGTCTCTATGCAGATGCCGAGATTGATTATTGACAGTGTGCCTGCTAAAATCGGTATAACCTTTCAGAAGGAAGAAATCGAGATGGAACAGCCGCCCGCTGACCTGGAAATCGAGCAGCCGCCGGCAGAGCTGAACATTGAAAGCACGCCGGCCAAACTGACGATTGATCAGACGAGGGCGTGGGAGAACTTAAATCTGAAATCATTTGAGAAGCTGAACGCTGAAGCCGCCCAGAAAGGTGCGCAAGCATGCAGTGAGTTTATTGCGAAAACAGTCAGAGAAGGGAAGGAAATGGCGGCTATCGAAAAGAAAACCGGCAATGTGATGGCCCGGCAGGCAGCGGATGTCAGCCCGCCTGATCCATTCGGCGAATTCAGCGACTTTCTGCCTGCGCAGTTTCTCGTTGACATTGACTGCATTCCTTCAAAGCTTACGGTTGATATTGAAGCCCGCAAACCTTCAATTGAAGCCACCGCCCATAAACCGGTATGGAATTACACACCGGGGAGAGTTCAGATTGATATGAGGCAAGACCCTAAAGTGACGATTTCGGTTGACGACGGTAATACAGAATAAAAGATGAAAGTGGTAAAGGATTGTGAAGCATGATTATTAAAACAAAATATCACGGAGAAATCAGAATAGACGAAGGGCAGATTATCTCATTTGAAAACGGGCTGCCGGGATTTAATGACGAGACTCAATTTGTTGTTCTTCCTTTGTCGGAAGATTCACCGTTTTTGGCGCTGCAGTCTGTCAAACAGGAGCATATCGCCTTTATTGTCGCCAGTCCGTTTATTTTCTTTAAAGGATACGAATTTGACATTGACCAATCGACGCTGGAGCTTTTGCACATTGAAGATATAGAGGACGTCGAAGTGATGGCGATTTTAACGCTGGAAGAGCCTTTTGAAAACACGACCGCCAATTTAAAAGCGCCGATTATCGTCAATAAAAAGGAAATGAAGGCGAAACAAATCATTTTACATGATGCTTCCTATGAAACAAAACATTTGATAGGAGGAGGATCATGCTAGTTCTCTCGAGAAAAGTGAATGAGTCCATTCAGATCGGGCCGGATATTGAAATCAAGGTGATTGCCATCGAAGGAGAGCAAGTGAAGCTGGGAATTGAAGCGCCGCAGCACGTGGATATTCATCGGAAAGAAATATACTTGTCCATCCTGGAAGAGAATAACAGAGCCGTATCTTTTAATACTGATTTATTACTTAATTTATCCTCACAAAAAAAGTGAGGATTTTTTTATTTTCAATATAAACAATAGAAGCGGCCGTCCGATATATATAGTGTAGCCAATGAGAGGAAAAATTTTCTTCAAAAATGATGCTGCGCAAATGCACAAGGACGTGCGAAAAACAATTCAGGGAGGAAATACAAAATGAGAATCAACCACAATATCGCGGCTCTTAACACTAGCCGTCAGCTGAATGCAGGTTCAAACTCTGCTGCAAAAAACATGGAAAAATTATCTTCAGGTCTTCGCATCAACCGCGCTGGTGATGACGCTGCGGGTCTTGCGATCTCTGAAAAAATGCGTTCTCAAATCCGCGGTTTAGACATGGCGTCTAAAAACGCTCAAGACGGAATCTCTCTTATCCAAACATCTGAGGGTGCATTGAACGAAACTCACAGCATTCTTCAGCGTATGAGCGAGCTTGCTACACAAGCGGCGAACGATACAAACACAGATTCAGACCGTTCTGAGCTTCAAAAAGAGATGGACCAATTAGCGTCTGAAGTAACAAGAATCTCTACTGACACTGAGTTCAACACGAAAAAACTTCTTGACGGAACTGCGCAAAACCTTACGTTCCAAATCGGAGCTAACGAAGGCCAAACAATGAGCCTGTCTATCAATAAAATGGACTCTGAAAGCCTGAAAGTTGGTACGACTTATACTGTATCTGGTGATCAAAATACACTTACAGCAACTGACGGAAGTACTGCTACTTGGGCGGATGCAGACGATGCTACAAACAAACCGGCTGGTTATTATGATACTGACGGTAAAGTCATTGCATCTGAAAAATTAGCTGCAGATTCTAAAGTAACAAAAGGTATCGACATCTCTTCTTCAGCTAAAGCTGCGTCTTCAGCTCTTACAACAATCAAAACAGCTATCGACACAGTATCTAGCGAGCGCGCTAAACTTGGTGCGGTTCAAAACCGTTTAGAGCACACAATCAACAACCTTGGTACTTCTTCTGAGAACCTGACTTCTGCTGAATCACGTATCCGTGACGTAGACATGGCTTCTGAGATGATGGAGTACACGAAAAACAACATCCTTACTCAGGCTTCTCAAGCAATGCTTGCGCAAGCTAACCAACAGCCTCAGCAAGTTCTTCAATTGCTTAAAGGTTAATGACGGAAAGATCCTGGTTCTCCAGGGTCTTTTTTTATTTCTGCAGCTTTTCCCCCTCATCATGCCAAAGAACCCTATTGACAAAATGAAACGTTATAATTTGCAGTTAAATTATTGAAAACCTTTTAATCTGACCGATATAAGAATAAGATCATACATTTATGGAGCTGTGATATGATAAACAGTCGGAAACTCACTGTTGTCATAGAGCCGTCTACGACTAAACGCCGAAAAGGAGAGGGTACATATGGTCACAAGAATCACAGGCCTTAATTCCGGTCTTGATGTAGATTCTCTGGTGAAAAAAATGATGGATGCTGAAAAGCAGCCGCTTAATAAATTAAACCAGCAAAAGCAGACGCTTGAATGGAAGCGCGATGCTTATCGGGAAATGAATACCCAGATTGCCGACATGTATTCCACTACATTTAATAATATGCTGATGTCCACAAACTGGAATAAAAAAACAGTAACAAGTTCGGATGCCAGTGTCAGCGCGGCGGCCGTCAGTGCTGAGCAAAATATTTCAACAAGCATGTCTGTTCAGCAGCTGGCCACGCCGACGACATATAAATCCTCAGGGGCCATCAATTTCACTTCGGGTCAAAGCCAGACATTGAAATTCAATGTCACAAATCCGGGTGAAACGAAGCCGACTGAGGTAAACGTCACGATCGCCGCAACCGATACGATTGATGATGTGGTCACCAAACTGAACAGCTCAGGCCTCGGGGTGACGGCTTTAAAAGAGAAAATCTCCAACGGATCGGATTATGTGGACACGATTGCGTTCACTTCCAATAAAACGGGCGAAGGGTTTACCCTTTCAGCAGGTGATGACGCGACCAAAAGCTTTCTGAAAGATCAGCTCGGTTTTGCCGTTGATGATGCAACAAATGAACTGACGGCCAATGCCGAAGGGAAAAACGCGAAGTTTACGTTCAACGGGCTTGAAATGACAAAAACGTCAAATAACTTTACGATCAACGGCATCAAATACACGCTGAACAGCGTGACGGACAGCAATAAAACGGTTACGATTAACAGCACGACTGATACGGACGGCATTTTTAACAACATTAAAGATTTCGTTGATAAATACAATACGTTAATTAAAAGCGCAAACGAGAAGGTGACAGAATCAAAATACCGCGATTATAAGCCGCTAACCGATGAACAAAGAGAAGCGATGACCGATAAGCAGATTGAGCAGTGGGAGGCAAAAGCCAAAAGCGGTTTATTACGGAGCGACAGCACGCTGCAGAACGGTTTGGCGGAGATGCGGCTTGATCTGTACTCAACGGTTACGATTGACGGAAAAAAATATCAGCTTGCCGATTTCGGAATTGAGACGTCTGATAGTTATACGGATCAAGGAAAGCTTGTCATTAAAGACGAAGCGAAACTGAAACAGAAAATTACCGAGAATCCTGCTCTCGTGGCTAAACTGTTTAATGCAGACAGCCCTGATACAGCGAAAACCAAAAACCCGGAGGAACAGGGGATTGCCCGGAGATTAAAAGACACATTAAATAAAATGCAGATTCAAATCTCAAAACAGGCGGGTACGGAAAGCTCGGTATCAACCAGCTTTGCCATCGGAAAAAGCCTGGATGAAATAGAAACAAATATTTCCAATATGAAAACGAAGCTGGATGACATCGAGACGAGATATTATAAAAAGTTCAGCGCATTGGATACGGCATTGGAGAAATTGAACAGCCAATCTTCATATCTCACGTCAATGTTAGGATCTTCAACATCATAACCTTGGAGGTTTTATAAAAATGGCATTAAATAATCCTTTTGCTGCTTATCAGCAGACATCCGTCTTTACAGCCGCTCCGGAAGAGCTGACCCTTATGCTTTATAACGGCTGCCTGCGATTCATTAAGCTGGCAAGGCAGGCGATGAAGCAAAACAACCTTGAAGCCAAAAATGAAAATATCGTAAAGGCGCAAAACATCATTCAAGAGCTCAGCATCACGTTAAACCGGGAGATTGAGATTTCCGAGCAGATGTCATCCATTTATGATTACATCCGCCGCCGGCTGATCGACGCGAACGTGCAGAATAACGGAGAATTTTTAGATGAAGCGGAAAAGCTAGTTACTGAATTCCGCGATACGTGGAAACAGGCCATGCAGAGCGAACGGAAAAACAGCCATGGCGCGGGCGGCCTTGCCTGATGAACAGCAATGTCCTTTCTTTGTATAACGAAACGAAGAACATGTACACCGCACTGAAGGATGCCCCGGAAAGCGACGGCCTCATCAGCAGCTTTACGGCATTTACGGAGAAAAGGGAGGAGATGCTTGCAGGCATAAAGCCGCCTTTTTCCGAAGAAGAAAAAACGCTGCTTCAGCAGGTGGCCGCGATGGACCGCTTGATTACCGGGGAAGTGAAACGGATCCAGGATGGCATCCGAAATGAAATAAAAACACTCAAGAAAAAACGGGTGTACCATAATACGTATTTTAATCCGTATCATCAAACGACAAGTGACGGCCGTTATTACGACAAACGCAAATAGGTGAGTGTTTTGAGAAGTTTGAACGATTACCATTTGGTGTCAGCATACTACCAGCTTCTTTTTACCATTGATGAGGGGCTTTGCTACCTATTGGATACGCAGGATGATTTTTTCAAGACGGAGGGCGAACGGATTTACAACGATTTGATTCAGGCTTTTTTTCATCTCGATTCCTCTCATGCGCTTCTCTTGTCTATCGTTGAGTGCCGATGCGTGGAGACGGCGATTCGGTCATTTGACGAGATTTTTCAGGATTTCAGCATGTTAAATGATTATGATTTCCCGTCCGCTCCATTTCAGGAGTTTTTAAAAACCATCTTTCTGCCGCATTATAAGGTGTGGATGGAGCAGACGCACGACTGCATCAAACCGTATGTTCTTCACTAGACCTGCTGCAAGCGGCAGGTCTTTTGCCTGCGTCTTCTGCATATACTGATAATCCTGCCGGAAGCAGCGGATAAAGGCCGACACCATTCGTCATCGTTCACCGAATTTACACATTATTTTAACGTTTCAGCAGGGATCAGAAGGGGAAAAAGAGAAATAGTTACATATCCTTAGATAAAGGGAGGCGTTCTTTGATGAACTACAATATCAGAGGAGAAAACATTGAGGTTACACCTGCGTTAAAGGATCATGTGGAAAGAAAAATCGGCAAGCTGGAACGATATTTCGAGCAGAGCGTCAATGCCGATGTGAACGTCAACTTAAAATTCTATAATGATAAGGAATCCAAAGTTGAAGTCACCATTCCGATGACTGATCTGGCGCTTCGATCCGAAGTGCATAACGAGGATATGTACAATGCAATTGATCTCGCAACAAACAAGCTGGAACGTCAAATCCGAAAGCATAAAACAAAAGTCAACCGAAAATTCCGCGAGCAGGGTCTTCCGAAACATTACTTCGAGAACGGAAGCGCAGCTGATACAAACGTAGCGGTTCAGGACGAAATTGAAGATGACAGCCCGGAAATTGTCCGTCAGAAACGTTTTAATTTAAAACCGATGGATAATGAAGAAGCGATTCTCCAAATGAATATGCTCGGACATAATTTCTTCGTATTCACCAACGCGGAAACGAATCTCACAAATGTCGTTTACCGCCGAAATGACGGCAAATACGGATTAATTGAACCGACTGAATAAACCATCCAGCCTTCCGTGAACGCGCGGAAGGTTTTTCTCTATACTTTATCTGCAAATTCTTTGGAAATAACCAAAGGTATGTTATGATAATGAGAGGTATACATGGACAGAAAATTATCATTTATTCCATGCGAAATCTGCATGTGAACATAGAGGAGCGTTATAGATGCTTGGGATTTTAAATAAAATGTTTGATCCGACCAAACGTGCGCTGAACAAATACGAAAAAATAGCGAATGACATTGATGCTGTAAAAGGAGATTATGAAAATCTCTCTGACGATGCGCTTAAACAAAAAACGGCAGAATTTAAAGAGCGGCTTGAAAAAGGAGAAACGACGGATGACCTTCTTGTCGAAGCGTTTGCCGTCGTTCGTGAAGCTTCACGCCGCGTAACCGGCATGTTCCCGTTTAAAGTACAGCTGATGGGGGGCCTTGCCCTTCATGAGGGGAATATCGCAGAAATGAAAACAGGGGAAGGGAAAACGCTGACGTCCACCCTTCCGGTATATTTAAACGCGTTGACGGGAAAAGGCGTTCACGTCGTAACGGTCAACGAATATCTGGCAAGCCGTGATGCCCAGCAAATGGGAGAAATTTTCGAGTTTCTCGGGCTTACAGTCGGCCTGAACCTGAATTCGTTGTCAAAAGACGAAAAACGCGAAGCTTACGCGGCCGATATCACATATTCAACGAATAATGAACTCGGCTTTGATTATTTGCGTGACAACATGGTGCTTTATAAAGAACAAATGGTGCAGCGCCCGCTTCATTTTGCCGTTATTGATGAAGTCGATTCCATTTTAGTCGATGAAGCGAGAACGCCATTGATTATTTCCGGACAAGCTCAGAAGTCCACAAAACTGTACGTGCAGGCAAATGCGTTTGTCCGCACACTCAAGCAAGATCAGGATTATACGTATGACGTCAAAACTAAGGGCGTTCAGCTGACGGAAGAAGGAATGACGAAGGCTGAAAAAACGTTCGGCATCGACAACCTGTTTGATGTCAAAAACGTGGCGTTGAACCACCATATCAATCAGGCTTTAAAAGCCCATGCGGCGATGCAGAAAGACGTGGATTATGTTGTTGAGGACGGCCAGGTCGTCATCGTCGATTCCTTCACCGGCCGTCTGATGAAAGG
This sequence comes from Bacillus sp. JFL15, assembly GCF_001184225.1. Lineage (NCBI taxonomy): Bacteria > Bacillati > Bacillota > Bacilli > Caryophanales > Bacillaceae > Bacillus > Bacillus sp. JFL15. The sequence continues at coordinate 1,077,455 of NZ_KQ236689.1, read as the reverse complement.
ACGCCGCTACAGCGAAGGCCTTCACCAGGCGATTGAAGCGAAAGAAGGCCTGGAGATTCAAAATGAAAGCATGACTCTGGCGACGATTACGTTCCAAAACTATTTCCGTATGTACGAAAAGCTTGCCGGCATGACCGGTACCGCAAAAACGGAAGAGGAAGAATTCCGCAATATTTATAACATGCAGGTTGTGTCCATTCCGACCAACCAGCCGGTCATCCGTGAAGACCGTCCGGATTTGATCTACCGCTCAATGGAAGGGAAATTCAAGGCGGTGGCGGAGGATGTCGCCCAGCGCTACATGACCGGACAGCCCGTTCTTGTTGGTACGGTTGCCGTTGAAACATCTGAATTGATTTCTAAACTTCTGAAGAATAAAGGAATTCCGCATCAGGTGCTGAACGCGAAAAACCATGAGCGTGAAGCTCAGATCATTGAAGAAGCGGGACAAAAAGGCGCTGTCACAATTGCGACCAACATGGCAGGACGCGGAACCGACATTAAACTCGGTGAAGGCGTAAAAGAGCTTGGCGGCCTTGCAGTCGTCGGTACGGAACGCCACGAATCCCGCCGGATTGACAACCAGCTCCGCGGACGTTCAGGGCGTCAGGGAGACCCGGGTATCACACAATTTTATCTTTCAATGGAAGATGAATTGATGCGCCGTTTCGGAGCTGAACGGACGATGGCGATGCTTGACCGGTTCGGTATGGATGACTCCACGCCGATTCAGAGCAAAATGGTGTCACGCGCCGTGGAATCGTCTCAAAAACGTGTCGAAGGAAACAACTTCGATTCACGTAAACAGCTTCTCCAATATGACGACGTGCTCCGTCAGCAGCGCGAAGTCATTTACAAGCAGCGTTTTGAAGTCATTGACTCTGAAAACCTGCGTGACATTGTGGAAGGCATGATCAAGTCTTCACTGGAGCGTGCAATTGCCGCTTATACGCCGAAAGAGGAGCTTCCGGAAGAATGGAATCTTGACGGCCTCGTGGAGCTTGTGAATACAACGTATCTTGATGAAGGCGCGCTTGAAAAGAGCGATATCTTCGGAAAAGAACCGGATGAAATGCATGAGATGATCATGGATCGTATCATGACAAAATATAATGAAAAAGAAGAGAATTTCGGCACCGAGCAGATGCGTGAATTCGAAAAAGTCATCGTATTGCGTGCCGTCGATTCAAAATGGATGGATCATATTGATGCGATGGATCAGCTGCGTCAAGGGATTCACCTTCGCGCCTATGCGCAGACAAATCCGCTGCGTGAATATCAAATGGAAGGTTTCGCTATGTTTGAGCACATGATTGAGTCCATTGAGGACGAGGTGGCGAAATTCGTCATGAAGGCCGAGATTGAAAGCAATCTGGAACGCGAAGAAGTTGTTCAGGGCCAAACGACGGCTCACCAGCCGCAGGACGGCGATGAGGCCAAACAAGCGAAAAAAGCGCCGGTGCGCAAAGTCGTAGATATCGGACGCAACGCGCCTTGCCATTGCGGAAGCGGAAAAAAATATAAAAATTGCTGCGGCCGGACAGAATAGTCACGACTGTATGCATCGAACATGACCGGGTCTGCGTCTTATGGCGCCCCGGATCTTTTAATGAGGTGAATGGAATGGAATTATCAGAAATCAGGGCAGAGCTCGAAAATATGGCTTCTCGTTTAGCGGACTTCAGGGGGTCTCTTTGACCTCGAATCAAAGGAAGCCCGCATTGCAGAATTAGATGAAAAGATGGCGGAACCGGAATTCTGGAATGACCAGCAGAAGGCCCAAACCGTCATCAACGAAGCGAACGGTCTGAAAGACTACGTGAACTCCTACCATCAGCTGAGCGAGTCTCATGAAGAGCTCCAAATGACACATGATCTTTTAAAAGAAGAACCTGATACGGATCTTCAGCAGGAGCTTGAGAAAGAGCTGAAGTCATTAACGAAGGAATTGAATGAATTTGAGCTTCAGCTGCTGCTCAGTGAACCATATGACAAAAATAACGCGATTTTAGAACTTCACCCGGGTGCCGGCGGTACAGAATCCCAAGACTGGGGTTCCATGCTGCTCAGAATGTATACCCGCTGGGCGGAAAGACGCGGATTCAAAGTTGAAACGCTTGATTATCTGCCAGGTGATGAAGCCGGAATTAAGTCGGTCACACTGCTCATTAAAGGCCACAATGCATACGGCTATTTAAAAGCGGAAAAAGGCGTACACCGTCTCGTGCGGATTTCTCCATTTGATTCATCAGGCCGCCGCCACACGTCATTCGTGTCATGTGAAGTCATGCCTGAATTCAATGAAGAAATCGACATTGATATTCGTACCGAAGATATTAAAGTTGATACGTACCGGGCGAGCGGTGCCGGCGGACAGCACGTCAACACGACTGATTCAGCCGTTCGGATCACCCACCTGCCGACAAATGTAGTCGTCACGTGCCAGACGGAACGTTCACAAATCAAAAACCGCGACAGAGCGATGAAAATGCTCAAAGCGAAGCTGTATCAGCGCAGAATTGAAGAACAGCAGGCGGAGCTTGACGAAATCCGCGGCGAACAGAAAGAAATCGGCTGGGGCAGCCAAATCCGCTCTTACGTATTCCATCCGTACTCCATGGTGAAAGACCACCGGACCAATACGGAAATGGGGAACGTACAGGCGGTTATGGACGGAGATATTGATATCTTCATTGATGCCTACTTACGCTCTAAACTGTCTTAATCCGGGAACACACCTGCCTTTGGCATGGTGTGTTTTTTTATCCGTTCTCTTTTTCCATTTTTCACAATAGCGCTTTAGCAAATTAATACGGTATTTGGCTGTTATTTACTTCTAAGCCGGGAAGACTTAAAATGCTATCGAGAGAAAATCGGAGAACGGAGGATTTTGCATGGATGTGAATCACAATAAGCCGCTCCGGCTGATCAAAGATTACATATATATCATGATCGGCGCGGCGATTACAGGGGTCGTTTTTAACGTATTTTTGCTGCCGAACCGTATAGCGGCGGGCGGAGTAAGCGGAATCAGCACCATTTTGGAGACGTTTGGTTTTGAGCCGGCTTACGTGCAGTGGATCATTAACATCCCCTTGTTTATCGCCGGAGTGATCATTCTCGGCGGGAAATTCGGAATGAAGACACTTGTCGGTTCCATCGTTCTGCCGCTTGCCGTCTTTTTAACAAGAGACCTGCCTGCCGCGACGACCCATGAACTGCTGGCGGCGATTTTCGGAGGCGTCGGGATCGGCACGGGGATCGGCATCGTGTATCTCGGCAAAGGCTCCACGGGGGGAACGGCACTGGCGGCGCAGATCATCCACAAATACACGGGGCTTTCACTGGGAACGTGCCTTGCCATCATGGACGGATTAATTGTGCTGAGCGCGATGCTCGTTTTCGGAGTGGAACAGGGACTGTATGCGATGCTTGGGGTATTTATGTCAAGCAAAACGATTGATGTCGTGCAGGTCGGGTTCAACCGCTCCAAAATGGCTTTAATTATAACGCAGCATGAAGAAGCCGTCAGGTCGGCTGTGTTTACGGAAATTGACAGGGGTGTGACGAAGATTTCCGCAGTTGGCGGGTATACGGAACATGACCGGCCGATCTTAATGTGTGTCGTCGGCCAGACCGAATTCACAAAACTGAAACAAATCGTCAAACAAATTGATGAGTCAGCCTTTGTCATTGTCGCAGACGCAAGTGAGGTGCTCGGCGAGGGTTTCAAACGCGCATAAACAGGGTTATAATAGCGAAGGGGTGCATCTTACATATGAAATCAAAATGGGCGCTGCTGGCGCTGGTTCTGACCATGTCCGTCCTGCTGGCGGCATGCGGCGGAGCCAATGAATCGAAAAAAGAAAGCTCTGGCAGCTCAGGCGGATCGAAAGCATCTGCGTCAGCGGGCGAAGAGCTTTATCAGCAAAGCTGTATCGGCTGTCACGGTAAAGATTTAGAAGGCGGCGGAGGTCCGAATTTACAGGAAGTCGGCGGGAAGTATGATGAAGCTAAAATTGAAAGCATCATTAAAAACGGACGCGGCAATATGCCGAGCCATCTTGTAAATGATGAGGAAGCCGCGAAGATCGCAAAATGGCTGTCACAGAAAAAATAACAGAAAAACCTTGCCTGTTATAGGGGCAAGGTTTTTTCACGGCCTGGGAATGAAAAGAAACTGTAATAGTAATATGTCTAAATTTGACGTATAATGAAGTGTACTGAGGAAAAGGAACTTTCAGATTTTTCATCTGTTTCCTGGTAGATCGGCCATAAACCGCAGTATTTTTGCGAACTCTATGGCTGCAAGACATAAATAAAAGATTAGGTGATTTCATGATAGAGATGAAAGAAGTATATAAATCCTATCCGAACGGTGTAAAAGCGATTAACGGGCTGTCAGTCATGATTCATCCCGGAGAATTTGTATATGTCGTAGGACCGAGCGGAGCCGGTAAATCTACTTTTATTAAAATGATTTACAGAGAAGAAAAACCGACAAAAGGGCAAATATTGATTAATCATAAAGATCTCGCGGCTGTGAAAGAAAAAGAGATTCCTTTCGTGCGGCGTAAAATAGGTGTTGTTTTCCAGGATTTTAAACTTCTTCCGAAATTGACGGTATTTGAAAACGTGGCGTTTGCGCTTGAGGTTATCGGAGAGCAGCAGTCAGTCATTAAAAAACGCGTGCTCGAAGTGCTCGATCTTGTGCAGCTGAAGCATAAAGCGCGGCAGTTTCCCGACCAGCTTTCCGGAGGAGAACAGCAGCGTGTTTCCATCGCAAGATCCATCGTCAACAATCCTGACGTCGTTATAGCTGACGAACCGACGGGCAACCTTGATCCGGTAACATCATGGGAAGTCATGAAGACGCTGGAAGAGATTAACAACCGCGGAACGACCGTCGTGATGGCGACACACAATAAAGAAATAGTAAACACCATGAAGAAACGGGTCATCGCGATCGAAGACGGAATTATTGTGCGTGATGAGTCAAGAGGGGAGTATGGTTCTTATGATTAAAATTCTCGGGCGCCATTTGCGTGAGAGTTTTAAATCTCTCGGAAGAAACACATGGATGACATTTGCATCCATCAGCGCTGTTACCGTTACATTGATTTTGGTCGGCGTGTTTTTAGTCATTATGCTGAATTTAAACAACATGGCTAAAAATGCTGAAAAAGAAGTTGAAATTAAAGTATTAATCGATCTGACGTCAAATAAGAAAACGCAGGATACGCTGCAGAATGAGATTAAAGACATCTCGGGAATCCAAAGCGTAGAATTTTCATCTAAAGATAAAGAGCTTGATCAATTGGTCAAAAGCTTCGGCGACAGCGGAAAGGCCATGAAAATGCAAGATCAGGAAAACCCGCTGAACAACGCGTTTATTGTCAAAACGACAGATCCGCATGATACGCCGAAAGTCGCGAAAAAAATTGAGAAGCTGGATCATGTATATAAAGTGACATACGGGAAAGAAGAAGTCAGCCGTCTGTTTAAGGTCGTCGGAGTGTCACGCAACATCGGGATCGCGTTAATCATCGGCCTTCTGTTCACGGCAATGTTCTTAATTTCAAATACAATTAAAATCACGATTTTCGCCAGAAGAAAAGAGATTGAAATCATGAAGCTTGTCGGCGCGACAAACTGGTTTATCCGCTGGCCGTTTTTCCTTGAAGGGCTGCTGCTTGGGGTATTTGGTTCTGTCATACCGATCGCTCTCGTGCTGAGCACGTACCAGTCAATGGTCGCTTGGGTGGCTCCGAAAGTTCAGGGCTCATTTGTTTCACTCCTGCCGTACAGTCCGTTTGTGTTCCAAGTATCACTTGTGCTCATTCTGATCGGCGCGGTTATCGGAGTATGGGGAAGCCTGACTTCCATCCGGAAATTCCTTCGTGTATAAATGCAAAAGCCAGTCTTTGTCAGACTGGCTTTTTTTGATGGTTCCGTTATTGAATGACGGGCAGGGCCGGTGATCCCGGCTTTAATGTAAAGTCATAAGACGATTCGTCACGGTACATCGGATCGGCATATATGGAATTCGGATCATTTGCCGTTCCTTTTTTGTAAGCTGCGAATGAATCATATTCTTTGTTCTTCCAATTCCAAATGCCGTCTTTTCCCGTTTCTTTGTGATAGACGTTATGATTAACGGTATTGCCTTCGTTTTTCGTATAATCATTTGCGATAAAAATTCGTGAACCGCTTGCCGTCATGATGTTCTTTTCGATGGTGTTCCCTTTTGTATCGTACTGGAGCAGCAGCTGGCCGCCGTCAAGGTCCTTCGTGTCATTTCGGTACATAATATTGTGAGCGATCACGGAATTGATTGTGCCGCCTCGTTTTGTGTCATATCCCCCGATTGAAATACCCGTGTAAGCATTGTTGTACACTTTGTTATCCGTAATCCGTATATCTTGTGCGTACTTCCCTTTATGCTCGGAAGTGGCTTCAATGCCGAGGTCATTGTTGTAAACGGTGTTCTTCTTAATGTCCACATGTTCTGCGCCGTCAACGTATATACCGCCCGCAGAGTATTCATTGCCGTAGGCGGGGTTTCCGTAAGAAGAGTTATGGCTCACCGTATTGTTTTCAATGACGCCGTTTCGCGCATAGTCATTTTGCTTGGAAGTTCCTTCGTAGCCGATCACGTCAATCCCGATATTGTTGTTGTTCCGGATGGTATTGCCGGCGATCTTAAAACCGTCAACATTCCCGTTCAGCACGACCGCTTCGCTTGCGCCGAGCGTCAGTTTTTCAACCGTGTTATTTGTGATGCTGACATCCTTCATGGCGCCCGAGCCGTAAAACGCGATGCCGTGTGCATTTCCCTCATCAGCCGTTGTTTTAATGTTCCGGATATGGTTGCCGTCAATGGCGATATGACTGCTTGATCCGGTGACATAGATGCCCATGGCTGTCGCATCTTCTGATGAGACGGATAGGTTTTCAAGCGTAATGCCGTGAATGGTAATGTACTGTTTATTGCTGATTTGAATTAACGGTGTTTCAGAATCGCTTTTAGGTGCAGATTTGCCGCTGATGGTGACATGCTCATTCTGATAGTTCTGAAATGTAATCGGCTTTTTCGCCGTCCCGCTGTGCTTTACTTCAAATGTTTCGTCGTACGTTCCTTCCCGAATCAATACTGTTGTTCCGGCCTCCGCCTTTTCCGCCGCATGCTTCAATGTGCGGAACGGCTTTTCTTTCGTTCCGTCATTTTGATCGTTTCCCGCGGGAGAAACATACAGAGCGTCAGCCTGTGATTTTTCATTGGCCTCTGTTTTTTGCCAGACAAAGGCGGTAATGCCTGCGGCCAGCACCGCCGCGGATAAAATCGATAATTTTATTTTCATATCGCATTCTCCTGTATATTTAATGAATTGCATACAAATTATTATACGTTACCCATTTATATGAAACAATCTATCGGTTCCGTTTTTTTGTTGCCGTTACATGAATTCTTTTCAGTTTACACATACTATCTCCAGGTTTTCGTAAAAGGACTAAGAGGAGGTAAACGATGAAGCAGAAAATAATCGCAGCGATAGCGGCCGTCAGCATCTTGTGCGGCGGAGCCCATATTGCCGGGGCGGCACAGCCGAAATCATCAGAAGCAGAAAGAAGCCAGGCAATGGAAAAAATCGAAAAAGCATATGAGCTGATCTCGAACGAATATGTGGAAAATGTGGATAAAGAAAAGCTACTTGAAGGAGCGATTCAGGGGATGCTGTCTACATTAAACGATCCTTATTCCGTTTATATGGACAAGCAGACCGCCAAGCAGTTTTCCGATTCTCTGGATTCATCTTTTGAAGGGATCGGCGCTGAAGTCGGTATGGAAGAGAATAAAATCATTATCGTATCACCGTTTAAGCAATCTCCGGCTGAAAAGGCAGGCCTCAAGCCGAATGATGAAATCATCAGTATAAACGGCGACTCAATGAACGGGAAAGATTTAAATGAAGCCGTGCTGAAAATCAGAGGGAAAAAAGGATCGAAAGTTTCTATTAAAATACATCGTCCGGGCACTGAAAAACAGCTGTCATTCCGGATTAAAAGAGCGGAAATCCCGCTGGAAACCGTATTTGCTTCCCGTAAGGAATCAGGCGGGCATCATGTCGGCTACATCGCTATATCGACGTTTTCCGAGCATACTGCTCAGGACTTCGCCGCGGCGCTGAAAAAGCTTGAGAAACAAGGGATTGACGGACTCGTTCTTGACGTAAGAGGAAATCCCGGCGGCTACCTTCAAAGCGTCGAACAGATTTTAAAGCATTTCGTCACAAAAGACATGCCGTATATCCAAATCGCGGAACGCAACGGAGATAAAAAACAATATTTCTCAACTTTAAAACATAAGAAGCCGTATCCCGTTAATGTCATTACGGATAAAGGAAGCGCTTCTGCTTCAGAAATTCTTGCGGGCGCGCTGAAAGAAGCGGGGCATTATGACGTTGTCGGTGATACCTCCTTCGGTAAAGGAACGGTACAGCAGGCCGTGCCGATGGGAGACGGCAGCAACATTAAATTGACGCTTTACAAATGGCTGACGCCGAAAGGCAATTGGATTCACAAAAAAGGCATTACTCCGACAATCGCCGTAAGCCAGCCGGATTATTTTGCGGCGGGACCGCTTCAGCTGAAACAGCCGCTTCAGCCTGATATGAACAGCGCAGATGTCAAACACGCGCAAATCCTGCTGAAAGGTTTGGGTTTCGACCCGGGCAGGGCGGACGGCTATTTCAGCGGCACAATGAAAAAAGCCGTCATGGCGTTCCAAGATCGGTACAAACTTGATAAAACAGCTGTCATTGACAAACAAACAGCGGAAAAAATGAATCAGCTGATGAATGAGAAGAAATCTGACGAAAAAAATGATATACAGCTGCAAATGGCGTTAAAATCATTATTTGTTAAATAAATGAAAAGGAGGCTTTTTTAAGGCCTCCTGTTTCTTTTATCATGTCTCATAAATGAACCAAAAGACACATAATTATGACGATTTTGACAAGATATTAAAAAAATTTTCACATTTAAACATTTATAAAGGACAAACATTACCCGATATTTATAGGGAAGAGAGACTTTATGCCGAGTTAATATGTATTCAAAATGAAACTTTTGAAAGTTGCCTCAGTCAGTTTTAGTTCTTACAATAAAAGAAGGTTCTAATAGAGAACAGTTTTTTAGTTTGGCAGCTGCATTTCAGTATTGAAAGCAGAAGTGTTTGCGGCGCTTCAGCACGGCAGCTGTAATCACCCGTGCTTATCTGGATAAAAAAATGGGGGTTCACAATTGAAGAGGGCAAGTATTGTGCGTGAAAAAAAATATTATGAATTAGTGGAACAACTAAAAGACCGAACAAAAGACGTTACATTTTCATCAACAAAAGCACTAAGTCTTCTTATGCTGTTCAGCAGATACCTGGTCAATTACACAAATGTTGAATGTGTTCACGATATCAATGAGGAGTGTGCAAAGCATTATTTCACCTACTTAATGAAAAACCATAAGCGTTTAGGAATCAATCTGACGGATATTAAACGGTCCATGCTTTTGATCAGCGGTGTAATCGAGGTGGAAGTCGACCACTATCTGAAAGATTTCTCTCTATCAAATGTGACGTTGTGGATGACGGAAGAGAGATAGACGTTTGAGATATTCAAGCCAATGATTATTTGGTAGAATAGAATTAAAATGTTTGGCTTGAGGCGGTGAAAGCAATGTCTGTTCAATGGGGAATTGAACTTCTGAAAAGTATCGGTCTGTTTTTTTTGCACCCGATGTTTTGGTTTTTTATCATCATAAGTCTCGCATGCGGATATTTGCGGATTAAACGTGAACGCCATACGTTTCATACAAAAATCGCAGATATGTATGACGAGCTTATCTTTACATACATAAAAGGGCTTATACCGGGTATTCTTCTCTCCATATTATTTTTTGGACTGGGAATTTCGATTCCATTCGGTCTTCTCGGCATAATTGCGGCTGTGACGGCTTTGGCATCGCTGACGTTCCGTATGAACTGGCTGTCATCAGCTTATATTGTCAGCGCCGGCATGATGATTGCGTTTATCCTTCAGTATACCCACACAGTGCCGTTTGCGGATCGGTTTCCGCAGGCATTCGGCGTGAATTGGGCATCAGCGGCCGTGTTTATGGGCCTTTTGATCATCACGGAGGGAGCGGCTGCTTACCGTTCAGCGCACCTGAAAACATCTCCGGCGCTTGTCGTCAGCAGCAGAGGTCTGCCCATCGGCCGTCAATTGGCGAATCGCGCATGGCTGCTTCCGCTTTTCTTAATGGTGCCGGGCAGCGGGCTTGAGTCACACCTTTCTTGGTGGCCTGTCTTTACCGTGCCGGGCGGCTCTTTCCATCTGATCTGGATTCCTTATATCGCCGGCTTCGGACAGCGTGTGCAGGGATCCCTGCCGGAAGTCAGCATACGGATAACGGCGAAGCGTGTCATGATTCTCGGGATTATCGTCACCGCATTCGGGGCAGCGGCCCTTTGGTGGAGTCCGCTTGCCGGTGCTGCCGCTTGTATTGCGGTGCTCGGACGCCTGTTCTTATCATTGAGACAGCGGCTGAACGATAACGCGGCTCCGTTTTATTTCTCTAAGCGGGATCAGGGCTTAATGGTGCTCGGCATCATTCCGAATACGCCCGCGGAAGATCTTGAGCTGAAGATCGGTGAGATTATAACGAAAGTAAACGGCATTCCCGTAAAGCATGTATCGGATTTTTACGAAGCACTTCAAAAAAACCGCGCATTTGTAAAAATGGAGATCATCGGCCTGAATGGTGAGATCCGGTTTGATCAGCGCGCGTCCTATGAAGGCGAACATCATGAATTAGGTATTTTATTCGTTCAGGACGAACATGAGCAAGAAGAAATGACAGCATTATAAAAAGCCCGGTGCCGCTAACAACACGGCGGCCGGGCTTTTTTTTACGGCCGGATTACGGCGCCAGCGGCCGAACTCAGTTACATTCCCCTTCTCTCTTTTAAATAAAAAGATTCTCATAGAGCAAACGGCATTGCGATACTCTATGCGGCGGGGGAGTGAGGTGACACTTTTGAGAGAGAAAAATAAGAAGGAAAACTAGAAAAGGTTCCGGAAAGCGGGTGCTCACGGAACCTTTTTTTGTTTACGCCGAATGGCTTTTTTTCGTATCAACGGTTTCGCCGGACTTAATTCCAAGCGATACGAACAAGCCGATCACAGATACGCCGATCAATATTATAAACAGAATGTGAAATCCGGAGATTAAACCGATCAGTGCTGAAGAAATAATGCTTCCGAAATAACGGAAGGTGGAAAAAATCCCGGATGCGATACCGGACATGCCCGGTTCTACCGTCGCAAGAGAAGACACCTGCATGCTCGTCAGCCCCGCACCGGACGCGATGCCCCCCACAATAAGCGATGCCATAAGGAACGGGACGGAATGGGAATAAACCAAAAGCAGAAATAAAAGATTGGCTCCGGCCATCAGCCCGAACGACAGAAAAATCATTCTTCGCGCGCCCCATTTGTGATGCAGCTGAGCTCCGCCCCAGTTGCTGGCGGACATAAAAATGGAAAAGACTGAAAGAGCCATACCGCTGTGCGACGTATTCATGCTGAAGTGGCCGGTCATAAAGAGCGGCATAATCAATAACACGGCATACATCATTAAATTGCTTAACAGAACGGACAGATTGGCGCTTGTAAAGGTTGTGTTTTTAAACAGGTCAAAATCAATAATCGGATGTTTCGTGCGCAGCTCCCGCCTGAAAAATAACGGAACAAATAAAAGAATGAGCAGCGCGTACACCCAATAGCCCAAAGAGCTTTCATTTTTCGTCAGAAGAATAATAGAAACAATGCTCCCGGCAAGCAGAACGGATCCGATGATATCAAGCGGCGCGTCAGAGGTTTCTTCTTTATATTTAGGAAACATGATAAATGCCGTCCCAAGTGCGATCGCCAGAAACGGAATGTTGACCCAAAAGATAGAATGCCAGCTGAAACTCTCGATTAAAAGAGAGCCGATAAACGGTCCGAGAGCCGCGCCCAGCCCGGCACCGAGGCCGAAAAAACCAAATACTTTCGGAAGCCGTTTTTCGGACACGACATGGCGGATGATGGCGATGCTGTTTGGCGTAAGCAAAGCGCCGCCGGCAGCCTGAAGCGCCCGGAAGAAAATCAATAAGAAAAGACTTGGCGAGAGGGCGCACCCCAATGAAGCGATCAGAAAAAGGCCGACACCCCATAAATACATTTTTTTATTTCCGTACATATCACCGAGCTTGCCGGCAATGGGCTGTGTCACGGCCATCACAATTAAATAAACCGTCACGACCCATGTGATGCTGGCAATTGATTCGCTGAATGAGCGGGAAATGGATGAAAGAGCGACTGCGATCATCGTAGAATTGATGGGAACGAGTATGGCTCCCAGCAAAAGCGAAACGATCAGCGCCCATTCTTTCTTTGAACTCATCCTTCATCCTCCTAGGAGCCGGACATTACCGGCTGATAATTCCTTTAATAAAAATCTCAGTGCTGTGTTTCAGCATCGTTTCTTCAGAAAGAGTAATGACTCTTTTCCCCAGCTGCAGCCGGTGCATAAAATAACCGAAAATCATCGTCATAAAGACGTCTGCATTAGCTTCTTCGCTGCCGGGGCTTATCCTATTTTTCTTTGTCAGTTCCTTAAAGTAAACGATTAAATCCTTTTTTATGGATTGCGGATATACGACAATATCCTGCAGGACGTCTTCGAATAATTCCGGTTCGCGCAGGCAGATGCGGAACACCTCTTTTTTTTGTTCCAATCGCTGCAAAAGGGTCGTGGCGAAATGAAGAAGATCCTCATACAGATTGCCTTCCGCCTTGGTGATCACGCTTTCCGGTACCGGTGCCTGCTGCTCAATCATGGCTTTCATTAGTCCTTGTTTGTTTTTAAAATTACGAAAAATCGTTGCTTCGCTTACATTCGCTCTTTCTGCGATTTCTTTTGTTGTCGCGGCGCGGTATCCTTTTTGAATGATAAGATTCATCGCAGCGTCAAGAATTCTCTTGTTCGTCGTTCTCAACATGTTTCACCTCGCGTAAATACTGGCAGGACAAGTATACACCCGCCCTGCCCGTCAATAAAGAGGGAAACCTAGCATGAAGCGCGTTTGACTATCGTAATCTGTCCGTTTGTGCCGTCTACCGAGACGATATCTCCGTCATTGAGCCTGTCAGTCGCGACACGTGTGCCGAGAACAGCGGGAAGCCCGTATTCTCTTGCGATGATCGCTGCATGTGACAGGATGCCGCCCGTATCCGTAACGACGGCCTTTGCATCCTGAAACAGACTGGTCCAAAGCGGTGTCGTCATTTTGCAGACAAGCACATCTCCTGATGAAAAACGGGAAAAATCACTTGCGTCACGAATGACTTTCACCGGGCCGCTTGCGATTCCGCTTGACGCTGCAAGTCCGTAAATATGATGTTCAGTGTTTTTTTCATCTTCTGTGATGGCGCCTGTAACCTGCTCAGCGGCTTTCAGCTGTTCGGGCGTCGGTGTGCCGAGATAAGCGGGCGCTTCAAGCAGCTGATATTGCTGGAAAAGCTGTTTCCGTTCAGCGGTTTTTTCCTTCATCGGAACAGGCGTCACCAGCGCTTGCTCGACTTCATCGCTGTATAAGTACCACATATCCTCCCGGTCATCGATCACGCCTTGTTTTTGCAGCAGCTCGCCGATTTTCAAGAGACAAAGGCGCGCTTTGGCGTCCAGCATCGCATCGATATAAAAATGGTGATCATCTATGATGACGGATGCAGATAACGCCCACTGATAATAACGGTCAAACGTCTCCCGGAAGCCGTCATCTTCAATTCGATTCATGAAGGCGGCGTAAAGCTGTTTGCGTTTTGCTATCGTTTTATGAAACTCACTGTCAAAATCGTAGCCGTTCCGGACGTAGTTTTGAATGTTAGCCAAAGCGAAATAAGGATTTTCCGCCCACGTTTCTTCGATCAGATCATGGCTTTTTACTGATCTCCAGCCGTATTCTTGTAAAAATTCGCCGACTTGTTCGAGAAAGCGTTTTCCTTCATCTGATTGCTGAAGCGTCTGATGAAGCTCGTCGGCCTGGGAAGCCGTAAAGACACGCAGCAGTTCAGGGTTGTCTTTTACTTGTCCGGAAAGCAGCCAAAGCTGTCTGTCGGTTTCCAGTGATTTATTCATGACGCCGGCCAGCATTTCATACAGAAGGGAGGCGTTGTCTTTTTCAATCTGTCCGTACATGGACTCCAGTGTCATATTTAACGCAATTTGCGGAAAAACAATGTTGAAATGTTCTTCATATCCTTTTAAATAGAATTCTTGCAGGTTTCGGAATGCCTCAAGGGCAGTCTCCGGTGTATGATTTTTATGCGCCAGTCCGTCCAGCTTTTGATAAAAAGGCAGAAAGGTTTTATGAATAATATCATACATGCGGTCAGCCAAAACGGGAAAAAGCGCTTCTAACTGTTCTGCGGGCAGGTTGTCGTCCGTCTTATGCTGTCTGGAAAAAACATGGCCCTGGTGGAGCTTGACACGCTCAATCTCGATGCCCATCACAGGGAATGTCTTCGTACTCTCTTTGAGGCCGTATTCTAAAGCAGGCACAATGAGAGAGGCGAATAACGGGCTGATTGGGCCTTCAATATTAGACTCCATATTGATCCAAAAATCTTTCTGGTCCCGAGGCGTCATGATAAATTCCCGTTCTTCATCTGCCGCTTTCTGATCCTGCGCGATCGTTGTAATCGGTCTGGCCTGTAGCAGATACAGCTTATTTTCGGCAAATCCGAATTCAAGATCCACGGGATAACCGTACAGTTCTTCCGTCTTTATCGTCAGCATGGCAAGCTCTTTGATGCTCTCGTCATCAAGGCAGAAGCGGTTTCTCATGTCAGCGGACGTTTCTTTTTCGGTCACGCCTTCCTTTTGAGAAACGATATACATTTCTTTTAAACCGATTTCTTTGTCAATCCGGAATGTGTCTTTATTGACGATAAATGTGTCGGGCGTCACGCTTCCGGAAACGATTGCTTCTCCAAGACCGTAGCTCGCGCTGATCATCAGTTCTCCGTCATCATGTGTGACGGGGTTTCGGCTGAAAATGACCCCTGATACCTCAGAATTGATCAGCCCTTGGACGACAACACCCATTAGCGGTTCTGCAGTGTCATTGTTCATTTTCTCTTTATAACCGCTGACCCGCGCCGAAAAGAAGGAAGCCCAGCATTCTTTCACTTTTCCGAGAAACTCTTCTTCTGTTTTGATATTTAAATAGGTTTCGTACTGGCCCGCGAAAGAAGCGCCTTCAAGATCTTCGGACGCAGACGAGGAACGTACGGCAACAGAGGCGTATGATTCTCTCAATTCATAAAAAGAGGCAATCAGCTCATCGCGGAGCTCTTTTGAAAACGTGCCGTTTATAATGGCGCGCTCCATCTCTTCCTCATCTGCCTGTAGCCGGTTATCTTCCATAAAACGCGTCAGCGCATTTGTCTGAATCACAAAACCGTCGGGAACGGGCAGGCCGTTTTTCGTCAGTTTAATCAGGTTCATTCCTTTTGCGCCTGCTGAGCGGCTCGATTCTTCCGCTTTTTGAAATCGTACTGAATACATGCGGTATAACCCCCTTTTTTCTTCATCCAAGAAAATGATAGTAAACACTATCATTACATTGTAAAGAGGGAGGAAGAAACTGTCAAAGACACAAAGACCTAATCCTTCTCCTCCTTTCGGCTGAAGAAAGGCAATTTGGTTCATTTCATTAATGGTTCAATAGATTTACATTCACATTTTTTCTGACAAATGATTGAAGACTGCTGAAAAAGGGTATTGTGATAGCAGGGGAACGATTGTCCGATTCTTCATTTTTTACTATAATCAGATGAGATGAAGAATTCCCGAGGAGGGTTTTTGTGATTACAAAAGCCGTTTTTGCATTATGTTTCCCTTTTATGCTGGTCGTCCTTTTTACGCGGGTCACTTTTAACCATTATGTGGCGATCGCTCTCACAGCCGCACTGCTTTTCGCATCCTATTTAAAAGGTTACACCGAAACGTATTTTATCGTTGGATTGGATGTCGTATCATTGGTAGCCGGCGGGCTGTACATGGCCAAAAAAGAAGCAGACAAAAAGAAAGACAATGCCTGACATGGTGAATATGAAATGGAAGCCTGCTTTTACGCCATAAAAGCAGGTTTTTTATACAAAAATTGACTTGGTAAAAACAAACCATCGAACTTTAGTTCGTATTTTTAGTGATTTTGCCCGTCATTGTGTTACTATATCAATAGGAAGATTTCGTAAAGAAACGGAGGCTTTTTTGTGAAAGATCGTTTTGAGTTAGTCTCGAAATATCAGCCCCAGGGAGATCAGCCGCAAGCGATTGAGAAGCTTGTCAAAGGCATACAGGAAGGCAGAAAACACCAGACTCTCCTGGGTGCGACAGGGACGGGCAAAACCTTTACCGTGTCCAATCTGATTAAAGAAGTCAATAAGCCGACATTGGTCATTGCCCATAACAAAACCCTTGCCGGACAGCTGTACAGCGAGTTTAAGGAGTTTTTTCCGAACAACGCTGTCGAATATTTTGTCAGCTACTACGATTACTATCAGCCGGAGGCGTATGTGCCTCAAACGGATACATTTATAGAGAAAGACGCAAGTATTAATGATGAAATTGATAAACTGCGGCACTCCGCGACATCCTCTCTGTTTGAACGGAGAGATGTCATTATCATTGCGAGTGTGTCATGCATATACGGTCTCGGTTCGCCTGAAGAATACCGGGAGATGGTCGTGTCGCTCAGACCGGAAATGGAGATTGAGCGGAACGAGCTGCTGAGAAAGCTTGTGGATATCCAGTATGCCCGCAATGATATCGACTTTAAGCGGGGGACGTTCCGCGTGCGCGGCGACGTTGTGGAAATTTTCCCGGCTTCCCGTGACGAACATTGTATCAGAGTGGAATTTTTCGGAGACGAGATAGAGCGGATCAGAGAAGTTGACGCTTTGACCGGAGAGATTCTCGGCGACCGCGATCATGTCGCGATTTTCCCGGCTTCCCACTTCGTAACCCGGGCGGAAAAGATGGAAAAAGCGATTCTGAACATTGAACAGGAGCTTGAGGAGCGCTTGAAAGTCATGCGCGAAAACGGCAAGCTCCTTGAAGCGCAGCGGCTTGAGCAGCGGACGAGATATGATCTTGAAATGATGCGGGAAATGGGTTTCTGTTCGGGCATTGAGAACTATTCAAGACACTTGACGCTCCGTCCTCCGGGCTCTACGCCGTATACGCTGCTTGATTATTTTCCGGACGATTTTATGATCGTCGTTGATGAATCACACGTGACGATTCCGCAGGTGCGCGGCATGTTCAACGGTGACCAGGCAAGAAAACAGGTGCTTGTCGATCATGGGTTCCGCCTGCCGTCAGCGCTTGACAACCGTCCGCTCCGATTCGAGGAATTTGAGAAACATATGCACAATATCGTGTACGTGTCGGCTACTCCGGGACCGTATGAGATTGAGCATACGCCGGAAATGATCGAACAGATCATCAGGCCGACGGGACTGCTCGACCCTCTCATTGATGTCCGGCCGATCGAAGGACAGATTGATGATCTGATCGGCGAGATTCAGGCGAGGATAGAACGGAATGAGCGCGTGCTCGTAACGACTTTAACGAAAAAAATGTCAGAGGATCTGACCGATTATCTGAAAGAAATCGGCATCAAGGTCAATTATCTGCATTCCGAGATTAAGACGCTTGAACGGATTGAAATCATCCGTGACCTCCGGCTCGGAAAATATGATGTGCTGGTCGGCATCAACCTGCTGAGAGAAGGTCTTGATATTCCGGAAGTGTCGCTTGTCGCCATTCTGGATGCGGATAAAGAAGGCTTCCTCCGTTCTGAGCGTTCGTTGATTCAGACGATCGGACGGGCAGCGAGAAACGCAGAAGGCCGGGTCATCATGTATGCCGATAAAATCACGAATTCGATGGAAATCGCGATGAATGAAACGAAGCGCCGCCGGGAACAGCAGGAGCATTTTAACGAAATCCACGGCATTACGCCGCAAACGATCAATAAGGAAATCCGCGATGTGATCCGCGCGACGCAGGCTGCTGAGGATAAAGAAGAATACAAAACAAAAGCCGCGCCTAAGCTGACGAAGCTGACGAAGAAAGAACGCCAGAAAGTCGTTGAGCAAATGGAGCATGAAATGAAAGAAGCGGCCAGAGCGCTTGATTTCGAGCGGGCGGCAGAGCTTCGTGACTTACTGTTAGAGCTAAAAGCGGAAGGATGATGAACACATGGCAATTGACCGGATCGAGGTGAAAGGGGCAAGGGCGCACAATTTAAAAAACATTGATGTAACGATTCCGCGGGATCAGCTCGTCGTCGTGACGGGTCTGTCCGGATCGGGAAAATCATCCCTTGCTTTTGACACCATTTACGCGGAAGGACAGAGGCGGTATGTTGAATCGCTTTCTGCCTATGCACGCCAATTTTTAGGGCAGATGGATAAGCCGGACGTTGATGCGATCGAAGGGCTTTCTCCGGCCATCAGCATTGACCAGAAAACGACAAGCCGAAATCCGCGGTCAACCGTCGGAACGGTAACGGAGATTTATGATTATCTCCGGCTCTTATACGCGAGAGTCGGTAAGCCGCACTGTCCGGAGCACGGCATCGAAATTACATCGCAAACGATTGAACAGATGGTTGACCGGATTCTTGAATATCCTGAGCGGACGAAGCTTCAAGTGCTTGCGCCGATGGTCTCAGGCAGAAAAGGCGCCCATGTTAAGGTCCTTGACCAAATCAGAAAGCAAGGGTATGTAAGGGTGCGGATTGACGGAGAAATGGCCGAGCTTTCCGACGATATTGAACTTGAAAAAAACAAAAAGCATTCCATTGAAGTAGTCATTGACCGGATTGTCGTCAAGGAAGGCGTTGCCGCCCGGCTTTCCGACTCACTGGAAACCGCTCTCCGCTTAGGAGAAGGCCGTGTCATGATAGATGTCATCGGCCAGGAAGAGCTGATGTTCAGCGAGCATCACGCCTGCCCGATTTGCGGTTTTTCCATCGGAGAGCTTGAGCCCCGGCTGTTTTCGTTTAACAGCCCGTTCGGCGCCTGTCCGACTTGCGACGGTCTCGGTTTGAAGCTTGAAGTGGACCCGGAGCTCGTCATTCCAAATCCTGAGCTCTCATTAAAAGAACACGCCATCGCACCGTGGACGCCGATCAGTTCACAATATTATCCGCAGCTGCTTCAGGCGGTCTGCCGCCATTACGGCATCGATATGGAGACTCCGGTCAAAGACCTGCCGAAGCATCAGCTTGATAAAGTGCTGTACGGCAGCGGCAATGAACGGATCTACTTTAAATACGAGAATGATTTCGGACAAGTGCGGGAGAATGAAATTGAATTTGAAGGCGTACTGCGCAATATTGAGAGACGGTATAAAGAGACAAGCTCCGATTATATCCGTGAACAGATGGAGCAATATATGTCACAGAAGCCGTGCCCGACGTGCAAAGGCTACCGGCTGAAGAAAGAAGCGCTGGCCGTTTTGGTCAATGGACGCCACATCGGGACCATTACCGAACTTTCCGTCGGCGATGCGCTGGAATTTTTCAAAAACCTGACGCTGTCTGAGAAAGATATGCAGATTGCAGATTTAATTTTAAGAGAAATTGTGGAACGGCTCAGTTTCTTAGATAAAGTCGGTCTTGATTATCTGACGCTGAGCCGGGCGGCGGGTACGCTGTCAGGCGGCGAAGCCCAGCGTATCAGGCTTGCGACGCAGATCGGCTCCCGTTTGTCAGGCGTCCTGTACATTCTTGATGAGCCGTCCATCGGTCTTCACCAGCGTGACAATGACCGTTTGATCAGCGCGCTGAAAAACATGAGAGATCTCGGCAACACACTGATTGTCGTCGAGCATGATGAAGATACGATGATGGCTGCCGATTATCTGATAGATATCGGACCGGGCGCCGGCATTCACGGCGGCCGTGTTATATCTGCGGGCACGCCTGAAGAAGTGATGAATGATGCGGATTCTCTGACCGGACGTTATTTGTCAGGGGCTCAATTCATCCCGATGCCTCCTGAGAGAAGAAAGCCTGACGGCCGATACATTGAAATCAAAGGCGCTACGGAAAACAACCTGAAAAAAGCGAACGCCAAATTCCCGCTCGGCACCTTTACGGCGGTGACAGGGGTATCCGGTTCCGGAAAAAGCACGCTTGTGAATGAAATTCTGCATAAGGCGCTTGCGCAAAAGCTTCATAAAGCCAAAGCGAAACCGGGAAGCCATAAAGAGATCAAAGGCCTCGATCATCTTGATAAAGTGATCGATATCGACCAGGCGCCGATCGGCCGGACGCCGAGATCGAATCCGGCAACTTACACGGGTGTGTTTGATGACATCCGCGATGTGTTCGCGCAGACAAATGAAGCAAAGGTGCGCGGCTACAAAAAAGGCCGATTCAGCTTTAATGTGAAAGGCGGGCGCTGTGAAGCCTGCCGCGGCGACGGCATCATCAAAATTGAGATGCATTTCCTTCCTGACGTGTACGTCCCGTGCGAAGTGTGCCACGGCAAACGTTACAACCGGGAAACGCTTGAGGTCACGTACAAAGGAAAAAGCATTTCTGATGTTCTGGATATGACGGTGGAAGATGCTCTGTCTTTCTTTGAAAATATCCCGAAAATCAAACGCAAGCTTCAAACGCTTGCCGATGTCGGACTCGGATATGTGACGCTCGGCCAGCCTGCGACGACGCTCTCAGGCGGAGAAGCGCAGCGCGTCAAGCTTGCTTCCGAACTGCATAAGCGCTCCACCGGCCGGACGCTGTATATTCTGGACGAACCGACGACAGGCCTCCACGTTGATGATATCGCAAGGCTTTTGGTTGTGCTTCAAAGACTCGTCGATAACGGAGATACCGTTTTGGTTATTGAACACAATCTCGATATCATTAAAACGGCGGACTACATCGTCGATCTCGGACCTGAAGGCGGCGCGGGCGGCGGCACGATCGTAGCCTCCGGGACGCCTGAAGAAATTGTCGAAGTGAAAGAATCATATACGGGCCGCTATCTGAAACCGGTAATGGAACGTGATAAAAAACGGATGAAAGCATTGCTGGCCGAAAAAGAAACGGCAGCCACTTAACAGATACAAGAACAGCCCAAAACCGATCGGTTTTGGGCTGTTGTGCTACAGGCTTTTCTTCTGTTGGGGAAGCTGTCTGCTTAAATGCATTAAATCCTGCAGAATATGAGTGCTGCTGCTGTCCAGCAGCACTTTTATATATTGAATATCATGAGAAATGGGAAGAGGCGCCGCCTTGATCTGTTCCAGTTCAGCCAGCATTTCGCTGTTCATTCTTTTCTGTTCGCGAATCAATTTTCGCAGACTTTCTTCCGTTACTTGGTCGTTTCCGGGATCTTTCTCCATTTGGTATGTCCTCCTTGCATACGGTCAGGCTTTGTTACATATTGTAATCGGTTAGGGGAAAAGATTCTATAGTGAAATCTCTGAAATGAAAAATTACGTATAACGAAGCATGTCCTTTAGCATGAAAATGAAACCCGCCCATTCGTCATACGTATGTATAATGAAGGGCCTTTTACATTACCGCACAGGGAGTGTTTTTATTGAATCGAAACCAAGCGATCATCGCATCCATCTGTTATTTCAGCGTGTTTTTCGCGCCTCTTATTCTTCCGATTGTGGCTTACTTCGTCGTCGATGAAAAAGAGACGAAGCGGCATGCCATGCGCGCCCTGATTTCTCACATCATTCCGTTTGCGGGATTGCTGATTGTGATTGCCGGTGTTGTCGGAGGAGCGATTACGGCTCAGGGGGAGAGTATGGTTCCGGTTTTTGTTATGATAGCAGGAGCAGCTGTTTATTTTCTGATCCTCATCGGAATGGTCATTTGGAATATTGTGCAGGGAATAAAGGTATTACGCCAGGTGTAAGAAAAGTCGGGGGAGGAGTTTTATATGAAGCAGGAGAAAGAACGGATTTTAAAGCTTGTGGAAGAAGGCAGGCTGACGGCGCAGGAAGCTTTGACGCTCATTGAAAAACTGGATCATGAATATAAAGAAAAAGAAGAGCAGATCACCGCATTATCAACGGAGGTCCAGGAACCTGCGGAAGATTTCAAAAGCGGGACAAAAGAAAGCCAAAAGCCGTCGCTCGGTGCTAAGCTGTTCGAGTGGATTGATTCGGCTGTCAAAAAAGTGAAGGAAGCGGATCTCGATCTGAATTTCGGCCACGCACACGACGTGCAGCATATTTTTCAATTTAAAGACAGTGAATTCTCAGCCATTGATATGCAGATTGCAAACGGCAGCGTCAATATCGTACCGTGGGCGGATGAAGATGTCAGAGCGGAGTGCCAGGCGAAAGTGTACCGGGCGGACAGTCAGGAGGCGGCGCGCACCGCATTCCTCCAGCACATTGAGTGTGAAATGAAGGGCAATAAGTTTTTTGTCCGCACGGAAAAGAAAACGATGAAAACCAATGTCACGCTTTATGTTCCTCAGAAAGAGTACGATAAGATAAGAGTGAAACTGTTTAACGGACCGATCAGAGGGGAACATTTACATGTAAAAGAATTCTCGGCGAAAACGACAAACGGCGTCCTGTCGTTCTCTCATCTGACGGCTGAGAAAGCGTCGGCGGAAACGGCTAACGGACAAATCAAGCTGGCCGGCCATCAATGCGGCGCGATCGAAGCGGAAACAATTAACGGCTTGATTGATTTGCGCGGATCGAGTGAATCTATAGACGTCCAAAGCTTTAACGGCAATATCATCCTTACCGTGACAGCGCCGCACTGCCGCTCCATCTACACAAAAACGACGACCGGAAATGTGGAGATCGCCCTGCCTGATGACTCGGCGGTGAAAGCGGAACTTAAAAGCAATCTCGGCTCTCTCAGCCACGAGCTGATTGATGCGGAGATTTTAAAGGAAAAGAATGATACTATTCAAAAAGAACTGATGTTGGAATCAAATCAAGGCCATGATCAGCATCTCTCGATTTTCTCAGAATCGTTAACAGGAGCCATTAAGCTCAAGCATACTCAGAGGTGATTGGATGAAAAGACTTTACCGTTCAGAAAAAAACCGTAAAATCGCCGGTGTCGTCGGCGGTTTGGCGGAGTATATCAATATGGATGCGTCGCTTTTGCGCATCATAACCGTTGTATTAGCGCTTGTCACGAGCGGAATCGTGCCGATTGTATATATTATCTGGTGTTTTGTTGTACCTTTAGAAGGAGATTTGAAATAAATGATCAAATGGGCAGTCAGCATTTTAGTAAATGCTTTATTATTAATCGTTATCGCGGGATATTTTGATTCCGTCCATATCAGCAGTATCGGAGCGGCTGTCATCGCCAGTGTGATTCTTTCTGTGTTAAATGTGCTGATCAAACCGATCATCGTCATATTGACATTGCCTGTCACGGTTGTGACCCTCGGCCTCTTTCTGTTTGTCATCAACGCCATTACGTTAATGATGACCGCTGCCTTAATGGGAGACAGCTTTCAGATTGACGGGTTCGGCACCGCCATTTGGGCATCCGTCGTGCTTTCCGTTTTCCACTTGCTGATTCAAAAAGGCATATTGGAGCCGCTTAGAAAAGGATAAAAAAAGAGCTGTCCCCGAGGGGGCAGCTTTTTTATGTGCGGTTACATAAGCGGAGGCCTCCTGACGCAACATAATGCATAGGGAGGTAATGAGATGAAACTTGTGATGACGCTCTTTTTTCTGATTGGTTTGCTTTGTGTGAGTCCTTCTGCGGGTGCGGCGCGCAAAGAATCGGCAATCCCGGTGAATCAGCAGGAATTCGGACAGCCGCCTCATTACATACCGCTTCTGGAGAATCCTCCCCAAATCGAAGTAAAGGCGGAAATGAAAAGAAACCTGTTCATACAGGCTCATGTACAGAATGCCGATTATCAAGCGTTTTCGGCGTTTCTTTTTTATAAACAAAGCAATGAGCTGGGATATAAGATGGTGCCGATGGAGCCCGCTCCAGGCGCAATCCGGCTGTTTACGGCCCAGGTTTCAAAACGGGATATCTGGAATGGAGAATTGGAATATTACCTCGTTTTCACCAACGGCAGACAGCGGGCGGAATCGGAGAAAAAGCGGCTGAAGCTGGACGGCTATCAAGCCGATTTGAATCATATTCCCGAGCTGATGATTACGGAGCTTGCCGTTGATACGAAAAATGAAGACGGCGCTGATGCCTATGAATTTATCGAGGTGTATAACACGACGGACAGACCCATTCACTTTAAGGACTATCATATCCGCTACCGCTACCCGAAGGAAGGGCCGGAATCAGATGTGATATGGAGGCCGAAAGAAGATATTGTCATTCCGTCAGGCGGCGCTTATGTGTTTTGGCTGAGGCGCGCCGGATCAGAACTGACAGCACATGATTTCAACCGCTATTACGGAACCCGCCTGAAGGAGGGAAAACATCTCGCCGTCATCGAAGGGACGGACGGAATGTCCAACGCCCGCCCGCGGACGGTGGTGCTGTCAGCAAACACCGGAAAAACCATCGCCTCAGCGCATTACCGAAAACATGCATTCCGACGGCTGACTTCTTTGCTGTACAAATATCCGCTGAACGGAACGGGAGAATTGCTGAAGATCTCCACAAGCGAACATAAGCCGTCACCGGGCTCCGTTTTTCAGGCGCAGATCCCTCAGCAGAAAAGAGTGATCAAACCGGACAAGGAAAAACCGGTCATTGAAGACCTTACAGACAAAAAGCCGGTCCGGCCGGCAGAAAGCATTGAATTAAAAGCGGACATCCGGGACAAAAACCTTGTCAAAACAGCCGCGTTTTATTACAGAACCAATGAGAACAAACCATTCAAACGGATTCTGGCTGAAAAAGACCGCAACGACAGTTTATACCGTCACATTATTTATTCCCCGGAACTGCTCGGCCAGGATCAGCTGGAGTATTATATCGCAGCCGGTGACGGGGAAAATGAAGCAAAAACACCCATAAAGATGATTGACATTGAACAGACGAGTAAATCACACGGACTCAGAATGAACATTGAACCGGAAGATACGATATCGGGCACCTATCTGCTCAAAGCCACATCTGACGCCGGCGCGGATAAGATCAGGCTGTGGATTGACGGCAAGCGGCAGGAGACCCGGCCGGCGCTGGAAAAAGAGGTCTATTTCGCCTTTGATGCCCGGAAAACCAATCTTTATTTCAAAAACACCGTCATGATGGAAAACGAGGTGCTGCACATTTTTGACGACCCGGCTCACCGCTACAGAACGTATTCGGTTCTGCTTCCGGAACGTCTGCTGCAAAAAGGGGGCAAAACGCAGAAAGTATCCATCCGCGCGGGCTCAAAGGTTTCTCCGTATGACACGGGGGAGAATCGGGATGATTTTATCGTAAAAAATGCCCGACTGGTCCTTTCAGACGGAACGTTGATCAAAGACGGGAAGCGGGATCCTGCTGAGCAGCTGTTTATCGGTGACGGGAAGCGGGCGAATCAGAGCATGACCTTCTCATTCAGCCTGCCGGATCATTTATTTACGTCGCGGCTTTTGTCATGGAATACGGCGAAGCTTTCTGAAGGCTATCATCAGATTTTTGTAAGCGACGGTGAGGAGCAGCTCAGTCAGTCTGTACGGGTGGACAATACAGGGCCGAAAATTGTTCCGGGTATCAAAGAAGGCGCGACATTGAAAGGTAACTTTGAGCTGAAAGCGGACATCCGTGATAAATGGAGCAAGGTGGAAGAAGTCAAAGCGTTTTTGGACGGAGAAAGCATCACGCTCCCGCATCATACGTCATCAGCCGATCTTAAGCCCGGAAAGCATACCCTTACCATCACTGCGGCAGACCTTGCCGGAAATGAAACAACGTCCGTCCGCACCTTCCATATCAAACGGGAGGAGCCGGATCAGCCGGAGCTTGCCGATCAAAACATAAGCGCCCATAAAGCGAAGCTGTCCGTCCGGGTAAAAGATCCGACGAAGGATGAGATGAATGTATCATTTTACCGGGGATTCCGTTACACCGCGCGGAATCCGGGCAGCGTGAGAGTGTATAAACACGCCTCATTAACAGAACCGCCGCAAGGCATAAAAGAAAATGAAATGCCGTTTACACTGCCGGAAATGAACCGTATCTCGGCAAATGACGGAAAAACAGTCTCATCAGAAAGCAAGGAACGTTTCCCTTATCACCGATTTGAAGTAACCGTTGACCCGTCTATTGACGAAACGGATCTGGCCGAGGCGGTCTGGAAAGGAAGCTCTCTGCCCGGCCGAAAGGTAACCATGTATATTTGGAATTACCGGACAAGCCGCTGGCAGGAGGCGGACAGCGTCCTTGCCAAAAATAAAAAGCCGTTTACGTTAAAAGCCGCCGTGTCTGCAGCGGATGCGGTGAAAAACTCAAAGATGAATGTCATCGTTCAGGATCAAATCCCGGCAAAAGGCAATTACTCGTTTGTCTGGATGTCCGATACACAGTATTACGCACAAGGGCACCCGAACATTTTTGACAAAATGACGGAGTGGATCAAAGAAAATAAGGAAAAGCACAATATCAAATATGTCTTTCATACCGGCGATATCGTCGATGATTCAATGGTGATGAAACAGTGGAAAAACGCCGATCACTCCATGCGGACACTTGATAAGGCGGGGATTCCGTACGGCGTGCTTGCCGGCAATCATGACGTCGGCCATAAAGACGGCACATACCGCACCTTCGGGGATTTCTTCGGAAGCCGCCGTTTTGAAAAGAACATGCATTACGGCGGGTCATACAAAAATAACCGCGGGCATTATGATCTGCTGTCGGCAAGCGGGAACGATTTTATAATGATTTATATGGGCTGGGGCATTACGGATCAAGAGATTGACTGGATCAATCAAGTGCTTAAGCAATATCCGGACCGAACCGCCATATTATGTTTTCATGAGTATTTGCTTGTGAGCGGAAACCGAAGCCCGATCGGGGAGACGATCTACCAAAAAGTCGTTAAGCCGAATCGCAATGTGGCGATGGTATTGAGCGGCCATTACCATAATGCCATGAAAAAAACCGATGCCCTTGACGATGACGGCGACGGAAAACCGGACCGTCTCGTTCATCAAATTCTGACCGACTATCAGGACGGTCCTGAAGGGGGCCAAGGCTATATGCGCATCATGCAATTCGATCAGGCCGCCAATCAGGTTCACATGTTCTCCTACTCGCCGTATACGGATGACATCAATTACTATGACACCGATCTGTTCGCTGATAAAGACGAATTTTCAGTTGAAATGGATTTACAGCCGAAAATGAAAAAGGTAGCGACCGATTATTTTGAATGCAACGTTTATACGAACGAACTGCTCGGTCATCAAAAACACGTAAAAAGCGGAAAAACCGCAGAGTGGGTCTGGGACGGCCTGCAGCCAGAATCAGTTTATTACTGGTACACCGTCGTCAAAGATCCGTACAACGGCAAAACAATATCACCGATCTGGATGTTCAAAACGGGAAATACGCCGTATGCTCCAGCTCCGGATCAGCTTGATTTCAGGCATGTCTCCAACCCATAACAGTGAAATACCGCCTGCTGATCGCTCAGAACGGAATCTGACGGTCAGCAGGATTTTTTCTGTACGGAAATGGCGGCGCCCTGCTGTGATAAGTGCTTTTGACTTTTTTATGTCCCTTTTCTATACTAAAATCGATTGGTTTTCTTAAATGCAGGAGGAAACATAATGAACAGTAAAACCGGGACAAAAGAAAGAATTATTCAAACCTCTGCATATCTTTTTCAGATTCAGGGATACCATGCGACAGGTTTGAATCAAATTATAAAAGAGAGCGGAGCACCCAGAGGGTCTGTGTATCATCACTTTCCAAACGGAAAAGAAGAACTCGCCATTGCGGCAATCAGACATACGGGAAGATGCGTTGAAAAGAAAATACAGAATAGTATGTCTGAATTCGGGGACCCTGTAGAAGCCATTCAGCACTTTATTCATGTAACGGCTGAACAGTTTAATGATCCTCAGAATATTGAGGGCGTGCCGGTTGGATTGCTGGCGGGTGAGACCGCTCTGATCAATGAAACGTTAAGATGCACATGTGTTAAGGTGTTCAAGAAGTGGACGGATGTGTTTGCGGCAAAATTTCTTGAACATGGATTTGAACAAGAGGAAGCGGAGAAGCTTGGGATGACAATCAACTCGATGATTGAAGGCGCAATCATGTTTTCGCTGGCTCACAAAAACAAAGAACCGCTGCTGCTAATTTCAAAGCAGGTTCCGTATATTGTCCAAAACAGAGGGTAGCATTTTAGTACTCTTTTCTTTATAAAAATAGATACCAGAACCCCAGCCTCTCCGTTTTGACAGAGTCATAGAGAATTGATTTGAAAATGGCAGATCAAAAAAACATCTCCAACCCGTAACGGTTGGAGATGTTTCATTTCACCCTGTCCATATAATGCACGAATGTGTAGCGGTCGCCTCTGTAGGCGGATTTGACATGCTCAAAGGCAGTGCCGTCCTGCAGATAAGTGGTCCGCTTGATATAGAGGACGGGCGCGCCGGGCTGGATCCCGAGCAGTTCGGCTTCTTCCTCGGAAGCTGTTCCCGGTTCAAGCTCTTGTTTGGCACGTGAAATCGGCATCTGATTGTACGCTTCGATGTGCTCATACATGGATGATTGAAAATGGGAGGCATCCAATTTCCCCGCCTTGTCAAACGGGATGTACGAGGCTTCGATCGCCATCGGGATATCATTCGCCAGCCGGACGCGGATGATTTTATGAAGCGTTGCCGGACAGCCGCATCCCAGGATAGAAGATAATTCTTCCGTCGCCTGAATCAGCTGGTATTCGGCAAGTCTGCTCCCCGGCTTCATGCCCCGGCTTCTCATATCTTCGGTGAAGCTTGTCAGCCCTTGAAGCGGCTGCTCCATCTTCAGTTTGCTAACGAAGGTTCCCCGGCCTTTCTGTCTGTATAAAAATCCTTCATTCACCAAATTGGAAAGCGCCTGGCGCACCGTCATGCGGCTGATGCCGAATTGTTCGGCGTATTCCCGTTCCGACGGAATCAGCGCATCCGCTTTCAGCTCGCCGTTTTTGATTTGGGTTTTCAATTGTTCCATAATCTGAAAGTAAATCGGAATCGGAGATTGTTTATCAATCTGCATAGGTCAAATCCTTTCAATCGCCGCCCGCAGCCTCTTCATCAATCAAGACCGTCACATCCGGGTGTTCGTGCAGGGCGGAGGCGGGGAATGCTTCACTGACGCGCCTGTCCAGAAGCTGCTTCACCGCTTGGGCCTTGCTTTTTCCGGATGCCATGATCAAAATCCGTTTGCCGGACAAGATCGTCCTGATCCCCATTGTCACGGCTTTTTCAGGAACTTGATCGATTGACGGAAAGTACCGCGCATTCGCCCGTCTTGTCTCTTCATTTAGCTCAACGACATGGGTTCGGGATTCAAATGGCGTCCCGGGCTCATTAAAGCCGATATGGCCGTTGTGTCCGATGCCTAAAAGCTGAATATCCGCTCCGCCGAGTGTTTGAATCAATCGGTCATAACGTTCGCATTCAGCCTCAAGATCGTTTGCCCGTCCGTCAGGGAGAAAGTGGCGGTCCTTTTTGCTGTCGATATGTGCAAAAAAATGTGTATTCATATAATAATGATAGCTGTTTTTGTCCTCGGGAGAAAGCCCGGCGTATTCATCAAGGTTGATCGTCGTGACATCCCGGAATGACAGGCCCTCGGAGCGGTGCATCCGCACAAGCTCTTTGTATACGCCTTCAGGGGTGCCGCCCGTCGCAAGGCCGAGAACGGCATCCGGCTTTTGTTTAACTGTTTCAGCAATCATCTCTGCGGCTTTTTCACTTAATTCTTCATAATGTCTGCATGTGATGACGTTCATATCCAATCAGCTCCTCCTGAGATATATGCGGTGTTTCCTCGGCAAATCGTTGCCAGCACGCCGCACTGTCCGTCCGTCAAAACAACGTCGGCGTCTTTTCCTTCCGCAAGGCTTCCTTTACGGTCAAAAATGCCGAGCCGGCGGGCTGCATTTGCCGCTGTCATATTAGCTATATCCAGCCATGAGCAGTTCGTAAACCTGCGCATGAGCGCCGCGCCTTCATTCATTTTTAAAATGGAACCGGCCAGCGTCCCGTCAGAAAGAAGCGCTTTGTCTCCGCAAACGGTGACTCTTTGTCCGCCGAATTCGTATTCTCCGTCCTTAAGCCCTTTTGCCCGCATGGAGTCTGTAATCATGATCAGGTTTTGGCTTCCTTTCGCCAAATAGGCAAGCTTTACAGCCAAAGGATGAGAATGAATGCCGTCAGTGATCAGCTCCGCCGTGATGCGGCCGCAGGCGAGCGCCGTACCGATGCCCCCCGGCTCACGGTGGTGAAAGGAGCTCATGGCGTTGAAAAGGTGTGTCATATGCAGCGCTCCGGCATCCGCCGCTTTTTCTAAAAGATTGGCTCCCGCGTCTGTATGTCCCATTGACGGGATGATGTTCCGGTCTTTTAAATAACGGATCAGGCTGAAATCAGGATCTTCTTCCGGCGCAAGCGTCACGATTTTAATCAGCCCTCCGGAGAGACGCTCCCATTTCTGAAAGAGTCCGGCATCGGCCGGCGTAATCCATTGTTTCGGCTGTGCTCCCGCTTTTTTCGGAGAGACAAACGGTCCTTCTAAATGAATGCCGATCAACTCAGCGCCTTTATGAGCCTGCGGTGAGGAGTCCGTCCATTCCTTGGCATTTTTGAGCGCTTTTTCAATGTTTTCGTGCTGCTGTGTGATCGTGGTCGCTAGAAAAGCGGTTGTTCCTTCTTCAGGCAGCCGGGCGGACATTGTCTCAAGAGCCGCGAGATCGGCATCCATCGTATCCGCGCCGTAACCGCCGTGAATATGGATATCTATCATTCCGGGAAGCGCATACGAGCCCACGGGCGCCTTCCATTCCTTCTCATACGTTTCCTGCGGTCTTGTTTGACCTGCGTAAGAAATGATGCCGTCTTTTATGCCGAGAAATCCGTTTCGGATGATTTCCTCTTCTGTTACGATGTCCGCACCGCTGATTAACAAGCTTTCAGCCACTTTAAAACACGCCTTTCTTGTTAGTTGTTAGTTTTATTTTACTCTTTTTCAGACTAGTTATCTAGACCAGTTATGCCGGAATTGTATAAATCTGTTTTGGTTCAGACGGTAAAGTGATAAAATATAACTGTTCAAAGCTCGGAACATCCCAGAACAGGAGGAACATATCTTGGCAAAGGTTCGGACCAAAGACGTAATGGAGCAGTTCCATTTAGA
Source organism: Bacillus sp. JFL15 (assembly GCF_001184225.1). NCBI lineage: Bacteria > Bacillati > Bacillota > Bacilli > Caryophanales > Bacillaceae > Bacillus > Bacillus sp. JFL15. Next base: position 1,046,005 of record NZ_KQ236689.1, on the reverse strand, counting down.
ATTGATCAGCGGAGAAGAAGGAATTAACCGCCCGATTACGATGAGTGATTTATCACGGCCCGGTATTGAAATCGCCGGTTATTTTACATATTACCCGAGAGAACGGGTGCAGCTTTTAGGAAAAACGGAGCTGTCATTTTTCGATCAGCTTCCTGAGGAGGATAAAAAACAGCGGATGGAATCGCTGTGCACCGATGTGACGCCGGCTATCATACTTTCCAGAGATATGCCGATCCCGCCGGAGCTTGTAGAAGCATCCGAGAAAAACGGCGTGCCGGTGCTGAGATCCCCTCTGAAAACAACCAGACTGTCAAGCCGGCTGACGAATTTTCTTGAGAGCCGTCTCGCGCCCACAACCGCCATTCACGGCGTGCTTGTGGATATATACGGCGTCGGTGTGCTCATAACGGGAAAAAGCGGCGTCGGTAAAAGTGAAACGGCCCTGGAGCTCGTCAAACGCGGCCATCGTCTTGTCGCGGATGACTGCGTCGAAATCCGGCAGGAGGATCAGGATACGCTCGTCGGGAATGCGCCTGATCTGATTGAGCATCTGCTTGAAATCAGGGGTCTCGGCATTATAAATGTCATGACGCTGTTCGGAGCGGGCGCCGTCAGAAGCAATAAGAGAATTACAATCGTCATGGACCTTGAGCTTTGGGAGCAAGGGAAGCAATACGACCGTCTCGGACTTGAAGAAGAAAAAATGAAAATCATTGATACGGAAATTACAAAACTGACCATTCCAGTCCGCCCTGGGCGAAATCTCGCTGTTATTATCGAAGTTGCGGCGATGAACTTCAGATTGAAGCGGATGGGCTTAAATGCCGCCGAGCAATTTACGAATAAGCTGGCGGATGTCATTGAAGACGGCGAACAAGACGAATAGGAGTTGGCAATAATATGAACGAAGCAGGAACACCAATCAATCCGATTGCCTTGCAGCTCGGGCCTTTATCCGTGCACTGGTACGGGATCATTATCGGCGCGGGTGCGTTATTAGGGCTTTGGATGGCCATGAGGGAGAGCGAAAAGCGGGGGCTGAAAAAGGACATTTTTATTGATCTTGTTCTTTTCGCCATCCCGATCGCAATCATTTGCGCCCGGGCATACTATGTGCTTTTCGAGTGGAGCTATTACTCGGAACACCCCGGGGAAATCATTAAAATTTGGAAAGGCGGCATCGCGATTCACGGCGGATTAATCGGCGCGATCGCAACAGGCGTTGTTTTTTCAAAAGTAAGAGGGATCTCATTCTGGAAGCTGGCGGATATTGCCGCGCCGAGTATTCTGCTCGGTCAGGCCATCGGGCGCTGGGGAAACTTTATCAACCAGGAGGCTCACGGCGAAGCGGTCAGCCGTTCATTTTTGGAAAGTCTTCACCTTCCGGATTTCATCATTAATCAGATGTACATAGACGGACATTATTATCACCCGACGTTTCTGTATGAATCGCTATGGAGCTTTGCGGGTGTCGTGATTCTGCTTCTGCTCCGCCGCGTGAACCTGCGCAGGGGCAATCTGTTCTTAACGTATATCATCTGGTATTCGATCGGCAGATACTTTATTGAAGGAATGCGCACGGACAGCCTGATGCTCACGAGCCAGCTTCGGATCGCGCAGGTCATTTCCATTGTGCTGATTGTTCTTGCGATTATTTTAATGGTTTTCAGACGCGTTAAAGGGTATGCCGATAAGCGGTATGCGGATACGGACTGACGTCTGAAATCGGAAAGGACATAAGATGACTGATAAACGTTTAACCGCCATTTTATTCGATCTCGACGGCACGCTGATTGACACGAATGAACTGATTATCGCTTCTTATCTTCATACGCTTGATCATTATTGCCCGGGACAGTATAAACGGGAAGATGTGCTTCCGTTTATCGGCCCGCCTCTGTACGAAACATTTTCAGGCATTGATGCCGAAAAGTGCGATGACATGATCAGCATGTACAGGGCATTCAATCATGAGAAGCACGATGAGCTTGTCACGGAGTACGAAACGGTTTATGAAACGCTCGATGAATTGAAAAAAGCGGGCTATCAGCTCGGGATTGTTACCACAAAGCTGAGGGATACAGTCAATATGGGAGTGAAGCTGACAGGCATTGGTGAGTTTTTCGATACTGTCGTCACGCTTGATGATGTAAAGCATCCGAAGCCTGATCCCGAACCTGTGCGGCTTGCGCTCAGCCGGCTGGGGTGCGATCCGTCGGAGGCCATGATGGTCGGTGACAATTATCACGATGTCATGGCGGGCAAAAACGCCGGCACGAAAACAGCCGGCGTCGCGTGGACGATTAAAGGCGCACAGGCGCTTTCCGCGTATGAACCCGATTATATGCTTGAGAAAATGAGTGATTTATTGCACATTACCGGAGTGAAGTAATCCGTGAGAAAAACAGACCGCCATCCGGCTGCAGGTGCAAATTCATTGTGGCATGTATATCAGACGGTTCCCTTTCTGAAGGTGATAAAAAACTTCATCATCATCCAGATTGCAAGGTATACGCCGTTTCTAAGCGTGAAGAACTGGCTGTACCGAACCTTTTTGAAAATGAATGTCGGAAAACAAACCTCATTCGCGCTGATGGTGATGCCGGATATTATGTTTCCTGAAAAAATCACTGTCGGAGAAAACAGCATCATCGGCTACAATACGACGATTTTGGCCCATGAATATTTAATACATGAGTACCGGACCGGTGATGTCACAATCGGTGACGAGGTAATGATCGGGGCAAACACAACGATTCTGCCTGGCGTCACCATCGGGAGCGGAGCCGTTGTATCAGCCGGCACGCTGGTGCATAAAGATGTCCCGGCCGGGGCGTTTGTCGGAGGAAACCCGATGAAGCTGATCTATACGCACGAAGAAATGAAAAAACGAATGGAAAACCCCGCTGATTAACGTCAGCGGGGTTTTTTTATGACTTGATCACAATGGCCTGGCTGCCCATCTGCTTCCAGGCTTTTTCGAATTCAGTCCGGTCCGTTTTTCTGTTTTTATAACCGTAAGGGTCATTGACGTATACATAATCGTGATCATAACCGGTGACGGCTACGCTGTGCATGCTGAACGTGATGTCGACCTTTCCGTTCGGCGTATTCCAAGTCTGCATATGATCAACCGGTTTAAAGGAAGTGGTGATAATCACCCAGACCGGCCGTCCCTTTTCAAGCTGGCGGTACACAGCAGAAATGTCTTTTCCTGTCAGGTCGTATACTTTGTTTCCCGCATACTCTTTGGCCAGTTTAACAATCGGCTCATGATAAACGCCTAAACCCGGGCCATTTTCCATGTCTCCGGCAAACCCTTCATTCGGATCTCCTTTCAGCCCGCTGCTGTATGTGAGCGGAACTTTATTGATTCGATCCGCCAATGTATTTTTTGATACATGATATCCGGCATTGTTCAAAATCATAGCAAGGCTTGTCACCTCACAGCCATTGTACAGTCGGGGTGAATCCATCTGTCTGTACAGAACGACATTCAGCGGTGACGCGCTCCCTTTTAACGGTGTTTTCTCATCAGGCTCGTCGGACTGCTGATTGAAAAAATTCAAATGAATATCGTTTGTATAGATGTTATATCCCAGATAGACAAGGACGGCTGTCAGAATCAGCACACATAATGTTCCAAGCGTCTTCATTATCAATTATTCTCCCTTGTTTCTGATGAAGCTATTCTATGTATTATAGCACTTCTGTTCAATATGATTAGATGGTTCTGTTATGTTTACAGATTTGTTCATGATTTAGTCATCAATATGGGAAAGAATAGGCGGACATTGGGCATTGCAATCCATTCTTTTATCTGCTAACATATTATCATATTAGCGAACTAAAGGATTCGGAATTTTCCTTCAGACAAAGCGGAGGTGCAAAAGGCAATGTTTATGTTTGAGAAACCGCATGGCATGAGAGATACGCTTCCCGGTTTATACGAAGCAAAGAAGAAAGTCCGTTCCACACTGACGGATTTAATTGATAAATGGGGTTATCAGTTTATGGAGACTCCGACCCTCGAATTCTATGAAACAGTGGGTGTCCAGTCAGCCATTGAAGAACAGCAGCTGTTTAAGCTTCTCGATCAGGACGGAAAAACGCTTGTGCTTCGGCCTGACATGACCGGACCGATTGCCCGGGTGGCGGCGTCTAAGCTGCACAAAAATAATCATCCGCTCAGAGCGGGATACGCGGCAAGCGTCTACCGCGCTCAAGAACGGGAAGGCGGACGTCCGGCCGAATTCGAACAGGTCGGCGCGGAGCTGATCGGCGACGGATCAACAAGTGCGGACGCTGAGGTGATTGCACTCGCGGCCGGCGCGTTGAAAAACGCGGGATTGCACCAATTTAAAATCGCGATCGGCCATGCAGGACTCGCAGATGAGCTGTTTGTCGAGGTGCTGGGCAATGCCGAGCGGGCGGATGTTCTGCGGCGCTTTCTCTTTGAAAAGAATTATGTGGGATACAGAGAACATGTCAAATCGCTTCCGCTTTCTTCAATAGACAAAAGCCGGCTGCTCGGACTTTTGGAATTGCGCGGCGGAAAAGAGATCTGCGCCAAAGCGGAGGAGATCATCGGCATCTCCGGGCAAAACGTGATTCAGGAGCTGGAAGACCTATGGGACATTCTTGAAGATTACGGGTGTGCCGAGCATATCCGCCTTGATCTGAACATGGTCAGCCATATGAGTTATTACACGGGAATTTTATTCGAAGTGTATGCGGCAAATGTCGGGTTTGTCATCGGAAGCGGCGGCCGCTATAACAATCTTCTCGGCCATTTCGGCAGCCCTGCTCCCGCCACGGGCTTCGGACTCCGTATCGACAGGCTGATTGAAGCGCTCGGCATCCAGGAAGAAACAAGCGAGGCGGACGCCGTTATTTTCAGCAAGGAGCAGCGGGCGCAGGCCATTTTATTCGCGGAGGAAGAAAGGGCAAGAGGCAGAAAGGTCGTCCTGCAGGATTTGGCGGGCATTGAAAATATCGATCATATGACAAAATCATTCACAAAAGTCACATACTTTATCGGTGCCAGAAAGGAAGAGCAAAATGGGTAAGGTACTCACAATGGCAATGCCAAAAGGGCGGATATTCGAAGAAGCGGCCGGATTGCTGCGGCAGGCCGGATACAGGCTGCCCGAGGAGTTTGAGGAATCAAGAAAGCTGATCATCGATGTTCCTGAAGAAAATCTCCGCTTTATTTTAGCGAAGCCGATGGACGTCACGACTTATGTCGAACATGGCGTCGCTGATGCCGGTATTGCCGGAAAGGATGTCATGCTTGAAGAAGAGCGTGACGTGTATGAGGTGCTCGATCTGAATATCAGCAAATGCCATCTCGCCGTTGCGGGGCTTCCGGGAGCGGATTGGAACGGTGTCGCCCCGAGGATTGCGACGAAATATCCGAATGTTGCGTCAAGTTATTTCAGAGAGCAGGGCGAGCAGGTGGAAATCATCAAGCTGAACGGCTCCATTGAGCTGGCGCCTTTAATCGGGCTTGCTGACAGAATCGTGGATATCGTATCAACAGGGCGGACATTAAAGGAAAACGGACTCGTTGAATCAGAACACATTTGTGACATCACATCGCGTTTTATCGTCAATCCGGTCAGCTACCGCATGAAGGATGACGTCATCGACGAAATGGCTGCCAGGCTGGCCAGGGTTGTGGAAGGAGAAACGGCAAAATGAAAATAACCGCAATAAAAAAAAGCGAGCGGTTTTCACTGAAGCGTTCCATTGACAGCGGAACCGAAGAGCAGCGGAAAACCGTCAGGGCGATTATTGAAGACGTCAGAAAAAACGGCGACAAAGCCGTTTTGGCCTATACAAAAACATTTGACGGCATCAGCCTGGAACAGTTGGCGGTGAGCGCAGAAGAAATCGCAGAGGCGTACCGTCTGCTTGATGATCAGCTGTTGGAAGTGATCAAGCAGGCAATTGCCAATATTAAAGAATATCACGAGCGCCAGCTGCAATCCTCTTGGTTTTACCATCGTAAAGACGGCACGATGCTCGGGCAGAAAATAACGGCGCTTGATTCCGCGGGCGTATATGTGCCGGGCGGGACGGCCGCTTATCCGTCTTCCGTTTTAATGAATGTCATCCCCGCTCTCGCTGCGGGAGTGGGGCGGATCGTTCTTGTCAGTCCGCCGGGAAAAGACGGCAGCCTTTCGCCGGGCGTTCTGGCGGCAGCGTCTGAGCTCGGCATAAAGGAAATTTACAAAGCGGGAGGCGCGCAGGCGATTGCCGCGCTCGCTTACGGAACGGAAACGATACAGCCTGTTGATAAGATTACAGGTCCCGGCAATATTTTTGTGGCGCTGGCGAAGCGCGAAGTCTTCGGCGATGTGGATATTGACATGATAGCCGGGCCAAGTGAAATCGCAGTCCTGGCAGACGATACGGCGGTGCCCGAAGAAGTTGCCGCTGACCTGCTTTCTCAGGCCGAACACGATATGCTCAGCTCATGCGTGCTTGTCACCGACTCACGGAAGCTTGCAGAAGCGGTATCAGGTGAAGTGGATAAACAGCTTCAGACGCTGCCGCGTAAAGAAATCGCCGAAGCATCGATCAAAGATCACGGCCATATTTACATCGCGGAAACGATGGAGGATGCGGTGGACACGGTGAATGCGCTGGCGCCTGAGCATTTAGAAATCATGACGCATTCGCCGGAGGCTTTGCTTGGAAGCATCAGGCACGCGGGAGCGATTTTCTTAGGGCGATACAGCGCTGAACCGGTCGGCGATTATTTTGCGGGACCGAATCACGTTCTGCCGACAAACGGGACGGCGCGGTTTTCAAGCCCGCTGAATGTCACGGATTTTCAAAAGAAATCGAGCATCATCTCATACAGCCGGAAGGCATTTGAAACCCACGCGGACAGCATTGCCGCCTTTGCGAGACTGGAAGGGCTTGAAGCGCACGCAAGATCGATTGAAGCGAGAAACGGAGGAAATGACCGATGAGAAAAGCGGAACGCGCCAGAAAAACAAATGAGACGGATATTAAGCTGGCTTTCGGTATAGACGGAGAAGGAAAAGCCGATATCAGCACGGATGTGCCGTTTATGACGCATATGCTTGATTTGTTTACAAAGCACGGACAATTCGATTTAACCGTTGACGCAAAAGGCGATACGGAGATAGATGATCACCACACGACTGAAGATATCGGCATCTGCTTAGGTCAGGCTTTTTTGGAAGCGCTCGGTGATAAAAAAGGAATCAAACGGTACGGGTCAGCGCTTGTGCCGATGGACGAAGCGCTCGCCCAAGTCGCCGTAGACCTGAGCAACCGGCCGCACCTTGAGATGCGCGCTGCATTTCCGCAAGCGAAAGTCGGAACGTTTGATACCGAGCTGGTACATGAATTCTTATGGAAACTGGCGCTCGAAGCGAGAATGAATCTGCACGTCATCGTTCATTACGGCACGAATACCCATCATATGATAGAAGCCGTGTTTAAGGCGCTTGGCAGAGCGCTGGACGAAGCGTCATCCATTGACCCGCGCGTCAAGGGTGTGCCGTCTACGAAAGGGATGCTGTAAATGATCGGTGTAATTGATTACGGAATGGGCAATTTATTCAGCGTGTCGAAGGCGCTGGAAGGCGTCGGCGTCCCGTATGTCGTTTCAGACCGGCCGGAAGAGCTCGAAAAAGCGGATGCTTTTATTCTCCCCGGTGTCGGATCATTCAGTGACGCCATGGACAATTTACGCAGCACGAAGCTTGATCAATTCATACACCGTATGGTTGACGAAGGGAAGCTGCTTCTTGGCATCTGCCTCGGCATGCAGCTCATTTTCGAAGAAAGCAGCGAAAACGGCTCTGCAAAAGGACTTGGTTTATTAGCCGGAAAAGCAGTGAGACTCAAAGACAGGGATGCCGAAGGAAATAAGCTGAAGGTGCCGCATATGGGCTGGAACCGGCTGGCGGTTCACCAAACATCTCCTTTGCTTTCGGAAGCGGGAGAAGGCTTTGTTTATTTTGTCCATTCCTATTATATAGACGGGATGGAAGAAGGCGATCTTCTGGCAAGCGCTGAGTACGGCGTTCGTGTTCCTGCGGTCGTCGGGAAACGCAATGTCTTCGGAGCGCAGTTTCACCCGGAAAAAAGCGGCACGGCCGGAATGGCGATCTTAACGCAATTTACAAAAATGGCAGCGGAACAGAAGGTGAAAAAATGAATGCTTTTACATTATATCCGGCAATCGATATGAGAAACGGCAAATGCGTCCGCCTCATTCAAGGTGATTACGGCAAGGAAACGATCTACGGAGACTCACCTTTAGACATGGCGGCCCAATTTGCAAACGAAGGTGCCGAATGGATTCATCTCGTGGATCTTGACGGTGCGAAAGAGGGCAGGAAAGTAAACGACAGGCATGTTTTGGACATCGTCCGGCAGCTTGATGTCAAGGTTGAGATCGGCGGCGGGATCCGTTCTGAAGCGGATGTGTACGGCTACTTATCACAAGGCGCTGATCGCGTCATTCTCGGCAGCTCGGCCGTTTCCGATCCGGCGTTTGTGAAAAGCATGCTGAAACAATACGGCGGGAAAATCGCCATCGGTCTCGATGCGAGAAACGGGTATGTCTCGACGGAAGGGTGGCTGGAAACATCTTCGGTAAGAGCGTCCGATTTGGGCCGTGAATTGGCGGAGGAAGGAGCGGAAACCTTCATTTTCACGGATATTGCGACTGACGGCATGCTGTCAGGCCCGAACATCGAAAGCACCGTTCAGCTCGCAAAAGCAACGGGGAAAAACGTCATCGCCTCAGGCGGTGTCAGCTCAGTCGCCGACCTCAAAGCGCTGGCCCGCTGCAAAGACACCGGTGTATCGGGAGCGATTATCGGAAAAGCGCTGTATACAAAACAATTTTCATTGGCTGAAGCACTCAGCGGGGTGAAGGACGCATGATCACGAAACGAATCATTCCATGTCTCGATGTGAAAGAAGGACGCGTCGTCAAGGGCATTCAATTTCTCGGGCTGAAAGATGCGGGCGATCCTGTCGAGCTGGCCGAAGCCTACGACAGGGAGGGTGCTGACGAGCTTGTTTTTCTCGACATTTCCGCCTCTCATGAAGGCCGGAAGACGATGACTGACGTCGTGGAGCAGGTTGCGGCAAAACTGGCGATTCCGTTTACGGTCGGCGGCGGAATCAATCAATTAAGCGATATGAAACGAATGCTTCGCGCGGGCGCTGATAAAGTATCCGTTAATACAGCGGCCGTTCTCCGACCCGAGCTGATTACGGAAGGAGCTGAGTTTTTCGGCTCGCAATGCATCGTAGCGGCGATTGACGCAAAGTATGACGAATATTCGGATTGCTATAAAGTGTACACACACGGCGGCAGAAAGAAAACCGAGTGGGAAGTCACGGCTTGGGCAAAAGAAGCCGTCAAACGGGGAGCGGGTGAAATCCTGCTGACAAGCATGGACGCTGACGGTGAGAAAACAGGCTTTAACCATACGCTTACAAAACTTGTCTCACATGCCGTCCCGGTGCCTGTCATTGCCTCAGGGGGAGCCGGCAGCGCGCGCCATATGCTTGAAGCCTTCACGATTGGTGAAGCGGACGCCGCGCTTGCAGCTTCCATTTTCCATTACAAAGAGACATCTATAAAAGAAGTGAAAGATTATATGAAGAAACACGGGGTGAATGTGAGATGAAACGGGCAGATGAACTGCGGTTTGACGAGGCCGGGCTGATTCCCGCCATCGTACAGGATGCGGCAAGCAAAGAAGTACTGACACTGGCTTATATGAATCGTGAATCCTACGAAAAAACGATAGAAACGAAAGAAACCTGGTTTTACAGCCGTTCACGCGGGGAGCTGTGGCATAAAGGAGCGACGTCGGGGAATACCCAAAAGGTGAAAGCCATCCGCTATGATTGCGATCAAGATGCCCTCATTGTGCTTGCGGAACCTTCAGGACCCGCATGCCATAAGGGAAGCTACAGCTGCTTTTCTCCGGAAAAAGCGGACGCGCAGGATCGTTTCGGCATCTTAAACGAACTGGAAAGCGTAATCGCCAAACGGCAGGCGGAGATGCCTGAGGGGGCCTACACAACGTATCTGTTTCGGGAAGGCGTCGATAAAATTCTCAAAAAAGTCGGCGAAGAAGCCGCAGAGGTGATCATCGCCGCGAAAAACCGCGATCATGAAGAATTAAAATGGGAAGCGGCAGATTTGCTGTATCATTTGCTCGTTCTTCTGCGTGAACAGTCGCTTCCTTTGGACGACGTGCTTGACGTTCTTGCGAAACGCCATTCAGCATCTGAGTAAAACAAACCTCACGGAGAGCTCCGTGAGGTTTTTAAATATGCCCGAACTTAAACATTCAATAAAATATTCCTTATTTCTGCAACCGGAGGCAGATGAATTTGATAATATTGACTAATAGAGTTTATTTTGGTTTTTATCAAAAATGTACGTTTTGTTCATATTCCGTTCATGCACATCCGTTATAGTATAAACAGTGATATAGGAGGAAAACATATGCCGAATAAACAACCAAAACCTAAAGGGAAATTCAGCTCATTCTTTTCATTAGTCAAAAAAACAAAACCATCCTACGGAATGCTGGCCTTCGCGCTGTCTCTCAGTATTGTGACAACGCTCGTCAGCCTGCTGATTCCGCTGTTGACAAAGCAGCTCGTTGACGGCTTTTCCATGTCGTCGCTGTCAGGCGTGCAGATCGGAATCATCGCAGCCGTGTTTATCGTACAGGCTGCATTAAGCGCCTACGCCACCTACGCCCTAAACTACAGCGGCCAGAAAATCATCTCGGGACTGCGTGATTTGTTGTGGCAGAAGTTAATTAAACTGCCTGTCTCTTATTTTGACAAAAACGCCACGGGAGAAACGATCAGCCGTGTCACCAATGACACAATGGTGGTAAAAGAGCTGATCACCAACAATATCAGCGGATTTATTACCGGAATCATTTCCGTTATCGGATCACTGACGATCTTATTTTTCATGAACTGGAAGCTCACATTGCTCGTGCTGATCGTCGTGCCGCTGGCTGCGGTGATTTTAGTGCCGATCGGCCGGAAAATGTTTAAAATTTCTCGGGAAACACAGGATGAGACGGCGAGATTCACCGGATTATTAAACCACATCCTTCCGGAAATCAGACTTGTGAAAGCCTCAAACGCTGAAGAAGCGGAATATGGCCGCGGAAAAGCCGGCATCATGGCGCTCTTTAAACTCGGGCTGCGTGAAGCGAAGGTGCAGTCGCTCGTAGGCCCGCTCATTACACTTGTATTAATGGCGGCGCTGGTCGCTGTCATCGGGTACGGCGGAATGCAGGTGTCATCCGGTGAACTGACAGCCGGCGCGCTCGTTGCCTTTATTCTGTATTTGTTTCAGATCATTATGCCGATGGGCCAGATCACTTCATTTTTTACACAGCTTCAAAAATCGGTCGGCGCAACGGAACGGATGATTCACATTCTTGCAGAAAAAGAAGAAGATATCCAAACCGGAAAAATCATTGAAAATGCAGATCAGCCGATTAAGCTTGAACAAGTCTCATTCGGCTACAAAAAAGATCAAACCATCTTAAAAGACATTACGGCAACGATTGATGCCGGCAAAGTCACCGCGATTGTCGGACCGAGCGGCGGCGGGAAAACAACGTTATTTAAGCTGCTTGAACGATTCTACAATCCGACGGCCGGAAGCATCCTGCTCGGAAACGAACCGATTGATGCGTATTCTCTTGAATCATGGAGGGAGCATATCGGCTACGTGTCGCAAGAAAGCCCGTTAATGTCAGGAACCATCCGCGATAATATCTGCTACGGATTAAAACGCGAGGTGACTGATGAGGAACTGAGACAAGCGGCTGACATGGCCTACGCCCTGCAATTTATTGAAGACTTACCGAAGAAATTTGAAACCGAGGTCGGTGAACGGGGGATTATGCTTTCAGGCGGACAGCGCCAGCGCATTGCCATTGCCAGAGCACTTCTCCGCAATCCGAGTATTCTGATGCTTGATGAAGCGACATCCAGTCTGGACAGCCAATCTGAAAAATGGGTGCAGCAGGCGCTCGAAGTCTTAATGGAAGGGCGCACCACCATTGTGATTGCCCACCGTTTATCCACGGTTGTGGATGCAGATCAGCTTCTCTTTGTTGAACAGGGGGAAATCACCGGACGGGGCACACACCATGAATTAATGGCATCCCATGCGCTGTACCGCGATTTTGCGGAACAGCAGCTGAAGCTGAATGCCGATTTAGAAAACAAAGCTGTGTAAAGCAAGACTTTAGGAATAGAAAGCAGCTGAAAAAGCTGCTTTTTATTTTGCAGCCGGAGTCCTATTCATTGGAAGCGGGGGTTAAATTATGAAAAAACGCACAACGATTTTTTATTGTCACGCTGCCGTGCTGCTCGTAATTATGACTGCCGGGTGTACGGGCGGTAACGACGAAGAGCCGGCCCATTCTTCAAGTCCGGCCGGGGGGAGCAGCATAAACAAGACTGAAACAGCATCACCGGCAGAAAAAAACGAAGCTGTAAACAAAGATTCACATCACATCTCTGCGGACAAAAGCGAACCAGACAGCATCGCGGCAGATTATTCTCCTCTGCAAATTGAATATGCCCGCGTCTGGCTGCAGCTTGGGGAAAATCAGCAGATAGATGAATTGAACGTTCGCCGCATTCCGGCCGGAGCACTCGTCAATCCTGACGATCGTACGAGCGCCCGCTATCCGGAAGATGTTACTCAGTTAGCCGGTTCCCGTTTAGTCGATGGGTCGGTCACTTACAGCAGCAACAGCGACGGCACCATTCAGGTATACAATGTTCCTTTGCGCTGGGAGTCTCCTATAGATACTGATGAAGGCGTAATGAAAGAAGTGACGGAGGAGATGATCCGCCATACAAAAAAAGTGTATGTTGATACAGGAGACAATGAGAACATCAGACGGCTTATAAAAATCATGTCGATTCATTAAAAGATGATGAGTGAAAAAATCAGAAGGAGGGATTTTTATGGCTGTCATATTGGTTGCGGATGATGACCGCCATATCCGTGAGCTTGTCCGCCTTATGATGGAGCAGAGCGGCTTTGACGTCGCAGAAGCTGAAGACGGGGAAGCGGCGGTGCGGCTGATAGAATCAACATCTGTTGATCTTGTCATACTGGATGTGATGATGCCGAAAATGGACGGGTTTGAAGTCAGTGAAGCCGTCCGCAGCTTTACGGACATTCCGATTTTGATGCTGACGGCAAAAGGCGAAACATTGGACAAAGTGCAAGGTTTTACTTCCGGAGCGGACGATTATCTCGTCAAACCGTTTGAGCCGCTTGAGCTTGAAGCGAGGGTCAAAGCATTGCTGAAACGGTACCGGATCACCGCTGAAAAACTGCTGACCGTCGGAACGGTCACATTAGATAAGCAATCCCGCACCGTAACGCGCGGCGGCGGGGCGGGAATGACGCTGCCCCGGCGTGAATTTGAGCTATTATTCAAGCTTGCCAGTTACCCGAATAAGACGTTTTCTAGAGAACATTTAATAGAAGATATTTGGGGCTTTGATTATGAAGGTGATGAGCGGACGGTTGACGTGCATATTAAAAGGCTGAGAGAACGGTTTCCGGAAAAAGACTATCCTTTTGCCATTCATACGGTGCGGGGGCTCGGCTATCGGTTTGTGGTGACAGGATGAAACGGATCTTCAGAACGGCTGGAAAAATTATTATCCTTCTCACCGTCACCGCATTCTTATGGCTCGCGGCCCACCTGATCGTTCAGGGATTCGGTCTCATATGGCCGATTTTGCTTGTGCCCTACGTCCAGCAGATTCTCACGCTTTGGCTTGTTTTCGGCCTGCTGTTTGTCACGATGTTTATTTTTTCAAAGTCAGCACGTGAAAGACATCATGCGATCTGGGATTCGCTGACCGCCACGATCAAGCAAATGTCGAGCGGCAACTTCACCGCGGCCGCCTCCAGGAAAATGGAGAAGATTGAACGGGACCACCCCGTGACGAAATTGGCTGATGAACTGTCGACACTTGCCGCGGAACTGAGCGAAATGGAAAAACTGAAACAAGAATTTATTTCGAATGTTTCCCATGAAATCCAAACCCCGCTTACTTCATTAAAGGGGTACGCGCACCTCCTGAAAAAACCGGATTTATCATATGAGGAGCGGGGGCGCTACTTGCACATCATCGAGACAGAAACAGAACGCTTATCCAAAATCAGTGAAAATCTGCTGAAGCTCACTGCACTCGAACGCCAAACCGAACCGATTCAAAAAAAACCGTTTCGCATTGACAAACAGCTGCGGCGCACCATATTGACCTGTGAGCCTGAGTGGTCCGCCAAACAGATTGAATTTCTCATCGATTTACAGGAATCGCATGTGTACGGAGATGAGGCGCTGCTCAGCCAAGTATGGATGAATCTGATTCACAATGCCGTGAAGTTTACCGGTGAGGGAGGCCGTATATCCGTTAAAATTGTTGATTTGCCGGAGGCGGCGGCTGTCGAAATCGCCGACAACGGAATCGGAATGGAGCCTGAGCAGGCGGAGCGCGTATTTGAACGGTTTTATAAAGCGGACAAGGCGAGAAACGCAGGGGGCAGCGGCCTCGGCCTGTCCATCGCCAAAAAAATCGCCGAGCTGCACGGGGGTTCGATAGAGGTAGAAAGCAAGCGGGGCGAAGGAACCCTTTTCCGCGTCACCCTTCCTGCCGATCCGCATGAAAAAAAACAGCTAAAATCTGGTCGAACCAGCCAGTAAAAAACGAAGCTGATTCTGTCTTTTGAACTATTGAGGCGAAACCGTTTTATGGTATACTACTGACGGTAATACGTATAAAACGGAGGATATTTGTGGGAAAACACACTTCTGAACATAAAAAGCACGCACAAATTGTCCAGCTGCTTCAGGATGGACAATATTTTTTTCATAAAGGCTTAAAAGCATATAAAGAGCGGAATTTAAAACGGGCCAGCAAACTGATTCAGAGGGCCGTTCACCTCGAGCCGAATGATTCCGAAATGCTGTCCCGGCTGGCCGTCATTTATTCTGAAATGGGCCACTACCAGCAGTCAAATGAGCTGTTCGACTTTATTATGGTGAACCTGAAAGAAGAAATGCCCGAGTGTCATTACTTTAAAGCGAACAATTTCGCGCATTTGGGGCTCTTTCAGGAAGCATACAAAGAAGCCGCGGCTTATTCAGATGCCGAACCGGACGGAGAATTCAGCGAAGAGATAGAAAATCTGATGGAGCTTTTGGATTTCGGTGAAGCGGGTGAAAACGAATCGCTCTATGACCAGGATGAATTGCTGATCAGGCAGGACCGGGCAAAAACGCTTCTTGAGAGCGGCCAGCTTCATGAAGCGGTTGTCATGCTTGAAGAGATTACAGCCGATTATCCCGAGCTTTGGTCCGCGTACAACAACCTTGCGCTCGCTTACTTTTACTCAGGCAATGTCACAAAAGCGAAACAGACGGTATTCGAAGTGCTTGAGAAAAATGAAGGCAATCTCCATGCCTTGTGCAACTACCTGGTATTCTGCTATTACGAGAGAGAAGATGAAAAAGTCGGGGAATTGAGCGAAAGGCTCTCCAATGTGTATCCGATTTTATTCGAACAGCGCTACAAGCTGGGGGCGACGCTGGCGCTTGTCGGCAGACATGATCTCGGCTATAAATGGCTCCGGTCTCTCTACAAAAGCGGGTTTGAAGGCGACGACACGTTTTATTACTGGCTGGCCGCCTCAGCCTACGGGACAGGCCGCACAGAATTTGCCGAAACCATTTGGAGAAAGGCCGAAACCGAATTTCCCGAATCAGACCGGTCCGCGCCTTGGGCAGAACGGCAGGAACCTCTGCCTGCTGCACTTGAACAGCGGCTCGCCGCCTATTATATCAGCAGCGCTGAAGGAGAGCGAAACCAGCTTGAAAAAGTTCTGACGGCAAAACGCGCTGCTTCACCGTTTGAACAAGACTTCGTCAGACTGCTGCTTTCCGGTGAAGAAGGCGCTTCAGGCGTTTCTCATGATGCTTTGTTTACGTATCGGACGGTCAAGCTGCTGGAGAAAGCGGATGCCGGCAGTTTAAAGACTGACGTCATGAGCTGCTGGGTTTTTCACGTCATTCAGCACATCCGCGCCGCCGCTGCCGTACAGAATGAGCGGGCATGGTCCGCAGCCATCGCATACGTATGGAAAGAAGCGAACGGCGAAAAAACGACAAAAAAAGATACGGCCGCCGTTTACGGTGTATCTCCGGCAACACTGTCAAAATACATCAGACAAATAGATGATATATTAGAATAAAACCGATTCTTTCTATATAAAGAGTCGGTTCTTTTTTTATCAGAAAGGGGCAAAACAGAACTTTACTGCCGGAAAAAGAGATTTTTATACGTCTTTTTTTTGCTTTTTGAACCGAAATCAGGCCGCCAGCACCGTTTATTTTGCAAAATATGAGATTTGCAATCACATTGAAATATAACTGTAATAAAAATTGTCGAAACATGATGGTATAATGATTCTCGTACATAAGAGATTAGTTTATTTTACATGTGCTGTATAATCTATACCAATTTAAAAGATTAAAAGATTCATACATAAAAATCATCAGCCTCACGGGTATGTGAGGAAGCGTAACTTTGATGTTCATAATAGAATTCCAAATGAGAACAGGTTTAAAGTAAAAGGGAGGAAAGAAAAAGTGAAAAAGAGTTTATTAACACTTGGTTTGGCTTCCGTCATCGGGACAAGCAGTTTTTTGATCCCATTTACAAAAACTGCATCGGCGGAAACATTAGACAGCAAAAAAGCAAAAATCGAAAGCAAGCAATCTGAGGTGGCTTCAAGCCTTGATGCAAAAGAAAAGGAATTGTCTAAACTTCAGGACAAGCAGGCTAAGATTGAAAAAGAACTGAAAGACATTAACGCAAAAGCGTTGGATACAAGTAATAAAATTGAAGATAAAAAAGCTGAAAACGAAAAAACGAAAAAGCGCATCGCTGATTTGAAAAAAGAAATCAAAGAAACAGAAGCGCGTATTGAAAAACGCAATGAAATCCTGAAAAAACGCGTTCGTTCTTTACAGGAAAACGGCGGTTCTCAAGGATACATAGATGTTCTTTTAGGGGCGACAAGCTTCGGGGACTTCATTTCACGTGCGACTGCGGTATCTTCTATCGTTGATGCGGATAAAGATCTGATCAAACAGCAGGAGCAGGATAAAGCGAAACTCGAAGATGCGGAAGCTGAGCTTAACGTGAAGCTGAAAAAAGTCCAGGACGACCTTGCGAAGCTAGAGTCTATGCAAAAAGACCTGAACAAACAGCTTGATCAGAAAGACAAGCTTTTCGACGAAGCGAAAAACGGTCAGAAAAAAGCGGCTGCCGCTATCTCTGATCTGAAAAAAGAAGCGTCACAGCTTGCAAACGCAAAAGCTGACACTGAAAAAGAACAGAAGCGCATTAAAGCTGAGCAGGCTGCAGCGGCTGCCCTGATCAAAAAGCAGGAAGAAGCGCAAAAAGCCTCTGAAGACCAAAACCAAACAGATGACAGCCAGCCGGCAGCGGTTAAAACTGTGAAAAAAGCGGCTGTTTCAACATCATCTGATTCATCTGACAGCTCAAGCAAATCGGGCACTTCAGGCGGCTCATCTCATAACAGCGGCGGTTCAGATGATTCTGACGGCGGATCTGTTATCTCAAATTCAGGCGGTATTGAAGGCGCGATCAGCGTAGGATCAAGCCTTGTGGGTCAATCTCCGTACAAATTCGGCGGCGGACGCACACAATCTGATATTAACAACCGTATCTTTGACTGCTCATCATTTGTACGCTGGGCTTATGCTAACGCAGGCGTTAACCTCGGACCTGTAAGCGGCACAAGCACAGATACGCTAATCGGAAGAGGTAAAGCAGTCAGCGCGTCTGACATGAAACGCGGAGACTTAGTATTCTTCGATACGTATAAAACAAACGGCCACGTCGGCATCTACTTAGGTAACGGGACATTCCTGAACGATAATACATCTCATGGTGTATCCATCGATTCTATGAGCAACCCTTACTGGAAAAAAGTATTCAACGGCAATGTAAGACGTGTCGTGCAATAATGAATAAGACAAGGGCCTTCCATCCCGGAAGGCTCTTTCTTTATTTGTATACCCGCTCAGGAGATGCCTAATCACATTTTCTCAGAAAAATGAGCAAAAAAATAGCGAATCGCCCTCAGATTTTATAGGATATGGGTAAGGAATACGATTGATGGGGATTCTTATCCATATAGGGTGCGCCCCATTTCGAAAAGGAGTGAATCATGGTGTCAGAAGAAAAAATTTATGATGTGATCATTATCGGCGCGGGTCCGGCGGGGATGACCGCTGCCGTTTACACATCACGAGCGAACTTATCCACATTAATGATCGAAAGAGGAATTCCGGGCGGCCAGATGGCCAACACAGAGGATGTTGAAAACTATCCGGGTTTTGAAAGCATTCTCGGCCCTGAACTTTCTAATAAAATGTTTGAACATGCGAAAAAATTCGGTGCGGAATATGCGTACGGCGATATTAAAGAAATCGTCGACGGCAAAGAATATAAAACGGTCAAAGCCGGTTCAAAAGAATATAAAGCGCGCGCCATCGTCATTTCTGCCGGAGCGGAATACAAAAAGATCGGCGTTCCCGGGGAAAAAGAACTTGGCGGCCGCGGCGTATCGTACTGTGCGGTATGTGACGGCGCATTCTTTAAAAATAAAGAGCTTGTCGTAGTCGGCGGCGGAGACTCGGCTGTGGAAGAAGGCGTCTATCTGACACGCTTCGCTTCAAAAGTCACCATCGTTCACAGACGTGATAAATTGCGTGCGCAAAGCATTCTTCAGGCGCGTGCCTTTGACAATGACAAAATTGATTTCGAATGGAATAAAACCGTAAAAGAAATCCATGAAGAAAACGGAAAAGTCGGCAGACTGACACTTGTGGATACTGTGACGGGAGAAGAGGAAGAATTCAAAGCTGACGGCGTCTTTATTTATATCGGCATGCTTCCGCTTTCTAAACCGTTCGAAAACTTGGGCATCACAAATGAAGAAGGCTACATTGAAACAAATGATCAAATGGAAACGAAAGTTCCCGGCATTTTCGCTGCGGGAGACATCCGTGAAAAATCACTCCGCCAGATCGTTACGGCGACAGGTGACGGAAGTATTGCGGCCCAAAGCGTTCAGCATTATGTGGAAGAGCTTCAGGAGACGCTCAAAACCGTTAAATAATCGCTGTAATGTTCAGTTTTTGAATCGTTACTGGCTTTTAATTCCGCTGTAACACGGGTGAAATACTGATGTTTTAAGATGAATGTAGTAATTGACCCCCTTTTTATATGAATACACCTTGGCACGGATTCCAGTATCCGTGCCCTTTTTTTGTAAATTTTTGTTTTCTGTCAAATAAAAGAAAAGGATGTCGGTGTCTCTGCATTGTGAGAGACATGCCGAAACGGTATAATGAAGAGACGATGATTTGTTGAGAAGGTTAGGTGACGTACTTGTGCAA
The DNA here is from genome assembly GCF_001184225.1 of Bacillus sp. JFL15. NCBI lineage: Bacteria > Bacillati > Bacillota > Bacilli > Caryophanales > Bacillaceae > Bacillus > Bacillus sp. JFL15. The sequence goes on along the minus strand of NZ_KQ236689.1, from coordinate 1,026,425 downwards.
AGAGTGACAAATTGTGTGCTGCAGACAGATGATCAGGTTCTCCTTCTCCAAAAGCCGAGACGGGGCTGGTGGGTCGCGCCCGGCGGGAAGATGGAGAGCGGTGAATCAGTCAGAGATTCCGTCATCAGAGAGTACAGAGAAGAGACGGGAATTTATATATTAAATCCGCAGTTAAAAGGCGTGTTTACCTTTATTATTAAGGAACAGGAACAAATCGTGTCAGAGTGGATGATGTTTACTTTTGTCGCCGATTCCTACACGGGGCGGAATGTCGCTGAATCAGAGGAAGGCATTCTGAAGTGGCATGACGTGAAAGATATCCACAGCCTTCCGATGGCACCCGGAGACGGACATATCCTTGATTTTATGATCAAGGGCCAAGGGCTTTTGCACGGCACCTTTACGTATACGCCGGACTTCGAGCTGCTCAGCTATCGTTTAGATCCGCAGCTTATCAAATAAAAGAAAGACCTCAGGGGGGAGAAAGATGAGTGTGAATGAAAATCATGATATTCAGCTCGTCATCATAACGGGAATGTCTGGAGCGGGGAAAACCGTCGCCATTCAAAGCTTTGAGGATCTCGGCTATTTTTGCGTCGACAATCTGCCGCCTTCCTTGCTGCCGAAATTTTTGGAACTGATGAAAGAATCAAGTTCAAAAATGAGCAAGGTCGCGCTTGTCATGGATCTGCGGGGACGTGAATTTTTTGACAGGCTGATTGAGGCGCTGGATGAAATGGCGGAAAATCCGTGGATTACACCGCGCATTCTCTTTTTAGATGCGAAGGATTCCATCCTTGTGACGAGATACAAAGAAACGAGACGTTCTCATCCGCTGGCCGCTACCGGGCTTCCTCTCGAAGGAATCGCACTGGAGCGCCAGCTGCTTGAAGAATTGAAAGGGCGCTCTCAGCTGATCTATGACACGTCGGATATGAAACCGCGTGATCTGCGTGAAAAAATCGTGGCGCATTTCGCCACGAACCAAGGTGAAACCTTTACAGTGAACGTGATGTCATTCGGTTTCAAATACGGCCTTCCGATAGATGCCGATCTCGTGTTTGATGTAAGGTTTCTGCCGAATCCATTCTACATTGAAAGCATGAGGCCGCTTACGGGGAAAGATGAGGAAGTCTCATCTTATGTGATGAAGTGGAACGAAACACAAAAGTTTATCGAAAAGCTTGTTGATCTGCTCGGCTTTATGCTTCCGTCTTATAAGCGGGAAGGAAAAAGCCAGCTTGTCATCGCGATCGGCTGTACGGGCGGCCAGCACCGCTCCGTTACACTTGCTGAGTATCTGGCTGATTACTTTAAAAAGGATTTCTATACTCATGTTACTCACCGGGACATTGAAAAGAGAAGCCGGAAATGAATAAGAAGCCGAAAATCGCAATCTTCGGAGGCGGAACGGGTTTGTCCGTGCTGCTCCGCGGATTAAAGCATAAGCCCGTTGATATTACAGCGATTGTGACCGTTGCTGATGACGGCGGAAGTTCAGGCCGTCTGCGGGATGAACTTCAAATTCCGCCGCCGGGTGACATCCGTAACGTACTGGCTGCTTTGTCAGATGTTGAGCCGCTCGTTGAAAACCTGTTTCAGCACCGTTTCAACAAAGGAAGCGACTTAACCGGACATTCGCTCGGCAATTTGATTTTGGCAGCGATGACGAATATAACCGGTGATTTCTTTCACGCTGTCACCGAAATGAGCAAAGTGCTGAATGTCCGCGGCAGAGTATTGCCGGCTGCCAACACCAGCGTCGTTCTTCATGCCGAAATGGAGGACGGGCAGGTCGTCTCCGGAGAATCGACCATTCCTTCTTACGGCCAGCGCATTAAACGGGTGTTTCTTACGCCTGAAAAAATTGATCCACTGCCGGAGACGATTGACGTGATCCGCCAGGCCGACTTAATCATTATCGGCCCGGGAAGCCTGTATACAAGCATTCTCCCGAACCTGCTCGTGCCGAAAATCGGAGAGGAAGTCGTCAAGGCTGCGGCCAAAAAAGTATATATCTGCAATGTCATGACGCAGCCCGGCGAAACGCTTCAATACAGCGCGGCCGACCATGTTAAGGCGCTGAACGATCATATGGAGCAGCCGTTTATCGATACGATTTTAATCAATAATGAAGATATCCCTGACGAAATCAAAAGCAAATATGCGAAAGAGCTGGCCCGGCCCGTTGAATTTAACGTTGAAAAGCTGAAAGCCATGGGGCTTGAAGTGATCAGAGACCAGATTATCACGTATAAAAATGGCGTAATCCGTCACGATACACATAAAGTGGCTTCTCTTCTCGTCGATTTATTAAGGGACTAGAGGTCTTTTGAAATGAGGTGGCTAATATGTCATTTGCATCGGAAACCAAAAAAGAACTGACGAATCTGGAAGTGAAGGACTGCTGCGCCAAGGCGGAGCTGTCCGCGCTGATTCGGATGAACGGTTCATTGTCATTTTCAAACCGCCATCTCGTGCTTGACGTTCAAACCGAAAATGCGGCGATTGCGCGCCGCATTTATACATTGCTGAAGAAACAATATGATGTATCGGTCGAACTGTTAGTCAGAAAAAAAATGCGGCTGAAAAAAAACAATGTTTATATTGTACGCTTTTCTGAAAATGCAAAGCTGATTTTGGAGGAATTGAAAATCCTCGGGGAGAACTTTGTATTCGAGCGGAATATTTCTGAGGAACTGGTGGCGAAACGCTGCTGCAAACGTTCTTATATGAGAGGGGCGTTTTTGGCGGGGGGATCCGTGAATAATCCTGAAACATCGTCATACCACTTGGAAATCTTCTCGCTTTATAAGGAACATAACGATTCATTATGCGCGCTGCTGAATGAATTCCACCTGAACAGCAAAACGCTTGAACGGAAAAAAGGCTATATTACGTACTTAAAAGAGGCGGAAAAAATCACTGAATTTCTGAATGTCATCGGCGCCCACAATTCACTGCTGCGCTTTGAAGATGTGCGGATTGTCAGAGATATGAGAAATTCGGTGAACCGCCTCGTCAATTGTGAAACAGCAAACTTAAACAAAACCATCGGGGCTTCGCTCAGACAGGTGGAAAATATTAAATACATTGATGAACGGATCGGTCTTGAAGCGCTGCCGGAAAAGCTTCGCGAAATTGCGCAGCTGCGGATTGATTATCAGGAAGTCACGCTGAAAGAACTTGGGGAAATGGTTGCAAGCGGGAAAATCAGCAAATCCGGCATCAATCACAGGCTGAGAAAGCTCGATGAAATTGCAGAACAGCTGCGTACAGGACAAAGCATCACTTTGAAATAACCGTACAGAAAAGGGGAGATCTTATGGTTCAGGAGAAAGTGGAAGTGCGTTTAAAGACGGGATTGCAGGCGCGTCCCGCTGCATTGTTTGTACAGGAGGCAAATCGTTTTGCATCAGATGTGTTTCTTGAGAAAAACGGCAAGAAAGTGAATGCCAAAAGCATTATGGGATTAATGAGTCTGGCGGTCAGCACGGGGACGGAAGTCACTCTGATCGCTGAAGGCGACGATGAAAAGGAAGCGCTGGAAAAGCTGTCCGCTTATGTGCAGGAAGAAGTGTAAACACTTTGTAAGGGGGACGGAACGATGAATGAGTTTCTGAAAGATTGTTATCAAACGATAGGCTGGGAAAAGGATTCCCTCGATTTCAGCAACCTGCCGGAGTTTTTAAAGGCGCTCGCGTATCGGTTTCCGTTTGAAAATCGCGCGGTTTTGTCCAAAAAAGAATATGACGTCACGAAAGAAGGACTGTGGCGGCACATGGTGAAGGAACCTCATGGCGGCCTTTGTTATGACTTAAACGGACTGCTTTATTTCATACTGAAAGATGCCGGATTTGATGTCAAATTGATCCGCGGAACGGTCTGGAAAAACGGCTGGGCGCTGCCCGGCACACATGCGGCCGTACTTCTTTCCGCCGGGGGGAGTGAGTACATCGCTGATGCAGGCTTCGGCCTCAATCTCGCCATGCAGCCTGTGCCGATGTTGGGAGACGAGATGGTATCAGCGGCCGGCGCGTTCCGTGTGAGGATAGAAGAGACGGAATTCGGGACATACGTGCTTGAAATGAACAAAGGGGACGGCTGGCAGACAGGTTACGCATTTTCGCTTGAAGAAATCGATGAAAAGGACCTCAAGTCTATGAAACAAACAATCTTTGAACATGAACGCTCTCCTTTCAACAAACGCCTGCTTGCTTCTAAGCGGACACCGGAAGGGCACATGGTTCTGTCTGAACGCAATATAACAATAAAAAAACACGATGGCACAGCGGAAAACAGCAGAATAGACCGATCAGAGTTTGAAGAAAAATTTAATACTCATTTTATGTAAAGCCTGCAGATTTCCAGCAGAAAAAAACGGCCTCCCGCAGGGAAGCCGTTTTTTGTTTCGGTTTATCTGATTTTCGTAAAGGTTTTATAATGATCTGTTGTCTTATAAATCAGCCAGTCGCTTGAGTAAAGAATCCGGTCTGAATTTCTGAAGCCTGATGTATAGTTAATATCCGCTTCACGCCACGTCCGCCCGCTTTTGGCCGGGAGTTTGCCTTCCCTGTTTGAGAAGATGTCTCCGCCGATGCTTTTTCCCGGAGCGACGTCTGCAAGGTTCCCTTTTGATGCTACCCAGCCGAGGGCCTGTGCCTCTGATTTTGTAATGTAATTATCAGGAAGTTTGTGATATGTCAGAAGATAATCCGCAACCCCGTCAAATGTGTTGATAACCTGTGCTTCTGTGTGTGCCTTGTGAGACGGTGTTTCCGTCTTGGCATTCGTTGAAAACAGTATCCCCGCCGCCGAGAAAAGCACCAGTAAACATACGGAAATCCATGATAAACGTTTTTTCAAAGCAATACCTCCCATTTTTCATCATGTGAAGCTGATTCCTTTTTATTGTATCAGCATCGAAAGAAAGGAATAGATAGAATTTAAAAATAGTACTTTTGATCCAGCGAAAAATAAACCCCGGCTGAACCAACCGGGATTTTTCCTCTCATTGAAATTCTTTCGTGAGGTTTTTCGGTGTTTTTCCGTATACGGCGTCAATCATGTTTTGGGCGGCTTGCTTGAACATATTCAAACGGATTTTAGCCGTTGCTGAACCGATATGCGGAAGCAATGTGACGTTTTCCAGCTGGAGGAGCGGATTGTCTTCACCGATCGGCTCTTTTTCAAATACATCTAAACCGGCGCCTTTTATCCAGCCCTCCTGCAATGCGCGGATGAGCGCTTTTTCATCAACCGTCTTTCCCCGGGAAATATTGACGAAAAATGCCGTATCTTTCATCATTTTAAATTCCCGTTCTCCTATCATATGATACGTTTCGTCAGTAAGCGGTGTAATTAAAAGCACAAAGTCTGACGTTTTCAGCAGTGTATCTAAGTTGGCATATGTAACGCCGAGCTCTTTCTCAGCATCCGGTTTTCTATTGCGGTTATAGTATAACACGTCCATATCGAAGCCGAATTTTGCCCGTTTGGCTGCTTGTTCACCGATTCTGCCCATGCCGATAATGCCTAATGTCTGATGGTGGACATCCATACCGAAAAGGGATTCTTCCTCAACAGTTCCCCATTTGCCGGCCCGGACGAATCGATCCAATTCGGCAACCCGTCTGGCGGAAGACAGGATTAATGAAAAAGCCAGATCAGCGACCGTGTCATCCAAGGTGTACGGCGTATGTGTGCCGACGACCCCGCGTCTTTTCATTTCTTCTATATTAAAATTATCGTAGCCGACTGAATTGTTGCTGACGACTTTCAGTTTCGGCGCGTGATCCAGCAAATCACTGTCAATCGCCGTTCCGGATGTCAGCAGCCCTTCAGCATCCTTCATTTTCTCGTACAATTCTTCTTTTGAAATGGTATCTTCTTTCCAGATGTCATAGCGGCAATGCTCGCCTATCATTTGTTCGACTTCCGGCGGTATCGGTTTTGCGATGAATACATATGGTTTCAACGGGGCTTCTCCTCCTTTGTCTTTCATCTCTATTTTATTATATAAGAGAAGCGGGAAGGTGAGAAATATTCAAACGCATTCGGTGAATTTCTGGTTCTTTTGAACCCAAAATGAAAAGAAGAAGAGATATACATGTGTGATTTCTCCAATCCATAACAGAATCCGCCTATATTTCTAAAGGCAAAAGCGCGGGACCGCTGTTTTCAAAAGCTTTATAGGTTTGTATAAAGATAAATTTTATTATTTTTGAAAGATATAAATGAATATAATCTGAATTTACAGTTAAATTATCGTGTCTTTTTTTGAAAGCGCTTTTGAAGCCTTTTTCTGTGCTATAATTCCTTACTGTAAGCTGGGTAAGAAGGCTTGCAATACAATCGGATGGGAGATGATTAGAAAAATGGTTTCTTTATCAAGCATTTTGGAGCACAACCAGCAGTTTGTCCAAGAAAGGAAATATGAACCTTACCAAACGACAAAATTCCCGAAAAAAAAGCTTGTCATCGTATCCTGTATGGATACAAGGCTGACGGAGCTTCTGCCGCAGGCGATGGGACTCAGAAACGGCGATGCCAAAATCATAAAAAACGCGGGAGCCATTGTTTCTCACCCATTTGGAAGTGTCATGCGGAGTATTTTGGTTGCCGTTTATGAACTGCAGGCTGAGGAAGTCTGCATCGTAGGTCACCGCGAGTGCGGGATGTCGGGATTGAATGCGGCTTCCATATTAAATAAAGCAAAAGAGCGCGGCGTGGAGGAGAAATGTCTCAGCCTTTTGCAGCATGCGGGAGTCGATTTGGAGACATGGCTGTCCGGTTTTCACAGCGTCGAAGAAAGCGTGGCTCACAGCGTGAATATGGTCAGGCACCATCCGCTCCTGCCTGAAGAGGTGCCGGTGCACGGGCTGGTGATTGATCCGGGGACGGGGACGCTGGATGTTGTGGTTGACGGTTATGAAACAGTCAAAGGGGGATGCAGCTGACCATGCAATTTTCCGGCAGATATCATGGATACAATTTGCAGAAATTTCAGAAAGACTTGGTCGCAGGAATTGTCGTCGGAATTGTAGCAATTCCTTTGGGCATGGCCTTTGCCATCGCCTCCGGGGTCGGTCCGGAATACGGGCTTTATACCGTTATTGTGGCCGGAATTCTGATTTCGCTGTTAGGCGGCTCTAAATATCAGATCGGAGGGCCTACGGGGGCGTTTGTTCCCATTTTATTTGCCATTGTGATGCAGTATGGTTTTGAGAATTTACTTGTCGCCGGTTTCATGGCAGGCGTGATGCTCGTCCTGTTCGGCGTATTTAAGCTCGGGAAGATTATGAAATTCGTGCCGAAGCCGGTGATCGTCGGATTTACGGCCGGAATCGCGGTGCTGATTTTCTCAGAGCAGATCGCCCATTTTCTCGGTCTGCGCGATATTCAAAAGCATGAAAGCTTTATCCTTAACATTGCGGAGATCGGCAAAAAGATCGGAACCTTTAATTTGTACAGCATTTTGATCGCGGGAATTGCTTTGGCCATTTTGCTGTTATCAGCCAGGCTGATGCCGAAGATTCCGGGTGCGCTTGTGGCGCTGCTTGTATCTACAGCCGCGGCGGTCGTGTTTTTCCCTGACAAGATGGCGACAATCGGTTCTGCTTACGGAGAGATTCCGCGGCAGCTACCGGCTTTTCAGCTACCGGATTTCTCAATTGATAACATGATAATGATGTTTCCGTCGGCTCTGATCATTGCGCTTCTCGGCGGGCTTGAATCCATATTATCGGCAATGGTGGCGGATAATATGAAGGGATCACGGCATGACAGCAATAGGGAGCTTGTCGGGCAGGGCATCGCCAATATGGCCGCGCCGCTTTTCGGCGGCATACCGGCAACGGGAGCGATTGCGCGGACCGCAACAAATATTAAAAACGGCGCAGTTTCTCCGATTTCCGGTGTTGTCCACGGAGTCACCGTCCTCCTCGTCCTGCTCGTCTTCGCCCCGCTTGCCGTTCACGTACCGCTGGCAAGCATGGCGCCGGTATTGATGGTTGTGGCTTGGAACATGAGTGAACGGAGGGAAGTCGCCAATATGATGCGGCTGAAAAACACTGATTCATTCGTACTGGCGGCAACCTTTTTACTGACGGTTCTGTTTGATTTAATCATCGGCGTGTCTGCCGGTCTCGTGCTCGCTTTTGTTTTCTTTATCAGAAAAATGAGCGAATCGACAAGCGTCAAAACACCTCATGCCGCCGTCAAATCGGTTAAAAACGATTCGTCCGTCAGCACATATTCCATTGAAGGGCCGCTGTTTTTCGGTTCGATTGATTCATTGGAATCATCATTGCTGGAGAGGCTTCAGGAAAAGCCGAAAACGCTTATCCTGCTGATGAATAATGTGCATTACATGGATACTTCCGCAGAAGCGGTTCTGGGGAATGTCATGAACCGGATCAAACGCCATAACGGCAGATTGATGATCGTCGGATTGCAGTCTCAGCCGAGGGAGCTGATCCGAAAGACGGGGCTGTTTCATAAAATCGGAAAACAGCACTTCTTTGAGCATCAGGACGAGATAACGGGATAAATTCAGGTGCGGCCTGTCCATGAAAAAGCGGACAGGCCGTGTTTTTATTCGGTTTCAAAACGTTTAATCAGTTTTTCCTGATGGGCTCTCATCGCATCTTCTAAGGTGATTCCGTACTTATCGGCGAGGATGGCGAGGTTTCCGAGGACGTCACCCATTTCTTCCATCAGCTCCTGCCTGCGTTCTGACTGGGTCGCGTCCTTTTCATCCGGCCGGTCCCTGCCGATTTCATATGCTCTTACCGCCCGGGCGAGCTCACCCGCTTCTTCCATTAAAAAGCCGATTCTGATAAATGGTCCGTACGCCGTCCATCCTCTTTTTTCGTAAAAGTCTTTCAGCCATTGTTCTGTTTCAGCGATCTGCATGTGAAACACTCCTTATGTCCTGTATGATTCTTATTGATATTATCATATAGAGATGGGACAATATATAGTGTATTTTGATTTATTGATGTACATATATAGATGCGGAGATGAAAAAATGAAAACGATTTGTGTATTTGCAGGATCAAATCCGGGGGTAAATGAAGAATACAAACGCAAAGCGGCCGAACTCGGTGAATATATGGCGGAGCAGGGAATCGCCCTTGTTTACGGCGGTTCACGGGTCGGTCTGATGGGAACCGTTGCCGACGCGTTAATGGCAGGCGGCGGAAAAGCTGTCGGCGTCATGCCGAGCGGATTGTTCAGCGGAGAGATTGTTCACCAAAATCTGACGGAGCTGATTGAAGTCAGCGGCATGCATGAACGGAAAGCGAAAATGAGTGAACTTGCCGACGGGTACATTGCCATGCCCGGGGGCTTTGGAACATATGAAGAGTTATTTGAAGTGCTGTGCTGGGCACAAATCGGCATTCATCAAAAACCAATCGGACTTTACAATGTGAACGGGTATTTTGAGCCGATGATGAAGATGGTCAAGTACAGCATCCAGGAAGGATTTTCGAATGAGTCTCATTTAAAGCTGATCCACAGTTCCTCCCGGCCGGATGAGCTGATTGAGCAGATGAATCGGTATACATACCCGATTTTAGATAAGAAATGGCGGGAATTGTAAGGAAGATCCTATAAGCAGCCGTCAGCATCAAGATGAATCAGCTCCCATTGCCCGGAGCTGTTTTTTCTCAGCTGTTTGGCTAACACGTCTGTACCATTCGTGAGCTGAAAATAGACAAAACGGTAATAACCGCCGTCTGTCCCGTCAAAATCAATTGTTTTGACATAACCATTCTGCCGGACGGGCCACCTTTTTTTAATAAGCTTGCACCAGCTGCCAAATTTGATATCAAGGCTGGTTTCTGCATTGTGCTGCCATAAATGGTAAGCGGCACACAAAAAATCTTCACCATACCAAATTATTTGGCCGATCAGAAACCGGCCATTGTGTTTTTCCAACTGGACAATACCGTGATAATAAGCGAAAAATGTGGCGTTTTGATTTGAACCTTGAATGGTTTCGATCTCAACGAAATAGCGCAAGCCTTCAAGCTGATTCAATTTGATCAGGTGGGTCTGGCCAATACCTTCAAATGAGGCAAGAAAAGCTTTGTAGGAATGTTTCTTACGGCAGGCCGGAGAGAAAAAGGCATAGGCAAGCGGAAAAGGAATGCGGGCCTGGCCGACTGTACCGCACCCCCCGGCTTTTTCGTCCGTAAGATTTTCGGCTTCACGTAAAACACTAAAATAATGCAAGACCGTTTTTTCCGGAGCCAATGTGAGGGATTGGGGCAGATGAATGCTTTTCCAAGGCCTGTCAATATAAGGATTAAAAAAGGAACTTTCAATTGCTGTGTTCAGGACAGGCAGACAAGAGGGTCTGAAATATGTTTCGGCATCAACTGCTCTGTAGGAAGATGTTTCGGCGGTTGCATCTAAACCATTCTGATCGGAAAGTTCTCCGCCCATAAAATACCTTTTCTTCCCGGGGAAAAACCGTTTTCTCCATCTCATGCGTATCACGCCTTTCTTAAGGATAAGACATGTGTATGAGAATAAGATGAGAAAGAGACTGCGGTTGGGATTGAAAGAAGAACATCCATTTCCTCTGAGGAGATGGATGTTTTGCGTTTTGAGGTGTATGCGTTTACAACTTTTGCTGCGCGAATGTGTCTTCCGATATGAAATCATCCTGCTGCATCTTTTGTTTTTTTGACCCGATTCCAAAAATACCGACTGTCAGTGCACAAAGGAGCCAGCAGCCTGTAAAGAACAAGAAGACACTTAAAAATCCGTAGCCTGAATACAGGAAACTGACGACAAAGGGACCGGCTACATTCGCAAGACGTCCCACGCCGTAAGTGAGGCCATTTCCAGACGCCCTGGCTTCAACCGGATATAATTCCGGCGTATAAGCATATGCGATTGAACTGAACGTACGCTCAAACATATGCATGAGAAATCCGCATATGACAATGACCATCGGCAAAGGATTGATGCCGTAAATGAATCCAAGCGCCATAATAATGAACGATAAAACAGAAATGGCCCACTTTCGATCTACACGGTCAGAGATTTGCGACGCAATGAGAGCGCCAAGCGGGGCACCGATCGTTCCCAGAGTGACGTATACGATAGACTCATCCATTGATACGCCTTCTTTCACCAAAAGGGTGGGAACCCACGTGCCAAAGCCTTGAATGGCAATCGTGGAAGCTGCCCACATCGTCATTAAAACAAAAGTTCTTCCTGCTAAAGGCTTTTGAAATAACGTCCGATACGGAACGGATTTTACAGCGGTTTTTCTGCTTTTTAGAGCCGGAGCCGGTTCAGGCAGTTCACCCTTTTCTTTTTCTATTTTTGCTTCAAGCTCAAGCAGAATGCGGTGTGCCTGTTCGCTTTTTCCTTTCGTATCCAGCCATTTCGGTGATTCTTCCAGTTTTCTGGCGATCAGCGGAAAAAAAATACCGACCGCGCCGAATAGAAAGATAAACCGCCAGCCGTAAGAGGCGGACGGCACGACCAATTTAGCCACCCAGCCGGCTGCAGGAATTCCGCATATGCCTATCGTAATACAGATTGCCTGGTATTTTCCCTTAGTTGCGGATGGGAAAAATTCGCTGATATACGTACTTGCCACAATCGTTGTGGCGCCGATACCTAAACTCGTAAGAAATCTAAAAACACCGAGTATTTCTGGGTTCCAAGCCAGAGAAGAGAGGAGGGAGAAGGAAGAGAAAAAGGTGACAACCAGAATTAAACCTTTTTTCCTTCCGAAACGGTCTGAAAACCATCCTCCGGCAGAGGCGCCGATAAACATTCCGAAATAGGAGACAGACGTAATAAAAGCGATGGTATGAGTGGATATGTTCCATTCCTTTAAAAGTGAAGGCGCCGCATATGAAAACGTATTTAAATCAATAAAATCAAAAAAGTAAGCGAATGAAAGGATAACGAGCACCGCTTGATGAGCCCTTGAAAAAGGCAGTCTGTTCAGTCGATTAGACGCGTTTACATTGATCATCTCGTATTCCTCCGTTTATCTTTGACTTGTCTGGGGGCTTGTATTAACCAATGTGATTCAGCGTATTCATGTTGTAACTTTGTTTAGTAAACACATAGCCTTCAGAGATTTTTCTTGCTGTGCGTACTACTTTAATCGTTGTTCCGTCCGGATCAGCTTCTGCTTCGGTTTTTAAAATGCCGCTTGGATGCCCTAATCGGATCGTTTTTCCGGAGAATGAAAATTCAGATAATATCGTATCCTCCAATAACATGCCGGCGGTCGTGCATACCGCCCCTGTAATGGCTAAAGCTTGATGCGGTTTTTGCATGGACATCATACGAATGACAAGGTCCATCTCATGAGCGTGTCTCTTTATCCCTTTTGTATCAATATAATCCGCTGGGGATGAGATTAAAGTCAGTTTTGGTACGGCCGGTGATTTTGCCGAAGCCTCATGTCTCGGAGCGAATCTGCATTTCTCGGCTGCAATTGATCGGATTATTTCGAGCTTTTCCAATATATCCGGAGTATATTCGTCCGGAAGCTCTATGCCGGTAAGCCCAGCGTCCTCTGCTTTTACAAAGACAAGCGGATTGGCGTAATCAATAATCGATACGGAGATATTCCCATACGGTGTATCGAGAACATCAATAGGCTGACCGGTCGGAAACAGTTTTCCGGTCACCGCCCCTTCAGCCTGGTGAAATGAAAGATAAATAGGAGAAGCTGTACCTGGAACCCCCGGAATCGAGCAGTCTCCCTGATAATGAAATGTTCCGTTTTTGACTTCAACTTCTGCTGCGATCACTTTTTGAGTGTTTGTGTTTAAAATTCTGACTGTTGTCACCGGCTCTTCAGCCTGAACGAGCCCTTTCTCAATAGCATAAGGGCCTACGGCAGAAGAGATATTTCCGCAATTGCCTTTGAAGTCGGTAAATTTGTCAGTCAGACTGACCTGCGCAAATGTATACTCAACATCTGCGTCCTTTCTGGCGGATTTCTTAATTATTGCTGCCTTGCTTGTGAGAGAATGGCCGCCGCCGAGGCCGTCAATTTGTCTCTCGTCAGGGCTCCCCATAATGTCTAAAAGAAAATCGCTCCATAGGTTTGTATCGTCTGGCATGTCTTTTTGAAGAATAAAAACGCCTTTGCTGGTGCCGCCTCTCATGACGGTTACAGGAACTTTTTCCATGCTGTCTCATCCTTACATCATTTTGTGTGGATAAAAAGGTACCGGTCCCTTTGGAAAATATCGTATGATAAATAAGGATTATAAGTAAAACATATAATTTTTATAAAGTTGAATAAAAAACTTTTATAACAGAAGAAAATTTTATAGCAGAAAAATATTTTGGGGGATTTTATATGGATGAAAAGGATTGGGCTGTACTCATTACATTATTCGAGGAAAAAAATATGACGAAGGCGGCGGAGCGGTTATATATGACACAGCCGGCATTAAGTTATCGGCTCAAAAACCTGGAATCGCAATTCGGAGTGCGCCTCTTTTATAAAAGAAAAAAAGGGATGGAATTCACTTCAGAGGGTGAATATCTGGTTGAATATTCGAAAGAGATGCTGCAGGAATTCAGAAAAATGAAGGATGATATGCTCAATATGAGCCATGAAGTCAGCGGGGTTCTCAGATTAGGAGTCTCAAGCAATTTTGCTCAGTATAAGCTCCCGGCGATTCTAAAACGGTTTTCTGATCAGTATCCGTCTGTTCAATTCCACGTCAATACGGGATGGAGTGCGAAGGTGATGGATCTGCTTCATCATTCCGGCGTGCACCTTGGGATTATGAGGGGAAATTATGATTGGCAAGGGGAAAAACAACTGTTAAATGAAGAGAGGCTGTACCTTATTTCAAAAACTGAAATCAACAGTGAGGACCTGCCCAAATTGCCGATGATTTATTATCAAACTGATGCCTCTTTGAAAAGTCTGATTCAAAAATGGTGGAATAATCAATTTACTGAGCCGCCTTTCATTGCAATGGAGGTAGACAGACAGGAAACCTGTAAAGAGATGGTGAAAAACGGTCTCGGTTATTCTGTTGTGCCGGAAATCTGTCTTCAGCCTTCTGATGAATTATACACATTGGCGCTGTCCTATAAAAACAACGAGCCTGTGATACGTGATACGTGGCTTATGTATGATTCTTCAGCGTTAGAATTGTCTGTCGTCAAAGCATTCATTACTTTTTTGAATGAAGATAGAACATAAAAAAACCTGCAAGAGTTTGAGACTCTCTTGCAGGCAGGATCTTACTTCTGGTCTTCCGTATTGCGTGTCAGCACTTTATCGATTAAGCCGTATTCTAAAGCTTCATCAGCTGATTTGAAGTTGTCGCGGTCTGTATCGCGCTCGATCACTTCAAGCGGCTGGCCGGTACGTTCAGCAAGCACTTTGTTTAATTTATCGCGAAGCAAGAGAATGCGTTTTGCCGCGATTTCAATTTCTGTCGCCTGTCCTTGCGCTCCGCCAAGCGGCTGGTGAATCATGACTTCACTGTTAGGAAGCGCGTAACGTTTGCCTTTTTCACCGGCTGCAAGTAAAAATGCTCCCATAGAAGCGGCCATCCCGATGCAGATTGTAGATACTTTCGGTTTAATGAACTGCATTGTATCGTAGATTGCCATACCGGCAGTGATTGATCCGCCAGGGCTGTTAATGTAAATGGAAATATCTTTTTCAGGGTCTTCCGCTTCAAGGAATAAAAGCTGTGACACGATGGAGTTCGCAACGTTGTCATCAATCGCAGATCCAAGCATGATAATACGGTCCTTCAAAAGACGGGAGTAAATGTCATAAGCTCTTTCTCCGCGGTTCGTTTGTTCAATGACTGTAGGTATTAAATTCATAATGCTCCTCCTTCACCTTTTAGGTAAGTATGTATTTACATGATACATTTTTGGTCAATAAAGGTCAAACAAAACGCTGACCAAATGCCAACCTTTTCTTCTAACACCATTTTTCCCAGAAAACAAAAAGTTCAAACAGCAAAGTAAAAATGGGTATTAACAACGCCGGCGCTTGAGAAAATGATATGGCCTGAGCAGCCGAAATAGAACGCTGGCGTGCCGTACGGCTGAACCGGCTGATTAAGTTGTCTGACCTTCCAGAAACCGCACCGGCAAATACGTTTCCAGCGGCAAATCATCAAATTCGCCTTCAATTTCTTTTACTAAAATCTCGATGGCTGTTTTGGAAATCAATTCGATCGGCTGCTGGATGGTTGTCAATTCCGGAAGGATCGATTGAACGGTTTCGGTGCCGTCATAACCGATCACTTTTAATTGAGCCGGGATGTCTTTTCCCCGTTTTTTGGCCTCCGTCATGACTGCTGCCGCCATCAGATCATCACTGGCAAAAATTCCGTCGGTGTCAGGCTGTTCATCGAATAACGATGAAATGATGTCATGGTCATGTTGATAAAAGGGTACTTCATATGTAATAGGCTGCCTTCCGTGTTTACGCATGACATCTTCGTATGCTTTTCTTCTGAGGTTTGCCGGTGTTTCGAGTTCAAGCGGGCCGTTGATATGGACGATGTGCCGGCACCCTTTTTCGATCAGCAGTTCCGCCGCTTTTTTTCCGCCGTCATAGTTGTCTGAGCCGACGACGGGAATTGAATCCGATAAGAAATGATCAATGGCGACAATCGGCAGATTTTGCTTATGATAATTGAGAATTCCCCGGTTGTAAGTCACAGCGATCACGCCGTCCACTTGGTTTCTTATCAGCATCTCCACATATTTTTCTTCTTTATCTTTTCGATGTAAACTGTTGCAAAGCAGCAGTTTGTAGCCCATGGACGTACAAATGCTTTCAATATGAAAAGCGAGTTCGCCGAAAAACGGATTGCCGGAGTTTGGGATGATAAGCCCTATTAAATTGGTTCTTTTACGGAATAAAGAGCGGGCGAGATCGTTTGGAAAGTAATTGATTTCTTCCATCGCCTTGTACACTTTTTCTTTTGTTTTTTCGCTGATATAGCCGCGGTTATTTAATACCCGCGAAACGGTTGTAGAGGAAACTCCCGCTATTTTTGCAACATCGTGAATGTTAGGCTTCATTCCCTTGCCCTCCTGCTTTACTGAAATGGCTTACAATTCTCGTCACGCACTTATTTTAGAGAATCGGGCTGACATGCGCAAGGAAATTCCATATTTCTGCTAGGGGTGCGTTTTGTTCAATTTGAATAATCAGAAAAGTGTATGTCAACCGATTGACATATGAAACCGGTTGACATACAATTCTTTATGAAAGCGCTTTACAAAAAGGGTGAAGGGAAGTGACACCGGCTGTTTGCGTAATGCAGCTAAAGTGAAGTACCGGACAGCGCTAAAAAAGAAAGCGCTTACTTTATAGCGGGAAGGAATGACATGGCTCAGCGGTTCGGGAACGTGGATGAAAAGGTCCTATTAAAGGAGCGGTGAAAATGAAAAACGCAAAAAGTCTGTATTGGAAACTGAGTGCTTATTTTTTCTTTTTCTTTTTTACTTGGTCTTCCAGCTATTCTTTATTTGCGATTTGGCTGGGGCAGGAAATCAATTTAAACGGGTCAGCGACAGGCATTATTTTTTCTGTAAATGCCGTATTTGCCTTGTGCATGCAGCCTCTTTACGGTTTTATCTCTGACAAATTGGGGCTGAAGAAAAAGATCTTATTTATGATCAGCTTTCTTCTCCTATTTACAGGTCCGTTTTATATTTTCATCTATGGACCGCTCCTGCAGTACAATGTCTTTCTTGGCGCCATTGTCGGAGGCCTGTATTTGGGAGCCGGCTTTTTGGCTGGGATAGGCGCGATTGAAACGTACATTGAAAAGGTCAGCCGAAAATATCATTTTGAGTATGGAAAATCAAGAATGTGGGGCTCATTGGGCTGGGCGGCGGCTGCATTTTTTGCAGGACAGCTTTTCAATATCAATCCCAATATCAATTTCTGGATCGCGTCTGTTTCAGCCGTCATTTTAACGGCCATTATCATGTCTGTAAAAATCGAAATGACAGACCACGAGAAAAACAGAGCGGATTCGGTCCGGTTAAAAGATGTGGGGCGGCTCTTTTTAATAAAGGATTTTTGGTTTTTTATGATGTACATTATCGGCGTGACCTGCATTTACGGCGTATATGATCAGCAGTTCCCGATCTACTACGCGTCTTTGTTTCCTTCAGTGGCGATAGGCAACCAAGTATTCGGCTATCTTAATTCAGTCCAGGTATTTTTAGAGGCCGGCATGATGTTTCTTGCGCCTTTTATCGTCAATAAGTTCGGAGCGAAAAACAGTTTGATTTTAGCGGGGTTTTTAATGGCTTTCCGCATCGTCGGGTCCGGAATTGCAGTTGAGCCTGTAGGAATTTCATCAATGAAACTCATCCACGCACTGGAACTGCCGATTATGCTGATCGCCGTTTTTAAATATTTGGCGGCCAATTTTGATACGCGTCTGTCGTCCGTCCTTTATCTCGTCGGTTTTCAATTTGCATCTCAGGCAGGCGCGTCGATTCTGTCGCCGCTGGCGGGAGGATTATATGACAGTGCGGGGTTCCGTCAAACTTATCTCATCATGGGAATCGTCGTCTTTGGTTTTACCATGATCTCCATTTTTACTTTATTAGACTCGAAAAAAAACAGCAAGCGTGTGCAGGATTTACAAAAAATCGGATAGAGAGGATGTCGCAAATGGATAGAATTCAGCAGGCGGAGGAAGCTTTGAAGGAAGCAGAGGGTAAAGTGAAACAAAGATATCGGCTGGGGTACCACATTATGCCCCGGGCGAATTGGATCAATGATCCGAACGGGCTTATTCAGTTTAAAGGAGAATACCACGTCTTTTTTCAGCATCATCCGTATGATGAGAATTGGGGGCCGATGCATTGGGGGCATGTAAAGAGTAAAGATCTCATTCATTGGGAGCACCTGCCGGTTGCCTTAGCTCCGGGTGATGCATTTGATCAAAGCGGCTGTTTTTCGGGAAGCGCGGCCGATGATAACGGACGCCTTACTTTAATCTATACAGGCCATAATATGATTGATCAAGAGAAAGACCTTTTCTATCAAACTCAAAATATCGCGGTCAGCCAAGATGGAATTGTGTTTGAAAAGCTTCAGGAAAACCCCGTTATTGCGGCACCGCCGGAAGACAGCGCCCGTCATTTCCGCGATCCGAAAGTATGGAAGCATCGCAATGAGTGGTATATGGTCATCGGCAACTCCTCAAAAGAAAACGTCGGACGGGTCGTTTTATACCGCTCATCTGATTTGCGTAATTGGGAATACGCAGGTGTTCTCGCCCAAAGTGACGGTCATCTCGGCTATATGTGGGAATGTCCGGATTTCTTTGAATTAGGCGGCAAACATGTCCTGCTGATTTCGCCACAGGGTATTGAAGCGGACGGCGATTCATATAACAATTTACATCAAACCGGTTATTTAATCGGTGACTATAATTATGAAACAAATAAATTTACACACGGCGCTTTTACAGAGCTGGATTACGGCCATGACTTTTACGCCGTGCAAACATTACTGGATGATAAGGGACGCAGAATCGCTATCGGCTGGATGGATATGTGGGAATCTGAGATGCCGACAAAAGCGGACGGATGGTGCGGTGCATTGACGCTGCCGCGAGAACTGACATTGCGTGACGATCATAAACTTTTGATGAATCCCGCAGAAGAAACCAAGCAGCTGCGAACAAAGGAATACCGGGAATGTGCAGGCCGGCAGGTATCAGGGAGTTACTTGGCAAAGACGTCCGAAGACCTGCTTGAAGCCCAAGTCGTATTTGATATAAACGATTGCGATGCCGAATCGGCAGGTTTTAAGATTCGCGGCCTTGGTGAAGAAGAACTTGTGCTTAAGTACAATCTAACGGATAGAAAATTGACACTTGATTGCACCAAAATGGGAAAAGCGAAAGACGGTGTGAGAAGAGTGCGGCTGGATGCAAGCGGCAAGCTGACGCTGCGGATATTTATTGACAGATCTTCGATTGAAGTATTCGCCAATCATGGAGAAGCAACGATGACAAGCCGTATCTATCCGAAAGAGGGCAGATTGGGGCTTGAGCTGTTTTCTGAGAAAGGCGCTGTAAAGGTTGAGGAATTCACCTATTGGACGTTAAAGGACATTTGGAAAAAAAGCTGAAATGTGCTTTTTCTGAAGTGACTGGAAAAGTACTGAGCAGCTGAAATGACTGATCGCATCAGGCGTGTGAGCCTTTTGAAAAACAAGCCGTTATGCGGGGCGGGATTATGCTGCATGAGGACGCTGCATAATCCTGTTACTATACATACATCACTGCAGCATAAGCGCCGTAAAGTTCACTATTATTGAAAAAGTGTTGCTTTCTGCGTGTGTCTTTATTATAATATAAAGGTATCTGATTGAAAAAACGTGCGCTCGTAGCTCAGTTGGATAGAGCGGTGGTTTCCGGTACCACGTCTGTCGGGGGTTCGAATCCCTCCGAGCGCGTCAAAAGCATGAGATAGCTTTAAATGAATAAAGCTTAAAGAAGTCGAAAACCCTTGCCGTGCAAGGGTTTTTCTTTGTTTCTATGGACTTATTGGGAGCCCGAGAAAGCGTTAAAAAACGGATTATTTCATTTCGTTTTGCACAAATTTTGCACAGGCTTTGAGTCGTATCAATACTAGCAAGTCCTAATCGTTTTGATACATCATAAATGGATCACAAGCCATAATGTCGTAACGACAGCAACCATAAAGTAATCTCCGTCAGTAAGCTTAGTACCATTTTTAATTAAGACGTTCGCAACCCAATTGGCTTTTGTTCCTTCTGACGCATTGAGAGCGACCTTCTTACCAACATTGTAATAAACCACTTTGAATAAATAATACACTAACGTACAGAACAAAAAGAGCAATATGAACTTTCCTATGAACAATAACACGCTTCAATCACTCCTTCCTTACAATACCCATTATTTTACCAAATAAGGATTTTGTTTAAAAGAGGATATAGCCTAGCCGAAAAAAATCCCACTCGTTTAGTATCCCGGTGGTTTTTCCTGCAGCGTGGCGGTTTATCCTTTTTCCAAGCATGCCGTTTTTAGCAGCTTGAACATCGTCAAGAATACGCGCGATCTTATACAATAAACCCCTTGTTTTTTATGTTCATGAAAAGCTTCTTTTATTCTCCCGCCCTCACTTCCCGCCGGCTACTCATTCCGACTGACGGATCAAAGGATTATCAAAAAAACTTATATATCAACGTTCATAGAGGTATATGATACATTCTCCGAGCGTGTCAGTTAAGACGATAGGAAAAACCCCGCAAATAATAAATCCGCGAGGTTTTTTATTTTACCTTGTTTTGAAACTGTTAATGAATGTGTCCCTGTTATTTTCAGTGCCGGCAATCAGCCGCGCACTTTCACTGATCCGCTGTGCGAGAGCTTTTTGCGCCTTGCCTTCGAAGCTGTTCAATAAGGCTGAGTAAACTTCATATAATTCATCTTTCAATGTGTCCATTTCGAATGTCGGCTTCAGCGTTTGGCGCACTGTTTCCAGTTTTGTCCCCGCTGCCTGCGTCATGACGGTTTTCAGCATTTGCCGCTGCAGCCTTTTCTTCATCGGGTCGTCCTTATGTTCTAAAAGTTCGTCTAATGTCGGCATTATGTATCCACCTCTATCATCTTAACCAGTTTGCGAGCATCTGGTCTTTTTCCTGAAATTTGTCCGCTATTTTATGTAAGAATCCGCCGATCTCTTCAAGGTCCGTGATCGCCGCCTGCAAGGAATCAATAAACGCCTGCTCAGCCTGAGTGTCGTAAAAAATCGGGCCTTTATCGTAGGATTGCGCAATATCTTCAATTGTATTGGTCACGTCCTGTGCTTGAAGCTGATCAAACAAGCCGTGTCCGACTTGGCCGTAAAATTCGGTTTTCAGCTCGGCGATTTTTTCATCGTGCTCTTGATAGGCGTTCTGCGCTTCTTTTTTCATCGTCCGCAAATCCTCAGTCATGGCCTGTACCTTTTCAGCCAGCTTCTTTGCGTTTTTCGGCGTTACTTTTATCGCGTCTCCGCTTCCGATCGCACCGGCCGGCAGAAGAGCGCCGAGATTTTTATCGAAGACTAACTCATCTCCGTTCGGATTTGTGATGTTTCCGTTTCGGTCAAATATGAAATTCGCTTCGTTTAAGCCGTGTGTATCCGGATTTCTCAGAATGACGGTAGTAAAGAAATAAGCGAGATTCTTGCTGATCTGCTCGTTTAAGTTCCCATCAAGCCGCTGCTTTCGGCTGAACTGTGAGAGTGAGGGGTTTTTCGTATAAATCGTTGTCCCGTTGTGGCGGTCATATTCGTTCCAATAACCTGCCCCAACCATGTCGTCCGGATTGATAATTGACCGGATGTAAGGATCGTATATGCCGCTGTTGATGTCTTTCTGTGTTTCTTCATCGTGCAGTTTCACGACGGAAGGACTGTTAAACGCAACGGCATAAATATCATTATTCACCGCGCTGTATTCGGCCTCAGCGCCGCCGAGTGAATGGCCGGTTGTTGAAATAATCGTTGACGTTCCGGCATATTTTTTCTTTACGCTGCGTACCAGCTGATCGGCTTGATCGATTTGTGATGTTTTCGTTATCAGCTTATACTTTCCGTTTGTGAGCATGGCGTCTTGAGAGGGCGTTCCATTGTATTTTCCGAGTGTTTTAGACGTGTCTTTCGCATCTTTTTTTACAATATAATACACTTCTTTTTTTGGATTATTTCCAAAAACAATATTCCCGCCGTCCGCTTTTACGCCGTCATTGATCGGGTCTTTTCCGATATCGGTTCCCGCAAAGGCGACGACCACGTTTTCGGGGTTTTTTGATTTTACCCATTTTCCATCTTGTGTTTTTTCTCCTTGTGATAGTACAACTGCGTCCAATCCGGTATCTTCGTCAGTTTTTATTTTTTCAACATACCAAGGGATATTTCTATCAGCTATAATAGGTTGATTGTTTTTTAGACTTTCTTTCAGTTTATTATAATTATATGCGTACCGACTAAGTAAATAATAAGTTTCATCCGATACTTCAGGTACTTTTATGTTCTTGGCCATACAAAACTCCTCACATATAATGTAAAATGAATTATTGAAAGGGTGATTCTATGAAAAAATACATTTTTATCCTTATAATTATTATTATAGCAGTTGGGGGTTTTATAATGAAGAATATTAATGATAAAAATGAACAGGCAGAAGAGGTAAAGATTGCTCAAGAACGAATGGAGAAATTTATCAAAGCGAATTATGAAGGAATACATAACGTTACGTTTAAAGATAAATATGAAACAGATCCAATGGGCGGGATAGAGGTATTTGGCTATTACAATGATCATACATCAAATAAATTTGACGGTATTTATGATAAGGCAAATGACAAGATTATGGGACACACTATAGATGCTGTGAGAAAGAAAGAATGTAGAGATAAAGACTGCGATTATTAATAAAGACGCCACACTGGCGTCTTTTTTGTATTATACCTTCAATTGCTTCGGAAATTGTGGACCATTTTTCTATTCCGCGAGCTACATGTGTACCTTTGCCTGCTATTGTTGCGTATGCTTCATATGTATTATTGGCTGGCCCCAAACACTCTAATCGATAAATCCTTTTGCTTAAAGAGTAGCCATTCTTGTTTTTCTCTTTATAATACACTTCTTTTTTCGGATCATTTCCGAAAACAATATTCCAGCAGTCAAAGATCGGGCCTTTTGCGATTTCGGTTCCGGCAAAGGCGACGACCACGTTTTCGGGGTTTTTTGATTTCACCCATTTTCCGCTTTTTGTCTTGATGCCTTTTGAGAATATAAAGTCATCAAGATCCGTATCAGAATCCTGCTTCACTTTCTCAACGTACCAATATGACGTCTTACTTATTTTATAAGGAGTTTTATATTTCATATGCAGGGCTAACATTTTATAATGGTAAGCTGCTTGACTCAAACGGTAATATTCTTTATCTGTGACATTAGAGACGGTTATTTCTTTTCCTTTTGGCATATATACAACACCTTTCTTATATTGTAAAATAGTTCCGAAAGGATGATACGCATGAGAAAATACATTATTATCCTAATTGTTATAATTATAGCAGTGGGAGGTTTTTTCGTGAAGCGTCAATATGATAAACATAAAAACGAAGAAAAACTTGTGATTGAGGCGCAAGAGCATATGAAGAATTACTTAAAAAAAGACTATAAAAATGTGCAGGAAGTTCATTTTTCAAAAGACTACGATATCGATCCGACAGGCGGAGTCGAAGTTTCAGGCTACATAAATAATAATAAAGAAAAAGAATTTTCCGGTATATATGATCCAACGAACAAGGAGATAGGGATTTCAGTGGTCAATGCCGAAGAAAGGTAAAATACCCACCTCAGGATGAGTGGGTATTTATTTTGTTTAATTATCTTACAAAATTCGTGATATGTTTCTCATACAGTTCAAACCTATTCCTGAGATCAATCGCCTCTACCGTCTCATTTGTCGAGGTATCCCCGATATTAACGGTAACCGCATACAAATATCATGACAACTCAACGATAGGAAAAACGTCAGATCAGCATTTTACTCGCTTTAAGTTCCAATCTTAACTTGTCAGCAACAATCGCGATGAATTCTGAATTGGTTAGCTTTGCTTTTGACATGCTGAAAGTATATTCATATCAAGTTTTCGCTCATTTCGTTTACTTAAAAACGACAGTTATTTATAGGAAAGGATTGATTTCCAAATGAAAAAGTACATAATTATCCTTATTTTAATAATTATAGCAGTTGGAGGACTTTTTATGAAGCATCAGTATGATCAAAAGGAAAAAGAGATTGCGTTATTCGAAGAAGCCCAGAATCATATGGAAAAGTTTTTAACAACGAACTATAAAAATGTGAATAATATCCATTTTTCCGAGGATTACCATATTAATCCAATGGGTGGTATTAGTATTAAGGGTTATACGAATGGAAAAAAAGAGTTTGAATGTCTATATGATCCAGGCAATAAAGAAATATTGTCGTATACGGTTGATGCCGAACCCAAAGAAGAATGTAAAGATAAGCTTTGTACAAGATAAATTAGCCAGCTCAATCGAGCTGAGCTAATTTTGTTTTATTGCTCTTACTCTATCTCCTCGACATAAAACAAATCTTCCATAGGTACATTTAATCCTCAGTTAATAATGAATAGTGTTGTGATATCATATCTTGTATTTGTTTTAAATCTGCTTATCGCAGCCTCAGTAGAGCCAACTAAATCAGCCAATTCCTTCTGGATTTGAATTCCTTTCTCCTTCATCACTTCATTTAACCTAGATCTAACTATAACTAACGCTTATAAAAAAGTATTCTCGATCACTGATACTTGATACATTGATGCTTTTTAGACATGTACAACACCCCGAGGTTGATGTAAATTTAATCTAAGAAAGGATGAGTTTGTGAGGAAATACAAAATTGTCCTAATATTTGTAATAACTATAGCGTCAGGAAGTATCTACATGAAGTACCACCATGATAAAAAAGAAGCAGAACAAGAACTTTTTATCCAAGCGAAAAATAAAATGGAAAGCTATATAAAAGCTAATTACAAAAATATAAAGCAAATTACATACATTAACGATTATAAAATAAATCCTATGGGTGGTATTTCCGTGAAGGGGTACTTGAATGGTAATAAGGAAAAAGAATTTTTTGGACTTTATGACAAAACGAATGATGAAATAGGAGTTTCGTCAGTCGATGCGGAAGAGAAACCCGAATGTCAGGAAAAAGAGTGTGAATACTAAAAGACTCTGAAATAAAGAAGTACTCTGGATTGCCGCTTATATGATCCTCTGTGGACACTGAAGAAAAATCTTAAGACGCCTAAACGCACCGGATGTCACCGGCCATTTTTTCTAGTCCGCGAGCTTCATCATAACTCATGGGAGGATGATTCTGGTGAAAACATACATTATGATCTTCATGGTTATCTTTATAGCAGCCGGAGGTTTTATAATGAAGAGTATGAATGATAAAAATGTTCAGGCTGAAGAGGTAAAGATTGCTCAGAAACGAATGGAGAAATTTATCAAAGCGAATTATGAAGGAATACATAACGTTACATTTAAAGATAAATATGAAACAGATCCAATGGGCGGGATAGAGGTATTTGGCTATTACAACGATGATACATCAAATAAATTTGACGGTATTTATGATAAGGCAAATGACAAGATTATGGGACACACTATAGATGCTGTGAGAAAGAAAGAATGCAGAGATAAAGACTGCGATTATTAATAAAGACGCTCGTCTGGTATGAGCATACACTAAACGAAAAAGACAAGGGTTTGGCATTTGCCGCCCTTGTCTTTTTGTTGAACACCTCTTTTTTCGGGTAAACTTTATCAGAGGCAGCTCATTATTTGACAGTCCATTTTAACAGCGTTACAATTAAACGTGTAAATAGTTACATGTTTAAATAAACATAATATCTCGGGAGGTGATACGTTCTTGAATGAACCTTCTTTAAAAAAGTCATCAATGATTCAGTGAACGGCATCATTGATCCCGAGCATGTTTATTTCGGACTGTGCCTATGTTTGAAGCAAGCAGTGAGGCATATCAGTTTGCAGGACCGGCTGTTTATCGGGGCTGCGGTCAGATTGCCGGATGACATTCGGTTGGATATTTATGAAGTTCAATAATGATATGGAGAGTGAGTCGACATGGAAAACTTTATCGGAAGCCATATGATTTACACGTATGAAAACGGCTGGGAGTATGAAATTTATATTAAAAATGATCATACGATCGACTATCGGATTCATAGCGGTATGGTAGGCGGACGCTGGGTGCGCGACCAAGAAGTGAATATCGTAAAGCTGACAGAAGGCGTATATAAAGTGTCATGGACTGAACCGACAGGCACAGATGTTTCATTAAACTTTATGCCGAATGAAAAACGGATGCACGGGATTATTTTCTTCCCGAAATGGGTGCATGAGCATCCGGAAATCACCGTATGCTACCAAAATGATTACATTGACGTGATGAAAGAGTCACGTGAGAAATATGAAACGTATCCTAAATATGTCGTTCCCGAGTTTGCGGATATTACGTATCTTAACAATGCGGGAATCAATAACGAATCATTGATTTCAGAAGCGCCGTACGAAGGAATGACAGATGATATTCGCGCAGGAAAATTAAAATAATAGAAAAAACCCGGCTCAGATGCCGGGTTTTTTGTGTATGAAATCAGGAAATCCTACGACAGGGTTTTGGTCATGATAAAGTCGACTTGTTCATCATCCCCCATAAAAAAAGAGTGTTCTCCCGTTTGGACAAACCCCATTTTTTTATAAAAGGCGATTGCGTTTTCGTTTTTTTCCCATACGCCAAGCCAGATTTTCTTTTTGTTGTGTTCGGCAGCGATTTTCACAGCTTCATTCAGCAGATATTTGCCAAGCCCGTGTTTCTGATGGTTTTTTCTTATATAAATTCTCTCAATTTCCAGAGAATCATCACCCATTTTTTCTGATTGAGCTTCATCCATGTTGATTTTTACATATCCCGCAAGATCATCATCATAATAGACAAAATAGAATTGTGAAGACAGATTGGATAATTCCGTTTTCAGCTGTTCAGAGCGGAATGCATTTTCCAAATAAGCCTTCATATTTTCAAGTGAATTTTGATCTGTAAATGTATCATTGAATGTTTCAATGCTTATCTCCCGGAGTGCTGTTATATCGTCGAGGCTGCATTTTTTTAATTTGATGCTCATGTTCATACAGCTCCTTTCTTATTTATGAAATATTGTAATTGCAATAAAAATACCGTATATTAAATATAATGTGGTTTTGTTGTATTTGCAACATAAAATATGAAAATGAGGCCGGTAACATGAAATATGGTTTTTATATTTTGGGAATCATTATATTAACTTTTGGTATTTCTGTCACGATTCAATCTGATCTTGGAACGTCGCCTTTCGATGCGCTAATCGTGGGGCTGTCTGTACATGCTGGGCTGACTGTAGGAAGCTGGGAAATCATCATAGCTTTCCTGTTAATATGCTGCAATTCAATGTTAAAAAGACAAAGACCGGAATTTTCAGGGATGATTACGGCGTTTATAACGGGAATCGGGATTGATATGTGGCTGTTTTTCCTGCATCGTTTCATAGTGCCTGAACTGTGGTACGAAAAAGCGGGTTGTTTTGCCATCGGTTTGGTTGTGATAGGGATTGGAACCGCGGCTTATCTGCACACAAATTTCGCACCGATCCCGGTTGACCGGTTAACGTTGATTATCCGCGAATTAACAGGAAGAAGCATCTTTTTTTCAAGAACGGTCATTTACTTCCTGTTTTTCATATTGGCCTTGATCTTAAAAGGTCCGGTCGGCATCGGGACGTTATTCACCGTTTGTTTAGGAGGGCTCATCCTTCATTTCTTTATGCCGATTACAGGAAGATGGATAGACGGTATCTTAACAGCATCTCAAAAGCAGAAAGATAAGAAAAAATGGTATAATTAGTTTGTATGAACTTGTAAAAAAGGGGGAGGGATTTTTCATGGGCGGTCAAAGAAAGCTCGTTTTTTACGGTGCTGTCAGCGCAGATGGCTATCTTGCGCGGGAAAATCATTCTTTGGATTGGTTAATCGGGACTGAAGGTGAAGAAGACACCGATTATGCATCTTTCTATGAATCTGTCGATACGATCATTATGGGCAGAAAAACATATGATGAAATTATGAAGTTATTTCCCGAGGAGTTTCTGTATAAGGGAAAAGAGTGCTATGTGTTTTCGCGGACATTGACCGGGCGTACTGAAAATGTGCGGTTTATTCATGAAGAGCCTGCCGGTTTTATACAAGCGTTGAAACGCCAAGAAGGCAAGCGGATTTGGATTGTCGGCGGGAGTGATTTGCTGCACCCCGTTTTGGAGGAAAAACTTGTCGATGAGTTTATCATTCAGGTCGCCCCTGTTCTGCTCGGCCGGGGAATTCCGTTATTTAAACCCAGAGATCGGGAGACCGGGCTGAAGCTGACGGATGTCCGGCGCTATAAACAATTTGCGGAATTGCATTATGAAGTGAGATAAATGAAATAGATGAAAGAAACCCAGTAAGGTTACCGGGTTTCTTTTTCATGTTTGTTTTTATGTTTTGAGATTGTGTGGGCCGGCCCGTATGAAAATCCTGCAGCCATGATGACAGCGCCTATCCACCTCACGGCATAGAAATCAGTGTCGCGCAGGAAGACAACCGAAACTAAGATCATCAGCGCCCCGATGATAACGGCAGCTGTGCCGATAATACTTGATTTCTCCATATAATAACTCCTTTATGAATGGTTAGATGATCAGTTATAAAGGAATATAACATATAAGGGTTAATATGGAAATAAGTATTCTGCGAAGTCGAATGACTGAGGTCTGAACTGGGATGAAAACGAAACCCCAAGGGAACCTGATCCCTTGGGGTTTTTTTATGCTTGAAACAGGATGCGGCGTTTGGCGGAATCGGGA
Organism: Bacillus sp. JFL15; assembly: GCF_001184225.1. Lineage (NCBI taxonomy): Bacteria > Bacillati > Bacillota > Bacilli > Caryophanales > Bacillaceae > Bacillus > Bacillus sp. JFL15. Next base: position 997,884 of record NZ_KQ236689.1, on the reverse strand, counting down.
TCAGTTTCCGTCGAGACGGCTGTGTTGAAAATGAGCGTCTCACGCGAGCCTGTTTCATACTGAGGCCAATGGAGCTGATCGGTGTCCGGGTTTCCTTTTTTCGCAAAGGCCAGCCATGCGGATTGCATCAGCCTGGAGAGCTCTTTTGCATCTTCACCGAGCGGTTTCTGCAGCGTCTTTTTCAAAGAATCAAAGTTTCCGAACACAAACGGCAATTCCAGAGCGTGAACCGCTTTATGAAACGGCGGTGTTTCGCCATGCCAGTCAAAGCGGTACATCCAGACGGGTGCGAATCGCGATTGTCCTTGTGCGAAAGCGACAGCCGGCCGCCAGAATTTCAGATCCGTCATCATATCAATTTGTCCTGTTAAGGAATGAGGATATAAGGGTGCCGCTTGCAAATAGCCTTCTTCTCCAAGATGATGGCGCAAATAATCGGCGTGCTCCTGTTCGGAATGAACAGGTGAATCAGGGGTGAAAAATAAATATCCTTCATCCCGATTGGTGCCGATGAGTATCGGTATGCCTTCTGCCGCACCGCCGTGAATCGCTTTTTCAGGTTCCTTCGGCAATGTGGCCGGATCTATGGCCGGCTGATAAAAAAGATGAAAAATATTCTGTCCCTTTATACTGTTCACTTTTCCGGCAGCTGTGAGAATGTCATCTGTCGGGAGGGTATGCAATTTGCTCATGTCATCTGTTTTAATACCGGCCTCGCTGATAAAAGTCTCGGCAATGTCTTTTGCCATATCAGCAGCCATCGTCTGAGAGGCCCCGCTTTCTAAAATGGCTTTATGAAACAGGCCTTTTGCGTCAGGCATTGCCATAAGGGAGGCGATGCTCATGCCGCCTGCCGATTCACCAAATACCGTGACGTTATCAGGGTCCCCTCCAAAAGCGGAAATATTGTCCTTCACCCAGCGCAGCGCGGCGATCTGATCGAGCAGGCCGATATTGCCGGGATACGCGTCAGAAATAGAAGACAAATGTAAAAAACCGAACGGCCCGAGCCTGTAATTAAGTGTCACCACAATGACATCTCCTTCAGCGGAAAGAGCAGACCTGTCGTAAATCGGTTCGCTTCCGGCGCCTAAAAAAAATGCGCCGCCGTGAATCCATACCATGACAGGCCGTTTCACACCCTCTGATTCCGGGGCGAACACATTGAGGTAAAGGCAATCTTCAGATTGAGGCGGAACATCTCCGGAAAACGACATGGACAGCAAATCAGCGGGCTGCGGACAAACCGGTCCGAACGAGTCGGCATGTTTTACGCCGTCCCAAGGTGCGGGCGGCTCCGGCGCTTTAAATCTCAGCTCTCCGACGGGCGGCTTGGCGTAAGGGATGCCCTTCCATGTGCGGACACCGCGGCCGGCCGTTCCTTTTAATGCGCCGCAGCGGGTTTGAACGGTAAGTTTTGTCATGACTTCATCCCCTTTTTTCTTTTCATTATATACAGAGATGAAGACATGAAGCGAATGAAATCCCTTTCATCTGCATATGATCAGTAACGTTTCCGTTCTAAAAATGATCTGACTTCCTGAACGGACAAGCCGAGTTCTTTTGCTTCCTGCATCAGCGCTTTCCATTCCTCAATGTTCGATTCAGTCAGTTTTCTGTTGCGGTAGGGTGCGGGCTCCGGCCGTTTTTCAGTCAGTTTGTTCGTAAAGGTGAACAGTTCTTCTTTCGGCATGCCTGACTGCACAGCCTGCACGAGATGAATGCGCCACTCATCTTCCGTGCCTCCCATATGATGCAGCATCGTTTCGGCATCAAAAAGCTCCGTCAGATCGACTTGAAGGGTGGCGGACACTTTTTTAAGAAATTGAATGGACGGATTTGAGTGAACCCCCCGTTCTATCTTGCTTAAATAAGATTTAGAGACTCCCGCTTCGACTGCTAGCTGATTAATAGAGTAGCCTTTTCTTCTGCGGTATAAACGTATTATTCTTCCAATCATTGTGCTGAATTCTCCCCTGCATACTGACATTTTTCGTTCATTATAAGAAATTTTTCGTTCTTTATAAAATTTAAAATTGAAAGGTAAGTGCAGTAAATAAGAGGAAAATCACGATAATGTTCTCTAAAAAGAACCAAATGGCTTAATTTGAAATTTTCAAATTTCGAGCTTTTCTTTTATAATCCAATCATTAACAGAAGGGGGCGTTTAAGCCTGATGCAACAAGGATGAGGCTGTATATTACATGAATGAGAATATGAGTTTTAAAGAATTATTTGGCATTATTAAGCACAGATTTTTACTGATTTTTATCATGACAGCAGCGGTGACGCTGATAACGGGATACATCCAATTCCGGGTGATTTCGCCCGTTTATCAGGCGTCGACACAAGTGCTCATACATGAAACAAGCGGTGAAAAAAATTCGAATCTCAGCGACGTTCAGCTGAATCTTCATTACAGCACCACGTTTCAAACGATAATGAAAAGCCCGGTTGTGCTTGAGAAAGTGAAACAGACGCTGCATCTTTCTGAGACGGCATCCGCTTTAAAAGCGAAGATCACGACAAGCAGTGAAACCGATTCAGAAATCATCACCGCAGCGGTGCAGGATGAGAATCCGAAAAAGGCCGCCGCTATAGCGAACACGCTGATGAAGGCATTTAAAAAAGAAGTCCGCGACAGGATGAATATAAAAGGCGTCATCGTTTTGTCTGAGGCGAAAGCATCGGAAAGCCCGATGGTCAAGCCTTCGCGCATCCGGAATATCATGATGGCATTCGGTGCGGCTCTTATGGCCGGTGTGACGCTTGCGTTTTTTCTCCACTTTCTTGATGAAACCGTTAAGAGCGAGCGGCAGCTCAGCGAAAAAACGGACTTGCCCGTTTTAGGGGTTGTGTATGATATCAAAAATCAGCAGACACGGTCTGATGAAAAACATTTCGGGGAGTGAGGCGTTTGGGATTCAGAAAAAAGAAGTCAAGACGGGGATTGGCTCAAATATCTGTTTTACATCACAAATCATTGGTGGCTGAACAATACCGCACCATTCGGACAAATATTGAGTTTTCCTCTGTCCAGACCCATCTGCGCTCCATTCTCGTCACTTCTTCCGTTCCGGGAGAAGGAAAATCATTCAGCGCCGCCAATCTTGCCGCGGTATTTGCGCAGCAGGAGAAAAAGGTGCTGCTCGTCGATGCGGATTTACGAAAACCGACGATACACGAGACTTATCAGCTTGAAAATGTACAAGGCCTTACGAATGTGTTAGTCGGAAACGCTTCCCTCGATGAAACAGTGCAAAAAACGCTGATTGACAACCTCTATGTCCTAACGAGCGGACCGACGCCGCCGAATCCGGCAGAGCTTTTGTCCTCAAAGGCGATGGGAGAGCTGATTCAGGAGATGTACAGCCGGTACAGTCTTGTTGTTTTCGACTCACCTCCGCTTTTGGCGGTGGCTGACGGACAGATTTTAGCAAACCAGACGGATGGAAGCGTTCTCGTCGTTTTGAGCGGAAAAACGAAAATGGATACCGTCCAAAAGGCGAAAGACGCGCTCCAGCAGTCAAAGGCGAAGCTTCTGGGCGCGCTGCTGAATAAAAAGAAAATCAAAAAAACAGAGCACTACTCGTATTGAGCGGTGCAGGTGATGTCTCCTTACCTTTATCAACGGAGGCACTCGGCTCTGCTGTGGGCAGCGGTTTCTGCTGCTGCCTTAGATGCTGGTCGTCGGTGGCGGGGTGTGAGGACGGGTTAAATGCCCAATTTATTTTAATGCTGCATTGTTATCGTTTTAGCTGTTATGCCAGTTTTTTTACGAAAACCGTACCAGCTAAACCGATAAATGAGGAGGGGAAAGATTGACTTACCGGAGAAGACTTTCAATGATTTTTGCATTGGATACGTATCTCGTTTTACTTTCCGTTGTTATAGGATATCAATTTTTTGAGGATTCTTATCACTTTTATGACTCCGGAGCGTTATTACTGACCGCCGTGAGCATGCTGATCAGCCACCATGTATGCGCTTTTATGTTTCATCAGTATAAGCAGGTATGGACGTATACGGGAATAGGCGAGCTGCTTGATCTGCTGAAGGGGATCACTCTGTCCGCAGCCGTGACAGCCGCCGTCCAATACGGGGTGTTCCACACGATTTTGTTCCGGCTTTTAGCCGTCAGCTGGATGATTCAGCTCTTGTTTATCGGAGGAAGCCGGATGATTTCGCGCGTGCTGAAAGAAACGATCGGCAGGAAGCAAAAGGACTCTTCCCGGGCGCTGATCATCGGCGCGGGCGCAGGGGGGACGCTGCTCGCCCGTCAGCTTACGCAGAAAAATGATCTCGGGATCATGCCGGTGGCTTTTATTGATGATGATCAGACGAAGCATAAGCTCAAAATTATGGGCCTGCCCGTCATCGGCGGAAAAGAAAGCATTATGCCGGCGGTGCAGAGGCTGAGAATTCATCATATCATCATCGCCATTCCGTCTCTTTGCCCCCATGAGCTCCAGACGCTGTACAAAGAATGTGTGCAGACGGGCGCCCATATTAAAATCATGCCGCAATTTGATGAGATCCTGCTCGGAACGCAGGCTGCCGGCCACATCAGGGATGTAAAAGCCGAAGATCTCCTCGGCAGAAAGCCGGTCACCCTTGATACGAGCAAAATTTCTGACAGCATAAAGGGGAAAACGATTCTGGTCACGGGCGCCGGCGGCTCTATCGGTTCTGAAATCTGCCGCCAGATCAGCGCGTTTCTTCCGCATGAAATCGTCCTTCTCGGCCACGGGGAGAACAGCATTTATTCGGTGCATAACGAACTGTCCGCACGCTTCGGCAAAGAGGTGCTTTTTCACGCGGAGATTGCCGATATTCAGGACAGAGATAAAATCTTTACATTGATGAAGAAATACGAGCCGCACGTCGTCTATCATGCGGCCGCTCATAAACATGTGCCGTTAATGGAACATAATCCTGAAGAAGCCGTCAAAAACAATATTATCGGCACGAAAAATGTCGCCGAAGCCGCCGATATGTGCGGAACGGAAACATTCGTGCTGATTTCTTCTGACAAAGCGGTCAATCCGGCCAATGTCATGGGCGCGACGAAGCGGTTTGCGGAAATGGTCATCATGAACCTCGGAAAGGTCAGCCGCACCAAATTCGCCGCCGTCCGTTTCGGAAATGTGCTCGGAAGCCGCGGCAGCGTCATTCCGATTTTTAAAAAGCAGATTGAAAAAGGCGGACCCGTCACCGTCACGCATCCGGCGATGACAAGATATTTTATGACGATTCCCGAAGCGTCAAGACTCGTCATTCAGGCGGGGGCGCTTGCAAAAGGGCGGCAGATTTTCGTTCTGGATATGGGAGAGCCCGTCAAAATCGTCGACTTGGCAAAGAACCTGATTCATTTATCAGGCTATACGACAGAACAGATTCCCATTGAATTCTCAGGCATCCGCCCGGGAGAAAAGATGTATGAAGAACTGCTGAATCATAATGAAGTACATACGGAACAGATTTTTCCGAAAATCCATATCGGGAAAGCGATCGACGGGGATTGGGGCGTGCTCATCCGTTTTATGGAGGAATTCAGCCGTCTGCCTGAAGATGAGCTGAGAAAACGGCTGTTTGAGGCGATTGAATCAGTACATGAAGAAGCGGCCGCAGGCGTGTGATGGGAGGACAGAAAGATGACGAAAAAAGTATTATTCTGCGCCACTGTCGATTATCATTTTAAAGCCTTTCACCTTCCGTATTTTCAATGGTTTCAGGATATGGGCTGGGAGGTGCACGTCGCGGCAGGCGGTCATATGAACCTTCCGTTCGTTGATAAAAAGTTTTCCATTCCGATCCGGCGCTCCCCGTTTCATCCCGAAAATCTTTCTGTTTACAGGCGGCTGAAGCAGCTCATTCAAGACAACGGCTATGACATGATTCACTGTCATACGCCGGTCGGCGGCGTACTCACCCGCCTTGCTGCGAGACAAGCGCGCCAAAAAGGGACAAAGGTGCTGTACACTGCGCACGGCTTTCACTTCTGCGACGGAGCGCCTCTGAAGAACTGGCTTCTTTATTACCCGATCGAAAAATTTCTCTCTTCTTATACGGATTGTCTCATTACCATTAATGAAGAAGATTTCGAACGGGCCAAGCAAATGAAAAAAACGGATTGCGAAGCGAAAAAAATACACGGCATCGGTGTTAATACAGACAGGTTCCGCCCTGTGAGCCGGAGAGAAAGTGAACGGCTGAGAGAAAAACACGGCTTCAGCGCCGGGGAATTTCTCCTCGTATATCCCGCCGAATTAAACGGCAACAAAAATCAGGGTATCCTCATTGAGTCTGCGGCCTTGCTGAAGCGCAGCATCCCGGAGCTGAAACTCGTATTTGCCGGAGAAGGCGCGATGGAAGAGCCGTACAGAAAAAAGGCTGAATCACTCGGGGTATCCGACATTGTGCGATTTTACGGTTTTTGCCGCGACATTCATGAGCTGATTCAGCTTGCCGATCTGTCTGTCGCCTCAAGCATCCGCGAAGGGCTCGGTATGAATCTGCTTGAGGGGATGGCTGCCGAAAAGCCCGTCGTTGCCGCGGACAACAGGGGGCACCGCGAGATCATCGAAGACGGTGTGAATGGTTTTCTCGTGCCGGCCGGAGACAGCGCAGCGTTTGCCGATCGGATTGAAAAGCTGTACCGCTCCCCCGGCCTGCGAAAAGCAATGGGGCAAAAAGGGCGCAGTACGGCGGAATGTTTTTCAGAAACACGCACGGTAAAGGAAATGGCGCATATTTACGCCGGCTATATGGATAAAAAGGAGAAAAGCGTATGAATGCAGGAGCACAACCGAAAATTTCCGTTATCATGGGGATTTATAATTGCGAACAGACTTTAGCGGAGAGTATTGAATCCATCCTGAGCCAATCTTATAAGAATTGGGAACTGATTATGTGTGATGACGCGTCAACTGACGGAACGTATCAGATTGCGCGCCGCTATGCGGACCATTACAGCGACCGGATCACGCTGATTCAAAATAAGACAAATCAACGGCTTGCCGCTTCGCTGAACCGCTGTCTGACATACGCAACGGGGGATTATATCGCCAGACAGGACGGTGATGACATATCCGCCCCGAGAAGACTGGAAAAACAGGCCGCTTTCTTAAACAAGCACGCCCACTATCAAGTCGTCGGCACGGGTATGCTCGTATTTGACGAATTCGGCGTCAGGGGCGCCCGGCTTTTGCCGCCCGTGCCGAAACCGGGAATTATGGCAAAAGGCACACCGTTCTGCCACGGGACCATCATGATGCGGGCCGAAGCGTACAAAGCACTCGGCGGCTACCGGTCAGTCAGGCGGACGCGGCGGATGGAGGATATCGATTTGTGGCTGCGCTTTTTTGAAGCGGGTTTCCGAGGGTACAACCTTCAGGAAACGCTGTATAAAGTCAGAGAGGACAGCGATGCGTTTAAACGGAGATCGTTTACGTATTCCATTGATAACGCGGTGCTCGTTTTTCAGGCGTGCAGACGGCTGAAACTGCCGCTTTCCCATTACGTGTATATCGCAAAACCGCTCATCCGCGCTATTACGCCGCCCGCGGTCATGAACCGTTATCATAAAAACAGGGACGTCCGCCAAAAAGAAGGGCTTGCCGAACATGACTGACAAACCGGCGCGGGTGCTGCACATTTTCAGCGGGATGAACAGAGGCGGCGCAGAAACGATGATGATGAATTTGTACCGGAAGATGGACAGAACGAAGGTGCAATTTGACTTTTTAACCCATAGGAACGATCCGTGCGCTTATGATGAGGAAATTCTTGCTCTCGGCGGACGGCTTTTTTATGTGCCGAGCATCGGCAGCACAAACCCGATTACTTTTGTGAAACAGGTCAAACGGGTGATTCAGGAAAAAGGACCGTTTGCCGCCGTGCATGCTCATACCGATTTTCAGTCGGGATTTATCGCATTGGCCGCTCGTTTAGCAGGCGTCCCCGTGCGGATCTGTCATTCTCACAGCACATCGTGGCGGGGGCGGTCGTCCGGGCTTGGCAAGATGCAGATGTTTGTGTTCAGGCGGCTGATTACGGCAAATGCCACCGCGCTGTGCGCCTGCGGAGAAGAAGCGGGCCGTTTCTTATTCGGAGAACAAAAAGGCGTGCGGCTTTTGCCGAACGGCATTGATCTTGACTTATTTGCCGGCGGACGCGCGGACATAGAATCTGAAAAAAGGAAGCGGGGCATTGCCGCCGGCCGATTGGTGATCGGTCATATCGGCCGCTTTACAGAGGAGAAAAACCACGAATTTCTGCTTCGGCTGGCCGCTGATATGAAAGAGCGGGGCATCGGTTTACAGCTGATCCTCGCCGGAGACGGTCCGCTTCGCACCGATATGGAAAAACTGGCGGAGAAGCTGGGGCTTGATGATGCTGTGCGTTTTATCGGTGTAGAGGATCGCGTTCATGATCTGCTGAAAACGCTGGATGTATTTGTCATGCCGTCTCTTTATGAGGGGCTGCCCGTCACACTCGTTGAAGCGCAGGCCTCCGGGGTGCCGTGCGTCATATCAGACGGCATAACGGAAGAAGCCGATGCCGGGCTCGGGCTGGTCAAAAGGCTCAGCCTCAAAGAACCGCCTGAACAATGGGCATCCGCGATTTTACGGGCAGCTGAGGCGCCAAAGCCTGGCAGGGCGCGCATTAAAGACACACTCGGACGGCTGGGATATGACGCGGGAGAGAATGCGGGGGCTGTTATGAAGCTTTACAATATGAACTGTGAAAAGGAACAGTAACGAATGATTGTATATGTAGTCAATATGGGAATTGTTTATATTTGGTCATGGTTCGCAAAAATGTGCGGCGGGCGTGATCAATCGCTTTCAACCGGATACCGGCCGAATCAGCTCGTCATGCTCGTTCCGCTGGCATCGCTTGTATTGGTTTCCGGTTTGCGTTACAGAGTCGGGACGGATTTTCAGACGTATGCGCTGATGTACAAGCTGGCGGGAAATTACGGGAGCATATGGGAGATCTTCGGGTTCGGAGCGAAAAAAGCAGCCGTTGATCCGGGATTTACCGCTCTTATCTGGCTCATGAATTTTATCACGAAAGATCCGCAAATTATGTATTTCACCGTGGCGGTCGTGACATGCAGCTTTATTTTAAAGGGGCTCGTTGAGTTCGGACGTCCGTTTGAACTGAGTGTGTTTTTGTTTTTGGGCACGTATCATTATTACGCTTCCTTTAACGGAATCAGGCAGTATATGGTGGCGGCCGTTTTGTTTTGGGCAGTCCGCTATGTGATAAATGGAAGCTGGAAGCGTTATATGTCCATCGTGCTGTTGTGTTCGCTCTTTCATTCCTCGGCCTTAATCATGATTCCGGTTTATTTCATTGTCAGAAGAAGAGCCTGGTCGCCCGCGATTTTCGGGCTGTCGGCCTTGTTTCTTCTCATGACGTTTCTGTATCAGAAGTTCATTTCGCTGTTTGTGGTCGTGCTGGAAAACAGTTCGTACGGCCATTATGAGAAATGGCTGATGACCAACACGAACGGGATGAACGTCGTAAAAATCGCGGTGCTGCTTCTGCCGCTGTTTTTGGCTTTTTGCTACCGGGAGCGGCTGCGGAAGCTCTGGCCTTACATTGATGTTATCGTGAATTTCTGTCTGCTGGGCCTGCTTTTCGGTCTGCTGGCGACAAAGGATGTTATTTTTGCCCGGTTTAATATATATTTCGGCCTTTACCAAATGATCCTGATCCCTTATTTTGTGAGGATTTTTGATGAAAAATCGAATGCGCTGATCTATATCGCCATTATTGTCTGTTATTTTCTTTACAGCTATTTGCTTATGCCGGTCGATTCGTCTGTGCTTCCGTACAGAACGATTTTTTCCCGGTAATGGATACTGGAGGTTTATATGGAAACACCCGCGGTCAGTTTATTAATTGCTGTGTATAATACGGAAACTTATTTAGAAAGATGCTTAGATTCATTGCTCAATCAGTCGCTCGCCAATATCGAAATCATCGCCGTCAATGACGGATCAACGGATCAAAGCCCGGACATTCTTGAAATCTATCAGAAGCGGGATGAGAGAATCCGGGTCATTCATCAGCAAAACCGGGGACTCGGCGCGGTCCGCAACAAGGGGATTGAGGCGGCGCGCGGCGAATTTATCGCTTTTATTGATGCGGACGACTGGGTTGATCCCGATTATTGCCTGCGCATGTATGAAAAAGCGAAGGCTCATCAGGCTGATCTCGTGATTTGCGAATATGCGGCCGAATTTACGGATACGGGGAAAACCGCCGTTTCAACGATCGCTTCAGCATACGAGGGCCGTCCGAAACAGCTGTACCTAAAAGATTTATTCGAAGGAAGAGTCAGCGGATTTTCATGGAACAAGCTGTACAAAAGGGCTATGATCGAACAGCATCGGCTGCGCTTTCCGCTTCGGGATGAGCTTGAGCACGTGGAGGATCAGTACTTCAGCCTCCGGGCGCATGTTTTCGCCGATGCGGTCTCGTACGTGGATCAGCCGCTCTATCATTATCGGATTCACTTGACTTCTATTGTACAAAGCTATCAGAAAAAGCTGTTTGACTCAGGTCTCGTTCTCTATCGGCTGAACGAGGCTTTTTTGCGTGAAAATGGCTGCTTACAGGAATACCGGCAGGAGCTTGATTATTTTATCGTCCAGCACGGAACAGTCTGCCTGCTGAATGAATGGAAGCGGAATAACGGCGGCCGGTTCTCCGAAAAATGGCGGAATATCAGCCGGATATGCGCTGATCCCGTGTTCCGGCTGAGTCTTTCCAAAACCGGAACGGCGCCGTTTGACGCCAAACGCTCATGCCTTCTGCTTTTGGCGAGGCTGAAGCTGATTCCGTTCGTATCGCTGGCATCAGCCGCGTATCAGCGGGCAATCGAGTACAAAATGAAAATCAGAGGGTGAAGACATGTCGATACAATCTTTAAAAATCAATCTCGCGGAATGGCTTTTGCTAAAGGTCAAATACCCGTCCCAATTTCATTTCGGAACGGCAGCGGACAGGGCGGAGCATACAGCGGCAAGAAAAAAGATCATTCTGACGCTGCTTCCGTCCCACGATAATCTCGGTGATCATGCCATCGCTTATGCAAGCAAAACGTTTCTTGAACGGGAATATCCCGATTTTGACCTGATTGAGGTCGATATGAAGGATATTTACAGGTCCGCAAAAGCGCTGATCAAAAAGCGCCATCCCGATGATATGGTATTCATCATCGGCGGCGGAAACATGGGGGATTTGTACCGGTATGAGGAATGGACGCGCCGTTTTATTATAAAAACATTCCGGCAGTATCGGATCGTTCAGCTTCCGGCGACGGCTCACTTTTCTGATTCAAAAAAGGGGCGGAAGGAACTGAAACGCGCCCAAAAAGTGTACAATGCGCATCCCGACCTTCTGCTGATGGCGAGAGATGAGACGACGTATCAGTGGATGAAGCGGCATTTTCCCGGAAAAACTGTGCTCAAACAGCCCGATATGGTCTTATATTTGGATAAAAGCGAGCGGCGCATCCCGCGGGAAGGGATCTACCTTTGTTTACGGGAGGATAAGGAGAGTGCGCTGACAGCTGAGGAAAGAACGATGGTAAAAGAAGCTTTGAAAAAAGAGTACGGAGAGCTGCATACCTTTACCACGACGGTCGGCCGAAGGGTCAGCCGCCATACACGCGAAGGGGAGCTGGAGGCGCTGTGGAATACGCTGAAAGGCGCGGAGGCGGTAGTCACTGACAGGCTTCACGGGATGATTTTTTGCGCGCTGACGAAAACGCCTTGTGTCGTCATTCGTTCGTTTGATCATAAAGTGATGGAAGGCTTTCAATGGCTGAAACATATACCGAACATGACACTGCTTGAACGTCCGGAGCCTGAAGCCGTGACGGCCGCTGTAAACGGGCTGCTGAGCGGCAAGCATGAGGCAGACGGTTCTTTGCGCAGTGTTTATTTTGCCGGGCTGCGCTTGAAAATCAGCGGTGATGTCCAATGAACGCGCCGCTTGTGAGCGTGATCGTCCCGATGTATAAGACAGAGCCTTTTATTGAAGAATGTGCGGTATCTTTAACAAAACAGACGCTGAGAGACATCGAAATCATTTTCGTCAATGACGGCTCACCGGATCAGTCCGGCCGGATTGCCGAACAATTCGCCGCAGAAGATGCGAGAATCCGGGTGATTCATAAAGAAAACGGGGGCCTCAGCTCGGCCCGCAATGCCGGAATAAAAGCTGCCCGCGGCCGTTATATCGGTTTTGCGGACGGCGATGACTATGCGGCGGAAACGATGTTCGAGCGGCTTTATGAAGAAGCGGAGAAGAACCGGCTTGATATCGCCGGCTGCGGTTATTACAAAGAAACGCCGTCTAAAGAAAGAACGTATATGCCGCCGTCCCTTCCGCCGGGCCGCATCTTCACGGCGGCTGAGATGACTGAATTGCTGACCCGCGCGCACGAACATCGGTTTATTTGGTATGTGTGGCGCTATATATACCGGAGAGAAGCGCTGCAAGGGCTGTTGTTCCATGAAGATATCCGATTTGCCGAAGATTCTCCGTTTAACTTGGCAGCGTTCCGCCAAGCCTCGCGTGTCAAAGTGATAGATGAAGGGCTGTACGTGTACCGGGAAAACCCGCAAAGCCTTACAGAAACACCGTTTAAGCCTCACTTAGATGACGAACTTCAGAAGCAATATGAGGCGAAAATGGCTTTTTATGAGGCGAACGGGCTGACGGACGCCTGCCGGGACGATATCGATACGTATTTGTGCAAGCATCAGATCCCGATGCTGATCGCCAACGCATGCGCCGCCCCGCAGCCGTCACATCAGATTACGGCGCACATCGGCAGAATTTTGACGTATGACATGGTAAAAACGGCGGTGCGCAGCACGCCGTGCCGGCATAAACAGCTGCTGGCGGGGGAGCGCGTGGTTCTCGGCCTGTGCAAAATGCGCCTTCCGCTTCTTCTGCATGCGTTTTTCGAACGGAAAACGAAAGAGAAAGGCAGTGCGGAAGGAGCATGAAATTTGCCATTAATTTCGGCGCCAATGTGACGGCGTTTTTACTATCGGTGTTTTTATCAGTGTGGATGACGCCCTTTATTGTGAAAACATTAGGTGTGGAGGCTTTTGGATTTGTCCATCTGACACAGAATATCATTAACTATTTCTCGATTATTACCGTTGCGCTGAGCTCTGTCGTTGTGAGGTTTTTCACCGTCGCCGCCCACAGGGGGAACAGGGAGGAGGCCAATGCGTATGTAAGCAATTATTTAGCCGCGTCTGCCGTGATATCGCTCTTGCTCGCTGTGCCGCTCGCCGGGACGGCTTTTTTTATTGACAAGATCATGAATGTGCCGGCCGGGCTGGTTACGGATGTGAGGCTCTCTATCGTCATCGGCAGTGTGCTGTTTATGCTGACGTTTTTGACGGCGGGATTCGCGACGGGACCGTTTTTTGCCAACAAGCTTTATATCACAAGTTCCATTCAGGCCGTGCAAATGCTGGTCAGGGTGCTGTGTGTGCTCGCTCTGTTTACGTGCCTGCCGCCGAAGATCTGGCAGATCCAGCTTTCGGCTTTAGCGGGAGCCGTCTGTGCGGCCGTGCTGACGTTTTTCTTTTTTAAGAAATTGATTCCGTGGTTTTCTTTCAGCCGTAAAACCTTGTCATTACAGACGAGCAAAGTGCTGTTTTCGGCCGGTGCCTGGAGCTCTGTCAACCAAATCGGCGTGCTGCTGTTTCTGCAGATTGACCTCATGACGGCCAACCTCGTGCTGGGGCCGTCGGAAGCGGGGGTCTATGCGGCGATTATCCAATTTCCGCTTTTGCTCAGAAGTCTCGCCGGGACGCTTGCTTCGCTGTTTGCGCCGGTTTTGACTTCCTGCTATTCAAAAGGCGATATGGAAGGCCTCCTGTCTTACGCCAATAAGGCCGTGCGGCTGAACGGGCTTCTGCTCGCGCTTCCCGCCGCGTTATTAGGAGGGCTTGCCGAACCGTTTCTGGCGATTTGGCTGGGCCCGTCATTTGTGCAGACAGCGCCGCTTTTATACATTCACGCCGGATACTTGGCGGTCAGCCTCTCTGTCATGCCGCTTTTTTACGTATGGACGGCTTTTAATAAACAAAAAACGCCCGCCGTCGTTACTTTATGTTTAGGCGGACTGAATGTCATATTGGCCGTGGTTCTCAGCGGACCGGCTCATCTCGGCCTGTACGGCATCACCATTGCCGGGGCAGTCTCCCTCATTTTGAAAAATGCCGTCTTCACGCCGCTGTATGTTTCGCATATTACCGGCTTTCAGAAAACCGCGTTTTACAAAGGAATGTTCGGCCCGTTGGCGGCGGCCGTATTTGCCTGGGCTGTCTGCCGGGGTATCCGGCTGTTTTCACCGCTTGACAGCTGGGCCGGTCTGATCGCCGCGGGGCTTGCCGTATGCATGAGCTATGCCGCATTCGCTTTTTTCTTCATTTGTACGAAAGAAGAAAGGCGGCTTGCTTTACAGAAATGCCGAAAAGTGAAAGGAGCTGTTCACATTTGAAGGTGAAACGTGTATTTGATATAGCGGCCGCGATGTTGTTATTGTGCGGCGCAAGTGTCATTCTTCTCTTCGCCATGGCAGCCGTCAGATGCGCCATCGGGTCTCCCGTATTATTCAAACAGACGAGACCGGGGCATAACGGGCGTCCGTTTACGTTGTATAAACTCAGGACGATGACGGATGGGCGTGATGAAAACGGTGTGCTGCTTCCGGATCATCTCCGTCTGACCAAAACGGGAAGGCTCATCAGAAAACTGAGCATCGATGAGCTTCCCCAGCTTTTTAATGTGCTCAAAGGCGATATCAGTCTGGTCGGCCCCCGCCCGTTGCTGATGGATTATCTGCCGCTTTATACGGCGGAGCAGGCGCGGCGGCACGAGGTGAAACCGGGAATTACGGGCTGGGCGCAGATTAACGGGAGAAACGCGATTTCCTGGGAAGAGAAATTCAAGCTTGACGTGTGGTATGTCGACAACCGCTCATTCCTTCTCGACTTAAAGATTCTGCTTTTAACTGTGAAAAAAGTTCTCGTGTCAGAAGGCATACACCAAGACGGCCAAGTGACGGCAAAGCGCTTCACAGGCAGCGGAGATATGTCATCGTGAAAAAGGTCGTGCTGATCGGAAACGGCGGACACGGAAAAGTGGTGAAGGAAATCGTGCAGGCCCGTTCCGATATGGAGCTTACGGGCGTATTGGACGACGGATTCAGCGGTTTTGCCGTTCGGAACGGTTTATATACGGGCCGGACGAAAGACATGCACATGCTTCTGCAACTCGTCCCTGAAGCCGTGTTCACGATATGCATCGGACATAACGGTGTCAGAAAGCAGCTTGCTGAAACGCTTGGGATTGAACAAGACGATTATGCCGCACTCATTCACCCGGAGGCAATCGTCAGTGAAACGGCTTCCGTCGGACACGGAACGGTTGTGATGGCGGGCGCCGTCATTCAGGCGGGCGCTGACATCGGCGCCCATTGCATCATCAACACGGGTGCGGTTGCCGATCATGACAATGCAATCGGAGATTACGTCCACCTTTCACCGCGTGCGGCGCTTGCCGGCGGAGTGAAAGTCGGGGAAGGAGCGCACGTCGGAATCGGGGCGTCCGTCATACCGCAGATGGACATCGGCCCTTGGTCCGTGATCGGCGCGGGGGCTGCCGTCATCAGCCGGATTCCCGATCATGTGACGGCGGTCGGCGTTCCGGCCCGCGTCATCTCCTCTATTCATAATGAAAAAGGATGATTTCATGCATACAAACAAACGGATTTATTTATCTCCGCCGCATATGAGCGGAAAAGAACAGGAATACATCGCGGAAGCCTTCCGTTCCAATTGGATTGCGCCGCTCGGTCCGCTCGTCAATTCGTTTGAAGCGCGGCTGGCGGAATATGCGGGAGTGAAAAGCGCGGCGGCCGTAAGCTCGGGAACGGCGGCCATCCATCTTGCCCTGCGGCTTGCGGGTGTGAAAAAAGGAGACGCTGTATTTTGCCCCTCCTTTACATTTGTCGCCACGGCGAATCCGATTGTGTACGAGCAGGCAGAGCCCGTTTTTATTGATTCGGAATGGGAGACGTGGAACATGTCTCCCGACGCGCTTGAGCGGGCGCTCCGTGATGCAAAACGGCGCGGCAGGCTCCCGAAAGCGGTGATCGCCGTCAATCTTTACGGCCAAAGCGCAAAAATGGATGAACTCATGAGCCTTTGCGACGCATACGATGTCTGTCTGATTGAAGATGCTGCCGAGTCTTTAGGATCAACATATAAAGGCAGACAGAGCGGCACATTCGGCCGTTTCGGCATTTATTCCTTTAACGGAAACAAAATCATTACAACATCGGGAGGCGGCATGCTCGTGTCTGACGATGAAGCCGCGATTGAAAAAGCGAGGTTTCTTGCGTCACAGGCGAGAGATGCCGCCGTTCATTACCAGCACAGTGAGCTCGGTTATAACTACAGACTCAGCAACATTCTCGCAGGGGTGGGTATATCACAGCTGGAAGTGCTCGAAGATCGTGTCCGGGCGAGGAGAGACATTTTTCACAGGTATCGGGAAGCGCTCGAAACGTATCCGGGAATCCGTATGATGCCGGAGCTTGAAGGAACGGTTTCAAACCGCTGGCTGACGGCTCTGACGCTTGATAACGGCGTGACGCCGGAAGAAGCCGTCGCCTATCTTGCAGAACAGCATATTGAGGCCCGTCCATTGTGGAAACCGCTGCATACACAGCCGCTTTTCTCGTCTTCTGTCTTTTATCCTCATAGTGAAGATGAGCGGGTCTCTGAGAATCTTTTCAGCCGGGGGATTTGTCTGCCGTCCGGCTCTGACTTGTCTATTGACGAGCAGCAGCGTGTCATTGACGCACTTGCGCATCTGTTTGAAACGAAAGGGGAGAAAACATGGACAGCCGCCATGTCATGAGCCGATTAAAAGAGACGCTGGCAGGGCTGCTCAGCGTCATACCGCCCCAGTCTGACATCATTTATGCCGACTATCCCCTCTACGGAAATGTAGGGGATTTATTAATTATGAAAGGGACGGAGGCGTTTTTTAAAGCGCACGGCATCCGCGTGAAACAACGCTGGAACCCTGATAATTTTCCATTCGGGCGCCGGGCGGGCAAAGAAACGATCATCGTCTGCCAGGGAGGCGGGAATTTCGGGGATCTCTATCCGTACTATCAGACGTTCAGAGAAAGAATCGTCAAAGCCTTTCCGGAAAACAGGATCGTCATTCTGCCGCAATCCATCTATTATCAGGATAAAACACGGCTGCGAAAGACAGCGGCGCTTTTTGCGGTGCACAAGGATCTGCACCTGTTTACGAGAGATCATGTGTCATACGAAACCGCGAAACGCTTTTTTTCGGCAAATCATATCGGGCTTATGCCGGATATGGCCCATCAGCTGTATCCGATACGGATGGCAGCGGCTCCGTCAAGCGGCAGGCTTCATTTTATCCGCACGGACGGGGAAATCAATCCGAATCTGCAAACCGATTCTTCCGTTGAAAGCTGCGACTGGCAGCATGTGCTGTCAGCAAGTGACCGCCGGGGGATCGCTTTTTTTCAAACACTGAATGTTTTGAATAAAAAAGCGGGAAACCCGCTGCCGATTGCGCGGTTTTGGAAACGCTATTCCGATTTCTTAACGAAAAAAGCGGTCCTGTTTTTCAGCAGGTACGAATCGGTGGAAACGTCAAGGCTTCACGGCCACATTCTGTCCTCGCTTCTCGGGAAACCGAATACCGTCATTGATAATTCATACGGGAAAAATGCCAACTATTATCACACTTGGATGCACGAAGCGCCGGACGTCCGTCTGATCGGGGAAACCGCCGGCACGAAGGAAAACCTTCCGCTTTGAATGAGCGGAAGGTTTATTTTGTTTCTCCACGTTTTACTTTGTTATATGCCTCATCCAAATGCTGAATTCTTTTGAGCACAACCGAGTTCTTTGTCAGCTGATCCTGGACAAGGGTTGAGACGACGGAACGGTAATAGCTGTTCATCGCATGAATTCGGTCTTCATTCGGATTCATTTCAATATGCTGTGTAAAGTTTTCAATAAAATACGGAACAGAAAAAAGTTCTGACATCTATAAAGCAACTCCTTTTAATAAGTATATACGGTATGAAACCAATCATGTACAATGAAAAAAGGGGAGTGAGCATGATGGATATCAAACTTCAGCAAACACAAATGTTAAAGCCTCAATTAACGCAAGAGCTTAAACAGGCCATCACATTACTCGGATACAATTCCGCGGAACTGGCCGGATATATTGATGAGCTCTCACTGGAAAACCCTCTGATTGAACGAAAGGAAACAGACACGCCGCCACTATCTTACCATAAAACAAGTAAAAACAGGATGAAAGAACGGGACGGAAGCCAGCAGATCAGACTTACGCGCAAAACGCTGCAGGATTCGCTCAAACAGCAGGCCTTGGACATGAAGCTGTCCGATGATGAGAAGAAAATTTTTAATTATCTGATATATTCTTTGGATTCAAACGGATATTTAAATGAGGACATACAAGCTGCCGCCGACCATGTATCCGCATCATTAGAGGAGACGGAAGCGGTTCTTTCAAAGCTTCAATCGCTTGAGCCCGCGGGAATCGGTGCTCGGTCTTTGCAGGAATGCATCCTTCTTCAGCTCCGCCGTCTGCCCGAACGGAATGAACAGGCGGAATGGATTGCCGGCGACTATTTTGAGCTATTTGCAAGAAAGAACTGGAAAGCGCTTACAATGAAGACGGGCATTCCGCTGAAAGACATTCAGGACATCTTTGACATGATCAGCGCGCTTGATCCGAGGCCGGGGCTCCGTTATGCGCATGAGGAGCCGGGTTTTTATGTAGAACCGGATATTTTCATCACGGTGAAAAACGGCACCATTCAAGCGCGGCTCAACAGCCGTTCGTTCCCTGACATCCAGCTTCATGCCCATTACCAGCCGCTATTGTCAGCTGCCGGGTGCCGTGACACGAAAAACTATCTGTCGGCGAAATATCAGGAATGGCGCTGGCTGAACCGGGCGTTGTCGCAAAGAAAACAAACCATCACGAGAATCATCGGCGTCCTGACTGAACGGCAGGCATCCTTTTTTCTCACAGGAAAAAGCGGAATGCAGCCGCTGACCTTAAGAGAGGTGGCGGAAACGCTGGAGCTCCACGAATCAACGATCAGCCGGGCCATCAAAGGGAAGTACGTCCAGACGCCGTACGGACTGTATGAAATGAAAACATTTTTCTCGGCGAAAGCTGAATCATCGGGAGACGGCGGCGCCTCCAATTATGCCGTAAAAGCGCATCTGGAAGCATTGGTCCGTAAAGAAGATAAAAAGAAACCTTTTTCAGACCAAAAGCTTGCCGATCTGCTGCACGAACAGCATGACATCCGAATCTCCAGACGCACCGTCGCCAAATACCGTGACCAATTAAATATTCCGCCGTCATCTGCGCGAAAACGGTACAGCTGAAACCTCCCCAAGCCATACCCGGGGAGGTTCTCCGTGTTACGGGATCATCCATGAAAACAGATGATGCTGTAAAAATGTCATGAGACAGACGAGCAGAAGCAAAAACAGACTGTGCTTAATCGTAAAGCGAAAAAGGTCAGCTTCCTTGCCCGCCAGACCGACAGCGGCACAGGCAACCGCAATGGATTGCGGAGAAATCATTTTTCCGGTGACACCGCCTGATGAATTGGCGGCGACGGAGAGAACCGGTTCCATCCCGACAGAGAGCGCCGTCACCTTTTGCAATCCGCCGAATAACAGATTGGCCGACGTATCAGAGCCGGTAATAAACACGCCGAGCCAGCCGAGCACCGGTGAAAAAAAGGTAAACATCGCGCCCGTCATGGCAAGCGCAAGACCGAGTGTCGTGCTCATGCCGGAAGCGTTCGTCACATAAGCAAAGCCGACAACGGAAACGATGGTGACGATCGGAAGCGTCAATTCTTTCACCGTTTCTATAAACGCCCCGCCCCATGCCTTCCACGACATGCCGAGTGCGAACTTGGAGATGACGGCGGCAATCAGAATCGCCGTGCCTGCTGAACCGAGAAGCTCAAGCTTGTACACCGCTTCAATCGGCGTGCCGTCCGCCTGAAGAATTTGCTGATTTACAAAGGGGACGGGAGGCGTGAAAGTCAATGCATGCCCGGCTGAATTCAGCCAGGAAAGCCAAATTGACGTTCCTTCATAATGGCCGGTCAGGGCAGCCTTCACGCCGGGAATCCCCCAAACGGATATCATGGCCGTCAGAAGAAGAAAAGGAGACCATGCTTTAAATATTTGAGCGCCTCCGTACACGGCCGGCACCCCGTCGAGGGACGCTGCTGATTCCCGTTCTGCCGCGAAACGAAAGGCCGTTTTCGGTTTCCAAAACTTTAAAAACACAGCGAGCGCGGCCATGGAAACTAGCGCTGACAGCACATCCGGCAGTTCAGGCCCTAAAAAGTTCGAGCTTGCGTACTGCACGGCCGCAAAGGAAACGCCGGAAACAAGAATGGCCGGCCATACTTCAAAAGCCTTTTTAAACCCGCTCATCAAAATGATTAAATAAAGCGGTATAAACACGGATAAAAACGGCAGCTGCCGGCCGACCATTTGGGAAATGTCCATAGCCGGTATCCCGGTCGGACCTTCGACGGCGGTAATCGGAATGCCGATCGCGCCAAAGGCAACGGGCGCCGTATTGGCAATCAGGCAAATCCCCGCCGCATAAAGCGGCTGAAAACCAAGTCCGACAAGCAAAGCGGCCGAGATCGCGACGGGAGCGCCGAAACCGGCGGCGCCTTCTAAAAACGCCCCGAAAGAAAAGGCGATGAGCAGCGCCTGCAAACGCCGGTCATCTGTAATGGACAGCACTGAACTCCGGATAATCTCAAATTGTCCCGTTTTCACGGTAATTTTATACAAAAAGACCGATGTGACGATAATCCAGCCGATCGGAAGCAGACCGTACACCGCTCCCTGCGAAGCCGACAGCACCGCTTTTTCAGCCGGCATGCCGTACACAAATACAGCGATTAAAAGCGAAACGGCTAACGTCAAAAGCCCCGCTATATACCCCTTCATCCGTTTCACCGCAAGCGCCCAAAAAAAGAAGATCATCGGCACGAGCGCGCAAGCTGCCGATAAAAGCAAATTTCCCCCTAATGGAGCATACCCCTGTGTCCATTGCATCCCTAAAAAACCCCTCCTTATGTCATGCGAGCGATTACTTTTATGATAAGGTCATCTGATGACCGGGTTAATTAGCATTATATTTTGAAAGTTTTGAAAATACAATCCTTTTCTTGAACAATTTGTCTGAACCTGTCGGCGGTGCGAAAAAAGAAGTATAATAGACGATAAACATCAAGATTCACAAGTGACGGGGTGATCGCGTTGAAATATAAACAAATTAAAACGAAAAAAATTTACGAAGAAGTCGCTGATGCATTGCTGGAGAAGATAAAAGCGGGCGAGCTTAAGCCGGGTGAAAAGCTTGATTCCGTTCAGGCGCTTTCCGAGAGCTTTCAGGTCAGCCGCTCGGCGGTCAGAGAAGCGCTGTCGGCTTTAAAAGCGATGGGGCTCGTCGACATGAAGCAGGGAGAAGGCACATACATAAGAGAATTTGAGCCGTCCCATATTTCCCAGCCGCTTTCTTCCGCTCTCTTAATGAAAAAAGAGGATGTCAAACAGCTGCTCGAAGTCAGAAAGCTGCTTGAACTCGGCGTCGCCGCCATGGCCGCTGAAAAACGCACCGAAGAGGATTTACAAAAAATCCGCCAGGCCCTCATGGAGATGAAAGACATCGACGGAGACGAAGAATTGGGCGAAAAAGCAGATTTCTCCTTTCACATGGCGCTGGCGGAAGCATCACAAAACAGCCTGCTCAAGCATCTCATGAATCATGTCTCTGCGCTTCTTTTGGAAACGATGAGAGAAACGAGAAGAATCTGGTTGTTTTCTAAACGAACGAGCGTGCAGCGATTGTATGAAGAGCATGAACGCATTTACAGCGCGGTCGCGGCCGGAGACGCGGATGAAGCGGAAGCCGCGATGACCGCGCACCTGACCAATGTGGAAGAAGTGCTGGGGGCTTATTTTGAAGAAAATGTATAGAAGCTGACTTGTGAAAGGGGATAAGATCACATGCAGGCCGAATCTTTTTTTCCTGACCATGTAAAGAAAGCTCTGACAAACGATCCTCCCGGGGAGTGGATGCCGGCTGTTCCAAAAGCGTGCATCCCTCTGCATTCCGGCTATCCCGATCCCGCGCTCGTTCCTGATAAGGAGCTGAAAGAAGCCGCGTCCCGCCTTCTGGGTGAGGAGCGCGATCTGCCGCTGCATTATATGGGAAGCCCTCGGCCGGCCGTTTTAAAAAAGCAGATTCAAGAACGGTTGGCTATCCGCGGCATTCGCTGCCGTGACGATGAGCTGCTCGTGACCTCGGGCGCCTGTCAGGCGATAGATCTGGCAGCCCGGGTGTTCCTCGATGAACAAACCGCGGCTGCCGCAGAAGCTCCGGCTTACATGGAAGCGCTCGAGATTTTTAAAAATTACACACCGCATATGATAAGCATTCCGGCAGATCAAGACGGCCTGCAAACAGAAACATTAGCGTTCATGCTTGAGGAAAGAAAACGAAAAGGGCTTGTGCTTCCGCGTCTTCTTTACACGATACCCGCTTTTCAGAATCCTGCGGGAACCGTGATGTCAGCGAAGCGGAGAACCCGCTTGCTTCAGCTTGCCGACACATATGATTTTCTCATCTTGGAGGATGACGCATACGGCGAGCTCGGATTCACGGATATCCCGCCGTCATTGAAAGCGATGGATCAGAACGGCCGGGTGCTGTACGCCGGTTCATTTTCAAAAGTCATCGCCCCGGGTCTGAGAATCGGCTGGATTGCAGGGGACGCTGCATTCATCAAGGCATTGTCTTGGTTTAAAAAAGACTTGGATCATCCATTTTCTCAAGCGGTGACCGCCGTCTATCTGGAACAAACGAATGTTGAAGAACGGCTCGCCGCCTTGCGTAAAGCATACCGGAGCAAACGTGACGTATTGATCGCCGCATTAAAGCAATATCTGCCCGAGTCCGCATCCTGGCACGTGCCGGACGGCGGTTATTTTGTCTGGGTGAAAGTGCCGGGGGCGGATACGTCTGCACTTCTGGAGCGGGCTCTTTCTCACGGTGTTTCCTATGTACCCGGTAAATATTTTTTTCTGCATCAGGAAGACGGCGCAGAATATCTCCGTCTGTCGTTCAGTTACGCAGGAAAAGCCGCGCTAAAAGAGGGGGTCCAACGGCTGGGACGCCTGCTGAAAAATGAGGCGTAAAGAAGCATTCGGGCTTCTCTTTTTTTTGTGATCTTAGCGCATCGGACAAAAGGATTTTTCAGAAAAACCTTCCAATCCATATTCAGAATAGTGTAGGATATTTATAGAGCTTTCCAAAAACAGGTCATCAGATGACCGGATCACATATTGAGGATGAAAGAGGGGTTCATCATGAAAGTCTCATTATTTGTCACGTGCCTTGTGGATATGTTCCAGACCAATGTCGGAAAGGCGACGGTTGAGGTGCTGGAAAGGCTCGGGTGTGAGGTGGATTTTCCCGAGGGTCAGATTTGCTGCGGGCAGCCCGCATACAACAGCGGGTATGTGACAGACGCGAAAAAAGCGATGAAGCAGATGATTGCCGCGTTTGAAAAAGCGGAGTACGTCGTCAGTCCGTCAGGTTCCTGTACGACGATGTTCCGTGAATATCCGCATCTGTTTCAGGACGATCCGAAGTGGGCGGAAAAAGCGCAGCAGCTTGCGGACAAAACGTATGAGTTAACAGATTTTATCGTCAATGTTCTCGGGGTGGAGGATGTCGGGGCGGTGCTGCATAAAAAAGCGACATTACATACGTCGTGCCACATGACAAGGCTGCTCGGCGTGTCGGAGGAGCCGATGAAGCTTTTGCGTCATGTAAAGGGGCTTGAATTTACTTCGCTTCCAGGAAAACATCAATGCTGCGGATTCGGAGGAACGTTTTCAGTAAAAATGGCGCAAATCTCTGAGCAAATGGTGGATGAAAAGGTCGCCTGCGTGGAAGAAACGGAGGCCGAGGTGCTGATCGGGGCTGATTGCGGCTGTCTGATGAATATCGGCGGGCGTCTTGACCGTAAGGATAAAAACGTCAGAGTCATGCACATCGCCGAAGTGCTGAACAGCAGATAACACGAGAAACCACAGGGGGGGTAAAATCATGGCGATGAAAATCGGTACCGCCGCTTTTAAAGAGCGGGTATCAGAAGGAATAGATAATGAGTTTATGAGAGGAGCCGTCTCCGGAGCGCAGGAACGGCTCAGGACGAGAAGGCTTCAGGCGGCAGAGGAATTGGGAAACTGGGAGGATTGGCGTTCCCATGCGGAGGAAATCAGGCAGCATGTGCTGGACAATCTTGATTTCTATTTAGAACAGCTCGCCGAAAACGTCGCCAAAAGAGGGGGACACGTATTTTTCGCCGAAACGGCGGAAGAAGCGTCCTCCTATATCCGCGATGTCATCCGGCAGAAAAACGCCAAAAAAATCGTAAAATCCAAATCTATGGTGACAGAAGAAATCAATATGAACGAAGTGCTTGAAGAAGAGGGCTGTGAAGTCACAGAAACGGATCTCGGCGAATATATTCTCCAGATTGACGATCACGATCCGCCGTCACATATCGTTGCTCCCGCTCTTCACAAAAACAAAGAACAGATTCGTGACGTGTTTAAAGAGAGACTTGAATACAAGCAGACGGAAAAGCCGGAAGAGCTCGTCATGCACGCGCGCAGCGTCCTCCGGAAAAAATTTCTCGAAGCGGATGTCGGCATCACGGGCTGCAACTTTGCAATCGCGGATACGGGATCGGTCAGTCTCGTGACAAACGAAGGAAACGGCCGCCTTGTGTCCGCGCTGCCGAAGACGCAGATCACCGTGATGGGAATGGAGCGGATCGTTCCTTCATTTTCTGAGTTTGAAGTGCTTGTCAGCATGCTGACGAGAAGCGCCGTCGGCCAGCGGCTTACAAGTTACATTACGGCGCTGACGGGTCCTCGGCAGGAGGGAGAAGCAGACGGGCCGGAGGAATTCCACCTCGTGGTCGTGGATAACGGGCGTTCCCGCATACTCGGCACGGAATTTCAATCGGTGCTGCAATGTATCCGCTGCGCCGCCTGCATCAATGTCTGTCCCGTATACCGACATGTCGGCGGACACTCGTACGGGTCCATCTATTCGGGTCCGATCGGCGCCGTCCTATCGCCCCTTCTCGGCGGATACGATGAGTATAAGGAGCTCCCGTACGCATCTTCCTTATGCGCGGCCTGTACGGAAGCGTGTCCTGTTAAAATTCCGCTGCACGAGCTGCTGCTCAAGCATCGGCAGAACATCGTGGAAAAAGAGGGCAAAGCGCCGTTCAGCGAAAAACTGGCCATGAAAGCCTTCGGGATCGGCTCGTCATCCCCGTCCCTTTATAAAATGGGATCAAAATGGGCGCCTGCCGCCATGACGCCGTTTACGGAAGATGACAAAATATCAAAAGGGCCGGGGCCGTTAAAGGGATGGACCGCAGTCCGGGACTTCCCGGCGCCGCATAAATCGAGATTCAGAGATTGGTTTTTTGACCGGGAAAAACAAAAGGGGGAAGAATGATGATGAAAGGGACGGTTAAACATCAGGAATCCTTTTTAAACCGGATCGCCGGACGTCTGGGCAGAGAGCGCAGAAAAGCAGGCGTGTCCCTGCCTGAATGGAAGTACCAGCCTCAATATGAAACGCATGCGGGCTGTACGGAAGATGATCTTGTCACGATGCTGAAAGACCACTGCGTCAACATTCATACCGAGCTGATCGAAACGGATGCCGCCGGGCTGTACGCCGCTTTGCGCACGCAGGTGGACCGTTTTGAAGGAGGGCCTGTCATCATTCCGAAAGACAGCCGCTTTGAAACGTACGGCCTGCAGACTCTTGTGTCGGAAGAGTGGCCGGATGAAGGCATTCCGGTTTGGGAATGGGATGCGGAACAAGGAGCGAAAAATATTGAAAAAGCGGAACAAGCGAATGTAGGCATTACATTCAGTGAGATTACGCTTGCTGAATCAGCCACCGTCGTTTTGTATGCGTCAGAGCATGCCGGCCGATCAGTCAGCCTGCTTCCGACCACCTATATCGCAATCATCCCGAAATCTTCCATTGTGCCGAGAATGACGCAGGCCAGCGATATCCTGAAACAGCAGATCAGAGACGGCGTCACCGTTCCTTCCTGCATCAACTATATTACCGGACCGAGCAACTCGGCTGATATCGAAATGGACTTGGTTGTCGGCGTCCACGGACCCGTGAAAGCCGCTTATATCCTTGTTAATGACCGATAAAAAACAACCCCCGGCCAAAACCGGGGGTTGTTTTTATATAAACGCGTTAATAATCATAATAAAACAAATCGCACTGACAGAAATAATCGTTTCCATCGCCGTCCATGTCAGGAACGTTTCTTTCACGGTCATTCCGAAATACTCTTTAATGAGCCAGAAACCGGAGTCGTTGACGTGAGAAAGAATCAGAGAGCCCGCTCCCGTTGCCAAAACAAGAAGCTCGCTGCTGACCCCCGGCATGACAGATGCAATCGGTGCAACAATACCGGCCGCCGTCATCATGGCGACAGTCGCTGAACCTGTCGCGACACGGATGACTGCCGCGATCGTCCAGCTTAAAAGAACGGGAGAGAAGCTCGAATGCTTCGCCATGTCTGCGATGTACGTGCCGACGCCTGAATCAATCAGAACGTTGTTAAAAGCGCCGCCGGCTCCGATCACGAGCAGAATGGAAGCGATCGGTCCCAGACAGTCATTGCTGAATTTTAAAATGCTTTCTCTGTTAAAGCCTTGATAAAATCCAAGGCTGAAAAAGGAGTAAACCGTGGCGATCAAAAGCGCCGTGACAGGGTCGCCGATAAATTTAAAAGTGTCATAGAGCGCGCTTTTTTCCGGAAGCGCAATTTCGGCAAGCGTTGCCATAAGCATCAGAATCACCGGTACTAATATCGTAAACAATGTATTTGCGAATCCCGGAAGCTTGCGTTTTTCATTCCGTTCAATAAATTGTTTTTTCAATAGTTCGGGGACGGGTTTGTGAATGCGCTTACCGATCCATTTTCCGTAAAGCGGCCCTGCGATGATAGCAGTCGGAATGCCGACGATTAAAGAATACACAATCGTTTTTCCGACATTGGCGTGATAAATGCCGACAGCCGCCATCGCCGCAGGGTGGGGCGGAACCAATCCGTGCACGACGGAAAGTCCCGCAAGGAGCGGAATTCCGATCGTCACTAATGAAACACCGGTTTCAATCGCAATCGTAAACAGAAGCGGCACGAGCAGGACGAAGCCGACCTGGAAAAAGACCGGGATGCCGACGATAAAAGCGACGGCCACCATCGCCCAATGGACTTTCTTTTTGCCGAAGCGGCCGATCAGGGTGTGGGCGATCCGCTCCGCACCGCCTGATTCAGCCATCATTTTTCCGAGCATCGTGCCGAGGGCCAGCACGATCGCAAGCAGAGACAGCGTATTGCCCAGCCCGGTTTTCATCGAAGTGATAATGTCCGGCAGCTTCATGCCCGCTGCAAAACCGACAAGAATGGATGTAATCAAAAGACTGATAAAAGGATTTAACTTAGCGACCGTAATCAATAAGAGTAAAACGATAATAGCGGCAATGACTATAAACAGTAACATGACCTTTTCACCCTTTCAAAGAAGAATTAACGGCTTTGTTTGAGCTGAAATTCACTGATGACGTCAAATTCATCTTTGAGCTTGTCATACAGCCGCTCGTATAAGTAAAACAGCTCAATATATGTTTCGCTGTTTTTGACATTCGGTTCATGACGGTGAGAAATTCTGATCCAGTCCTGAACATCCTCAATCTGTTCCATTTCGCCAATGCTGTGTAAAGCGAGGACGGCAGCTCCGAGCGCCGATGCCTCATAACTTTCCGGAACGAGGACTTCCCGTCCCATCGTATCGGACAAAATCTGCCTCCACAGCGGCGATCTCGCAAACCCTCCGGATGCCCGCACATCTTTTGCGGGGCCCGCCAAATCTCTCAGTGCGACACCGATCGAAAAGACGCTCATGATGACGCCTTCCAGCACCGCTCTGATAAAATGCTCCCGTTTATGGCGGAGGCTGATGCCGAAAAACGTTCCGCGGGCATTCGGATTCCAAAACGGCGCGCGCTCTCCTGATAAAAACGGCAGAAACAGCAGACCATCAGAGCCTGCGGGCACTTTATCCGCGATATCGATCATTAAATCGTACGGATCAATGCCCAGCCGCTTCGCTGTTTCGACCTCAGGAGAAGCGAATTCATCACGAAGCCAGCGCAGCATAATGCCTCCGTTATTCGTCGGTCCTCCGATGACCCAATGCTTGTCAGTCAGCGCATAACAGAACGTCCGCGCTTTTTCATCCGTCACCGGCTTATCCGTCACCGAACGTACGGCTCCGCTTGTTCCGATCGTAACGGCTACCTCGCCTTTGCCGATCGCGCCTACTCCCAGATTGGCGAGCACGCCGTCATTTGCGCCGATAATAAACGGAGTATCCGCATGAATGCCCATCCGTGCCGCGATTTCCGGCGCAAGGCCGCATAGCTGGTGAGTGGTCGGCACGATGTCCGACAGCTGATCTTCCCGGATTCCGGCAATCCGGAGCGCTTCTTCATCCCATGAAAGCGTCTCTAAACGGAACAGCCCCGTTGCCGAAGCAATCGAATAATCAACGACATAAGTTCCGAAAAACTCGTGCAAAATATATTCCTTAATACTGATGAATTTGGCGGCTTTCGCGAATGTCTCCTTATCCTGTTCTCTCATCCACACAATTTTGGAAAGGGGAGACATCGGGTGAATCGGTGTGCCCGTTCTTTTATAAATATCGAAACCGTTCATTTCTTTTAAAATCCGTTTTGATTGCTCGGCGCTGCGGTTGTCCGCCCAAATGATGCTTTTGGTCAGCAGGCCGCCGTTTTGATCGACAGCAATCAATGAGTGCATGGCGGTGCTGATACCGATTGCCAGCAGGTTGTCCGGGCTCAGTCCGGCCTTTGTGACGGCGCCTCTGATGCTCGCGATAACAGCTTCCAAAATGTGCTCGGGATCCTGCTCGGCCCATGCCGGCTTTGGCTGTATTAAATCATAGTGAACCGAATGTTTGGCTAGCACTTTGCCTCTTGGTCCGAACAGAACGGCTTTCGTGCTGGTCGTGCCGATATCCAGACCGATAACAGCTTGGGTTTCCTTCATATATATCCCGCCTACTCTAATTGAATAATAAGATAGATTGATAATGTATGCCCTTACAAAGTCAATTATAGGAATAATTTTTTTATAAATCAACGATAGAGAAGAAAATTTTTTTCACAAAATTGCCTCAATTCCCGCTGTATCGGCTTTTCTCTTTTGAAAAATAAATATTCAGAAAACGGTTACAAACGTTTGTGCGCGATCATTTTTCTGATTTGCTGCAAGTTGGCGAGCGTTTTCTCCTGCCGCAGACGTGCCGTTGCGAAATAAAGTGTATCAATGACCGTCAGCTGGGCGAGTCTTGCGGACATCGCTTCCGTTCGGAAGGCCGTCTCCCTTGTTGATGTATACAGCACAACGTCAGAAATCTGGGTGAGCGGCGACTTTTGGTAGCTTGTAATGCCGATCGTGCCCGCGCCGAGCGATTTGGCCGTTTTCACCGCGTCGAGCACATCCTTGTTGCTCCCCGAGTGAGAAATCCCAATGACTGCGCTTCCGGGACCGAGAAGCCCCGCTGACATCGCCTGAAAGTGAGAGTCCGTGTGAGCGATGCAGTTTATGCCCGTGCGCATAAACTTATGATACGCATCTGTGGCGATCAGCCCGGAGCCGCCGTTTCCGTAAAATTCGATTCTGTCTGCGCCGTGAATCATCTCTACCGCTTTTTCAACATCGGCCGGATCTAACAACTGAAACGTATCGGTCAGGCCGGAAATATTTGCGCGGAAAACTTTTTGGATGATGACTTCGGTATCGTCATCAGGGCTCATTTCTTCATGAATGTGCTGCACAGGCTCCTGAACGATTTCCTGAGCAAGCGCGATTTTTAAATCCTGATAGCCGGAAAAACCGAGCCGCTTGCACAGCCTGAAAATCGTCGCTTCAGAGCTTTTCGTTTTTTCCGCCAGCTGAATGATAGAGAGATGAACCACGTCTTTCGGTTCCTTCACGATATGATCTGCAATCGCTCTCAATTTTGGCGACAAGCCTTTGCTGGCTGCCTGAATCTTCCCGATACTGCTTGAATTGACAGGGGTCATGCTATAACCTCCCTATTCGAATGTAAACGCATACTTTTATGATAAAGCAAGTTTCAATATAAGGAAAACAGAATTTTAAAATTGTTTTTTCGATTTGGTGTATAAAAAAAGAGAAAGGCCGCCGATGATAGAAAGTGAGGAGGCATCTGGATGAAAAAAGCATGGATTCTCGTCATATCCTTCGGCATTGCGCTTGCGCTGTTTTTATACGCAAACACTAAGGTGAAAGCGGAAAGCGCGGCACCCGGAAAGCAAAGCCTTGTTTCCGGATTTCAGCTGAGATTTTCGAATGACCGGGAAGGACAATAGACGGCAAAAATTAGTATTGACTTTAAAATTAGAAGACTGTATATTATGTTACTATATTCAGAAAATAAAAACTCAAGAGATTCATTTAACATAAAACACTGTGAACGGGAGCAGTAAAAGAATCCAGTCAGAAAAAGAGAGCCGCGGTTTGGTGCAACGCGGACTGATTGTTCTTTGAACTCGCCCGGAAGTGGCAGGGCGGAACGGAATTGTCGGAATATTCCCTATGTCCTAACGGCTGACCTTCGTTAAAAGGTTTTCAAGCTGGATTCCGGATATTTGGGATCAACAAGAGTGGTACCGCGGCTGCCTGAGGCACGCCGTCTCTTTTCTAAAAAGAGGCGGCGTGCTTTTTTATGTGATGAACACTTTTTGCGAGAGGGCGTGTGATAGATGGAAAAGGACAAGCAAACGTTGAAACGGACGATGTCGTCCAGACACATTATGATGATGGCGCTTGGAGGCGCAATCGGGGCCGGGCTCTTTAAAGGCAGCAGCACGGCGATTGATGAAGCCGGGCCTTCCGTGCTGCTGGCCTACCTCCTCGGCGGAATCATTCTGCTGTTTATTATGCAGGGGCTGGCCGAAATGGCCGTCAGAAACAAACATGCAAGAACGTTCCGTGATTTGGTTGAGCAGTCTCTCGGATCGTACGCTGCATACTTTTTAGACTGGATCTATTGGAAAATGTGGGTGCTCAATATTGCCGCAGAGGCGGTCGTAGCCGCCATTTTCATTCAATATTGGCTGCCGGAATGTCCGATATGGATACTCGCTTTGATTATTTCTATCGTGGTAACTGTCGTAAACATGCTTTCTGTGAAGCTGTTTGCCGAGACAGAGTACTGGCTTGCGCTCATTAAAATTACGGTGATTGTCATCTTTATTTTATGCGGAATTCTGCTTTTATTTTTCTCATTCGGCAATCACACGGCGCCGGGGCTGTCTCATTTAACGGATCACGGAGGGTTCTTCCCGCATGGAGCGGGGGGCGTCATTACGGCGATGCTCGTCGTGATCTACTCATACGGCGGAACGGAAATCATCGGCGTCACGCTGGCGGAGACAAAAAACCCCGAAAAGGTGATTCCAAAAGCTGTCCGAAGCACGTTAACGCGGATTGTCGCTTTTTATTTGCTGCCGTTTTTCATCATCGTCAGCCTGATTCCTTGGAATCAAGTCAACAGCGTTCCCGAAAGCCCGTTTGTCATAGTATTTAAGATGATCGGAATTCCGGGTGCCGACCATATTATGAATGCCGTCATTCTTCTTGCGATTATCTCGTCTATGAACTCGGGATTGTACGGGTCATCCCGCGTCTTATTTACGCAGGCTTCTGACGGCCGGGTGCCGAAAATCTTTTCAAAACTATCGAAGAAAAAGGTTCCCGTCTATGCGATTCTGACTTGTACGTCATTTTTATATGTAGGCGTCCTGATTTCTTTATTTGCAGGAAGCCAGACGTTTAATTATTTGATGGGTTCACTCGGCTATACTGTGCTGTTCATCTGGCTGATTATCGGATTCGCCCATTTGAAATCAAGAAAACATTCAACAGAACAGCCGGCTTATTACGTCAAATGGTTCCCGTACACGACATGGTTTGCGGTGCTTGCGCTTTTGGCCATCCTGATCGGCGTAATTGCGACGACATCCATTGTCATCACATGCATCACCGCGGCCATCTACCTGCTTATTACGGCTGCGTATCTCGTGAAAGGGAGACATCAATAAACAAAAAAACTCTTGCCCCGCGGCAAGAGTTTTTTTAATGAGCGGCCTTTTTTTCTGCGGCCAAAGCAGGTGTTTTCAGTCTCTTCGGTGTTATATTCACAAAGCAAATGCTTGTGACAATCAGAAGCAGTCCGGCCAAAAGGCTGACGGTCAGTGCCTCATGCAGGAATATCGAGCTGACGACAATGGATATGAGCGGGATCAGGAAGGTATAAGAGGCAACCTTGCTTGCTTCCCCTGAACCGACAAGCGTAAAAAAGGCGAGCCAGCCGAGCGCGATGACAAATACCGAAATGAACAGAAGGCTCAGAATGAACGGAGCTTTCCATTGAATCGCTGAAAAGCTTTCCGAAAAACTGCCGGAGCTCACAAGCAGCACGCCGCCGATCAGAAGCTGAAGAGCGACCATCCAGATCGAGTCCGCGCGTCCGCCCGTTCTTTTCACATATACCGTGCCGAGCGCCCAGCTGACTGCGGAGCCTAAGGCCAAAAGAATGCCGGCGATGGAAATATGACCTCCGAAACCGGCTGAGCTGATGACGGCGACACCGGAAAAGCCCAGAATAAGCCCGGCTATTTTCAAAGGATACATCGATTCCCCGAGCCACAGCCAAGAAAAAACACCCATTAAAACAGGCTGGAAAAACACAATGGCTGAAAATAGGCCGGCAGGCAGGTAATTCAAGCCGACCGTTTGCAGGCCGTAAAATAAAGTAATATTTAAAATAGCAGAAATCAGATAGATCGGCCACGTTTCTTTAAAACGCAGCTTTTTAAAACGGGGCAGCGCCACCATTAATAATAGAATTCCGCCGATCAGCGTGCGGATTCCGGCAAACAGAAGTGGCGGCGAATAGGCGAGCGCGGCCTTTGTCAGCGGCCAGTTAATCCCCCATACCGTAACTAAAAACGCCAGCATGAGAGCTGTCTGTATTTTCGAAAGCTGTTTCACGTCGTTCACTCCTTGTAGAACAATTCCATCATATGATACGGTAATCAGCAAGATAAATAAAATGAATCTTTTTTATAAGGAGCATAAGTAAAACGTTATGACGATTACACAACTGCGGGTTTTTGTTCAAATCGCTGAAACGGGAAGTTTTACAAAAGCGGGGCTGGCGCTGAATATGACGCAGCCCGCCGTCAGCCATGCCATCTCGGCGCTTGAGTCAGAGCTCGGCATTAAGCTTATCATCCGCGAGCGCCGCAACGGCGTAAGGCTCACGGACACGGGCGGAAAAATTCTCGTCCATATCAGAGAGGTGCTCAAAGGCATAGAAAAAGCCGAACAGCTGGCGGCCGCGGAAAGAGGGCTTGAACAGGGAACGATTCACGTCGGCACATTTCCGGCCGCTTCCGCTTATTTCATTCCAAAGCTGATCAGCATGTTTAAAAAGCGGTATCCGAAGCTTGAATTGGTGCTTCACGAAGGAACGGTCAACGAAGTAAAGGAATGGCTCCGCTCCCGGGTAATAGACGCAGGTATCACTCTTTTTCCTACGGAAGACATGGAATATCTGCCGCTGAAAAAAGATAAAATGGCCGTCGTGCTTAGAAATGATCATCCGCTTTGCAGCTGTGAGTCAATCACTCTGAAAGACCTTGACTGCCAGCCGATGATCATCTGTGACGGAGGGTACGAATCACCGCTTATTGATATGTTTAGGGAGGCAGGATCTGTGCTGACTGCCGCATTCACTGTTTACAACGTCAATACGTCCATCAGCATGATTAAAGAAGGGCTGGGAATCGCGATATTATCACAAATGTCTATGTCGGGAATATCGCTGCCGGACAATGTCGTGACGAGAGATCTGAATCAGGCGGTGTACCGCGATGTTCTGCTTGCCGTTCCTTCCGTAAAGGAAGCTTCATTGGCGGCAAAACTTTTTATTCAAATCGCGCAGGAACTCACAAAGAATGAATAAAAAGACCCTAATCATCTTAGGGCCCTGAATCTTATCGGTTAATTTTAAAAGAGTTTGTCGTATTTGTAACTTTTGTATTAAAAGTGGCTTTCACACGATAATAACCTGTCTTGCACCCTTTTAAAGAGAATGACTTAGTTACATGATCTACGAAAGCGAAGCTTGTCTTTTTGCAAGTCGTCCATTTATTACCTGACTTTCGTTGCAAGTATAGGTTTCCTTTATTTGTATGGTCTCCCGGATAGGGTGATGATAGAGTAAAGTCAACGGTTTTTGCTTTTTTAGTATAGTAAGAGGCATCAGTAAATCCTGTTACATTTAAATTTTGTTGATCGCCAGACCAAAAATCTGCAGCGAGAGCACTAATGCTACCAGTGAAAATAATAAATGTTACTAACAAAGAAGTAACAACAGTAATTAAAATAGATTTTTTCAAATTATATCCTCCTATTTATCATTTTTCAATATAAACCATAATATAGCATAATGTTTTTATGCATTCAAGTTTTCTATTGTTATTTTATGGTTGATTTATAGTTGAAAACTAAAGCGGACCTCTTTATTCGTAATGCTATGATTTGTTTTTGTAAATGATTATTAGAATGAAACTATTACATTTGTACTATATTAGTGGGGAATATGATTGTTCGAAGATCATCGAATCAAATTGTTTAACTCACGTGATAAGCTGTGGTAAGGTGGGTGGTAGAGACCTTGTTTAAGATCTGCTTACACTAAACCATAAAGGAGAAAACGATGGCTGAACATACATTGAAAGATACTGCGTTTTCCGTATTGAATTTATCGCCGGTCGTACAGGGGGGAACGGTTGCTGAATCGTTCCGCAACAGCATGGATTTAGCGCGCCGCGCCGAGGAGTGGGGCTATAACCGCTATTGGCTGGCGGAGCATCATAATATAGAAGGCGTCGCCAGCTCGGCAACGTCAGTGCTGATCGGCCACATCGCCGGCGGCACGAAAAAAATCCGCGTCGGTTCAGGCGGCATTATGCTGCCGAATCATTCGTCACTTATAATCGCGGAGCAATTCGGAACCCTTGAAACGTTATATCCAGGGCGGATTGACCTCGGACTCGGACGTGCGCCGGGAACCGACCAATTAACGGCAAGAGCCTTAAGAAGAAACATAAACAGCGGGGAAGATTTTCCGGATCAGCTTGAAGAATTGAGAAATTACTTCAAACCGACAGGCAATGTGCGCAATCAAGTCCGCGCCATTCCGGGCGAAGGGCTGGACGTGCCGATCTGGCTTCTGGGCTCAAGCGGCTTCAGCGCACGCCTTGCCGGAGAGCTCGGGCTTCCGTTCGCCTTTGCGGCTCATTTCTCACCGAAAAACACCGTGCCGGCTCTTGAGCTGTACCGAAGCTCCTTCCGTCCGTCAGACGTACTGGATAAACCGTACGCGATGGTCGGCGTCACCGTCATTGCCGCGGACACGGATGAAAAGGCGGAGCATCTGGCGACATCGCATTATCAAAGATTTTTAGACCTCGTCCGCGGCACGCCGAACCAGTTGAAGCCCCCTGTTGAAGACATGGATCAAATCTGGTCGCCGTATGAAAAAGCGATGGTCAATGAACAGCTCAGTTCAACGATCGTCGGCGGACCGGAGCGTGTGAAGGAAAAGCTGGAAAACTTCATCCAGACAACACAGGCCGATGAAATCATGGTGAATTCAGAAAGCTTTGAGCATGCCGACAGAATGCGGTCGTTTGAAATCATCGCCGAATTAAAAAGATAAAAACAGGCAGCACACTCTTTATAGTGTGCTGCCTGTTTTTGTATAATAATATGAAATTTCATACTATTGTGGTATCATTTATTAGAAAAATTTTCTTGAAACGTAGGGAGGGAATAAAGATTTGGATGTTTCTTTGAAAGATGTTTTTGGTATATCGCGGAATGTTTTAAAAAGTTATGTCGATAGACAACAAATTGATGAGGATTATCAAGATAAAATTGAACTAACGGATCATCACATCGTAATTTATGGTGAAACAAAAGTCGGAAAAACATTATTAAGAAAAAAATATGTAACCAAAGCTGAAAACACTATAGTGATAGACTGTACGAAGGGAGTTGATTTAGCTGATATTTACACACAAATTTTATACAAATCCGGCGTGGAGATATCTGATAACTTTTCCAAAAGTATTGAAAAGTGCTCAAAAATTGATAGTCAAGTAGAGGCAAATCTATTTCAATTTTTAAAAGCGAAAGTGACCGGAGATTCATCAGAAAAAGAGTTATTAAGTGAATCAGGGAAAATGGATCTTCCTAAGACCGTAAGTGTCAGAGTGGCTGAATCACTGAAGGAAAAAGGCATTCAGTTTATTGTACTGGATGACTTTCATTATTTAAATTTAGTCGATCAATATCTGTTGGCTTTTGACCTGAAAATGTTCTATCAAAGTGGCTTAAGATTCATTATAATCGGGACGAAAATTATAAATGGCTATTTTGAAAAATTCAATGGAGAATTATCTCAAAGAATTGATTATATTGATGCTACTAAATGGTCTACTACAGATTTGTTGAAGATAAAGAGTAGAGGCTGTAAAGAGCTGAATATAGACATTAGTGAAAATGTAATAAATTATTTTATAGAGGCATCTAGCCAAATAGTTGCTGTATATCAACAACTTCTTTTTGATTATTGTCGTGAAAGTGGGATAAGAAAGAGAAGTCAGAATTACATTGTTCTTGACAGTCTTGAATTAGCTAAGGAATGTAATGCTCTGTATTATAAAAGAGTAAGCAAGGAATATCTGACAAAAATTCAAGACATTGCAGATGGAGAAAGAAAAGCGAAGCTGAAGTTATACTATTATATAATGAAAATTGTGTTAACGTCTGATCAAGATATAGCGAGGAGAGGATTTTCTTTTCAGTATTTATATGAGAATATTCACCGAATCCATGAGAAAAAGTCAATAAATCATGGTGCACTGACCTCTGTACTTAACCACTTCGATGAATTGCAATCCAAAAAGGATATCTTTCCAAAGGTCTTTACATACTATGATAAAAGACTATATATTTCAGATTCGTTATTTTATTATATTTTAAAGCATTTTAATAAAGAAAATATAGATGATGTTCTTCCACCTCATGATTTTCAGCTCAGTTTTCAATTTAATGACTGATGGGCAGATACTATTGTATCTGCCCATTTTCATTCGCCGATCCGCCTGACGGAATTCCGGATGACGAGTTCCGGTTCATACACGACGTCATCTTGCTTCGGTTTTTTATGTTCTAAGCAGTCGATGACGTATTTTGCCGCCGCTTTCCCCATAATGGATTTCGGGTGCTTGACAGAGGTGAGCTTCACCTCGGAAATCTGGGCGAAATGTGAATCATCATAGCCCATGACTGACACGTCATCAGGCACCTTTAAGCCGAATTCTCTGAGAAGATTAATCGTCTTCAGCGCAATTTCATCATTATAACAAAGAATGGCCGTCGGGTATGACCCGCTGTTTTGCTCAAGGGTATCCTTAATCTTTTGGAGAAGCACGGTTTCTTTTTCCTCAGTCGTGTAAGTCACGATCATGTCCGGAGACGGGAAGATTCCGCGCTCCCGATGCGCCTGCAGATAGCCGTTCATTCGTTTGACGCCCTGCGTGTCATCCGCTTTAAAAATTCCCATAATGTGCGTGTGGCCGAGGGACATGACGTATTCGCAAGCCATCATGCCGCCTTTGACATCATTGACGGAAAAGCTCGGTGCGGCCAGCTCCGCATAAGAAGCGTTAATCATGGCAAAAGGAATGCCGTTTTTCTCCAGATTGAGATAATAGCCGATGTTGGGCGTCTGCAGCGCGCTTTTCGTAGGCTCGACAATCAGCCCGTCTATATTTTTAGACAGCAGGTTTTCAAGGCCGCGTCGTTCACTTTCTGTATTGTTGTTGGTGCTCGTCAGCAGCATGGAATAGCCTTGTTCGCTTAAATAAGATTCGATTCCCCTGATGATGCTCGGGAAAATATAGTCTGATATGTACGTTGTAATGACGCCGATCGTTTTGTTTGAATGCATGGCTGATTTCGCCGTGCGTGAAGCGACAAAGGTGCCTCCGCCCTGAACGCTGTACAGCAGCCCCTGCGAGACCAAATCCCCGATCGCTTTTCTGATGGTATGGCGGCTGACGCCGAACTGCTGCATCAGCTCATTTTCCGTAGGCAGCTTTTGGTCAGGCTGTATTTTTCCTTGATTCAGCCATGAACAAATTTCTTCTTTTACTTGAGCATATTTCGGTAGCATATCAATTCCTCCAAAATGTATACGGACAAATTCCAGTATAACATAGTAAGCCCTTTCATCAAGTCGTAAAA
This sequence comes from Bacillus sp. JFL15, assembly GCF_001184225.1. Taxonomy (NCBI): domain Bacteria; kingdom Bacillati; phylum Bacillota; class Bacilli; order Caryophanales; family Bacillaceae; genus Bacillus; species Bacillus sp. JFL15. The sequence continues at coordinate 959,117 of NZ_KQ236689.1, read as the reverse complement.
ACAATTGACAGATTCTGAAAAACTGCTTATTCTTTATTTGTACGTACTAATTTTCCTTATTTTTAGATAAAATTCTTTATAAGTACGTACAAATGTAATAGTGCTCTGATTTGTAAGCGTTTTTATTCTATTATTCGCGGGAGGGTAAAAATTCATGAAGAATCACCCGGCACCAATTGGCTCAAATGTACCTGTCACTCGGGAGCATTCGAAGTGGTTTGTCATTCTTATCTCATGCGCGGCCGGACTGGGAGGGCTTTTGTACGGTTATGACACGGCGGTTATTTCCGGCGCCATCGGTTTTCTGAAAGACTTGTACCGTTTAAGTCCTTTTATGGAAGGACTCGTGATTTCAAGCATTATGATCGGCGGTGTTTTCGGCGTCGGTATTTCCGGATTTTTGAGTGACCGTTTCGGACGGAGAAAGGTTCTGATGGCAGCGGCCCTTTTGTTTGCGGTGTCAGCGGTTGTCTCTGCGCTTTCTCAAAGTGTGTCTTCCTTAATTATCGCCAGAGTCATCGGCGGTCTGGGGATCGGAATGGGCTCCTCGCTTTCTGTCACCTATATTACCGAAGCCGCTCCTCCGGCCATACGCGGCAGTCTGTCCTCACTGTATCAGCTGTTTACGATATTAGGCATCTCCGGCACTTATTTTATTAACCTCGCCGTCCAGCAGTCCGGCTCATATGAATGGGGGGTGCACACCGGCTGGCGGTGGATGCTCGCTTACGGCATGATTCCGTCTGTCATCTTTTTTATCGTGCTGCTTATCGTGCCGGAAAGTCCGCGCTGGCTTGCAAAAGCGGGGCGCAGGAATGAAGCTCTCGCCGTGCTGACGCGCATTAACGGCGAGCAGACCGCGAAAGAAGAAATCAAACAAATCGAAACGTCTTTACAATTAGAAAAAATGGGTTCGGTGTCTCAGCTGTTTAAACCGGGGCTGAGAAAAGCGCTTGTGATCGGGATTCTGCTGGCTCTGTTCAATCAGGTCATCGGCATGAACGCGATTACGTATTACGGGCCGGAAATCTTCAAAATGATGGGCTTCGGGCAGAATGCGGGGTTTGTCACGACATGCATCGTCGGTGTCGTCGAAGTGATTTTCACCATTATCGCGGTTCTTTTAGTCGATAAAGTTGGCCGGAAAAAGCTGATGGGGGTCGGATCAGCCTTTATGGCGCTGTTCATGATCTTAATCGGGGCATCCTTTTATTTTCAGCTGGCAAGCGGTCCGGCTTTAGTCGTCATTATATTGGGATTCGTCGCCGCTTTCTGCGTTTCAGTCGGGCCGATTACGTGGATCATGATTTCAGAAATCTTTCCGAACCACCTCCGCGCACGCGCCGCCGGTATTGCGACGATATTCCTGTGGGGGGCGAACTGGGCGATCGGCCAATTCGTGCCGATGATGATCAGCGGGCTGGGTCTCGCGTACACTTTCTGGATATTCGCCGTCATTAATATTCTCTGTTTCTTGTTTGTCGTGACGATCTGCCCTGAGACGAAAAATAAATCATTAGAGGAAATAGAAAAACTCTGGATAAAATGAAAGCGTTTTACGACAAAAGTCCGCTCCGGCGGGCTTTTGTCTGTCACCTTCAGTCTGTTTCTGTATATAATGACTGTATCAAGGAGATACTGGTAAATCCTGCGAAGAATGTCGAGGAATTGACCTTTAACAGTTGAATTAACAAAGTCATCCTGTTAAAATAATTAAAGAAAGCAGACATAATTTTTTTTGGCTATGATGGGACGTTTTTTGTCATAGCGGGACATTTTCTGTCCAGTATGAATAGGAAGGAACGTTTGAGTCATGAACCAGTTAATACAAGCTCAAAAAAAATTATTGCCTGATCTTTTGCTTGTCATGCAGAAAAGATTTGAAATCTTGCAGTATATCAGGCTTACCGAACCGATCGGCCGCAGAAGTCTCGCAGCCAGTCTCGGATTGACCGAGCGCGTTCTCAGAAGCGAGGTTCAGTTTTTGAAAGAACAGAATCTCATTGATATTAAAACAAACGGCATGACAATGACGGAAGAAGGCTATTCACTGCTTTCGATTCTGGAAGATACGATGAAGGATGTTTTAGGATTGACGCTTTTGGAAAAGACATTAAAAGAGCGGCTTAATCTGAAAGACGCCATTATCGTCTCCGGAGACAGCGACCAATCTCCTTGGGTCAAAAAAGAATTAGGGAGAGCGGCCGTTGCGTGTATGAAAAAGAGATTTTCAGGCAAAAATATCGTCGCTGTAACCGGCGGTACAACAATTGAAGCCGTCGCCGATATGATGACGCCGGATTCTAAAAACCGCGAGCTTTTGTTTGTGCCTGCAAGAGGCGGTTTAGGCGAAGACGTGAAAAACCAGGCGAACACCATATGCGCGCATATGGCGGAAAAGGCTTCAGGCACTTACCGGCTTTTGTTTGTTCCCGGACAGCTGTCGCAAGGCGCCTATTCATCTATTATTGAAGAACCTTCCGTAAAAGAGGTGCTTCAGACGATTAAATCAGCGAGTATGCTCATTCACGGAATCGGCGAAGCTAGAACAATGGCGGAGCGAAGAAACACACCTTTGGAAGATTTGAAGAAAATAGATGACAATCATGCGGTGACAGAAGCATTCGGCTACTACTTTAATGCGGACGGAGAAGTCGTTCACAAGGTGCATTCAGTCGGAATGCAGCTCGATGACCTCGATGCCATCCCCGACATTATCGCGGTAGCGGGCGGATCATCAAAAGCAGAAGCAATCGAAGCTTATTTTAAAAAGCAGCGAAACACGGTTCTCGTCACGGACGAAGGAGCCGCAAAGAAGTTATTAAGGGATAACAGTCCCTCAATATAAATATCTCTCACTTATTAAAAGGAGGAAATAATCATGGCAGTAAAAGTCGGTATTAACGGTTTTGGTCGTATTGGACGTAACGTATTCCGCGCAGCATTAAACAATCCTGAAGTTGAGGTAGTGGCGGTTAACGATTTAACAGACGCTAACATGCTTGCTCATCTTTTACAATATGATTCCGTACACGGAAAATTAGACGCAGAAGTTAAAGTTGACGGCAGCAACCTTGTTGTTAACGGCAAAACAATCGAAGTTTCTGCTGAGCGCGATCCTGCGAAACTCAGCTGGGGCAAACAAGGCGTTGAAATCGTAGTTGAATCTACTGGTTTCTTCACAAAACGCGCAGACGCTGCGAAACATTTAGAAGCCGGCGCGAAAAAAGTCATCATCTCTGCACCTGCTAACGAAGAAGATATCACAATCGTTATGGGTGTTAACGAAGATAAATACGATGCGGCTAACCACGATGTTATCTCTAACGCATCTTGCACAACAAACTGCCTTGCGCCGTTTGCAAAAGTACTTAACGACAAATTCGGCATCAAACGCGGTATGATGACAACTGTTCACTCTTACACAAATGATCAGCAAATCCTTGATCTTCCGCACAAAGACTACCGTCGTGCGCGTGCAGCAGCTGAAAACATCATCCCAACATCAACTGGTGCTGCTAAAGCAGTTTCCCTAGTTCTTCCTGAACTAAAAGGCAAACTGAACGGCGGAGCAATGCGTGTGCCGACTCCAAACGTTTCTCTTGTTGACTTAGTTGCTGAACTTAACAAAGACGTAACGGCTGAAGACGTAAACGCAGCTCTTAAAGAAGCGGCTGAAGGCGATCTTAAAGGAATCCTTGGCTACAGCGAAGAGCCATTAGTATCCGGAGACTACAACGGCAATGCTAACTCTTCTACAATCGATGCTCTTTCTACAATGGTTATGGAAGGCAGCATGGTAAAAGTAATCTCTTGGTACGATAACGAAAGCGGCTACTCTAACCGCGTTGTTGACCTTGCAGCTTACATCGCAAAACAAGGTCTTTAATTCATAGCTCCCGGAAAGGACCGGACTTGGTTCTTTCGGACAGAAACGCTATAATGAAAGCGGACAAGGGAAGGGGACGGACTCCCTTTCCCTTTTTCCATGAGAACCGGCTTTCAGAAAGCGCCGGATTGCTGCAGAACGTCCGCGTTTTGCAGTTTCAGCGGCACTTTCGTTTTCTGGCCGCCTGCCCTGGCTCAGAAGACGATCTGCCCCGTGCCCGGAAGCTGCAATCTGCCCCGCGGCGGAAGCATCATAAGGCGGTTTCACGTTTCACGTTTTTCGTGCTATGCAAACCATTTTGAAGGAGGATCTCCTAAGGCATGAATAAAAAAACAGTAAAAGACATCGACGTAAAAGGCAAAGTCGTATTCTGCCGCGTTGACTTTAACGTTCCAATGAAAGACGGGGAAGTAACAGACGATACTCGTATCCGTGCTGCGCTTCCGACAATCAAACATCTTGCAGACCAAGGCGCGAAAGTCCTTCTTGCGAGCCACTTAGGCCGCCCGAAAGGCGAAGTGGTTGAGGAGCTTCGTTTAACTCCTGTCGCTGCACGCTTAGGCGAACTGCTTGGCAAAGAAGTGAAAAAAGCAGATGAAGCTTACGGTGATGCTGTAAAAGCACAAATTTCTGATATGAAGGACGGAGACGTTCTTGTATTGGAAAACGTACGTTTCTACCCTGGCGAAGAGAAAAATGATCCTGAGCTTGCTAAAGCATTTGCTGAGCTTGCGGATGTATATGTCAATGACGCATTCGGTGCTGCCCACCGTGCTCACGCATCTACAGCCGGAATTGCCGAGCATCTGCCGGCGGTTGCAGGATTCCTGATGGAAAAAGAGCTTGACGTTCTCGGCAAAGCCGTGACAAATCCTGAGCGCCCGTTTACGGCAATCATCGGCGGAGCGAAAGTAAAAGACAAAATCGGCGTCATCGAAAGTCTGCTTGATAAAGTGGACAACTTGATCATCGGCGGAGGTCTTGCTTACACATTCGTTAAAGCGCTTGGCTATGAAGTCGGTAAATCTCTTCTTGAAGAAGATAAAATCGAGCTTGCAAAATCATTCATGGACCGCGCGAAAGAAAAAGGCGTTAAATTCTATATGCCGGAAGACGTTCTCGTTGCTGATGATTTCTCTAACGATGCAAACGTTCAAATCGTGCCGATCTCTGAGATTCCAAGTGATTTAGAAGCCATCGACATTGGTACGAAAACACGCGAAACGTATGCTGACGTTATCAAAAACAGCAAACTTGTCGTGTGGAACGGACCGATGGGCGTATTCGAAATCGACTTGTTCGCTCAAGGCACAAAAGCGGTTGCAGAAGCATTGGCAGAGGCGAATGATACATACTCTGTCATCGGCGGAGGAGACTCTGCGGCAGCCGTTGAAAAATTCGGCCTTGCTGACAAAATGAGCCACATCTCAACAGGCGGCGGCGCATCCCTTGAATTCATGGAAGGCAAAGAGCTTCCAGGGGTAGCTGCACTGAACGATAAATAAAACTGCTATAAGGAAGTGGAACAGATGAGAAAACCAATTATAGCCGGTAACTGGAAAATGAACAAAACACTCGGCGAGGCTGTCAGCTTCGTTGAAGAAGTGAAATCTTCCATTCCAGCAGCAGACAAAGCGGAAGCCGTTGTTTGCGCACCAGCACTTTTCTTAGAAAAGCTGACTTCTGCTGTTAAAGGAACTGACTTAAAAGTCGGCGCCCAAAACATGCATTTTGAAGAAAACGGTGCGTTCACAGGCGAAATCAGCCCGGTCGCTCTGAAAGACCTTGGCGTGGATTACTGCGTCATCGGCCACTCTGAGCGCCGTGAAATGTTCGCTGAAACAGATGAAACAGTTAACAAAAAAGCGCATGCCGCTTTCAAACACGGCATTGTGCCGATCATTTGCGTAGGTGAAACGCTTGAAGAGCGCGAAGCCGGAAAAACAAATGATCTTGTTGCCGATCAAGTGAAAAAAGGTCTTGCGGGTCTTTCTGAAGAGCAAGTTGCTGCTTCCGTTATTGCGTACGAGCCAATCTGGGCAATCGGAACAGGCAAATCTTCTACAGCGAAAGATGCTAACGACGTCTGCGCGCATATCCGTAAAGTTGTTGCTGAAAGCTTCAGCCAGGAAACTGCTGACAAGCTCCGCATTCAATACGGCGGCAGCGTAAAACCTGCAAATATTAAAGAATATATGGCAGAGTCCGATATTGACGGTGCTTTGGTCGGCGGCGCAAGCCTTGAACCGCAGTCATTCGTTCAATTATTGGAGGAAGGTCAATATGAGTAAAAAACCAGCTGCACTCATCATTCTTGATGGGTTCGGATTACGCAATGAAACAGTCGGAAATGCAGTCGCACAAGCGAAAAAACCGAATTTCGACCGTTATTGGAACCAATACCCTCATCAGACGCTGACGGCATCAGGCGAAGCAGTCGGACTGCCTGAAGGACAGATGGGGAACTCTGAAGTCGGACATTTGAATATCGGCGCAGGACGTATTGTGTACCAAAGCTTAACACGCGTGAACGTTGCCATCCGCGAAGGCGAATTCGAACGCAATCAAACGTTCCTTGACGCCATCAAAAACGCGAAAGACAACGACAAAGCGCTGCACCTGTTCGGTCTTCTTTCTGACGGGGGCGTACACAGTCACATCAATCATTTATTCGCGCTGCTCAAGCTTGCGAAAAGTGAAGGGCTGACGAAGGTGTATATCCACGGTTTCCTCGACGGCCGCGATGTAGGTCCGCAAACGGCGAAAACTTACATTCAGCAGCTGAATGAGCAGATCGAAGAAATCGGTGTCGGCGAAATCGCCAGCATTTCCGGACGCTACTACTCCATGGACCGCGACAAACGCTGGGACCGTGTGGAAAAAGCGTACCGCGCAATGGCTTACGGCGAAGGCCCGTCTTACCGCAGCGCGATGGATGTCGTCGACGATTCTTATGCGAACGGCATTCATGATGAATTCGTCATTCCGTCCGTCATCACAAAAGAAAACGGTGAACCCGTTGCGAAAATTCATGACGGCGATTCTGTGATTTTCTATAATTTCAGACCTGACCGCGCCATCCAGATTTCGAATACGTTTACCAACAAAGATTTCCGCGATTTCGACCGCGGTGAACATCATCCGAAAAACCTGTATTTCGTCTGCCTGACTCACTTCAGTGAATCTGTTGACGGATATGTGGCTTTTAAACCGGTAAACCTTGACAATACGGTTGGTGAAGTATTAGCACAGCACGGGTTAAAACAGCTTCGCATTGCAGAAACTGAAAAGTATCCGCACGTTACGTTCTTTATGAGCGGCGGCCGCGAAGAAGAATTCCCGGGCGAAGAGCGCATCCTTATTAACTCGCCGAAGGTCGCGACATATGACCTGAAGCCTGAAATGAGTGCGTATGAAGTGAAGGATGCTCTTGTAAAAGAAATCGCCGCTGACAAGCATGACGCGATCATCCTGAACTTTGCAAACCCTGACATGGTCGGCCACTCCGGAATGGTCGAACCGACGATTAAAGCAATTGAAGCAGTGGACGAGTGCTTAGGCGAAGTGGTTGACGCCATCATCGCTAAAGGCGGGCATGCCATCATTACCGCTGATCACGGTAATGCAGACATTCTGATTACAGAATCAGGCGAACCGCACACTGCCCATACGACAAATCCAGTCCCTGTCATTGTGACGAAAGAAGGCGTGACGCTGCGCGAAGGCGGAATCCTAGGCGACCTCGCACCAACGTTATTAGACCTTCTCGGTGTTGAAAAACCGAAAGAAATGACCGGAACATCTTTAATTCAAAAATAATTTGAAATCAAAAGGAGAGACAAAACTCATGCCATACATTGTTGATGTTTATGCACGCGAAGTCCTTGACTCCCGCGGCAACCCGACAGTTGAAGTAGAAGTATATACAGAAACAGGAGCTTTCGGCCGCGCATTAGTGCCAAGCGGAGCTTCTACAGGCGAATACGAAGCGGTTGAGCTTCGTGACGGCGACAAAGACCGTTACCTTGGAAAAGGCGTGTTAACTGCTGTTAACAACGTAAACGAAATCATTTCTCCAGAGCTTCTCGGCTTTGACGTAACAGAACAAAACGCAATCGATCAGCTTTTAATCGAGCTTGATGGAACTGAAAACAAAGGCAAACTCGGTGCGAACGCTATCCTTGGCGTATCTATGGCTTGTGCGCGCGCAGCTGCTGATTTCTTACAGATCCCTCTTTATCAGTACCTTGGAGGCTTCAACTCAAAAACGCTTCCTGTACCGATGATGAACATCGTAAACGGCGGAGAGCATGCTGACAACAACGTAGACATTCAAGAATTCATGATTATGCCTGTAGGCGCGCCTAACTTCCGTGAAGCGCTTCGCATGGGCGCTCAAATCTTCCACAGCCTGAAATCAGTTCTTTCTGCTAAAGGCATGAACACAGCTGTAGGTGACGAAGGCGGATTCGCTCCGAACCTTGGTTCTAACGAAGAAGCGCTTCAAACAATCGTTGAAGCAATCGAAAAAGCCGGCTTCAAACCTGGCGAAGAAGTGAAACTTGCTATGGATGCTGCATCTTCTGAGTTCTACAACAAAGAAGACGGCAAATACCATCTGTCTGGCGAAGGCGTTGTGAAAACATCTGCTGAAATGGTTGACTGGTATGAAGAAATGGTTTCTAAATACCCAATCATCTCTATCGAAGACGGACTTGACGAAAACGACTGGGAAGGCCACAAACTTCTTACAGAGCGTCTTGGCAAAAAGGTTCAGCTTGTCGGTGACGACCTTTTCGTTACAAACACGAAAAAGCTTGCTGAAGGTATTAAAAACGGCGTAGGCAACTCTATCCTGATCAAAGTAAACCAAATCGGTACATTGACTGAAACATTCGATGCGATCGAAATGGCGAAACGCGCAGGCTACACTGCTGTTATCTCTCACCGTTCTGGTGAAACTGAAGACAGCACAATCGCTGACATCGCTGTGGCAACGAACGCAGGACAAATCAAAACAGGTGCTCCGTCCCGTACGGACCGTGTTGCGAAATACAACCAGCTTCTTCGCATCGAAGATCAGTTGGCTGAAACTGCTCAATACCACGGTATCAACTCTTTCTATAACTTGAATAAGTAATCGAAAAAACCTCCCCAAGGGGAGGTTTTTTTATATGTCTGCATAAAGCCTTACCATATCGCGGCACTGTATCCCGTTTTCGAAAATCTCCTCTTCATAATGCCTGATGAAAAAATCATGGTCGATGGCTTGGAGTCTGAAGCCGCATTTTTGGTAAAGGGCAAGCTGGCCTATACTGGAGTTGCCCGTTCCGATTTCAATAGTCGCCGCTCCCATTTGTTTTGCCTTATTCACGGCCTCTTCTAAGAGCTTTCTGCCGATGCCTTTGTTCTGCATTGATTCGTTTACCGCAATATTGACGATTTCCACCGTTTTTGGTCTTGTTTTTAAAAGGACGAAGACCCCTGCAAGCTCGTCTGACGTCCAAGCCGTATAGCATTCGCCTCTGGCAAGATAATCATCGACAATTTCCCTCGACGGATCGGCCAGCAGCAATAGTTCATACAGCGCTTCATCCCGCTCTGCCGCTTTTCGGATGCTCAGTTTTTGCATGTCCGTTTCTCCTCCTTCATTGTGATCGGCAGCTATTTTTTCAAAATAACTCCAAAATCATTCTACTTTATTATAAAATATGAAACATAGGAAAAGTTATACAAGTTTTGCAGATTGAATAGGAGGAAAGTCATGTTTTTTTGTAAATATTGCGGCCGACAGAATAATGAAGAGGCGCATTTCTGTAAAGAATGCGGAAAGCCGATCGGGAAAGGAAGCTGGCTGGAGCGGCAGGCGGCTGAATCCGCATCACAGCCGAGAAAGCCGATCCCTAAAAAAACGCTCTTCCTATGGGGAGGCATCGCCGCAGCGCTGATCTTATTGATTGCCGCATATAAAACCGGAGCCTGGCTGACATCTGAAAAAAGGCTCACGGATCAATTCGAACAGGCGGTCCATGACGGGGACACGAAAAAGCTCGCAGCCCTTCTCACCCCTTCAGACAAAAAATTGAAGCTGAATGAGACCAATGTCAAACCGCTCCTTGCATACGCAAAGAAACACGGTGAACTGATGGAATCGCTTCGCGGCAATTCATCTGAAAAAGATGCGGTATACGTCAAAAAAGAGGGAAAAACCCTTCTCTTGTTCGACCATTATGAACTGAAAGTCGATCCAGTTTATTTCCGCATCACAAGTAATTATAAAGGCGCCGATCTTTACATCAACAGCGAGAAAACCGGTACGGTCAAAAAAGCCGATGAAACCCAAACATTCGGCCCGTATGCACCCGGTGTCTATACGGCGGAAGCCAAGCTTCAAAATGATACGGTTGACGTTGTCAAAAAGCAAGAGGCGGAGGCAGCCGGAAGCCGGAATGTTGAGTTTGACCTGCCGTTAGACGCCGAGGATGTGACGTTCACTCCGGCAGACAGCTTCAAAAACGCGAAAGGCGATCTGCTGATAAACGGCAAGTCCGTCCATAAAGACCCTTTTAAGTCCGTTACATACGGCCCGCTCTTAACTGACGGCTCCATGACAGCCGCCGTGGAGGCTGATTTTCCTTGGGGGGAAACAAAAACTGCCGATGTTCCGATCAATGGCACTGATATGGAATTAACGCTAATTCCCGATCCGGATACACAAAAAACAATCATGGACACGATTGTCAAAACAACGAAGCAGTATACAAAAGCCATGGCAGACGGAAATACGGATCAGATGACCGAGGCTGGTTCAGCGTGGAAGGAGCAGACGAAAGAAGTGGTTTCCGGCATGAAGAGTTCCGGCACTTTTTTGAAGGATCAGTATAAAGAGACAAGCTTTGATCTGGATTCATTTGCGATTTCACAAGAGAACGGCCGCTGGCAAGTAACTGTTACAGGTAAAGAGCTACATGAGTCTGCTTATTTCGACGGGGATACGAAGCCTGATATGGAAGAGGCTGAACCGAGCTTTCATTATGTACTGTCATATGATACAAAACATAAAAAATGGGTTTTTGAAAAAGCTGATCCAGCCTCAGATTCCTCTGGGGCAAATGTGAAAAAAATAAAAAACGACCAGCCGAAAACCTACACATCCGCATGGGCGTCATCCAAAGGAAAGGCAGCTTCAGGCAGCCTCACGAATGAACAAGTCACATCGTTTATGGTTGATTACCTGACAAACCAATCAAGCGCTGTCAGCCTGAACAATTTCGCCATCATGGCGGGCAATTTGGAAGAGGGAGGCCCTTTGTATGCTGATCAGCAAAAACTGGTAAAAAAACTATACGGCGAGGGAACGACAGAAGTATTTAATGAAGTGAATGTAAAAAGCTTTTCGCAGAACGGCTCCCATCTGACGATTCATACGTATGAGGAGTTTTATATTACGAAAGCCGGCGGCAGCCCGAAGCTCAGAACATATCATTGGACGTACGGCGGCGTTGTGAAAGACGGAAGAATTTATTTAACATCCATTCAATAAAAAAATCCCCGCGCCAACCAGGCGGCGGGGGTTTTCATTTTTAAAAGAAAAAATAATTCATAAGTTCTTTTGTGTAATGCTTGATCGTGAATTGAAACGTTACGCAAATGATGAAATAGATGACGATAACAGCATAAGTGATATCCGCTTTAGCCGTGAGCTGATGCTGGTAGCTCGCCAGCATGAGCGGAGGCACGGCAAACGCCGCTCCTAAAAGACCGACAGCCAGAATGGTAAAGCAAACGGTTGTGTGCATCAGCATAAAAATGAGTGCAAGAAGCAAAATAGCCGTAAACGGAATCAAAAACGCCCCGAATCTGGACAGCGAATCTTTAAATGACACCTGCGCGCCGCCGGCCTTCAATGCGATAAAAATCAAGAGATACAGGCAGAATACACATATCGCAAAGGTAAGCGCCGGTTTGATCACAACCGCGGTAAAACTGACGTCACGAAAGCCGTCTGATAAGAGAATATACATCATAATCGGCGTTATCAGACAGAAAAGCACCATGTTGATTATGCTGCTGACAAGCTGTTCACCGCCTGTCGTTTTGCATGTCTGATACGGTTTCTTTAAAACATTAAGCACGAATAAGGCAAATTGCTTTGAAGCCTGTTTAGCAGCGGCGCCGGCCTGCATTTGGCCTGAAGCGGTCTGGTTGGGCTGGGGCGCACCGCACTTTTCACAAAACTTTCCGCCATCTGTATGATGGCCGCATTGAGGACAATACATTCTAAAACTCCTTTTACATGTAATATAGGGATTTTGTTCAATATTTACATTATAAAAGAAAATAGGGCGGATGTAACGGAGATTTCTAAAGATATACTATTCACTTTCTCTATTATTTGATAATAGAGAAAAAGTACCCATTATGGTAGAATTTTTAACGAGAGTATTGATCAGGGTGATAGAGGAAATTAACTGATGCTAAAAAAATTAAAAATGCTTTATCGGCTGTTGAAATTCGGAAAAGGCTTATGGAGATAGCAAACGGAAAAAACCGTCCTGTAAGGGCGGTTTTTTTCTGTTTCCAGATCGGCCGGCTGAGGTTACAAGAAGCAGGCACCGGGGTAAAAATCATGCATAAGAAACAGCGGAAAACAAAACATAAATCACAACGGCAAGTCATAAGGAGGTACGCATGTTTTCATTTATCATTCATGTCTTCATTTCCCTGTTTGCAGTGTCCAACCCCATCGGAAACGTGCCGATTTTTCTTTCACTGACAGAGGGCTACCCGGAGAAAGAACGGACAGCGATCGCACGCAAGGCGTCCGTGCTGTCGTTTATCATCTTGGCGGCATTTTTAATCTTCGGCCATCTGATCTTTAAACTGTTTGACATTAATATTCATGCCCTGCGTATCGCGGGCGGTATTTTTATTTTCGGCATCGCTTATAATCTTTTGAACGCGAAACAATCACATGTACAGTCCCTTCATCATGAAGAGAAAGGGGAAAGCAAGGAGAAAGCGGATATTTCCGTGACGCCTCTGTCGATTCCGATTATCGCCGGTCCCGGTACGATTGCGACGGTAATGAGTCTGTCGGCCGGCCACGGCGGCATCTTCCATTACATCAGCGTGCTGATCGGTATTGCGGCCGTCATCGCGATGACGTTCATCTTCTTTCACTATTCTTCTTTCATCAGCAACAAGCTCGGGAAAACCGAAATGAACGTGATTACCCGGCTGATGGGTTTGATTTTGGCGGTAGTGGCGATCGGCATGATCGGCGCCGGTCTGAAAGGCATGTTCCCGATATTGGTTTCCTGACTTAAAAAAAGCAGCGCCCGGTTATCTGCGGGCGCTGCTTTTTTCTATTTTCGGCACATGCTGAAACACTTCTTCACTCTCAAAAAATTCTATCAAACGGCTCAGCCAGTCATAATAATGGAGCCAGTCCGTCAGTTCGTTCAAAAGCTGACGGGCTTTTTCTTCAATTTCGGGACTGAGGTTTTCCGATTCCAGAAGCTCAGTCAGCTCACGGTTCAGCTTCTTATACAGCATTTTATTTTTGCTGACCGCCTTTGTCCAATTTGCCGTAAACAGGGAGATAAACGTCTGGTGATAATCACGCTCCACGTCGTAAAGGTCTTTCCGAACGCCTTTTTCAAACACTTTTTCAGCCAGATTGGCATCGGTCATCTCGCGGACCACCTGGCTCATCCTCGTTTTGCTCATGCCGGTCGCCTCTGACAGCTCATTTAACGTCATCGGCTTTCGGTTCATATAAATAATACCGAGCACACGCCCCAGTGTGGCCGGCATTCCGAATGTATGCATATTCTCGGCGATTCTCTCAATGAGATGCTCTTCAGCTTGACCGATGATATCAAGAGCGTTTTTTTCCACGGCTGATCATCCCTTCACTGGCTTTTCATGCTGACAATATATCATATTTTTTACAGTTGTTGAAAAAGATGATGCGGCAGGATATGCGAGCTATCCGGAGCGATTGTAAGAACGTCCTCGTTGTCAGCGGGATAACATCAAATAATACGTGTATTATATATAATTTCGACACTTTATAAACTTTTTATTTTATAAACTTCATCTTATAATAAAGATTATACTTTTCAGAAAAATAACGGAATCCTTCGGAGGTGCACGGATTGCTGAGATTAGAAAATGTATCAAAAATCTATAAAGGCGGAAAAAAAGCCGTCAACAGCATTGATCTAAATATCGAAAAAGGCGAGTTTATTTGTTTTATCGGGCCGAGCGGCTGCGGAAAAACAACGACGATGAAAATGATTAACAGACTGATTGAGCCGTCATCAGGAAAGATTTTCATCGATGGCGAAAATATCATGGAGCAGGACCCTGTGGAGCTGAGACGGAAAATCGGCTACGTCATTCAGCAGATCGGACTTTTCCCCCACATGACCATTCAGCAGAACATTTCCCTCGTGCCGAAACTGCTGAAATGGCCGGAACAAAAGCGGAAGGAACGGGCGCGGGAGCTTTTGAAGCTCGTCGATATGGGCCCGGAATATTTAGACCGCTATCCTCATGAGCTGAGCGGCGGACAGCAGCAGAGAATCGGCGTGCTGCGCGCCCTGGCAGCGGAACCTCCCCTTATTCTCATGGATGAACCGTTCGGAGCGCTTGATCCGATTACACGTGATTCGCTTCAGGAAGAATTCAAAAAACTGCAAAGAACACTGAATAAAACGATTGTGTTTGTAACCCACGACATGGATGAAGCCATTAAGCTGGCTGACCGGATCGTCATTTTAAAAGCGGGAGAGATCGTTCAGGCCGGCACTCCTGATGACATCCTCCGAAATCCGGCTAATGAGTTTGTCGAAGAATTTATCGGCAAAGAACGGTTATTGCAATCAAGACCGGACATTGAACGCGTCGAGCAAATGATGAACAAAAAGCCTGTCACCGTTACGGCGGACAAAACGCTTTCGCAGGCGATACAGGTGATGCGGGAGCACCGGGTCGATTCCCTGCTTGTCGTTGATGACCTGAATGTGCTGCAAGGATATGTAGATGTCGAAATCATTGATCAGAACCGGAAAAAAGCAAGCCTCGTCGGCGACGTGCTCCGCTCTGATCTGTATACGGTCGAACAGGGGACGCTGCTCCGCGATACCGTACGCAAAATTTTAAAGCGCGGAATGAAATACGTACCCGTCGTTGATGAACAAAGGCATTTGGTCGGGATTGTCACGAGAGCGAGCCTTGTCGACATCGTTTACGATTCAATCTGGGGCGAGGAAGACCAGCTGGTGACAGGCTGACAAGGGGAGGAACGCTTACAATGAATGAAATGATCAAGTTTTTGCAGACGAACGGCGGAGAGCTTTTATATAAAACGTGGGAGCATTTATATATTTCAATCATCGCCGTCATATTAGGCATTCTCGTCGCCGTTCCGCTCGGAGTGGGGCTGACGAGAATGAAAAAGGGCGCAGGCGCTGTCATCGGCGCCGTCAACATTGTGCAGACCTTGCCGAGTCTCGCGATACTGGCATTCTTTATCCCGCTGTTAGGGGTGGGAAAGCTGCCGGCGATCGTCGCGCTGTTTTTCTATTCGGTGCTGCCGATTCTCCGGAACACGTACACCGGCATTCAAGGCGTAAACAAAAATCTGCTGGAATCGGGAAAAGGCATCGGGATGACGGTCTGGGAGCAGATCAGGCTTGTGGAACTGCCGCTTGCGGTTCCGGTGATCATGGCGGGCATCCGCACATCCACCATTTATCTGATCGGCTGGGCGACGCTTGCTTCCTTTATCGGGGGCGGCGGGCTCGGAGACTATATTTTTATCGGCCTGAACCTCTATCAGCCTGAATATATTATCGGCGGCGCCGTGCCCGTCACCATTTTAGCCATTATCATCGATTATCTGCTGGCGGCGACGGAACGGAAGGTGACGCCGAAAGGGCTGAAAGGACTGAAGGAAGTATCATAAGGAGTTGGCTGTTTTGAAAAGAAATCTAAAGAGATGGATGTGCGCGTTGGCGCTGTCGGCTGCTCTGCTTGTAGGCGGCTGTTCCCTTCCCGGGCTGAGCGGGGCTTCCGATGATACGATTAAAATCGGGGCGCAAAGCATGACGGAATCAGAAATTATCGCCAATATGCTCGCACAGATGATTGAGCACAATACAGAATTGAATACGGCATTAATTAAAAACCTCGGATCAAACTATGTTCAGCAGCAGGCGATGCTCGGCGGTGAAATCGATATCGCCGCGACGCGCTACTCAGGAACTGACTTAACGAGCACCCTCGGCATGGAGGCGGAAAAAGATCCGAAAAAAGCATTATCCATCGTGCAGAAAGAATTTGAGAAACGCTTCCATTACAAATGGTTTGATTCCTATGGATTTGAAAACACATACGCTTTTACCGTCACGAAAGAGCTTGCGGAAAAAGACCATTTAGACAAAGTATCAGATATTAAGAAGTATGCGGATCAATTTAAGCTCGGTGTAGACAATGCGTGGCTGAAACGAAAAGGCGACGGCTATAAGGGCTTCACCGACACATATGGCTATGAATTCGGCACAACCTATCCGATGCAGATCGGACTTGTATACGATGCCGTGAAAAACGGGAAAATGGATGCCGTCCTCGCTTATTCAACGGACGGACGGATCAAAGCATACGATCTGAAAATTTTAAAAGACGACAAGCAGTTTTTCCCGCCGTATGACTGTTCCCCGGTCATCCCCGACAGCGTGCTGAAACAGCATCCGGAACTGAAAGGCATTGTGAATAAACTGATCGGCAAAATTGATACGGAAACGATGCAGGAATTGAATTACGAGGTGGACGGCAAGCTGAAAGAACCGTCCGTCGTCGCTAAAGAATTTTTGGAGAAACATCATTATTTTGAATAAGAAATGAGGTGGGGCAAATGGAAGTGCTGCAGCAGCTCGGCACTTATTATTCTCAAAACGGCGCCTATGTACTTCAGGAGTTTTACCGCCATTTTCTCATGTCGGTATACGGCGTTTTATTTGCGGCGATTGTTGGGATTCCGCTCGGCATCTTCATTGCCAGATACAGAACATTAAGCGGCTGGGTATTCGCGGTGACAAACGTGATTCAGACCGTGCCGGCGCTTGCGATGCTCGCGGTGCTGATGCTTGTCATGGGGCTCGGCGCCAATACGGTGATTTTGTCGCTGTTTTTATATTCGCTTCTTCCGATCATCCGGAATACGTACACGGGAATCGCCAGCATTGAACACGCTTATCTTGAATCGGGAAAAGCGATGGGCATGACCAAATTTCAAGTGCTTCGCATGGTGGAATTGCCGCTTGCGCTCTCCGTCATCATGGCGGGGCTGCGGACGGCGCTCGTCATCGCGATCGGCATTACGGCAATCGGTACGTTTGTCGGCGCTGGCGGACTCGGTGACATTATTGTCAGAGGCTCAAACGCCACGAACGGAACCGCGATTATTTTAGCCGGCGCCATCCCGACAGCGCTGATGGCAGTTATCGCAGATCTTGTGATGGCGTGGCTGGAGCGGGCGCTGAGCCCGGGGAGAAAGAAAAAACGAACCAAAGCGCCGAATGCGGCATGAAAAAAACGCCTTGCGGGTCAGGGCGTTTTTTCTTATGGCTTCGGAACATGCTTGAAAATTTCTTCGCTTTCGAAAAACTCGATCAGGCGGCTGATCCAATTGTAGTAATCAAGCCAATCCTTTAATTCTTTCAGCAGTTCATTGATTTTTTCCTCAGCTTCCTCCGGCACGCCGTTTTCAAGAACGGCCGTCAGTTCGCGGTTCAGCTTTTTATGCATCATCTTATTTTTGCTGACGACCTTGCTCCATGTGGCCGTAAACAGCGTAATAAAGGTTTGGTAATAATCCTGCTCGACGTCGTATAAATCTTTGCGGACGCCTTTTTCAAACACTTTTTCCGCCAGATTGACGTCAAGCATTTCACGGACGGCCTGGCTCATTCTCGTTTTGCTCATGCCGGTCGCTTCTGATAATTCAGTTAAGGTCATCGGCTTGCGGTTCATATAAATAATGCCTAAAATGCGTCCCACCGTCGCGGGCATCCCGAATGTATGCATATTTTCAGCGATTCGTTCTATTAAATGATCTTCGGCTTGTTCGATTACGTGTAACGGATCTTTCTCCAACAGTTTCAATCCTTTCAGTCAGCAATTCCGATGTCAATATACCATATTTTTAAACCGGCGGAAATGCTCTTCCGAGAGAATTTGGCAGTAATTCGGAGCAATAAGAAGAACTTTGCCGGTCAATACGGGTAAATCAGTGCTTACACAACCTTTATATATAATATGGACAAATTGTAAACTTTTTTATTTATAAAGTTTAATTTATAATGGGAAACATTCAATTGTCTGAAAAGTTAAATACAAATTTAACGAATTGAATAAACTTAATCATGGAGGTGTGAGTGTTTGCTGACATTAGAAAATGTCTCGAAAACGTATAAAGGCGGAAAAAAAGCCGTCAACAGCATCAATCTGAATATCGCTAAGGGCGAATTTATTTGTTTTATCGGACCGAGCGGCTGCGGGAAAACGACGACGATGAAAATGATCAACCGCTTAATTGAACCGACGGAAGGCAGAATCCTGATAGAGGGCCGAAACATTATGGAACAAGACCCGGTGGAACTCAGAAGAAGCATCGGCTATGTCATTCAGCAGATCGGGCTGTTTCCGCATATGACCATTCAGCAGAACATTACCCTCGTTCCGAAACTTTTAAAACATCCTGCAAAAGAACGGAAGGAACGGGCGCGGGAGCTTTTAAAGCTCGTTGATATGGGGCCTGAATATTTAGACCGTTACCCTCATGAACTGAGCGGAGGACAGCAGCAGCGAATAGGTGTATTACGGGCACTTGCCGCAGAGCCGCCGCTTATCTTAATGGATGAACCGTTCGGGGCGCTTGACCCGATTACGAGAGATTCCCTTCAGGAAGAATTTAAAAAACTGCAAAAAACCTTACATAAAACCATCGTATTTGTTACCCATGATATGGACGAAGCCATCAAACTTGCGGACAGAATCGTCATTCTGAAAGCGGGAGAAATCGTCCAAGCCGGAACGCCTGATGACATTCTCCGATTTCCGGCGAATGAATTTGTTGAGGAGTTTATCGGCAAAGAACGGCTGATTCAATCATCCAGCCCTGATATTGAACGGGTGGAGCAGATCATGAATTCCGCTCCTGTGACGGTAACACCTGAGAAAACGCTGTCAGCCGCCATTCAGCTGATGCGCGCCGAGCGGGTGGATTCGCTGCTCGTCATTGATGAGAAGAACGTTCTCCAAGGTTATGTCGATGTGGAAATGATTGACCGCACACGAAGACAGGCGGCAACCGTTGCGGAAGTGCTTGAGCGCGATCTATACACGGTCAGAAGCGGCACCCTGCTTCGCGACGCCGTCCATAAAATTTTAAAAAGAGGCATGAAATTTGTGCCCGTCATTGATGAAGCCGGCCGTTTAACGGGAATCGTGACAAGGGCAAGCCTCGTTGACATCGTCTATGACTCCATTTGGGGAGAAGAGAAAGAGCTCGCGGTGATGTCATGAGGAGGCTTCAATTGATATGAATCAAACCGTGCAATTTTTACAGACAAACGGTGCAGAACTGCTTTATAAAACATGGGAGCACTTGTACATCTCATTAATCGCCGTCATGGCGGGCATTCTCGCCGCCGTTCCGCTCGGCGTCCTGCTGACGAGGATGAAAAGAGGCGCTGGCCCAGTCATCGGCATCGTCAATATCATTCAAACTTTGCCGAGCCTTGCCATTCTCGCATTTTTTATTCCGCTTTTAGGCGTGGGAAAGGTCCCGGCCATTGCGGCGCTGTTTTTCTATTCCGTGCTGCCGATTCTCAGAAACACGTATACGGGAATCCTCGGTGTCAACCGGCATCTTCTTGAATCGGGAAAAGGGATCGGCATGACCGCATGGGAGCAGATCAGGCTTGTAGAGCTCCCGCTTGCCGCCCCGGTCATCATGGCGGGCATCCGGACGTCCGCGATTTATTTGATCGGCTGGGCGACGCTTGCCTCCTTTATCGGCGGAGGCGGACTGGGGGATTACATTTTTATCGGCTTGAACCTTTATCAGCCGGAGTATATTATCGCCGGCGCCGTTCCGGTCACGATGTTAGCGGCCGCCGTTGACTGCATGCTCGGGATGACAGAACGGAAAGTCACGCCTGACGGGCTGAAGGACATAAAAAATGCTTCATAAGGAGGAGATCTCTCGTGGGGAATAGATGCAAAAAACGGCTGCTCGCATTCGCCTGTATCGGCGTGCTGCTCCTTGGCGGCTGTTCGCTTCCGGGATTGAGCGCCGCGTCGGAGGATACCATCAAAATCGGGGCGCAAAGCATGACCGAATCAGAAATCATCGCGAGCATGCTCGGACAGATGATCGAACATCACAGCGATTTGAAAACAACCGTTATTAAAAATCTCGGCTCCAACGCCGTACAGCAGCAATCCTTGATAAACGGTGATATTGATATCGCCGCCACGCGCTATACGGGGGACGCGCTGACGGGCACGCTTCGTATGGAGCCGGAAAAAGACCCGGATAAAGCTTTGCGGCTCGTTCAGCGTGAATTTCAGAACAGATATGACATGAAATGGTTTGATTCCTACGGCTTTGATAATACATACGTCTTTACCGTTTCCGGACAGCTTGCCCGCAAATACCATTTAGAAACGGTATCCGATGTCAAAAAAGAGGCGTCTCATCTGAAATTCGGCGTTGATAACTATTGGATGAAGCTGAGAGGCAACGGATATCAGGATTTTATGAACACATACGGAATGTCATTTGAAGGCACGTATCCGATGCAGATCGGCCTCGTTTACGACGCGCTGAAAAGCAGGAAGATGGATATCGCGCTCGCTTATTCCACCGACGGAAGAATCATTGCTTACGGACTGAAAACGCTGAAAGATGATAAGCGGTTCTTTCCTCCGTACGACTGTTCACCCGTCGTTCCGAAACGTGTATTAAACGAGCATCCCGAGCTGGAAGGCGTGATCAATCAAATGATCGGCGCGATTGATACAAAGATGATGCAGAAAATGAATTACGAAGTCGACGGCCAATTAAAAGAGCCGTCCGTCGTGGCAAAGGAATTTTTAGAAAAGCATCATTACTTTGAATAACGGAAAGGAGATATGCGGATGGACACGCTGAAAGAGCTGTTTACGTATTACGCTCAAAACGGCAGCTATGTTCTGTATGAGTGCTGGCGGCATTTTCTCATGTCGGCGTACGGCGTCGTTTTCGCCGCCGTTTTCGCCATTCCGGCCGGCATTGTGACAGCGAGGCACGGGCGTCTCTCCGGCTGGGTGTTTGCTGTGGCGAACGTGATTCAAACCGTTCCGGCGCTGGCGATGCTCGCCGTCCTGATGCTTGTCATGGGACTTGGCGCCAATACGGTCATCACGGCTTTGTTTCTGTATTCACTGCTGCCGATTCTAAGGAATACGCACACGGGCATTATCAATATTGAGCACGCTTATCTTGAGTCGGGAAAAGCGATGGGCATGACGAAATATCAAGTGCTCCGCATGGTGGAGCTGCCGCTTGCGCTTTCCGTCATTATGGCGGGTCTCCGAACGGCGCTCGTCATTGCGATCGGCATCACGGCAATCGGCACCTTCGTCGGCGCAGGCGGCCTCGGGGATATGATCGTCAGAGGCTCGAACGCGACAAACGGAACCGCCATTATTCTTTCGGGCGCCATTCCGACCGCACTGATGGCGGTAGCCGCAGACCTGCTGATGGCGTGGTTGGAACGAGCCCTCAGCCCTGTGAAAAAACAAAAAAGAAAGCTGATCGTACGCTCAGCCTCATGAAAAAAAGCATTCTTCTGCGTGAAGGATGCTTTTTTTGATTTCTTGATTAAATTTTGATAACTGCGCTGTAAAGTCTTACATATCAAATAACAAAGCAGAGGGGTAATCATATGAGCAACATCTTAGAAACAAGACAGCTGCAAAAATCATTCGGCAGACAACAGGCAGTGGCTGATGTGTCTCTATCGGTTAAGCGCAACAGTATATACGGCCTGCTCGGTCCGAACGGCGCCGGAAAATCAACGACTCTTAAAATATTGACCGGCATCTTGCAGCAAACATCCGGCGAGGTTCTGTTCGACGGGCATCCATGGAAGCGCGAAGATTTGAAAAAGATCAGTTCCCTGATTGAAGCGCCGCCGCTTTACAGCAACTTGACAGCCGCTGAAAACCTGAAAGTCCGCTGCGTGATGCTCGGGCTTCCTGATTCAAGAATTGCGGAGGTGCTGGAAATCACGGGATTAACGGGAACCGGAAAAAAGCACGCTGGCCAATTTTCCATGGGAATGAAACAGCGTCTCGGCATTGCGTTGGCATTAGTCAACCGTCCGTCGCTCTTAATTCTTGACGAGCCGACAAACGGATTGGACCCGATGGGGATTCAGGATATGCGGGAATTTATCCGCTCCTTGCCCGGACAGGGAATGACGGTAATTTTATCAAGCCACCTGTTATCAGAAGTGGAGCAGATCGCAGACCATATCGGAATCATCAGTGACGGTGTTTTGGGATATCAAGGAGAAATCAGCCGGGAAGACGATCTGGAGCGGCTGTTTCTGGAGGTAGTCAAATCAACACGGGAGAAAGCGGGGACAGGAAAATGATTCAGTACATGCAGGCGGAACACCTTACATCTAAAAGAACATTTATCAAAAAACTGATCATTCTGATTCCCCTTCTGAACACGGCTTTTTCTTTTCTGCTGAATAAGGCCTATTTTATGACGGGCACGTTCAATTGGTGGGCGGTTATTTTCATGCCGCTCATGATTGCTCTAATGTGCGGTTTATCTGTTAAAAAAGAGAAAAAATCTGCGAATGACCGCGCGGTGTACTCATTGCCGGCAGGCTTAAAAAGCATATGGCTCTCAAAAATAAGCTTGATCGCGCTGTATTCACTCCTGTCGCAAATCGTCTTTTTCATCATCATGTTTTTACTTGGCCTTGTGTTTTCGGGAATTGCTGCGCTGCAGCTGAAAGGCGTTGAAGCGGGCTCCCTTTTGTGGCTGACGACGCTTTGGGAAATCCCATTGTGCTTATGGATTGCCAGACAGTTCGGGTTTACGGCAGTCATTCTCGTGAATATGATCGCCGCCTTTGTTTTTGGTATTCTGCCGGCGTCCCGTTCATTGTGGTGGCTGAGTCCATGGAGCTGGTCAGTCCGGGTGATGTCACCGATTCTCGGAATCCATCCGAACGGAATTCAGCTTCCCGCAGACAGCGGCTTATTGAACGGAAATGTGATCTTTCCGGCTATTATTCTTTCTATCCTTTCTTTTATCGCAATAAGTTTGATTTCCGCCGTGCCTTTTGCAAAAGGGGGAAACCGGTCATGACCGTGCTTTTACGATATATGTGGGCCGATGTATTAAAAATGAAGCGCACACCGCTCATATGGATGCATGTTGCGGCGCCGGCCGTATGCGCGGGATTTTTCCTGTTATATATGATGTATGGGAGGATTCAGGAGCCTTGTGTGCTGTACAGCGTCTTCTTCAGCGCGATTGCCGTTTTATACCCTTTAATCATCAGTATTGTCTGCGGCATGTCTGCCTCAGTCGAGGAACAGGCGGGTCATTTTCAGATGATGCTGGCGGTTCCGCATTCGAAAATAATCAGTTTTGCGGGCAAGCTGCTTCTATTGCTGCTGTTGAATGTGTTATCGATAGGTCTTGCCATCTGTCTTTATTTGGCGGGGATGAAATTTGTTCTTCACATCAATGACCTTCCGTACTTTCTCTTTTTAAAGGGAGGGGCGTGGCTGATTGCCGGCAGTATTCCGCTTTATATGATGTCTTTTTTTGTCGGCATACAGTACGGCATGGGACCGTCCGGGCTTTTAGGGGGAGCGGGTTTATTAATGGCGGCGCTGATGAATACGGGATTGGGCGATGTCATCTGGCGTTTTTTCCCGTGGGCATGGAGCGTGCGGCTGTCGAACCTTGCAGGACTGCTGCATTTTGACAAAGTCAAAAAAGAGTTTATCCCTTATGTGAGATACGATATGAGATTCGGAGAAATAATGTTATATTTTTCTATAGTGATATTATGTCTGGCCGGCCTCCATTGGTGCAGAAGATGGGAAGGGCGGCGTTCATATGAATAAAGGCAAGGAGCGATTCGGCCGGTGGCAAACATTTTAGCGGTAGATGATGAAAAAGATATTCTCGTTCTGATCAGAAACATTTTACAGCGTGATCAGCATACAGTAACGATTCTGGAAAAAGCGGAAGATCAGTCATTGGATTTTTTTCAAGGCTATGATTTGATTCTTCTTGATGTCATGATGCCCGGAACCGACGGGATTGAACTCTGCCGGAGGATTCGGCCGCTGGTGGACAGCCCGATCCTGTTTTTAACAGCAAAGTCTGACGAAGAATCCATTGTGAAAGGCCTCATGACAGGCGCTGATGATTACATCACAAAGCCGTTCGGCGTACAGGAATTGATGGCAAGGGTAAACGCTCATGTCAGAAGGGAACAGCGGGAAAAGCGTCAGACAAAACGTCTGATATCAGGCTTCATGTTTGATTTTGACAATAAAGAAGTATGGTTTGATGACCGGAAACTGCCTCTTACGAAAAACGAATATAAAATCGTAGAATTTCTGGCACAGCATAAAAACAGAACATTCTCACGGGAGCAGATTTACGAGGAAGTGTACGGCTTGGACGGCGATGCGCTCTATTCAACCATTACGGAGTTTATCAGAACCATCCGGAAAAAATGTAAAGAACACGGGGCTGATCCGATCAAAACGGTGTGGGGTGTCGGATACAAATGGGAATAGCAAAAGGAAAATCCAGCATCCGCAAAGAGCTTGTCAAATTCACCATCACGCTGTGTCTGAGCACGATGGGGGTGGCGGCATTATGCGTCGCCTTAAATGCCATTGCCCTGAATGCCGGAGCGATCCTGCCGGCAAATTACAGCGAGCATGAGGCGGAACAGATCAAGCCCCGCCTGAAATCGGCGGAAAAGATAACAGAAGACATGATTCCCGACGGTATGACATACGCCGTTTTTGATAAAAAAACAAAGCGGATGACAAAAGGAACGATGACGGAAAAAGACGCGGCCAGCGCCAGAAAAAAGATCCAGCATCAGCCGTATTTTAATTATGCTCAAAAAGGATTCATGGTGGTTGATCGGAAAAATGAATACGGCGTTCTCCAATATTCACTCAGGTCGGAATTTCAGTCGCCTCTGCTAAGGCGCTATCTGCCGAATTATGAATGGACGGGTCTTGCGGTTTTGATCTCTTTGCTTCTTTTAACTGTGTTTATCGTGACGACGCGATTCGCCAATCAGCTGAGACGGCATTTCAGCACACTCAGCTCCATTACGGCAAGCATTCAAAAACAGAATTTAAATATCAATCCAAAAAGGCCGCGCATAAAGGAATTTGACGATGTCATTGACTCTCTGCTGAAAATGAAAGACGCGCTTCAGGCATCTCTGGCGGCGCAATGGGAGGCGGAGCGGATAAAGAAGGAACAGATCGGCGCGCTTGCGCATGATATTAAAATTCCGGCAACGATCATTAAAGGAAATGCCGAGCTGCTTCAGTTAACAGAACCTGATGAGGAACAGACGGAATACACGCAGTATATCCTTGATGCCGGAAACAAAATCGAGCAATATGTCGGGCAGCTGATTCAGCTTTCTAAAGCGGAGGAGGCAGTTGCCGTTCATCTGGAATATACCGATCTCAAAGAGTGGGCTCAAAACATATATCGTGACGCAGCGGCGCTTGCGGGGCCGAAACAGATTGATCTCGTCCTCAGTGAGCGGGGCATTGACCGAAAAGAAGCGCCGATTGATCAAGAACTGCTTCGCAGGGCGGTCATGAATATCGCGGCGAATGCCGTCGACTATACGCCGGAAAGAGGAGAAATCCGTGTGGACGTCCTATGCACCGATACCGCACTCAGTATTGCCGTATCTGACAGCGGAAGCGGGTTCTCGCAGGAAGCGCTGAAAAGGGCGACACAGCTTTTTTACACGGAGGATAAAAGCAGACATTCGGCGGGGCATCATGGCATGGGGCTTACATTCGCCCATCATGTCGTACATCTTCACCACGGTGAATTAATACTTGAAAATCAAGAGTCTGGAGGAGCCCGTGCGGAAATCCGAATTCCGCTGGAAGGCATCAGACAAAAACAAGCCCTGCACGCATGAGGGCTTGTTTTCTTGTTTAAGAAAAGCAAAATGAAAACGGCTGTCCGTTTGAGAGATCAGCCGCTTATGCGGAAAAGCGTTTATCAGGAAGGATCAATCCATGTTGAAGACCACTTGGAAATTTCCTCTAAAATAGGGGCTAATGCGCAGCCTTTTTTCGTTAAAGAATACTCAATACGGACAGGCGTTTCGGGGATAACATCCCGTTTGATGACACCTTCTGTTTCAAGTTCTTTCAGACGTTCTGACAAGACTCTTCCGCTTAAATTCGGAAGCGCCGCTTCAATTTCGCTAAATCGCTGCTGTCCGTTCAATAACTGAAAGACGATTAGAGCCACCCAGCGTTTACTTAGGATGTCGACCGCTTTTTCGAATCTGGGGCACATTTCTGATTGGTTCATGCTTTTTCACCTCGTCTTCTGCTATTATACCGCAAAATCGGAGGGAACGTACGTCTGGCGCTTGTTAAGTTGAGGGAGGGTCAAAAAGAGGATGAGGAATCCGGGGAGCGCTTTTTCGCTTCAGCCGCGATAAAATCAAAGTATTTGCTGACGCTTTCAATGTCTTCCTTTGTGAAGTGCTGCCACTTTTTGCTGTCAAACAGCGGCAGATGCTCCGCGCCTCTGTCAACGGCGGTCTGATAGATGGCGCGGATGGATTGATAGCTTTCGGATGTTTCGCGGATTTCCTCCTGAAATGCCTTGATGTGTCCGGCCCGCGCCATTAACTCTTCGTACGGAATTTTTAATGTGTCCGCCAATTTCTTGATGGTCGCCGGTTTAGGAATGCCGCGGTGCCCGTTTTCAATTCTGGAAATGGTCGCCGAGCTGACGCCGGAATAGACGGCAAGCTGATTGACGGTAAGCTTCCGGGCGCGGCGCAGCTCTCTTAATTGCTTTCCGAATGTGTTCAATAAGATCGCCTCACATGTGCAAAGTCATGAGTCTTCATTTTTTCTTTTTTTGGCTTCCGCTGACAAGAACGCAAAGTATTTATCAAGCAGAACCAAGTCTTCTTTCGACAGGTGCCGCCAGTTCTCCCGCTCCAAAAGTGATAAATCATCCAGCTCATACGTTTCGGCTTTTTCCAGCAAGGTGCAGCCTGTGTCGTATGGGGCTTTCGTTTCCTGAACGGTCTCTATGTATCCCGCCGTCTGCATCAATTCCTCATACGGGATTTTTAACGCATCTGCGAGCTTTTTAATGGTTGCAGGTTTCGGCACCCCGCGTTTGCCGTTTTCAATCCGCGAGATTCCCGCGGCGCTGACGCCCGAATACGTTGCCAGCTGGTTCACTGTCAGATGTCGTTTTTCCCGCAATGTCCGTAATTGTTTCCCGAAGCTTTCCACAGTCTCTCCCCCTCCCGCGGTCTAATTATATTCTAGTATGTTTATTGACTAAAGGGAATAGTCAGGCTGGAAAAGTATTGACAAAAGTTAACAAAAGCCGTATCTTATGTATAAGAAAGAAAGTATTTGACAGAACGGAAGGTGAAGAAAGTGGTCGAAAAGATACAGATCAGAAGAGATTATGTGCTGCAGTATATGGTCAATAATGACTACTCGTTAAACCAGCTCGCCCTGGAGATCGGAATATCTCCCGCCACACTGAGCCGTGTACTGAATGGAGAGCGGAGGCCGGGCCAGCTGGTCATCGGAAAGATGCTCTATTACTTTGACATGAAGTTTGAAGATCTTTTTTACTACGATTTTGTTGACAAAAGTCAATAGTGATGAAAGATTCAAATTGCATTTCCGTTTTTCTGACATGATGTGCACCGATACGGCGTGACATGCCTTTGCTTTTCATGTAAAATAGAAGCAATGTAGGCCAGTCAGTCTGGAGGTGTATGGGATGCACACTTTATTGATTACCTTATTGGTTATCGTCAGTATTGCACTTATTATTGTCGTATTGCTTCAATCCAGCAAAAGCGCCGGTTTATCGGGTGCGATTTCAGGCGGGGCGGAGCAGCTTTTCGGAAAACAGAAAGCAAGGGGCCTTGATCTGATTCTTCACCGCACAACCGTTGTGCTGGCAGTCTTGTTTTTCGTGTTGACGATTTCGCTGGCGTATATCGTATAAGGCAATGTTTGTATAAGGTCTGATTTAATATCAGGCCTTTTTCTTGTTGAGAGACGGCGTTTGTTTCTCGCAAAACTGTGGAAAACTAAATTGAATGTGCAAAAAAGGGGTTATGAGCATGAAAATTGTGACACCAAAACCATTTACATTTAAAGGCGGAGACAAGGCGGTGCTTCTGCTGCACGGGTTTACGGGAAATACGGCAGACGTCAGAATGCTCGGCCGCTACTTGAATGAGCGCGGCTACACTTGTCACGCGCCTCAATATAAAGGGCACGGCGTTCCGCCGGAAGAGCTGGTACATACGGGACCTGAAGATTGGTGGAAAGACGTCATGGACGGGTATGAATATTTACAATCTGAAGGCTATGAAAACATTGCGGCCTGCGGACTGTCGCTTGGCGGGGTTTTTTCATTGAAATTGGGTTACACTGTACCCATAAAGGGAATTGTTCCTATGTGTGCTCCGATGCACATTAAAAGTGAAGAGGTTATGTACGAAGGAGTTCTCTCCTACGCGCGCAATTATAAAAAATTCGAAGGAAAACAGCCGGAGCAGATTGAAAAGGAAATGAAGGAGTTTGAAAAAACGCCGATGAATACGCTCAAATCGCTTCAGGAGCTGATTGCCGATGTGCGCAAAAACGTCGACATGATCTATTCCCCGACATTTGTGGTTCAGGCACGGCATGACCATATGATTAACACAGACAGTGCAGACATCATTTACAACGAGGTGGAAACGGACGACAAACAGCTGAAATGGTATGAAGAGTCAGGACATGTCATTACGCTGGACAAAGAACGGGACCTCGTTCATCAGGATGTGTACGAATTTTTAGAGAAACTCGATTGGTAACAAACAGGAGGTCGGATAATGGAAAAAGAAGCGTTTATGGACCGTCTTCTCGCGTTTATGAAGGAAGAGGCGTACAAGCCCCTTACCGTTCAGGAACTTGAGGAGATGCTGAACATCACGGAAGCCGAAGAATTTAAAGAACTGGTTAAAGCGCTGGTGGCGCTCGAGGAGACCGGACAGATCGTCCGCACCAGAAGCAACCGCTACGGGCTTCCGGAAAAAATGAATTTAGTAAAAGGAAAAATTTCCGCGCATGCAAAGGGATTCGCGTTCCTATTGCCGGAGGATACCTCTTTAAGCGATGTGTTTATTCCGCCGAATGAGCTGAATACAGCTATGAACGGAGATATCGTCATGGTCCGGCTCAATTCCCAGTCAAACGGATCAAGACAGGAAGGCACGGTCATCCGTATCCTGGAAAGAAGCATCGACCGCGTCGTGGGCACATACACAGAAACAAAAAGCTTCGGCTTTGTCATCCCGGATGATAAGAAAATCACGAGTGATATTTTTATTCCGAAACATGCCAATAACGGCGCTGCGGAAGGCCATAAAGTCGTCGTCAAACTGACAAGCTACCCTGAAGGCAGAATGAACGCCGAAGGAGAAATCGTTGAAATACTCGGCCATAAAAATGATCCGGGCATCGATATTTTATCAATCATTCATAAGCACGGCCTGCCGGGAGATTTTCCGGCTGAAGCGATGGAGCAGGCAACAAGCACGCCCGATACCATCGATGAAAAAGACATCAAAGACCGCCGTGATCTCCGCGATCAGGTCATTGTCACCATTGACGGCGCGGATGCGAAGGATCTGGATGACGCTGTCACTGTAACAAAGCTTGATAACGGCAGCTACAAGCTCGGCGTCCATATTGCCGATGTCAGCCATTACGTCACGGAGAATTCCCCGATTGACAAAGAAGCGCTGGAAAGAGGGACAAGCGTGTATCTGGTTGACCGGGTCATTCCGATGATTCCGCACAGACTGTCTAACGGAATCTGTTCTTTAAATCCGAAGGTCGACCGCCTGACGCTTTCCTGCGAAATGACAATCAACCAGCAGGGACAGGTGACAGAGCACGAGATCTTCCAAAGCGTCATTAAAACGACGGAAAGAATGACCTATTCAGATGTCAACCGGATTCTCACAGAAGACGACGCCGAGCTGAAAGAAAGGTATGAGCCGCTCGTCCCGATGTTCAAAGACATGGAACGTCTGGCGGAAATTCTCCGGGCGAAACGGATGGACCGCGGCGCCGTGGATTTTGATTTCAAAGAGGCGAAGGTGCTCGTCGATGAGGAAGGCGCCGTAAAAGACGTCGTCATCAGAGAGCGCTCAGTAGCGGAAAAGCTGATTGAAGAATTCATGCTTGTGGCAAACGAAACGGTGGCCGAGCACTTTCATTGGATGAACGTGCCGTTTATTTACCGGATTCACGAAGAGCCGAACGCCGAAAAACTGCAAAAGTTCCTGGAGTTCGTCACGACATTCGGTTATATCGTCAAAGGGAAAGCCGGAGACATTCATCCGCGCGCGCTGCAAAGCATTCTTGACGAAGTGCGGGACCGTCCGGAAGAAACGGTGATTTCAACCGTCATGCTCCGTTCCATGAAGCAGGCGAAATACGATCCGCAAAGCTTGGGCCATTTCGGGCTGGCGACTGAATTTTATACGCACTTCACATCGCCGATCCGCCGTTATCCTGACTTAATCGTTCACAGGCTGATCAGAACGTATTTGATCAACGGACAATCGGACGAAGCGACTCAGGAAAAGTGGGCCGAACGCCTTCCGGAAATCGCTGACCATACATCAACGATGGAACGGCGCGCCGTTGATGCAGAGCGGGAAACGGACGATCTGAAAAAAGCGGAATATATGCTTGATAAAATCGGCGAGGAATTTGACGGCATGATCAGTTCCGTCACGAACTTCGGAATGTTCGTCGAGCTGCCGAATACGATTGAAGGGCTTGTGCACGTCAGCTTTATGACGGATGATTATTACCGTTTTGACGAGCAGCATTTCGCCATGATCGGCGAACGCACGGGCAACGTTTACCGCATCGGAGACGAAATCACGGTCAAAGTCGTCGACGTCAATAAAGATGAGAGAAACATCGACTTTGAAATTGTCGGCATGAAAGGCACCCGCCGTCCGAGAGAAACAACAGGCGATCGCAGAAAACGAGGCAGACCGGCGCGGAAACGTGTGTTAAACAGCAATACCCCGGCTTCACCGCCGAAATCGGAGGAAAAAGGGGAATGGTTTACAAAACCGAAGAAGAAAAAGAAAAAACGCGGTTTCCAAAACGCGCCGAAACAAAAACGCAAAAAGAAGAAGTAAATGCGAAAAGCAAATGGGGCAAAATGCTCTGTTTGCTTTCTTTCGCAAGCCGCATTTTCATTGTCGCGGAACGCTCCATTTGCTAAAATAAAGCGTATCGCACACATGAACGGTTTTTGCGGAGAGAGGAGGATAAGGCATGCCAAAAGGATCAGGCAAAGTATTATCACAAAACAAAAAAGCAAACCATGATTACTTTATAGAAGAAACCTATGAAACAGGCATCGTGCTGCAGGGGACGGAGATTAAGTCCATCCGCGCCGGCCGCGTAAACATGAAGGATTCCTTTGCGAAAATCGAGCGCGGCGAAGTGTTCCTCCATAACATGCACATCAGCCCGTACGAGCAGGGAAACCGCTATAACCACGACCCGCTCCGGACGAGAAAGCTTTTGATGCACAGGAAAGAAATCAACAAGCTGATCGGCCTGACGAAAGAGAAAGGCTATTCCCTCGTGCCGCTGAAGCTGTACTTGAAAAACGGCTTTGCCAAAGTGTTAATCGGCCTCGGAAAAGGGAAGAAAACATACGATAAACGCGAAGATTTAAAACGAAAAGACGCCAAAAGAGAAATCGAAAGAGCGTTCAGAGACAGACAAAAAGGCTTCTGATGCCTGAGCCTTGATGTGATGACTGCCCTATGCTATACTGTTCACACATCAGATTCACAGGCTGTTTATTGAAGACATTCCCAATTGAATTTGTCTGTGATCATGATATAATAACAGTACAGCCAGTTGAGCAAGAGCTTGATAGATCTCCCGTATACCCTTAACAAGGGGACGTTACGGATTCGACAGGGATGGATCGAGCTTGAGCTGCGAGCCGAGAGGCGATCTCGTTAACACGCACCTAAATATAACTGGCAAAACTAAAAGTTTTAACCAAAACTTAGCACTAGCTGCCTAATAAACGCAGCGAGCTCTTCCTGACATTGCCTATGTGTCCGTGAAGAGCACATCCAAGTAGGCTACGCTTGCGTTCCCGTCTGAGAACGTAAGAAGAGACTGACAGACTAGCTCTCGGAAGGCCCGCCCGCAGGCACGAAGACGAGTGAAACACGAAATATGCAGGCTACGCTCGTAGACGCTTAAGTAATCGATGTTTCTGGACGTGGGTTCGACTCCCACCGTCTCCATACATAACGCCAAAACCGCAGTGTTATCAAGGCTTCTGAAGCTTTCGATGGCACTGCGGTAACATTTTGGTAACACTTTTTAAAATTCTTCGTTTTCCATGTGGTCTACAATTTCCCTTTGTGCTGAAGGATAAAGGTGACTGTATGTGTTTAAAGTTTCTGCCACGTTTTTGTGACCTAGCCTCTGAGCAATGATGAGCGGGTTGCTTTTTTTATGGATTAAATAAGATGCATGGGAATGTCTGAATTCATGAATCAGAATTCTTTTAACACCAGACAGTTTTATGTATTTTTCATACCGTCTATCTATGGTGCTGGTTGCAATGCTGTCATAGAATGAACCAAAAACTCGATAATCTGGTTTGACTGGCGCTGTTTCCTCCGCGCTTTTTTTTATGTCCTTTAATAAGTCCATGACTTTTTGAGGCATCATAATTATTCTGATAGATGATTTTGTTTTAGGCTTGGTAACCTCCCGGTTATATTCTGTTTTATTTATGTCGATCAAATTGTTTTCAAAATCGACGTCGGCCCAGTTCAATGCCAACAATTCACCTTTTCGCGCCCCGCTGAAATATAAAGTCGAGAAAAAGGCTTTATATAAATTGTCGTCAACTACAGAAATAAACCTTTTAAATTCATCGAATTCCCAATAATTAAACCGTTTGTTTACTTCCATTTCAAAATTCCCGGCAACCTTTGCGGGGTTGTTTTTTGTATTATGGAACTTAATCGAGAAATTGAATACCGCCGAAAGTGTTGAATGAATCTTTTTTAGAAAGTCCGGGGAATATAAATCAATAATTTTGTTTTGATATAGCATTACTTTTTTAGGTGTGATTGATTCGATTTTAGTATTTCCAAACTCTTTGATCAGGTGATTGAATAAAATGTTCTTGATTACGTTGATGGATGATGTTTTTCGTCTCGCTTTGTACCATGTGAAATATGTTTCAGCAGCTTCTGAAAATGTAATTGATGAACCCTGTTCTTCATAGCTTACCAACATTTTTCTTTCTGCATCTTTTGCTGCCTTTTTTGTTTTAAAACCACGCCGTTTCACTTGTTTAAGAGATCCATCATTCTGAGGTACACGGCATACAAAATAAAACGTCTTCTTATTTTCTTCTGGATAAACAGGCATACGTTCCCTCCTTACCGTAGGACAAATGAACTCAGTTTTACTTTATAAGATAGCATGTGATCCTTTCTTTGAAAAGAATATGAGGTGAAATATCATGTTAAAAAGGTATGAATACTTATACTTTTAATTACATATATGGTATAATTAAGTATTGAAAGAATTTTTTTCTTTAGAAATATTGCAAAATTCTAAATTTTATCGCCACCGTTCGACAAAATTCTCTTTGTGATTATGTTAAATTTGAGTTGAAAAGGTGATCATATGGGAACAATTGCAGCCAGAGATATAAGAGTTCATCTAAAAGAAATGATTAAATCATCCGACGAAAAGCAAAATCTGATAGCTACTAAAATCGGGATAAGCGAAGGATATTTGAGTAAATTTCTCAGTGGAAAAGAAATAAACTTTTGGATGGTTCGAGAGATCGTAAAGTATCTTGACCCAGAGAATGAAACCGAATTGATGGAACGGCATTGTTTAAGCGGAGTGAAGAAGAAGAATTATGCTTCTGCTTTAGAATATTGTTATGCAAAACGGCTTTTTTCGGTCGTTGAATCGTTGATTAAAAATCAGATAGCCCGAGATGGAAAATCTGACTTATGGTCAAAAATCTATAGATTCATCCTTGATTTTCGATTATCTGATGGAAATATAGAGTACATTGAAAACCTTAAAGAACTAAAATCAAATTCGGATGAAACAAAGGTGTTACTATATATCTTAGAGATGTACGGTAATTTTTATAATGGCAGGTTTGAGATAACTCTATATCAAATAGAATCTATTAAAATCTTGATTTCTGAGTTGAGTGATCCATTCTTAAAAATGGCTTATTCGGCCCGCGTTGAAGAAGTTTTAGTTAATATCTATTTGAAACAGAAAAACAATGTTAATAAGGCGAGGGAAGTAGCTCACTCGCTTTTGGAAAAGAATCTTAGTGTCAATCTAAATATGACAGCGTTATACATATTGGCTTTATCCTATGTATATGAATCCTATTCTGCATCCTATCACTACTACATGGAAGTCATAACGTTACTCAGGAAATTCCCTGACAGAGAAGACGAATTGATACAGAATAAAGAAGAAATAGCAATACTCCAGCGTTACTGGGACAAAGAAATATCAGAAGATTTTTGTGTCACTGAATTTGCAAAAGCATTGGCAGAAAAGAAAGTCCTCAATAAATTTTATAAACATGAGACATACAAAAAATACGCTTTATTGTTTGATGGTAAGAAAGAGGAATCTTCAGAGAAATTACTGTTATCTCTTTATTTTTTTTCACAGCAACAAGACCAATTCAGGGCAACACTTCCAAAAATACACTTGATAAAATTAGGTTTTAATTTTAATATGTAGTATCAGGAGGTGTTGCAAATGAGAAAAATGCTATTAACTCTATCCCTAGTGTTCGGTATACTGGCTCTTTCTTATACCAATGTGAGTTTTACTCATACAGCAAAAGGCGAATTTCAAACTGCCGAGATTAGAGTAGGAGCATAAATCATTGCCACCTGAAAAGTATATAATCTTTTAAAAAAAGACGCTGCCGTAACGGGCAACGTCTTTCGTACTTTTCGGGGATATTTCCTGTTTTCAAAAAAAACGAAAACAGGAAATTCTTGAAAAAGTGTTTATTTTGAAATTGATATTAAATATAATGGGAACAAGCGTTCTTTTTGAAAGGGGAAACATCATGCACATTTCATATGAAAACATCATCGGGAATTTGAAAAAGGAAATTGAAAAGGAGAAAAATGCAGACACAAAAAAACTGAAAGTTGGTTAATCTAGGTCTTTCAAATGCCGTTCTTTTAATTCCCTTAATTCTTTCAAATAGTTTATAACCATTTGTAATTCTTCTTCTGTAATCTTGCTTCCGTTATCATGAACAATATTTAACTTTTTAAGGTCATCTATCGTGATACTCTTTTGAGCGAGAAGTTGCTTTTCAGGTTCTGAGTATTTTTTCAAACTCTCTTCATCAAAAAACAAGTATGATTTATGAACGCCTAAATAATCAGCGATATTTTCTATAACCTGCATTGATGGTTGTTGTATATTTCTTTCAATGCGCGAAAGATAACTTTGCGTAATTCCTATTGAAGCAGCCATTTCTTCTATGGTTCTCTTCTTCTCTTTTCTAAGGCGACGTATAGCTTCCCCTAATTTTAGATTTTCCATAACAAACACCCGCTTTTTTTAAAAATAACCCTCTTACCTATAGGTAATTATATCACAGGGTATTCCTCACAAGAAATTTTTTTTGGAAAACTCTTGTATAAAAAATCCCTCTGTGGTAACCTAAAAATATACCTGACAGGAATTAAAAAGGGTGTGATTGAAATATTTCGTCTTAATGAATTTGGACAAATGATTAAGGAATTAAGAAAAAAACGTAAAATGACACAAAATGATTTTGCTCAATTACTTGGATTTACTGCTTCTTATATCTCTCGTATAGAGAGCGGGAAAGCAAATCCAACGTTAAAGGCTATTGAACAAATGGAAGAAAAGTTACGTATAAGAATTTTTTTTGAGTATCAATAGTCCTGTCAGGTATATTTTAGGGGGGAGGTAATAATTTTGTATCTGAATCTTTTTATCGCTCGCAAAGAAAAACGAAAATCGCAAAATGATGTAGCTCAATATCTAAACATTAACAAGCAGACTTATTACCTGAAAGAAAAGGGAGTAAGTGATTTTACAATCACAGAAGGTCAAAAATTAGCTGTTTACTTTGGCCGTACCTTGGATGAGTTATTTCAAAAATCATAAGTGGGGAGGATATTAATTTATGGAACAACTTCTTAATGTTAGTCTGTCTATTCCCATTCCAGCTGATAAAGTCCTTATCAGCAAAGTAGAACTGCAAGAACTAAGGGATCAATCACTATCGGGGGTTTATTGGAACATGAAAGACCTTGAAAAAAAGATAGGACGTAAAAGCGAATGGATCAAGGAAAACATTTTATATCCAAGTCGTTTCCGATGCTTTTTAGATTCCGCAAATGGAGGTTTTGTTTTTTATCCACAGACTAAGGGGCAAAGCTGGAGCTTTCAGGCACCTAAAATGGCTGCCTTTTTAGATAAACACTTTGCTGAGATTTTCAACAAATAACGGAAAGGAGAATACATGTGTTTTTAGAAAGCCGCGTCCGGCTGCATAATCAAATTCACGTAATTATAAGCGAGTCTGTTAATACTCACGAAAAGGCAATTGCCGAACTAAAAGCTCAAGGCGGCACCTGCCTGTCTGATCAATGTCAGCAAAACACCCTCGGCTCTGTAATCGTAAACGGCAAACGGTCTGTATGGTCTTTGACGAAGGCAGAGACCGCAACGCAAGGAGGGAGAAACAATGGCTAAATATCGCCACGTAAGAACCGAATTTTGGCAAGATCCGAAAGTGCTTGAGGAAATGACACCAGAAGATAGGTACTTTTATCTGTATCTATTGACGAATCCATTCACCTCACAAATAGGCATTTACTCGATCACCAAGAAGCAAATGGCTTTTGATATTGGACACTCTATTGAGTCCATAAACAGCCTTATGGATCGGTTTCAGCATCATCATCATTTGGTCGAATACAATCCGGGTACCCGAGAAATTGCCATTTTAAAATGGGGGCGTTACAACCTCAATAAAGCCGGGAAGCCTATGCTGGATTGCATAGAAAAAGAGTTACGAGAGGTAAAGGATCGTTCACTAATCGAATTGGTTTATCCGCATATACCGAACGAGTCTATCAGGGAACTGTTTTCACGATACGTTGACGATACGTGTCACGATACGTCGACGTCAAGGGGACAAAAAGAAAAAGAAAAAGAAAAAGAAAAAGAAAAGAATATATATGTCCCCAAATTGAAATTTGAGGACATCCACATGAATTTGGCAAAGCTCTTATTTTCTCTTATTCAGCGGAACAACCCAAAAGCGAAGGTCCCTAACCTTGACAAATGGGCTAATCGTTTTCGCTTGATGATGGAGAACAGAGAGCAGCCGCGAACATACGAAGAAATTAAAGACATGATCATATGGACGCAAAACCATGACTTTTGGTTTGCGAATATCTTATCAGCTGATAAGCTCAATCAAAAATTCGATGACCTTACTATGCAAATGAAACGCGAACGGGGGAATGGACCACATGGAGGACTTCACAAAGGAGCAGGCAGCAGCAGTAGAGGGCGAAATATCTCGCAGGATGATATTCCATACTGACAAGCACGGCAACCCCATTTACTGTGACAAACACACTCGAATAATAGGCGGAGAAGAAAAACCGTATCCAGTTCAGCTCATGAAACTTTGGAACGGCTCTGTAAAGTGTCCTATGTGCGAAAGGGAGCAACGCAATAAGGAGATTGAGCAAGAAGCTGAGGTTTGGCGCCGCCAGGTAGAGAGAAGGGTTCTTTCTACACACTCACTCATTGCCGATCCAACTCTGGAAAAGGCAACGTTTGAAACATATCACTGTTACAACCAGGAGGATGAACAGAACAAACGCCGGATGCTTGAACTGGTTGATCAGATCAAAGCGGGTGTAATCATGAACATATTTATAACCGGTGTGTCCAATGCCGGCAAAAGTCATCTGGCAATATCAGCACTTAAAGAACTGAACAAAAAGAGTCAAGAAGCATATGCAAAATCAGCTCTTTTTGTTAATAGTGACGCACTCATGCGGCGCATAAAAAATTCTTTCAACGATGATTCTGAAAAACTTACGGAGTCCAAGGCGATCGAACTGCTCACACGAGTCGATTATCTTGTCATCGACGACTTGGGGAGTGAAGTGGGCGACACAGATAACGAGAAAAGGACAGCCCCTGATTTCATTCAGAGGGTCTGGTATGGGATCTCTACTGGAAGGCAAGGCAAGGTGACGATTGTAACAACAAACCTCACAGGATTGGCTTTAGCAAAGCTTTATGACAAAAAGACCGTCAACCGCCTTACGGCCCATCTTGAAAAAATTGAGTTTGAAGAGGCGCAAAAAGGCAAAGGCCGCAAGACACCGGCTTCACTGGTTTAAGGAGGTGAAAACAGTTGATACAAGCAATCATGCCCGGCGTGCTGCAGATCGTCCCTGAACGCAAATTAACGGATGACCAGCGCAAAAAAGAAATAGACGAGCTTATCAAGGTTCTTGATCAAAAAATAGCAGACTATCAGAACTTTAGGGGGAATGCAGTGTGAAACACGGGAAGCGCCCGACGCGCGCACAGAAAAATGTCATTAAGGCAAACGGCTTAAACCCGAATAACTGGCTTGTAAGCAAAAATCTGCAGCATGAACACCGTCTTATTATCGTCCATCGGAATACAGGAACGGTCCGGAGGTGTTGGGCATGAGTCAGGCGGTCAATGCTGAACCGTTCGAACTGGCTTTGGAGGATATGAATTATGAATGGTCAATGGTCCAGCTAAAAAAGGTCGTTCAATACTGGCATGATGGGAAATCAATTCTTGATATGTCGGAATTATTAAACAGAGATTCGGATGAAATCATTTTGCTGGTCATGGACTTTGCAAGAAAAAACATCCTGCCCGCCCGTAAAAACGGCTTACGCGCTAACAAAAGAATTAGAATATCCGAGAAAACGATGAAAGATAAAATGTACCGACTACGCTATTTGTTTGAAGAAAGCCCGGTGTATATCCCTTTTCAGGAGCTAAACTTCATGTTTTATGACAGTGAAATCAGGCGTTTCCGGGAGCTATGGGAGGCAGATGAGTCTTATCTCAACATAGCAAAAGAGCTGAAACGGAATGAAGATGAAACGTTATTCCTTATCATCGACCAAGCAAAAAGAGACCTCATTGAGCCTCGGGAATCCGGCTTGCTCGGAAAGGAAGCGTCAGAAGATGAACGCAACAAGCAAAAGCTTCCGTTTTGAAAAAGCAACGGTCCAGCAACTTATGGTCATCGTGCGTTATGAAGACTGCGCCCCGGAGGTACGGAACGCGGCTTTACAAATGCTGATTATGAAGGGAGTGGCAGACGTTTGGGACAGGCAGAACGAAAGCATTTAATGGAATGGCTATTGCTTATCGGCTCTTATGGCAGAGATTTTTTAAACCGCCAGACAGATGAAGAGCTTGAGCGCTTATATAATCTTCAAATCAAAGGCATGAATAAAGAATAGGAGGACAGCACCATGACAGAAAACAAAAACTTGCGTCGGCACGGAGAAGTTACAACACGGGTGATGAGCGAAGAGGAACGCGTTGAGTATATAAAAAAACACCCAATCATTCCGACGGAAAAACCAAAGGTTGGCATACAGCTATTCCCGTCAAACTATTGGATGTAAGGACGGCCGCTAAAGCAACCGCCACCGTATGGTAAATAAAACCTAGACACTTTTATTATACCATACGGAGGCTTTGAACATGCAGCCAAAACATATATCACTCAATCAAAATACAAGTGTTTCTCAATTTATTGAGCCGGGGAAGGTGTCTGTCATCGTGTTAGACGGCAACCAAAACGCCGCATATGTCGTTGAGGCACCGGAACACGGTAAAACAATCATTCAAACAGTAAAAGGCGGTCTGGCTCGTTGTGATTACGAGATCGGCCATAAATTCAATTAGCAGGGGTTTTCCCCTGCGGGGGAGGAACGGAAAATGTATCGAAACGAAATTGCCCGCAAGTGTGAACGCTGCGGAAAAATATATTATTCAGCTCATTGGGTTGTATGTAAAACATGTCTTTTAGACCGGGAGGCCTGGGCATGAAAGAATTCAAAATCAATTTGTCAAAAGGTGAGGTTTTATATACCGGCTCTTACATTTGCACCCTTTCAAAAACGCCAGCCAGTACACCGGAGCAAATCTCTTTGGAAGCAGCAGCCGAAAAGCTCGCGGAAGAGTTAATCATGCAGCAGGCTATGAATCGGGAGCATCAGCGGCAGCAGGAAATCGCGGTCAATCAGTTTCGGCAGGCTCAAGAAGAGATTAAGCGGCTTACAAAAGAGAACGAAGAACTAAAAATAAAGGTCGAGGAACAGAAAGAAGAAAGCGGAATGAATGATACTTATATGGTATATGACACGCAAAGCGAAGATGTACAATTCCACGGCACAATGAAAAGCGCGGGAAAAGATTTTGAGTGCGCTATGGATGAATTAGATAACGGGGAAACAGCTTATATTTTTAAAGTGATCAAAGAGTTTACACCGAAGGGGGAAGTAGAATGATGCCTTTACAAGTAGTTCTCCAGCGGAACGTGAAGGCCACGAAGGACGAAGCAATGACCGTCGAGCAGGCAGCCGAGCTTTTAAAGGTCCACCCGGACTACATCCCAACGCTTGTCGCTCGGTCTGACGATCTGAAAATGATCGGCGATACCATTATCGCTAAACGGGATAAAACAAATATCTGGCTGGTCGGGGCATGCGTGGGGCTCATCTTCTTCACTATCTCCGTGTTGCCGAATTTGATCGGAGGTTAAGGGATGGCGCGCTCACCGTTAATCTGGTTTGGCGGCAAAGGTCGATACGCCGATCACATCATAAATAAAATGCCCGGCCATAAGGTGTACGTCGAGCCTTTCGGCGGCGCGGCTCATGTCATAGCGAATAAGCCGCAAATGGGACATGAAGTGTATAACGACATTGACGGCCATGTGGTGAATTTCTTGATGCAAGTCAGAAAGGATCCGCAGGCCATGCAGCAGGCTTGCGAATCCATTCCGTACAGCCGGGCGCTCTATGAGAAATGGAAAACTGAAGATTACCCGCAAAATGATTTTGACCGGGCTGTCAGATGGTTTTATATGAATCGCTCCGGCATTAGTAAGGGGAACGCGGAGGAAGTACCGCAGACAGGCTGGAGGCATAGCACACAAAGCGGGCAGAACCCTGCTGGCGGATACATAAGCGCCTGCGCTGCCTTCGAGTCTTTCGCCAACCGCATGAAGGGCGTCATGATCGAATGTAAGGATTTTCGCAACATCATTGAGAAATACGATAGCCCGGATACTCTGTTTTATGTGGATCCGCCATATGTTGGGCGCGAGCGGTTTTATGCTGGCGGCTTTACTGAAGAGGACCACCGGGAACTGGCCCGGCTGCTTAATCAGGTCAAAGGAAAAGTGGTTCTTTCTTATTACGATGATCCTTTGATACTCGAGATCTATCCGAACTGGGAGTCAGAAACCTTTTCTGCATACAAACAGGTTGTCGGCGGATCCGGAAAAAGCCGCGGAGCTGAAGAATTATTGCTGTTCAACTATAAGATCACTCAACTCAGCTTGTTTGATTCGGTGGTCCGGTCATGATCGAATACCATTGCCCGGACTGCGATTACACCTAGACTGATATAAAATCAGCCCGAAGGCGTTTTTAAGATAGAAAAAGCAACCTAAAATAAGATTGCTTTTTCTAGACATTAATTGTAAACATTACCAGCGAAGTTCACAGGGTAACTACCAAGATTGGTAACCCTAACATAATAGCTATCTGTAACTTTTATATTAGAGCTGGTAAAGGATAAAGTAGGCCAAGTACGTCCATCATTTGCTTTAACTTCACCATAATAACTGACTTGAGACACAGTTGTACCTGTAGATGCATTTTTTAGTTCGTACTTAAGATAAGCAGCTGCGTTTGCCCTTTCGGATTCTTGCCACCCTTTATAATTTGTTCCAGTGTTATTTGAGAGGGTAAACACTTTTGAGTCTATATAATCTTTGCTTGAACCATTAGCTTCTAGTCTGCCACCTACATATACAACACTTGCAGTTATTGATGCTTTTCCATTTGTGGTGAAAATAGAACTCACTTGTGGTGTGTTTGTAAGTGGTGCGATTTGTTCTTTACTGTCTAAATTTGCGGCACTTGCAATTGAGCCTGATCCTAAAATTGCTGAAGTTAATAATGTAGTCGTTACTAACTTTTTAAAATTCATTATCAACACTCCCTTAGTTTTTTTGATACACCTAAAGAATTCGTCCTAGATTAAAAATAACCTTGTAAATAAGTGTTAATAATTTATGAACAAAGAAAGGCCGTGTAAAAGGTCAGTTTAACGAAAGGGGAACAATAATGAAAAAACTATTTGAATCAATCATCCTATCAGCAGTATTACTTACGGGAGCGGCGGCCGTTGCGCCGTCTGCTTCCGCGGAATGGTCCGGCTGGCAAAATGAATCCGGGTACAGCGGCCGGGTGTTTACGGATGCTGCGACATACACGACCGGCGCCTCAACGGTCGACTGGAAAGCCGAGAAAAAAGGAGCAGAAACACTTTATTACACGGCCGGCGTATACAAGAAACGCAGCGGCGGCGGGCTGACTGATACGAATTTAGTACAGCGGGGCAGCTTCAAAACGGCAACGCCTCTGAAATCATTCAACGTGAAAACGATCTGGAATAAGACCGGAAAGGGAACCTATGTCATCCAGCTTGACTGCTATTCTGATTCCGGTAAGCGGAACTACATTGGAACATCTGAATCAGCAAAATTTTACGTGAAGTAATCAAAAATCAATATGTCCAAGACGGAGAGCCTGCGGACACTGATCATTGCACAGAATCACTGTGCTCTGGTTGGTGTCCGTTTTTTATTTGAACGGAGGGACGGTATGAAGAAGAGGAAGGAAAAGCCCAATAAAAACGCTCAGGAGCAATCAGAGCGCTTTTGGCGGCAAATGATGGGGCAAGACAGGCAAACACTAAAAAGAGGCAAAGGTGGGGCGTTAAAGCGTAAATAAGAGGGGGATCATTGTGAGAGATTTACTTTTCAGCTATAAAAGTACACTAAAACAAACAAAAGCAATGTATAAGCCACTTGCGGAAGCAAATGAAAGCGACCTTCCTGTTGCTGGTATAAGAGATAAAAAGAATCTCAGAAATATGATTTCTGATCTCGAATGGACAATCGACTGGCTTGAAAGTGGGAGGCAACCCGGGTCACGTCGCTCAATAGATCGCAGAGCCTCATATCAAAGGACTATGTTCATTGATCCTAAGATAATGGAAGTCTTCTCAAATGATTTTTCTATTCTGCCAGAGCAAACCGGATCAGTTACGGAGGAAGAGCAGAAAATAATTAATGATTGTCTCGGCAAACTTACGAATCGCGAAAAGGAAATTTTTCTTTTGCATATTGTAGAAGGTTTTTCTTATGAACGTATTAGCGCACTGCTCGGTATTGCAAAAGGAACTGTTCAAACAACAATTAACCGTTCACGAATGAAGATTGCAAGATACATTAATTCAAATATTAAAGGTGC
The DNA here is from genome assembly GCF_001184225.1 of Bacillus sp. JFL15. Lineage (NCBI taxonomy): Bacteria > Bacillati > Bacillota > Bacilli > Caryophanales > Bacillaceae > Bacillus > Bacillus sp. JFL15. The sequence continues at coordinate 915,101 of NZ_KQ236689.1, read as the reverse complement.
ACAGGGGGGAAAGAAATGAATCAATTGACATTAAATATTCCTCAAATTGACGAAGAAGCAACGAGAATGAAAGCAGAAAAGCTGCTCGAACAATATCGGATGTACTTGCTACAAGTGCCGGAGGATTTTTTGCCGAAAGTGACCGCAACATATAGCCTTGTCCCTCCCAGCTTTTCGAATGAATTTCATTCATCCACCGAAGACGCAGCATTAAAACGCATGGATTGGGAGATTGAAAGGGACCGGTTTTTAAAGAGAATACAAAGAGCGGTTAACCGGCTTTCTCAAAAAGAGCGGCAAATACTTGTCATGCTCTACATGCAGAATGAAGAGATGTATGATTATGAAGTCTATGGAGAAATGAGAATCAGCCAGCGCAGTTACTACCGGACGAAAGCAAAAGCATTTTACCGGTTGGCATTTGCTCTTCGCGTGGAAGTCTATAAGGACGGGGGCGCGCCGGAATGAATTTTGTTCAGCCGATAAGAGATCCGGAATGCATTTTCTATATCAAACGGTTTCTAAAAAAACAGAGTGAGCGGAATCACATGCTATTTGTCACCGGGATAAACTCAGGGCTTCGCATATCAGATATACTGGAACTGAGGGTAAGGGACGCCAAGCGGCCGTATTTCAATCTTATAGAGAAGAAAACCAAAAAGAAAAAGAGAATTGACATGACGCCGGTTCTTCAAAGGGAATTAAAAGCATATATTGAGGGGAAGGAAGATCATGAATATCTTTTCAAAAGCCGCGAAGGGATCAACAAGCCCATTTCCCGGTCGATGGCTTATAAGATTCTGAGGGCTGCTGCTGAGTATGTCAATTTAGATGATATAGGCACGCACACGCTGAGGAAAACATTCGGGTACCATTTTTACAAGCAAACAAAAGACGTTGCCATGCTGCAGGAGATTTTTAATCACTCAGATCAGCGGACAACCCTTCGATACATTGGAATCAATCAGGATGCCATGAACAACGCCATGAAGAAATTCAAGATATAACAGGCTCATCTCATAAACAAGATGAGTCTTTTTTTGCATATTTTTATTGATTCTCTTCAAAAAGCAAACGTGGAATTCATTTTAGGGATATTGTTTGAAAACACGGATGGCAAGGGCTGACGGCACTTCTGGCAGTTGCACAGTATATAACATATGGGTAATTCGTGGATAATGTGGATAAATGGAAAAATATGAGCTATTATGTCATTAGAAAGGGGAGAATTATATGTCACTCGATATTGAAAGAGTTTTGGGAGAATTAGAGGAAGATGAAAAGGAAATTCGCAAAAATATAAAAACTGTTAATTTTTTGCGAGAAAAACAAGTAGAAGCTGTTGAAAATCTTTTAAAAGAGTATGACAAAATAATGTTATGGTACGTGAATAAACAAATAGCTTTTACTCATCCAAACCTAAGAGGGAAGGCGTTTAGTCATATAGGCGGTCCGATAGTTGGTTATGATGAGCAAGAAGAGAAGCTATTTATTTATAATTATCACCATAAAAGATTTGAAGCGGTGAACATTCATAAAAGATCAGACGCTAAAACTAAGAATATGCGTATTCTAATTGACCAAGGTTACTTCAATGATATTGTTGCGGGTATAAAGCACACACTATTTCACCAAAAAGAAGTTCTAAAAGCACAAAAAAATCTGATAGATACATTAGAAGCCCAATTAAACAATTGTTAATTTTGGCACACTTATGGCAGAATAACGGCACACCATTTTGTTTTAGATAAGGTATTATGGTAATAGGTAATAAACAGGCAGGCGCTTTCCCAATCGGGAGGGCGCTTTTTCTATTGGAGGGATAATATGAGCGGCATTGGAAAACCGTCTTTCGAAGAAGTAAAACAATGGGTAATGCTTGATCCATGTGGAAACGGAATAATGTCTATGTCTATCTTGCAACGGTGGTTCAGAATCGGTTATGTGAATGCTGCAACACTTATGGAGCGGTTGGAAGAGGAAGGTATTGTTTCTCCGTGGGATGGTTCTAAACCGAGAACAATATTAAAACAAGATTAATCACTAATAGAAACATGTACTAAATATTCATTATAAAGATTAGCGCCGTCTAATAAGGGGGCGCTTTTTATATTCTCTGTAAACTGCGTCCGGTAAATCTCAAGATAGACAATCGGCGGTTAACGGCTTGAGTGCGGGGGCAGTTTAGAAAGAATATGAAGGAGGATGAACAGACTTGAGAATTCCAGTTGTTAAAACGGATGTACCTCTTGATAGAGGAGCAAAAGAGAAATTGCGCATGGAAATTGAAAAGGCAGTTAAAACAGGCATCGTAATTCTTGATGGAGGGTTAGACATTGCAATGATTGAAGTTGAAGACTCCAACATTGTTAATGAAACGTTTATAGAAGCGAAGACTTTCTCTCCCGCTCAAGGCGAGACAGAAGCTGTTGAATATATTGGCGGGCCGATAATTGGCAGTTGTGTCTCGGAAGGAGTGCTAAATCACAAAGAACCAGAACCTTTAAAGACATCGAAAGCAACGCCTTTGCTACAGATTGAGCTTGATGACATTACTTCCGTTCCGCGTGTTTTATATAAAGGCGAAGAAATAAAGAATAAAGTCCGTGTAGATTTCTCTTATCTTACTGGGGATGAGTATGGGATCAAACCGATTTATATTGACATTGTTGCTCATAGAGAAGATGGATCAGTAAGACCAATTAGCCATAACCTAGGTGCAATAAGCATAAATGAAAAAAGGCTCAAGTGATGTTTTCTTTCTATTAAATCATTGAGGAGGAATAACAATGAATGTAAAGGTTACAAAGGATAAGGCTTCATGCCTCTGAAGCCTCTAAGGATATGCGCTACTCGCGGATGCTCCAGTCTCACCCGTGACCGGTACTGTGATACACACAAGACACAACAACAAGAAGAAACAAAACATTACAACAAACATTCAAGAAACAAAACAATAACAAGTTTTTATAAATCAACTGAATGGAAACGAACAAGACAACTTGCTTTGATAAGAGACAATTATCTCTGTCAGCATTGTTTGAGAGATCATTGCTTCACTCCGGCTGACATGGTGCATCACATCGTGGAAGTAAAGAAAGATTGGTCGAAACGATTGGACATAAAGAACCTTGAAAGCTTGTGTAACGCCTGTCACAACAAGGCTCACGGCAGTAAGGGCAAGTGACCCTCCCCCCCTAACAAATCTCTGGAAGGGAAACGAACGGAGAACGGCGATCCCCCTTCTGCAAACAAACACCGCTTTTCAAAGTTCCGGAAACAGCAGAAAGCCCCCTCAGCAAATTTGCCGAGAGGGCTTGGTACGACTGGTTTTGTTGTTGATTTCATCATATCACGATTGGTGAAAAAAACAAGTGAAAAATGCAATTTTTTTGACATGAAATGAGGTGAGAACATGCCGAGGCCTGCAAAATCCGCGACGCTTCAATTGATACAGGGCAACCCAAATAAAAAGAATACGGAAGAGCTGGCCGCCCGGGCTGAGCACGAGAAAAAGCTGAAAATGCGATCCGATAATATAAAACCGCCTACGTGGTTGGATAAAGTCGGAAAAAAAGAATTCAAACGAGTTGCTGCTTTACTGGCTGAGGTCGAGATCATCACGGAAGCGGACATCAGCATGTTGGCCGCCTACTGCAACGCCTACTCTCAGTATATATCTATATCAAAAGTGATTGAAGAAGACGGGATTATGGTCCATACAGAAGGCGAGGATGAAGAGGGAAATCCTATCAAGTTAATAGGGGAAGAACATCCTTTATTAAAGCGGCAAAAAAACTATTATGATCAGATGAAATCGGCTGCTAATGACTTCGGCCTGACTCCGTCTGCCCGGGCTAAGCTTGCTATCACTCGTACACAGGAAGAACGGGAGAAAACAGCTGCAGAAAAGGAGTTTAAAAATGTATGAATACAATCAAACAATTTCTACTTGATTACTCACGCGATGTGATATCGGGTGAGATTGTGGCATGCGAAAAACACATATGGGCTTGCCAGCGTTTTTTAAATGATGTGAGTAGGGAAGGCACAAGGGAATTCCCATATGTGTTTGATGACGAAAAAGCTCGTCGGTTCCTTTACTGGATGACACAATTTAAACATACGAAAGGGCCATTACAGGGTGAAAATATTGTTCCTGAACCTATTCAGATTTTCATCTTTGGTAATGTGTACGGATGGGTGCATAAGGATACCGGCTACCGCCGATTTAAAAAGGTATATTGGCAGGTCGGCCGTAAAAACACCAAAACCCAGAGCCTGGCCTGTGTTGGTTCCTATGAGACAATGGCCAACGATGAGTATATGTCCGAGGTATACATTGGGGCTACAAAAACTGAACAAGCAAAAATCTGTTGGAATGAAATTAAGGCGCAGATCATGCAAAGCGACCTTTTGAACAAGCCAGAAAAAAAATATCGGATTGCATATGGGAAAATTGAGCACCCCAAAACACAGTCGAAAATTGAGGCGCTTTCTAAAGATGCCGGGAAGACCGGAGACGGGTTTAACCCGCAATGCGGCATCATAGACGAATACCATGCTCATAAAACCTCAGAAATTTATGACGTCCTGGCTTCTGGTATGGCCGCCCGCGCCCAGCCATTAATGTTAATTATTACGACGGCCGGCTTTGAATTAAATAATCCTGCTTATCGTGTGGAATATGACTACGTGTCTCGTATACTGGACCCGAATAAGGTCGAACAGAACGAGCAATATTTTGTAATGGTCAATGAGCTTGATAAAGGCGATGACGTCAAAGATGAAAAGAACTGGATTAAAGCGAATCCGATTGTTGCTGCCAATGAGCACGGTTTGAATTATTTACGTGGGGAATTGGAGGTCGCGCTTGCTGTCCCGGAGAAAATGAGAAATTTCATGACAAAAAACATGAACATCTGGGTAAACATGCGAGAAAACGGCTATATGGATATGCAGGCTTGGGCTGACTGCGGTTCTGACAAAACTCCGGATCTGAAAAACAGGGAGTGTTACGTCGGTATCGACTTGTCAAAAACAATCGACTTAACTGCAGCATCTTTTGTTTTTCCTTTGGATGATGGGCGGGTTGCTGTGGAAAGCCACGGCTTTATGCCGGAGGATACTTTTTTTGAGCGAATGAAAACCGACAACGTCCCGTATGACACATGGAAAGATAGGGGATGGCTTACGACAACTGACGGCGCTGTTGTTGATTATGATTACATCAGGGCTTACATCAAAAAGATGGAGCAGGAAAACGGCTGGCGTATCAAAGAAATTGGATATGATCCATACAATGCGACGCAGTTTGCTCAGCAGATGGAGGCGGACGGGTATGTAATGATTGAAATTCGTCAGGGTGTTGCTACTCTATCGGAACCGACTAAAGGCTTCAGAGCTAAGGTGAAATCAAAAAAAGTCATTCATCCGAAAAATTCACTGCTAACTTGGGCGATGGGGAACGCAGTAACCAAAGTAGATGCTCAAGAGAATATCATGCTGGATAAATCCAAATCAACACAACGGATTGATCCTGTAGCCGCATTGATTAATGCTTATGTACGAGCTTCTCAAACTGATAATGAAGTAGACCTGAACTCATATATCAAATCAGCGTCATTCTCTTTCTAAGGGCGGTGTAATCGTGAAAAAAATATTCGCATTCTTGCTGCTTCTGTTAAACGATTTTCTTTTCATCACAGGTGCAGCATTTATAGCGTGCGCCGCATATCGCTTGCATACAAACATCGGTCTTTTGACGACGGGTGTCTTTTTTATATTTTATGCCGTGTTAATTAGCAAAAAAAGGGGGTGATTGATTGTTTTTGGAAGGGCTGTTTTCAAAAAGATCAAATGAATCAGAGACTTGGAATCTTGCGAACCCTCCTGACTGGATCATTGATATGTTCGGCGGCTCAAAGACGGCCAGCGGTGAACGTGTGAGCGAGTCAACCGCCTTAATTCATCCTGATGTCTATTCATGTGTGAATGTATTGTCTGATGACATTGCTAAGCTTTCAGTCCATACATTCAAAAAAAAGCAAGGAAATATTATAAGCAGTATGGATCATCCTGTTGCCCAATTGCTTTATATTAAGCCGAATCAATACATGACGGCTTTTACTTGGAAAAAACTCATGATGACCCATGCCTGTACATGGGGGAATGCCTATTCTTATATAAAAACAGATCGGAATGGTTTTATTACAGCTCTATTGCCATTAAACCCTGCCAATACACAAGCCTATGTGAACCCGAACACGGGTATGCTGTGGTATGAAACTGTCATTAATTCTAAAAGTGTTGAATTGTACGCAGATGAGGTTTTGCATTTCAAGGGTATGACAGAAGACGGAATTAACGGCAAAAGCCCGATAGGTGTCATACGGGAACATATCGGAGCGCAGTCTGCTGCAACCAAATTCAATGCGAAATTATATAAAAATGATGCTACCCCCCGAGGAATATTGAAAGTTCCGACATTAATTGATGAAGATGCAAAAAATCGGGCTAGAGATGAATGGGAAAAAGTCAATGCGGGCCGCAACATCGCAATTATTGATGCTGGCCTTTCTTATGAATCAATATCTATGCCGTTGCAAGAAGCTCAGTTTGTGGAGTCAATGAAATTTAATAAGGCACAAATCGCATCTATTTTTAAAGTTCCATTGCACAAAATCAATGAGTTGGACCGGGCAACTTTCAATAATATTGAACACCAATCAATTGAATACGTAAAAAATACACTGCAACCGTGGCTGGTTTCTTTTGAACAGGAGATTATTACGAAGCTCTTTACTGATGAAGAAGTTAAAGATGGATTCTATATCAAATTCAATGTGAACAGCGAGCTGCGCGGCGATGCGAAATCTAGGGCGGAATATTATGAAATTATGGAACGGATCAGTGCATTAAATATAAATGAAATTCGTGCTTTTGAAGAGAAGAATGCGATAGAGCACGGCGACCGCCATCTAGTCTCTCTCAATTACACATTCCTTGATACGCTTGAGCAATATCAAATGAATAAAGCAAAAGCAGCTAAAGGGGGTGAAAACAAAAATGAACAAGGAAATACGGCACCTGACGACAAAGATTGAGATGAGGGCTGCCGGTGATGAAGGAAAAGAGAAAAGGGATTATATAGAGGGATATGCCTTGAAGTTCGAAAAGTGGTCAGAGCGCTTGGGAGGATGGTTTAAAGAAATCATCAGCCGAAACGCTTTAGATTCTACAGATTTTTCTAATGTTGTGGCGCTTTTTAACCACCGTCAGGATTATCCGTTAGCGAGAAATACGGTTTCTGGTGAAACCGGGAGGCTTGAACTGGAAGTAGACGCTATCGGTCTGAAATTCCGTTTTATCCCCACAGAGACGACGTACGCTAAGGATTTAATGGAGAATATCAGAAGCGTAGTCATCAATCAATGCTCCTTTGTTTTTTCTTTGGATTACAGTCAAGGAGATCCAGACGAATGGCGCCATAATGATGAAGAGGACATTTATGAACGCCGTATCAATAATATCGAACGTATCTTTGACATTTCTCTCGTAACGACGCCCGCTTATAGCGATACGGAGGCAGTGCTTGGTGAACGCAGTTTAGAAAAAGTGGAGCAGTTAAAAGAAATGCGGACTGCCCCAATTGAAAAAATGAAAATGGAACTTGAACTTTTAGACCTCACATTGTAGGTCTATTTTTTATGTTCAAATATAAGGAGGATACCTGAATGACAGTAGCAATGACAAAAAAAGAACGTGAATTAAGACAAAAATTCACACAGAAAAAACAAGAGGCATCCAATCTTTTGAATGAAGGAAAGTCCGAAGAAGCCCGCAGCATGCTTGATGAAGCGAAGGCGCTGCAAAGACAAATCGAACTGATGTCGGAAGAACGCGGCTTGGAACTGCCGGCTTTGGGTGAAGAGCGAAACTTTGTACCGGAACTTGAACGAAAACCTGATGAGGAACCGGAACAGCGCGATATCTTAACAGCTACAAAAGAATACCGGGATGCTTGGTTTAAAGTGTTGACCGGACGCAGTCATGACCTTGGAGAAGAAGAAAGAAGCATGATGCAGCGTGTTCTGAAAGAAAATCGCTCGTTGTCTTCTGGAAGTGATAAAGACGGCGGGTATACTGTTCCGGACGATATTTCAAAAGAGATTTTGAAATCCATCAAGGAATTAAATTCCGTTCGGAATCTGGTTCGCGTTGTACCTAAAACTGCTCCATCAGGGAGTTATACAGTCCGAAAAGGTGTAGCCGGAAAACTCTATAATACAGCCGAGAAAGAACAAATTAAAGAACTAAAAAACATGGAATTTGAACAAATCTGGTACAACGTTAAAAAGTTCGCCGGATTTTTGCCTGTTTCTAGCGAGCTATTAAATGATTCTTTTGTAAACTTTGTTCGTGAAATCGTAGACTGGCTCTCTGAATCCGCTGTAGTGACAGAAAATGATGAAGTCTTTTATGGAAAAGGTGGGGAGACGAATGTTGAAGGCATCATTACCAGCGGCAAATACAAAACGCTTAAAGCGCCATCTGTAATTACGATCAAATTTCTACGCAAGGTTAAAAACCAGATTAAACGCGGATATCGTAAAAATGCAAAGTGGGTTATGAATACTGAAGCGTTTGAAACTCTGGCAAATATTGAAGATAAAAACGGCAGAGGCATCTTAGCTCAAGATCCTAGGGACGAAGACAGCTTCCTTTTGTTCGGACGTCCGGTTGAGGTTTATGACGAAATTGTAACTGACGACAAGACACAAAAGACTCATATTCTTTTCGGTGATTTTGAAAGTGCATATTTCATGTTTGACCGTCAAAAATTCGAAATCAAATCAACTGACGTGGGCGGAGACGCTTTTCTTACGGATCAGACATATTTCCGCGGCATTGAACGATTTGACGGAAAAGTGGTAGATCCGGAAGCAGCCGTCATTGTCACTGATCTTGTCGTCGGGGAAGACGCAAAGGTAGAAACGCCTGAACAGTCTGCTGATCTTGGAAAGTAAAAATAAAAATTGAAAGGATTGATCGACATGGCGAAATTAGACAATATTCTGAACGAAAGTAACGGTGTATTAACTTCTGCGAGGGACAACGGTAAAGGAGTACCGATCACTGACATTTCGGTTGCTGATAACAGCGAAGAAAATCCTCTCTACGTAAAAGGCCTAAAGGGTGATCCGGGTGAACCAGGACCCCAAGGTGAACCAGGACCTCCAGGACCCCAAGGCGAACCGGCAGTCATTGAAGAGGGTAGCATTGCACATGAAATGCTGGCCGAAAAATCAGTTCGCAGCAAAAACGTTGGGACTGGCAGCATCATGTTGGAGCATCTGAACAGTGAAGTAAAAGCTTTACTTGATGGTATGCAAAAACAAATTGATGAGCTGAAACCGACCACTCCAGCAGAATGAAAGGCTGATGAAGTCAGATGACAGAAGCAGAAAAAATAGAATTAGAGAAAGTGAAAAAATTCCTCCGGGTCGATGGCGATCAGGAGGATGATTTAATTCTAGACTTTATCGCATCAGCAAAGGAACATATAACAGGTGCTACTGGCCTTACATTTCCGAATAACTCAGCACGAGCAGCTATGTGTGTAAAAGCTTTTGTGACGCATTGGTATGAGAACCGGGAGATTGCCGGCACGACATCCAATCTTGATGGGGTGCTGACTATGATGATCAATCAGTTGAAATACACGGTTCCAGAGGTGAAGGCCAATGCTAAATGATATGCGGTATCGCATTCAATTTCAAAAAAAGAAGCCCGGTGGCCGTCTGCCTGTGGAGGGAAATGATAGCTGGGAAACAGTTATTGAATGCTGGGCAAAGGCGGAGGGCTTAAAGGGCCGGGAATATTATGCTGCGGCTGCGATCCAAAAAGAAAAGACAGTGGAATTTACAATACGTCATCGTGAAGACATAGACGAGCATATGCGAATCATCTTTCGTGAAAAGGCTTATGAAATAGAGTCGATCTTGCCTAACTATTCGCGTCGGCACTTCATTACAATTAAAGCAAATGTGGTGAGCTGATGAACTTTGAATTGGAATTGAAAGGGTTTAGAGAGCTTGAATCTACTTTTGCTGATCTGGCCCGTAAGGATGAAAAGATTCATAAAGCAGTAGTGAAAGCCGGAGGGGCTGTTTTGGCTGCGGAAATTAACGAGGAAGCTCCACGCTCTTCCATTGGCGGAAGTCATCCGCACATTGACGATGATATTATAGTCGGCAGCCGTATCAGGCGGGACGAAGACGGAGAGATATACGCAGTTGTAGGCCCTACAAAAGATACAAAATTCCGTGTTCACTTGCCGGAATTCGGCACGCTCCATCAAGCTGCCAATCCATTTATTCACCGGAGTATGCTAAAGGCGAATGGCAAGATGCTTGATGCAATGGAAAAAGTCATAAAGGCGGGATACAAGCTGTGAATCTTATCGAACGGGCTGCACAATTGAAAAACAGTTTATTTGAAGCGCTGGAAGCTCATCCGGCGCTTTTATCATTGGTTGACCCCGGCAATATCTATGAATTGGCAGTGCCGGAAGGAATAAAAAGCCAGCCACCTTATATTGTCGTACAAGAATTAGATTATCGAACAACCAAATGGGCAGACGGTAAGCCCATCCAGGACAGCACGCTATATCAGATTGATGTGTACCACAATCAGTCTTGTGAATCCGTAATGGCTGCTGTCGTTGATGTAATGGGAACTTTTGATTTCCAGGCTTATGGTCCTTTTAATGAATTTTTACAATCTGAGCGCCTCATCCGGAAAGGATATCGGTTTGAGGCCAATATTTTACTATAATTGGAGGTTTTATTATGCCTGAATACAGTTCTATGGTGGGATTGGAAGGCGTCAAGTATTCACCGTTAGTAAAAGAAAAAGGCTTGTGGATCGCCAGCAAGATCATTGATTATCCACATGTTATCAACGCAAAGATGGCAACCGATTCATCTACAGAAAAACAGTATGCAGATAACAAAGTAGCTGATTTAGCTGTCTCGACTGGCTCAACGAAACTCGACTTAGAAATGCGAGACGTACCGCCGGAACACCTTGTCAATTTATTTGGGATAGAGGAAACCAAAGACGGTCTATATCTTTTCAAGAAAAACGTTACTCCGCCTTGGATCGCGATTACCTTCTTTGGTGTCAAAGCAAACGGAAAAAAACGTCATGTAGGCTTAGTTCAAGGCCGATTCACTTTGCCTGATGATGACTGGAGCACAAAAAAAGAAAAAATAGACTTCCAGACCTCTAAATTGTCCGCGGAGTTTCTTGAAAGAGAGCAGGATGATGTGTATAAAATCATCGCAGATGAAGACGCGCCTAATTTCGACTTAGACAAGTTTTATGAAAAGGTATACGGCAACGCCTACACTTCATCTAACGATGAACCCAAGGCAAGTAAAAGCACTGATCTTGGCGCTTAAAAAGGGAAGCAGAGTGCTTCCTTTTTTATTTCTATAACAATTAAAAGGAGGAGTCGACATGGCTCAAAAACATATCTCAATCAAACTATGGTTCGAAGATGAAAAGAAATTGAAAACATTTATTGCACCTCGGACAAATACGAAAACACTTATTGAAGCATTACGGTTGAACGCAGAAGCCGAAAAAACAGCAGAAAATTTGGAGGAAAGCATCAAGATTCTTGAAAAACAGCTGCAATTTATCGTAGGGGTATTCCGGAACCAATTTACTTACGATCAATTATTTGAGGGGCTGGAATCTTTTGAAGTGGCTAAGGAAGTAAGCCGCATTCTCTCGGAAATTGCCGGCTATAAAGAAATTGAGGCTGCTGATCAGGATTTTTTGCCGGAACAGACGGAGAAGAATACACCTACGAGCGCGGAATAGAGCAGATAAATGAAATTTACGCTACTCTCCTACAACAAGGGTGGAGTATGAGCGCGATTGACGAGATGGACATATATCACTATTTAGAGATATTGACCGAAAGCAATAAACCAGAAGAAGTGAAATTTGAAGATGTTTTCTTTTAGACGGGCTTATAGCCTGTCTTTTTTGTTGAATTTTTGCCAGGAAAGCGGGGTGGATACATATGGCTCAACCAATAGGAAATATGGTCGTTAAGGTCGGTCTTGATGATACAGGATTTAACCGGGGCATTGAAGGCTTAAAAAGGCAGATGCGCCTGGCAAATTCAGAAATGAAGGCAGCCGGAAGCATTTATAAAAATGCTGGCGATCAATCAAAGCTCCTGCAATCGCAGATGGAGGGCTTGAGTAATAAGTATAAGATTCAAGGCCGGTTGGTCCAGGAGCACCGTCAGCGGTATGAAGAACTGGTCAGACAAAAAGGAAAAGACAACCGAGAGACACAGATTCAGGCGCGGCGTTTGAATGATGCTATTGCGGTTCATGAGAATCTCGGCAAAGAGCTGAATAAAGTCAGCAAAGAGTTTCAGACCATGTCAGACAGCAGCAGTCGGGCTGCAGGAATTTTTTCTGTTTTTAAAAAGGATTCAAAGGATGTATCAGAAGAGCTAAACGCTGTTTATAAATCTGCAACAGCCACAGGAAAGGCATTAGCGGGAATTGGTGCCGCTGGAGCGCTTGGGATCGGTGCAACCGTTAAGGCCGCAGCGAGCTTCGAGAAAGATATGAGCCGTGTCGCCGCCTTGGCGAACGCAACAAACGATCAATTGGCATCATTAACAGAAACAGCCCGTCATCTTGGCGCCGTCACACAGTATACGGATGGGCAAGTAGCCGAAGGCATGCAGTATTTAGCGATGGCCGGCTATAAGACGAACCAAATTATCGGCGCTATGCCCGGCTTGCTTGCGACGGCAGCCGCCGGACAAACTGACCTCGGCGTAACGGCTGATATCGTTTCTGACATCTTAACCGAATTTCATATTAAGGCAGAGGACACAAACCGTGTTGCCGATGCAATGACGTATACGTTCACGAACTCCAATGCCACTTTGCAGGAGATTGGTCAAACGATGAAATATGCGGCTCCGGCTGCTAAAACAGCAGGTCTCAGTATGGAAGAGTTGGCCGCGGCAACCGGTATTCTGGCAAACAGCGGAATAAAGGCAGACATGGCAGGTACAGCACTTCGCTCGACGCTTACCCGTTTAGCGGCTCCGCCTAAACCTGCGGCTTCGGCTATTGAAGAATTGGGTTTAAAAGTGACAGACTCTACCGGAAAGATGCGCCCGCTGGCCGACATCATGGGACAGATCACAGAAAAAACAAAAAATTATACCGAAACAGAACAGATCCGGATCGCTAAACAGCTGGCCGGACAACATGCTATATCTGGATTTATCACGCTCATGCATGCAGGTAAAGATAAGCTGGAAGAATTCACAAAGGAAATAGAAAACAGCGGCGGTATTGCTGAAAAAGTGGCTGACACGCAGATGGACAACCTGGCCGGATCTGTAGAATATCTGAAATCTGCAACAAACAACGCCGTCATCACCATGGGAAACCAGTTTATACCGATCATCAGAGCTGCTACTGACGGCCTGACTTCATTAGTGACATGGTTCGACGCCTTACCGAACTCCGTCGCAAGCACAATTGCTATTACGGCCGGAGCTGTAACAGTATTTTCTCTTTTTGGCGGGGCTGCCTTGCTGTTAATCGGGGCATTACCGAGGATCGCAGCAGGATGGAACATGCTCCGCACGGCGGGGGGATATTTAACCGGTAACGTCAATCGGGCATCGGCAAGTCTCGGCGTTTATACGACTGAAGCCGTTGCGGCAGGCGCTGCATCCCGAACAGCGGCAGCTGGCATTGCGACAACTTCCACTGCGGCAACGGTAGCAGCCACCCGAATGGAAAGGCTCAACCAAACAAACGCCGTGGCAGCAACACGAGTGGGCCGACTGGAGCAATCGACAAATAGAAGCTCAAAAGCGATGCGCGGACTTGGCGGCGCTTCCCGTGTGGCCGGTACTGGTCTAACTCTTTTCGGCGGTCCAATCGGAACAATTGCCGGACTCGTTCTTACTTTTGCTCCTGAGCTGTTAAAGTTCGGTGCCGGAATTATCAAAACCGGATTAAATGCCGTAAAAGGGGCGGGCGGATTTATGCAGCTCGCTAAAAGCGGTTTCGGCCTGTTTAACATATTTAAAAAAGGCACTGCTGTTGTCGGTCTTTTACGTGGCGGACTTGGATTGTTAGGCGGACCAGTCGGCGCGCTTATTACGGGGGTAACTCTTTTAGGTGATGCCGGGTTTAAGTATTACGACAATTTAAAGAAACGAGTGCTCCCGGCAACAATTGAATTTGGAGACGGTGTATCAAAATCCACAGCAAAAGCCGTCAACGCCTATGAAGATATGAACATTGAGGTTACCGCCAAGCTGAACACACTCCGCGCGACCAATGCTACCATCACGAACGATATCGCAGATGACATGTCAAAGCGCTTTAAAGACATGGGAGATTCTTTGAAAAATGGATACAAAACCAGCGCGACCAATGCAACTAAAGTGCTAAAAGAATTTTATGCTTCTAATAAAGGGATGTCTGATAAAGAAGAAAATAAAATCATTGGCAAAATTGATGCTTATAACGAGAAAAAACAAAAGAAGATCCAAAAGTATGTTGATCGAGTAGATGAAATTTATAGGACCGCCGCCCGTGAAAATCGAAAAACCACGGAAAAAGAGAATAAAGAAATTGCTGAAATTCAAGGCAAAATGCTTGCTGAAATGGAGACTGCACTCTCACGCAGCAAGAACGAGCAAACCAAAATCTCCAAAAAATTAAAAGAAGAAACGTCTAATCTTTCTGCTAAACAAGCGGCGGCTGTAGTAAAAGACAGTAACAAGGCAAAAGATAAAACAATAAAAGCAGCTGAGAAGCAACGTGATGCCGTTATTGATGCCGCTGATGAACAGTATTATGTGAAACGTTCAATTTCTAAGAAAGAACACGATAAAACCGTTAAAAACGCAAAGAGCCAGGCGAAAAAGACAATTAATGAAGCAGAGGAAACTCATAAAGGTGTTGTAAGAGAAGCGAAAAAGCAAGCTGAAGGCCATATTAGTCAAGTTGATTGGGAAACAGGAGAAGTGCTCGGGAAATGGGATCTATTCAAAGTTGACTTGGCAACCAAAGTAAATGCTATTACTGATGGGATAAATGCATTTTTAAAATTTGTTCACGCGCCTACAATTCCAGAGTGGAAACCAGCAGGATACGACAGTCGCCAGTCTTCCACAATGCAAATTGCACCGGGATTAGCCTATGCCAAAGGAACAGACTTCCATCCCGGCGGCCGGGCATTAGTCGGGGAAGAAGGGTGGGAGCTTGCTCACACGCCCGGTATCGGCACTTACATTGTCGGAATGGGCGGCCCGCAAGTGTGGGATCTTCCGCGTGGTACGTCTGTTCTTCCGCACGCTCAGTCGAAAGAAGCAGCTTCCACAGGGCTGCCCGGTTATGCAAATGGGGTCGGAAACTTCTTCAAAAATGCGTTTGAGGGATCAAAAAATCTGGTGAAAGGCGCTGTCTCTGTCGGGAAGAATGTCATTGGCAAAACGAAGGATGTCGCTTCTAACGCTATGGAAATGATTATGAAAGGGCCGAAAAAGATAATCAGCAGCATTTTCAAAGGTATGATCCCGTTTAAAACAGGAACCGGCATAGATGGATTAGGGACTGGTATTCTCAAAACGCTAAAAAGCGGTGCCCTTCAATTCTTAAAAGGGGTCTTGCCGGATGTGGGATTTTTTACGGCCGATGCCTATAAAGGCGCAACCGGGTCTGCCCAGGTCCAAAAATGGGTATCAGAAGCGGTCGGCATCGCTGGTGTCCCGTTTTCATGGGTTCCCGGCTTAATCACGATTGCCATGAAAGAGTCAGGAGGAAATCCGAATGCCATTAACCTTACAGATTCCAATGCAAGAGCAGGAAATCCGTCAAGGGGGTTAATGCAGACCATTCCGAGTACGTTTTCCTCTAACGCATTTCCGGGTCATAACAACATACTTAATCCGGTGGACAACATTCTGGCGGCCATTAATTACATCAAAGGGCGATATGGTGATATATCCAATCATCCCGGCTTGAAATCAATGGCGCGCGGCGGCCCGTACGTAGGGTATGCAAAGGGCGGTACTTCTCCGGGGCGCGGCGGCTCCAAGCTCGCCGTCCTCAACGAACGAGGGTACGATGAAACCACCATTACGAAAGATCCGGCATACCGCGAAAGGAACATCGGGTTGTGGGCGCGTGTTGGGCGTGAGCTTGGCGTCCTGCCTTCTCTGCAGGAAGGGATGATCTCGAAGGCTTTACTATTGCTTCAAAAAGCATCCGCGGCACAGCATGAAAATGATAAAAGCGTCAATATTGATATGACTCGGGTCGTGGAAAATCAAGAAAGGCAAATCAGTATGATGGGGCAGCAGATCGACGCTCTCCAGCAGAACATTCAGCTACTGCAACAACTGGTCTTAAAAGATAACAATACCTATATTGACGGTGCCCGAGTAGACCAAACGAGTGCTGACCGATATAGAAGAAAACAATATAGAAACGGGGGTAAGCCGGCTTGGTAAAACTATATTTGGATTTTGATAACGGATTGGGGGAGCAGAGCCTTGACAGCTTGCTCCCTCAATTTGAAGTGTTGAGTTTTTTGGCGGAGGCGCCGGCTATCAATCGGGAAACAATCACGATCCCGCGGCGTCATGGTGTTATCTCAGCACAGCATCCACGTGATGTGACCTATTCATCAAGGAAGGTCACTGTAGAAATATATTTGAATTCGAAAATTCACAATAATTTTTATATGCTTAGGCATCAGCTCTATGCTTTATTGGTGAAGCCATTTGCCTATTATATTTCTACTGACTTATGGCCGAATCGCCGTTTCCTTGTCACGTGTGATGGGAATTTCAGCATTCCCAAAGAAAAGGAGAAAACACATGCTGTTTTTTCAGTCGAGTTTACCAATATTACCGGGATGGCAGAATCTAAACATTCAACCAAAACAGCACAGACTCAGTCAGGAGAGAACTGGAACATCGGTATGAACCTGCAATCAGATGACAACCTGGCCTATTATTTTAAGAATCAGAAACGTTTCTCGGTCTTTAATTCTGGAGACGTCCAAATCAATCCTCTTGATCATGCATATAACGTCCTATTGAACGCCAAGGGGAAGAATGTAACACTAATCAATCATACCAATGGCGAGAAATTAACGATTGAACAGGAGTTGAAGAAGTCACAGCAGGTATCATTTTTAAAGCAGTACGCGCTGCTCAATAATAAACCAATAAAAACGTCTGGACGTCTGCCGAATCTCGAAATTGGCTGGAATGAGTTTGAAGTTCAGAATACTGATGATTTTGTCATAGAATTTGACACCCGGCTCTATTACTTGTAAGGCAGGCGGTTTATATGGCGAATACAGATTTTATTAAAGAGATTGCCGGCGATGCCCAGCAAATATATAAAAAGCACCGTATTCTCGCATCATTGATCATTGCGCAAGGATGCTTAGAAAGCGCGTGGGGCACAAGTGAATTGGCGACAAAAGGACATAACCTTTTCGGTATGAAGGGCGAATACAACGGTCAGTATGTCATTATGCAAACATGGGAAGTTATCAACGGAGAAAACGTACAAGTTCCGGCTAAATTCAGGAAGTACCCTTCATGGAAAGAATTTATACAAGACTTGGCGAACCTGTACTTGAATGGCCTTAGTTGGGACAAAAACCATTATAAAGCTGTCGTCGGGGAAACAGATTATCAGAAAGCAACTGCGGCTCTCGTCAAAGCCGGGTATGCTACCGACCCAAATTACGCAACAAAATTGAACAGCCTCATTTTCACCTATAAATTAACGAAATATGATACATCAGAAGGAGTACCAGACGAACCGAGTAATCCAGGCACACCAGATTCTGAGCCGGATATACCAAGTAAAGAATATGATGGTAAAGACATTACGCTGAATCAAAACTTGCCAAAAGACGTTTACTTCCCTCAGTTGCATGTTTCCAGCCAAGACGGAAATCAAGTGGTCGAAGTCATTGGTGCCGATCCGGATCTATTAGATGACACCACCGGAAAAAAAGATATTGAGTTTACGATCACTCGGACTGCTGATAATGGCATTGAATATGATTTGCTCATAAATGACAATATCCTTTATTTGGACGAAAAAAAATTCAACCATCAAAAATACTTTATTACGATGGTTGAGGTCGATCAGGAAAAAACACTCAGCAAGAAAGTTTCTGCAAGCCATGTTTTCGTTGCCGTTTTGAACAACCATTATGTAGAAGAGACGATCAGCGGCACACTGACTGTACGAAAAATGCTTGATTTCACATTGAAGGGGACGAAATTCTCTTATATTTTCAAAGACAAGGAAAGTGAATTTGAAAGTGTAGAGCAGGAGAATTTTGGTGACAAGTTTGCGAACGAGCTGATAAGCGAAATTGTGGAAGACTACGGTGTAGAACTGGATGTAGATAATTACAAGATTTACATCTATAAAAAGATGGGAAAGCGTATCAATCACACTCTCGACTCTCGTTATAATATGCCCGGTATTAAAATTAAAACATCGACAGAAGGCTGCTCTACCCGGGCGCGGGGATTCGGTGCGATTAAGGAAAACAGCAGCACCGACAGCAAAAAAACGGAGTACGTCTTTGATCCAGTCCTTTACAAGCACCCTGACGAAAATAAGTTCCTGCTTGATGGCATGCCGCGGTGGGCTGAGCCACTACGCAACGAGCGTTATAAAAAAGAGTCCAGCATGATGACGGCGCTTAAAAAATACGTGAATCCTTACCCGAAGATGGAAATCGAAGTGGATTATGAATACATCTATGAGCCGAAGCTTCTTGAAATACAAGATGATTTTTGGAAGGGAGACACACTTCATGTGCTGGCTGATACAGCATACGGTGTGACTTATGAAGATGATGTCAGGCTGCTTTCCATTCAATACAAGCCGTTAAATCCATATGCAAAGCCAACATTGAACTTTGCTAACTTCCGTAAAGATATCCAGGATATCCGCATGGAGCAAGAAAAACGATTGAAAGATCAAAAACGTTATGTTCAGAAATTAAGAATGATGATTTAAAGCACCTCTATTGGGGTGCTTTTCGTTTTAGTTGAAAGGAGTGTTCTAAATTGGTCAGGCTTACCAAAGACTATGATACCACCCGAAATGCCCGGTATACATCTCAAATAAGGGATGACATGGAAACTATAGAAAATGGAATAAATAAAATTGATGATGATCTTAAAAGGCACCGAGCAGGAATTGCCGTTCATGATTCTTCACAGATTACACATGATGGGTACACCGTCGAAAACCGTTTGAAAAATCTGTTTGCGCGATTTACTAACCTTGTACTGAATCATGACGGTAAAGACGTGAAAGAAGTCGTGGATTCCCGCGTAACGACGGATGGGGAAATTGCCGCAACATTGAAAGACAGGCTCGATAGGGAATTCAGCAAGCTTGACAGGAAAATCAAACGCGTTGTAAACGTTGATGACTTCGGGGCTGACCCGACGGGAAAAACGGACAGCACGGAGGCATTTAAGAAGGCATTCGGAACCGGTAAGGTGCAGGTGGTTATGTCAGCTGGCATTTACGTCGTGAAAGGTTTGAAAATCCCTTCCTGGGTTCGTCTCGTCGGTCAGGGAATCGGCGTTACATTCTTAATTTTGAATGATGAGACACCAGCCTCAGAATGGGTCATTACGAATGCGGACTACGAAAAAGGGAATCGAAACATTCACATTGAAGGATTCTCAACAGACTGGAATCAAGAACGGCAGGGTGGTTTAAGGGCGACAGGCGGGCAGCATTCCACATGCGTTGCCTTTGCGAATTCAAAATTCATCTGGATTAAAAGTATAGAAAACATTAACCCCGCACTTCACGGCATTGATATAACAGCGCCAACGTATGACCATCTGCCAGATACCGAGTATACAAAAGACGGCTGCAGATATGTATGGATTGACGGCTGCGTTAACTCAGGGTATGGGGATGACGGGATAACAACCCATTACAGTGAATATATTTTCATATCAAACTGCCATTGCACAAATCCAACAGGCATCGCACATGCTGCGGGGAAGGCTAACTCTAACGGCATTGAGATTGATGACGGTTCTAAGCATGTATGGCTGCTCAACAACTATACAGAAG
Organism: Bacillus sp. JFL15; assembly: GCF_001184225.1. Taxonomy (NCBI): domain Bacteria; kingdom Bacillati; phylum Bacillota; class Bacilli; order Caryophanales; family Bacillaceae; genus Bacillus; species Bacillus sp. JFL15. The sequence goes on along the minus strand of NZ_KQ236689.1, from coordinate 894,879 downwards.
GAAACATCCGCGGCGTTGAAGTTAAGGCGCATACCGAATGGCCGGCTTCCCAAAATGTTCATATCCTCGGCCACGTTTCATATCGGGACGTGCGGGCTTATGATTTGCGGCATATCGGCCACCATAAAGCAGATGATCCTGAGAGTACTACAGCTTATGATGTGACGTTAACGGACTGTACCGCAATAGAACCGGTTTTTAATGATCTGTATGAGGGAATTACCCCGCGTGCTCTTGTTGTATCCGCATATAAGAACGTGCAGATTGTCAATTTTACCGCAATCGGAAATCCCAATTACGATTATAAAAACAGTCCGGTGATAGCCTTTCAGTATCGCTGCAGAAATATCACCGTAAACGGAATTAAAATGAGAGGGTTCAGAAAGGCTTCTCATGATATTCGAGTGTACGGAGGCCCACAAAAAGCTGATTACGTGAAGATCTCAAATTTTGATATTTACAACTCGGCTCCTGCAGCTTTCGGTTTAGGTGGCGGGGTTTATCATTCAAGCATTATGAATGGAACGATTATAGGTAAAAACGGAACCGTCGGAATTGGTTCGCCGAATAATCAAACAACCATTGTAGGTGTAGAAGCAGCCGGGTATAAGATATCTGCTCAATTGGCCGGGAGAGAGTACAGCACTATCCCGACAAGAGTAAAAGGCGGCTTTATGGGCGGTAACACTTCCGGATCTGCACTGCATGAAGCGAGTGCCATTTTAGGCAGTACAGGTGACAACATCGCAAAAGGCCCGGCCAATGTTCTGTTGGGTGTCCGGGGCGGCTCAACAACTGAGGGGTCGCGTCAAGCGCTAATAGCCGTCAATAACTGCCACACAAAAGGTGACGGCAACTCAAGGGCTATTCTTGCAGCTCAGGGGGTTATCAACGATAACGGATACAGTGTTAGGGGCGGTTATGGGACTGGAAGTGCCTCAACAAAAAATACGAGATGGGAACTCGATTCGACTGGCGGCCATATTCGCGGCACAGGACGAGTGGAGAGCGTCTCAGATTTCAAAGACTTCGCGGAATATTTTGAGTCTGCTGACGGCAAGAAAATTGATTCTAGTTATCTCGTTGCGCTAGAAGGCGAAAAGATTCGAAAAGCGGAAAAAGGGGACAAGATTCTCGGAGTTGTTTCGGAAACTGCGGGCGTGGTGCTCGGCGGTGCTGCGTTCTATTGGAACGAGCAGTACGAAAGAAATGAATTCGGCGGGTTGGTCTACGAGACAGTTTTCCGTGGCGGCGAAGAAATCCGTCTCCCTAAACTTAATCCGGACTACGACCCTTCTCTCGAATATGTGCCGCGTGATTCTCGGGACGAATGGCATGTCATCGGTCTGATCGGTCAAGTCTTTGTTAGGATTGACGAAACAGTGGCTGTAGGGGATAGCGTATCAGCAATTAGCGGAATCGCGACTAAAGCAGAAAGCGGTGGTTATGGAACCGTTATGAGAATCAAGTCTCCGTATGATGCGGAAAAAGGGTACGGTGTAGCTCAAATGATTGTTACGCCGCAGCACTAAGGAGGAAAAGGAATGTACAAAACGGGGGGCGTCGCATTTGACATCAATGCGAACCGGACAAACGGGCGAACCACGAACATCCAATTCATGACGCAGGACACGGGCAGCGCGAAGCTGTCTTTTTCTTTTACAAAGGATGGCACGTCGTTGCCTCTGTCTGCCGTAGACGCGAAAATCGTTCTATTGTATGAAGATGGGTCATTTTACAAAAAGAGCATTGCCATCACCGACAAGGTGAACGGGCATGCGGAATATATGCTTTCAGATGAAGAGCTTAAACATTATGGAACGGTAAAGGCTGAAATCAAACTTTACTATGCAAATGGGCAGGCGCTAGCGACTTCATTTTTTACTTTCTCTATCGCCAAAACGTTGGAAGATCAGAACATCATTCCAACAGCTGACTATTACATTGACGATTTTGAAACGCTGAAAGACGGGATAAACCATACCGTCGAAGAGATCAGCCGGACCGTCGAGGAATTACAGAAGAAATTTGCCGATCTGGAAGCCATTGAAACGAAAAAGGGAGCGCAGGAGAAAGCGGATGCGGCAGAGGAAAACGCCAAGGCTTACACAACTAAACATGTGAACGATCAAGAAAAGCATGTTTCTGTAGCTGAACGGGAGGCTTGGAATGCCAAGGAAACTCCCTCCGGCGCGCAAAAGAAAGTAGACGCCCATGCGAACGATCAAGAAAAGCATGTTTCTGCAGCAGATCGGAAGGCTTGGGACAGTAAAGAAACAGAAAGCGGGGCGCAAGAGAAGGTAAACACTCACGCCAATAATACGGACATTCATGTTACCAAACCTTTCAAAGATACATTGGAAGAATTATCAAAGTTATTCACAGCGGGTTTTAAAGATGAACTGGAAGAATTATTACGTCAGTTCACGGCCCATAATTACAACCAAGAACGACATATTTCTAAAGCTGAACGGAAGACATGGAACGGATCTGCCACCTATGCCAACATCATGCTGAAGAACGGAGCCAGCGCAGGGACGCGGACACCGATGTATGCAAAGTGGGGGGCATTTTTAATCTTACGGGGGCATGTGAAAACAGACGCCGAAATCATATTCGGCTCCATCCCCGCGGCATATGCGCCCGCTGGCGGTTCCGTTATAACAGTGCCGTTAAGTGGTACAGGCGGCACAGCCAATTTGATCATTTATGATGATGGGGATTTGAAAATAAAATACCCGGACCCGGCGGACTCGAGTAAGATGGGCGGAGGCTATTACCTTGATGTGATTGTGGGCTTTCAGGAAGGAGGAACAGCATGATTCAGGTTTATGAGTACGATGAAAATTTCATTTTGACCAAACCCGTTCCGATTGAGCCTGACGAAGAAGGTAACTATACAATCCCTGAGAATTGTACAACCGTCCAGCCTCCGTCTTTCATAAAGCCGATGTATCATCCAGCTGAGAAGATATGGACGGAGGCGGCCACCCAGGAAGAGAAAGAAGCCCTGGAAAAGCAAATTGAAGGCGGACGGGTACCTTCTCCCGTCGATGAATTGAAAGCTCAGAACGCAGCTATCACAACGCAGCTTGCGGAAGCGCAGAGCCTGGCCGAGTCACAAGCGCAAATGATAGCCAATCTTTATCTAATGCTGGCGGAGGGAGGGAAAGGGGTATGATGGATTGGTTTACAAGCGTAAAAACCATCTACGGGTGGGGGCCGCAGTATTACAGTAATGCAGACGTGGCCCGTTTTGTTGAATGGGGAAGAATTACAGAAGATCAATATAAACAAATAACCGGCTTAACCTATCCGATGACAAAACAGCCTGTCAGTGTGGATTTAGGCGGCGCCGCAAACTGATCAACACCCCAGAGGTGTTTTTATTTTGCCTCGAAGGAGGTGATAACAATTGGAGGGAATACATGTGTGGATGAATTTTGAAAGCTTACAGATCGCAAGAACATATCTTTTCGGGGAGGTGAAATACCTTGATTTACTGCTAGTTTTCAGCATTATTGACGTCCTGACAGGCGTAATTAAGGCATGGAAATTTAAGAATCTACGAAGCCGTAGTGCTTGGTTTGGTTACGTCCGGAAAATGCTCAGCTTCCTTGTGATCATTGTGGCCAACATTATTGATACGATAACAAATTTGAACGGTGTTCTGACCTTTGGAACCGTTCTTTTTTATATCGCAAATGAAGGCCTGTCCATCACAGAGAATTTGGCGCAGATCGGCGTTAAAATTCCGGCCGTCATCACTGACCGGCTTCACGTAATTGAAAGCGACAACGATCAAAAAACAGAAAAAGACGATCAGGCCGCAGGTTAATCCGGCGGCTTTTTTATATTTCAAAACAGAATAGGAGACGATGAAACATGGTGAAAATCACAAAAGACTTTATTCCAGTAGGACACAATAACAGACCGGGATACGCAATGGACCCGACATACATCACCGTTCACAACACTGCGAACACGGCAAAAGGGGCAAACGCAGCCATGCACGCCCGTTATGTGAAGAATCCGGAAACGGCCACAAGTTGGCATTTTACAGTAGACGACAAAGAGATTTATCAGCATCTGCCATTGAATGAAAACGGATGGCACGCGGGAGACGGAAACCACGGAACTGGCAACCGAAAATCTATCGGCATTGAAATTTGCGAGAATAGCAATGGGGATTTTGAGAAAGCCGTGGCGAATGCTCAATGGCTGATCAAAAAGCTCATGAAGGAGCAGGGCATTTCCCTTGCAAACGTGGTCCCTCACCAACATTGGTCCGGCAAGTATTGTCCACGCAAGCTCCTTGATAGATGGGACTCCTTTAAAGCCGGGATCAGCGGCGCCCCGTCTAAAACGGAAAATTCTCCTGTTGATAAAACAAAAGAATCTTATATTAAAAATACAGTTGTTGCTGACAGCCTTAATGTGAGAACTCAACGCAATGCCAACTCGTCTATTGTGCTTGCTCTTCCTAAAGGTTCGACTGTCCAATATAAAAAAGGATCGACTCAAAATGGTTGGGGTTACATTAAATATACCAATTCTAAAGGAGCCACATACAGCGGTTACGTTAATGTAAGATATATCAAGAGCGATTCAGAGTTAGGGAAAACCCCTTCAAAATCTGCTCCTGCTAAACCTTCAAACAAGACAAGCGGGGGTATTAAGTCTGTAGGCAAAATTAAAATTGTTGGTGTTAAAAGTGCAGCCATTATTATGGACAAACCAGACCGTAAAAACGCCAAGAATGTGGATACAATTGGTCTCGGCAAGACAATTAACATCTCAGGTTCTGTTAAAGGTTCAAACAACTCTAAAGGTTATTGGGAAGTCATCCACGGCGGCAAACGGCGGTATGTGTCTGGACAATATGGAAAAATGGTTTAAGTAAGCTGTCCCTTGCTACGGCATTTACGGCTGAAGACAAAAGCAAAGCCGAAGCGCTTTAAATATAATTGAACCCCCTTCTATTTGGAAGGGGGAGTTTTATTTCTCACCACGTTAGATTAATATCAAAATCTTGAACGTTTGTAGTAACATCTTTGTCCGGCCAAAAATCCCACTTAACTCTGATTGATTTGATATCATTGGGATCATTTAATTTCTTTATTGGATAAAGGACATATCCTTCTTTTTTTGCCCCTGACATAATTTCTCCGCCTATATCTTCACTGAGCGACAAACTGGCATCTATTTGTTCCTTTGTATTGGTAAGTAGTGTGCCTTGGTTTGGAAAAGTTGAAATATCCTTTTTGCTTCCATTGTCAATAACAAAGTGTACAGCTATAGCCCCTTCAGCACCAGATTCCATTTCGTTTTTAACAATCCCAACACGATCAATTTTAAATGTGGTGTCATTTTTCTTTTCTGACCAATTTAACTCATGAACCACGGTAGAGTCATCTTCAACCACGGTAGAGTCATCTTCTTCGCTATCTTCTTGAGCATCAGAATCCATTGGCTCGATATTTGCTGATGAAATGGGTTGTTTTTCCCTTTCACCTAGCTCTTCAACTGGTTTAGACATAAAAGAAAAACCGATGATCGCGAGTATCAAAGTTGAAGGAACTAGCCAATAAGCTTTTTTTCTTGTTTTGCGAAAAACTAAAAATATCAATCCAACTATAAAGCCGACCGTTGAAAAGATTGTAAGAAAACCCATAAATAAAATCATAATAATCCCCCTATTATTCAACACAGATACTTACATTTTAAAGCAAAGGAGGATTGATTTCTATGCTCTGTAAAGACTTTGAAGACGATGGGATAACGAGATTGAAGACAAATGCGAGGCTCGAAGCGCTTATGAAATAATAAAAAATCCCCCTCTTTATGGAGGGGGAAATATCTTACGAAACGACCATGTTAATTATGATGTAAGATACTGCGGAAATGACAAGGAACGTGATAAGAGCTGCAATTCCCAACTGTTTAAATAGTTTGGCCTTATTGACAGCTTCTTTTCCGTTCTTCTTTTCTTTATTAATTCTCAACCATGTTACAAATAAATAACCAACAATGAAAATAGGTAAAGTGTATTTTACATAAAAATCCCACATGATGACCACTCCTCGGGTGTTATTATATGCAATTATTGCGGACTGAAGCTAAAGGCTAAAGCCCAAGTTATGTCTGCTTTTACCCCTTTACCCTTATTATTAGCATCTGCACGGTTCGCCATTAAGCCGAAGAAAACACTAGCTGCTCCGGGGATAGCTCCCGGCACAAAGCCAAAATAAGCAGTGAAAACAGCAATACCCGCCGCCGTGCTGCCGGCAGTATTCATGTCATGTACAAAGTTATCAGTAGCACAGCTATTCATTTTAACATGGTAGCCCCACCAGTAATGTTTAGGGCCGTAGTTTTTTCCTTTACAAGCAAGGGGCGCCATTTCTGGAGATTCAGATTCAGTCTTTTCAACTATACTTAAATCCTTTTTAGCTTCTAATTTACCTGCTGTTATCTCATCGTTTAAGTATTCAAAATAAGCCTTTTGTCCATCGAGCAAACCTTTTTCAATACCATCGGATTTCGCCTTCTCATAGTCTAAAGTAAAAAGACCATTCTTCACTGATACATACTTTTCTAGGGGTAAAATATCTTGTTTGTCATATTGTTCTTCTGAGTAGCTTTTCACAGGTGATTGTTTTTCTAAGGCAAGGACATTCGGAGCCAACGACATCAATAAACATAAAACCAACAGGACAGACGCAAATTTCTTCATGAAATTCCTCCTTGTGTTATATCCTACAATTACCAACTAAAACATATATAGGCTTGGTTGTAACCGAAATTACACCGAACGAAAACCGCAAATACAGCGCAAAATAAAAAGACCTTTCCAAAAATGAAAGGTCATGATTCAAATAGGGAATTTTGAGACACGTCAAATTAGTCTTTAGAACAAACATATTTAAGGGTAAAGTGTTTCAGGAAAAAAGTTTCCTACTGTCAAATAATAAGGTAGCTATGGAAGGTTTTTCTGGTATAATACAAATGTTGAATAAATCTGGGCGGACTTCACTCTTTTTATTAATAAAATAGGAGTGATTCCATGAAGGAAGAAACATGTAATAAATGCAAGAAAAAAGAACAAGGAAAATTCAGAAGGATGAGAATGATAGGGAAGTGGACCTACCGTATCATAGCCGGATTCAAGACATTGAGTTGGTTTTACGGTTGGATAGCAACTGTTGTCTGGCCGTTTTTTCACCATCTGAATTGACGTTGTTCGCAGCAATAATCTAAAGACTCGGTAGTGAGGTTATTCGTAAATACCGGATGCAGGAACACCCCCAAATTTGTTTGTTGCATTGATTTGTTCAACTGAAGCTCCGCTTAACCGGGAGAATAATCCTCACTTTATTTTATTGCTAATTTTCCCTTTTTTATACCCGAAATTTAAATTATAAAACAAAAAGAGCCGGGCCCCCACCCGGTTCTTTTTGTAAATCGCTCTAATTATTAACAAATAGTCAATCGTGACTCCTTGGACCTTGACAGAGTACGTTTAACATAACAAAACAGTTTTGGTTAAACGAATTCTTGTGGTTCATTTTTTGTACGCAATTAACTTTGCCTTAGCAAATCCAACTCGTACTCTGTACGATATAAATTTTATATCCTTTTGAAATCAAAGTCAACACAATATATTTTCAATATATATATAATATATTAAAAATATATTGTGTTCAAAAGTGGCTGTATAGTCTAACATCATTTTAGATTAAATTGTTTTATTTCTTTACCGGTGGTGCGGCTGGCTATCCTTTTTCCAAGCGTGCCGTTTTTGGCAGACTGAACATCGCCAAGAATACGCGCGAGCTTGCACAATAAACCCCTTGTTTTGTTAATGTTCATGATAAGCTTCTTTTATCGTCCCACTCTCACTTCCCGCCCGATACTCATTCCGACTGGCGGATCGTATTTCATCCCAATTGCAGGATCAAAGCATATACCTACTGGCGTATGATATTTGAAATTCATTGCTCTCACCCCTTTTATTACGTCCGAGTTCTCTTTGTTCAATTATACCCTGATAGCCGTTTTTTCGGTAACATTTTGGTAACAAAAAGATAAAAAAATAGTTTTATCCACTGAAATTAAAAACAACGAAAAACCTTATTTATCAACGTTTATCCACCTTTTTAAAAATATACAAATGCAGTATAATAGACTCCCACCGTCTCCATACATAACATAAGAACCGCAGTGCCGTCACATGACCGCACTGCGGTTTTTTCGTGTCGAAATAAGGAGTGAATGTGAATGGAAATCGTCATCATAGACGGTAAAGATATTACAAGCACAGAAGCTTTACACCGAATCTTAAAAGATAAATTAGATTTCCCGGACTATTATGGTGAAAATCTGAATGCCTTATGGGATTGCCTGACAGGATGGATCGAATATCCGCTGACTTTGGTGTGGAAGAATTTTGAGATCAGTCAGAAGGCATTGGGTTCGGATGCTGATGATGTATTAAGGATATTAAAAAAGGCTGAGGCAGAATTAGATGGTGAGTTTTTCATTCAACTCGAACAGCCGTCAGCCGGGTCAAACGACAGGCACTAAAAAGTGCGTACTTCCCCTCATCCATTTTTCTATCCGATAATAGGGACGGAAGGTTTCAGGCTTTCGATTTCTGACCATATATAAGAAGAGACTTGTGATAGGAGGAATGGACGATGGATTTGCAGTTGAAAGGGAAGACGGCGCTTGTGACGGGATCTACGTCAGGCATCGGGAAGGCGATTGCGGCTTCGCTGATTGCAGAAGGCGCGGCGGTGATCATTAACGGCCGCCGTGAAGAAAAGGTGAACGAAACGATCCGGGAACTAGAGAAACAGACGACTGATGCCCGGCTCTATCCGGCCGCATTTGATTTAGGCACGGCGGAAGGATGCGGCGCGATTTTTCAGCAGTACCCTGATGTGGATATTCTCGTGAACAATTTAGGAATCTTTGAACCCGCGGAATATTTTGATATTCCTGACGAGGAGTGGCTCCGGTTTTTCGAGGTGAATATCATGAGCGGCGTGCGGCTGACACGCCGGTATGCAAAGCGGATGATTGAACGGAAGGAAGGGCGGGTGATTTTTATCGCGAGTGAAGCGGCCGTCATGCCTTCTCAGGAAATGGCCCATTACAGCGCCACGAAAACGACGCAGCTGTCGCTGTCACGCAGTCTGGCCGAGCTCACGGAAGGGACGAATGTGACGGTGAATACGGTCATGCCGGGCTCCACGAAAACAGAGGGCGTCGAAACGATGCTGGAGTCGCTTTATCCGGGTGAAAACCTGACAGCGGCTGAAGCGGAGAGACGATTTATGAAGGAAAATCGTCCGACGTCGATCATTCAGCGATTGATCCGTCCGGAAGAGATCGCCCACTTTGTCGCCTTTTTAAGCAGCCCGCTGTCGTCAGCCATTAACGGATCTGCTTTGCGGATCGACGGCGGCTTGGTGCGGAGCATTATATAAGATGAATATACAAAAACCCCCGCAAAGTGGCGGGGGTTTTTTAATGCGGCTCACGCTGAAACCGGCTGATGATCCTGCTGATTAAATCTTTTGTGGCGGAGTCAAAATGCTCTTCTTTTTGGTTTGTCAACAGCCCGACCGGCGGTGAAATCGTTAAGTTATGGATCGGAATGACCTTCGTGCCTCCGATCGGCTCTGAGTGCGCCGTCGCCGTAAAGATCGAGACGCCGATATTTTCCCTGACATAATATTGGTGAGCCAAGCTGCTGGTCAGCTCCATTTTTCGATAGCGGCTGCCGATGGCCCGCTGCAGGTGCTGTTCAATTTGAATCCGGATCGGGCAGTTGGCGGGCGTAAAAATCAGGCATTCATTTTCTAAGTCTTCGAGATTGATACTTGTTTTAGCTGCAAGGGGATGTCTGTCGGACACGATGACATTGAGCGAGTCATGGAAAAACGGATCGAAGTAATTTTCCAGAATCAGCTCCGGCTCGCCGCATACCGCAAAATCAATGGCGCCCTCCAGCAGTTTGCGGCTGCATGTATTGGCATCATCCACGCTGACATTGACCGACATGTCAGGATAATCATCTAAAAACCCCCGCAGCACGGCAGGAAAGATCAGGCTTGCCGTCGGTTCGGATATGCCGATCTGAATAAGGCCGGCCTGCCCCTGTCTGATGTCGGCCAGAGTATGGTCAAGCACCTCATACTGTGCGAGAAGCTGCCCCGCCCGCTCATGAAACAGCCGTCCCGCTCTTGTCAGTTTCAGCTTCTTTCCCCGTTCAAAAAGCTGCGCGCCTACATCCTGCTCTAGCTGTTTAATCCGCATTGAAATCGTCGGCTGTGAATAGTTCAGAATTTCGGCGGCCTTATAAAAGCTGCCTGACTGTACGATGGTATGAAACGTTTTAATGGTGCGTAACTCCAACGAAATCCCCTCCCGGCTGTTCATTAATTTTCTTGAACTTTTCCTTTATTTTTTTTGATTAGTCAAATAAATCAGTTTGCTTTATAGTATAAACAATTAAAGCTTAGTAAACAAATTGGAATTATATATATTTGCGGGGAGAGTGAACGGAATGAGTGAAGACATATTTCGATTGGCTGAGAAAAAGGATGCGCCCGAGTTTTTAGAACTGCTGTACAGCGCGTTTCAGCCGATTCGCAATTTGGAGATTGACTGGCCGTCGGCGCGGGCTGACCTTGATATGGTAACAGAAAATATTGAAAATCATTCAGCCGTTGTGCTGGAACGGGACGGACGGCTTCTTTCAACCATTACGATCCGTTTTCCGTGGGAGAGCGACACGCCTCCGTCAAAATATCCGTTTGTCTGGTGGTTTGCGACGCTTCCTGAGCTGAAGGGGCAGGGCATCGGCAGCAAACTTTTGACTTATGTGGAGGAACACGTGCTGCGGGATACGCTGAAGGCCCCGGCCATCACGCTCGGCACCTCGGCGCGCAAGCATCCCTGGTTATTGGATATGTACAGACGGAGGGGCTATGAAGTGTATTTTGAGCAGGAGAAAGACGGAGACATCGGGGTCATGATGAGAAAGGTGCTCATACCGGAGCGGTTTGACGCGTCGCTGTTAGGCACACCGACCTGGGCGCAATGATGAAAAAGCGGATCAGAGCCGGCTGTCTGCTTCTGCTGCTCGGCGCGCTGGCCGGGTGCGGACAAGGAGAAAGCACGAAAGCGGGGAGCGGCGTGCAGACCGTCATCGTCGGCACGGGAACTGATTTTCCAAACATTGCTTTTATGGATGAAAAAGGCGAACTGACCGGCTATGACATTGAAGTGATGAAAGCCATTGATAAACAGCTGCCGCAATACAAATTTGTCTTTAAGACGATGGATTTTTCGAATCTGCTCACAAGTCTCGGAAACCGGAAAATTGACGTGATCGCACACAATATGGCGAAAAACAAGGAACGGGAGAAACGCTTTTTGTATCACAAAATCCCGTATAACTACTCGCCGATGTACATCACGGTGAAGGCGGATAATGACGCGATACACACGCTCCGGGACTTAAAAGGAAAAACCGTCATCGTCGGCGCGACGTCAAACGCGGCGGATTATATGACGGCATATAACAAAGCCCACGGCAGCCCGATACATTTGAAATACGCCGGGCAGGGCAGCAATGATACAGCGAACCAAATGGAGACAGGACGCGCTGACGCCACCGTATCTACGCCGTTTGCCGTCGATTTTCAAAATAAGACGCACGCGTTCAAACAAAAGACGGTCGGTGATGTGCTGCTGGATACAGAAGTGTATTTTATGTTCAATAAAAACAGCCAAACCCTGGCGGACGATACGGATCGGGCGATTCAAAAGCTGGAGAAGGACGGTACATTGAAAAGGCTGAGTGAAAAATGGCTCGGCGCGGATTATTCAAAATCAAGTTTCACGAAATAATTGAAGCAGAAAACGGGGCGATCACATGAAAATAAAACTGGCGGTCATGTCATTAACAATTGCCGCAATGGCGGCGTTATCAGCCTGCGGCGCTGGCGGGGAGGCGGCATCAGGCAATCAGAAAAATGTGAAGAACATCACGGTCGGCACTGGAACTCAATTTCCGAATATTTGCTTTATCGATGATAAAGGAAAATTGACGGGCTATGATGTTGAGCTGGTGAAAGAGCTTGACAGGCGCCTGCCGGACTATCGTTTCACTTTTAAAATGATGGATTTCTCCAATTTGCTTGTCAGCCTCGGCCAGCATAAAGTCGATATCGTGGCTCATCAAATGGAGAAAAGCGCCGAACGGGAGAAAAAATTTCTGTTCAATCAAGTCGCGTATAACAACTTCCCGCTGAAAATCACGGTGCTCCAAGAGAACGGGAACATTCACGGCATTGAGGATTTGAAAGGGAAGCGTGTCATTACGAGTCCGACGTCAAACGGCGCGCTTGTGCTGAAGAAATGGAATGAAAAACACGGCAGTCCGTTTGAAATCGCCTATGCGGGCCAAGGCTCCAACGATGCGGCCAATCAGCTGAAATCCGGACGCGCCGATGCGACGATTTCCACGCCGTTTGCCGTCGATTTCCAAAACAAAACGAGCGCGGTCAAAGAAAAAACGGTCGGCGGGGTGCTGTCAAATGCCAAAGTGTTCTTTATGTTTAACAAAAATGAGCAAACGCTGAGTGATGACATTGATAAAGCGCTCAAGGAAATCATTGATGACGGCACGCTCAAAAAGCTGAGTGAAAAGTGGCTCGGCGCGGATTATTCAAAGGAGCAATATTAAGTGAAAAAGAGAGGGATCGGCAATGGAAAAAGCGTTTGATATCAGTATGATCGCATCCTTTGTGCCGACATTGCTCGGGTATTTGCCCGTCACGCTGTATATATTGGCGGTGTCTTTGCTGTTCGGCTTTCTATTGGGGCTGCTTTTGGCGCTGCCCCGGATCTATCGCATTCCCGTGCTGAATCAGATCGCGAAGCTGTATATCTCTTTTTTCAGAGGAACGCCCATTATGGTGCAGTTGTTTATTGTATTTTACGGCATTCCGGCGCTCACGGCGCTCGCCGGAATTGACACTTCCAAAATGGACCCTTTGTATGCGGCCATCGCCACGTACGCGCTGAGCAGTGCGGCAAGAGCGGCGGAAATCATCAGGGGAGGTGTGAACAGCGTTGACCGCGGGCAGGCGGAGGCGGCGTTCAGCATCGGGCTGAACGGGGTGCAGACATTCCGGCGCATCATTCTGCCGCAGGCGCTCGTGCAGGCTTTTCCCAACATCGGGAATATGGTGATCGGTTTTTTAAAAGATACGTCACTCGCTTTTTCAATCGGAGTGATGGATATGTCGGGCAGAGGTCAGACATTGATAACGTCGAGCAATCATTCTCTTGAAGTGTATATCTCGCTTTCTGTTTTGTATTACGCAGCCGCCCTTTTATTTGAATGTGTCTTCAGATGGTGTGAAAAACGAATCAAGAAAGATGAGACGCGCCTTGTGACGGTTTTTGACATGAGCGCGCACAGCTGAAAAGGAGGGAGAACATTGGAGCTGGACATTCCGTTTATCGGCACTGCGATAAAACAAATGATGAAAACCGTTCCGCTTACACTGGCAATGACGGTCATTCCGATTATTGCCGGATTTTTCATAGGTCTCGCCAATATCACAGTGCGTATATTCCGCATCAAATGGCTGCTTGCCTGCTCAGCGTTTTACGTGTCTTTTTTTCGAAGCACCCCGGCGATTCTCCATATTATGCTGATTTATTTAGGCGTTCCGCTGATTGCCGATCATTTCAGCCGCGCCTTTCATCTCAGCTGGTCGGCCAATCAGATTCCGGTCGCCGTGTTTGTCATCATGGCACTGTCATTAACGGCAGGCGCCTATATGACGGAAATTCTCCGATCAGGGATCATGGCCGTCGATACGGGGCAGGCGGAGGCGGCTTATTCAATCGGCCTGACGCGGGGCCAGATGATTCGGCGCGTGATTCTGCCGCAGGCGTTCATGATATCACTGCCGAATTTCACCAACATAGGCATTGGTTTTTTGCATACCACTTCAATCGCAGCAATCGTTGCAGTGCCTGAAATTACAGGAACGGCGACGATTGCGGCATCCGATAACTATGCGTTTTTGGAAGCATTTATCGGGGCGGCCGTCATCTATTGGGGATTAACGCTGATTCTCGAGGCCGTAAACACTTTGGCGGAAAAAAGAGCGGCCAGATATCAAGGAGGCGCAGTATGATCGAAATCCGAAACATTCAGAAACATTTTGGCAGTCATCACGTGCTAAAAGGGATCAATTTAAGTGTCCGGAAAGGGGAAGTCGTGACCATCATCGGTCCGAGCGGTTCGGGGAAAACAACGTTTCTGCGCTGCCTTAATTTACTTGAGCGGCCGGATGAGGGCGCCATTTCCGTACATGGTGAAGTCATTAACTGCAAAAAGCCGGCCAAAAAAGACATTCTCAGATTGAGGAAACAGACGGCGATGGTTTTTCAGCAATATCATTTGTTTTCGCATAAAACGGCGATTCAAAATGTCATGGAAGGCCTGACGGTCGCAAGGAAAATGAAAAAGACAGATGCGTACGCCATTGCGGAGCGGGAACTGGCCAAGGTGGGGCTTCAGGATAAATTGCACGCCTATCCGAATCAGCTGTCGGGAGGCCAAAAGCAGCGGGTCGGAATTGCCAGGGCGCTTGCCATTCATCCTGATGTGATGCTGTTTGATGAACCGACCGCAGCCCTCGATCCGGAGCTTGTCGGCGAGGTGCTTGAGGTGATGCTTAACATTGTGCGGACCGGGGCCACCATGATCATTGTTACTCATGAAATGGAATTCGCCAGAAGAGTGTCCGACCAAATTGTGTTTATGGATGAAGGCGCAATCGTGGAACAAGGAACGCCTGAGGAGGTCTTTTACAAGACGAAAAAAGAAAGAACGAAGAAGTTCCTCCGCCGCGTTCTTCCTGATTACGGTTATGACATAAAAGAACACATAAAGGAGCCTGTCGTATGATTCGTTTAAGCATTTTAGACCAAAGTGTCACCGCGGAAAACCAAACCGCAGAAGAAGCTTTGCGGCAAACGGTGAGATTGGCTCAAGAGGCCGAACAATACGGATATGACCGTTTCTGGGCGGCGGAGCATCATAACAATGAAGAGATAGCGGGATCAGCACCGGAAATTGTCCTGGGGTATCTGGCCGCCAGTACGAAAAAAATCCGCCTCGCATCCGGCGGGGTGATGCTGCAGCATTACAGCCCTTATAAAGTGGCGGAGCAGTTCCGGGTTTTGTCCGCCCTTGCCCCCGGCCGTATAGCGCTCGGTGTCGGCAAAGCGCCCGGCGGATTTCAGCTGTCAACCGATGCGCTGCAGCGCGAGCTTATTCAGCCCGCCCGTTTATTTGAAGAAAAGCTTGAGGAGCTGACTCATTTCATCCGCAATGATTTTCCGGACTCGCATCGCTACGCGTCATTGCGGCCGGCTCCGCATACTGAGTATGCGCCTGACATCTTTTTGCTCGGCGGCAGCACAGAAAGCGCGATCACAGCGGCCAAACTCGGCATTTCCTTCGTTTTCGCCTATTTCATAAACGGTGAAGACGCTGCGTTAGAAAAAGCGCGCCAAGCCTTTGACGAACATCTGCCGAAAGGGGCAAAAGCGGAATTCCACCTTGCGCCGATGGTCTTTACCGCGCATACAAAAGCGGAAGCGGAAAAACACGTCGTATCGCGTGAATCGGTCAAAATCATTCTCGAAGACGGCAAAAAGGTGAATGTCGCTTCCCGAAAACAAGCGGATGCGTTTCTTGAACAAGTTACGCAGCCATATAAGCCGATCACACAAAAGACGGGTGTGATTGCCGGGACAAAAGAAGAGACCGCCGCCGAGCTGCGACGATTATCCGTTCAATACAGCATTACCGATTTTGTGATTTTGTCGCCTATCAAAAACGCTGAAGAAAAACGGCTGTCTTATCGGCTGTTAAGCGAAGCGGTGCAGCCGGCCGCACAATTACAGGAGGGATGAACATGAGTCATGAAGCAAATGTAGTGGTTTGGAGCAAAAAGGGCTGTGCGTATTGCGAGGAAGTGAAAGGATATTTGCGGGAAAAGGCCATTGCGTACGAAACAATTGATGTGACGGAGCGGGATGAATTGCGTGACGTGCTTCACACTAAGTACGGCATCCGCCATGTCCCCGTCGTTGAAATCGGCAGCGGTGACAGGCGGGTGTATCAGGCCGTTACTCAAGTCGGCATTGAACACGTAGAACGGGCGCTTGCCGATTACGAGGGAAAAAAGGGGGAGAGAAAATGAGCCGGACGGATCTTATTCAATTCGGAGCCATGATTCACGGTGTCGGCGGTACAACGGACGGGTGGCGTCATCCCGACGTCGATCCGTCAGCAAGCACGAATGCGGCGTTTTACAGGCAAAAAGCGCAGACCGCTGAAAGAGGGCTGTTCAGCTTTGCTTTTATTGCGGACGGCTTGTTCATTTCTGAAAAGTCCATCCCGCATTTCTTAAATCGGTTTGAGCCGATCACCATTTTATCGGCGCTTGCCGCTTCTACAACCCATCTTGGTTTAATCGGTACATTTTCCACATCGTTCACTGAGCCGTTCACCATCGCAAGACAGCTCATGTCTCTTGACCATATCAGCGGCGGCCGGGCGGGCTGGAATCTCGTCACTTCTCCGCAGGCGGGGGCTGCGCGCAATCACAGCAAGGAAAGCCTTCCCGACCACAGCCGGCGTTACGCCATCGCCCAAGAACATGTGGACGTGGTGCGCGGTCTGTGGAATTCCTGGGAAGAAGATGCCTTCGTCCGCAACAAAGAAACCGGACAGTTTTTTGATCCTGACAAACTGCATCGTCTGTATCACAAAGGCGAGTATTTTCAAGTGGAGGGCCCGCTGAATATCGGCCGGTCCAAACAGGGAGAGCCGGTCGTTTTCCAAGCGGGGTCTTCAGAAACCGGCCGGTCGTTTGCCGCGCGGAATGCCGATGCAGTCTTTACGCACTCCAATTCACTTGAGGAAACGAAAGCTTTTTATGATGATGTGAAGAAGCGGGCGGCGGATTATGGCCGGGACGCTTCCAAACTGCGGATCTTTCCGGGAATCAGTCCGATTATAGCCGGCTCACAAGAAGAAGCGGAAGCGAAATATCAGGAATTCGCCGAGCTGATTCCGATAGAGAACGCCGTTAAATATGTGGCCAGATTTTTTGACGATTATGATCTGAGCCGATTTCCATTGGATGAGCCGTTTCCTGATTTGGGCGACGTCGGAAAAAACGCGTTTCAAAGCACGACAGACCGTATCAAAAGAGAGGCGAAAGCCCGGAATCTTACGCTGCGTCAAGTGGCGCGCGAAGCGGCGTTTCCGCGAACCAACTTTATCGGGACACCGGAACGTGTGGCATCATTAATTGAAACATGGTTTCAGCGGGAAGCGGCGGACGGGTTTATCATTCACTCTGACATCCCGGGCATGCTTGAAGCCTTTGTAGATCATGTCATACCGATCCTTCAGGAAAAGGGGCTGTACCGAAAAAGCTATCCGGCGGATACACTGCGGGGGAATCTCGGATTGGATATTCCGGTCTGCAAACCAAATCCGATTTTGAGCAGAAACTAAATGTTTCTGCTTTTTCTGGTGCTTCAAACCCCCGTCATTAAAGCATTTCAAAAAAATATACTGATTTCGAGATATTATTGTTGCTAAAAGATTTTTTTGTAACTATAATTATTACAGAACTGATCAGTATAAAAAAACATTCATATTTCATAATAAATATGTGTGTAATCTGAAAACGAAAGGGCTGTTTACAATGGCAAAAGTACTTTATATCACTGCTCATCCTCATGATGAAAAGACATCTTACAGCATGGCGACAGGAAAAGCGTTTATCGATTCTTATAAAGAATCAAACCCGAATGATGAGGTTGTACATATCGACCTTTACAAAGAAAACATTCCTCATATCGACGCGGATGTATTCAGCGGCTGGGGAAAACTTCAATCCGGCACAGGTTTTGAAGAGCTTTCTGAAAATGAAAAAGCGAAAGTCGGCCGTCTGAACGAGCTGAGCGATCAATTCGCATCTGCTGACAAATACGTATTCGTTACACCGCTTTGGAACTTCTCATTCCCGCCTGTTATGAAAGCGTACCTTGATTCTGTAGCTGTAGCCGGAAAATCATTCAAATATACAGAACAAGGCCCGATCGGTCTGTTGACAGACAAAAAAGCGCTCCACATTCAGGCGCGCGGAGGCTATTACTCTGAAGGCCCGGCGGCTGACATGGAAATGGGCCACCGTTACATCGGCATCATGATGAACTTCTTCGGCGTTCCTTCTTTCGACGGATTAATCGTTGAAGGTCATAATGCTGAACCGAATAAAGCACAGCAAATTAAAGAAGATGCGATTGCCCGCGCGAAAGAAGCCGGAAAATCATTCTAATCTAAAAAAACCTCCCAGCTGATACGGCTGGGGGGTTTTTTATTAAAGTGCGATCGTCCGTTTTTGTTCGCTGCTTTTCATCACCGCTTCAATGACACGGATGACATCGATGCCTTCTTCCGCCGTAACAGGAAGCGGTTTTCCGTTTAAGATGCTGTCTGCCAGCCGTTTGTAGTACGTAAGGTAAGATCCGTTCTCAGAGGGGATTGTTTCTGTATGTCTTTTTTCATCCGCTGCGGTTGTCAGCTCACCGAAGCTGTCAGGGTCATCGGCGCCCCAGTTCTCGTCAATCGGCTTTTGGCCGGCTGAAAGCGCAGCTTCCTGTCCGTCCTTTCCGTATTTGATAAAGCTTGCATTCCGTCCGTGAATCTGATAGCGCGGGCCGCTTGCCGCATTCATGGAGCCGGATTGAAGAATAACCTGAAGTTTGCCGTAATGGAGGGCGGCCAGAAACCAATCGGCCGTTTCACTGTTGTCCCGCTGTTTCATCACATGTGCGGTGACGGATTCCGGCATTCCGAAAAGCAGGAGTGTCTGGTCAATAATATGTGAACCGAGATCATACAGTGTTCCCGTGGCGGGTCCGCTTTTTTCGCGCCATCTTTCTTGTACAACCGGGTTGTATAGATCGTAGTTGACTTGATATGTATGAATGTCTTGAAGCGCCCCGTCCCGAATCAGCTTTTGAATCGTTAAAAAGTCATTGTCCCAGCGCCGGTTGTGATACACGCTCAGCAAGACGCCTTTATTTTCAGCCGTTCTTCTCAGCTCCTCCGCTTCTGCTGAAGTCGCCGTCATCGGCTTTTCCACGACGGTGTGTTTCCCCGCAAGGAGACATTTCATCGCTGATTCATAATGCATTCCGCTCGGTGTCGTAACGATGACGAGATCAATGTCAGGGTCTCCGGTGATGTCTTCAATCGTGCGCACGGCTTCAGCCCCCGGCAGATCACGTTTGACCTCATCCGTTCTGGAGGTCATGACTTTTTTGATCTGATAATCATCAAGGACGTCCAAAAGCGGCGCATGAAAGACTTTCCCCGACAAACCATATCCTAATATGCCAACCTGTATCGTTTTCAATGAACTTCCCCCTCTTGATATGTGATAACAATATATACCCCGCGGGTGTACTGGTAAAACTTGTGTGTTGAAAATTTTTTACACCGGTTTTTCAAGTCTGTATAATGAAGATAACGAAGAAAAAAACGAGGTGGAAAATGGACAAACATACCGAACATCAATCGTTAAATCATAAAAGCGCCAAGGAAAAAGACCAGATTCTGAACCGGCTGAAACGGATTGAAGGCCAAGTCAGGGGCATTCAGAACATGGTGGAAAACGAACGATATTGCGTGGATATTCTCGTGCAGATTTCAGCCGTTCAGGCGGCCATGCAGAAAGTCGCGTTTCATCTGCTGGAAGATCACGCCCATCACTGCGTAGCCGGCGCCATTGAAAGCGGAAACGGGGAGCAGGCGATTGCCGAGCTGCTGGATGTCGTGAAAAAAATCGCGAAATCATGAAATAAAAAGTTTTGAAATACCCTACAGGGGTATGGTAACATGAAGAAGAAAAAACAAGACGTGGAGGGAATCATCATGGAACAAAAAACACTGCAAGTCGAAGGCATGTCCTGTCAGCACTGCGTCAAAGCAGTAGAGACCGGAGTAGGAGAACTGAACGGAGTGACGGCGGTTCAGGTGAAATTGGAAGCCGGACAGGTGGATGTGACGTTTGATGAGAACAAAGTCTCCGTATCAGATATAAAAGACGCGATTGAAGATCAAGGGTATGACGTCGTATAAGGTTTATCGCGCTTCGGGAACGGGCGCGGTTTTCTTTTATGAAAATGATACCCCCTGGGGGTTTGTGAGAAGAGGTGAGGGCATTGAGTGAACCAAAAGAAATGACTATTCAAGTGGGAGGCATGACATGCGCCGCCTGCGCTTCAAGAATTGAAAAAGGACTGAAACGGATGGACGGCGTCAATGACGCTTCCGTCAATCTTGCGCTTGAGACCTCAAATATTTCCTATCAGCCTGACAAAATCGAAGCTGGCGCCATAAAGGATAAAATTGAAAAACTCGGCTATCACGTCGTGACGGAAAAAGCCGATTTTCAGATTGAAGGCATGACGTGTGCCGCCTGCGCCAATCGGATTGAAAAGCGCCTGAACAAAATAGAGGGCGTTGTGAACGCGCCGGTGAATTTCGCCCTTGAAACGGTCTCCGTTGAATACAACCCTAAAGAAGTGACACCGAAAGAACTGAAAGAGACCGTGGCAAAACTCGGCTACCGGTTAGAAGATAAGGAAGCGGACGGCCAAGACGGCGGGTTATCTCAAAAGGAAAAAGAGCAGCGTAAACAGCTGATCAGGCTGATATTTTCTGCCGTTCTCTCCTTTCCGCTTCTATGGTCGATGGTCAGCCATTTTTCTTTTACTTCTTTTATCTGGATGCCGGATATCCTGATGAATCCGTGGCTGCAATTCGCGCTTGCCACCCCGGTGCAGCTCGTCATCGGCTGGCCTTTTTATACGGGAGCGTACAAGGCGCTGAGAAACAAAAGCGCCAATATGGATGTTCTCGTTGCCCTCGGAACGACAGCCGCTTACGCGTACAGCCTGTACATGACGATTGCGTCTCTCGGGCGAAACGGCCATGCCGAGGGGCTTTATTATGAAACGAGCGCCATTTTGCTGACTTTGATTTTGCTTGGAAAGCTTTTAGAGATGAAAGCAAAAGGCCGCTCATCAGAAGCGATTAAAAAGTTAATGAAGCTTCAGGCGAAGACGGCGGCTGTTGAGCGGGAAGGGAAGGTACAGGTGATTCCGATTGACGAGGTCCGGACGGGGGACATCGTATATGTGAAACCGGGAGAACGCGTTCCTGTCGATGGCGAAGTGATTGAAGGCCATTCCGCGATTGATGAATCGATGATTACGGGAGAAAGCATGCCTGCAGATAAGTCTCCGGGGAGCACCGTCACTGGGGCGACGATCAATGCAAACGGCTTTCTCAAAATCAGAGCGGTGAATGTCGGGAAAGATACCGCGCTTGCACACATTATTAAAATCGTGGAAGAAGCCCAAGGATCAAAAGCACCCATTCAGCGGCTCGCGGATCACATTTCAGGCATTTTCGTCCCGATTGTGCTGGGATTGGCCGTGGTGACTTTTCTCATTTGGTATGTATGGGCGTCTCCGGGACAGTTTTCTGAAGCGATCGGCAAATTCATCGCCGTGCTTGTCATTGCCTGTCCGTGCGCACTCGGGCTCGCCACTCCGACGAGCATTATGGCGGGCTCAGGCCGCGCCGCTGAATTCGGCATTCTCTTTAAAGGCGGAGAGCACTTAGAAAAGACCCAGCGTCTGACGACAATCGTACTGGATAAAACCGGAACGGTGACAAACGGCAGACCGGTGCTGACAGACGCCGTACCGGCAGCGGGAATGAACGAAGGGGAGCTCCTGCGGCTGGCGGCCGCCGCTGAAGCGGGATCGGAGCACCCGCTTGGAGAAGCCATCGTTTCAGGAGCCGAAAAACGCGGGATTTCCATTCCGAAACTAACCCGTTTCCAAGCCCGGATCGGTTCCGGAATCTATGCAGAGGCTGACGGGAGAACGATTCTTGCCGGATCAAGACGGCTGATGGAATCGGAACACATTGAGCATAGTGCATTGCTTCCGCACATGACCCGCTTGGAGGCGGAAGGAAAAACGGTGATGCTCATTGCGGCAGACGGCAAAGTGGCGGGGCTTATCGCAGTCGCCGATACGATCAAAGAAACATCTCAGGCTGCGGTGAAACGCCTGAAGGATATGGGCCTTGACGTCATCATGATGACCGGTGACAACCAAAAGACGGCGGAAGCCATTGCTAAAGCCGCAGGCATCAGCAGCGTGATTGCCGAAGTGCTTCCCGAACAAAAGGCAGCGGAGATTTCCCGGCTGCAAAAAGAAGGCCGGCGCGTGGCAATGGTCGGCGACGGCATCAATGATGCTCCGGCGCTGGCTGTGGCCGATATCGGGATGGCCATCGGCACCGGCACCGATATCGCAATGGAAGCAGCGGACATTACGCTGATCCGCGGAGACCTGAACGGCATTGCCGACGCCATCGGCATGAGCAGGCTGACTATGAGAAACATCAAGCAGAATTTAGGATGGGCATTGGGCTACAACATCATAGGCATTCCGATTGCGGCAGCCGGCTTTCTGGCTCCGTGGGTGGCAGGCGCCGCCATGGCGTTCAGCTCGGTATCGGTCGTCCTTAATGCTTTGCGTTTACAGAAGGTGAAAAAAGACAAAATCGGCTGATGCCGGTTTTGTCTTTTTTATTGACACTTTATTCAAAACTTGCATATAATATAGAAAACAACTATATGAACATATGCTCATATATATAATTTCGTTTAGCTGCATTGATATTATGGGAATCCTATTACGGAAAGTAGGGTGAGTCGAAAATGAAAGCGGCAAAAGGTGAATTTGTGTTAGACGGACTTGATTGCAGCAACTGTGCAAAAAAAATAGAAAACGGCGTAAAAGCCATTGACGGCATCGACGGCTGTGCTGTCAATTTTGCGGCAAGCACCATTACGGTTTCGGCCGGGGGCAAAGATGAGCAATGGATGAAAGATGAAGTTGCAAAAAAAGTAAAGTCCATTGATCCTCATGTGACCGTCCGTTCGAAACATGAAGACAAACCCGGAGAGGATGAATACCGCAAAAAGCTGCAGCTGATGTTAGTGAGATTGGCGGCGGGTGCCGTTTTGGCCGTCATCGCTTACTTCGCGCACACAGGCGCCGTCCTTGAGTTTCTGCTCTTTTTTGCTTCATATTTGATCATCGGCGGCGATATCGTAGCCAGAGCGGGAAAAAATATTGTCCGCGGCCAGGTATTTGATGAGCATTTTCTGATGGCGCTTGCGACAATCGGCGCATTTATCATTCATCAGTATCCGGAAGGCGTCGCAGTCATGCTGTTCTACCAAATCGGTGAATTGTTTCAGGGAGCGGCCGTCAGCCGATCCAGAAAATCGATCAGCGCGTTATTGGACATCCGTCCTGAGTACGCCAATGTGAAAACGGAAAACGGTATGGCTGCCGTTCCGCCGCAGGACGTCAAAGTCGGACAGGTCATCGTCGTGAATCCCGGAGAACGGATTCCGCTGGACGGAAAGGTGCTGAGCGGTTCCTCGATGGTTGATACATCCGCTTTAACGGGCGAATCCGTGCCGAGAAAAGCGGAGCCGGGGCAAGATGTGATGGCCGGATTTATGAACCAGAACGGCGTGCTTCATATTGAAACCTCTAAAGGATATGAAGACTCCGCCGTATCAAAAATATTGGATCTGGTCGAAAATGCGGCCGGACGTAAAGCGAAAACGGAAAACTTTATTACGAAGTTTGCCAAGTACTATACACCGGCCGTTGTCATTGTTGCGGTGCTTCTCGCCTTTTTACCGCCGCTTCTCGTGCCGTCAGCCGCGTTGTCCGACTGGGTGTACCGGGCGCTGATTTTCCTTGTGATTTCTTGTCCGTGCGCACTCGTCGTCTCCATTCCGCTCGGGTTTTTCGGCGGTATTGGAGCCGCGTCTAAAGCAGGGGTGCTCGTGAAAGGCAGCAACTATTTAGAAGCGCTCAATCAGGTGGCATACGCCGTGTTTGATAAAACGGGAACCTTAACGAAAGGCAATTTCGCCGTTACTGATATCAAACCGGCGGCAGGATTTACGCAAGACAGCCTGCTTCATGCGGCTGCGCTTGCCGAAGTCCATTCCAATCATCCGATAGCTTCATCCATCCGTGAGGCTTACAATCAACCGCTCGCGGATGAGGAGATTGAAGAATATGAAGAAATACCCGGACACGGCATTCGGGTGAAAACCGGCGGATCAACGATTTTGGCCGGAAATCCAAAACTGATGGCAAAAGAACAAATCGCTTTCGGCACAGCTGAAAATAACGGAACCGTCGTCTATGTCGCCGTTGATCAGCAGTATGCGGGGGCGATCGTGATCGCCGACGAAATCAAAGAGGACGCCAAACAGGCCATTGCCCGTTTAAAAGCGCTCGGCGTCAAACGGACAGTGATGCTGACGGGTGATTCAAAGCAGACCGGTGAAGCGGTCGGCCGCGAGCTCGGTATTGATGACGTGTATACAGAACTGCTGCCGGGTGACAAAGTAGACCGAGTCGAAGAACTCGAAGCGGCGCTTGCACCGAATGAAAAACTGATGTTTGTCGGTGACGGGATTAACGATACGCCTGTGCTTGCCAGAGCTGACATCGGAGCTGCCATGGGGGCTCTCGGTTCTGATGCCGCCGTCGAAGCGGCCGATGTCGTCCTGATGACAGACCAGCCGTCAAAAGCAGCCGAAGCCATCCGGATTGCACGCCGCACACGCCGGATCGTCTGGCAGAACATTGGATTTGCTTTAGGCGTGAAAATCATTTTTCTCCTGCTTGGCGCATTCGGATTCGCCACCATGTGGGAAGCGGTTTTTTCAGATGTAGGTGTTACGCTGATCGCCGTTGCCAACGCAATGCGCGTTATGAGAGTGAAAGCGGAATAATTGTCAAAGATAATTCGTTTTTCAGGGTTTTCTTAAACAAGGTTGTCTTGGTAAAATAGAGAAGCGGGCCATCCGGCATCCGCTTCTTTTTTATTTTAAAAACAATGAGGTGTCTGAGTGAAAAAGAAACAATCGTCTGCGAAATTTGCGGTGATTCTGACGTTAATCGTTGTCGTTTTATTTGCGGCCATCGTAATTATTAACAACCAAACGGAAAAAGCGGGCGAAACAGCCGCCGAACAGCCTTCCATTAAAGGACAGCCCGTGCTCGGCAAAGAGAGCGCGCCTGTGACGGTAGTTGAATTCGGAGATTACAAATGTCCGTCATGCAAAGTATTTAACAGCGATATCTTTCCGAAAATCAAAAAAGATTTTATCGATAAAGGCGACGTGAAATTTTCATTTGTGAACGTCATGTTCCACGGAACCGGCTCGCGTCTGGCGGCACTTGCTTCAGAAGAGGTGTGGAAGGAAGACCCGGCATCATTCTGGGCTTTCCATGAAAAGCTGTTTGAAGAGCAGCCGTCAAGCGAACAGGAATGGGTCACGCCTGCATTGCTTGAAAAGACGGTCAAAAGCACCGCGAAAAAGGTTGATCCTGACAAGCTGAAGGAAAACCTTGATAAAGAAACCTTCGCAACAGAGCTGAAAGCTGACACTGACCTGAATGATAAATTAAATATCACGGCGACACCGACGATTTACGTAAATGACAAAGTGATTAAAGACTTCGCTAATTATGAGGAGATTTCAAAAACGATTAAGAAAGAGCTGAAAAATGAAAAATAGAATCGTATTTTTATATGCTTCTTGGGTAATAGCTCTTGTTGCCATGCTCGGCAGCCTATATTTCAGCGAGATCAGAAAATTCATACCGTGCGAGCTGTGCTGGTATCAAAGAATTCTCATGTACCCGCTTGTCCTGATTTTAGGAATCGCCACCTTTCAGGGTGACACGCGCGTGAAAAAATATGTGCTCCCGATGGCCGTCATCGGTGCGTTTATATCGATCATGCATTACCTTGAGCAGAAGGTGCCCGGTTTCAGCGGCATCAAGCCATGCGTCTACGGCGTGCCTTGCTCATCTGAATATATTAACTGGTTCGGTTTTATTACCATTCCATTCTTAGCATTGACGGCATTTATTCTCATTATTGTCTGCATGTGTTTTGTCAAAGCGGAACGCACGGCAAAATAAAGAGCCTGCTCCATGGGAGCGGCTCTTTTTCTATTATCTGTACCAAGCTTTGTTTGTCTCAATCTGTCTGTTATGGGAACTGTCCCAAATATCTACGGAATAGGCATAATCATAATTCATGACGCAGCGGATGCCGCTGCCTTGGGCGTCATGCTGAAGTCCGAAATTATGGGAAAACTCGTGCTGGGCCGCTTTCGCCGTGTTGGCCGTTCCTTGATCTAGGTTCACGCTGAAAGCCGGGCCGCTCGGTTTGCCGTTATATACATACGCGATACCGCCGGCGTCAAAACTCGATTTTGCGGTAAAACCGACGACAAAATGATAATTTTGATTTCTGAAGCTGCTTTGAAGATTCGATAAAATCTGAGAACTGTTTGAGCCGGAGGAATTCCAGGCTTGCACGGCCTGTACGACAAAATCAATGTTATGATCACGATTGAAGGCGACATCAGCCTGCTCCACGATCTGGACGATTCGCGTTTGCCAGTCGTTGTATTTGGCGCGGTATTCAGCGTCCGCCACCGCCAGTACTCTGACCTTCTGGGAGCCTGTACTGGCTTTAGTTGAGGCTTTATCCTGATTGACATTAGCGTCGAATCGTTTCGTGCCGACCTGCTTACCGTTTTCATCCAGAATTTTTGTATCAACCGTCTGTTCAATCTGAACCGGGCCTTTCAGATCTTTAAAATGATCGGCTTTCGGAAGCGGGTCCGTATACACCGTTTTGGCCGGCTCCGCATGAGTGTGCGAATGCGTATGGTTTTCGGCTGACGGCAGGCCAGGAATTAATCCGGCGGCCAATAAAACTGGAAAAACAAGTGAACTGATTTTCATCTTATAACCCCCCTTTTTTGTTAAGAGAAGGTATTCAATGAAACTTCCAATAAACCTCCTAATATAGTACAAAATAGGAAAATATTCTCTCCTCCAGCCATGCTGAATGCAGTTGTCCCGATTTTGGGATCAGAATCTTTCAAAATTAAGGTTGATTTTAAGAGAAAGCGATTATAAAATCTAATGGTCGTCAGAAAATTTAACAAATAAAAAGGAGCATATGGAATGGCCTGGGAGCTGCTTAGTGTAATCGGCATCATTGCGTTTGCGGTCAGCGGAGCGATTGTTGCGATGGAAGAGGAGTATGATATTTTAGGCGTGTATATCTTGGGGATTGTAACGGCGTTCGGCGGCGGAGCCATCCGAAACCTGCTGATCGGTGTTCCGGTCTCCGCCTTGTGGGAGCAAGGCGCGTTTTTTCAAATCGCTCTCGCATCAGTTACGATTGTCTTTTTATTTCCGAAGCTGCTGTTAAGACATTGGAGTAAATGGGGCAACTTATCCGATGCCATCGGGCTTTCGGCGTTTGCCATCCAAGGCGCTTTGTATGCCGTGAAAATGGGCCATCCGCTCAGTGCAGTGGTTGCGGCCGCGGTGCTGACCGGAAGCGGGGGCGGCATCATACGGGATCTGCTCGCGGGCAGGAAGCCCCTTGTGCTCAAGTCGGAAATTTATGCAGTCTGGGCCGCACTCGGAGGATTAATCGTGGGCCTCGGCTGGGCCGGGAATGCCGCAGGTTTGTATGTGCTGTTCCTTGTGCTTGTGGCATGCCGCATCTGCAGTTATGTTTTCAGGTGGCGCCTGCCGATTCGTTCCTATCATATAGATCAGTAAAAAACCGATTTCATAAAAGAAATCGGTTTTTTTGCATAACGGATAAAAAAGACGCCCGATATGATAAGAAAAAGGGTATTTGACTATAATGATGAATAATATGTTTGTGTAAAGAAAGCCGGATTTGTCAGCTTGATGTCGGAGGTGCCGCTGATGGCAAAACGTGATGAAGAATGGAAAGAAGAGCAGGAAAGAATCAATTTTGTCATGAAGGAACTGGATCAGAAACAAACGCGTCTTGAAGCATCATCGGGCGGATTGAAGCAGGATATTGTCGGCCTGAGAAAAACGTTTTGGGATGATGTCACGGTTAATTTGGATGATGCCCATGAAGCGGCGGAAACATTTTCAAGCATTAAACAGCAGGCTGAAATGCTTTCAGAACGTGAACGGACGCATCGGCTTCAATACCGGCAGCTTCAAAAAATCCAAAAGCTGAAAGCCTCTCCTTACTTCGGCCGTGTCGATTTTACGGAAAAAGGGGAGTCCTCTGCCGAGCAGATTTATATCGGGCTGACTTCTTTAATGGATGAAAACAATGAGCATTTTCTCATTTGCGATTGGCGTGCGCCCATTTCATCTCTTTACTATCAATATTCCCCGGGAAAAGCCCGCTATGAAGTTCCGGAAGAAACGATAGAAGGAGACATTACACTGAAGCGGCAGTTTATTATTAAAAACGGGACGCTTAAAGCGATGTTTAACACGGATATGACGATTGGTGACGAAATGCTGCAAGAGGTGCTGAGCGGCCATTCCGGCCAGCAGATGAAAAACATCGTGTCAACCATCCAAAAAGAACAGAATGAAATCATTCGTGATGAAAAAAGCAAATATCTCATCGTTCAGGGAGCCGCCGGAAGCGGGAAAACATCCGCGGCGCTTCAGCGGGCCGCTTACTTGCTGTACCGCGGGCGCGGTGTGCTTGACGCCCGTCAGATAGTGCTGTTTTCTCCGAACATTTTGTTCAACAGTTACGTTTCCGCCGTATTGCCGGAACTGGGAGAAGAAAATATGGAACAGGCCACGTTTCAGGAATATATCGCCCGCCGGCTCGGACGAAAGTTTGAATGTGAAAGCCCGTACGAACAGCTCGAATATTGCCTGACCGAGCAGAATCAGGACGCCCTTTCCGTAAGACTCGCAGCCATTGCTTACAAAGCGTCACCAGCTTTTCAGGCCATGATTGACCGTTATGCCGGGTCGCTTTCGGTCTCCGGCCTGATATGTAAACAGATCAGCTTCCGGGGAGACATCCTGATTTCAAAAGAGCGGATTGAAGCCTATTTTTATTCGCTTGATAAGCAGCTGCCGATTCCGAACAGAGCGGAGCTGACGGCGGAATGGCTTCTTACGGAAATCAGCGCACTCGAAAAAAAGGAGCGTAAGAAGGAATGGGTGCTGCAGGAGAGTGAGCTGCTTGATAAAGAAGATTATGCTGAGGTTTATCAAAAACTTAAGAAGCAAGCGGCGGATGATGAACCTGCATTTGACGACCATCAGCGTGAACAGCGCCTGCTTGGCGCCATTATTGTCCGCAAAGCCTTTAAACCGATTAAACAGGCCGTCAGACAGCTCGGCTTTCTCGATATAAAACGGATGTACCTCCGGCTGTTTTCAGACTGGGGAGCTGATGAAAAGCCCGATCATTGGCAGAGCATCGGGGCTTTAACCCGCAGCGCATTTGCAGAACGGTCGCTCCCGTATGAAGATGCCGCTCCGTATCTGTATTTGCAGGACCTGATAGAAGGAAAAAGAATAAACACACAAATGAAGCACGTTTTCATTGATGAAGCGCAGGATTATTCCTCTTTTCAGCTCACGTATATTCAAAGCATCTTCCCGGCTGCAAAAATGACGGTGCTCGGTGATGTCAGCCAGTCGATTTATGCACACACCATTACCGGTCCTTCTTCACTCGCCGGCTGCTTCCGCAATGGCGCAGAAAAGTATGTCAGCCTGAAGAGGACTTACAGATCGACGCGGCAGATTGTTGAATTTACGAAAGCGCTGCTGGCTGACGGTGATGACATTGAGCCTTTTAACCGGAACGGGGAAAAACCGCGGGTTCTGCGGGCGGATACTGAAAAAGAGCGCCGCGAGCAATTGACTCTAACAATACGGGAGCTCAGGCAAAAAGGCCGGGAGACGATCGCTGTCATCTGCAAAACGGCCGCGGAAGCGGAAAAAGTGTTTCAGACAGTCAGCGCCGGGAGCGGTGTCCGTTTGATCAATAAAGAAAACCAGCCTTTTCAAAAAGGGGTATGCGTCATTCCCGTGTATTTGGCAAAAGGCATTGAGTTTGACGCCGTCATTGTCGTTGACGCCTCTGCTGCTCAGTATAAAAGCGGGCATGACCGCAAGCTTTTATATACGGCCTGCACGCGGGCGATGCATCATCTGACCGTGCTGTCTCCGGGAGAACTCTCTCCTTTTATAAACGAAGTGCCCGCCGGCTTATTCGTGTAAGCCCTTTGCCCAAGTGCAAAGGGCTTTTTATCATTAGTAATCTTAATCATTATCATCATGATTATATATTTTACTTACACACAAACTTTCGGTAAAGTTTCAATTAGAATATTATTTTGACAATTCCTATAGAAATAACGTACGTTACGTTTAATTCCTTGTGAGGTGGATATCGTTGCAACTTCAGGTCATGAACAGTCCGTTTAATCAGGAGCAGGCAGAGCTCCTTAACCGCCTTCTGCCGACCTTGACAGAATCACAGAAAATCTGGCTGAGCGGTTATTTGGCTGCGGCCCGGCCCGAGTCCGGTGAAGCAGCCGCACCCGCTCCCCAGGCTGCGGCAGAAAGCCCGGCAGTCTCGAAAGAAGTGACCGTATTATACGGATCGCAAACGGGAAATGCGGAAGGTCTTGCGAAACAGACGGTAAAGACGCTTGAGGAACGGGGATTCCAAGTCACCGTCGCGTCGATGAACGATTTTAAGCCGAATAATCTGAAAAAAATAAACAATTTACTGATCGTGGTGAGCACGCACGGAGAGGGCGATCCGCCGGATAACGCGCTGGCTTTTCATGAATTTCTTCACGGCAGACGCGCGCCGAAGCTTGAAGCGCTCCGTTTTTCCGTTTTGGCGCTCGGGGACAGCTCGTATGAATTTTTCTGCCAGACCGGCAAAGAGTTTGACGAGCGTCTTAAAGAGCTCGGCGGCACGCAGCTTGCGCCCCGGGTTGATTGCGATCTTGATTATGATGAACCGTTTTCAGAATGGCTTGATGCGGTTATCGGCGGCCTGAACGAAGGAGCGGGAAACCAAACAGCCGAAGCGCCTGCCGAGACGCCTGCTCTCGGTGAATCCGTTTATTCCAGAACGAACCCGTTTCGGGCGGAGGTTCTTGAGAACATCAATCTGAACGGGCGCGGTTCGAATAAAGAAACACGCCATCTGGAGCTTTCGCTTGAAGGTTCCGGTCTCGCGTATCAGCCCGGGGACAGCCTCGGCATCTATCCGGAAAATGATCCGGCGCTTGTGGATGAGCTGATCAATGAGCTGAAATGGGACCCAAAACAGGAAGTGGCGGTGAATAAGCAAGGAGAGACCCGTCCGCTGAAAGACGCGCTCACTTCTCATTTTGAAATTACAGTGTTAACAAAACCGCTCTTGCAAAAGGCCGCACAGTTTACGACTGACAAAAAGCTGAGTGAACTTCTGGCCGAAGGAAATGAAGAGCAGGTGAAAGCATACATCAACGGCCGTGACCTGCTTGATCTCGTCCGGGATTTCGGTCCGTGGGAAGCGTCCGCGGAAGACTTTCTTTCCATCCTGCGTAAAATGCCGGCCCGGCTCTATTCGATCGCAAGCAGTTTAGAAGCGAATCCGGATGAAGTGCATCTGACCATCGGAGCGGTCAGATATGATGCGCACGGCAGAGAACGAAAAGGCGTCTGCAGCATTCTGTGTGCGGAAAGACTCCAGCCGGGAGATACGCTTCCGGTTTACATTCAGCACAACCAAAACTTCAAGCTGCCGGAAAACCCGGATACACCGATTATTATGGTCGGGCCGGGGACAGGCATCGCGCCGTTCCGTTCCTTTATGCAGAAACGTGAAGAAACCGGTGCTGAAGGGAAAACATGGCTGTTTTTCGGAGATCAGCACTTTGTCACTGATTTTCTGTATCAGACGGAATGGCAAAAATGGCTGCAAAACGGTGTACTTACAAAAATGGACGTCGCTTTTTCCCGGGATTCGGAGGAAAAAGTATATGTGCAGCACCGTATGAAAGAACAAAGCAAAGAGCTGTATGAATGGCTGCAGCAGGGAGCCGCCGTATACATCTGCGGTGATGAACAGCATATGGCGCATGACGTGCACCAGGCGCTTCTCGATATCATTCAGGAAGAAGGCGGCATGAGCCGTGAAAAAGCGGAAAGCTTCCTGGCAGACATGCAGCAGAAAAAACGCTATCAGCGTGACGTATATTGATTTTGGTTTGAAAGGAGCTTATTCAGCATGGTGAACAACATTTTAAAAGCGCCGGAAGGCCCTCCAAGTGATGTTGAGGAAATTAAAGAAAAAAGTGATTATTTGCGCGGCACATTGAAAGAAGTCATGCTTGACCGGATTTCAGCCGGCATCCCGGACGATGACAACCGGCTGATGAAGCATCACGGCAGCTACCTGCAGGATGACCGCGATCTCCGCAATGAACGTCAGAAACAAAAGCTTGAACCGGCTTATCAATTCATGCTGCGCGTCCGGATGCCAGGCGGCGTGTCAACTCCGGAACAATGGCTTGTCATGGATGAACTGGCGCAAAAATACGGAAACAATACATTAAAGCTGACAACGCGCGAAACGTTCCAAATGCACGGAATTTTAAAATGGAACATGAAAAAAACGATTCAGAAAATCAATGAGGCGCTGCTTGATACCATTGCGGCCTGCGGAGATGTCAACCGAAACGTCATGTGCGCTTCAAATCCGTATCAGTCTGAAATCCATGCGGAAGTGTACGAATGGTCGAAAAAACTGAGTGACGACCTTCTTCCGCGCACGAGAGCCTATCATGAAATCTGGCTTGATGAGGAACGGGTGGCGGGCACTCCTGATACGGAAACGGAACCGATGTACGGGCCGCTGTATTTGCCGCGGAAATTCAAAATCGGAATCGCCGTGCCTCCGTCCAATGATATCGATGTCTTTTCTCAAGATCTCGGCTTCATTGCGATTGTAGAAGAAGGCAGACTTATCGGATTCAACGTGGCGATCGGCGGCGGTATGGGAATGACGCACGGTGATACGGCCACTTATCCGCAGCTTTCAAAAGTCATCGGCTTCTGCAAACCGGAGCAGCTGTATGATGTAGCGGAAAAAACCATTACGATTCAGCGTGATTACGGAAATCGTTCCGTCAGAAAGAATGCCAGATTTAAATATACTGTTGACCGTCTCGGTCTGGAAAATGTAAAAGCCGAGCTGGAAAACCGCCTCGGCTGGCAGCTGGATGAGGCGAAACCTTATCATTTTGACCACAACGGCGACCGTTACGGATGGGTGAAAGGCGTAAAAGGAAAATGGCATTTTACGATGTTCATCGAAGGCGGCCGTGTCACGGACTATGAGGATTATAAGCTGATGACGGGATTACGTGAAATCGCCAAAGTCCATACGGGAGATTTCCGTCTCACCTCTAATCAAAACCTGATTATCGGCAATGTGACGAGCGAGAAAAAGAAACAAATCAGCGCATTAATCGAACAATACGGTCTGACAGACGGCCGGCAGCATTCCGCCCTGCGCCGCAGTTCAATGGCTTGCGTCGCGCTTCCGACATGCGGGCTCGCCATGGCCGAAGCGGAGCGGTATCTGCCGAAGCTGATTGATAAAATTGAAGCCATTGTTGACGAAAACGGTCTGCGGGATGAAGAAATCACCATCCGTATGACTGGCTGCCCGAATGGCTGCGCCCGCCATGCGCTCGGCGAAATCGGATTTATCGGAAAAGCGCCGGGAAAATATAATATGTATTTAGGAGCTGCATTTGACGGCAGCCGTTTAAGCAAAATGTACCGGGAAAATATCGGTGAAGAGGAGATTCTCAGTGAGCTCCGCACCATTCTGCCGCGTTATGCGAAAGAGCGCGAGGAAGGCGAACACTTTGGAGATTTCGTCATCCGTGCGGGCATTATTAAAGCGACAACAGACGGAACGAATTTTCACGAATAAGATGAGCTGCTGAAACAATTTACTGAACAGTAAGAACGCAGCCGTGCGAAAAGCCTGTTTTCATAGAAAACAGGCTTTTTCTTTTTTTAGAAAAAAAGTAGCCGAAGGCAAAAAAAGTTCCCCGTGAGCACGTTATGAGAAATTTTAAATAAAAACGGGTAATATAAGAGAAGAAAGGTTGTGTGCGGAAAATACACCGGGCCAGCCCGGTAATTGGCTCCGGCCTTTGACAGGGGCCGTGAGAACAGGCAATGATGATTCAATGCAGCAGATGAAGGAGGTCATGCTTTGGACATATTTTTAGTCGTACTCGTACTTTTAACCATCATTGCGATCTCCAATATTATAAATCGGTTTGTTCCCTTTATCCCGGTGCCTCTGATTCAGGTGGCGCTCGGTATCATTGCGGCGTCATTTCCGCAGGGGCTTCATTTTGAACTGAATACCGAATTGTTTTTTGTTTTGTTTATCGCTCCGCTGCTTTTTAACGATGGAAAACGGACGCCGCGTGCGGAACTTTGGAATTTAAGAGCGCCGATTCTGCTTCTCGCACTCGGGCTCGTGTTTGCCACGGTCATTGTCGGCGGTTACACCATTCATTGGATGATTCCGAGCATTCCGCTGGCCGCCGCGTTCGGGCTGGCGGCGATCCTGTCACCGACTGACGTTGTTGCGGTCAGCGCGCTGTCAGGGCGTGTGAAGATGCCAAAAGGCATTCTGCGTCTCCTTGAAGGAGAAGGGCTGATGAATGACGCATCCGGCCTGGTCGCTTTTAAATTTGCGATTGCGGCTGCTGTGACGGGCGCATTTTCGCTGGCGCAAGCCGCGTTCAGCTTTGTTTTGATTTCAGCCGGCGGTTTACTCAGCGGTGTCGTCATTTCTTTTTTGATTATCCGTTTCCGGCTGTTTTTGCGCCGCCTCGGCATGCAGGATGTCACGATGCATATGCTGATTCAAATTCTGACGCCGTTTGTCATTTATCTGGCGGCTGAAGAAATCGGCGTTTCCGGCATTTTAGCGGTTGTAGCCGGCGGCATCACGCATGCGGTGGAGCAGGATCGTCTTGAATCAACGATGGTCAAACTGCAAATCGTCTCTTCAAGCACGTGGAATATTATTTTGTTCATTCTTAACGGTCTTGTTTTCGTCATATTAGGAACGCAAATACCGGATGTGGTTTCTGTTATTTTTAATGATACCGCGTTTAACAATATGATGGTCATCGGGTACATTATCGTCATTACGCTGACGTTAATGATTCTCAGATTTTTGTGGGTGCTGTTTTTTTGGAACGGCAAGTGGTTTTTTAACAAGGATCAGAGCATTTATAAGCCCGGTCTGCGCTCCACGCTGCTGATTTCAGTTTCAGGCGTCAGGGGAGCGGTCACGCTTGCGGGTTCCTTTTCCATTCCGTACGTGCTCTCCGACGGCTCGCCGTTTCCTGAACGGAATTTGATTCTCTTTTTAGCCGCAGGTGTTATTTTGTGCACATTGGTGCTGGCGACAATCGTACTGCCGATTCTGACTGATAAGCCGGAAGACAATGCGAAAGAGAAGAAAGTCAAATTGCTGACAGCGAGACGGAAGCTGATAAAGGCTGCTTTATCGGCCATCAAAGAAAATATGAATGAGACAAACAAAACGGCTTCTTTTGCGGTCATTGCCGAATACAATGAGAAAATGAAAAATCTCAGGTTTCAGCAGTTCACCGTAAAAAACCGCACGAAAAAAGATGAGCGGAAAGTCCGCGCCCAAGGGATACAGGCTGAACAGGAAGAACTGCTCCGGCTGATTGAGCGGGGCGACATCCCGGAAGAAACGGCTGACAGCCTCCAGGAACGGTTCGATGAGCTGGAAGTGCTTTATACGAATCCGTTTAAAGTCGGCCTATCTAAGAAAAAGCTGAAACGCCTGATGTACTGGATCTTTTTCGGTGAACAAAAAAAGCCGGAAATGTCGATTTTAAATGAAGAAGGCCTCATTCGCGCCACAAGGGTTAAAACGGCAAAAGCGGCGATTGAAAGCCTGAAAAAACACATGACCGAAGAAAATAAAGATGTGACGCTTGCCGTCATTTCCTTTTACAATCACTTGATTTTCAGGCTGGGGCACTCGTATCACGAACAGAATCCGAGCCGCCGTTTTGAAAATCAAAAACTTGAGATCAAACTGCGGGCCGTGCAGGCCATCCGCAACGAAATCCAAACATTATTCGAAGAGCGGGAAATCTCCCGCGACATGTCACATGAGCTTCGCCAATACATCAATGATGTGGAAGCGGCGATGCTTGACGGAGATGAATAAATGAAAAAAGTCCGGCATCTGTGTGCCGGACTTTTTTTGATTACGGACGATGGAATTCGACGTGATCGCCGTCGCGGTCAAACCAGCCTCTGAAGGCCCAGTTGATCCAGCCGCCATCGCCTTTGTTGGTGAAGCTTCCGTCTTCAAACACCCAAATGCCGTATGTGATGCCGTCATAAACGGCGGAACCGTAAAACTGAACGCCGTTAAAATGATCTTCATATTCCTGGCTTAAATTAAACACCATGACATTATATTTTTGTCCTGAAGCGTAGAATGAAGATTCCATTAAGTTTTTGACGAAGCCGTCTCGGTTTTGCGCCGACT
Source organism: Bacillus sp. JFL15 (assembly GCF_001184225.1). NCBI lineage: Bacteria > Bacillati > Bacillota > Bacilli > Caryophanales > Bacillaceae > Bacillus > Bacillus sp. JFL15. Next base: position 858,140 of record NZ_KQ236689.1, on the reverse strand, counting down.
TAATCGCGTCAGCAATCGAATTGCCGATGCCGAGCAGGTCAACATCAATGTTTAAACCGACATCTTTTGCGGAGACATCTGACTTTTGCTGTGCCATGTTTTGAGGGACTGGCTTTTCTTTTGCGGATACAAAGGACAGAGGAGTCAGGGACAAAGCGGCGCCAAGGGCAACGGACATTGGGATGCGTATACGTTTCATCGTATTTCCTCCTTCAATTGTTTGGTGGCTACATTAGCGATTTACCCGGTCAGTTACCGGGCTAACCGGATTTTTTGAAAAATAGGAAAATAATAACGTTAGTGGTGCCGGAGTACTAAAGATGGTTTCTGTTATAACGATGAGCGTATAATTGGTTTCTTACGGCGGAAATGTGAGATAATAATAACCGTTTACATAATGACTAGAAAGGATGGTTCAACGTGGCAAAAAGCTTAAAAGATACTGTAAAGCTTCATAATGGCGTTGAAATGCCGTGGTTTGGACTTGGCGTATTTAAGGTGGAAAACGGAAGCGTAGCGGCGGACTCTGTCGAAGCGGCAATCAGAAATGGCTACCGCAGCATTGATACGGCGGCAATTTATAAAAATGAAGAGGGCGTCGGCGAAGGCATCAGAGCTGCGGGCGTTGCCAGAGAAGAGCTGTTCATCACGTCAAAAGTGTGGAATGAAGATCAAGGATACGAAACGACACTTGATGCGTTTGAGAAAAGCCTTGAGCGCCTCGGCCTCGATTACCTTGACCTATACCTGATTCATTGGCCGGGCAAGGATAAATATAAAGACACATGGCGCGCTCTTGAAAAGCTGTACAAAGACGGCAAAATCCGCGCGATCGGCGTCAGCAACTTCCAAGTGCATCACTTAGAAGAACTGCTGAAAGATGCTGAGATCAAGCCGATGGTCAACCAGATAGAATTCCACCCGCGCCTGACTCAAAAAGAAGTAAGAGATTTCTGCAAAGCGCAGGGTATTCAAGTGGAAGCATGGTCTCCATTGATGCAGGGACAGCTCTTGGATAACGAAGTGCTGTCACAAATTGCGGAAAAACATAACAAATCGGTCGCTCAAGTGATTTTGCGCTGGGATCTTCAAAACGAAGTCGTTACCATTCCGAAATCCATTAAAGAGCACCGCATCATAGAAAATGCCGATATTTTTGATTTCGAACTGTCACAGGAAGAAATGGAAAAGATCAGCGCCTTGAACAAAGATGAGCGTGTCGGCCCGAACCCGGACGAGCTTCTGTTCTAAGAAAAAACAGCCCTTTACGGGGCTGAATACAAAAAACCATCCATTTGGATGGTTTTTTGTATTCTTTGTTATAGCTACTTTTCGGTACTTACAAAAATGTAAAGGCAACTAACTTTATATAAGTAAGTTTCACAAGAAAAAATGGAATTTTGTCTTTGGTTTTAAACATCCCGTTAAGTTTTTTTCGTTAAAATTGTTTTGTTACATCATATTCATAGTCAAATTTGATACTCACACGTGACATTGTTGAACTCGCAGAAGCTAATGTATTGTACTTGAAGTTCCATTTGTTGGCTACAAGGTATTGATTATCCAATGAGATATCGAAAATGCCGCTTGTTGCACTATTTGCAAGTGCTTTGTGCCATACAGAATCTTGATTGGTCATAAGAAGATGAACGGTGTTACCTTGATTAGGAAATTGACTAGAAGAGGTTGTTACTCTTTTGACAGTCGCCTCATGCGGAACGTTCTGTTCATTCCTCAAATCTAATGTCAACACGGAAGAATCTTGTCCACTTCGATTATAGTAGTTGCGATTTCCTGTGTTACTCGCTGTTCCGCTAAATGTAAATGTTTTTGACCCTGATTTGATTCGATTGTTAAAAGATAGAGTAAAGTACATATCGCCTGAGTAAGAGCCCCTTGTCACTCTTACATAGAATGTTTGACTTGTTTTTGTTGCATCAGCATTTGCAAAGATGAAAGAAGAGTAATCGCCTTTTGTAACGCCAGTGTTTTTATCGAGTTGGTGTCCGCTCTCATCTAACACTTCAATTATCATACCTTCATAGTTATCACGATAAGTGCTTTGAACATATAATTTTTCATCTTTTTGAGCAGTGAATTTATAATAAGCTACATTTTCACCAGCTTCTAATTTCGTTGTATCTGAATACGGGTTGTATTTCCAATAACCAAGGTATGCTGCAGTTGACATGGAATGATTGTCTGTAATCACATTTACTGCTTTTGCAGATGGAGTAAAGGTAAAAGCAGTGAACAATATCACAGATAAAACAATGAAGCTAGTAAAAGAAACGTACAACTTTTTCATCATAATTCTCCTTTTATATCCAATTTTTCGATATTAATGACCTGAATTATACGCTCTATTACATTATTTGTCTATAATATGTTAAAAATTTGATTTATTTGTCGATATCACCCTTAACGAGATAAAATGTGAAAAGAGGAAATTGTATGCATATAAAGGATAGTGTACAGCTGCAATACTTTGCACAACAAATCAAAAATCAAAGTCATTCATCCATCCGCAAAGAGGATACAATGATAAAACAGGAGAATCAATTCAATACTTACAAGAAATCATCGCCCGTCCAGAGCAGCAGTCTGAAACAAATCAATTATTCTAGAGAATCGGTCATGAGTGATAAGAATGATGTCGCAAAACGATATCAACTAGCGAACGAGAAAACAGTTGTGGATACAGGTGAGGAAACGTTAATCCATAGCAGAAATCCATATGTTTCCGAAAGTGACATTGAAATTCAAATACTTAATGAAAAATACAGCCGAATCAATAGAATCAATTTATCAAAAGAGAATCCGATTGGTTATATACGCGACAAATATAAAAATGCCAATTCACCGTATTTTCGTCATGATTTAACAAACGAAGAGAGACAAGCAGCATATGACAATGAGACAGAGTGGCTTTATAAAGGAAAAGCACAACATTACAATATGCGAGATGCGGCATTTCGGCATGTTGATATGTCTGCACCAAATGAGGATGATCGAGCAAAAGCATTTCAGCGGGATGTTGTGAATCAACAAATTGGCCTTCTCTTTGATCGCCAAAACCTGACGATCCCTAAGAATGCAAAATTAACATTTACCATTACACCATTTGATTATGCTGTAACAGTGACAGGAACCGATGATCAAAAGGTAATTGAAACAATTGAAGCACTTTTGAATAGCGGCAGTAACAGCAAAGAGTTATTTCAACATATTATGGGAAGCAGGACAGATGATTCTGCACAATTTGAGAAAGAAACATTCAACAAGTATCGAGCTGTAAAAGAAATATATGAAAAAACCGGTTATCATCTGGGTGATCTTCATGCACAAAATGGAACTTTCATGACAGAGGATGGTCGTGACATTTTAGATGTGTATCGAGAAGCATTAGAAAAAGATCCATTAACGAAAGACTTTACCTCGGCAGCGTTATCTCATTACGGATCTGAAGTAAAGCGTCTTGCATCAGTTGGTTATGATACGGTTCCTGACTTGGTTTTATCTATTCATTATCAAAATGGGTCTCTGGAGGATGCGGGCCAAAGCAAAAGTTATGGCACAAACAACCGCGCTTGGCTTCCGTCATTAAATCTTTCGAATCAATAAAACAGCCCTTTACGGGGCTGTTTTTCTTTACATAAATGTCTGTGTCTGCCGTTTTACGCTGAATCTGTATGCGGCTATTAATAAAAGGGCGGCGGCGAAGGCTCCCAAAATGATGATGTTCAGCGTCAGGCTTTGGAGCGTGCGGCCGTGCTGCAATTGATCTACCGTATCAAGCACCCAGCGCTGAGGCAGAAATTCGGCGATTGTCTGCACTGTTTTCGGCATAATATTGCCCGGAAAAAAGCAGCCGGCGAGCAAGCATGTCGGCACGACGATCAAATTCAAAAGCGCCGATGCCGAAGCGCTGCTGTTGGAAAAACCGACGGCAATAAAGGCGATCCCGATTGCGCTTAATGCAAACAGCATCATCAGGACGAACAGCTGCCACAGCGGGAATGACGGATGAATATGAAAAGCGGCGCCCATAAAGAGAACGGCGAATAGAATTTGGACGGCCATGATAATGATATTCACTGCCGCGTTTGCCAATACATACTGCTTTGACGTGATCGGCGTTGACAGAAGTCTGTAGTACGTTCTGTTTTCTCTTTCTTTAATCATCAGTTCCGTCAGGTTGCCGGCGGAATAGAGCATAATGATAATGAGATACCCGATGACTGAGTAGGTCATTTCTTTATGGTTCGAAGTATCTTGTAAAACAGCGGACTCCGTTTGAATCGGAGAATGCTTGAAATCGGCGTACATCGCCTGAAAGGCTTTCGCGTCTCCGCCGGAAGATTTGCCGATTGAGGCGGCGCTGTTTATATAATTGTACAGATAAGAGCTGACATATCCGGTGACCTGGGCGCCTTTCAGCGAGGTCATGCCGATGTGAGCCGGTTTTCCGTCTTTTACGCTTTGGGAAAAGCCTTTTTCAAACGTAACCAGCGCTTCCATTTTTCCCGATGCGATCTTGGATGAGGCGGATGCAGCCGTTTCCTCCGAAACTTTCACATGATCCAGTCCTTTTAAAAACGTGACCGTATCCTGTGCCACTTCTCCGCCGTCTTGATTGAGAATACCGATATTGAGCGTTTCGGCTCCGCCGTTGGCATTGGACATGAAGGAGAGAAAGACGCCGATCAGCGGAGCCCCGATATAAAGAATGAGCTGTTTTTTGCTTTTTGTGATTCCTTTGAGCGTGTGTATAAACAGCCACCAGAAGTTTTTCATTTTACAGTCCCTCCCGTCTTTGAAACGTAACCGCGGCAATCAGCAAAAAGAGCGCCGCTAATGTTGTGTTTAAACCAATTGCGGGCCAGGCGGCCGATACGTCATTTGCGTATATGATGTTGTTAATCGCCTTATTGATCCAGGATAAGGGCGACAGGGAGGAAATTCCTCCGCCTTCATATTTATAATAGGCGCCGCCGATAATGGCCATCACTTGAACGATGATGACGGTGATTAATCTGGCGCTTTCTGGTTTTTTGGTCAAATAGCTCAGGCTGAGCCCGAAGCTGACGGCCAAAAGAATTTCAGAGGCGAGAATCAAAAGCACAAGTCCCATGTGGCTGCCCCAATCGGCTTTTAAAATAAATTTGCTGAAGGCGACAACGGCAAGGATTGTCAGTACGTTCACAGCCATAATGCCGAGCATCTTTCCGAGAAAGATATCGCTTTTTCGGAGCGGAGCGGCAATCAGGCGATCGGCTGTGTGCCGTATTCTTTCCCCGCGGAACAAGGTGCTTGCAAAAATCGAGGCGTACAGCCCGATCATCGTCGTCATGGACACCGCGTAAAAATCTTTCGCTTTCGGTTCCTTCGCTTTGTTTAAAGACGTCTGCTTCATATAATCGCTTTTTATTTGTCCGGCGGAAGGTGCCTTATGCGCCTTGTATGCGGCGGCACCTGCTTTGTATTGGTTGGTGAAAGCGGTCAGCATGCCTTGGACGATCGTGCCGTTCATGCCGCTCCGGTCATTTGTATAAACTTGAAAACCGCTGTTTTTGACAGTGACGAAAGCATCCGCCTGATTTTCACGAACGTCGTTTTTGCCTTTTGCCGCCGTATCCGCTTTTTGAAAATAGACATGCTCTTTTTTTGCGGCTTTCATAAACTCAGTAAAATGATGAGAAAGCGGTCCGTTTGACTGGTCCGTATATTCGACCTTGATGTGTCCGACCGTCACTTCTGAATCAAAGGCGTTTGATAATGCCGCAGAGAGAATCATCATAAAGACGATCGGAAAAGCAAGCATGAAAATAAAGGTCCGTCTGTCACGGAAACTGATTTTGATTTCTTTCCCGGCGATGTGCAGAATATTCATTTGCAATCCTCCTTTCAGTTGGGTCAGTCGCGCAGGCTTCTGCCTGTCAGAGTGAGAAACACCGTTTCTAAGTCAGGGGCCTGTTCCTGTAAAGAGCGGATTTCAATTCCTTTGTCCATGAAGTACCGGATCAGGCGGTTTAAATTGTTGACCCCTGTGTCAGAGCTGATTTTCACGCTGTTTTCTTCCAGTGCGGCGGCTCTGACGCCGGGAAGATCCTGAATATCGCCGAGGCTGATGCCGTTTCCGGATGACAGCTCAATGACGACGTCCTTTGTGTCGGTAATGATGGAGGTAAGCTGTTCCTTTGTGCCTTCTGCGATGACTTTCCCGTGGTCAATGATGGCGATGCGCGTGCATATTTCTTCAACTTCCTCCATGTAGTGGCTCGTGTAGATGATCGTGCAGCCCATTTCATTCAGCTTTTTCACTGATTGCAGAATATAATTTCTTGATTGCGGGTCAATGCCGACCGTCGGTTCATCCATGATGATCAATTTCGGCCGGTGGGCAAGGGCGCAGGCGATATTGAGCCGGCGTTTCATTCCGCCGGAAAAATGCTTCGGCAGATATTTATGTTTATCGCTCAAGCCGACGAATGTCAGGGCTTCCTCGACCCGTTCTTTCAGAGCCGACCCTCTCAGTCCGTACAGTCCGGCGAAGAACTTCACATTTTCATAGGCGTTTAATTCTTCGTAAATGGCGAGGTCCTGGGGGACGATGCCGATATTCATTTTCACGGCTTTGCTGTGTTTGAAAATATCTTTTCCGAGAAACAGAATGTCTCCGTCAGTAGGTTTTAAAAGGCCTGAGATCATGTTGATGGCCGTGCTTTTTCCGGCTCCGTTTGCGCCGAGAAACCCGAAAATCTCACCTTCTTTTACAGCAAGCGACATTTGGTCAACGGCGGCATAATCGCCGAATTTCTTACTCAGCTGTTTGAGCTCCAAAATGTTCATATTTCCACCTCTATGTCTTATGATGTTCTAATTATAAAAAAAAGAATGAACGGCCGTTAGTGCAGCTGTTCATTCTTTTGACATGAGAATCCTCATATTTTTCACATGAAAACATTCACTTATTCAATAGGCAGTAATGTCGTGACGGAAAAACCCGCCGTGCCGTCAAAAATGACGGTTCCGTGCAAGGCGGCGGCCCGTTCTTCCATACCGAGCATGCCGAGGCCTTTTTTAAAGCGGACGGCGCCGTTTCCGTTATCTTTCACTTCCGCTTTCACGGCTTTATTCAGCACTTGAATATCAATGGAAATCTGCGCGGCATCGGCGTACTTCATCGCATTGGTCAAGGCTTCGATTACGTTTTCCTGAATGACTTTCCAATGCATCTGCGTCAGCCTGTCCAAATCGCCTTGATGCGTAAACGGAACCGGCATGCCGTTTTTAGCCGAAAATTCATCAATAAATGTTCTTAATCTGTGAATGCCCATTTGTTCAGCGGGCGGTTTCATATTTTTCAGCGTAATGCGGATATCCTCTATGCCCTCTTTGGAAATCGTAATGGCGTTTTGAAGCAGTTCAGCCGCTTTGTCCGGACGGGAGCCGAGCATCCGCTTCGCCGCTTCCATCTGAATGAGCGCGCCGGTCATGGAATGGCCGATTTTGTCATGGATGGCTTGGGACAATCTGTTTCTTTCCTCGAGTTTGCCGGTATACTCCGATTGTTTGATATATTCTGTGCTGCTGTGCAGCTGTTTCGTCAGCTTTTCAATGCTTGACCGCATGCTGTCTGACTGCTCCTCATATGTCTTCAGCCGATCGTTTGACCGGGCGGCCAAAGCGAAAATCGCCAGACAGAACAAGGTCATGACGGTATACGTCGGAAGATCGCCGTACGGGATAAATAAAAACGGCAAAAACACGAGCAGGCAGAACACATAGCGGTGAACCGGAAATTCGGCAAGAACGGCAAAAATGGCGGGCGGCAGAAGAAACAGAAACGCCGGATGGCCTCCGGCGGAAAGCGAGGCGGTCAATGCCAGCGTCATGAGGGTGATCCCGCGCCTCCAAGCGGTCGGCCTGATCATGCAGACCGCAATGCCCAGACACAGATAAAGCAGCAGAAACAAGACGGCGTACGGCATGTAATGGCGGTCGGCCGATACGAACAAAAAGGCCGTATAAAAAATGACGATCAGTCTGCTCATCAGCATCCAAAAATCCATACCGTTCAACGCTCGTTATCCACCTTCCCGGTGATATAATAAATCGCGATCTGCGTTCTGTGCTCAAGACCCGTTTTCCCTAAAATAGATGAAATATAATTGGCCGTCGTCCCTTCAGAAATGAAAAGCTGTTTTGAAATTTCTCTGTTCGACAGTCCTTTCGCAATAAGCGACATGATGCTGAGCTCTCTTTCAGTAAACTGGCTTTCATCAATCTGATGCGCGGCTTCCGCCGGCCGGAAAAGGCTGTCTTTTATTTTATCCAGCACGGTGTCCTGAAGGATGCTGTGCCCGTTGAAGACGCTTTTGATCGCATCGCGGATCCGTTCCGGCTCGGTATTTTTTAATAAATATCCTTTTGCGCCGTTTTTAATCGCTTCTAAAATATACTCGTCGTCGTCAAATGTCGTCAGGATCATCGGCTTCGTATCCGTTTCCTCCGCGATCCGTTTTGCGGCTTCGACGCCGTTCATCACCGGCATGCGGACGTCCAGCAAGGCGATATCGACGGGATTGTGTTTACAATACTCTGCCGCCTCTAATCCGTTTTCCAGCGTTGCCGATACTGTAAATTCCTCATATGTATGCAAAATGATTTTCATTCCTTCTCTGATGAAAGAATTATCATCCGCGATAATGACATTAATTTTCATAGCCGCACCCTTTGTGTGTTTTTGTTTCATTATATACCATCCGATTTTAAATCAAAAAGCCTCCCGGCGAAATGTGCGCGGAAGGCGGATCGGTCAAGCCTTTTTTTTCAGTTGGATGAAAAACAGCATCAGAAAAGAAATCATCATAATACAGATCACCCACACCCAGGCGAGTGTTTCATTGCCGGAATCCATGGCGACGTAAATCGCTGTCGGCAGTGTTTGGGTGACGCCCGGGATATTCCCCGCAAACATTAAAGTCGCCCCGAATTCACCGAGCGCCCTTGCGATACTGAGAATGCTTCCGGTCAAAAGGGACGGAAAGGCAAGCGGTACGGAAATGCGGGTGAATACCTGCCATCTGCCGGCTCCGTCTACTTTCGCCGCTCCTTCGATGTCAGGATCAACCGCAGCGAAACCCGTTTTGGCAGACTGATACATAAGCGGGAAGGCGACAATGGCCGAAGCGATCACCGCGGCCCACCACGTGAAAATGACGGGCTGGTGAAAAATCCGCTCGATCGCCCGGCCGATAAAGCTGTGTTTCCCGAAAATGATAATGAGGATGAAGCCGACAACGGTAGGCGGAAGAACGAGCGGGAGCATAAACAGCGTCTCCACAGCCGTTTTTCCGGGAAATCGCGCTTTCGCCATCCAGGCGCCTGCAAGCGTTCCGAGAATGATGACGGCGATGCCCGAAGCCAAAGCCACCTCAAAAGACAATACGACTGGGGTGAAAAATTCCGAAGCCGTAATGTTACTTGGCAGTAAATCCATATTTCTTAAACACTTTCATCGCTGCATCTGACTGCAGATACTGATAAAACGCTTCTGCTTCTTTACGGTGCTTTGTATCCTTGACGATGCCTAGCGGGTACACGATCGGATCGTGTGTTTTCGCCGGTGCTTCATCGGTGATTTTCACCTTTTTCGAAATGAGAGCGTCTGTTTTATAGACAAGCCCGGCATCGACATTTCCGGTTTCAACATAAGAAAGCACCTGGCGGACGTCTTTTGCATAGACGACTTTATCTTTTACCTTGTCCCACAGGGATAATTTAGTCAATGACTGTTTGGCGTATTGTCCGGCCGGAACGGATTCAGGCGTGCCGAGCGCGATTTTTTCCGTGCTGTCTTTTTTCAGGTCATTCAGATGTGTAAGGTGTGCGCTGTTTTTCTCAGGCACGATCATGACCAGTTCGTTTTTCAAAAGGTCCGTGCTGTCCTTTTTGTCGATATCGCCGTCATGAACAAGCTTTTCGAATTTATCTTCGGCTGCCGAGAAGAATAAATCTGCTCCCGCGCCTTGGGAAATTTGTTTTTGCAGTGTGCCTGATGATCCGAAGTTGTCTTGGATGGCAACGTTTGAATGTGATTTTTCGTAGTTGGTTTGGATTTCTTTAAGCGCGTCCTGAGCGCTGGCCGCCGCGGAAACGGTCAGCGTTACTTTTTCGTTTTGTCCGCCTTTGGCCGATTGTCCGGATGAGCAGCCCGCAGTTGCGAGGAAAACGCCCATAACCGCAGTTGTGAATAGTGTCGCTTTCTTTTTCAACATTGTGCACCCCTTATAACTGAATATCATTAGATAAAACTAATTATAACGTAATTGTACGTGAGGGTGCGGTTTTTTTTCAATATCTGAACCGTTATAATAAAAACGGAGCGTGATAATATGACAGAAGCCACTTCCTATACAATAGAAGAAGTTGCGGGCCTTTTAAAGGTCTCAAAACTGACAGTATATGATTTGATAAAAAAAGGACTCATTTCGGCGTACAGGGTCGGAAGACAGATGAGGGTCGATGAAGAGGACTTGAAACAATATAAAGCAAACATGAGGATGTCTAAAGAGCCATCAGCAGCCAAGGACGCTGATCCGCCCCGCAGGCCGGAGCCGGAAAAAAGCCAGTCTGTTATCATCAGCGGCCAGGATGTGTCGATGGATCTCCTCAGCAAACAGCTGGAACAAAAGATACAGGCGTCCCCGCTCCGCAAGTACAGCGGCAGCTTAAACAGCTTGATCGAGATGTACCGGGGAGCGTGCGACATCGTCAGTCTGCATCTGTATGATGGGGAGACGGGGGAGTATAACATCCCGTATGTGAAGCGCATTCTTTCAGGAGAGCCGTTTGCGCTCTTTCATGTCGTGCTTCGGCAGGCCGGATTATACGTGAAAAAGGGCAATCCGCTGAACATTCAGGGCTTTCAGGATTTGAGCAGAAAGGATGTCCGTATCGTCAATCGCGAAAAAGGATCAGGCGCGAGGGTGCTGCTTGATGAACAGCTCAGATCATTCGGCATCAAGCCGTCTGATGTCGCCGGATATCATGACATTGTCACGGATCATCTGTCAGCGGCTTCACAAGTATCAAGCGGCAAGGCGGATATCGGAGTCGGGTCGCAGCATGCGGCGCATATAGCCGATACGGATTTTATCCCGGTAATCAGTGAGCAGTACGATGTGGTCGTCTTAAAACAAAACCGGGAGCTTGTTCAAAGCGTGCGGGACGTTCTTAATTCTGAGGAATTCAAGTCTCAGCTTTCTCAATTATCCGGATATGATACGAAAATGACCGGTCGGCTCATATATGAAACATAAAAAACCCCTCCAATGACGGAGGGATTTTTTATTGTTTGTAAAACCGCAGCAGGTCGCCGTTTAATATTTTATCGGAGAGCATCAGCTCTTGTTCCGCTTTTTCTTTCTCATCGCTGCACGCGCCCATGTCAGGAAGCGGTTCGCCCGTTTTGCGGCTGTAACACGTATTTTTCGTATAAATATGATCATCCGTGATAAAGCTGCCGTTTCTCAGCACAGCAAACGGAGTCCGCTCTTTGGAAAACAGGTCATTGCCGAACTGAATGCTGCCTTTCGTTTCAATGCCGAGCAGGTGAAGCAGCGTCGGTCTTACATCAACCTGTCCCGCGGCGGAAGCGATCGTTTCCGGCTCACGGTCGGTCACCCCGGGAATATGAATGATAAACGGCACGCGCTGAAGCTGAACCGTATCAAACGGCGTGATTTCTTCTTTTCCCAAGAATTCGGCAAGTCCTTTATTGTGGGCTTCGGATATGCCGTAATGGTCTCCCATCAGGACGATCATCGCGTTGTCATACAGCCCTTCTTTTTTCAGCTTGTTGAAAAAGTGTTTTAGCGCCTCATCTTCATAGCGGACCGTCGTCACATAACGGTTTAACAAATCACTGCTTGTGTCCGGTTCCTCAATGAGCTGATCCTGTTTATCAATTTCAAAAGGAAAATGGTTGGTCAAAGTCAGCAGGCTTGCGTAAAACGGCTGCGGAAGCTTCTTTAATTTTTCCGCTGACTGTTCGAGAAACTCCTTGTCCTTCAGGCCCCAGCCCGTTGAATTTTCCGGTGTCACCTTAAATTCATCCGCATCGAAAAAACGGTCGATGCCGAATGCCCCGTACATCTCATCCCGGTTCCAAAAGGCCTTATGATTGGCATGCAGAACGGCCGAATAGTACTGATGGTCTTTTAACGTATGGTACAGCGTATTGAACCGGTGGCCGCTTTTTGTGAAAAAAACGGCGCCGCTTGAAGACGGATACAGCGAATTCGCAGTAATGAATTCTGAATCTGAGGTTTTTCCCTGTTCGGTCTGCTGATAAAAATGAGTGAAGTCATAGCTTTTTTTCCGCAGCTTATTCATAAACGGGGTAATCTCCCGCCCGTTGACCCGTTCATCCATCACAAAACGCTGTGTTGATTCAAGCGTGACAAAAATCACATTACGCCCTTTAGCAAGCCCGAATTTTGCATCGGACGGGCGGCTGTAGTCGGCTTGGGTGTAGTTCGCGACCGCCGCAAGACTGTCTTCGTCGGCAAACGCTTTAGCCCCTGCATTCAACGTTTGCGAAATGGTGTCATACAAATGAAAGTGGAACAGGCCGATTCCTTTTACGAGCGCTTCACGATCAAAAGGATGCCTGAACAGCTTCGGCTGCTCGGCCTCAGACAGCGCAAGGTTGCACAGCATGAGGCCGGCTGATGCCCACGCATACGCTTTAACAGTCCGTGCGCCCGCTTTTCCCTTACCGGCTTTATGCTTTCCCGCTAGGTAAAACAGAACCGCAATATCCGCGAATAAAGCGATATACAGCGGGTGAAACAGCTCTTGGACGCTGCTTCCCATATCGCCCATATTGCTTGCCTGAAACAAAACCGGTATGGTGATAAAATCAATATAAAACCCGTAAAACACCGTATTCGCGATTAAAATCCCCGTCAGCATCACATTCGCCGAAAGCAGAAAGATCCGCTGCTTTTTTTCCGTCAGCAGCAGGCCGATGCCGAACAGCGGCACAATAAAGCTCAGCGGATTAATGAGAAGCAGACATTCCTCAAGAACCGAATTGTTCTGCAGATCAAAACCGAGCTTGTAAACGGCGTATGTTTTTATCCACATGAACAGGATGGACAGGCATAAAAACCGATGATTGCTGAAAAAGGATTTCTTCATATGTATGACTCCTCACCCTAAAAGCGAAAAGACGCTTTTTGTTTAAGAGATGCGGCCGTGAACCAATTCGTATAAATAATAGCAGGATACAATCGTTAACCCGGCCAGCACAAGCTGCTCTGAAAAGCTCCCCGTCCTCATATAAAGGGGAAGACGGAAGCGGATGGTTGACGGAAACAGCAGTTTAATGCCGTTGACGGTCCATGCGTCAAGCACAAGGTGGCTTGCCATTCCGATCATCAGTCCGGCGGAGATGCTTGGATTCGGGATATAGGCTGCCGTGATGAAAAACATAATTAGCATAAACAGCAGACTGTGTGTAAACGTTCTGTGGCCGAAAACCGTGCTTACGATTTTGGACAGAACGGGCAGTGTTCTGCCGATTTTGCTTTTCGTATGGCATATATCGGGAATCAGCGCCCCGAGGGCACCCGCGGAGGTCATAAGGACCGGATCATACCCGTAATAATACGCAATTGCGGAACAAGAAGCGATGCCTCCCATGATGTGTGTTTTTCCTGTCATTTTTCGCTTCTCCTTTTTATTTTTGCCAAAATCCCCTGAATTACAAATATATCAAGAGAATGCATGTTTGATCAACAAACTTTACCTGTTCCGCCAAAAGGAAGGAGGATCGGATTCCGCATATTCTGCCGCGGAAAAAGACACATTATAGGTGTACCTATATTTGATAAAGAGGTGATACAGATGGCTTTCTTTAACAAAGAAAAAGGCAAAAACAGCGATAAAAACAAAAACGTCATTCAAGGTGCGCTTGAGGACGCCGGTGCAGCTTTGAAAGACGATCCGCTTCAAGAAGCTGTTCAAAAGAAAAAAAACAACCGCTGACCATATAAAACGGGTAGGGCGAATGCTCTATCCGTTTTCCGTCTAATTTTTCCCTTTGACAGATCTTTTTATCTCTGATAACCTCTGAGTAGAATTGAATGATAAAAATCCTCACTCTTTCTCGGTGAGGTAGAGGTTGCGCTTGATGATGAGTCGCACATGCCAGGCTGATAAGGGGCCGCAAAACATGTGTTAAAGGCATCAGCGCCGAAGTGTAAAGAAAGCCGATCCTTCTTTATGCTGGGACTGTATCTGAATAAGTGCAGGACTGCCGCGTGCTTTTTCGCGGAGGGCTATCCGGAGATCAAGGGTGTGTGTTTCTTTAAGCATGGACTTTTGTTCAGGCTTTTTTTGCGTGTAAATATGGTCTCGGGGTCTGGTCCGTACGAATGAACAACCAGGAGGTACAGGAATGGAACAGACGAAAAAATGGGGTTTTTGGTTATTAACGGCATTTGTCGTAGGAAATATGGTAGGCTCGGGCATCTTTTCCCTTCCGAGCACGCTCGCAAAAATCGCGAGTCCGTTCGGCGCTACATCGGCATGGCTTTTAACGGGAGCCGGTGTGTTAATGATCGCGCTTGTCTTCGGTCACTTATCCATCCGCAAGCCTGAGCTGACGGCGGGGCCGCAAAGCTATGCGAGAGCGCTGTTCAGCGATCGGAAAAAAGGGAACGCAGCCGGATTCACGATGGTGTGGGGCTACTGGGTGGCGAGCTGGATCAGCAACGTGGCGATCATCACCAGCCTTGCCGGATATTTAACTTCTTTTTTCCCGATTTTAACGGATAAGCGTGAAATGTTTTCAATCGGCGGTCAGGCGGTTACACTTGGCCAGCTGCTGACGTTTGCCGTATGTACGGTTTTATTATGGGGCACTCACACGATTCTCGTCTCCAGCATGAACGGTGCGAGTAAATTAAATTTCGTTACGACGTTTTCAAAAGTATTAGGATTTATCTTCTTTATCATTGCAGGTTTGTTTGTATTTCAAACGTCGTTTTTCGATCATTTTTATTTTCCGGTTCAAACAGGTCCTCACACGGTTGAGGGAATCGGCGGTCAGGTCCACAATGCGGCGATTTCAACATTATGGGCGTTCGTCGGAATTGAATCGGCAGTCATCTTATCCGGGCGCGCCCGTTCGCAGCGCGACGTGAAACGCGCCACCATTACCGGCTTATTGATTGCGCTCAGCATCTATATTATCGTGACATTGATTACGATGGGCGTGCTTCCGCATGGTAAGCTTGTCGGCTCGGAAAAACCGTTTGTTGACGTCTTATACGCGATCGTCGGCAATGCGGGAAGCATCATCATGGCGATTTTGGCGATCCTCTGTCTGTTCGGGACGATGCTCGGCTGGATTCTTCTCGGCTCTGAAGTTCCGTATCAAGCCGCGAAATCAGGAGACTTTCCCGCCGCTTTTGCAAAAACGAATAAACAGGGAAGCCCGGTTGTGTCGTTAATCGTCACGAACGTGATGTCACAGATCTTTATCTTTTCGGTTATTTCCCGGACAATCAGTGACGCGTTTACGTTTCTAACAACGGCGGCGACACTCGCTTACCTGATTCCGTATCTCATATCAGCGTTTTACAGCCTGAAGCTCGTGCTGACGGGTGAAACGTATGACGAAATCAAGGGTTCAAGAGTGAAGGACGGTTTCATCGCCATCCTTGCCTGCATTTATTCTTTTTACGTCATTATTACGGGAACGGCCGATTTAACGACCTTTATTCTCGGGATCGGACTGTTTTTCGTCGGTTTGCTGTTATATCCTTTCGTTTCAAAGAAATTTGCAAACAACAGACAACCCGTATAAAAAAAAAGACATCTCACGTCTGTGGGATGTCTTTTTTGGCGTCAGCGGATTACTTTTTGACGGCGTGTATATAATGAATGGTCTCGAATGCGGTTAAATGGTCAGTGCGCCCGCTGAAAAAACGGTCATTGATTACCGTTGGAGATAAATGTTCATAAATAAGCAAGCCTGATGCTTCTAACAGCTTTTCAATTTCTTTATAGCTGAAACACGACAGCATCGGTTCTCCGCCTGCCGCAGCCATTTTCACCATGTTCTCCACTCTGTTTGACAGTCCTTTTTCTTCAAAGAGCGACTCATCCGCATAATCAAACACGACAGAGCTGCCGGGCGGGACTTCGGCAAATAATTGTGTAAGCAGGCGGGCCAGATGCTTTTTCGTAAGATAATATGACACACCGAGCAGGCTGAAAAAGGTTTTTTGGCGGGAAAAACCTTCCTGATTCAGTCGGCTGAAAGAAAGCGGAGCCGTAAAGTCCATCGGCGCAAAATGAAGACGGCTCGGGATATCGCGCTCAAGACGTGTTAATCTGTTTAATTTGTCTTCCTGTGAAGCGCGGAGATCCACTTCAAAGATGTCTAAGCTGTTTGTCACCTCGGGATGCCTGAAACAGAAAGTATCCAGCCCTGCGCCGAGGATGACATACTGTTTGGCCCCGAGCTTCACTTCATTCAGGAGCACTTCTTCACAATATGCCGCACGGGCTAACGGTATAGGAGACAGCTGAACTTGAGTCACCCATTTTAAGATGTCATCCGGTTTGCCTTGAAGCTTCCGGGCCATGTCTTTGCTGAAAAATGATATACCTTGAATCAAATGATCGCTGATGTCCGACAGCTCTTTTTCAGATAAAAGATCTTGTGCCAAGAAATCATCAAATATCACCGGTGTGTCGTATTTACTGTGGTACGCCCTTACGAAAGCCGACAGCAGGGAAGTCATACTCGCTTTATTTTCTCTCATATTAAAGATCCTCCGTTATTTACATCAATCTCCGGCCGGGAGAATCTCATTATACATGTTAATCCAAAAATGTAAATTATAGCATAAATAAATTTTTTGTCAAGTTTTTGGCGTCATAAAAAGCCGCTGTGACAGCGGCTCCCGGGTTACTTTGTTAAGCTTTTTGTGATGTAGTCGAGCTGGCCTTCGAGTGAGATCGGGTCTGAGAAATAGAAGCCGATCGGATCAATGTGATAGACATGGTTTTGCTTGACGGCATCGAGATTCTTCCAGATTGAACTGTCAAGCACGCCTTTGTCGTCACCGCCGGCCTGCCATGGCCCCATAAAGATATAGTCTCCCGCGAAGTCAGGCAGTTTTTCAAGTGAAATGCTGGCGTAGCCCGGTCCTTGATTTATGGCTTTTTCCTGCGTCAGTTTTGTGGCTTTCAGCCCGAGTTTGTCATAAATGATGCTTCCGCCGCGGCCGAAGTCTTTACCGAATACATAGATGTCTTTTCCATTTGTCTGCATGATGGAGATGGTTTTTGAGCCGACCGCTTTTTGAACTTTTGTTTTAGCGGCAGCGGTTTTCTTATCCCATTCAGCCAGCCATTTATCTGCTTTATCTTCAGTGCCTGTCATTTTCGCAAACTCTTTGAATTGATCAATGTTGCTGAGCTTGTCATATTTAATGGCGATGGTCGGCGCGATTTTTTCCAGTTTTTCAATATCGGCGCCTTGTGTCGTCCAGACAACGATTAAATCAGGCTTTAAGTCAATGATTTTCTCAACGGACGTGCCGTCGCCGATGTTTGTCACACCGTTTGTTTTCCCTTTGTAATAAGGGTTTTTAAATACGTTTTGCGGCGCGCCGACAACATTGATGCCGAGCTGTTTGAAGTCGCCGTAGTAGCCGTCAGCCATGACGACGACACGTTTCGGGTGCTTCGGAATTTTAATATTGCCGTTTTCGGCTTTATAAGTGACGGTTTCTCCTTTTTCAGAAGAGCCTTTCGTGTCTGAAGAATTTCCGCATGCGGCCAAAGCGGCGATGAGCAGCACGGCAATCAGCGCAGCGCCGATTTTCTTGTATGTATGGAACATCTGACATTCCTTCTTTCATAAAAAATAGTGATAAAGAGAATCATTATCAGTGTGATTATATCACTGCTTTTATAGAGAAGCACGCTCTTTTTGAAGAAAAGCTTTCTTTTATGATATGAAATTAGGTCTATTAAAAGAGAAGATAATAGTGCTATACTGAAACAAGTCATTGATAATCATTATCATTACCATTCTTGTTTTGAGAAAGGAAGAACGAGTGTTGGGTCTATTAAAAAAGAAGCAGACAATGACGGCTCAAGGGGCATCAGGGAGCGAAATCCAGTGGACGGCGCGTTCATTCCGGGCGGCTGTGCTGCTGTGTGCCGGTATTGCGGTTTTATTGATCGGCGCGGCCTTGTCTGTTTCCATCGGAGCTGCCGATATTCATCTGCGGACGGTGTGGGATGCTCTCTTTCACTTTCAGCCGCAAAATACATCTCATCAAATCATACGCGATCTAAGGCTGCCGAGAACTGCCGCCGCCGCGCTCGTCGGGGCTTTTTTAGCTGTGTCCGGGGCGATCATGCAGGGGCTGACGCGGAACCCGCTTGCTGAGCCTTCCATTATGGGCGTGACGTCGGGGTCGGGATTTGCGATCGCTTTGGCATTTGCTTTTTTTCCGGGGCTCTCTGCCGCGGGGCTTGTTTTGTGGTCCTTTATGGGAGCGGGAATCGGGGCGCTCATTGTGTTTGGCATCGGCCTGTTTTCAAAAGGCGGGCTGACACCGGTGAAGCTCGCGCTGGCCGGTACGGCGGTCGGCTATTTCTTAACGGGGCTTTCAAGCGCGATTGCGATCCGTTTTGATGTCGCTCAGGATGTGAAGTTCTGGTATGCCGGAGGAGTCGCGTCCGTGAAATGGGAGGGCGTCCAGCTGCTTTTGGCAGTCGGCGTCATCGGGCTTTTGCTCGCATTTCTGATTGCGCGCTCAGTGACGGTGCTGAGCTTGGGTGAGGAGCTTGCGAAAGGGCTCGGGCAGTACACGGCGCTTGTGAAAGTCATCGGAATGGTTGTCGTTGTCCTTTTGACGGGGGCTTCAGTCTCAGTCGCCGGAGCCATTTCTTTTATCGGCTTGGTGATTCCGCACATCACCCGTTTTTTAGTCGGTGTAGATTACAGATGGATCATTCCTTGTTCGGCGGTATTCGGCGCCGTTTTGTTAGTCTTCAGTGACATTGCGGCAAGACTCGTCAATGCGCCGTTTGAAACACCGGTCGGCGCTTTAACGGCCCTTATCGGCGTTCCCTTTTTCTTTTATTTGGCGCGCAGGGAAAGGAGAGGGCTGTAATGAATGTGAAATCGAAAAAACCGCTCGCGGTTATAGCCGTTACGTTTTTGCTCATATGCATTGTCTTTTTTATCAGCTTAAATATGGGTGTGATCCGGATTGCGCCTTTCGATGCGTTACGTGTCTTTTTCGGACAGGGGGATGCCCGGGATCAGCTCGTTTTATTTGAATTCAGACTGCCGCGCATGGTGCTGTCATTACTGGTCGGGGCCGGAATCGCGGTTTCAGGCGCGATTTTTCAAAGCGTGTCTCAAAATGACTTGGCGGAGCCGGGCATTCTCGGTATCAACGCCGGAGCGTCTTTGGCGGTCGTTCTGTTTATCTTCTTTTTCCAAGGGTCCGCTGCTGATTTAAGCATGTTCAGTACATGGCTGCTTCCGGTGAGCGCTTTGGCGGGGGCTTTTCTGGCTGTGCTGCTCATCTATGTGCTCGCTTGGAAAAAAGGTGTTTCGCCTGTCCGGCTCATTTTGGTCGGGATCGGCGTCAATGCGGGGTTTAATGCGCTTCTCTTGATTTTTCAGCTGAAAATGGATCCGCGGGACTTCATGCAGGCGCTTGTATGGATTTCCGGTTCGATTTGGAATGCCAATTGGAAAATGGTGCTGTCCATTTTGCCGTGGCTGCTGGTTCTTTTGCCGTTCAGCCTCTATAAAGCGAGGTATTTAAACGTGCTCCAGCTCGGTGACCAGCTGGCGGCGGGACTCGGCACCCGGGTCGAAAAGGAACGGCGCATTCTGCTGTTTTCAGCCGCCGCCTTGGCCGCGTCATGTGTTGCGGCAGCCGGCGGAATCGCTTTTCTCGGATTGATTGCCCCGCATTTGGCCAGAAGGCTTACCGGGCCGCGCCATCAAACGCTTATTCCGGTTTCGGCTTTAATCGGCGCATTTTTATTTCTGCTCGCTGATACGCTGGCGAGAAATGTGCTTGCGCCGTCCGAGGTTCCGGTCGGCTTGGTGATTTCCGTGCTCGGAGCGCCGTATTTTGTCTATTTGCTGATGAAAACGAAATAGAGGAAGGAGACTGCCGCGATGAACTCATTATCGGCGGAACAGCTTACTGTCGGTTATGGAGACCGTCTGATAGCGAAAGAATTGGACATCGCCATACCGAAAGGAAAAATTACAACGCTGATCGGCCCAAACGGATGCGGAAAATCGACGGTTCTTAAGACGATGTCAAGAATCATGAAACCGAAATCCGGCGCCGTCTATTTAAACGGACAGGCGATCATGCAAAAATCCACGAAGGACATCGCCAAGGAAATGGCCATCCTTCCGCAGACGCCTGAAGCGCCGAGCGGGCTGACGGTATACGAACTTGTTTCTTACGGCAGGTTTCCGCATCAGTCCGGAATGGGCCGCTTGAGTGATAAAGACCGTGATATGATCAAGTGGGCGCTTGAAGAGACGGGGATGGCCGAATTTTACGACCGGCCGATCGAAGCGCTTTCCGGAGGACAGCGGCAGCGTGTGTGGATCGCCATGGCGCTCGCTCAGGAAACGGAGCTGCTGCTTCTTGATGAACCGACCACTTATTTAGATCTCGCCCATCAGCTTGAAATTCTGCAGCTGCTGGACAAATTAAACAAAGAGCAGGGGCGCACGATTTTAATGGTTATTCATGATCTGAACCATGCCGCCCGTTTTTCCCATTATATGATTGCGCTGAAAAAAGGGCGCGTCATCAAGGAAGGGACGGCGGAGGAAGTCATGACGCCCGGCATATTGAAAGACGTGTTTCAGATTGACGCACAGATCGTTAAAGATCCGCGCACGAACAAACCCGTCTGCTTGACATATGATTTAATCCGGCATGAAAATGCCACGGTATGACGGTAAAAACGCAGAACCATTTCGGTCTGCGTTTTTTTTATTGCGCCCGGGGCTGCTTTTGCCCGGAGACGCATTTATCCAAAACGAAAAAAACCCCCGCCACAATCAGCTCCTCGGTCGTTGACAGCCAAATCTTTTCAATCAGTTTATCCGTCGTATACGCGGTCATCCAGAGGAACAGCAGCTGAACGGTGCTGGCTAAAAGAAGAAAAGGCAGCCTGCCCGTCCTAAAAAAAGTAAAGCTATGTATCATCAGCCGCTCAAGCGGTTCAAAACATAAACCGAGAAGAATAAAAAGCACGGAAAAAAGCAGGACGTACGCCATTGATCCGTAGCTCGTCCCGGCTAATGAAAAAACGGTCATCATCACGATGAAATACCCGAATAATACGGCGGCCGCTGCCAGGGCATACCTGAGCACCTGGAGAAAAAACAATTTCGGCCCGTTTTGATTGATCATCTGCTCAGCTCCTTTTTACACAGAGGAGACTTGCAGAGACGGACTCTGCAAGTCGATGTGTGTCTTCAGCATTTCTTTTTGACGACAGGGTGTTTCTCTTTCGAAAGAATATCCGTAAAGTCTTTGCCCAGATCCAGATGCTGCTGGACGAATTTCTCAGGAAGCATGGCGAGCCATTGGTTCAGAGACACGTCGGCGTAGTGGTCATCCTTGAAGATTTCCAAGAAGACGAGCGGCTCATCCCCCAGGTTCTCTACATAATGGCCCATGGCGAACGGAACGTAGCCGACATCTCCGGCCTGATAGTTGAAAGTTCTCGCATGGCCGTCCGAAGCAAACACCGTCATTCGTCCTTTACCGGAAATATAATACTGCCATTCATGCGTATTCGGATGCCAATGCAGCTCTCTCATTGCGCCCGGTTCGACCACGACAAGCGCTGAAGCGATCGTTTTGGACACTTTGAAATTTGTGGAATCCGCAATATATACTTTGCCGCCGTCCGTTTCAGCAGTCGGACCTTCATCCAGCAGACGGTAGGTGAACGGGTAAGGCACCTCGCCGTTCGGTCCTTCCACAATGTCATCTTTCAGCTTGCCGGGAACAGGTTCTTCAAAGATATATTTTTCTTTCCCCGGCAGTCCGGCAAGGTCTTTTTCTGAAACCCCGAAGTTGCTGGCGATGACATCAAGCGGTGTGTGGGCAAGCCAGTCCGTTACTTGGAATGTGCTGTTTTCTGAGAATGAACCGTCATCAAAGACTAAAAGGAATTCACAGCCTTCTTTCAGCGCCTGAATGGAGTGCGGCAGGCCTGATGGGAAATACCACAGATCTCCTTCTTTCACGTCATCAATAAAACTGCGTCCCTGTTCATCAACAATTGTGACACGCGCTTTGCCCGTCAGCATATATGCCCATTCCGCTTCTTTATGCCAATGCAGCTCACGGATGGCGCCTGGTTTTAAACGCATGTTGACAGATGCGAGATTTTTAGAAATCGGCAGCTCGCGGACGGTTACCTCACGCGCGTATCCGCCCTTTTCCAGCCGGTTATGCACATCTGAGAAAGAGAATTTCATATTATCCACCGTGCCGTGATCCGTTTCCGGCGGCGTCAGCATATCCGGGTTTTGGCGGTCTCTTTCAAGGTTGCGCGGTATCGTGACGGTCGCTCCTTTGTCTCCTCTGATCGGCTGCGGGATATTGCAGTTGTTTTCTTTTGACATGTAAATCGTCTCCTCTCAAGCTTTGGTTTTCAGAAAGAGAATGTGAAAGGCCTTTCGTTTTCCCTTCTGCTTTGTTAAGTGATGCGTCCTGATGAAAAGTCAACTTCGTGTGAAAATTAATTTTTCATTTTCTGGTCTTTCAGCTCCGCCATCAGCTCGATCAGGGCGTCAAACTTCTTCTCAAACCGTGTGAGAAGATACATGGCAATCAGAGCCGGAAAGCCGAGATTGCCGATCTGTCTGACAACTTCTTCTATAAAAACCTGATCCATCACCAGCCACCTCCTGACTTGACCTGCAGTCATGTATATAAGTGAAAGAACGTGCTGCTCTTGTAAACCTGATATCCGGGCGAGAGTCTTTTTTTGTTCCGGCAAAACCGGGACATAAGGAGTGTGAAACCTTAGTCGGAAAGGAGTAGTTTACTTTTTTTTGCTTTCTTTCATTTAATTTAAATAGGAGGCGGTTTTATGGACTATCAAGTTCTTTTACGGTCAAAATGCAAGGAAATCATGAAACATCCGATCGTCAAACATTTCTTGAGTGACCCTAAGCATTACGAGAAATTTAAAAATGTGCTCGAACATTCAGACGAGAAGGATGCAAAATCACTGGACGAACATTTTAAGCAGTTTTATAAGGAAATCCGGATCATCAAATATATGAATTCTATGATCCGGATTTTCTCCATCGACTTTGACAAGCGCATCCGCAAAAATCAGAAGCGCTATCCGCTTACGGTGGATCAGCCGGAAGGAGGTGAAGCGCTTCCCTATGAAATGGGAAAAGACGCGTATGAAGAGTTTCTGCGGCAGCAGGGGGATTTGAGCCAGCATGTCCAAAACCGGGATTTATACGAAGCGCTCCAGACGTTAACCGATAAACAAAAAAGCGTGCTGACGAATATTTACCTTCACGGAGCGACAATGAAGGAGATTGCCGAGTCTCTGGGGGAATCACGGCAGAACATTTCCAATATTCATAAAAAGGGTCTCGACAATCTCAGAAAGCAGCTGGACAAGCAGAAAAAAGGGGGAAAATAAGCAGTGAACGGGCCATTTGACTTCAACAAGGGGAAAACAGATATCGACGAAATGGAACTCTTGATTTCGCGTTTTTCGCCAATGATAAAAAAAAAACTAAGCAATACGTCTTACCAGGAAAGAGAAGATCTGGAACAGGAATTGAAGATTAAAATCGTAGAGAAAGCGGACATGCTGTTATGCCAGGAAGTGCCGGGATTTTGGGAATTTATTCTTCATCTTATAAATGAAAGCTCCTGACAAAGCGGCGGGATGATTGGGATTCCGCTCTGACACCGCGAGAAAAACGAGAGGAGATGTCCGGTCTCGTTTTTCTTTTCTGTTTCCCCGCAAGACCTCCGCACTAAAAAAGTACCAAATCTTATCCATATAATGATATGATGAAAAAAACAAAGAGAAAGGAACGTCCAAGGTGGAAAATGCGTCAATTTTAATTGTAGACGATGAGAAGGCGATCGTTGATATGGTCAAGCGCGTTCTCGTCAAAGAAGGCTATCACAACATTAAGACAGCAGGCAGCGCAGAGGAAGCGATTGAGTTTGTTAAACATGAGACAGCGGATCTGCTCGTGCTGGATGTGATGATGGAAGGCATGTCCGGTTTTGAGGCATGCGCCGAAATCCGGAACTATACCGACGCTCCGATCTTTTTTCTGACTGCCCGGTCGTCTGATGCGGATAAGCTGTCAGGATTTGCATTGGGAGCTGACGATTATATAACAAAGCCGTTTAATCCGCTCGAATTGGCGGCGCGGATCAGGGCGACGTTGAAGAGAACTTATAAGCGCGAAGAGAAAACGTACTCATACAGCCATTTTTCCTATTCGCCGCAAAACGCCGAGCTGATTGTCGGGGGCGAGCCCGTCAGCTGCTCCGCACAGCTTCTGCAATTGCTTCAATATTTCTGTGAACATCCTGATGTGGTGCTCTCTAAAGACCAGATCTATGAAAAAGTATGGGGCTATCCGTCTTACGGCGACAACAACACCGTCATGGTTCACATCCGCAAGCTCAGAGAAAAGATTGAAAAAGACCCCAGCAATCCGTCCTATATTGTGACGGTGCGCGGCCTCGGTTATCGGTTTATTCCCGATCAAGGAGAAAAAGGAACCCGCTCATGAGAATGCGCGGAAAATTTCTGCTTCACTTTTTCGGTCAGCTGCTGCTTGTCATCCTGCTGATGTCCGTTTTGGCCGTCGCTTCTTTCTTCTATTTGGATTGGCGTTTCAGCGAAGCGGAAGCCAATGCGGGACTGACAAAAGCGACGGCAGACTCGTTTGAAGCGTGGCTTGATAAAAACGAAGACGGCACATGGGATGTCGATGAATTTTTAAAGATGTCTGTCAGAAAGCAGAAGGGCTGGCTGCAGATCATTAATGACAAAGAAAAAACGGACTACGCGTACAGAGTGCCGAAAGACGTCCCGAGCCATTACAGCAGAAAAGATCTCTTATCCATTTATCAGTATCGGAATTTTGACAACTATAAGCTGAACTACTGGACGGTCACGATTAATGATGAGACCTATCTGATTCTGTTCGGCTGGAAATCCGCCAGTGAGCAGCTTCTCACTTACATCGAGTCCCAGGAGCCATCCCTCGCTTCTCTTTCTCAATATAAAAAAAGCACGGTTGATTATATTAAACGGGAAAAAGGGGCGGTCTACCTTCTCGAAGACAGCGGCAGACTGCTCGGGGATATCAACAGCACAAAAAAAGAGCGGAACACTATCAATGAGCTTGAATTGCTGAAATACAATTCCAAACCGTGGAATTACAAGCGGGAAATTTCTTTTAAAAGGCTCGATAAAACGAAATGGATGGTCGCTTCTGTGCCGAACCCTGTGTACATTCCCGATCATGAGTTTAACAAGTCATTTCTGAGAAATGTGTTGAAAACCCTCTTCCTCTTGATTGGAATCTTAGTATTGATGATCTGCATCCTGACCATCTGGTACTCTTTCCGTTTCGGCTGGCCGCTGTTTCATACCATCAAATGGCTCGTCAATTTATCAAAGGGCCGGCTTGAAGAGCCGAAGAACCGCAAAGGACAGCCGGTCAGCAAAAACAAAAAAGGCAAAACAAAGCAGCCGTTCCGCTTTTTCGCTGAGATTTTCGAATCAATGGATCAGCTGACGGACACGCTGAAGCGGGATAAGAAAAACAGAGAAAAAATCCAGGCGACAAGGGAAGAGTGGATCGCCGGGCTGAGCCATGACTTGAAAACCCCGCTGAGCACGATTTACGGCTACAGCATGATGCTTGAATCGAAGCAATACGACTGGACCCCGGAAGAAGTCAAAGAAATGGGGCAGATCGTCCGGGAAAAATCAGAATATATGTCGAAGCTGATTGAGGACTTGAACTTGACATACCGTCTGAAAAACGCCGCCCTCCCGATCGAACGGCGCCTGATCAACGTCGTTCCGTTTATCAGAAACGTCACGAACGATTTCACGAAAAACACGTTCTCGGAAGGCTATGACATCGCCTTTGAAACCAAAAAGGAAGATATTCTTTTCGCCATTGATGAAGCATGGTTCCGCCGTATTCTGGAGAATCTGCTGGCAAACGCGGTAAAGCATAATAAGAAAGGGACCGCCATTCGGGTCGTGCTTGAGGAATCAGCAGAACAGCTCATTCTGAAGGTGAAAGATAACGGAAGAGGAATGGACGACGAAACGATTCACCAGCTGTTTAACCGTTATTACCGGGGAACGAATACGAAGGGGCCGTCAGAAGGAACTGGGCTCGGGCTCGCCATTGCCAAGGAGCTGGTTCACCTTCATAACGGAACCATTCATGTCAACAGCAGAATCAGCGCCGGAACGGTGATTACGATTCTTTTTAAGAAAGATTGAGTTTGGACGCCGCTTTGTCGGGAATAACATATAGAAGACTGACAAGCAAAAGAAGAGGTGTTCACACATGGAAGCAGCATTACGAGCAGATACGAGAGCAGTTATAGGAGAAGGCCCTTTATGGGATAAGGACAAGCAATGCCTGTACTGGGTGGATATACTGGGCAGCCAGCTCCATATTTTCACTCCGGCTGACGGAATCAACCGTTCCGTTAAATTCAAATCATTTGTCACGGCTCTGGCCTTGTATTCAAAGGAAGAGCTGGTGATGACGATGAAAGACGGATTTTACCTGTACAATCTCCGGGAAGACACATTGACGAAGATGAAGCAGCCGAAAGACATGCGGGAAGATATCCGTTTCAATGACGCCAAATGCGACCCGTCCGGAAGATTATGGGCGGGGACGACGAGCATGGAAGGCAAAGAAGAGGAGGCTTCGCTGTACCGTCTGAATACGGACGGCAGTCTTGCCAAAATAAAAGACCAGGTCTCCACTTCGAACGGTTTGGATTGGGATCGGGATCGAAACCTGATGTACTATATTGATACTCCGACGCAGGAAATCGTCTGTTATGCATACGATCCTGAAACCGGAGCCGTATCAGATCCGAAAACGGTCTACCGCTTTCCGGAGTCGCAAGGATCTCCCGACGGGATGACTATTGACCGTGACGGAATGCTGTGGGTGGCTCTGTTCGGAGGCGGCCGTGCCGTCCGGATTGACCCGTTTTCGCATAAGGAAATTGCATCTATTGAAGTTCCCGCAAAATACGTCACCTGCTGTGCGTTCGGAGGAAGGGAGCTCAACACATTATACATTACGACCGCGACGGAAAAATTGACGGAAGCCGAAAGACTTGAACAGCCGCATGCGGGCGGCCTGTTTTCCGCAGAGCTTGAGACAGGCGGCTGGGAGCCGGTTCCGTTTGCAGGCCTCATGTAAAAAAGCCCTGGCATATGGGAATGGTCCCATTGTGCCGGGCTTTTTTTGTTAAATGGAGCGGATGATGCCGCCTTCAACCCGCTGTGCGGTGCCGTTAATGGCAGATGCCGCAGCTGAAGCGAGAAATACAATCGTATTGGCGACTTCTTCCGGGGTCGCATAGCGCTGGATCAAAGATGTCGGTTCATTCACTTTAAAATAATCCCGAACGAAGCTGTCCGTATCTTCTCCGGCGGCCTTTGCGGCTCCTTCCATGTAAGAAGCGACGCCTTCGGTCCATGTCGGTCCAGGCAGCACAGAGTTTACCGTGACATTCGTGCCTTTTGTCATTTCCGCCATTCCCCGTGACAAGCTGATTAACGCCGTTTTCGTCATTGAATACGGAATCATTTGCGCAAGCGGTTTGACACCGGCTTCACTGGAGATGTTCAAAATCCGTCCGCTGTTTCTTTCAAGCATTTGCGGCAGAAAACGCCGGCACAGGCGCACAGCGCTCATGACATTCACTTCAAAATACCGGGTCCATTCGTCATCAGATACATCCGCGAAGTCCTTTACTTCGAAAAAACCGAGGTTATTAACGAGAATATCGACTTCCCCGATTCCGGCGGCGCGCTTAATCAGGTCATCGGC
Organism: Bacillus sp. JFL15; assembly: GCF_001184225.1. Classification (NCBI taxonomy): domain Bacteria; kingdom Bacillati; phylum Bacillota; class Bacilli; order Caryophanales; family Bacillaceae; genus Bacillus; species Bacillus sp. JFL15. The sequence continues at coordinate 829,921 of NZ_KQ236689.1, read as the reverse complement.
CTCCTCCTGGCGCGATAAATCTGCGGCGATGCCGTGAACCGTTCCGTAAGCGGAAAGCTCCTCGACCGTCCGTTCAACGGTTTCTTTTTTTCTTCCGTTTACAATCACCTCGGCGCCTTCGGTTAAAAAGCTTTTTGCCGCGGCTTTTCCGATGCCGGAAGTTGATCCTGTGATTAATACGAGTTTTCGTTCAAGCTGTAATTCCATGATGATCCTCCTTTTTACTCCATTGTGTAACAGTATACATGATAAATTTTAGTGTTTACGAATCATTTGCTTTCATGCAAAAAAGGCCGGATATACAAGCCTTCAAGACTTATAGTATAATTACTGCGAAAAAAGGATACGAATGTCAAGAAGACAATCGTTTACCATAATCAGGGGGAGTTAAAAGAATGAAGAAGATCACTGCCGTCTGGGCGGCGCTCTTTGTCACCGCCGTTGTGACCGCCGGCTGTTCCGGCGCGCAAGAAGAAGGAAGCGCGGCCAAACAAAAAGCCGTTTCAACCGAGGCGTTCCCGGTAACCATCAAGGATGCCGCAAATGACAAAGTAACCATGAAGCAGGCGCCCGAAAAAATCGTCTCCCTCATGCCGAGCAATACGGAAATTACATACGCGCTCGGACTGGGAGATAAGGTCGCAGGCGTCACGACAAATGATACATATCCGAAAGAAGCTGCAAAAAAACCGAAAGTCGGAGATATGAATGTAAACGCTGAGAAAGTCATCGCGCTGAAGCCGGATCTCGTGCTGGCCCACGCGTCCTCAATGTCTGCTTCCGCCGATGCGATGAAGCAGTTAAAAGATGCGGGCATCACCGTCTTAACGGTCAATGATGCGCAATCGTTCCAAGACGTGTACAAATCAATCAGTATGATCGGAAAAGCAGCCGGCAAAGAAAAGCAGGCGGACAAGCTGATCAAAAAGATGAAATCCGACCTTTCCGGCATAGAAAAGAAAGCGGCGGCGATTTCTGAAAAAGATGAAAAGAAAGTATTCGTCGAGGTTTCTCCTGACGGCTATACAACGGGAAAGGGCACGTTTATGAACGAAATGCTTGAAGATATACATGCGAAAAACGCCGCCGGCAGCCAGACCGGCTGGGTGCAGCTGACGGATGAAGCGATTGTCAAAATGAATCCGGACGTCATCATTACGACAGACGGCGTAAAGGCTGCTGAAGTGGAAAAACGCGCCGGCTGGGGTGCCGTCAATGCGGTCAAACACCACAACGTCTATTCTGTTGATCCTGACCTTGTCACACGCTCAGGCCCGCGCCTTGTAAAAGGGGTCGAGAAGCTTGCGGAAAGCGTTTATCCTGAAACGTTTAAAAAGTAACCGGCCGCTTGCTTACGCGGTCAGCCTGCTGTTTTTAGCCGTTTGTGCGGCGCTTGGCATTTCAATCGGCAGTCTGCATATTCCTTTATCCGACGTTTTTTGGATCGGGGTCGGCCGGACATCCTCGGCTGACCCTATGAATGTCAATATTATGATGAATATCCGCCTGCCGAGAGTCGTTCTGGCCGCCCTTGTCGGAGCCGCGTTATCTATTGCGGGAGCGGCGTTTCAGGGACTTCTGAAAAATCCGCTCGCCGACCCTTATACACTCGGGGTGTCTTCGGGAGCTTCGGCGGGAGCCGTGATCACCTTGTTTTTCGGCCTCCAGATTCCCGTCATCGGCCGGTTCACACTTCCGGTTGTCAGCATCGCCGCAGCCATTGCGGTCATGGCGGCGGTTCTGTTTTTCAGCCGTCTCGTTCATGCGTCGATGTCTGTTTCGACGCTCATTTTGACAGGCATCATCATGAATTCTTTTCTCGGAGCTCTCATTTCGCTTGTGATCGCTTTAACGGGAAATGACCTGCTCCCGATTGTGCGCTGGCTGTTAGGAAGCGTGTCAATGAGGGGCTGGGGCTATGTCGCGCTGTTTCTGCCTTTTTTTCTGGCCGGGACGGCGCTTCTGCTTATCAATGGCAGAGAATTAAACATTATGACTTATGGAGAAGAAAAGGCAAGGCTGTTAGGCGTCAGTACGGGAAAAAGAAAACTGCTGATGATCGCTGCCGGATCTCTGCTGACGGGAGGAGCGGTTGCCGTATCGGGGACAATCGGATTTGTCGGCCTTGTCATTCCCCATGTGACACGGCTTTTATGGGGAACGGATCATCGCCATTTACTCCCGCTGTCAGCATTGACGGGCGCCGGTTTTCTCATTTTGGCTGATTTGTTTTCCCGCACCGTCATTGAACCTGTCGAATTGCCGATCGGCATTATGACGGCTTTGGCGGGAGCGCCTGTATTTGCCTTGATTCTGCTTCGCCAGCATCATGGAGGGAAACGCTTATGATCAGGGTGAGCGGCCTGTCCGGCGGGTACGGAGGCCGGATGATAGTAGAGGATGTCAGCTTTACCGCCGGAAAGGGTGAATTTGTCGGCATACTCGGTCCGAACGGCTCAGGAAAAACAACGCTGATGAAATTGCTGACGGGGATGCTTTCTCCGTCAAAAGGCGAGGTGCTTGTCGCAGGCAGGCCCGCGGGCAGATACAAGCCGCGGGAGCTTGCGAAAATCATGGCCGTTTTGCCGCAGCATACGGAGCAAGCCTTTTCATTTACCGTGAAGGAAACGGTGTCTTTCGGCAGATACCCGTATCAAAAGGGGCTCTTCAGACAGATGGATCACCATGACGAAGACATTGTCCGGGAAGCGATGGAAATGACCGGCATCGACCGATATGCGCAGCAACCCGTCCGCAATCTGAGCGGCGGGGAGCGGCAGCGCGTCTTTCTGGCGCAGGCGCTGGCTCAGCAGCCTGAGGTGCTGTGTCTGGATGAGCCGACGACATTTCTTGATCTCAAATATCAAAAAGACCTGCTTGATACGGTGAAGCGGCTGACGAGAGAAAGCGGCCTGACGGTCATCAGTATTTTTCACGACCTCAACGCCGCAGGACAATACTGTGATCAGCTCCTGATGATGAAAGACGGACGCGCTTTTTCGAAGCAGACGCCGGATCAGGCTTTGAAAAAAGAAACGATTGAAGACATTTACGGCATCACCGTCAATGCTGTCGGCCAAAAAGCGTCACCGAAACCGCTGATCGCCTTCATGCCGGAAGTGCGGGAGGAAAGAGAGTCCGCCAGCGTTCCGTTCGCCTCTTTGATAAACAAAAGCGGAAATACCGTAACGCTTCAAACAGACCGTCCGTTCAGAATGTTGTCAACCGCATCTGACGGCTCAGGCTTTTCGTGGAGCCGCCGGCTTACCGGATCAGCGGCGGCTGGTTTTGTCTGCCGGACGTTTGATTCGATAACGATTGCCGTGACCGCCAGGCACACCGTTTGGGCGCTCATCAGCGGCCGCTTATCTGAACAAGGATTTGTACGGCTGTTAACGGCAGCAACGGAAGCGAGAATGCAGGCTCTTTCCGGCAGACAGGCAAACGGCGACATTGTCATTTGTGCCTGGCAGACAGGAAAGGTAATGGACGTCCGCCATGCGGAAAAAGCTGTGAGAAGAGGAACCGCGGCATGTGTAAAAGCGGCGGAAGAAGGAGGAACAGAACGATGAAGCTGTATACGAAAACCGGCGATAAAGGACAGACAAGCCTGATCGGCGGCAGAACGGATAAAGACAGTCTGCGGGTTGAGAGCTACGGGACGATCGATGAGCTGAACAGCTTTATCGGGCTTGCGCTTGCGGAGCTTGATGATTGTGAGAATTGCGGTGATCTGAAAGCCGAACTCAGAAACATTCAGCATGAGCTGTTTGACTGCGGCGGCGACTTGGCGACTGTCACGGAGAATAAGAGCTATACATTAAGAGAGAAATCTATTACCGTGCTGGAAGCCTGCATAGACCGTTATACCGCTGAAGCGCCTCCGCTTGAAAAATTTATTCTTCCGGGCGGGCATAAGGCGGCTGCTCAGCTTCACATTGCCAGGACCGTCACAAGACGGGCGGAGCGTCTCATCGTGAAACTTGGCAGAACAGAAGAGATAAATGACACGGTGATGCTTTACTTGAACCGCCTGTCTGATTATTTTTTCGCGGCGGCAAGAGCAGTCAACGCAAGACATGGCGTGAAAGATATAGAGTATGAAAGAAGCGCCGCAGTATTCCGTGAAGATGAATAACGTTTTGATTCAGCCGGCGAGAGGAAGCCGGCTGTTTTTAACGGCGATATCCATCAATTGAACCCTTATTGCCAGAAGGAAAATGTATCTTATGCATTATTGACTGAAAAATTAAAAAATGAGATATTATAAGAAACATTGTAAAAAAATGGGGGATTTGATAGATGGATACAAATCATAAGAGCGAGAGCATCTGGAATAAAAATTTCACCTTTCTGTTTATCTCAAGGCTTGTTAAATTGTCGGGAGACGGTTTTGCCTTTAATTCCATTCTCTGGTTTTTGATTTTTGACGGTGAAGGGGCGATCGGCACGGCGCTGTTAATTGCGGTTACGTTCCTTCCGGAGGCGATGCTGGCGCCGATTACCGGGCCTTTTATGAAGCAGCATACGCTGAAATTCTGGATGTATTTTTCAGACCTCACGCGTGCGGCGGTCGTGTTAATCATTCCGGTCTGTTATTTTAACGGTTTTTCTCCTTTATGGTTTGTGATGCTTCTCATGATTGTGCATTCAGCCACCGGAGCCGCTTATAATCCTGCATCTATCTCTTTAATCCCCAATATTGTCGGAGAAAACAGCCTGCAGAAAGCGAATGCGGTCATCCAGTCATCAGGCCAGATCGTCAGGCTTGCCGCCATTACGCTGAGCGGAGTGTTTTTAACATTTATCAGTCCCGCCTATTCTTTGTTTATCGCACTTATATTCTATCTTCTATCAGGTTTTCTCGTACTCTTTATGTCATACCAAGTTCAGCATGACAAACAGGATACCGCCGCCGTCAGACAGCGCGGGACGTATTTCGGAAGGCTTAAACGGGGTTTTGTGCTCGTCAGAAAACACCAGATTTTATACCCGCTCGCTATCTATTGTATTTTCATGAACTTTGCGGCCGCTCCGTGGGAGGCGCTTTCCGCCGTTTACGTCGCCGAAGATTTACATATGCCGCCGATCATTTACTCGCTTCTGAAAGCGACAGGGACGGGCGGAGCTTTTTTAATGGGTTTTATTTTGGCTAAGGTGAGGGTGAACAAATACGGTCTCCTGTTTGTGTCAGCGGGAATCATAGAAGGGGCGGCATTTTTCATCACCGGCATCAACACGTTTCTGCCGCTCGTCTTCCTTGCGGCGTTTGCGTTCGGATCGGCCGTCAGCGCCATAAATGTGCCGGAGTATACCATTATTCAAACGTCTGTGGACCATGATGATCAGCCGCAGGTCTATGCCGTCATCCATATGATCTCCAACATATCCATTCCGCTCGGTGCGGTTCTTTGCGGATATGCGGCTAACGCCTTCGGTCCCGGAAAAGTCATTGCCGCCGGCGGTCTCGTTGAAGTCCTGTCAGGTCTTGGGATATTGTTCTTTACGAAGCTTGCCAAAGCGGAACGCACTGATCTCATCAAGGAAAAAGAAGCGAGCATCAGAATATAGCATTCTTGTAAAACGCCCTGCGCCGTCCGGTGCAGCGGCGTTTTTTTGTCGTAAGGGTCGGGGGGCTTATACGACTCCGGTCTGATATGAAAATCAATCTCTGATTCGTTTTGCCGGCCGGGGGATTTGTTTATAGTAAAGACAAGGAAATCGAAAGGAGGATCTGCATGAATATAAATGTTAAAACGGCAGGCGGCTTTCTGCTGATTGTGTTCGGACTTTCTGTCTTTTTCGGAGGAGGCCACTTCGCGTTTATCATCCCGCTGGCGATCGGAGGCCTGATGCTTTACTGGGGAATCAAACGTTTCTCAAACGGCCGCGCCGTATCCGGCATCATCGCGGGCGTCATCGGAGCTATGATTCTTGTCGGCTCTCTTCCATTTATCGTTGCCATCGGACTGGCCGGCGCCATGGTGTATGGCGGATGGAAAATGATGAAGCAGGGCGGCTCAGACACCGCTTCCCGCCAGTATGAACCCGAAGCGGCATCACCGGGATACCAATCCGGCTTTGACTCTGAATGGGAAGAATTTTTGAAGAAAAAATAAGGAGGAAGACAAAATGGTCTTAAAAAGAATAAGAGATATGTTCGTCGCATCTGTTAACGAAGGGCTTGATAAATTAGAAAATCCGAAAGTCATGCTGAATCAATATGTGCGTGATATGGAAAGTGACATCGCCAAGGCGAAACAAACGATCGTCAAACAGCACACGATCGTCCATCAGTTTAAGAAAAAACAGGAGGACGCTTCCGAAACGGCGGCAAAGCGGAAAAATCAGGCTCAGCTTGCTTTTGACGCCGGGGAAGAGGAGCTTGCGAAAAAGGCTTTGACTGAAATGAAATACCTTGAGGGAAAAGCGGCCGAACATGAAAAAGCTTACGAGCAGGCGAAAACACAGCTGGCCGAGCTGAAAGAACAGCTGGAAACCCTGGAAACCCGTCTACGCGACGTAAAGGATAAAAAACAGGCGCTCATCGCCCGCGCCAACGCAGCAAAAGCGAAGGAACATATGAATGCTTCTTTTGACAAGATTGACAGCGAAAGCGCCTACAGAGAGTTTCTCCGAATGGAAAACCGCATTGAAGAAATGGAAGTCCGCGTCAAATACGGCACTTCGGCTGAGGCGAATACAGAACACAGCCGCTCGCAATATTCGGATGAGGTCGAAGCTGAGCTTGAAAAAATGCGCTCGCTTTCTCTGGAAAAAGCAGAGCATCAAAAAGCGGCTCATGAATAATGTGCACAAGGGAAGGTCGGCGCTTTTACGCCTCTTCCCTATACGCACGTATCAATTATCCGGCTTTTCCTTTATAATAAAATGAATGAAAAAGGATGGAACGTAATGAAGCGTAAGATTGCCAAAGGGCTGATGGCGGCGTCCGTTTTGATCTGCTGTCTGTTTTTGGTGAAAGAAGTGTTTGCCGGACGTTTGTTTCCGCTGTACGAAACAGAATCGGTATCGGCAAGCGTTCCGCCTCATGCCGTCAAAAGCCTGTCCGTTTCGTCGGAACAGACGGATGTGAAAATCATTGCGGAAGAGCGGAATGACATCGCGGCAAACATGACCGGACCAGCGGGGAAAATGTTTGTCCAAAGCAGGGGGAAAACCCTGAATCTCAAAGCGAAGGAGAAACGATTCCAATTTTTGAATCTCTTTCAGCGTCCTCTGCTGATTGTCCGCATCCCGTATGAGTATCATCAGGACATCACCGTCCAAACATCAGGCGGTAGCATTTCCGTTGACGGAAACAAGGGGCTGTCTCTTGCGCATCTCGGCGTCCGTTCTGTAAGCGGGAACATATCGCTGAAGCATGTGAAGATGGATGTGTTTAAAGCGAAAGGGCTGTCGGGCGATCTCGAAGCAGCCGATCTTGCGGCTGAAACGGCGGAAGTCCGCTCATCCTCAGGGCATACCGGGCTTCATCATGTGACGGGAGCCCTTGACGTGAGGGTTGCTTCCGGCAGTGTCGACGCCTCGCTTGAGACGGCGATCGCTCCCGTATCCGTCAGGCTTGCGAGCGGCAGCGCAGCCATCAGCCTGCCGAAAGACGGGGATTTTACAGTAAACGCCGAAACGGCAAGCGGAAGGATTCAGCCGTCCTATTCCTTTGAAAAAACGAGTAAGGAAGGCGGGACCTTCACCGGCATGAAAGGCAGCGGCGCCAGGCCGATAGATATAAAAGTGACGAGCGGCAATATTGCACTGCAATAGACAAGGAAAGGAGGGGCAAGCAGCTGACATGGCAAAAAAACAGATTCTCGGACTTATCATCGCCTTATTAGGCGTCAGCATGTTTTTACGTATTATCGGCATTGGCGACTTCCTGTTTTGGCCGCTCTTTTTTCTGATCACAGGCTATATTTTTAATAAATACTCCCGCGGCTGGCTCGGCTCCGTCCTGTATATCTTTGCCGCTTTTTTATTTTTGAGAAACCTGTTCAGCGCCACCTTCAGCCTGTTCGGCTATGCCTTCGCCGCCTTTCTCATTTACGCGGGCTACAGGCTCCTGAAAGGAAAGCGCGTATTGGAGCATAAAGAAAAGAAAATCAGCCTTGAAAAAGAAGAACAGCCAAAGCCGGCCGTCCAGCCGGAAAGCAGACAGCCGGACCTCCGCAGCTTTTTTATCGGCGAGCTGCGCATGATGAAGGACCCGTTTGAGCTGAATGATTTAAATGTTTCCGGGTTTATCGGTGATGTGAAAATTGATCTATCAAAGGCGATGATACCTGAAGGAGAAAGCACGATGACAATCAGCGGCGTCATCGGCAATGTTGATGTGTACGTCCCGTCCGATATCGAAGTGTCCGTCAGTTCATCGGCTTTTATCGGCGATATGAACCTGCTTGGTTCTAAGAAAAGCGGCATGAGCACGAATCTGTATAAAGTGTCTTCTGAGTACGGCGACTCGCCGCGGCGGATTAAAATATCAATTTCTCTATTCATCGGCGATGTGGATGTGAAGTATTTATGAGGAAAAAATTACTCGCCAATATTCAGTGGCGCGCCATGCGGATGACCGCGGGGCTCAGTCTGCTCCTTTGCGCGGTGTTTATTGCGCTGATGCTGTTATATTACGGGCTTGATCCGATGCTTTTGTTTTCTTCCGGCTGGTTCGGTATTCCGTTTGTGGTCATCCTGCTTTTGGCGTCCCTTTCGGCCGGACTGATTTCCGGTTATGTATACGGCGGCCGTCTGAAAACAAGAATGGATACACTGATTGAAGCGGTTTTGAAATTTGAAAACGGCAATTTCGCTTATCGGGTGCCGCCGCTCGGTGATGATGAAATCGGTCTGGCGGCAGACCAGCTCAACGAAATGGCCAAGCGGGTCGAGCTGCAGGTCACATCGCTGCAAAAGCTTTCCAACGAGCGGGCGGAATGGCAGGACCAAATGAAAAAATCGGTCATTACTGAAGAACGCCAGCGGCTGGCGCGCGATCTGCACGATGCCGTCAGCCAGCAGCTCTTTGCCATCTCTATGATGACATCCGCCGTCTTAGAGCAGGTGAAAGATGCGGATGACAAAATCGTCAAACGGATTCGCATGGTTGAACATATGGCGGGGGAAGCGCAAAACGAAATGCGGGCGCTGCTATTGCATCTGCGGCCCGTCACGTTAGAAGGAAAAGGTTTGAAAGAAGGGCTGATTGAGCTGTTAAAAGAGTTCAAAGCGAAGCAGCCGCTTGATATTGAGTGGGATATCAGCGACACGGGTGTGTCAAAAGGCGTTGAAGACCATCTGTTCCGAATCGTACAAGAGGCGCTTTCTAACGTTTTCAGGCATTCAAAGGCGACCAAGGTCACCGTCAGACTCGGCGCGAAACATCAAAAACTTCAGCTTAAAGTCATTGATAACGGGGCGGGTTTTACAATGGATCAAGTCAAAGCCTCCTCTTACGGTCTGCATTCCATCAAGGAAAGAGCGAGCGAAATCGGCGGCATAGCGGAAATTATCTCAGTGAAGGGAAAAGGCACGCAGATCGACGTGAAAGTCCCGATTTACGAGAAAACAAAAGGAGAGAACGACAGTGATTCGAGTGTTACTGATTGATGATCATGAAATGGTCAGGATGGGTCTGGCCGCGTTTTTAGAAGCACAGCCGGACATTGAAGTCGCCGGTGAAGCATCAGACGGACAGCAGGGCGTCGATCTGGCCGCCGCGCTTTTGCCGGATGTGATTTTAATGGATCTTGTCATGGACGGTATGGACGGCATCGAAGCGACGAGACAGATCTGCGCCAAACTCGATGACCCGAAAATCATCGTGCTGACGAGCTTTATTGATGACGATAAAGTGTACCCGGTAATCGAAGCGGGAGCGCTCAGCTATTTGCTGAAAACGTCCAAGGCGGCGGAAATAGCCGAAGCCATCAGAGCGGCCGCCAAGGGCGAACCGAAGCTTGAATCGAAGGTGGCGGGAAAAGTGCTGTCAAGGCTGCGCCATTCAGAGAATCAGCTTCCGCATGAAACGCTGACAAAGAGAGAACTGGAAATCCTCTGTCTCGTCGCGGAAGGCAAGACGAATAAAGAGATTGGGGAAGAGCTGTTCATAACGATTAAAACGGTGAAAACCCACATCACGAATATATTGTCAAAGCTTGATGTCAGTGACCGCACGCAGGCCGCCGTATATGCCCACCGCAATCATCTCGTGAAATGAAAAAAGGAGAGCGGCGCTATGCACACTCTCCCCGCAGGACAGGTCATTGGGACATTCCTTTTGTTCCGAAATCTCTGACGGCGACTTTGACTTTGTATTCAATATCTGATTCACTGAAATGACGGTCCCAGTCAGAGGCCACCTTTTGCCACTTATCGGGGTAATGAATACGGACCTGGTCGCCTAACCCGGTAATATCCACTTTTAAATCATGCTGCAGATAATCGATGAATGTCATGACATCCGAATGGATGCTTCGTTTTACCGCGTTTTTGATTTCATTTATATAGGACTCCTTGAAGGAATCTTCTTTCGGGTTCCAATCCTCAGACAGGCGGCCTTCAACAAATCGGGTAACGATAAACTTGAATTTTCCGTTTTTATATTGTGTTTTTACATCATATTTGCTTGAAAATACCTCGAAGGATAAATAATAATTGTCATGCTTTGCAAACGTGACGCCCCCTTTTACCGTCCCTGTGAACAGGTTCATATTCTGGACTTGTAAAGGCGTTAAATTCGCATACCAGAATTTATTTTTTATAATGGTAGCGCCCCAGATTTCCAGTCTGCTGCCCACTTTGCGCACTTGAGGCAGGGCAAAGGTTTCGCCCTTGGCGATTCTCTCGGATATTTCCCCCAATGTCACAGGTTCCATCATCCGGATGGTGACGGCATTATTTTCCGTTAAGTCATAGATGGTATTTGACGCAGGCTCCCCCTGGTCGCTGACATTGAAAATATCTTTCGTTTTATCCGGCACCGTCATCACATTGCAGCTTCTTCTCGTTCCGTTGTCCCTGACAAACTGGTTCATTAATGCGTCAAACGGGATGTTGTCCTTTAACAGCGCTTCGGAAAACAGCATGATGCGCAAGTGCTGGGAGAAAGCGGGGTGATTTTTTAACGATGCCGTCCTTAAGGCTTGGTGAACAGTTTCCCCGGAAGTGGAAGTCACCTTTGTCGGATTGGTTGATGTCGACTGCTGGGAACTTGCTTTTTGCGGGATCAGAATCTGCTGCGTCACTTCCACGTTTTCTTCCTCAGGTTTATCGAGCCCGACGCCGATAACGAGGCTCAAGTCTTCTATATTACGGCTGTCCCAGCACCCCGTCAAAAGCAATGAGCAAAGAAAGATTACGATGTATTTCTTCATTGTGTTTTTTTCACCTTCCTTTTCACAGCGACGACTGCAAACATCAGTAAAGGCAGCAAAAAGAAACCTAAGAAGATATAGCCGAGAATATCACTGAACATCATCAGCTTGTTCGCGTCCTTTGGCATCAATGCCCCCAAGAATGTCGCAATCCCTACGAAGATGATGCCTTTTTTCTGCTTCAGCCCGAAAATTTTATGAAGGCCAGATGTCGCGAAATATCCGTACGATACATAGGTGGCGAAAAATTGGATAATCCAGACAACAAGTAAAAAGGACTCGAACCGTTCGATAAAAAGCCCTTTGATTTCAAATGATTGAAAGAGCGCGATCGTAGGCCAGATCATTGTTTTGACATCCTGGGTGGTTAAGGCGCCGACGACGAGCACGTAGGTAATGATGTATAAAATAATCGGGATGCCAAAGCCAATGGCCGACGTGCGGAACATGTGCTGTTTATTTTTTAGGTACTCAGGGAGAAACAGCATAATTTCAATGCCCAAGAAGGAAACAGAAACGACGGTCAAAGAGGCCATAACGGGAGAAAATCCCTGGCCGAGCACCGGCCGCAGGTTGTCTATATCAAATATTTTAAAGCTGAAGGAAAACACCATCAGCAAAATAATAATCGTAATCATTAAATAGAAAGGAAAGAGCCTGCCGATATCACTCATGCCGCCGATAATTAAATAAACGGAACAGGCGATAAAGATAAACAGCATGACCGGCACGGGGGTTTTTTCCAATAAAAAGAACTTGACCATTTCCGCCATCGCCCGGGCTTCGAAGCTGGCGACTCCTATAAAATAGAGACAGATCACCAGGTTGACGATATTGCCCGCCCATTTGCCGAGACCTTCATTCATATAATCAAAAAACGATCCGTATTGATGCTTTTTCATAATGAGCGTATTGAGATAAATCAAAAAGATAAAGATGACGCCTTCCAGACATAATGCGATCCAGCCGTCCGGCGAATTTGCCCTCGCTGACAGCGATCGCGGCATGGTGAGGAGCCCCGCCCCGAGCATCGTGTTGGCAATCAATGCCGTCCCTTGATAGCTTGTAAGTTTATTGTGAGTTGTTTTCTGGCTCATTTACGTTTTTCGCCTCTTTTGGTTGATTTTTAATAGGGAGACGGAGAATGGAGTCGCTTGCGTTTTTTAAGCTGAAAAACCCATTCGGCGAGAAATACGGAGAACCGAAGCTTCGCTGTCTCGATAAATGAGTATATATTGCCAGCATAAATAAAATCATGCCGTACAGCCCGAATGCTGCCGCAGCAAACATTGAAATGAAACGGAGCACACGGAATGAAAGCCCCATTCCGTACTGCGGCACCGTAAATGAAGCGAGCGCGACAATGCTGACCACGATGACCATGATGGAACTGACAATATTCGCTTCAACGGCCGCCTGGCCGATGACGACTCCGCCCACCAATCCGATCGTCTGGCCGAGCGGGTTAGGGAGCCTCAAACCCGCTTCTCTCAGCAGTTCTATCGTAATTTCCATCACCATTGCTTCAATGATGGGCGGAAAGGGAACGTTTTCTCTGTTCGCCGAGATAGTGACTGCAAGCGGCGTCGGCAGAAGCCCTTGGTGAAACGAGACGAGGGCGATATAAATGGCTGAAAAAAACAGTGTGATAAAAATAGACGTAAACCGCAGCGCCCGAATGAGCGAGGCGGAAATCCACCGTTCATAATAATCGTCGGGAGACTGCATTAACATTCCTAAAGAAGCCGGAACCACCAGCGCAAACGGTGAGTTGTCGACAAGGATGGCGACGCGGCCGTTAAACAAGGCGGAGGAGACTTTATCAGGCCGTTCCGTATTTTGTATTTGCGGAAACGGCGAATACTTATTATCCTCAATAAGCTCTTCAAGCGTCCCGGAATCCTGAATGTCGTCCAGCTTCACTTCGCTGAGGCGTTTTAAAACATCGCTGACGACAGACGGGTCAGCCTCATCATCTATGTACATGACAGTGGCGTATTTTAACTTGCTTTCTCCGAGCGGAACCTTTTTCGTTTTCAGCTTCGGATGGTTCGTCCGCTGCCTGATCATGGCGACGTTTGTATCAGAATCCTCTATGAAAGCGACCTTAGGCCCTCTTACAACCTTTTCGGAGGTAGGTTCTGTCACGCTTCTTTTTTCTCTTTTTCCCGTGGAAAGAATGTATACGTTATCAAGGCCGTTAATAAACACGGCGCATTTCCCCCGCAGAATGGAAGTGACGGCTTCTTTCGCCGCAGTGACGGGACGGGCGTCAATCTGATCAAGACGCTTCGTCACTGCCTCCAGCGTCAGGGTGTCTTCTCCCTGCAGCAGCGTTTCAATCGCTTCTTTTATTTTGTCTTCATCGTTCATTTCACTCAGATACATATAATAAAAAACAAGCCCGTTCGGAAGCATCTTTTTATTTTGAACAAGGTCATCGTTCGGCTCTAGGTGGGGCAGCACCATAGCCAGGTTTATGTGTATGTATTCCTTGAATTCCGATTGCGCCATCAACTGTCACCCGCCTTCCATTCCTTAATTGAGGTTATCTTTTCCTGTTAAAAAAATGATATACTATGATAAAGTAATTAGTGGTACAAGTTTTTTTATGAAAGCGGAGGAGAGATGTGGCACAAGTCAGACTGGCAGGAAATGCCGAAGAAATAGAACAGCTCATCAAATCATTTGAAGCGCATTACGAAGTGGCTTACACGTCGAAGGAATACCGAAAAACAAATCCGAAGTACAAATACTCTAAGGATTCGCGCGTCTATCTTGAGCTGAAATTAAAAACGGCCAAGACCGAAAAATAAAAAGGGTTTCATCGGTTACTGGCGAATAATACTCAGGGTGAAGCAACTGTTATGGAGGGATACATAAATGGACTACAGAATTGAAAAAGACACCATGGGAGAAGTTAAAGTTCCGGCAGATAAATTTTGGGGCGCTCAGACACAGCGCAGCAAAGAGAACTTCAAAATCGGTTCAGAAAAAATGCCTCAGCGTGTTGTGAAGGCGTTTGCAATTTTAAAAAGAAGCACGGCGATCGCTAACGAACGCCTCGGCAATTTAGAGTCTGAAAAAGCACAGGCGATTGCCGCTGTATGTGATGACGTATTAAACGGCAAATACGACGATAACTTTCCGCTCGTTGTCTGGCAGACGGGAAGCGGCACACAAAGCAACATGAATATGAACGAAGTGGTGGCAAACCGTGCGACTGCTTTATTGAAAGAAAAAAATTCTGATCTGAAGATTCATCCGAATGATGATGTCAACCGCAGCCAAAGCTCAAACGATACATTCCCGACGGCGATGCACGTTGCGGCGGTCCTTGCCGTATATGAGCAGCTCGTTCCGGCCCTTGATCAGCTGCGCGCGACACTTGACGAAAAAGCGAAAGCGTATCAAGACATTGTGAAAATCGGACGCACGCATTTGCAGGACGCGACTCCGCTGACACTCGGACAGGAAATCAGCGGCTGGGTATACATGCTTGACCGTTCTAAAGAAATGATTCTTGAGTCAACGGAAAAAATCCGCGCGCTTGCCATCGGCGGCACGGCAGTCGGTACGGGAATCAACGCCCACCCGCAGTTCGGTGAATTCGTCGCGGAAGAAATCACAAAAGTAACGGGGCAGACATTCAAAAGCTCGCCTAACAAATTCCATGCGCTGACAAGCCATGATGAAATCACTCACGTTCACGGTGCCTTAAAAGCATTGGCTGCCGACCTGATGAAGATTGCCAACGATGTCAGATGGCTGGCAAGCGGTCCGCGTTGCGGAATCGGCGAAATCATCATTCCTGAAAATGAGCCGGGAAGCTCTATCATGCCGGGCAAAGTCAACCCGACGCAAAGTGAGGCGCTGACAATGATCGCCGCGCAAGTGATGGGAAATGACGCGACAATCGGATTTGCGGCCAGCCAAGGAAACTTCGAGCTGAACGTCTTCAAGCCGGTTATCATTTATAACTTCCTGCAGACAGTGCAGCTTCTCAGTGACGGAATGAATTCCTTCCATGACAAATGCGCTGTCGGTATTGAGCCGAACCAGGAAACCATTCAGGAAAACCTTTCTAACTCATTAATGCTTGTCACGGCGCTTAACCCGCATATCGGTTATGAAAACGCCGCAAAAATCGCCAAGCTTGCCCATAAAGAAGGCCTGACGCTGAAAGAAGCGGCATTACAGCTGAACCTTCTGACGGAAGAACAATTTAATGAAATGGTGCGTCCGGAAGATATGGTGCACCCGAAAGCATAAACAGAAAGAACGGCTGCAGTCATTGCGGCCGTTCTTCTAAATAAACTGCTGTTTCAGTAAAAATCTGAGCTGCTCTGCATCTTCAGCCAGCAGGTCGGATTCCTTCAAATTCAGAATCATTCCTTTGATGATTGCCGGTTTCGGCGACTTTTTCTTCATTTCCGCTTCAAGAATATCCAAGCTCTCGGTGTATTCAGATGCTTGCGGCTTGTCCATCGTGCTGATGTGCGCACGGAGGGTCTGCAAGATTGATTGGCTTAAAGGATCGGGCTTCCCGTTATGAAGAGGCCCAAACAGTGAGCTTGCCTCATCAAGAGAAATAAACGCTTCATCATGTCTGTCCGCCATTCCGTTTACGATGTCATCAATTCTGTGAATCACAGTATTTGCGAGAAGCGCAGGCTGTACAGACCGGCCGGTCAGAATGAGATATTCAAGATACATCTGACTGATTCCTTCTATTAAAAAACAAAGCTCGGCGGTGTATGGTTCGGCTTTTTCTCCGTAAATAGCAAGAAGACTGTCGATATGAAACTGCAGGATCGACCGGCGGATTCTCTTTCCGCACTGGGCCACTTCTTCGGTATAAGGAAGTGAACCGTCTTTCATCTGCACGGTAATAAAATCTTTATGGGCGAGAATCGATTCATAAAACACCGCAAGCTGTTTTTGATAAGCGGCTCTCGGGCTGTCACCCTCCGTTTGGATCGTCGTGATTCGGGTAAACGTCTTATCATAGTAGTAATTCAGCATGGACAGAAGCAGTGCTTCTTTGGAAGGAAAGTGAAGATAAAAAGCGCCTTTTGAGATTTTGCATTCATCGGCGATTTCCTGAACCGATGTTGATTTGTACCCTTTTCGGGCAAACAGTTTAATTGCTGCTTCAATAATCAGCTTTTCTTTTTCCTTCAATGGTTCCACCCTTTCGGAGCCAGGAGGCTGGCTTGTGCTTCACGTGTGTGACTATATGGTCATATTGATATTCTGTAAATTTAACCTGATTGTAACTTGTTTTTTTGTTTTGTTTTATTTATATTATAAAGTGAGCTGACCGAATGGTCAAAGTTCTGGCGAAAGGGTGAATCTGAAAATGAAAGAATTAGATGAAATGATCAGCCGCTTGCGAAACAGAGGAATTAAAGTCGAAAAGGTGAAATATCCGAAAAAGACGATTTGTGAAAAGAAATGGGTTCATCAATGCCAAAAACCGCTGAAAACAAACTACAGAGATTTTAACGGCTACTCCTTCACATAAAAAAAGACTGCAATGAAACACTACAGTCTACTTTGGTATGATAATCCGATAGATTACACCCGATTGGTCATTTTCAATTGAAATTGATGCTTTATGCAGGGTTAAAATCCGTTTTACGATGCTGAGTCCTATGCCGAACTCGCCTTTCTTCCCTTTATTAAAAGGCTCGTACAAGCTGGATAGCATCTCATCCTCAATCGGAGGCCCGTCATTTTTAACCGTCATGACAATCTGCTGCTGATTTTGGCTGATCCGAATGTGAATCGCCGTTTCTGCATAGCGGATTTGATTTTCAAGAATGTTTTCGAGGAGCTTGCCCCATTGTTCCGGATCACCGGGCATCATCAATACATCTTCTGTTTCAACGGTCCACGATAATTCCTTCCGGGCCCATTTGAGCCGCTCAATGACTTCTTCCGTGACCTTCACAAGGTCAAATGTCTCATGGTGCACCCGCTGCTTCATTAAATAATCAAGCTTCGTTAAATATAATAAATCCTTAATTTTCTTCTCAAGCTTTTCTGCTTCGCCTTCAATGACATCAATTGTGTTTTTCAGGTCCCCCTTAGGAAAAATCCCGTCCTTTATTGATTGAGTATAGCCCCTTATCACCATGACAGGCGTTTTTAAATCATGAGAGATATTTTGCAGGAGCGTTCTTTCCGTTTCATCCTTTTGCACCAGCTTGCTCCGCATGTCTTCAATGGTGTGGCCTAATTTTCCGATTTCATCTTTTCTGTCGACGATGACCGGATCATCCCAGTCCTGTTCGGAAATCCGTTTGACATGCTTTTCTAAGGAGACGAGCGGACGCGAGAGATATTTGGCAAGCCAAATCGCCGGAATCCAGCTTAACAAAATGACGCCGGCAAGGATAAAGAGCAGCTGCTTGAACAGGGTGTATGACAGATCATCACGGTAAGAATCAAGCGCATATGACAGCATCATCGCATCCTGACCGTTAATGGTGAGGCCTTTTTTAATGACGAAAAACACTTTTTCTCCGCCGATGTCCGCGCTGTATCGTTTCGTGACGCTGTGCTGGCGGCCCGCGAGCTTGTACACCTTATGGATAAAAGAAGAAGAAAAGTAGTTTAAATCTTTGTCGCTCGCCGATTCTTCGCGCTCCGGTAAAAGAACGTGCTGAACGGATCGGAAAGTCGTCGGAGCGGTCGCGTCCTCACTGTAATATCCCCGCTCAATCGACCCGGGCAGCCGGTACTCCGTCAGCACATGCTGTTCATTTTCAATGGTCGTGTACGTTTCATCCGTGAAAAAATCCCGCAGCGTATTTGAGAACAGCACGAGCAGCAGAATCGAGATGGCTAAAAGGATACCCGAGATGACCACCCATATTTGAAAAGCAAGCGGCTTATTTTTCATGACGTCATCATCCTGTAGCCGAATCCGTAAATGGTTTCAACCTTTAAGCCGGGCATTTTTTTCCGCAGCCTCCGCACAAGATCATCGACCACCCGGTCAGTGCCGAAATAGTCATGGCCCCATATTTTCAGCAGGATATCTTCCCTGGAAAAGGGGTGTCCTTTATGGTGAAGAAATAAAAGCAGCAGATCAAATTCCTTAGACGTCAAATTGACCAGGCTGCCGGTTTCATCATAAACCTCTCTGGCATCTTCGATCACATTGTAGGTGGAAACGGTGAGGCCGGTTTTTTTGGGAGCGGGCTGTTCTTTATACACAAGCTCCAGCAGTTTCTGAACCCGTATAATGAGCTCTCTCGGCAAAAAAGGCTTGGCGATATAATCATTGCTTCCAAGCTCTAACCCGAGAACTCTGTCAATATCGGCATCCCGGGCGGAAATGAAAATGACCGGCACATCGGGATCTTTTTCTTTTATTTCTTTTATTAATGTATAGCCGTCCGTATCCGGCAGCATGATGTCAAGAATCCACAGGTGGGGAGACGGCTGCATCTGCTTTCTGGCTTCTTCGCCTTTTGTGAAAGATGTAATGTTCCAGCCTTCATTCTCTAAATATTTTGTGAGCAGTTCATTCAGATTGTCCTCATCTTCAACTAGATAAATGGTGTATGACAAGGCAGTTCACATCCTTTCAACGTCATTATACTAGTTTTAACACACTCAGGCCGCATTTTCATAATTTCACATATTCTTTTCATTTTTATCCCACAATGTTTGTTTATGATGTGTATAAGGGAAGAAAGGAAGAAAAAAAGCGGGGAAGATAACATGTTCAAACACATTTTGTTTTGGAGCTTTGCTTTTCTCCTTATTATTGGGACAATAGAACTTGTACATGCGATGAATATGTAATGAATAGAATGAGAACCACTGAAGGAGTGTGCGTGAATATGAACGATCAGCGAGATGACGGCATCAGCCGCGATCAGTCAGATCTTTCACATACGGAGCAAAACGGCAATGAACAGCAGCGGATCAGCCATCAGGAACCTGAGCTGCTTGAAGGCCCCGTCTCTAAAGAAGCGGAAAAAGAGACGGCGGCCGGTACGGAATTTGAAAAAACGGCTGCCGTGAAAAAAGAAAAAAAACGGAGAGCCGCTTGGCTGAGCCCGATTTTAGGCGGCATTATCGGCGGCGGCCTCGTGCTTGGCATTGTGCCGAATCTGCCGGGTGAGCAGCATAAGGCAGAATCTGTTTCTGATACGGCGAAACAAGTTCAGTCTGCGAATTTTACGTCAACGCCTTTGAAAAATACCTCAAGTGTGGCAGATATGGTAGAAGATTTGGAGCCTGCGATTGTCGGAGTGTCCAACTATCAAGCGTCGCAAAGCGGCCAATTCGGACTTGACGGCGGTTCAAGCTCTGAAACGGAGAGCGGCACGGGGTCAGGCGTCATTTTCAAAAAAGACGGCCAAAAAGCGTACATCATCACAAACAACCATGTCGTAGAAGGAGCAAACAAGCTGTCGGTCACTCTTTATAACGGGAAAACCGAAACGGCAAAGCTTGTCGGAAAGGATGCCATCAGTGACCTGGCCGTACTGGAAATCAGCTCGTCCAATGTCAAAAAAGCGGCCAGCTTCGGCGATTCTTCACAGCTGCGCATTGCCGATAAGGTAATCGCCATCGGCAACCCGCTCGGCCAGCAGTTTTCCGGCACCGTCACACAAGGTGTGATCAGCGGACTGAACAGAACGGTAGACGCCGACACTTCCCAAGGCACGGTGGAAATGAACGTGATTCAGACGGATGCGGCGATTAATCCCGGTAACAGCGGCGGGCCGTTAATCAACTCCAGCGGCCAGGTCATCGGGATCAACAGCATGAAAGTCAGTGAAAACGGCGTGGAATCACTCGGCTTCGCCATTCCGAGCAACGATGTGGAACCGATTGTCGACCAGCTGCTTGCAAAAGGAAAAGTCGAGCGTCCGTTTTTAGGCGTGCAGATGATTGATATGTCGCAAGTGCCGGAAACCTATCAGGAAAACACGCTCGGATTGTTCGGCGACCAGCTGTCTAAGGGCGTTTACGTAAAAGAAGTGCAGTCCGGCTCACCGGCTGCGAAAGCGGGCATCAAATCAAATGACGTCATCGTAAAATTGAACGGCAAAGATGTCGGCAGCAGCGCCGATATCAGACAGATTCTGTATAACCAGCTGAAAATCGGCGATAAAACGACTGTTCAAGTTCTCAGAGGCGGCAGCAAAAAGACGCTGAACATCACATTAACGAAACAAACTGAAAGCGCAAGCTGAACGCATAAAAAAAGCTGAACCTCCGCCTGAGGTTCAGCTTTTTTCGTCATTCTCCTAAGTAGGCTGACAGCATCCACACATGCTTGTCCGCTTCTTCAACTAATCCGACAAACAAATCGGCTGTTGACGGGTCATTTTGTTCCTCGGCGATGCCGATGACAAATTTTGATTCACGGCTGATCTGTTTGTAGTCTTGAACGAGTGATTCTACCATTTCAGAAGCAGTCTTTTCCTGTCCTTCATCCGTAATGGAAGCTTGTTCCAGGTAGCTGTGAAAAGTCGCCGCGGGCTGTCCGCCGATGGCCAGAAGACGCTCTGCGATGGCATCCGCCGTTTCCGCCGCTTCGTTATACAGTTCTTCAAACTTTTCATGCAGCGTAAAGAAATGAGGGCCTTTTACATACCAATGGAAGCGGTGCAGCTTAGAGTAAAGGATAAACCAGTTTGATAATTGGGTGTTCATTGATTTCTCAACTAGATTTTCAGTTTTTTTCGCGTTTTGTGTATTCATATTTATCGTCCTCCCTGTGATCTGTTAATTTAATTATATCACGTATCAAATAAAAATCAATACTAAATTATAATAATTATAATTTAGGTTTCTTTAAACAGCTTTTTCTTTATGATCGATTCCCAGACGGGCCAAGAGAAGAGGGAGCGGCAAGCCAATGTCAGCTTAATGCCCCTGCCGATCGGATACCGCAGTTTCTTCAGGCGCTTCTGTTGCGCCAATTGATAAATCAGCTCCGCCACGTCATTGGGATCGCCGCTTTTGGATGCGCTCGCTTTGACGTAAGCTTCAATTTGCTGATAATAGCGGTAATAGGGCGAATCTTTGCCGGGTGCCGTAAGATGATTGGAGAGAGACGTCTCCCAAATAGACGTTTTATAGGAGCCCGGTTCTATTAAAGCGGCATCGATTCCTAAAGGCAGAAGCTCAAGACGCAGACACTCTGTAAACCCTTCAATCGCGAATTTGGAAGAAGTGTACGGAGAAAGGGCAGGAAAGGCGGTCAGTCCGCTGATGCTGCTGATATTGATGATTTTCGCTCCGCCGTGTTTTCTCATATAAGGGAGCACCGTTTTGGTGACATGAATCAGGCCGAATACATTCGTGTCAAACTGCTGTCTGTAATGTTCCATCGGCACATCTGCAATAAATCCCCCGTACGCAGTGCCGGCGTTGTTCACAAGCACATCAACCGGTCCGAAACCGCTGATGGTGTTGCCGAAGTCAGACACCGACTGCTCATTTGACACATCTAAAGAAGCGATCGTAATATGACCGGATACACCCGCTTGGGCGGCGGCCTCTTTCAGTATTTCAGCTTTCTCCGGCTGTCTCGCTGTTGCGATGACATGATAAGACCGGGCGAGCTTCAGCGCTGTCAGCAGACCGAATCCGCTCGTCGCGCCGGTTACAATGGCAATTTTTCTGTTCAACTCATATTCCTCCCCGTTTGTTCTTATATGTTAGTGTATAACATTTAGCGGTGAGAAGGAGAAATCGTTCGGAAATATGTCAGAATTATTTTATAATGGAATCAGCTTCGGACAGAAAGGGGTAATGAAAAAGATGGCATTAGAGGGATTGAAGGAAACATGGGATTTAAACTCCATTTTTGAGGGCGGGAGCAGGTCGGAAGATTTTCAGCAATACATACAAGAGCTCAAACAGCAGCTCAGCGCTTTTCAAAAAGAGGCAGAGGCGTTTACAGTTCCGTCGCATGCTGATGAAGGCGGGGAGCTGGTCAATCTGATTGATCGGTATGAACGGTCGGCGATCATGATCAGACAGGCGGGAGCGTTCGTCGGCTGTCTTCAGGCTCAGAACACTGATGATCAGAAAGCGAATGAGTGGAGGGCGCGGATCAATCAGCTGAGCGGTGAGTTTAAATCCGCTCTGGTCACGCTTGATGATACACTTGCCCGGATTGACGAGCGGGTGTGGGAGGAACTGCTGCAAAAACCGGAACTTCAGGACCTCACATACGTTTTAAATGAAAGAAGAGACCGGATCAGAGAAAAGCTCAGCGCACAAGAAGAGAGACTGATTGAAGGTCTGGCCGTTGACGGCTATCACGCATGGGGCGACCTGTATAATGCGGCTGTCGGAAGAATGAAGATTCCGTTTGAGGATAAAGAGCTGTCAGTCGGCCAAGCGGAAAACATGATGGCGCATCCGGACCGCGGGACCAGGCGGCAAGTATTTAAAGAGCTTAACGAAGCCTGGAAGGGAGAAGAGGAGCTGTTTGGCAGCACGCTGAATCATCTGGCCGGCTTCAGAACAGAAATGTATAAAGCGCGGGGCTGGGAAAGCGCCTTGGAAGAGCCGCTTGCGATCAACCGGATGAAAAAAGAAACACTGGATGTCATGTGGCAGGTCATTACCGATCATAAAAAACCCTTTGCCGAATACCTGAATCGAAAGGCGTCCCTCTTAGGGCTTGAGCGCCTGAATTGGTATGATGTGAATGCGCCGATCGGCGAGGCGCCGAAAAAATACACATATGATGAAGCGGCCAATCTGATCGTTACCCAATTTTCCACATTTGGCAAAAAACTGTCCGCATTTACGGAAAAAGCGTTCCGCGATCGGTGGATTGAAGCGGAAGACCGCAGCGGCAAACGGGTCGGCGGTTTCTGCACCAGCTTTCCCGACAGCGGAGAATCCCGTATTTTCATGACGTTTTCAGGAAGCGCTTCAAATGTATCAACGCTTGCGCATGAGCTTGGACACGCGTTTCATCAGGAGGCCATGCTTCAAGTGCGGCAGCTGAACAGAGCCTACGCCATGAATGTCGCTGAAACAGCCTCGACTTTTGCGGAAATGATCGTCGCCGACGCCGCTTTGAAACAAGCGGAGACAAAAGAAGAAAAGCTGTTCCTGCTTGAAGATAAAATTCAAAGAAGCGTAGCTATGTTTATGAATATTCATGCGAGATTTTTATTTGAAACGCGGTTTTATGAAGAGCGGAAGCATGGCGTCGTTCCGGCTGATAAATTGAATGAACTGATGGAAGCGGCGCAGAAAGAAGCGTTTTGCGATTCATTAGGGGAATACCACCCGCATTTCTGGGCGTCAAAACTTCATTTTCATATTACGGGAGTGCCGTTCTACAATTTTCCGTATACGTTCGGTTATTTATTTTCGCTTGGAATATACGCAAGAGCTCTTCGGGAGAAAGCGGATTTTGAAGAAAAATATATCGCGCTTTTGTGTGACACGGCTTCGATGACCGTTGAGGATTTGGCGATGAAGCACCTTGGAGCGGATCTGACGGAACGATCGTTTTGGGAGGACGCGGTCTGCCTTGCGGTACGGGATGTACAGGAATTTTTAGAGCTGACTGAATGATGATATAGAGAGGAACCGGCCGGAGCTGTTTATCGCTCCGGTTCTTTTTTGTTCGATGAATGACAGCCGCCTCCCTTGGAAATACCTAAAAACGATCGGAATGGAATGGGAGTGAATCGCATGAAATGGATCAGGACGGCGGGTGTTTTATGTCTGGCGCTGATGCTGATTGCCGGCTGCCGATTGAATGAAGAAAAACGGAATGCGGAACAAGACAGCACGCCCGTATCATCCGCGAAGCCGGTTCCATACAGCAGCTTTTCCCTTCGCGTCAACTACGGAGCCGGAGAGCATAACCGCTATGAAGGTTTGTATGAAAGAAAAGGCGGTCGTGAAAAGGCGGACATCCAGGACAAGCTTTCAGGAGTTCACAGAGAGGGCGAGGAAGCGCTTGATGAAATGAAGATGATCCTCGGAGAACTTGCCGTAAACAGCGGGATGCAAGAAGGCGAAGTTGTCAGGCAGGTGCTCTCTGCTTTTAATTTAGACAGCCATTATGACCATTTTTATTTGAAACTGAAAAAAAGCGACGGAGAAATGACGGAAATCAAGAAATAACCGCTGTCCGCTGTTTTTTTGCCCGAAACTAATTGATAATGATATTCAGAGTCATTAATTTCTGTTACAATATAATCATGATCTCACGTTGAATGTTCAGGCAATTTGTTTATATACATAGTGTTGGGAAATACAAAAAAGGAGCGGTTAGCGGTATGAGTGCAATTTCTACAGAGACGCTGAGCTTAGGGTACGGAGAGACTGTTATCATTGACGAGTTGGATGTAGCGATTCCAAAAGGCGAAATCACTGTATTGATCGGAAGTAACGGCTGCGGAAAATCGACGCTTTTACGTTCATTGGCGCGCCTGATGAAACCGAGGGGCGGTTCTGTGCTTTTGGAAGGAAAAGCCATCGCTAAGCTGCCGACGAAAGAAGTCGCCAGAGAACTGGCTATCTTGCCGCAGAGCCCGTCAGCTCCCGAAGGCCTGACCGTGCATCAGCTTGTAAAGCAGGGGAGATACCCTTATCAAAGCTGGCTGAAGCAATGGTCCAAAGAGGACGAAGACGCAGTGGCAAAAGCGCTGAAGGCGACAAAGCTTGAGGAAATGGCCGACCGTACGGTGGATTCTTTGTCAGGCGGACAGCGCCAGCGCGCGTGGATTGCGATGACACTCGCCCAGGATACGGATATCATTCTGCTTGACGAGCCGACAACCTATCTCGACATGACGCATCAAATTGAAATTCTTGATTTGCTGTTTGAGCTAAATGAAAAAGAAAAACGGACCATCGTCATGGTGCTGCACGACCTTAATCTCGCATGCCGCTATGCTCATTATCTTGTCGCCATTAAGGATAAACAGATTTACGCTGAGGGCCGTCCCGAAGAAGTCATCACTTGCGAGCTTGTGCAGCAGGTATTTGCGATGAACTGCCAAGTCACGCAGGACCCGCTGTTCGGCACGCCGCTTTGCATTCCGCACGGGCGCGGGAGATGCATCGTGCAGGAAGCGGCTCTCACCGCCCGATTGTCATAATCATGAAAAAGGGAAGGGAACGGTATGGAAGAAAAACTGCAGCAGCAGCTGGACGGCCTGCTTGAAAAATATACGGAACTATTGCTTGGCGAAACAACCCCGGAACTAAAGGAAGAAGTCAGGCAATGGATTTTGTATACACATATTGCAAAAAGCATGCCTCCGCTCGTCAAGCACTGGAACCAATCCTACCCGGACGCCAAAGAGGGCATCAAAGCTGCGATACAGCACATTAAACAGCTCAATGAAGAGCACAGAAAAAAACAATAAAAAGCTTCCGGCATCAAAGAGAGGTGCCGGAAGCTTTTTTTGCTGAAAAGGAATCAATAAAGGCGCCATTCAATTCTTTAATAATTTCTTCCGCTTGTTGAACCAAGAAAAAAGGACCGCCGCAGCAATCCCTTTCTCTCTTTCCTATATATCACATTTCTTTTCGGATACTTAATAACTCTTCAAATGCTTTTATATTTGTATCAAAATTGGGCATTGTTTGAGATTCCTCGGCACATTTGACTTGTGCTACAACCAAATCATTAAAAGGTGTTGAAATTCCAGTACCTTCTGCCATTTTGGGAATAACTCCATTAATATAATCAATTTCAGTTTTACGTTTCTTCTCAAGATCCTGCAGCATACTTGCTCTCAGCAGCCTAGATGGTGCCATGGCTTCCCTAAATGTTTGGATACGTTCAGGAATATCATTTTCGCTTCTTAATTCCAAAGATTCTAAATCAAGGCCGCCCATTTTCGCAAATTTGACACCATTGGCGTGTCCAACCTTAATCGTCTCATCTGCGATATGAACTGCACTAACAATACCGATTTCATGGTCAAGAATGTCTCCGTATTCTCCGTCTAATCCTGCCGATAAACCACTGAATGCATTATTGATAAGTAATTTTGACCACTTCGTCCCAACTAAATTATCGGAAATATGTGTTCCGCCGATAAGGTCTAAAACCGATTTAATACGCTGGATTCTTTCTGTTGTTTCACCATTTAATTCTCCAATTTGAAAAGCGTACTCTTTAAATTGAGTATACTCAGTTGTAAGTCTGGATACGCCTGGTTCAATAAACGTAGCACCAAATTCAACAGAACCCGCAACAACACGTTCATCACCAACGATCGAAGCAACTTTCTGTTCAGGTATACCGTTTTGCAAGGAACATACAACACTGTCATCCTTTAAAAAAGGCAGTAACTCTTTAAGAATCGAATCATTATATAATTGTTTCGTCAGAAGTAATATTAAATCATACTTGCCTGACTTGTTTTCAGGGGTAATGGCTTTCACCTTTGCTTGGAATTCCGTTGTACCAACTACTTTAGCACCTATTTGATTTAGAGTATCTACATGTTCTTTGTATGAATCAATCAATTCGACATCCATTCCGCCAGCAGACAGATATGCTCCCACTATGGTTCCTAAAGAACCTGCTCCTAAAATTGCAATTCTCATTGTAAACGTCTCCTTATTTTTCGTCTAAGTAGTTATAAACCGGCTGAGCAGCATTTAAGGTTAAATCTGTAAGGATATGAGATGCTGAAACGACTTCTAATACAGGCAAGTCTGCAAGAGGTGCTAAAGCATGTTCAAATAATTGAAGCCGTGCGGGTCCAGTCCAGGCACCTTTAACTTCTATATTCGTTATTTGCGTTCGCACCAAATCACAAACCCTTAAATCACCATTGTAATCAGTAGCCATCTTAACCATAAAATTAGGTCGGCAAATTTCCCTTTTCGCTTTTTCCTTGTCCATTTCGAAATGTTTATATCCCATAGTCGCAGTTGCCACGCGAAGACTGCCATAATCCAGTGTGCCGACAAGAGTATCAGAGTCTATATACAGCTTAGGGGCACCCAATTTCTTTGGATATGCAGTAAGTTCCCGTCCGCTTGCGATAGCTGGAAAATTGTCTACGTACATAGAATGTACATAATCCCCTTCTTCACCATTAAAGCTGACAGGGATGACTTGTCCTGCCTCTGTATAGGCACCAAGCCCGGAAACATCGGGCATCCACATCACTTCGAATTTCACTAAAGGTTCAGTAATTTCAAGAGGTTCTGGCACTGCCGCACGTAACGCTTTTTCATCCGTTCGGTAAATAATATTTAAATATTCACGGTTAACAAATTTATAATTTGGGATAGGATAAGCAGGAGCCGTTAGCGGCGTATTTAAATTTTTTGCTATATCTTTCACATCAATTTTCATTGAATGACACCCTTTCCTTTTCTTTTTTATGTTTTTTTAATTTAACTATGCTATTATCTTACATCCGCATTTACATTTAATCTAATACATAATAAGGTATATGTATATTTATTGAAATAAATAAGGGGGATGCAGACAGATGGAATTGCTGCAGCTAAAATACTTTCAGACAGTTGCCTATACTGAGCATATTTCTAAAGCAGCAGAACAATTAAAGATTGCCCAGCCTTCTTTAAGTCTTACTATAAAAAGACTGGAGAATGAACTGGGAACAGCCTTGTTTGATAGAAAAGGCAGAAATATTAAGCTGAGTTCATCAGGGGAAATTCTTTTAAAACATGTAAACAGGATTTTTACTGAAATTGAAAATGCACAAACGGAAATTCAATTGAAGGAACATCAAATTTCTGACACCATAAGAATATCTATTTCCAATCCAAGATTCCTTGCAGGACTGATGAGTGAATATATCAACCGCTCTCCTCAATCAAAAATTCTCCAAGCAATCGGAGTTAAAAGCGAGATCATCACAAGTTTAAAAAAAGGGGACATTGATTTAGGAATAACAGGTCATCCGATTCAAGATGAAGAGATAGAGAGTTATGTGCTGGTAAATGAAGATATTGTTCTGGCTTTACCCTCAAACCACCGATTTACGGGTAAAACAGAAATTTCTTTACGTCTTGTCGCCGATGAACCATTTATTACCCTTGCTAATAATGAGGAGTATAGAGGTTTTACAACCTCGCTTTGTGAGAAAGCTGGTTTCACTCCAAATATTGCATTTGAGGCGGATTCTCATTTACTGGTCGAGATTATAAAGCTGGATCGAGGTGTTGCGTTGCTTCCTATTTCAGTTTGCAGAACATTGGGGCTGAATTTTATAAAAGTGACTGATCACTCTGCTTCATATCCAGTCGGCTTATCTTGGATGAGACATAAGCTGTTATCTTCTTCGGTAAGAAATTTTCGTGACTTTATTATGTCATACTATAAAGATAACGATGAAATGTTTAAGGTTTATTAAAGGGTTTCATCATTATTTTTATTTTTACCCCTTACTCAACTGCACCGTTAGCGGCAAGAAAAAGGACACCCTTTCTCCAGCTTTTGATGTTTTCTTTTTAGGGATGTAATGAGGGGTTCCTTGTTGCTTACATTCATTTCCCGTTTCACTTGTTGCGGGGTGGGTACTTGCGATTGTTGGTTTCTTAAAATTTCGAACGGAACCCCTTGTTGTTATACAACGTTGCTTTTGCAATGCCGGCTTCCTTGAAGCCAAAGAGGGCATCAAAGCCGCGGTACAGTACATTAAACAGCTCAATGAAGAGCACAGAAAAAACAATAAAAAGCTTCCGGCATCAAAGAGAGGTGCCGGAAGCTTTTTTTGCTGAAAAGGAATCAATAAAGGCCTGTAATGCACTGCTCATATATGAATCCTTCCGCGTGA
This sequence comes from Bacillus sp. JFL15, assembly GCF_001184225.1. Taxonomy (NCBI): domain Bacteria; kingdom Bacillati; phylum Bacillota; class Bacilli; order Caryophanales; family Bacillaceae; genus Bacillus; species Bacillus sp. JFL15. The sequence continues at coordinate 800,739 of NZ_KQ236689.1, read as the reverse complement.
CGAATTCCGTTTTCATCAGGCTGAAAGATTCGGGAATGGTCCATAACCGAACCGCGCCCAGTGCGGCGTGCTGTGTGATTACGCTTCTCGGAAGCAGCGTAATGCCGAGCCCCGCCGTCACTCCCCCGATAATCGCTTCAAGGGTGCCGAATTCCATAATGGCCGGATGCCCCGTTCCAATGGAATGAAGCCACCGCTCTAATGTGTCACGATACGTGCAGCCTGTGCTGTACACAAGAAGCGGTTTTTTTACCGCTTCTTCTATAGCGGTGACGGCAGCGGGAGTCACGACAACGGCTTCTTCTTCAAAGGCCGGGATGGAGTGCAAATCCGGATGATGAAAGTGACAGCCGATAAATGCGCCGTCCAATTCATAGCGAAGAACTTTATCGGTTACATATTGTGTATGTCCTGTCGTAAGGGACAGCTCCACATCAGGATACTGCTCATAATAAGAGGCTAAAAGTTTTGGCAGCCTGACTGCGGCTGTTGTCTGGGTAGAGCCGATCATAAGCGATCCGCTCGGCTTGTCTGTTGAAGCGAGCGCCATTTTGGCTTCTTCTATCAGACCGACGACCTGATCCGCATAATGGAGGAGCACCGTGCCGCTTGAAGACAGCGTCATCCCGCGATTATGGCGGAAAAACAGCTCGGTTTTCAAATCTTCTTCCAGCTGGCGGATTCTGGCCGTCACGTTTGACTGCACATAGCCGAGACGCACCGCCGCCTTTGTAATGGAACCTTCACGGGCCACCATCTGAAAAATCCGCAAATCTCCGCTTTCCATTGTCATCTCTCCCTCTTTGCTATCATTTTTTGTGATATGAAACATCTTTAACAATCATTATACGAAAATGCAGATCACCATTACAATAAACATATCAGCTGATGAACATCGAACGTAAGAGGAGAAGAAGCCATGAATTTACAACATAAAACGGCACTGGTCACAGGCGGCGGTACTGGAATCGGAAGAGAGGCGTGCCTTGCCTTGGCAAAACGGGGAGCGGCTGTTGTCATTAACTATTCACATTCAAAAAAGGAAGCGGAACAAACGGCAGAATTCATAATAAAAGCAGGCGGACACGCGATGACCATTCAAGCGGATGTTTCTATAGACAAACAGGCGAGAGACATGGTAAACGAAGCGGCCAGCCGATTCGGAAGCCTTGATTTACTCGTAAATAATGCGAGCATCACCAGACATATTCCGCTTCATGATTTGGAATCTGCAACGAAAGAAGTATGGGATGAATTATTTGCTGTCAATGTAAACGGGATGTTTCATTGCGCAAGAGCGGCAGCGTCTCATATGAAAAAGCAAAAGTCAGGCGCTATTGTGAATGTCGGGAGCATCGCCGGCCTGACGGGAGCGGGTTCTTCCCTTCCGTATGCCGTTTCCAAAGCGGCGGTGCATGGCCTGACAAAATCATTGGCCCATGCGCTGGCGCCGGACATCCGTGTATGCTGTGTCGCGCCAGGAGCCGTTGCAACAAGATGGTGGAAGGGGCGGGAAGAGACGATGTATCGGCTTGCCGGAAGCCTTCCGCTGGAACGGATCGCCGCTCCGGAGGATATCGGAGAACTGATTTGCTCTGTGCTGGAGCAGGAATCACTGACGGGACAAATCATAACAGCCGATTGCGGCCAGACGATGTGACGAAAGGAGAGAGAAACGATGCCGTTTGTACAGATCCATTTACAGAAAGGAAAAAGCGGACTTTGGCTCAAAAAAATGAGCGCCGTTATTCACACCGCGATGACGGAGATGATTGATGTTCCGCATGATGACTATTTTCAAGTGGTGCATCAGCACGAAAAAGGGGAGTTTTTCTATGATCCGTCATATCTTCAAGTTGAGCGGAGCGATGAACTGATGTTTATCCGCTTTACTTTGAAAAACTCCAGAACAACTCATCAGAAGCAAGCATTCTATCAGCATTTGGCTGACCGGCTGCACGAAAAGCTGGGCGTCAGAAAAGAAGATGTGTTTATCGTCCTCTCCGGCAATGCGGCGGAAGACTGGTCATTCGGAAACGGAGTGGCCCAGATGATATAAAAAAATCCCGCGGCATCCGCGGGATTTTCTCTATTAAACGGCTTTCGCCTTTTCTTCTTGTTTGCCTGTTTTTTTGTTAGTCAGTTTAATTGATTTAACAAACAGCGTGAGGATTAATCCGGCAGCGATAAAGGCCAGACCTGTGAAAAACACGCTGTGAAGCGAATCCATCAGTGACGTTTTTAAAACCGGCACGATATGGGAAGAAAATGCCGCCGGAATCTGCTTAATCGATTCCTGGCTGAACAAGGATTGAAGCAGCCCTTCAGGATTCTTGTCAATCATGCCTTTAAACTGGTCGGCAAAGGCACTTGCCTGTTTCGGCAGTGAATCTAAGTAAGGCACCAGTCTGTCGGTTAGAAGGGTTCCTGATCTGGCATTCATGACAGCGCCGAGCACCGTAATGCCGAACGTTCCCCCGATCATCCGGAAAAATTGGCTTGATGAAGTCACCACACCCAGCTCTTCTTTTGAAAACGTTTCTTGCAGAGCGAGTGTGAGAAGCGGCATAACGAGCCCCATTCCCAGACCGATCACGGCCATATAGCATGTAGCCGCGAGCTTGCTGGTATCCAGCTGCAAAGTCGTTAATAAGAAGAAGCCGACGGCCATAATCAGCATGCCGATCATGATTTGCGGTTTAATGCCGATCTTATAAACCAGCTGGCCTCCGATAATACTTGTGATGATCATAGATACCATCATCGGCGTCATAATCGTTCCGGACGCGGTAGCGCTGACTCCGATAATTCCCTGCATAAAGAAAGGAACGAACGTAACGGCGCCGAACATGCCGATACTCATGAAAAACCCGATCAGATTCAGTACGGTAAACGTTCTGTTTTTAAACAGGTACATCGGCAGAATCGGCTCTTTTGCTTTGATTTCAGCGAAAATGAATCCGACAATCCCGGCAAGCGCAAGCGCAAAGAGACCGAGAATCTGCCAAGACCCCCATGCATAATCCTTTCCTCCGAAGCTGAGTGCGAGCAGGAGGCTGACGATTCCGACGATCATTGTGAAAATGCCGGCGATGTCAAAGTTAATCGGCCCGGTCTGTTTTCTGCCTTGAAGTCCTCTTGCGATAAAGATGACGGCTAAGATTCCGACAGGCAGGTTGATATAGAAAACCCATTTCCAATTTAAAGAGTCAACAATCCAGCCCCCGATTTGCGGGCCGATAACAGAAGCCAGCCCGTAAATCGCCCCGAAAAGCCCTTGGAACTTGGCACGCTGTTTCCCTGTGAACAAATCTCCGATGACGATCATGGCCATCGGCATCATGACACCGCCGCCGATTCCCTGAAGTCCGCGGAAAATAATCAGTTCCGTCATGTTGCTGGCCATTCCGCACAGTGCGGAAGCGCCCATGAAAATCAATAAACCTGATACATATACGACGCGCCGCCCTAATAAATCTGCAAGTTTCCCCGCAATCGGGACGATCGTTGTCGAAGTTAAAAGATATGCCGTGGTCAGCCACGTCATCATGCTTAATCCCCCGAGGTCACCCACGATTTTAGGAATCGCCGTTCCTACGATCGTGCCGTCAAGGGCTGAGAAAAACATAGCGATAATTAAGCCAGTTATTAATAGTGTGCGTTTTGGATCCTTCTGTTCAATGCTCATGCTTCGGCAGCTCCTCTTTTCTATTCGTTTTCTTTTTGGTCAGCCGCGTATTTCTCGGCGGCTTCCGCTACTTTGCGGATGATGTTCACGGACTGAATCAGTTCATCGTCAGTCAGAACGGACAGGTTTCGCGCTAATATCGCTTTTCTTCCTTCCACGACATCTTCGAATTTCTTCTCGCCTTTTTCGGTAAGGCTGATGTCGATGACACGTCTGTCCTGCTGATTATGTTTGCGGACGATCAGTCCTTTTTGCTCAAGGCGGTCGGCCATCAGCGTCACTGCGCTCGGCTTTACTTCCATGCGCTCCGCAATTTCGGAAACTTTGCAGCTCCCTTGTTTTTTTAAGCTGGCTAAAACAAATAATTGGGCAGGAGTCACCTCATGTTTTGCCATGCTTTCCATCATTTCCGGCTGTATGTTTTGCAGCAGCGTCTGAAGGGATTTTTGGATGTCAGACACATATTGATCCGCGTTTTTCATAACTCCTCCTCATCTGGTTCTTCGGGAAAATAATTAACATTAGTTAAATATAAATAAGGATTAAAGATAAGTCAATCCTTTTGTGCAAAAATAAAAAAAGGATTGATGCTTAGTGAAAACATCAAATCCTTTCTTATGTTACTGCTGGTAGGGAGACTGCTGCTGAATGGTCTGCCGGAACTTCTGATACGATTGCTGAAGCTTTTGGGTGTCGGCCGCTTCAATGGAATACCAGCCATTTTGAAACATTACATCGTATAATCTTCTCTGCGCTTTTTGTGACTCATCGAAAATCGCCTGAATATCTTGATAAAGAGACTCGTGGCTGAACTCGTGCAGGGCTGTGCAATATGAAGACGTGATATACTTTTCCGTCGTCAGCAGTTCATTCACCAAGTCTCGGTCATTCATTTGCGCCGTATTGGGCACGGGCGTTTGCGGGTTAGTGATTTTTTGATTTTGCTGTTCCATGTATTGTCCTCCTATTGCATATAGCCTGTTGTTGTCTGTCCGCCTTGAGCGGGATTCAGGTGACCCAAAATGTTTTGATAATGTTTGTGGTGCATCCGGCCTATTTGTTCAAGCTCTTGTTTTAACGTCTGATTCTGGCAGTGTTCCGCCATGAAATGCGCTTTTTTCATGGCAAGCAGATTCCAGTTCAGCATGTCCTCAAGATACAAATGGTCTTTCGTTGAGATGACGGCAGGCGGCAAATGTCCGTGCTGCTCCTGGTTATTCATATAAACGCCTCCTTCAATTCTGTTCTTCTTAGCTTTCTCTGCGACCGGGATTTCATACACGAATAAAAGAAAAAGGAGGGAGTCCGCCCTTGCTGCGGAGCATATGTTTATTTTTGTCGAAAAATAAAATGCTTACGAAATTCGCCCAGGCTCACGGCCTCCGCTTCGGCGCGGGAAGATTCGTTGCGGGGGAAACACTTCGAGAAGCTGTAAAAACGGTGAAGCGGCTGAACCAAAACGGGCTGTCGGCTTCGATAGATTATCTAGGTGAATATGCAGGGTCCCTGAAGGATGCCAAAAGGACGGCCGAAGAATGTAAAAAAGCAATCAGGGCGATCGCCGAGAATCAATTGGACTGTGAGCTGTCGCTGAAATTAACATCCATCGGTCTGGATATATCTGAGAATCTCGCCGAACAGCACATCAGAGACATATTGACGGAGGCAAAAGAACACCGCGTCCCTGTCACGATTGACATGGAGGACTATTCCAGATGCGCCCGCACGCTTGATCTGTATAAGCGGTGCAAACCGGATTTTCCGATGCTCGGCACCGTCATTCAGGCTTATTTGTACCGCGCGGCTGAAGACATCAGCAGCCTGATGCCATACAAACCGCGGCTCAGGCTTGTAAAAGGCGCATACAAAGAATCAGCGTCCGTTGCGTTTCCTGATAAAAAAGGGACCGATCTTCATTTCCAGCAGCTGATCAAGCTGCAGCTTTTGAGCGGGCATGAAACAGCGGTGGCGACACATGATGACGACATGATTTCGTATACGAAAACACTCATCAGCGAATATCAGATTCCCCGGGAGCAGTTTGAATTCCAAATGCTGTACGGCATCAGAACGGAGCGGCAGAAAAAGCTTGCCGAAGAAGGATACAGGATGAGGGTGTACGTCCCGTACGGAACCGATTGGTACGGCTACCTGATGAGAAGAATTGCCGAGCGCCCGGCAAATGCGGCGTTTGTGCTGAAAGGAATCTTCAAAAAATAACGGCTGCCTTAAAAAAGCAGCCGCAGTCTGTTACTCCATGTTGTCTTTTTTATATTGCTGATTTTGGCTTGTCCGCTTGCCGCCGCCGTATTTTTGCTTCGGTCCCGCATTTCCTTTCATGCTTGCCGCGCTCACTGCGCCGGAAGACGGATCTTTTCTCCCTCGCACCATTCCCTTCACCTCCGGGTTTAAGTTTCCCGCCTGCGGCGCGGAACATGCGGAAGCCAAAAAATTTAAAAAAATTCCATATTTGCTATTGAAGTCATCCTGAAAATCTTTTAAGATGAAAGAAGAAAAGGGTTTCATTTTTTTTGCCGAAAAAATGAATGACTATTCATTCAAAGTTCAAGGGGGATGACTCATGCACAAGTTTATAAAGAAAGCAGCCGTTCTCGGGTCAGGCGTCATGGGGTCCGGAATTGCCGCGCACTTGGCTAACATCGGAATTCCCGTCCTGCTGCTTGATATTGTGCCAAACGAGCTGACAAAGGATGAGGTGAAAAAAGGGCTGACATTAGAAAGCCCGGAGGTCCGCAGCAGACTGAGCCGATCGGCCATGCAAAAGCTGCTGAAGCAAAAACCGGCGCCGCTGACTTCAGCTGCCAATCTCGATTATATAACGGCGGGGAATTTGGAAGATGACGCGGCTGGGTTGAAAGATGCTGATTGGATTATAGAAGTCGTCGTCGAAAATCTTGACGTGAAAAAACAGATTTTCTCACTTGTTGATGAATACCGGAAACCGGGAAGCATCGTGTCCAGCAATACGTCCGGTATCTCCGTCACAAAAATGGCGGAAGGCAGATCTGCAGATTTTAAAGCTCATTTCTTAGGAACCCATTTCTTTAATCCGGCCCGCTACTTGAAGCTTCTGGAAATCATTCCGATTCAGGAAACAGATCCTGACGTATTGCAATTTATGACTTCATTTGCCGAAAATACACTCGGAAAAGGTGTCGTCATCGCAAAAGACACGCCTAACTTTATCGCCAACCGCATCGGTACGTACGGCCTGTTGGTCACGGTAAGGGAAATGCTTTCCTCCGGCTGCCGCATCGGCGAGGTGGACACGGTGACCGGGCCTTTGATCGGCAGACCGAAAAGCGCGACCTTCAGAACCCTTGACGTCGTAGGGCTTGATACATTCGCCCATGTGGCAAAAAATGTTTATGACAAAGCCGACGGCGCTGAAAAAGACATGTTTAAGCTGCCGGAATTTATGAATGACATGCTGAAAAACAATTGGCTGGGCAGCAAATCAGGCCAAGGTTTTTACAAAAAAGAAGGTAAAACAATATATGAGCTCGATCCGCTTACCATGACATACGGCGAGCGCTCGAAAATGAAGACACCCGCTTTAGAAGCCGCCAAACAGGCAAAGGGTGCCAAAGGGAAAATGAAAGCGCTTATATACTCTGATGACCGCGCCGGCCGCCTGCTTTGGAATATCACGTCGCAAACCCTCTTATACTCAGCCCGGCTTTTAGGTGAAATCGCTGATGATATCAAAGCGATTGACGACGCCATGAAATGGGGCTTCGGGTGGGAGCTCGGCCCGTTTGAGATATGGGATGCCATCGGTGTCAGAGCATCAGCAGAGCGGCTTGAACAAGAAGGCGCAGAACTTCCCGGCTGGGTGAAAGAAATGCTTGACGAGGGCCATGAAACATTTTATATGAAGGAAAACGGAAGACCGTTTTACTATTCAGACGGCCAATACAGGGCTGTGAAAGAAAATCCGAAACGGATCAGCCTGCAAACGGTAAAGGAAACAAAGGGCGTGATCAGCAAAAACAGCGGCGCCAGTCTGATTGATCTCGGCGATGATATCGCTTTGCTGGAATTTCATACGAAAAGCAACGCGATCGGCTTAGACATTATTCAGATGATTGACAATGCACTTGAGGAAACGGAGCGGAATTATAAAGGTCTTGTCATCGGAAACCAAGGCAGACATTTCTGCGCGGGAGCAAACCTTGCGATGATTTTAATGGAAGCTCAGGATGATAACTTCATGGAAGTCGATTTTGTCATCCGCCGTTTTCAGCAGACGATGCTGAACATCAAATACAGCGCCAAACCTGTTGTGGCGGCGCCGTTCGGAATGACACTCGGCGGAGGAACGGAAGTCTGTCTTCCGGCGGCACGCGTTCAGGCGGCGAGCGAATCGTATATGGGTCTTGTCGAAACCGGCGTCGGCCTTATTCCGGGCGGCGGAGGAAATAAAGAGTTGTACATGAATTACTTGAACGGCGGAAGTGAACTGATGGACGCGGCCATTAAAACCTTCGAAACAATTGCGCTTGCCAAGGTGTCCGGCTCGGCGCACGAAGCCCGTGATATGAAGATTTTGTCTGCGGCAGACCGTGTCAGCATGAATCAGGATCACCTGCTGCATGATGCGAAACAGCTGGCTGCTTATTTATATGACAGCGGATACCGCCCGCCTGCCCGCAAAAAAGTAAAAGTGACCGGGGAAACCGGCTGTGCCGCGTTACTGCTCGGAGCAGACCAAATGAGAAGATCCGGCTATTTATCAGATCATGATATGAAGATTGCGAAGAAGCTGGCCCATGTCATTGCCGGAGGAAGAGTCCCGTTCGGCACGGAGGTTTCAGAAGAATATTTACTCGAGATTGAAAGAGAAGCCTTTTTAAGCCTCGCTGGCGAGGCGAAATCTCAAGCAAGAATGCAGCATATGCTGGTCAAAGGCAAACCTTTACGGAACTAGGAGGGTGTTTATGAGAGAAGCAGTCATTGTGGCCGGTGCGAGAACTCCGGTCGGTAAAGCGAAAAAAGGGTCGCTTGCAGCCGTTCGTCCTGATGATTTAGGCGCGCTTTGTGTGAAAGAAACGCTGAAACGGGCAGGCGGATATGAAGGAAACATCGATGACTTAATTATCGGATGTGCAACACCAGAAGCCGAACAAGGATTAAATATGGCGCGGAATATCGGTGCGCTGGCGGGGCTTCCTCATACGGTGCCGGCCATTACGGTGAACCGCTACTGCTCTTCCGGACTCCAATCCATCGCTTACGGTGCGGAAAAAATTATGCTCGGCGCGGGCGACACAGTCATCGCCGGCGGTGCGGAATCCATGTCGCAAGTTCCGATGATGGGACATGTGACCCGCCCGAATATCGCTTTGGCGGAGCATGCGCCTGAGTATTACATGAGCATGGGGCACACGGCGGAGCAGGTCGCCGAAACGTACGGCGTATCCAGAGAAGACCAGGATGCGTTTGCCGTCCGCAGCCATCAGAATGCCGCGAAAGCCCTTAAAGAAGGGAAATTTAATGATGAAATCGTGCCGGTTGAAGTAACGCTGACAGAAGTCGGGGATGATCATAAGCCGCGGAAAAAACAATTTACCTTTTCTCAAGATGAAGGCGTGCGCCCCGGCACATCGGCTGACGTATTGGCAAAGCTCCGTCCGGCTTTTTCTAAAACGGGAACCGTGACGGCCGGGAACTCTTCACAAACGAGTGACGGCGCCGCGGCTGTCATGCTGATGGATCGCGAAAAAGCTTCGTCGCTCGGATTGGCGCCGCTAGTCAAATTCCGTTCCTTTGCCGTAGGCGGCGTTCCCCCTGAGGTCATGGGGATCGGTCCGATTGAAGCCATTCCGCGGGCGCTCAAGCTTGCCGGACTCGAATTACAGGATATCGGGCTTTTTGAATTGAATGAGGCCTTTGCTTCACAGGCCATTCAAGTCATCAGATCGCTGGGAATAGATGAAGAAAAGGTGAACGTCAATGGGGGCGCCATCGCGCTCGGACATCCGCTCGGCTGCACGGGAACGAAGCTGACCTTGTCACTCATTCATGAAATGAAACGGAGAAACGAGCAATTCGGCGTGGTGACGATGTGCATCGGAGGCGGCATGGGCGCTGCCGGCGTATTTGAGCTCATTTAAACAAAGGGGGAAAACGAACATGAAACAGGAAACGGTCAACGTCAAAAAAGGCGGCAGCTTTCTGATTGAGGAGACGGGATATGATCAAATATTCACTCCGGAGGACTTTACAGACGAACATAAAATGATCGGCAAAACGACAGAAGACTATGTCGTAAACGATGTGCTTCCTTATATTGATGAAATTGAAAACCATCAGTTTGAGCATTCAGTCAGACTGCTCAGAAAAGCCGGAGACTTGGGCCTCCTCGGAGCAGACGTGCCAGAAGAGTACGGCGGCATCGGCTTGGATAAAATCAGTTCAGCCTTCATTACGGAAAAATTTTCGCGTGCCGGCAGCTTTTCGCTATCTTACGGCGCTCACGTCGGTATCGGCTCATTGCCGATCGTGTTCTTCGGAACGGAAGAACAGAAAAAAACATATTTGCCGGACTTGGCTTCAGGACAAAGAATCGCGGCATACGCCTTAACTGAGCCCGGTTCAGGTTCAGATGCCCTCGGCGCGAAAACGACGGCTGTTTTGAATGAAGCGGGCACACATTATATTCTCAACGGAGAAAAGCAATGGATTACGAACTCCGCCTTTGCAGATGTCTTTGTCGTCTACGCAAAAGTGGACGGAGATAAGTTTTCCGCATTTATCGTAGAGAAAAATTATCCGGGCGTGTCAACGGGCCCTGAAGAGAAAAAAATGGGGATTAAAGGTTCATCGACGAGAACGCTGATTTTAGATCAGGCGGAAGTGCCGAAAGAGAACCTTCTCGGCGAAATCGGAAAAGGCCATGTCATCGCCTTTAATATCCTGAATATCGGACGCTACAAGCTTGCTGTCGGCACAATCGGCGCTTCTAAACGGGTGATTGAGCTGTCTGCCGCTTACGCAAACCAGCGCCGGCAATTTAAAACACCGATTTCAAGCTTCACGCTCACTCAGGAAAAGCTTGCGACAATGTCGGCACGGCTTTACGCCATGGAGAGCTCTGTATACAGGACAGTGGGCTTATTCGAAGATAATATGAGCAGGCTGACGGAAGAAGCGCAAAAAGACGGACGCGAAGTCGCAAAGTCGATCGCCGAGTACGCCATTGAATGCTCGCTCAACAAAATGTGCGGATCTGAAACGCTTGATTACATTGCCGACGAAGGCGTTCAAATTCACGGCGGTTACGGGTTTATGCAGGAATATGAAGTGGAGCGCGCCTACCGTGACTCGCGAATCAACAGAATTTTTGAAGGCACAAATGAAATCAACCGCCTGATCGTAACGAGCACGTTCCTGAAAAAAGCTGTAAAAAGGCAGCTTCCGCTCTTTGAAAAAGCGAAGGCGCTCCAGGAAGAGCTCATGATGCTGATGCCTGAAGAGCCTGGCTCAGAGCCTCTTGAACAGGAAAAATACATTGTCAGACAGGCGAAAAAGATCGCCCTCTTGACAGCGGGGCTCGCGGCGCAGAAATACGGAAAAGAGATCGAAGGCGAGCAGGAAATCATGGTGAACATCGCTGATATCGTCAGCGCGGTGTACGCTTTGGAATCTGCCGTCCTCAGAACGGAAAAAGCGATTGCGGCGGACGGTGCCGAAAAAGCCGCGCAAAAGCTGTTATATACGGAAATCTTTGCCCAGGAAGCCCTTCAGAATATTGAAGCGCATGCGAAAGAATCACTGATCGCCATGGAGGAAGGAGATTCCCTCCGCATGATGCTTTCCGTGCTGCGCAAACTGACGCGCCTGACACCGAAAAACCTCATTCAGAAAAAACGTGAAGCGGCTGCCGCTGTCTTCCGTGAAGAAAAATATATCGTCTGATCACATGCTGTAAGCGCTCCTTCATCCGGAGCGCTTTTTCATGAAGCAACGTTATAGGTTTTTACAAGTGATTGTGTTAAAATAACGACGATCATTTACAAGGGGTGAAGAAGATGTCGTTGAATTTTTACTGGTACCCTAAATGCGGAACGTGCCGTAATGCGAAAAAATGGCTGGAAGACCGCGGTAAGGAAATAAACGAAATACATATTGTGGAGGAAACTCCGTCGAAAGAAGAAATTAAAGACCTCTATGAGAAGAGCGGCCTTGAGCTGAGAAAGTTTTTCAACACGAGCGGCATGAAATACCGCGAGCTGAACCTAAAGGAAAAACTGTATCACATGTCAGAGGATGAACAGCTTGACCTTCTGGCATCTGACGGTATGCTCCTGAAACGCCCGATTACGACAGACGGCGAAAAAGTCACTGTCGGCTTCAAAGAAGACCAATTCGAAAAATATTGGATGTAATGCCGCGTTCTAAGAATTATGGTATCTTCTTATTATAAGAAAAAATTGGAGGGATTTAGATGAGCACACCGAAAGATATGCGTTATTCCAAAGAGCACGAATGGGTCAAAGTTGAGGACGGAAAAGCCCGTATCGGGATTACACATTTCGCGCAAGCCGAACTTGGCGATATCGTATTTGTCGAGCTTCCGGAAGTCGGCGCTGAAATTAAAGCGGACGAGCCATTCGGCAGCGTAGAATCCGTCAAAACCGTATCCGAATTGTACGCACCGATTAACGGAACGGTGACGGAAGTGAACGAAGACCTTGATGACAGCCCTGAATTCGTAAACGAGTCTCCGTATGAAAAAGCGTGGATGATCGTCGTGGAACCGGCTGATGCTGAAGAAATCGAAAACCTCATGACTTCCGAGCAATATGACGAAATGACACAGGAAGACTGATCGGATAGCCAAAGGGCCATTTGGACATTCTATCTGTAACGGGAGGTGTCTAATATGGCTTTTGATAAACAAAAGGTCGATGTGACGGAAAACGTCACGGGCCGCTTTCAAAACGGCCGGTTTTCCTTGTTTCATGAAAATGAAGCCATCGGCGAGATGACAGGCATGAACCAGTACGAGCTCAAACAGGGCTTTTCATTTGAGAATCAAAAATTTTATAAAACAGCCGATGTCATAAACGGCAGTGATCCGAAATATGTGGATTGCGATTATGAGAACGGCTGGTGTTAACAGTTGGCGGTGAATTTCACTGCCTTCTTTTTTAATCTGATGCTAAAACAATCGGCAGGTGATGCGCTTATGTTCAACGGAGATGAAAAGGTGATCATCGTAGAAGGAAAATCGGATAAAATCAAAGTCAGAGAAGTGCTCATCGAACCCGCGGAAATCGTCTGCACAAACGGGACGATCGGCCAAACCGAACTGGAAGATTTGGCGGACCGCCTGTTTGACAGAGACGTGTTTATATTAACGGACGCAGATGACTCCGGAGAAAAATTAAGAAAACAGCTGAAACGAGAGCTTCCCGAAGCGCGCCATATCTATATAGACAGAACATACAGGCAAGTCGAGTCGTGCCCGGGCCATCATCTCGCATCCGTGCTGATCAGAGCCGGCCTTGATGCAGACCCTGTATTTTTGAAAAAGAACGACCTGAGGTGAAATCAAAATGAAAGAACTCCAAGAAAATGAACTCGAATTGATTCAGGATGACGTCTATCTCCTGTATTTGTACACCCCGTTTTGCGGCACATGCCAGCTGGCGTCCAAGATGCTTTCTGTCGTCGAAGAAATGCTGCCCGGCACCGCCTTCTATAAAAACAACGTGAATTATTCCCCCGCATTCGCCAAAGCCTATCAGATTGAGAGCGTTCCGTGCTTTTTGCTGTTTAAAGGCGGAGAGCTTGTTGAGAAAGGATACGCCTTCCGCTCCGTTTCCTATTTATATGAGCTGATTAAACAAAAAACATCGCAAACGTTCCCGATGTGACAATTTTTACAGGAAAATGTCGTGCGGTTTATAAAGGGTTCTGTCCGTTAAAAAGAGAAAGTGTATGTATGGCCATTAAAACGGGAGGTTATACGAGTGGAGAAAATAGAAGTTTTGGAGAATGACGGACAGCATCTGTTTTTGAAACCGCTATTAAACGCCTCAACGCTGCTGATTACATTCCAGGGAGAAAAAGAAGCCTTAACGGTCTCAATTAACGGACAGGGAGAAATGAGAAAAACGGCGGTTTCAAAGGAAAAATCTAATTTGACCTTTTACGGAAACCAGGCGGAAATCATCCATCTCCTGCACGGTGATGTCTCTTTGCAGAAGCTCATCCAAAGCGGAAAACTCAAAGTGAAAGGATCATTCCGAGCCCTGCTGAAGCTGGAGGCCATCCTCTGGCTGACAAACGGATTTTTTCAGACGATCAGCAAACGGCCGTAAACTGCCAATCTACTATGTGACAATAGCTTCCATTATTTATTTTATTGACTTTTTATCATTCGCCGTGCTATTCTACAGTAAGAATTTCCGGACGAAAATACGATATGTTTTCTCTTATCAAGAGAGGTGGAGGGAAGTGCCCTATGAAGCCCGGCAACCATCAACGATGTTGAAATGGTGCCAATTCACTCAAAGCGGTCTGCTTTGAAAGATGAGAGAAAGGCCTTTTTCAATAAGCCTTTCTGCTCATTTTTGCAGAAAGGCTTTTCTTTTGCGTAGAAAACCGGAAGATTTCTTAGAATAGTGTAAGGCAGGTGATTGCTTTGATCCATCTTCAAAATGTTTCAAAAATTTACAAAGCGAAGCATGGGGATGTCAATGCTGTCCAAGATGTCACTCTTGATATCAAAAAGGGCGAAATATTTGGAATTATAGGATATAGCGGAGCTGGTAAAAGTTCCTTAATCCGTCTTTTGAACGGCCTTGAAAAGCCGACGTCAGGCATCGTGGAAGTTGCGGGGACGGAATTAAATAAAGTAAGCAGCCGCGGGCTGAGAAAAGCGCGCCAGGAAATCAGCATGATTTTCCAGCATTTTAACCTTTTGTGGTCGCGCACCGTCCGGGAGAACATTATGTTTCCGCTGGAAATCGCCGGCGTGAAAAAAAGCGAACGGGTCCGCCGCGCCGATGAGCTGATTAAACTGGTCGGATTAGAGGGGAAAGAAAAGTCTTATCCGTCACAGCTGAGCGGCGGTCAAAAGCAGCGTGTCGGCATCGCCCGGGCGCTCGCCAATAATCCGAAAGTCCTTCTGTGCGATGAAGCAACATCAGCGCTCGACCCGCAGACGACCGATTCAATTTTGGATCTTTTATCCGATATAAATGACAGACTCGGTCTGACGATCGTGCTCATTACTCATGAAATGCACGTCATCCGAAAAATCTGCAACAGAGTCGCCGTTATGGAAAACGGGAAAGTCGTTGAAGAAGGCGAAGTGCTCCAAGTCTTCAGAAACCCGCGCGAACCGATGACCAAGCGTTTCGTTCAGCAGGTGACAGAGCCGGAGGAGACGAAAGAAACCATCCAGCATTTTCTGCAGGAAACCGCGACAGGAAAAACGATTCAGCTTTCATTTGTCGGGCAGGCCGCCGAGCAGCCCCTCATTACGGAGATGATCCGAAACTTTGATGTGGACGTCAATATTCTGCAGGGGAAAATCTCACAGACGAAGGACGGAGCCTACGGTTCTTTATTCATCCATATTGACGGTCAGGAAAAAGAAGTAGAAAACGTGATCCGGTTCATCAAAGACAAACAGGTAGAAGCAGAGGTGATCACAAATGTTTGAAAAATGGTTCCCGAACGTTGATTTAACCGAGCTGTGGACGGCCACATACGAGACCCTTTATATGACGGTCATCGCCTTAGTCTTTTCATTTGTCATCGGAGCGATTCTCGGTCTTCTGCTCTTTTTAACGGGCAAGGGAAGCTTATGGGAAAATAAAATCATTAACACTGTGATTGCGGCGGTCGTTAATATTTTCAGGTCTATTCCGTTTCTTATTTTAATTATTCTGCTTCTCGGCTTTACTAAGATTTTGGTCGGCTCGATTTTAGGGCCGAACGCGGCATTGCCCGCGCTGATTATCGGCTCCGCGCCGTTTTATGCCCGGCTTGTTGAAATCGCGCTGCGTGAGGTCGATAAAGGAGTCATCGAAGCTGCCAGATCAATGGGAGCAAAGACATCGACGATTATCTTCAAAGTGCTGATTCCTGAATCAATGCCTGCGTTAATTTCGGGCATCACCGTTACAGCCATCGCCCTGATCGGATCTACCGCCATTGCCGGCGCCATCGGTTCAGGCGGACTCGGAAACCTTGCATATGTAGAGGGGTACCAGTCCAATAATACGGATGTAACGTTTGTAGCAACTGTATTTATACTCATCATCGTCTTTATCATTCAAATCATCGGTGATGTGATTACAAATATAATAGACAAAAGATAAGGGAGGATTTACATTGAAAAAGATTGTACTAAGTGCGCTGCTGCTTGTGTTCGCGGGAGTTTTGGCCGCCTGCGGATCAAACGGCTCAAATAAAAAGGAAATCGTCGTCGCTGCGACAAAGACGCCGCACGCTGAAATCTTAAAAGAAGCGGAGCCGCTCCTGAAGGAAAAAGGCTACACATTAACAGTAAAAGTGCTGAACGATTACAAAATGTACAACAAAGCGTTAGCTGATAAAGAAGTGGATGCAAACTACTTCCAGCACGTTCCTTACCTTGAACAGGAAATGAAAGAAAATAAAGATTACAAACTCGTGAATGCCGGAGCCGTTCACCTTGAGCCGTTCGGTATTTATACGAAAAAATATAAAACACTGAAAGACCTGCCTAAAGGCGCGACCATCATCATGACAAACAACGTCGCTGAACAAGGCCGGATGCTGGCGATGCTTGAAAAAGCCGGATTGATTACTCTTGATCCGAAGGTAAAAACAATTGACGCCACTACGAAAAACATTACGAAAAACCCGAAAGACCTGACATTCAAAAAAATCGCCCCTGAATTAACGGCGAAAGCATATAATGAAGAAGAAGGCGATGCAGTCTTCATTAACGTCAACTATGCGATTCAAAACAAACTGAATCCGTTAAAAGATGCGATTCAAGTGGAATCAACGAAAAACAACCCGTACGCAAACATCATCGCCGTACGCAAAGGTGACGAAAAATCAGCGAAAATCAAAGCGCTTATGGAAGTGCTTCACTCTAAGAAAATCAAAGACTTTATTGAGAAAAAATACGACGGAGCCGTGCTTCCTGTATCTGAATAAAGCAAAAACCCCGGATGGATCATCCGGGGTTTTTTTTGGGTATTAATCGGAGAACTGTCCATAATAAAAAGGAAGGTTAACGATTGGAGGGAATGGCAGTGGCTCAATACCAGGATAACGGAAAAAGCGTGCATGACGCATTGAAACAATATAAAGAAGGTTTAGGCATATTCGAGCAAAAAATGCCGATGATGGGGCGGAAATTTAATGAATTTACTGAACAGTGTTTTTCAGCGGATTCATTAACTGAAAAAGAGAAACAATTAATCGCTCTGGGCATCAGCATCAGCGCTCAAGATGAATTTTGCATGATTTATCACACGAAAGGCTGTCTTGATCAGGGCGCGACAGAGGAAAACATCCTTGAGGTCATCAGCGTTGCGGCGGCATTCGGGGGAGGCGCGGCTCTCAGTCAGGGAGTAACCCTCGTGCAGCAGTGTATTCAGGAATTCGGACATACAACGCATTAGAAAGAGCAATCGTATGAATACCGTTTTTCAGATAAAGCCAGCGCCGGTTACCGGCACATTCGAAAGGATTCAGGGGCACACTCCCTTTGGCCGGAGCAGAGGATCATTGTTACAATAGAAGCAAATAGATGAAGGGATTGATTCATTATCTGCACCAGCCACGAGAGACTGGACCTTGACTATACGCCTGAAATGGAAAAAGCGATGCAGAAATCACACGGCATCGGCTACGAGGAATACGGACGGCGTCTTTCAAAAAGGATGGAAGTCGAACGGCAGAGGGAGCTTGAGTACCAAAAAAGCAAGTTCCTCGCAGCGCAGTTTAATGAGAAAATCGGTCAGTAAAAAAGGGTGGAATTCCGCCCTTTTTCTGTTTCAAACAGCTTTAACTACGTCCGGTTCTTTGATAAACTTTAGGAATGTTCCGGGTAATATAAAAAGTTGTATTTACTTTTCATTTGTTATAAAATTAGAATGAGAATAAATTGAGAATAATGATTATATATTTTTGGAGGTATAGATATGGCTGCTTCAACATTAACGATCAAGGATCTTCACGTTGAAATCGAAGGAAAAGAGATCTTAAAAGGTGTAAACCTTGAAATAAAAGGCGGCGAATTCCACGCTGTCATGGGGCCGAACGGTACCGGTAAATCAACGCTTTCTGCAGCGATTATGGGACATCCGAAATACGAAGTCACTAAAGGCAGCATCACGCTTGACGGCAAGGATGTACTGGAAATGGAAGTGGACGAGCGCGCTCAGGCGGGTCTTTTCCTTGCGATGCAGTACCCAAGTGAAATCAGCGGTGTGACGAATGCCGACTTCCTTCGCTCTGCGATTAACGCACGCCGCGAAGAAGGCGATGAAATTTCTCTTATGAAATTCATCCGCAAAATGGACGAAAACATGGAGTTCCTTGAAATGGATCCTGAAATGGCGCAGCGTTACCTGAACGAAGGTTTCTCAGGCGGAGAGAAAAAACGCAACGAAATCCTTCAGCTTATGATGATCGAGCCGAAAATCGCCATTCTTGACGAGATCGATTCAGGTCTTGATATCGATGCGCTTAAAGTCGTTTCTAAAGGAATCAACAAAATGCGCAGCGAAAACTTCGGCTGCTTAATGATCACTCACTATCAGCGCCTTCTGAACTACATCACGCCGGATGTCGTTCACGTTATGATGCAGGGACGCGTTGTGAAATCAGGCGGTGCGGAGCTTGCACAGCGCCTTGAAGCGGAAGGTTATGACTGGATTAAACAAGAACTCGGCATTGAAGACGAAACTGTAGGCCAAGAAGCGTAAGCGTTAGGGGGATTAACATGACATTGGAAACGAAACTATCCGTAGATCAGGAATATGTCAAAGGCTTTTCCGAAAAGCATCAAGAACCTGCCTGGCTGAAAAACCTGCGCTTACAGGCTCTTGAAAAAGCTGAAGATCTGCCGCTGCCTAAGCCTGATAAAACAAAAATCACAAATTGGAACTTTACAAAGTTCAACAAGCATACAGTAGAAAACGCGCCGCTTGCTTCTTTGGAAGATTTAGCTGATGAAGCAAAAGCGCTGATCGATATTGAAAATGAAGACAAAACGTTATATGTGCAGCGTGACCAAACGCCAGCATTCCTGTCTCTCTCTAAAGAGCTGAAAGACAAAGGCGTTATTTTCACGGACATCTTAACGGCTGCCCGTGAGCACAGCGACCTCGTTGAGAAATACTTCATGAAAGACGGCGTAAAGGTCGACGAGCATAAACTGACTGCGCTTCATGCGGCATTAATGAACGGCGGGGCATTCCTTTATGTTCCTAAAAACGTTCAGGTGGAGACGCCTGTTCAGGCCGTTTACGTTCATGAAAGCAATGACACGGCATTGTTCAACCACGTGCTGATCGTCGCTGAAGACCACAGCTCCGTCACTTACGTTGAGAACTATATCAGCACAGTGAATCCGAAAGAAGCTGTATTCAATATTATCAGTGAAGTAATCACAGGTGATAATGCCAGCGTGACGTACGGTGCCGTTGACAACTTGTCAGCAGGCGTCACAACATACGTCAACCGCCGCGGAGCCGCGCGCGGACGCGACAGCAAAATCGAGTGGGCGCTCGGTCTGATGAACGACGGCGACACGATTTCTGAAAACACGACAAACCTCTATGGAGACGGCACATACGGCGATACGAAAACCGTAGTTGTCGGAAGAGGAGAACAGACGGAAAACTTTACGACGCAGATCATTCACTTCGGTAAAGCTTCCGAAGGCTATATCCTGAAGCACGGAGTCATGAAAGATGCCGCATCTTCCATCTTTAACGGCATCGGCAAAATTGAGCACGGCGCGTCTAAAGCAAACGCTGAACAGGAATCCCGCGTCCTGATGCTGAGTGAAAAAGCACGAGGCGACGCAAACCCGATTCTTTTAATTGATGAAGACGATGTAACTGCAGGACATGCGGCATCTGTCGGCCGTGTGGATCCGATCCAGCTTTACTACCTGATGAGCCGCGGAATTCCGAAAGAAGAAGCAGAACGCTTAGTCATTTACGGATTCCTTGCTCCGGTAGTAAAAGAACTTCCGATTGAAGGAGTTAAGAAACAGCTCGTCTCCGTCATCGAAAGGAAAGTAAAATAATGAATATCACTGATATTCGTGAACAGTTCCCGATCCTTCATCAGCAAGTGAACGGACATGACCTCGTGTACCTTGACAGCGCGGCGACTTCTCAGAAGCCGCGGTCAGTCATTGAAGCAGTGGATCAGTATTACAGCAAATACAACTCCAATGTTCACAGAGGCGTTCATACTCTTGGAACAAGAGCGACAGACGGCTATGAAGGAGCGCGTGAAAAAGTCCGTAAGTTTATCAATGCGAAGTCAATGGCTGAGGTCATTTTCACAAAAGGCACGACAACTTCACTGAATATGGTGGCGCTGAGCTATGCCCGCGCCAGCTTAAAACCCGGTGATGAAGTGGTCATCACCCAAATGGAGCATCATGCGAATATCATCCCGTGGCAGCAGGCTGTAAAAGCAACCGGTGCGACTTTAAAGTATATCCCGATGCAGGAAGACGGCACGCTTTCGCTGGAAGACGTCCGGCAGACTGTCACAAGCCATACGAAGATCGTGGCGGTCGCTCATGTGTCAAACGTGCTCGGTACGATCAACCCGATTAAAGAAATCGCCAAAATCGCTCATGATAATGGCGCGGTCATCGTGGTGGACGGAGCGCAGAGCACACCGCACATGAAAATCGACGTTCAGGATCTGGATTGCGACTTCTTCGCGCTTTCTTCCCATAAAATGTGCGGCCCGACGGGAATCGGCGTGCTGTACGGCAAGAAAGAACTGCTTGAGAATATGGAGCCGGCTGAATTTGGCGGCGAGATGATCGACTTTGTAGGGCTTTATGAATCAACTTGGAAAGAGCTTCCGTGGAAGTTTGAAGCAGGCACGCCGATTATTGCAGGCGCGATCGGATTGGGAGCCGCGATTGATTTTCTTGAAGAGGTCGGACTCGACGAGATTTCCCGGCATGAGCATAAGCTTGCGGCCTATGCGCTTGACCGTTTCGAACAGCTCGACGGCGTGACGGTATACGGACCGAAAGAGCGGGCGGGCCTTGTGACATTTAACCTTGATGAGGTTCACCCTCATGATGTCGCGACTGTCCTTGATGCTGAGGGCATTGCGGTCAGAGCCGGCCATCACTGCGCCCAGCCGCTCATGAAATGGCTGGATGTATCTGCTACTGCGAGAGCGAGTTTTTATCTGTATAATACAGAGGAAGAGATCGATAAGCTCGCGGAAGCTCTCCAAAAGACAAAGGAGTACTTTACAAATGTCTTTTAATGCAAATTTAGATACATTATACAGACAAGTGATCATGGATCATTACAAAAATCCGCGCAACAAAGGGGTTTTGGATGACAGCATCGTCGTCGATATGAACAACCCGACTTGCGGCGACCGGATCAGACTGACAATGAAGCTTGACGGCGATACCGTTCAGGAAGCGAAGTTTGAAGGGGAAGGCTGCTCCATCTCCATGGCTTCAGCTTCCATGATGACGCAGGCGATTAAAGGAAAAGATATTGATACCGCCCTTTCCATGTCTAAGATTTTCTCAGACATGATGCAAGGGAAAGAGTATGACGACTCAATAGATCTCGGGGATATTGAAGCCCTTCAAGGCGTTTCGAAATTCCCGGCCCGGATTAAATGTGCCACCCTTTCATGGAAAGCACTTGAAAAAGGAGTCGCTGGCGAAAAAGGCGGCAATTAAAAGATTGGAGTGAAAATGGATGGCTAAAAAAATGCCTGAAATTGGTGAATACAAGTACGGTTTTCACGATAAGGACGTTTCCATTTTCCGTTCAGAGCGCGGATTGACAAAAGAAATCGTAGAAGAAATTTCACGCATGAAAGAAGAGCCTCAATGGATGCTTGATTTCCGCCTGAAATCTCTTGAGCATTTCTACAACATGCCGATGCCGCAGTGGGGCGGGGATTTAAACTCTTTAAACTTTGACGAAATTACGTACTACGTAAAACCGTCTGAGCGTTCAGAGCGTTCTTGGGATGAAGTGCCTGAGGAAATTAAACAGACATTCGACAAACTCGGTATTCCTGAAGCTGAGCAAAAATACCTTGCCGGTGTTTCTGCACAGTACGAATCTGAGGTTGTGTACCACAACATGAAAGAAGACCTTGAAGCGCAAGGCATCGTCTTCAAAGACACAGACAGCGCGCTGAAAGAAAATGAAGACATTTTCCGCGAGCACTGGGCGAAAGTCATTCCGCCGACTGATAACAAGTTTGCGGCGCTGAACTCAGCTGTATGGTCCGGCGGATCTTTCATCTACGTGCCTAAAGGCGTGAAGGTTGAAACACCGCTTCAAGCGTACTTCCGCATCAACTCTGAGAACATGGGCCAATTCGAACGCACGCTGATTATCGTTGACGAAGAAGCAAGCGTTCATTACGTAGAGGGCTGTACGGCTCCTGTGTACACGACAAACTCACTTCACAGCGCGGTTGTTGAAATCATCGTCAAAAAAGGCGGCTACTGCCGTTATACAACAATCCAAAACTGGGCGAACAACGTTTACAACCTTGTAACGAAACGTACGGTTTGTGAAGAAAACGCAACAATGGAATGGGTTGACGGAAACATCGGTTCTAAATTGACGATGAAATATCCGGCTGTCATTCTGAAAGGTGAAGGCGCGCGCGGCATGACGCTTTCTATCGCTCTTGCGGGCAAAGGACAGCATCAGGACGCAGGTGCGAAAATGATTCACCTTGCACCGAATACGTCATCCACAATCGTATCAAAATCGATTTCAAAGCAAGGCGGAAAAGTAACGTACCGCGGAATCGTCCACTTCGGACGGAAAGCGGACGGCGCCCGTTCTAACATCGAGTGCGATACGCTCATTATGGATAACAAATCAACTTCTGATACAATCCCTTACAATGAAATTCTGAACGACAACATTTCATTGGAGCACGAAGCGAAAGTATCAAAAGTTTCTGAAGAACAGCTTTTCTACTTGATGAGCCGCGGTATTTCTGAAGAAGAAGCAACAGAAATGATCGTTATGGGCTTCATCGAGCCGTTCACAAAAGAACTTCCGATGGAATACGCAGTTGAAATGAACCGTTTGATCAAGTTCGAAATGGAAGGCTCCATCGGTTAATAGTAAAACCCCGCCATGCGGCGGGGTTTTTTTGTTTTATTGAATCGTGAAATTTCCGTATTCGCTTGACCGGACATGAATCGGCCCGTTTAAATTGTAGTTCTTCTCTTTGACAATATCGCGGAAAACGTCGACACGGGCAACTGATTCTCTCCATTCATCCTGGGTGTCCTCATCTGACGGATTCATCAGATCGTCATAGCGCACATCCAAAAATTTATTTAACCATTTCTTCTCGTCCGTTCCGTCTTTCGGTGACCCGCCCATTTTTTTGTTCGTGCGTTTAATCAGGGCATAGAAGGAGTCTGGATCATCGCCGTCGCCATGCTGAATCACCGTATCGTACATCACCGCTTTGGCCAAGGCCGTTTTCAGTCCGGCATTTTCTGAACGTTTCATCGCCGGCTGATAATACAAGCTGTCATTTACCTTATCCTGGGCGGCGCGGAAGGCCTTATCATTGCCAAGTGAGCGCCAGGCAGAAGCGAATCCTTTCAGATTGCTGATGTCATCGCTTTCGTCCTTCGCAAGACGCCGTAATTCAGGCAAATACTTTTTCAGTTTGTTATTCGGCACTGCTTTCGTGTATACTTCGACTACTTCCAGCGCATCTCCGGTAGCCGTCGTAAAGCCGGCCCGGCCGCAGGTGTAACCTCTTCCGTCATCCAACGCTTCAACATAGCCGTATTGGATTTCCGTCTTGCCGTTTTCAAAGATGCTGGTCAGCTGTTCCGCCCGTCGCTTCTGATCCTTATTCAGCCCGGCCGCAAAAACCGTACCGCTCATCATCAGGGTAAAAAACATAGTGAAAATAAGAGATGAAACCGCCGTCTTCTTCCAAAAACCTGCTTTTTTCTTCAAACTGATTTTCATGGTCATACCCCTTTCATATGTAAGTTACGCACTCAGTATACATGAGGGGGTTGTTTTTTTGTTGAAAACACACGAATTTGTCAATATTTTGAATCATAAGCCCTATCCGGCGCTTCATAAAAAGAACCCATCTTCATCAGACAGACAATCCCGTTCTCGCATCATTCTCATCTGTCACATAGTCAACGCGGTGAAACCCGCATTGTACAGCCTGCTGAAAAAGAGCTTCGAGCATGTCCGGATCTTTGCAATATAACGTTACATACGAGCAATCCGCGATGAGAAGCACAAGTTCACAGGAACTCTCCATATACTCCTCGTACGTATTGATTTCCGTTACCCTCCCGCTCGGGAAAGCTTTCAATTCAGCAAAAATCATATAATAAGGGTTTCCTTCCAGACGCTGACGGAGTTCTTGACCCTCAATGATGCGCTGATTTTGCGGAAACAGGTCTGTACCGGTGTCTTCTTTGAACTCAGTATACGCCTCTCCATCACCGATAAACCACGTATAGGAAGAGATGGGGAACGGTTTTAATATATCTGCCGCAAACCGTCCGAATTGATTTGGGATGTCAAAGGTAATGCCGCGTTTCATATTGTCCTCTCTCCTTTCGGCTTTTGCTAAAATAATATGGTACACTGGTTGGGTAATTATTGAAAGGGCTTGACAGTATGACAACACGACACGGAATTGATGCGCCTTATGGGGCTTTTGGGTTTATTTTACTTGCGATCCTTATAAAACATTTGACCTTGTCATTTCACATTTTGTCGTACACAACATTTCAGGCAGAAAAGAGAGGGAACGGGCGATCGCGGAAATGGCGCGAGTGCTGAAACCTGGCGGCACATTGGCTGTGTCAGATATAAAAAATACGTCTCAATATAGAAAGCTTCTTGAGGAAAACGGCTTCCAGACAAGAACTTATTTCGAAACTCATCATTGCTGTCAGGACTCCGGTAGGAACCGGGCGCTCCATTTGTTAAAATAAATAAGACAAAACAGATAGAAAAGGTGTTACACATGAAGTCTTATATCATTATCGGAGCCGGCATTCTCGGTGCGTCAGCGGCTTATCATCTCGCAAAGGCCGGTGCGGATGTAACGGTCATTGACCGGAAACACAAGGGGCAGGCGACTGACGCTGCGGCGGGGATCGTCTGCCCGTGGCTGTCGCAGCGCCGCAATCAGGCATGGTATGCGATCGCAAAAGGCGGAGCCCGTTATTATAACCAATTGATACAGCAGCTTGAAGCCGACGGAGAAACGGACACCGGTTATCAAAAGGTCGGTGCCGTCAGTCTCCATACGGATGAAAAAAAGCTCAGCCAAATGGAGGAAAGAGCTTATAAAAGAAGAGAGGACGCTCCTGAAATCGGTGACATTACAAGACTGACTCCGGAAGAAACGAAGGCATTGTTTCCTGCGCTGTCGGAGGAATACGGAGCGGTTCATATCAGCGGTGCGGCCCGGGTGAACGGGAGGGCGCTTCGTAAGGCGCTGTTAAACGCTGCCGTTAAGCACGGCGCGGCTGTTTACAAGGAAGAGGCGTCAATATTGACAGAGGACGGTGCCGTTATCGGTGTGAAAACCGCAGAACGCACGCTTTTGGCCGATCAGGTTCTCGTAACGGCCGGCGCTTGGGCGAGAGAGCTGCTTGAGCCGCTCGGCATCCGCTTTTCAGTATCGTACCAAAAGGCGCAGATCGTTCATTTAGAGCTTCAGGATGAGGATACGGGCGGCTGGCCGGTCGTCATGCCTCCAAATGATCAATACATTCTCGCGTTTGTAAACGGCCGGATTGTAGCGGGCGCGACTCATGAAAACGATACCGGCATGGATTTGCGGGTGACGGCCGGCGGTCTCCGCGAGATTTTTGATAAAGCATTAACCGTGGCGCCGGGGCTTTCAGACAGTACTTTGATGGAGACAAGAGTCGGTTTCCGGCCGTTTACTCCCGGTTTTCTTCCCGTCATCGGCAGACTGCCGAATATCAGCGGACTTCTCGTTGCCAACGGGCTGGGCGCCTCAGGGCTGACGAGCGGGCCGTATCTGGGGGCTGAACTGGCGAAACTCGCGCTCGGTCAGCAGACAGAAATTGATTTGAGCCTTTATGATCCGGCCGGGGCGCTTGAATAAAAAATAGCTTTTGGCGCATTCTTATGATAGGATGGAGCTTTAATGAATAAGAGGACGTGACCCATTTTGATAAAAATAAACCTTCCTGCTCCTGATGTAACGATTACGGAACGGCAGCAGTCACAGTCGGAAAATGAACCGGCGATTAAAGCGATTTACGGTTTCATTGATTTTCACCGAATTCCAAGAGACAAAGGCGGCATCTTTATGTTTTATAACATTCATGATGAACTGCTGTTTGTCGGGAAAGCCCGTAAATTAAGACAAAGAATCAAAAAGCATTTTGAAGACAATGTGTCGCCTGTTAAACATCACAGGGACGAAGTGTATAAAATTGAAGTATGTGTCGTCAATGATCCGATGGAAAGGGAGATTTACGAAACGTACGCGATCAATACCCTTCAGTCAAAATACAACATTGAGAAAGTATTTTATAAATAAGGAAAACCGGAGCCCTTCAAGGCTCCGGTTTTATTGTTGTTACAGTGCCAGCCACAGCACCGCGATGTGTACGATCAGCAGAAAGTATACGATGAGGAATAACTGGACGATCCGTTTTCTGAATAACATACAGACAACCATAAGCACGGGAAAAATCAGAACGCCGGCCGTTTTATTGATAGCTGTATTCGGACGGTTCGACACGTCATAGTGAATGGCCATATCAGCAGGAAGCAACGGATAAAACACAATCGAAAGAATAAAGGCGAGAGCCACCGCTCCCCACAGCACCTTATCATTCATCAAAAACATATGAACACTCCCTTTTTTACATATAATAGTATATTAGTCCGAAAAATCTAATTTATCAATATTTTACCTGTTGAATGGTGTATAATCATGTCAATGAAATTTCCAAACAATAGGAGGGTTTCGATTGACTGACAAGAAGCAAACCGGCATGTTTTCATTCTTTCTTTTTATCATGGCCGCCTGGATCATCGTTTTGTTTTTAACCGTTATCGCGGCACTGCCAAGCTCCGCCATCCAATTAACCAAACATCAATCCAAAACCGTTTCTATGATTTATCCGCAAAGCTGGGGGTTTTTCAGTAAAGATCCGAGAGAAGACAGCCTGAACATCTATCTTCTTGATGCCGGGGAGGAGCTCAGATGGCCGAATAATTCTCTGAAAAACGTGATCGGCTTAAACCGCTACGGACGGACGCAAGGGATAGAGCTCGGCCTTATGCTGGAAAAGCTGCCTTCCAAAGAAAAGTGGAACGACTTCACGACCGGCCAGGACTTTAAGGATACCACATTTTTGAAGGTGAAAAATGAGTCTCCCTCCCCAAGGCTGAAAGGAAAAATGATCATTACATATGAACGCATTACCCCATGGGCATGGAGCAGCCATACTGAAACGAAACGAACCATCAAAAAATACATCGGAGTGGATGTCAATTGATTCAGGATGCAAAAAAGCAGCTCACCTTATGGATGATGAAGAATCCGCCTTGGACAAATGTGTACGGGCTTGCCAGAAGTTTAATCGCGCTCGGCACGCTTCTGACATTGCTGTTCAATCCGGCGTCTGTCTTCTTTAAAACGCAAAATCAAATGCTCAGCTTTTCCGATACGTTCAGCCTGTTCTTGCTGTTTCCCGAATTCCGTTACATTGAGGTCGTCAAAGCGGTTTGTATCTGTATTTTAATTCTGGTTGTCATTGGCTGGCGGCCCCGCCTTACCGGTTTTTTTCACTGGTGGATTTCATACAGCTTCCAAAACTCCGCCGTTACCCTTGATGGGGGCGATCAGGTGGCTGCCGTCTTTACGCTGCTGCTGCTGCCCTTGACATTAACTGATCCGCGGAAGTGGCACTGGTCTCCGTACGAAGCGTCTTTTGAGAAAAGGCCGCTTGAGCCTTATTACCGTTCCTTATGCTGGGCGACACTGACAATCATCAGAATACAGGTCGCGATGCTGTACTTTAACTCCGTCATTGCCAAACTGATGGAAGAAGAGTGGCAGAATGGCACCGCCGTTTATTACTATTTGAACGATCCGATGCTGGGGCTGCCGGATGCGCTTCACAGTCTGTTTGACTTTATCTTGCAGTCAAAGCTTGTCATCATCCCGACTTGGGGCACGCTCATTGTGCAAACCATTATGTTCTGCGCTTTGTTCGCTCCGAAAAAATATTGGCGCCTGATCTTGTTTATATCCATTTTTATGCATGAAATTTTTGCTGTCATGCTTGGGCTTACCTCATTTTCCATTACAGTGTCTGGTATTTTGGTCCTGTTTTTGGTGCCGGCAGAGAAAACAGTAGCTTTGAACCATTACAATTCCTATTTTATCAGATACAATTTTCTCAATAAAAGGAAAAGGAGGAAATTATATGGTTAAAAGTAAAAGGTCAGCTGCCGCCATGCTGCTGGTGTTTGTTTTAATGGTCGCATTAGTCGGCCCGCATGCCACAGCGAAAACGAAGCCAGCCGTCTCTTATTCGGGTGAAGACATTTTTTCCGGCATCTTTTTTGGACAAGGTGAGGTCGCAAAGCTTCTTCCCGAGGTATGGGATACCAAAGCTGTCAAAAAGATTAATCAGGACGAATTAAAGCAAGTTTCCGATCAGGTGATCGCTGATATTAAAAAGTCATCGCCGGATTATTTTAAAAAGTTAAAAACGGCTGTCTACAGCGGCGATTATGAGAAAGTGAACAGCGTCATTGATCAAGGTTCGCAGATTATGGCGAAAGTGCTGAAAGAAGAATTTGACAAAAAAAGCATGGACAAAGGAAAATCAACGGCCATCGGCCAATGCGCAACGGCAGTTTGGGTGTTTTTAAACGCGGCAGCCGCCATTGAGACGATCGCTCTTGCGGTAGCGGCGATCATTTTGACAGTAGCAAGCGTTGACGAAGATTCCGACTTAGGCAAAGAGCAGCTCATCGCTAATGTCGTGGACCGCATTAATGCGCAGCACTGAAGCTGAAGAAAGAAACGCTAAGGAAAACGGCCTTAGCGTTTTTTTATTTGCAGCATTTCTTTTAAATATGCCTCTGAATCAAAGCCGAGCTCCTCGTCGGCTTCTTTTTTCAGTTCAAGCTGAAGGCGCACGTATTTGTCATATGTCGGACTGAGCTTTTGAAGGAGATCGCTGAAAGGCGAACCCGCCTTAAGCGCCGGCAGATCCGAAGCGGATTCCCCGACCTTGATCAGGTTTTCTCTGTATTCTTCATCTGTCTGCACTCTTTTTACGAGCTGAATGATTGTGTTTTTATGAGTGTCCCAAGTAGCGGGGTCTCTCTCCAAAATCCGCTCGATGAATTGGTCATGCTGGGCTTTGTGCTGCTGGAGCTGAGCCGGATCCTCACTGCCGACCAGCTGCATGATCGGGTGTGCGGCCGGCACTTCTTCCATATCATCCAATACTTTAATAAGCTCCGCCCATGTCGTTTTTTTCTCATCTGTATCAATAGAAAAGTCGAGGAACGGTTCAAACAGCGCGGCGATAAATTTTCCGAAATCTCCCGGGAACAGTTTTTTCAGCTGAAGCCCCATATACTTCGGTTCGTCTATTTGGACTTCGCCGATGTCATGTAAAATGGAATCGACATTTTCTGCACCCTCCACGCGTTTGAGCAGCAGTTCGGTGAGTTTCCGTTCCTGCTCAAGCCCTTCAATCTGCCGGCTGAGCTTTTGATGCTGCTGCTGCAGTATCTCATGCAGGCTGCTGCCCTCTAAGAGAAACGCTTTAATATCGCTTACGGACAGTGCCAGCATTCGGAGGGCGGCAATCATTTTCAGTGTATTTACATCCTTTGCGGAATACTCACGGTATCCGTTATCAGGGTTTTTGCTGACGGTAATTAAACCTTCCTGCTCATAATATTTGATGGCTTTTTTCGTGAGACCCGTCTGCCGGGCGGCTTCTTTTATATTCATTCTGCATCACTCCCTGCTTTTATTCTAAACGTGTCTCTAAGGGTCAGGTCAAGAGAGT
Source organism: Bacillus sp. JFL15 (assembly GCF_001184225.1). Classification (NCBI taxonomy): domain Bacteria; kingdom Bacillati; phylum Bacillota; class Bacilli; order Caryophanales; family Bacillaceae; genus Bacillus; species Bacillus sp. JFL15. Next base: position 770,716 of record NZ_KQ236689.1, on the reverse strand, counting down.
GCGGGAAATAAGGCGATCCTGTTTTATATTTTAGAAATTTCAGAAAATATAATTGACAACACACCTTTATTGCGATTAATATAACAATATATAATGTTATATAACGTTATATAATAAGAATAAGGAGTGAAGGATTTGAGTCAGGCCACAGCAAAAGTAAATCGTGAGGTTCAAGCTTTCTTGCAGGATTTGAAAGGGAAAACCATTGATCATGTCTTCTTTGTCGCTTGCGGAGGGTCTTCGGCCATTATGTATCCGAGTAAATATGTGTTTGACAGGGAGTCAAAATCAATCAGCTCAGACCTTTACAGCTCAAACGAATTTATTCAGCGCAACCCTGTTCAGCTTGGTGAAAAGTCTCTTGTTATTTTGTGCTCGCATTCGGGAAATACCCCGGAAACAGTTAAAGCTGCCGCGTTTGCAAGGGGCAAAGGCGCACTTACGATTGCGATGACGTATAAACCGGAGTCTCCTTTAGCACAGGAAGCGCAATATGTTGCCCAGTACGATTGGGGTGATGAGGCGCTTGCGATCAATACGAACTATGGCGTTTTGTATCAAATCGTTTTCGGCACCCTGCAAGTTTTAGAAAAAAACACGAAATTTGAGCAGGCAATTGAAGGCTTAGACCAATTACAGGCTGTGTATGAAGGAGCCCTTAAGCAGGAAGCTGACAACGCACAGCAATTCGCAAAAGCTCATGAAAAAGAAAGCATCATTTACACAATGGCAAGCGGTGCAAACTACGGTGTCGCTTACTCCTACAGCATCTGCATTCTCATGGAAATGCAATGGATTCATTCCCACGCCATTCATGCCGGAGAATATTTTCACGGACCATTTGAAATCATTGATGAATCCGTTCCATTTATTATCCTGCTCGGCTTAGACGAAACAAGACCTCTTGAAGAGCGGGCGCTTTCCTTCTCGAAAAAGTATGGCAGAAAGCTCACTGTGCTTGATGCCGCATCTTACGATTTCACTGCAATTGACGATTCAGTTAAAGGCTACCTTGCCCCGCTCGTCCTCAACCGTGTGCTGAGAAGCTACGCAGACGAGCTGGCAGAGGCGAGAAATCATCCTTTATCTCATAGAAGATACATGTGGAAAGTTGAGTATTAAGAACGCGTATTATTTTTCACCGGACTATAATGATATATAACGTTATAGTCCGGTGACAAAGGAGGAATAGCATCTGAAAAAGCTCATCTGCCTGTTCGTTCTGTTAGCCGTATGTCTGTCATCCGCTGCCTGTTCAAGCCAAAGCAGTTCCAATGATGGAAAAGTGAACCTGAAGTTTTTTCACAGGTGGCCGAAAGAGCCGGAAAGAAGCTTTTTTGAAGAAGCGGTTAAAGAATTCGAAGCCACTCATCCGGACATTCACATCCAAACGGAAGCGGTATTAAACGATTCCTATAAAGACAAGGTGAAAGTCATGCTCGGAACGACAAGTCCCCCTGATATTTTTTTTTCGTGGAGCGACCGGTTTGCCTACAAATTCATCAAAGGAGATAAAGCCCTCGATCTGTCGTCTTACTATCAAAAGAATAAAGATTGGTCCTCACAGCTTGTACAGTCACAAATCAAACCCTTTACGCATGACAGAAAAGAGTACGGTGTTCCGTGGCAAATGGACGCTAAATCATTCTTTTATAATAAAGATATTTTTAACAAATTACATCTGAAGCCCCCGGCGACATGGAATGAACTGATCACGGTCTCTGAGAAATTGAAAGAGAACGGATACATCCCGATCAGTTTCGGCACAAAGGCGCCTTGGACGATTTCTCATTATATCGGGACGCTGAACCAGCGTATGGTGGATGAAAAAACGCGGGCAAAGGATTACAGTCCGAAAACCGGGGAGTTTACCGATGAAGGTTATGTCAAAGCACTTGAAAAGCTTCAGGAGCTTCTGCCGTACTTTACAAAGCATGTGAACTCCGTCGATCACGAATACGTTCGGCAGCAGTTTACAAGCGGCAAAGCGGCGATGATTTATGCGGAAACGGCGGAAATTAAGCTCGTCGAACCTGTCAACCTGGGCTTGTTTCCCTTCCCGAAAATCGTCGGCGAAAAGGGATCTCCCCGGGCGCTGACAGGATCTCCTGAAGGGTTTATGATTTCCTCAAAAACGAAGCACCCGAAAGAAGCAATGGAATTTCTTCAGTTTTTAACATCGAAAAAAATGGGAGAGAAGCTGATAAAAGACGTCGGTAAATACAGCGCGGTTCAGGGAACGGCGACAGAGAACAATTCCACGCCGATCCAGCGCGAAGCCGTGCAGGATATCGTCCGCGCCGAATCCATGGTGCCATGGTTCGATATGGATGTTGACGTTGAAATCGCCGATGTGTATGCGGCAGGCGTTCAGCAGATGCTCGGCGGCACAATGACACCGCGCGAGGTGATGAATTCCGTGCAGAAAGCTGCGCGTCAAGTCAAAGCGTCATCTGAATAGAACAGATTTCATGAGAAAGGAGATGAGGATTTCCTTGGTCAGCCGAAAACGTTTCATTCCGTATCTGTTTCTCGCGCCCGCGCTGATTTTCTTGCTTTTCGTTTATATTCCGATTTTTGAAAATGTGTTTTTCAGTCTGTTTGAATGGAGCTCATTTCAGCCCGGCAAGACGTTTATCGGTTTTAAAAATTATATTGATCTGTTTCATGATCCCGTGTTTTTCACAGCACTCCGCAATAATGTGCTGTATGCGGCCGTATCGCTAATCTGCCAGGTAGGCGGCGGGCTGATTCTGGCGGCCGTGCTGGAAGACAGGCTGGTAAGGAGATGGTCGCCGTTTTTCCGCACAGTATTTTTTCTCCCGGTTGTCATTTCCATGACCGTCATTGCGCTGTTGTTTGATTTTATTTATAACCCGGAAATCGGGCTTTTGAATCAGCTGCTGGAAGCCGTCGGGCTTAATGAACTGACCCGTGCGTGGCTGGGCGATGAAAACACAGCTATGCTGTCTGTCATTTTTGTGTCTCAATGGCAGTCAGTCGGTTACATCGCCATGCTGTACATTGTCTCAATTCAGAGTATTCCCGCTGAATTATATGAATCGGCGCAGCTGGACGGAGCCGGCAAAATCCAGCAGTTCTTTCACATTACGGTGCCGCAGACGAAAGAAATGTCGTTTGTTGCCGTGGTGATGACGCTGACCGGCGCGTTTACCGTATTTAATGAACCGTATATTCTGACCGGCGGAGGACCGGGCAATGCGTCAGAAGTGCTGAGCACATTTTTATATAAGAGCGCTTTTACAAAAGATATGATGGGCTACGCTTCTGCGATCGCGACGGTGGTGCTTTTGCTGACGCTTGCTCTGTCGCTTATTCAGATGAAATTCTTTAAGACCGGAAAGGAGGGGTAGCCGATGCTTCCTGAAAGGACGGATTTGCATCATTCCCGGCAGACCGTCAGAACAGCCGGAAAGCCGAGAAAATGGTATATCGGGGAAACGTCTGTATGGCTGTTTCTTTTAATCTACCTCATTGCCATCGCTTATCCGCTGTTATGGATGGCGGTCAGTGCCTTTAAGAGCTCGGATGAGATTTTTGAGCACAGCTGGTCGCTGCCGTCTGTTTGGCATCCCGAAAACTTCGTCTCCGCATGGAACCAAGGGATTTCTGCTTATTTTATGAACAGCGTCATTGTGACCGTTCTGACTTGCTTTATAACCGTATTTGTGAGCGCTTTGGCTGCATACGGGCTGGCCCGTTTTCATTTTAAAGGAAAAGGATTTGTGCTTATCATTTGTCTGGGCGGATTGATGCTGACGCCGCAGGTCAGTCTTGTGCCGCTGTACTCCATTATCCAGTCATTGGGATTGTACAATACGTATTGGGCTTTGATTCTTCCGTATGCCGCCTATCGTATTCCGTTTACCGTTATTCTGATTCGTTCTTATTTTTTGTCGATTTCCAAAGAGCTTGAGGAAGCTGCCTACCTGGATGGATGCACAAGCATCGGAATATTTTTCAGAATATTCTTGCCTATGAGTGTGCCGATTCTGGCGACGTCAGGCATTTTGACGGCTTACCATACGTGGAATGAATTTATGTTTGCGATTATTTTTATCGATGATGAAAATTTACGGACGATTCCGGCCGGGCTGATGCAGTTCAGAGATGCGCTGCAGACTGATTGGGGCGTGCTGCTGGCCGGGCTGACGATTTCGGCTGCTCCGATCATAGTGCTTTTTTTATTGATGCAGAGATATTTTATCCGCGGCATTGCAGCGGGAAGCGTGAAAGGATAAGGGGGATGAAAAGATGAAACTGATAGCGGCCGGAGATAATGTAGTGGATTATTATCAGGATCAGGAGACGTTTTACCCGGGCGGGAATGCGTTAAATGTGGCCGTGCTTGCGCGGCGCTTAGGACATGACACTTCTTATATCGGGATTCTGGGCAGTGATGAAGCAGCGGACCATGTATTAAACGTGCTGAAACTGGAAAAGGTGAATACCGATTTGATCCGCCGGGCATACGGAGAAAATGGGATGGCAGTCGTCACTCTTGATGAAAAGGGAGACAGGATATTTGCCGGATCAAATAAGGGCGGCGTGCAATCGCGTCTAACGCTCGCTTTTCATGAGAAAGACATCTCATTTATCACCGGACATGACCTGCTGCATACGAGCGTGTACAGCAGGATAGAACGTGACCTTCCAATGCTGAGCGGCCATGTGCCGATTTCCTTTGACTTCTCCGTAAAACGTGACGAAGCCTATTTAGAGGCGGTCTGTCCGTATGTGACATATGCATTTTTTTCCGGGAGTGATTTGAGTGAAAGTGAATGTGTGCAGCTTGCCGAAAAAGCCCGCGGATTCGGAGCGAAAATCATCTGTCTGACAAGGGGAGAATATGGCGCGGTGTTATCGGATGGGGAGCGCGTCTATCATCAGCCGGTTGTGAGAGCTGATATAATAGATACGTTGGGTGCGGGAGATTCTTTTATCGCCGGGTTTCTCACCGATTTTTTCGAGCACCAGAATATTCGGCGAGCGCTAACCGCGGCCGCCGGGATGGCTGCCAAAACATGCGGAGGATTCGGAGCGTTTGGTTACGGACATCCCTACAGGCCGGACAGCGGGAAAAGCAGTGAAAAAACGAGAATACGATAAGCATTGTCTCGTTTTTTATGCCTGTTATGCGTAGGGACTGTTAATGGTAAACGTGACGCGATCCGTATTCATTAAAAACAGCGAACTGTAAATCGGCTGGTCTTTTGACATAAAAGCGGTTTTATCAATTTCAAAAAGCGCATCCCCGATATCACAAGCCAGATAGCGGCTTTCTTCCTGCTTGGCGTATACGACATTTAACAGCTTCGTATTATAGGTGGGTACCACCTGATAGTGCTGTCTCAAAATGTCATGCATTGAAACGCCGTTTTTGATATGCTTTCCGATATCGGGAAATAAACTGAGCGGATAGTGGGCGATTTCGAATGAGAGCGGCTGGTCGTCGTGAAACAAAATGCGTTTTAATTCAAGAACAGGACTTTCGGAAGCGATGCGAAGCTTTTCGGCGATGGATTTAGGCGCTCCAATGGTTTCATGGGAAAGAACCTGGTGTTTCGGTTTTTTTCCTGTTGATTCCATAAACTCAGAGTAGCCGTTGACCGCGATGAGCTCACGCTTAAGTTTAGGACTTTTAACGAACGTTCCCTTTCCCTGCTGCCGGACGAGCCAGCCTTCTTCCACAAGATCGAGAATGGCCTTTCTGACCGTTATGCGGCTGACATTGTACGTTTCGCAAAGCTCATTTTCAGTCGGCAGTTTCACAGCCGGCGAATAAACGCCCTTCTTGATATCGTCCGCAATAATTTGTTTCAGCTGAATATATAAAGGTTTTGAGCTCCCGTTATTTAACAATGGGACAGACCTCCTTTGTCGCGTCTTAGTATTATTATATGTATTATGACGTTATAATACAAATTTGCTTTTTATTATGAATCTGTCAGAAACCCCGAACATTTTTAACATAACAGAAAGATAGGGCGGTTTCCAGTATTGGAGGAGGTTTCTAATGGCATCATTAACATTTGACCATATCAAAAAAACATACGGCACTCAATCGACGGCGGTGAAGGATTTTCATTTGGATGTAAAAGATGAGGAACTACTGGTGCTGGTCGGTCCCTCGGGCTGCGGCAAATCTACGACACTCCGAATGATTGCCGGACTTGAGAGTATTTCTGAGGGGAAGCTTTATATCGATGGAGAAGCGGTGAATGATCTGCCCCCGAAGGAGCGCGATATCGCAATGGTTTTTCAGAATTACGCGCTGTACCCGCATATGACGGTGTTTGAGAATATGGCGTTCGGTTTGAAGCTCAGAAAGCTGCCGAAAAAAGAAATTGCAGAACGTGTCCAGGCTGCGGCTGATATTTTGGAAATTGGGCATCTGCTTAAGCGAAAACCGAAGGCACTCTCAGGCGGACAGCGGCAACGGGTTGCGCTTGGCCGGTCGATCGTGCGGGAGCCGAAGGTGTTTCTGATGGACGAGCCGCTTTCCAACTTGGACGCGAAGCTGCGTGTGACGATGCGCGCCGAAATCTGCAAGCTTCATCAGCGCCTAAAAGCGACCATTGTTTATGTGACGCATGATCAGACGGAAGCAATGACAATGGGCGACCGGATTGTCGTGATGAATGAAGGGGATATTCAGCAGGCCGCAAGCCCTCATGAGATTTATCATTATCCGGCCAATATGTTTGTAGCGGGTTTTATCGGTTCTCCGAGTATGAATTTTTTAAAAGGAGTCATTGAGGAATGTGACAGGCAGTGGTATTTTACCGGTTCATCCGTTCGTTTACCCATTCCGAAAGAAAAAGCGGCTGTTCTTGTACAAAAAGGATACAGCGGCAAAGAGATGACAGCGGGGCTGCGCCCGGAGCATTTGACGCTTGCCGGGCGGTCGGAGCACTTGGATGAGGCGGTGTGCGGCGCTGTAGCGGAAGTATGTGAAAACTTAGGCGCAGAGATGTATGTTCATGCGGCAAGCGGGAATGAACGTCTGACGATCCGACTTGACGGCGCTTCACAGGTGAAACCCGGTGATGCCATTCAGCTTGCGGTTAATATGGACAGGGCCGTCTTTTTTGATGGCGAAACTGAAAACGCCGTATATTAAAAAAGGGAGCCTGATGATCGGGGCTCCCTTTTCATGTCTGATGACGCTATTTCCAGATTTCGCCCGCCCATTCCGGGTGTTCAATAAACGGGTTGCGGTTATGCTGATAGTCATCGTAAATGATCTCGTTCCGCCGTTTTTCCTCACTGTCGACTGGATCCTGTTGATTCCATTTGAGCAAAATGGACTGTTTTCCCATGTGAGGTGGATGCTAGTGTCCCTATCAGAAGTTGCCTTGCCTTGTTTTCTGTTCCGTGCAGAGTAATTTAGCGAATGTTTATGTCAATAACGTCTCGATATAATCAGGTCAACTGGCAACTGGATTTAATAAGTCTGCTCTATCACTGAATCCTGCGGCTAGGAAGCCGGTTATTTGCTCGTATGCCGACCAATTTTAATTGCGATCTTGATTCAAACAGTCGGATAAACTTTCCGGAGCTGCGGTCGAAATATAGTAGACTGCTGAAGGAAATGCTGCTCTCAATGCAGCATACGGCACAAAGGGGCATCCTTTAAACATATCAGACAATTTTTCAGTTGCAATAATTGAATGTTTAGTGAATTTCCAGTATAAACTTTTTGTTGCAAATCCTCACAACCATTCGTTGTTTTGAGTTAATTATAAACTCTGTCATGAAATAGACTCTTGTTACTTGTGCTTATATAGAAAATTACCGAAAATGAGGCATTAAAAATATCAAAGTTTAATAACCGGAAAATTGACTTATAAAATTAGGGATTTTTTAGAAATTCAATAATGATATATATATATGCAACCAAAAAGAATTTAGTCTTTAAAAATCGGAAAATATAGGTTATAATGTATAATAGACTTGTTATTTACAAGTATGATTATTAATGGAGGGATTTAATGTGAGGAGTAAAACTAAGAATATTTTAGCAGTATTGTTAGCAGGTATTATGACTTTTGGCCTGATTATAGGATTCAGTCAATCAGCGCAAGCAGTAAGCAAAACAACGAGCTTTACTTACAATACTGGAGTTGTTTCTGCAAAATCATATATACATACATCGGATAACTACAAAAATGTTAACGCCACAATTGAATTAGGAAGATCAGGTACATGGGAGACAGCAGCCTATTGTAAATTGTACCTTCAGCGGTATACAAGCGGTTCATGGAAGACTATTGATACTGCTTCCGGTAACGCTTCATACGGCAAAAAACTGAATGTTACTTTTACAAATATCGCTAAAAAATCTGCTTCAACTCGTGTAAAAGTGAAACTTTATAATAACTGGAAACACTCGGAACTACTTCAAACTGTAAATTCAAGTAAATGGACACGCTAATATTTGTTTTCGACTGATTAGTAATAATAATTCTTCTAAATTAATTAATGTTTAGAGGCTGAAAATTTTCTGAATGTACTTAGGATGCAGGGGATCCCTGCATCCTTTTCTTTGAGTATAAAACCCTAACTTACAGAAAAAGCAGAGGAAGTGCTTAAAGCAGTCGGATTGTGGAATTGCCGCCACGCTTGGATGTATAAGCTGTCTAGCGGACAGCAGCAAAGGGTTGCCCTTGCCCGTGCTTTCATCAGAAAGCCATCCCTTCTGCTGCTGGATGAACTGCTCAGCGCATTGGATGCCCTCACCCGTCTCGACATGCAGCAATTGATAGAAAAGCTATGGAAACAAAATGGATTTACAGCTGTGCTCGTCACACACGATGTGCAGGAAGCGGTCCGCCTTTCTGACCGCGTCATCATGATCGAAGACGGAGAAATCAGTTTCGACATCCCGATCCGCGCCAAACGCCCCCGCTCCTTGTCCGACAGCACACTCATTCAGATTGAACATGAGATCTTGCATCGAATTCTTCAGCGGACATGACAAAGGGATGATGCAGCCTGACATTCAAGAGAAAGCTGACGGAATCACTTGTCAGCTTTTTTCTGCCTTTACAATATATGAATTCGCAAACTCATCTAAGCAAAATAAGTGCAGTCTGACAGCAGTTAAAGGTGTATTAATATCACGCTTTACTTTATTCAGGAGTTCCTTTTGCTGTTTGAGTTCCAGTTTGCGGTATGTTATTCTTTCAATTAACAAATTTATCGACTTGATCAGTTACCCAATCTGAGGTGCTCCTTTTCAGGAGCACCTTTTTCTTACGGCCAGATGTCGCCGGCCCATTCAGGGTGGTCGATAAATGGATTGCGGTTGTGCTGGTATTTCTCATAAATGATTTCATTTCTTTTTCGCTCACGGTCGTCAACGGGGTCCTGTTTATTCCAGTCGAGCAGGACAGATTGTTTGCCGATATAAGGAGCCGAGCCGTTGCCTGTCTTATTATTAAGCTCAAGGTCAGGATAGCCGTCATCACCTTCGTAACGGACAGCCATGTAAAACAGCATGCGGGCAATATCGCCTTTTACATCATCACGGGGTTCCCATGAATCGCCATCATAATAATTTCCGGGTGCTTTCTTATATTCAGTGCCGCCATTGTCAAAATCCATATTTCCTCTGGCGCTGTTAACTTGGACATCAGCCGGTCGCAAATGGTGAATATCAGTTCCGGGTCCCTTGCCCGTACCAAAATTGCCATGGGATTTCGCCCAGACGTGCTCGCGGTTCCAATCGCCGACATTGCCGCCGTTCAAGTTTTTGGACCGTGATTCATTCGTATAGAGCAGGATGACGTTATTCGGATTTGCCGGATCTTCATCGGTTTCTTTCAGTGCGTTCCACACTTCGCTGTAGGACAGCATCGTGTGTCCGCTGATGATGCGGTGCAGGGCGCTTTTTAGCGATTTCCCTGTTTTTCCGTCAGCCCCTTCATAATAGGTGTCAATGTCAGTATAAGGTGCAGCGGGAGCGGCTAATGTGAGAAGGCCCCCTGTCCCTGAGATGGAAGACGCCAATCGGTCATTCAGGCTTAATGCGGTTTGCGCGCTTGCTGAAGCTGCCGGCGCAAACCATCCGGAAATCAGTAATACACAGACGAACGGCAGAAACCATGCTTTTTTTGTCATCGCTTGCCCTCCTTTTATCAACTCATATCTATTATCTAAAATTGATATAAAGGATAGAAGTGTCATTTTGTATATTTTTCATTAAAATTGTAAATTGGTTCCTTTGGGGGATATCCTGAGACCCGGTTTTTGCTTCAGTTGGGAGGCAAGCTGCCTGCATTTCTGTTTTCATCCGTCCCGCGATCTCCGCAGCGCTTCTCCTGTAAGCTTGGCATGTTCATATGAAAGGTTTTTTGTCCTCCTTTTTTCCTCTCGCTGGTTCTTTCATTCATTGCGGCTGATTACTGTGTTTTCTTTGGGCTTTACATGAGATACTGTGACCAAAAAATAAACGTTTTTTTGGTTAATCTGTCAATGAACTGTCGTGTTCCTCCTTCTATAATGAAGTCACCATAACGGCCAGAGGGGGGAGTACATGGAGAAGCAGAAGCTTTCAGTCAAAAACAGCATCACAGATTATATTGAATGGCTCGCCCAATACGGCGCATCTGCGGACGGCGGTGTAACGAGGCTTTTGTACACAAAAGAGTGGATGGACGCACAGCTTGCAGTGAAGACGGAAATGTCTTCATTCGGGCTTGAAACAAGATTCGATGACGTCGGCAATGTTTTCGGCAGGCTTTCGGGCACCCAGTCTCCGGATGAAGTGATTGTAACCGGTTCGCACATTGATACTGTCATCAATGGGGGAAAGTATGACGGCGCTTATGGCGTTCTGGCGGCAATGCTCGCGATCAAGCAGCTCAAGGAAACATACGGAGCGCCGAAAAAAACGCTCGAAGCAGTCTCCTTATGTGAGGAGGAAGGCAGCCGTTTTCCAATGACCTATTGGGGGTCGGGGAATATGACGGGTGTTTTTTCAGAACAAGATGCAAAAGAGCCAAGAGACGAGTCGGGAGTCTCCCTCCAAACAGCGATGCATGAGAGCGGTTTTGGCAAAGGTGTGTTTCAGTCAGCATATAGGACAGATATCAGCGCATTTGTTGAGCTGCATATTGAACAGGGGCAGACGTTGGAAATGTCAGGCCGGGATCTCGGCATCGTGACAAGTATTGCGGGGCAGAGACGATATCTCGTCACGCTCGAAGGAGAATGCAATCACGCAGGAACCACCTCCATGAAATGGCGCAAGGACCCGCTCGCAGCCGGCAGCCGCATCATTCATGAACTGCTTCTGCGCGCAGAAGAGCAGCCGGACGAGCTCCGTCTGACATGCGGCAAAATAACGGCCGAACCCAATGTAGCCAATGTCATCCCGGGGCGCGTGCAGTTTTCAATCGATATACGCCATCAAAATCAGCAGGTGCTGAAGCAATTTCATGAAGACATGGCTGTTTTGATCAACCGAATTTGCCGTCAAAAAGGAATTCACACCGTGATTGATGAATATATGCGGATAGAACCTGTGCCGATGGATAAAAGGCTGAAGGATGCGGCTTTTGAAACGGCGGCAGAAAACGGCATCAGCTGTGAGGAAATGGTGAGCGGAGCAGGGCATGACGCGCAAATGATCGGACGGCGCCATCCGGCTTGTATGCTGTTTGTGCCTAGCCGAAGCGGCATCAGCCACTCACCGAAGGAATATACCTCAGCCAGACAGCTTGAGATCGGCGTCCGCGCACTGACTGATTTATTATACAAACTGGCTTACTGATAAGGAGGAATGGCTGTGTCAGGCAGAAAAGAATTATGCACGCCGTTAAGAACGATTATGACGCCGGGCCCTGTTGAGGTTGATCCGCGTGTATTAAGAGTGATGAGCACCCCTGTTGTCGGACAATTTGATCCGGCGTTTACGGATATCATGAATGAAACGATGGAAATGCTTCGGGAGCTGTTTCAAACAAAAAACCGCTGGGCATACCCGATTGACGGCACTTCTCGGGCGGGAATCGAAGCGGTGCTGGCGAGTATCATTGAACCTGAAGATGATGTGCTCATCCCCATTTACGGGCGCTTTGGTTATTTGCTGACTGAAATCGCCGAGCGGTACGGGGCGAATGTCCATACGCTTGAGTGCCGATGGGGAACGGTTTTTGACCCGGAGGACATCATACGGGAAATGACAAAAGTGAAGCCGAAAATCGTGGCGATGGTGCACGGCGAAACATCGACAGGGAGGATCCACCCGCTGAAAGCAATCGGCGAAGCCTGCCGCGCAAACAATGCATTGTTTATTGTTGATGCAGTCGCGACGATCGGCGGCTGCGAGGTAAAGGTGGATGAATGGAAGATTGACGCGGCCATCGGCGGCACGCAAAAATGCTTGTCTGTTCCGTCGGGGATGGCGCCGATTACATATAATGAGCGGGTGGCGGATGTGATTGCGGCTCGTAAAAAGGTGGAGCGTGGGATTGCGACACAAGCGGACAGGGCAGCACTTTCGGGAAACCGGCCGATCACAAGCAATTATTTTGATTTGAGCCAGCTTGAGGATTATTGGAGCGAAAGACGGCTTAATCATCATACAGAAGCGACGACGATGCTCTATGCCTTGCGAGAGGGTGTCAGGCTGGTGCTTGAAGAAGGTCTGGAAGCTCGCTTTGAACGTCATCGCTGCCATGAGAACGCATTAGCGGCAGGGATTCAGGCCATGGGGCTGAATCCGTTTGGAGATGACAGCTGCAAAATGCCTGTTGTCACCTGTGTAGAAATTCCGGACGGCATTGACGGCGAGTCTGTCCGCCGCATGCTGCTGGCACAATTCGGCATCGAAATTGCCAGCTCATTCGGTCCGCTGGCAGGAAAGATCTGGAGAATCGGCACGATGGGCTACAGCTGCAGAAAAGAAAATGTGCTGTTCGTGCTTGCCGGGCTGGAGGCTGTGCTGCTCAGGCATGGTGCAGCGATCGAAGCGGGAAAGGCACTCCAAGCGGCGCTTGACGTGTATGAAAACGCCGGCCATCAGGCGGCGGTATAAAGAAAAGCTTGCGGAATCTCCGCAAGCTTTTTTAGTCATATGATGTGCTATTTCTCCAATCCGTTTTTCTCCGTTTGACTCTTTTTACAAATCTTCTTTCTCCGTGTTGTATTTTCTGACGAAGCATGAGTCATTTTTTCTTCCATCATCTATTCTTTATACAAGTTACCTATAAAATCACGCTGAACTTGTTGATTCTCACAGCAATGTAAGAGAGGGGGATACAGCATTGGCAAATTTGCACATGATGGTAGATGCGCTCCTGGAAGATCAGGAAGAGGCTGTGCTGGCGACCATTGTTCAAGTAGAAGGCTCCGCATATCGAAAAGCAGGCGCCTCTATGCTCTTTAAGAAAAATGGGGAAAGGGTCGGCCTGCTGAGCGGCGGATGTGTGGAAGAAGATTTATTCCACAGAATCAGTGAGCTGGGTGATCAGCTGACGTCAGCGCTGATTTCTTATGATATGCGGGCGGAGGACGATCTTTCCTGGGGCATGGGAGCAGGGTGCAACGGCATGATTCATATTCATGCGGAAGCAATCACTCAGGAAAAAAGACGGCACTATAAAAGAGTGAGAGACTGCCTTCATGCTGGCAAAGCAGTAACAGCCATTACGCAGATTGACTCCTCCCGTTCTTTATTTCTGACGGAAAACGGGCATTTCGGGAATTGGCCGGGCGCGCCTCTGGAAGACATACAACGTACCGTTTCTGCGCTTCATTTACCGCATTTTGATCCATCTGCCAACCTGTTTATGCAGCGGATTGAACCGAAGCCGCGCCTCATTCTGTTCGGAGCGGGACCGGATATTGTGCCGCTTGCCAATTTGGCGGCTGATACAGGATTTTCTGTGATCGTGACAGATTGGCGTCCCGCTTATTGCACATCCTCTCTATTCCCAAAAGCGGATCGGCTGATCACCGCTTTTCCGGAACAAATGCTTAATGAATTTCAGTTTTTACCGCAGGATGCAGCCGTTGTGGCAACCCACCATTTTCAGCACGATCAAGCGATCATCGACTTTTTATTTTCTCAACACCTTCATTATATCGGTTTGTTGGGTTCGGCAAACCGCACGAAGCGGCTGCTGAACGGTAAACAGCCGCCGGCTCACTTTTACAGTCCGGTCGGGCTTTCAATCGGTGCGGAAGGCCCCGAGGAAATCGCCGTCAGCGTTGTTGCCGAAATCATTCAAACAAGAAAACGGCTGGCGGCTGTATGAGAAGCCCCTATCTGATCGGTGTGTTTCTCGCTGCCGGCAAAAGCGAAAGGATGGGCCGAAACAAGCTGGCTTTGCCGCTAAAAGGAGAAACCATCGGATCGCTTTCCTTGAAAACGGCTCTTCTGTCCGGCCTTGATCACGTGCTGATCGTCGAGCGGACAAAACATGCTTCCCTTGAGTGGATGGGAGCGCCCTATCACGCTCCGCCTTTTCGAAAACGCTGGAGTCTGCACGTTTGTCGAGACGCAGAAAAAGGTCAAGGGCATTCAGTCAGCAGCGGGGTGAGAAAAGCGGAAAGCATGGGAGCGGACGGCGTTGTCATTTTGTTAGCCGACCAGCCGCAGCTTTCCGTTGATCATCTCAATGCCCTTGTGGCAATGGCACCTGAGTCGTTTGCCGTGTCTTCATCTTTAGGCGCTCCTGCCCCGCCAATCTATTTCTCAGCAGCGTGTTTTCCTTATATAAAGAAGCTAAAGGGAGATGAAGGGGCCCGCAGACTTCTGAAAAACGGGCAGCTTGGAAGAGGAGCCGTTTTGGAGGCAAAGGAAAGCGCGGAGCTGAACGATATTGATACACCGGAGGAATATGAGATGGTGAGGAGGGCGATGGTATGAACGGGCAAGTGCCAAAAGCGAGGATGAATATTCAATTATGGAAACCGGCAGCGCTCGATGAAGCCTATTCGCTTCTAGAGCAGTTTGCCCCGGATGTGTGTGCCGCATCGGGCAGCACACTGCTTCAGCTTCAGTGGGATAAGGGAATTCTTCCGAAACAGCATCTTGTCAGTCTGGAAGGAATTGAAGAGATGAGGGGGATCAGCGTCAGTGACACCCACGTGTCGATCGGAGCGCTCACAACACTGAATGAATGCAGAAAGCATCCATTCATCAAGAGTGCGCTTGGCTGTTTCAGCGACGCTGCTTCCGCCGTCGCCGCACCGGGTGTCCGCAGCCGGGCCACAATTGGCGGAAACATCGCGAGTAAAATCGGCGATTTGCTTCCGCTCTTGCTCGTGCTTGATGCGGAGCTTGTCGTGTATCAAAACGAGCTGATCAGACTGCCGCTTGGCGATTGGCTCGCAGATGAAAACGATGGAGCTGCTATCGTCACGCGTGTCATCATCCCGCGTGCGGAGGGAGAGCGTGTGTTTTACCGCAAGCTTGGGAGGCGCCAGGCTTTTACAGGAGCGGCTGCTGTTGTGGCCGGACGTTTTTTGAAAGACGGCGGCATTCGTCTCGCTGCCGGCCATGCCGATATTACACCTGAAAGATTATTGGAAAGTGAAGCGAAGCGGATGGCGTCAGGGTGTGATCCGCACGAGCTGTACGAAACGCTTATCCATGAGCTGCCATTTTCCGCAGATGCTTTTATGTCAGCGGCATACAGAAAAAAAGCGGCTGCCAACGTCATTATGTCAGAGCTGATGGCTGAGGGAGGGGAATTAAATGACCATCAACAAACCGTCAAGAGTCAGGCCGGATGGAAGAGAAAAGGTCACAGGGGAACTGAAATATATGACCGATCTCAGCTTTCGCGGAATGCTGTATGGCAAGGTGTTAAGAAGCGCCTATCCTCATGCGGAGATTGTGTCGATTTGCACCATGAAAGCTGAAGAAATGGAAGGTGTGCGGGCTGTCGTCACTCATAAAGACGTTCCCGGATTAAACCGATTTGGCATAGTCATCCCTGATCAGCCGGTTTTATGCGAGGACAGAGTACGGTATGTCGGGGATGCGATTGCCGCCGTGGCTGCGGAAACGGAGGAAATCGCGGAGGCGGCGCTGGAGCTGATTCACGTTGAATATAAAGAACTGGAGGTCATTGATTCACCGGAAAAAGCGCTTCTTCCGGACGCGCTTAGACTGCACGAGGACGGCAACATTCTGCACCGTGCATGTTTTGCACACGGAGATGCGGAAGAAGGGTTTCGGGTGTGTGACACAGTCCTTGAAGAAACCTATGAGCTGCCCCGGCAGATGCATACGTATATGGAAACGGAAGGAGGCACAGCCGTTCCGGAGGATGATGGGGGCTTTACGATGTATGCAGGAACACAGCACGGCTATAAAGACCGTTTCCAGCTTGCTCGTATTTTTGACATTCCTGAAGAGAAGATCAGGGTGGTGTCGAGTCCGATGGGCGGCTCGTTCGGAGGAAAGGATGAGCTGAATATCCAGCCGTATGCCGCGCTTTTGGCCCTGAAAAGCGGACGCCCTGTCAAAATCCATCAGACGAGAAAGGAATCTGTACATTCTGGCATTAAGCGCCATCCGATGAAGGTGACAATAAAAACGGGAGCTGATCAAACAGGAAAGCTTTTGGCTCATGACGTGAAAATTGTGGCGGACACAGGTGCTTACGCCACACTTGGGCCCGCTGTTCTCGATTTTTCTGTCGAGCATGCCGCGGGGCCGTACCGTATTCCGAATATCCGGACGGAAGGGATATCTGTGTTTACGAACAACGGGGTGGCGGGAGAATTCCGGGGCTTTGGCGGCAATCAAATCACATTTGCCCTTGAAACCCATCTCGACCGCCTCAGTGATAGGCTCGGTATCGACCCGCTGGAGCTGAGAAGAAAAAATATCAGAAAGCCGTATGACTTAGGGCCGCTGGAGCATCGGATTGCACCGACTGACGGAGCGGCACAGGTGTTAAATGCCATTTCTGAATCTCCCATTCTCACAAGAAAAAGCCGGTGCTCCGGGTATATATGGAGCGGCACGGGAGCGGCAATAACGATGCACGGCGGCGGGCTGGGCTATGGCCGAATGGATGCGGCGGGAGGCCGTTTGTCCCTTTCAGGTGACGGCAAAATCACAGCTTCGTTCGGATTTGAAGAATGCGGACAGGGCATTCTGGCAGCGATTGAACATATCGTCACAGAGGAGCTTGGCTGTGCCGCAGAGGATATTACCATTGTCATTGGGGATACCGCAAAAGTGCCGAAGTCAGGCTCCTCCACGGCATCCCG
Organism: Bacillus sp. JFL15; assembly: GCF_001184225.1. Classification (NCBI taxonomy): domain Bacteria; kingdom Bacillati; phylum Bacillota; class Bacilli; order Caryophanales; family Bacillaceae; genus Bacillus; species Bacillus sp. JFL15. The sequence continues at coordinate 753,454 of NZ_KQ236689.1, read as the reverse complement.
CGGCACAAGCATGGTATGGCACGCAATTCAGCGTTTGAAGAAGCCGTTTCTATCCCGCTTGAAAAAACGGGCGGCAGAATGGAGCGGCTGTTCAGCGGAAAACCTTATTCCCGGCGCTAAAGGCTTGCGTGACAAACACACAGAGGCACTCATGGTGACGTATAAGGAGCTGGCTGAAAAAGGCCCTTTGGCAGAGGAAACGGCATTTGACTTTCCGACAACGCCTGATCCCGTGGACGGCGGCCATTTCCTTTACTCATTTGGAGCGGCGGCTGTTGAGGTGGAAGTGGATCTGTTAACGGGTGATGTCAAAGTGATAGATTGTGAGCACGCCATTGCGGCAGGGGCGGTTGTCAGTCCTCAGGGGTATCGGGGCCAAATTGAAGGCGGCGCCGCCATGGCGCTCGGCTATACGCTGATGGAGGAAGCGAAAATGACGGACGGCCGTTATGCCGCGGAAAATCTCGATCACTATTTGATCCCTGTCGTCAAAGATGTTCCTTGCATGAAGGTGATCGCAATAGAAGAACTGATGAAGGGAGACGCATATGGCCCGAGGGGAGTTGGCGAAATCGGAACGATCGCTATCACTCCCGCTATTGTAAAGGCTGTACATGATGCGGTCGGCTGCTGGATAAACAAGCTGCCGATTTCAAGAGAAGAGCTGCTTGAAGCGATAGACAGAAAGGGGCTGAAGCAATGGACGTAAAAGAAGCTGGATCACTTCCTGTAAAAAAGGGACAGTACCAAATGACCGTAAATGGGCAGGAGCGTGAGGTTTCAGCCATTCCCACGGCACGTCTGAGTGATCTGCTTAGAAAGGAATTTCGGCTGACCGGGACAAAGGTGTCCTGCGGAATCGGCCGCTGCGGAGCGTGCTCCATCCTGATCGACGGGAAGCTGGCCAATGCGTGCATGACGATGGCCTATCAAGCAGACGGCCATTCCATCACAACCATCGAGGGGCTTCAAAAAGAAGAGCTGGACATGTGCCAAACCGCTTTCCTGGAAGAAGGCGGCTTCCAATGCGGCTACTGTACGCCGGGAATGATCATTGCGCTTAACGCATTGTTCGAAGAAAACCCGCATCCCACAGATGAAGACATAGAAGAAGGGCTGGCAGGGAATTTGTGCCGGTGTACCGGGTATGGCGGGATTATGCGATCGGCTTGGAGGATTAGAAGAGAGCTGAACAGAGGGAAAAGGGAGTTCGGCTGTTAAAAGCGGACTTTTAGTATCTAAAAAACTTCGGGATATTTTCCCCGCAGGCCATTTTCTGAAAATCAATAATTGTATAAGACTAATCAATACTTTAGAATAATTGATTATATTCTGAAAAAAATTCAGGAGTGGTGATATGAAAACGATCGGCCTTATTGGCGGAATGAGCTGGGAATCTTCGGCTGAATATTATCGAATAATCAATGAGGAGATAAAAAAGAAACTAGGAGGGCTGCATTCTGCAAAATGCGTTTTGTACAGTGTTGATTTTAAAGAGATTGAACACTATCAGTCTGAAGGGGCTTGGGATAAGGCGGGTGCAGCTTTGGGGGAGGCTGCGAGATCATTAGAAAAAGCCGGTGCAGATTTTATCGTCATATGTACAAATACCATGCATAAAGTGATTGGCTATATCCAGAAAATGATCACCATCCCTATTTTACATATTGCAGATGCAACTGCCGATCAAATCACAAGACAAGGTATTCGTTCAGTAGGTTTACTTGGAACGAAGTATACGATGGAACAAGATTTTTATAAATCACGTATTGAGTCTCACAATATCAATGTCATTGTGCCTGCTGATGAGGAAAGAGAAGTAATCAATCATATTATTTATCAGGAGCTGTGTTTAGGCGAAATCAAACAGTCGTCTAAAACCATGTATAAGAAGATTATCAATCATTTGGTGGATCGAGGTGCGGAAGGGATTATTCTCGGATGTACTGAAATTGGATTATTAGTAAAAGCCGAGGATTCTGAAGTGCCATTATTTGATACGGCTTTCATTCATGCACAAACAGCAGTGAATACATCTCTTTCCTTGTAGCTGTGAATGTGCCAAGTGAAAAGAGTGTAAGACATACATGGAGAAGCCCGCCTCACTGGCGGGCTTCCTTTTAATTAACTTCCCCTATACACCTGATAACCAAACGGCGACAGCAAAAGCGGGATATGATAATGCGCATCTGAATCTGCAATGTGAAACCGGACGGTGACGATGGTTAAAAACGGCTGAGCGGCTGTGTTCACGTTTCTACTCGCGAAATAGTCCCCTGCATGAAACTCCATCACATACTCTCCGGACACCAGCTCTTCACCTGCGAGAAGCGGCGCATCGACTCGGCCGTCAGCGTTGGTGTATGCCTCTTTCCTAAAGCCTCCGCCGCCCAGCCGCTTCAATTCAATTTTTACGTTCGCCGCGGGTTTGCCGCAGGTTAAATCTAAGATATGGGTCGTCAGCTTTCCCATCAGGCCTTCAGGCTCCCTAAGGCTTCATCGGCTTTCTGTTTTTCTTTCTCGGCGTCTTCTCTTGTCACGGTAAAGCGCTGGAAACCGAATGGCGGGCGCGGTTCAGTGTAGACTTTTCCTTTGGACCCCGGAATTTCTTCCACGACTGTGTCCCATGTGTGATTTTGAGATTGGAAGCTGACTTCAGTGAGCTGCGGGAATCTCGTTAAAATTCTGCAGCCGATATGATAGATTAAATTTTGGATTGAAGGAGTTTCAAGTTCGTGAAATACGGCGCTCGCCAAGTCGCGGACTTGTTCAGCGGCGACGTAGCGGGCGGGAACAGAAGCGTATGCATCATTTGTGTTTTCATAATGCCAGCCGATGTTTAGATGGACAAACAGCGGGCGGTTGCCGTCTTCGGGGAGAGTCGTATATTCGTCGCGAATAAAGCCGACGAAGGAGTTGCCGCTCACCTTGACGAGCTGAAGATCCATCATTTCGCTGTACTGCTCTGTAATCGTTATCGTCTCTCCTGTTCGTTCCGCTTTCAGCACAGACCGGGCCCGTTCATTGCGCGATCTTCTGAAAACGAGCCGGCTTGTGCGGAGCTCTTGCGCCTCGTATGCGGGCATTGCTTCAAATGGAATCTCTTCGCCTGTCAGAGTAATCGTGTCCATATGAGAATACGTATTTAAAAATCGGTGAGCCACATCGTGTAAGAACCCCTCAATTGTTGTCCCTTCATAGGAAGCGAAATGGCGCTGAATAAAGTTTTTCATTGAGTCTGTAGCCACAACGAGAGTGTTATCCCCGTCTATAAATGACGGCAGGAAGGCATCACCGCCAATTTCACATGTCACATCAACGCCGACAACGGTATTGTCTCTCCCTGAAAAAGATGACTCTGGGATTTGTTTGATTCCTGTGAGCGGCTTTAAAAACGTTCGGTAGGCAAATACATTTCCTTTGCCGTAAGACATGGTTCTTTTCATTTGCGTCTCTCCTTTTTCAGTGATGATGTCAGCCAGCCGAAAGCGGGCGATTCGGTAAATTTCGATAAGGGCTTGCTGGAACTCGGTTTCCTGTTCGTTCTCGAACCTTTTCACTAGGGCCCGGTGAATGTCCTGTTTCGTTTTTCCCTTTACCGCTAAAATAAAAGGAAAGCCGAAGCGTTCATAATAGTGTTCATTCAGCTTGAGAAACTCCTCGTATTCCTCTTGTTCAAGTTTGCTGAGCCCTGCGTTTCGCTGTTCGCTTACTGAGGCATCACTCATTATGTTCTTTGTTCCGAGCCTGGGATGCTTGTTGATTAAATCAAGCTGCGTCTGGCGGTCCGCGGCTTTTACAATGCCGGCCATTTTGCGGTGAAGGTCAGAAAGGGAAGAAAACGGGCGTAATTCCGCAGCTTCCTCCGCAATCCATGAAGAGTGTTCGAAAATAGATCCCAGCGTGTCTGTCAGTGTGTGTCTTTCCATTTGATTCAGGTCATCGATAGTGAACATTGGCATCTTCCTTTACGTTTTTATTTCAGCGTGATCCGGCTGTTTGGTATGAAAAAAAGCGTGCAATGCAATGGCCGTCAAACTGCCGATCACAATTCCGCTTCCTGCCAAGACTGAAGCCGCTCCCGGAAGTGATGAAAACAACGCGGGAACTGTCGTTGCGCCAAGCCCTAAGCTGACGGAAGCGGCAATAATCAGCAGATTGCCTTGGGAGTCGAGATCAACGCTGGAAAGCATTTTGATCCCGTAAGAAATGACCATGCCGAACATGACGATCATCGCGCCGCCGAGAACGGGGGTTGGAATCACTGTTGTCAGTGCAGCTGCTTTTGGAACCAGTCCGATTGCCATCAGCATCATTCCCGCGACGGCGATGACGTTGACACTTTTCATTTTTGACAGCTGGACAATACCGACATTTTGCGAGAAAGCGGTATAGGGAAACGCGTTAAATAAGCCGCCAAGCATAATTGCAAAGCCCTCCGCCCGGTAGCCTTTTTCCAGATCCTTCTCGGACAGCCTGCGGTTTGTGATATCGGCAAGCGCAAAGTATACACCTGTCGATTCGACCAGACTGACAATCGCAACGAGCAGCATCGTCACAACAGCCGGCAGCTCGAAGGTAGGCGGTCCGAAATAAAACAGAGACGGAATATGAAGCCAGGACGCCTCCATGACATTAGAAAAATCGGCCTTTCCCATGAAGAATGCGGCCGCTGTACCTGCGATAAGGCCGAGCAAAACCGAAATGGAGCGGATAAAGCCTGTAAAGAAATAAAACAGCAATAAGATAAAAGCCGTGACGCCAAACCCGAGGAGCACATTGTCCAGTGAGCCGAAGTCTTTGCTTCCTTCACCTCCGGCCAGATTATTCATTGCCGTTGGGATCAGGCTGAGACCGATGATCATGACGACTGAGCCGGTTACGACAGGCGGAAAAAAACGGACAAGCTTTCCGAAGAAGCCCGCGGCAATGACGACAATCAGCCCTGCGGCGATAATGGCGCCGTATATGGCTGAGACACCGTATGTGCTGCCGATGGAAATCATCGGGCCGACCGCGGTAAACGTACATCCGAGCACAACGGGGAGGCCGATGCCGAAAAGCCGGTTTTTCCACAGCTGCAAAAGAGTCGCCGCCCCGCACATGAACAAATCGATCGCGATTAAATATGTCAGCTGCCCCGCATTCAGCCCGATCGCCGCTCCGACAATGAGCGGAACGAGAATGGCTCCCGCATACATGGCAAGCATATGCTGAAGTCCGAGTATCGCCAGCTGAAAGGCATTTTGATGTTTCTTCATCTTTTTCACACCTCTTTTTCTAATGCGAGTGTATGATCTAATGCCGGAAGTTCAGTTTTCTGTGTTGTTTTTTCTTTTTTGCCGCGCAGGCTGAAAAATAAATTCAAAAAGATGGCGGTCAGGCTGCCGGTGATGGTGCCGTCACTGACCAGAATTCTGATAGGAGCGGGGAATTCAGCAAAAATCCCGGGGACCGTGCTGGCGCCGATGCCGAGTGCGATTGAGCATGCGATGGTCAAGAGGTGGTATTGGTTTTTGAGATCCGCTGTGCTGAGCATTTTAACGCCTGAGGCAATCACCATGCCGAACATGACAACGGTTGCGCCGCCAAGTACAGCAGCAGGAACGGCGGAAGCAAGGGCTGCAATCTTCGGTATCAGCCCGAGACAGACAAGGATACAGCCTGCGGTAACGACGATGTTTCTTGTTTTGACTTTCGTCAGCTGCAATAAGCCGGCGTTTTGCGCGAAGGTGTTATAAGGAAAGGCGTTGAACAATCCGCCAAGGAGAATGGCGATTCCCTCCGCCCGGTAGCCTTTGACAAGATCTTTTTCGGTTAAAGATCTGCCGCATATCTTGCCGATTGCGTAGAAAACGCCGGTTGATTCGACGATAATGACCATTCCGACGATCAGCATCGTTAAGATTGGTCCGATTTCAAATGAAGGGGCTCCGAAATAAAACGGTTTCGGGATTTGGAAGAACGGGGCTTCAGCAGCAGCAGAAAAGCTGACTTTGCCCATGAGTGCTGCTGCCGTTGTTCCGGCGGCGATTCCGATCAGAACAGACAGCGTTCGGGCAAACCCTTTGAGAAAGCGGTTGAGGACTAAGATCAGAACAAGAACGCCGACAGAGAGAAGAAGATTTTCGAGCGAACCGTATTCGGGGTTGGCGCTGCCGTTTATTTTTTCGCCGCCAGCCATATTTTTCACACCTGCCGGAACAAGTGATAGGCCGATTAAGGTTACGACGGTTCCTGTTACGACAGGAGGGAATAACACGGTCAGCTTGCCGAAAAAACGCGCAAACAAAAAGATGAACACACCGGCTGTAATGATGGAACCGTAAACCGCGTGAATGCCGTAATTGGCGCCGATTGCGATCATCGGGGTGACGGCCACAAAGGAACTGCCCAGCATGACGGGAAGCCCGATCCCGATGTGTGCGCCGCGCAAGGTTTGCAAAAGCGTCGCGACGCCGCACGTTAACAGGTCAATCGCTAACAGGTAAGACAGCTGTTCAGAGGTTACATTCAGCGCCCTGCCGACAAGCAGGGGCACTAAAATCGCACCTGCATACATGGCCAGCACATGCTGAAGGCCAAGAGAAAACACCGCAAACGATCTTTGTTTCAACATAGTCCCTCCTTGTATGTAAACTTTAGTAACATGATAGCGTGCTGATTTTTGGGTGTCATTGGGTACAGTAGCTGAAAAAGACAGGCATTATTGCTGGAAGTGACGAAAAACGGTTTAGTTTGTAAGATTATGTGACGGATGCTAGCTGATCAGCCGCTGCATCCGTAAGGCCAGCCGCAAACGCATCGTCGTTTCAGGATCTTTTAAGCTTTTGCCCAGCAGATCCTCACATTTTTCAAGGCGGTAGATGACCGTATTGCGATGAACGTACAGACGCTTTGCCGTCTCGGAGATTTGGCAGTGTGTTTCTAAATAGACGGACAGCGTATGAAGCAGGCTTTGATCCTCCTGCTGTTTTTCAGCGAGGCTTTGAAGCGTGGAGCTGTAAAACTTCTTCAAATCCTCAACCGGAAGCAGGCGGAGAAGCTCGGGCACATCTTTCGCGTGATACACCTGGATAAACTCCGTACTTCTTGACAAATGCCCAGAGTGCAGAGCATCAGAAGCCTCTGTGAAAGCGTCGGGGACGTCAATGAGCTTTTGGCATATATTGCTGATGCCAAAGGACACCGTCCGCTTAAATTGAGCTCTGACCTGTGTTTGGAACTGCTCTAAAAAGCTGATCACCGAGGCGTGCATTTCATTCCAGCTGTCTGTCGCTTCTATCAGAATAATGCCGACATTTCCTTTTATAAAAAGGTGGGGCGGAAACGGGAAGGCTGATAATTCACCTTCAAGAAAGTCGAAGACACCGTCGGAGGCGAGCTGATTTTCTGTGAAGCTGATCGAATCGTTATTCCGGTCGAGTTTGCCGGCGATGCACATGTATTTTTGATCCCAGCGCAGCTTGAATTCCTTCGCCCGGTTTTTGATTTCATCGTCTGAAGAAAATGTGCGCTCAATAAAATTGCTGAAAAACTCATTGCGCGCACGCCGGCTGAATTGCTTCAGCGCATTTTCCTTCAGCAGTTCAAAGGATATTACGTTGGCCGCTTGCTCAATGGTGAGAATCAATCCTTTGTCGCCGGCATGCACCATGTCCGGTATCAGCAGGAAGCCGCAGTTTTTTTCATGATTATAAATAGGAAGGACGGAATATGTTTTCTGATCGGAGATTGCGGAAAAACAAGTGAAAAACGGCCCGGATACGGTGTTCAGGACTCTTTTTAGCTTTTCGGTCTCAATTGAGATCTGATGGGACGCAGACAGCATTTTGGCATGCTGGTCCAGAAGCAGCACGGGTATCTGAAGCAGGTCTGAGACCTTTTTGAGGAGAGATTGCAGCCCTTTTCCGCTCATAATGTGGTTTGTGAATTTTTTGTGCGCGTAAATGGCTTGCTGAAGCTCGCTGGAACGCATATCGAGAATACGGCTGAGTGTTGCATTTACAATATCGCCGAGACGGATGTGTTCCGGAAGCTCAATGATCGGAAACGCGTATGAATCGGCCAGTTCGATGATTTCTTTCGGGATATCCTCCAAGTAGCGCTTTGTTTTAATGCCGAGACCCGCGCAGCCGCGTTTTGCCATTTGCCGAATCAATTCAGATAACTGGTCCGGGTGATCCTTCAGGTGATACGCGGTGGTGACGAGCAATTCATTCTTGTGCAGGAAGTCTGCGATATCCGGTGCGTCCATCATATTGACATGCTGAACCTCTCTTTCCCCTCCTGCTTTTCCAGCGATTAAATGGGCGTTTTCAAAAGCCGGTATTCTCATCACATCAAAAATATTCATAGCGTATTCTCCTTTTCTATAAAAAGATTGGTTAAGATGAATAATTTTCAATAGGAATTCTAGCGGTTTTGCTGATGTAATACGATTATAGTAGCAGTAAACTGTTGAAAATAGAATGGATTGTGTTACATAAACTGACATGAAAAATCGTCAACCTGACATGGGGGGATCGGTATGGCTTACGATATGGTGATAAAAGGTGCGAAGGCAGTTACGCCAGATGGTGTGAAGGAAGTTGATATCGCAGTTCAAAACGGTATCATTGCCGAGGTGGGTTCTGTCATTGAAACAAGCGGGGCAGAAATCATCCAAGCAGACGGAAAGTACGTGTTTCCCGGTGCGATAGACTGCCATGTTCATTTCAATGAACCGGGCAGAGAGGACTGGGAGGGGATTGAAACAGGCTCTCAAATGATGGCGGCAGGCGGCTGCACCACCTATTTTGATATGCCGCTCAATTGCATCCCGTCAACCGTGACGGCAGAGCATCTACACGCAAAAGCTGAACTCGGCAGACAAAAATCAGCCGTGGATTTTGCGCTATGGGGCGGCCTGGTGCCAGGCCATATCGAGGACATCCGCCCGATGGCTGAAGCGGGAGCGATCGGATTTAAAGCATTTTTATCAAGATCAGGCACAGACGAGTTCCGATCTGTTGATGAACGGACATTGCTCAAAGGCATGACGGAAATCGCGGCAACAGGGAAAATCCTCGCTCTTCACGCGGAAAGCGACGCGATCACTAGTTATTTGCAGATGGTTTTGGCCAATGAAGGAAAGGTGGATGCGGATGCGTACGCCGCCTCCCGCCCGGACGAAGCTGAAGCTGAAGCGGTATATCGCACCATTCAGTATGCGAGGGTGACAGGGTGTCCGGTGCATTTTGTTCATATCAGCACGGCGAAAGCGGTTCGGCTGATCAGAGAGGCGAAACGGGAAGGGCTCGATGTTTCGGTCGAAACATGCCCGCATTATGTCTTGTTCAGCCATGACGATTTACGGGAAAAGGGCTCTGTCGCAAAATGCGCGCCTCCGCTCCGGCCGCGGGAGTCGCAGGAAGCGCTGATCGAGGCGCTCATTGCGGGGCACATTGACATGGTTTCCTCAGACCATTCTCCTTGCCGTCCATCCTTAAAGCGGGAGGATAATCTGTTTTTATCATGGGGCGGAATCAGCGGCGGGCAGTTTACTTTATTAGGGATGCTGGAACTCGCCCTTGAGCATCAGATTCCGTTTGAAACCATCGCTGAATGGACAGCAGCGGCACCTGCGCGGCGATTCGGCCTTCAGAAAAAAGGGCGGCTGGAAGCAGGGTGTGATGCGGATTTTGTGCTCGTCAGCATGGAGCCGTACACTGTCACAAGAGAATCGATGTTTGCAAAGCATAAGCTAAGCCTTTACGAAGGACATACATTTCCCTCCCGCATTTCGGCTACATACAGCAAAGGCCGGTGCGTGTACAGTGACGGGAAGAAAGCAGAAGAAGGCATTGACGGAGCGCTGGTCGTTCCTTCGTAAGCCCGGCGGATTTTACCGCCGGGTTTTTTTGATTTCCGCCCTGCTTGTTTTTAAAATTTCATCAACGTGGTATCTTTTTATAAAAAGGAGTAAAACACATTGTATGATCAAATCTTGAACATATTAACGGCATCCTGGTCGCGGCAGTCCAGTACAAAATGGACGGAAGAATGCCCGGCCAAAGGCCAGTGCGGCGTGACGGCTTTAGTCATCCAAGATGTTTACGGCGGTGACATTCTCAAAACAAAAACCGGCACAAGCTGGCATTTTTATAACCGAATAGAAGGGGAGATATATGATTTCACGAGGGGACAGTTTTCGGAGCCGGTCGTCTATCAGCATATCCCTTCTACCAGAAGTGAAGCATTTTCGGACACCAATGAACATCAATACCGGTATCTGAAAACTGCATTCAGACAAAACATGGAGACGGAAAGAGAAAAACACCTGTGATAAACTAGAGTGAGAGGTGAAGGAATGTGATTTATATCGGACTGACGGGTTGGGGGGATCATGAAAGCATCTATCCGCCTAAAACGGCGGGCCCGCAAAAACTGCAGGCGTATTCCTCTCATTTTCCCATCGTTGAGCTGGACGCGAGCTTTTACGCGATACAGCCCGCCCGTAATAACGAGAGGTGGGTCAAAGAGACGCCGGAAACTTTTCAATTTATCATCAAAGCATATCAAGGGATGACGGGCCATCAGCGCGGCGATATTCCTTTTGAAACGAAGGAAGAGATGTTTGAAGCGTTTAAGCTGTCATTGACGCCGTATATAGAGCATGGAAAGCTTGCCATGGTGCTGTTCCAATTCCCGCCGTGGTTTGACTGCAAGAAAGAAAACGTCGCATATTTAAGATGGTGCAGGCAGCAGATGGGTGATATCCCGTGTGCGCTTGAATTCCGCAACAGGTCATGGTTTTCCCCGCCATTTTACGAGCAGACGCTTTCCTTTATGAAGTCGGAAGGCTGGATTCACACCATATGTGACGAGCCGCAAATCGGCGAGGGCAGCATTCCGACCGTCCTGAAAACAACGGATAAAGAAAAAACGCTTGTCCGTTTTCACGGACGGAACAAGCAGGGCTGGGTCAAACCTGACGGCGGGCAAAACTGGCGTGAGGTCAGATATTTATACCGCTATAATAAACAGGAACTCAAAGATTGGAAAAACAATCTTCAGGAGCTGAAAAAGCAGTCGCGCAATCTGTACGTGCTCTTCAATAATAACTCAGGCGGAGACGCCGCCGACAACGGCCTTGAGATGCTTGAAATGCTAGATATACAATATACCGGGCTTGCTCCGAAGCAGCTTGACCTATTCAGCTAGAAAAGAGGTTTCAAGACACATGTCTTATCTTATTTTAATAATATTAGGATTTATCGCGGGAACGGTCGGCAGCCTGATCGGGCTTGGGGGAGGAATTATTATTGTGCCCGCAATGCTCTATTTAAGCACGATGACTCCGTTTTTCCATGACGTAACACCGCAGACTGCCATCGGCACGTCCCTTTTGGTGATTATATTTACGGGTCTGTCATCAACTCTGGCCTATATGAAATATAAAACCGTTGATTACAAAAGCGGGCTGCTCTTTTTTATCGGTTCCGGCCCGGGAAGTATCATCGGCGCGTATTTGTCTAAACTCTTTAATGCGCATACGTTTTCCGTCTGGTTCGGACTTTTTATGATCTTGATTTCCATTACATTAATGCTGAAGGCGAAAGCAAAACCGGTCAATAAAGCGCATAAAGGCATGATCCGGACATTTGAGGATGAATCGGGTGAGCTTTATACATATTCGTACCGTATGTTTACCGGTATCGCGATTGCCTTTTTCGTCGGCTTATTGGGCGGTCTTTTCGGCATTGGCGGCGGCTCTCTTATGGTTCCGGCCATGATGCTGTTATTTTTGTTCCCGCCGAAAGTGGCTGTGGCGACGTCAATGCTCATTATTTTCTTATCCTCCGTGACGGGTTCCGTGTCACATATCGCAGAAGGCCATGTCAATTGGCTGTATGCGCTGTGTCTTATTCCGGGCGCTTGGTTCGGCGGTAAAATGGGCGCGTGGGTCAACAAGCGGGTGCAGACGAAAACGATCGTGCTTTTCATGCGGATCGTCTTGATTTTGATCGGCTGTGAATTGATTTATCAAGGGATATTCAGCTAAAAGGTAGGAGAGATGGTATGTTAGAAAAGCTCCGTTTATATCATACGAATGATTTGCACAGCCATTTCGAAAATTGGCCGAAAATCGTACATTATATTGAGCAGAAGAAACATGAGCATGAAAAAGACGGGGAGGAAACACTCGTTTTCGACATCGGCGACCATATGGACCGATTTCAAATGATAACGGAAGCGACCTTCGGCAAAGCGAATGTCGACTTGTTAAACCGTCTTGAGATTGATGCGGCCGCCGTCGGGAATAATGAAGGAATTACGCTGCCTCATGATGAACTGGCGGATTTATATAATCATGCCGCGTTTCCCGTCATAGTGTCCAACCTGTTTGATGCGGACGGACAGCGGCCGGAATGGGCCGAGCCATACGTGATCAAAACGCTGAAAAACGGGATGACCGCAGGCATACTCGGCGTCACGGTGCCGTATTATCCCGTCTATCAAAAGCTTGGCTGGACGGTGACGGATGCGGAAAAAAGCATTCAAGAATCGCTTGACGATATCAAGGGCAAAGCGGATATCATCATTCTGCTTTCGCATTTAGGCTTGATCGATGACCGGGCCGCAGCGGAAAAATTCCCCGATATTGATGTCATTCTTGAATCGCATACGCACCACCTTCTTGAGGACGGCCAGGACATAAACGGCGTATTGCTTGCCTGTGCGGAGAAATACGGGAACTATGTCGGCTGTGTCGAGCTGACGATCGAAAGCGAATCAAGAACCATCGTCAGCAAACAGGCATCTGTGCAGAAAATGGCTGATTGGCACGGTGAATCTGAAGATACGGCGGCTTATCTGAAAGAGAAAGAACGGGAAGCGGAAAACCTGCTCTCCGTGCAAGTCGCCGATCTGAATGAAGAAGCCGGCGTGAAGTGGTTTGAAGAATCGCCCCTTCCGCTTCTTTTAGCCGAAGCGCTGAAAAGCTGGTGCGGCTGTGAAGTCAGCATGGTGAATTCAGGTGTCATTTTGGGGCCTTTAAGAAAGGGGCCTGTCACAAAGCTTGATCTGCACCGCATCTGCCCGCATCCGATCAATCCGGTCGCCGTGCGTCTTTCAGGCAGGGAACTTCAAGAAACAATCAGCCAGGCTGCCTCTGAAAAAATGGAGCAGTTGCGGATTAAAGGCCTCGGCTTCCGCGGAGAAGTCATGGGCAGGATGGTATATGCCGGAGCAGAGGTGGAGACTGACATCCTTGAAGACGGGGTGACGCACCTCATCAATGTGAAAGTGAACGGAGAAGAGCTTGATCCGGACCGGATATACTCGGTTGCCGTTCTCGACATGTTCACACTCGGCAAGCTGTTCCCTGAGATCCGTGATTCGAAAGAAAAACAATACTTTATGCCGGAGTTTTTAAGAGATCTGCTCGCCTGGAAGCTTGCGCAGCAGCCGTAATGTCAGGGTGTTCGTTCGTCGGCTCATTTCTGCCGCGGGCACTTGAATGAAGGAAAGCGTGACTTTTTAAGAGCAAAAATAAATTACTATGTCCCCTCTTACAAGCATACATTGTGATATGTAAGGGGGGATTTTTCTTGCCTAGATACCGGAGCACTCTTCGCAAGAGAGGGCCTTTGCCTTTTCGGTATGTGCTTCTTCTGTCGTTTGCTTTTTTTATCATATCGACGGTCATCAGCCTTTGGATGATCAACTCCTCAATTAAACCGGTGCTGATGAACATCGGAGAAATGGAAACAAAACGGGTGGCGACAGAGGTCATTACAGAATCCATTGAAGAATACATGTCTCACAGCGACAATGTGAAAGATATGGTCGATATGAAAACGGATGAAAACGGAAAAGTCACAACGATGGATTTTAATACACAAGTGGTCAACAGCATGAAGGCGAAAGTGACAAAGCAGCTTCAGGCTCATCTGAAGGAAGCGGAGTCGAACAATAAGCAGCATGAAACAGAAAAAGGCGCCAAAACGGCCGATGCAATTATGATTAACATCCCTTTAGGGCAGGTCACGGGAAACAGCATTCTTGGGAATCTCGGGCCGAAAATCCCCGTGCGCTTTAACTTGATCGGCGATGCGTTAACTGACGTGAAAACAAAAATAAAGCCGTACGGCATCAACAATGCCCTGATTGATATCAGTATTTTCGTGGAGATTAAAGTGAAGGTGATTATCCCGTTTGCCAGCAAAACATCAGTCGTGACAAATAATATTCCGGTCTCCATTAAAGCCATTCAAGGAGAAGTGCCGCAGTTTTATAACGGAAGCGGCGGATCAGGTGTGACGCCTTCCGTTCAGCTGCCGAATGAAAAAAAGGAGAAAGACAAATAAAGACACACAGCCGCATTCTCTTCTGGCGGCTGTGTGTTTACTTTTTCCTGCGGATTTCTTTCCGTTCCCATGCCCTTAAATGAGGATACGGGTCAAAAGACCATTCCGCTCTGCCGTTATCTTTATACATCCCGTAGTGAAGATGCGGCGGAAATTTTCCCGCGGTGCCGGGCGGGCCGTAGCCGGAGCTTCCGACAGAACCGATCACCTCACCGGGTTTGACGATCTGGCCTTTATGAATGCCTTTGGCAAAGCCGTTCAGGTGAGCGAAGTAGTGATACGTGTTATTGATATCCCTTATGCCGATTCTCCAGCCGCCGAAGCGGTTCCAGCCTTTCATTTCGACAATCCCGTAGCAGGTCGATCTGACTGGGAGCCCGTAACGAGCGAACAGATCCGTTCCTTCGTGAATCCGGCGCCCGCCGAACCCCCTCGCAGCTCCCCAAGTGCTGCGGTAGCTGTAATCCGTCTTTACGGGAAGCGGAAAGGCGTGCTCTCCGAGGTCAAGGCGGCCGAATGTCTTGAACAGTGTCATGAATTCGGTGATAATGCCGACCGTCTGATCACGGCGGTAATAATTCCAGAGGCCGATGCGGATATGGTCAAGATCCGTTCCGAATCCCGCTAAGTACTGTGCAAATGTATAAAGGATATCCTCATCATTGCTTACCTCGGCTTTTCCGTCACCGTCGCCGTCCAGGCCGATGCCGTCAAATACTTTAATACTGAGGGGCGCATCGTCCTTAGGATTTGGATTTTCAGGCCCGCTCCACAAATGATCCGGAATATAAATGCTGATGATTCCCGCTTTTTCAGGCAGATCCTTTCGGTTCGAGCGGACATTTTCTTCATATTGATCAACCGCTGCAAGCACATACCAAGGAATCTGTGTGACCGCCTCGGCTTTGCGGTACAATTGCATCCGTCCGTCGTAGACAGAAGCCGATCGTTCTTTTCCGCTTGCAGCCGGACAGAAAACGGATAAAAGGAGAAGAGCAGATAACAGAACTTTCACAACATGATCTCCTTTCAGGATTGAATACAAATAGTTTGCGGCAACAATCCGAGAAAATGTAAGTAATTCTCTTCCCTTGTCGAGAAATTTTTCCTATGTTAAAGTGACTTATGAATAGAAATCCGCGAGTTTTATATCCATCGTGAAAGAGAAATTTTTCGCACATAAACATGAATAAAGGGATAATGGAGATGATGGGGAAATGGCAAAGAAAGACGAGCATCTGAGAAAGCCGGAATGGCTCAAAATAAAGCTGAACACGAATGAAAACTATACGGGTCTCAAAAAATTAATGCGTGAAAATAATCTGCATACCGTATGTGAAGAAGCAAAATGCCCGAACATCCATGAATGCTGGGCTGTCAGACGTACGGCGACATTCATGATTCTCGGTTCCGTCTGTACGAGAGCATGCCGCTTCTGCGCTGTCAAAACGGGTCTGCCGACTGAGCTGGATCTGCAGGAGCCGGAACGCGTAGCTGATTCGGTTGCGCTGATGAACTTAAAGCACGCCGTCATCACCGCCGTGGCGCGTGATGATCAGAAAGACGGCGGAGCAGGCGTCTTTGCGGAAACGGTCCGGGCGATCCGCAGAAAAAGCCCGTTCACGACGATTGAAGTGCTGCCATCCGATATGGGCGGAAATTACGACAACCTGAAAACATTAATGGATACCCGTCCTGATATTCTGAACCACAACATTGAAACCGTGCGCCGCCTGACACCGAGAGTCCGCGCCCGTGCAACATATGACCGTTCTTTAGAATTCTTGCGCCGTGCGAAAGAAATGCAGCCTGACATTCCGACGAAATCAAGCATTATGATCGGTCTCGGCGAAACGAAGGAAGAAATTATTGAAGTGATGGACGACCTGCTTGCGAACAATGTCGACATCATGGCGATCGGCCAATACTTACAGCCATCCAAAAAACATTTAAAAGTTCAAAAATATTATCATCCGGACGAATTTGCCGAACTGAAAGAAATCGCGATGCAAAAAGGCTTCAGCCACTGTGAAGCAGGCCCGCTTGTCCGTTCTTCCTATCATGCGGATGAACAAGTAAACGAAGCATCTAAAAAGCGCCAGGCCCAAGCATAATATAAGCCGAAAAAACCCAAAACGCCGCAGGTTTTGGGTTTTTTGTGATGGAGCCGTTTCAGCCGAAAAAAAGTCATTCTTGAATAAGGACCGTCTGAACCGCTAAACTGGATATAAAAGGGAAAAATCTTCTCCGCAATCCGAAGCGTCTCATTTTGCAATTGATGCACAGAAGTCAATGAATTATGATAGTAAAGAGTGATAAAAGAGGTGAAGACATGATTCTTATTCAAAATGCCGAGTTTGAACTCGTACATGATTTTAAAAACGGCTTTAATGAAGAAGCGTTCAAAGCCCGCTATTCGGACATATTAAATAA
Organism: Bacillus sp. JFL15; assembly: GCF_001184225.1. NCBI lineage: Bacteria > Bacillati > Bacillota > Bacilli > Caryophanales > Bacillaceae > Bacillus > Bacillus sp. JFL15. The sequence goes on along the minus strand of NZ_KQ236689.1, from coordinate 736,667 downwards.
ATATGATTACATTGTGGGGGACTGGGGATACAGTCAGCTGCGGCTCAAAGGCTTCTTTGATGACCAGAATCAAAAAGCAACCTTTGAAACGAAAATCAGCACATTGGACGAATACATTTACGAATACTGCAATTTCGGCTGCGCGTATTTTGTTCTTAAACGAATCAGAAAATAATTGATGCAGAAGGGGATGCTGTCACGTGTATTTTGTTGACAGAAATAATATCGAACAAACACTCCGTTTTTTTGAGAATCAGCTGGCGCTGTTTGACAGCACGCCGGCTTGGCAGAGCGAGATCGAAAAAAGAGCGCTTGAGCGGATCAGCCATCTTATGATCGAATGCATTCTCGATGTCGGAAATGATATGATTGACGGCTTTATCATGCGCGATCCGGGAAGTTATGACGACATCATGGATATTCTGACGGACGAAAAGGTGGTAGCTGAGGAAGAAGGAAATAAGCTGAAGCAATTGATCTCTTCCAGAAAGCAGCTTGTTCAGGAATATCAGCACGCCGATCATCAGGAGCTGTTTACACTGATCTCGTCAAACAGAGACGTGCTGAAAGCCTTTCCGGCCCGCGTAAGAACCTACCTTGAAACAGAGTTAGGCCCTGTTTCCGCATTTAAATAACAACAAGTGAGAAAATCCACAGGAGTGTTGAGTATGAAGGATTATAAAGGATATTTGATTGATTTGGACGGCACAATGTACAACGGGACGGAAAAAATCGAAGAAGCGTGTGAATTCGTGAGAACGCTTAAAGCGCGCGGCATTCCGTATTTATTCGTGACGAACAATTCCTCCCGGACGCCGAAGCAGGTGGCGGACAAGCTGATGAGCTTTGACATTCCGGCCTCTGAAGAACAGGTTTTCACAACTAGCATGGCGACTGCGCAGCATATCGCCCAGCAGAAAAAAGATGCGTCGGTATATGTGATCGGCGAAGAAGGCATCCGCCAGGCTATCGAAGAAAACGGGCTGAGCTTCGGAGAAGAAAACGCGGACTTTGTCGTTGTGGGAATCGACCGCGGCATTACATATGAAAAATTGGCTACGGGATGTCTGGCGATCAGAAACGGCGCCCGGTTTATTTCAACAAACGGAGACGTCGCCATTCCGACTGAAAGAGGGCTTTTGCCGGGGAACGGCTCACTGACATCCGTTTTGACGGTGTCCACGGGCGCCGAGCCTGTCTTTATCGGCAAGCCGGAATCCATTATTATGGAACAGGCGATGCGTGTGCTCGGAACGGATATTTCCGAAACACTCATGGTCGGCGATAACTATGCAACGGATATTATGGCCGGCATCAATGCGGGCATGGATACGCTGCTCGTTCATACCGGAGTGACAAAGCGTGAGCATATGGCCGGTTACGATCAGAAGCCGACATATGCGATTGACTCTTTAACTGAATGGATTGAACATCTATAAAAAAGGGACGGCCATGACGGCCGTCCTTATTCTGTATTTCTGGCGCTGTGGGCAAGCCGGCTTGAAGCCGCTGCTGCGATTGCGCCGACGATATCATCAAGAAACGTATGGCATTCGCCCGTTGATTTATCATTTAACCGCCCGAGAATGCCGGGTTTTTCTTTGTCAATATAACCGTAATTCGTAAAGCCGATCGAGCCGTATATATTCACGATAGAGAAGGCGAGCACCTCGTCAACCCCATACAGGCTTTCATCAATCGCCAAAATGGTCTGAAGCGGTTCAGACAGCTTTTTTTGTTCGGCGAGCACATCTAATTCTATTCCCGTTAAAATCGCGTTTTGCACCTCGCGTTTCGCGATGACGCGGTCCACATTGAGCCTGCATACTTCTATCGTCAAATCAGGATGATATTTTTTCTGAAGGAAATACACAAGCTCGGCAATATCATCCGTCTCAACTCCCCGTTCTTGTAAACGCGCTCTGGCGACAGCTTCCACCTGATTCAGTTGTTCCTTTTCTGACATTTGCTTCACCCAATCTTTTTTTACTAGTTTATACAGCATCCTTCCGATGTGTACGATGTTTCTCCTCTTCATTCAAAGGAATACAATATGTATTCATAATTCCGCCGGCGTATGACTACGATGTGAATAGCTCTAATTTTTCAGGCAGGTGATTATGATGAAAAGCATCATTAAAGAAAAATACGGCATCCATGTCAGACAGCTTTCCGTTTATCAGAAATACCAATGCTTCCAGACGCCTAATTCCTTCTTTCTTATTATTCCCGTCTCCGGATTTTCGCAATCAGAGCTGACGGAGCTTTATTACATGAGTCAGTATTTACAAGAACAAAGTGACCCATACGTTTCAGTGTTTATCTTTACGAAGGAAGGAGAACTGACCTTTGAGGACGAAGGCAAAACATATGCGCTCTTAAAAGCGCCGATTCCCGTCTCAAACCGGTCATTTTCTGTCGGAGGGGAGCTTGCTGAATTCCACAGAAAAGGGCGGGGTTTTCCTTATGAAGTGAAAGAAGCGGGCAGAATCGGCCAATGGAAGGACTTATGGGGAAAACGGGTGGATCAGCTGGAATCATTTTGGATGCAGAAAATTCATATGTCTCCGCTTGAACCGTTCGAAAAGAAAATGATCGAAGCATTTCCTTATTATTCAGGCTTAGCGGAAAATGCCATTCAATATTTAGTGGATACGGAGCTGGATGACAATCCCGGCGCGGAAGACTCTGGGACGATCTGCCATCAGCGGATGGAGCGGGATACCTGGTCGGAGGAATCATTGATCCGCATTCCGGGCGATTGGGTATTCGACCATGCCGCCCGTGATATTGCGGAATATATGCGCAGCACATATTTGTATCATCGTGACGACTTGCTCAATGACGGGTTTTTGTTTTTACAGGAGTATGAGCAAGTTACGCCGTTATCCTCCTTTTCCAAACGCCTGTTTTACAGCCGCCTGCTGTTTCCGCTCCATTTTTTCGAGACGGTGGAGAGCTATTACATCTCTCATGAATCTGAAAAGCATTTTTACGAAGAGCAGCTGGACTACATTCTTGCCGACTGCACCCGTTATGAACAGTTTTTGCAGACATGTCACGACATGCTGAATGTCAGAGCGGCGCAGGTTTTTGTCCCGCCTGTCGCCTGGCTCGGAAAAGGAAGCATTTCGTAAGAAAATATAACGCAAAAATATTTAGAAAATAGGGAATCTTGTCATATCAGTGTGTTAAGCGTTTTCATGACCGCGAAATCAATATTCAGCCGCTTGTCAAAACAAAAGCGGGCTTATATAATATTTGTAACTTAAATGTCTGTGAAGGGTTAACAATTGTCCTTTTCAAGTGGACAAAAGGAAGAAAGGTGGAGTTTCTCTTTGGAAGCAATTCGTATTGGACTGTTAGGACTGGGAACCGTGGGAAGCGGTGTCGTCAAAATTATACAAGATCATCAGGATAAGCTTATGCACCAGGTCGGCTGTCCGGTGACGATCAAAAAAGTGCTAGTTAAAGATATTGATAAAAAACGAGACGCAGACCTGCCGAAAGAAGTGCTGACGACGGAAGTCTATGATGTGATCGATGACCCCGAGGTCGATGTGATTATTGAAGTCATCGGCGGTGTCGAACAGACGAAGCAATACCTGCTCGACGCCTTGAAAGCGAAAAAACATGTCGTGACAGCAAATAAAGATTTGATCGCTGTGTACGGCTCAGAGCTTTTAGCCGCCGCAAAGGAAAATGGCTGTGACTTGTATTATGAAGCGAGTGTCGCCGGAGGAATTCCGATTTTACGTACACTAGAAGACGGGCTTTCCTCTGACCGGATCACAAAAATGATGGGAATCGTCAACGGAACGACGAACTTCATCCTAACGAAAATGATTAAAGAAAAAAGCCCGTATGAAGAAGTGCTGAAGGAAGCGCAGGATCTCGGATTCGCGGAAGCGGACCCGACCGCCGATGTAGAAGGACTCGATGCCGCACGCAAGATGGCGATTTTAGCCCGTCTCGGTTTCTCTATGAATGTCGACTTGGACGATGTCAAAGTAAAAGGGATTTCCCGCATTACGGATGAAGACATCAGCTTCAGCAAACGGCTCGGCTACACAATGAAGCTGATCGGCATCGCCCAGCGTGATGACAATAAAATCGAGGTCAGCGTTCAGCCGACACTGCTCCCTGATCATCATCCGCTCGCTGCGGTGCATAACGAGTTTAATGCCGTTTACGTATACGGAGAAGCTGTCGGAGAAACGATGTTTTACGGCCCCGGCGCCGGAAGCATGCCGACTGCGACATCAGTAGTTTCCGATCTGGTCGCGGTTATGAAAAACATGCGTCTCGGCGTAAACGGAAACAGCTTTGTCGCCCCGCAGTATGAAAGAAATCTGAAGCAGCCGTCAGATATCTACGCCCAGCAGTTTTTAAGAATTCACGTCAAAGACCAGGTCGGCTCTTTTTCAATAATCACATCCGCTTTCTCAGAGCGCGGCGTAAGCTTTGAAAAAATTCTGCAGCTGCCGATCAAAGGCCGCGATGATCTTGCGGAAATCGTGATTGTCACGCATCATGCATCAGAAGAAGATTTCAGCGACATTCTGCAAAACTTAAATGATCTCGAAGTCGTACAGGAAGTAAAAAGCACATATCGCGTAGAAGGGAACGGTTGGAGCTAATGTGGAAAGGACTCATCCATCAATATAAAGAATTTCTGCCGGTGACGGAACAAACGCCGGCCCTGACATTGCATGAAGGAAATACGCCGCTGATTCATCTTCCGAAGCTTTCCGAAAAGCTCGGAATTGAGCTGCATGTGAAAACGGAGGGCATTAATCCGACGGGATCTTTTAAAGATCGCGGCATGGTCATGGCGGTCGCCAAAGCGAAAGAAGAAGGCAATGATACGATCATGTGCGCTTCAACAGGCAACACATCCGCGGCGGCTGCGGCATACGCGGCGAGAGCAGGCATGAAATGCATTGTCATCATTCCGGACGGAAAAATCGCCTTCGGAAAGCTTGCGCAGGCCGTCATGTACGGAGCGGAAATCATCGCGATTGACGGAAACTTTGACGACGCGCTGGCCATCGTCCGGTCGATTTGTGAAAAATCTCCGATTGCATTAGTGAATTCGGTAAACCCTTACCGGATTGAAGGGCAGAAAACAGCGGCCTTTGAAGTATGCGAACAGCTCGGCGGAGCGCCGGACATTCTGGCGATCCCGGTAGGAAACGCCGGGAATATTACGGCCTACTGGAAAGGGTTCAAAGAATACCATGAGAAAAACGGCACCGGCCTTCCGAAGATGCGCGGTTTTGAGGCGGAAGGTTCTGCGGCCATCGTTCGCGGCGAGGTCATTAAAAATCCCGAAACCGTTGCGACGGCAATCCGGATCGGGAACCCTGCCAGCTGGGACAAAGCCGTGCTTGCAGCGGAAGAGTCAGCCGGAAAAATTGATGAGGTCACAGATGGAGAAATCCTTCACGCTTATCAGCTGATTGCCCGTGAAGAAGGCGTATTTGCCGAGCCGGGCTCCTGTGCATCCATCGCCGGCGTTTTAAAACAGGTGAAATCCGGTGAAATTCCAAAAGGAAGCAAGGTTGTCGCAGTCTTGACCGGAAACGGCCTGAAAGATCCGAACACGGCTGTAGACGTATCTGAGATAAAACCGATCACGCTGCCGACAGATGAAGACAGTATTCTCGAATACTTAAATGGAGCGGCGCGTGTATGAATGAGGCGGAGATGCTGTTTTCCATTACGGTTCCGGGAAGCACCGCCAACTTAGGACCGGGCTTTGATTCCGTCGGGATGGCGCTCAGCAGATATTTGAAGCTTTCGGTTTTCCGAAATGATGAATGGACGTTTTCGGCGGAGACGGAAACTGTCGCGGGCATCCCTCAAGGAACGGACAACCTCATCTATCAAGTCGCCAAACGGACGGCTGACCGTTATCAGAAAGAGCTGCCGCCCGCGCATGTCAAGGTGTGGAGCGACATCCCTCTTGCGCGGGGTCTCGGCAGCAGCGCAGCCGCTATCGTCGCCGCCATTGAGCTTGCGGATGAGTTATGCGGCCTGCAGCTGCCGGAAAGCGACAAGCTGCACTTAGCCAGTCTTGAAGAGGGGCACCCTGATAATGCCGCCGCTTCTCTCGCAGGAGGGCTTGTGATCGGCCTTCATGAAGAAGATGAAACACATATCGTGCGTACAGCCGAAGCGGATATCGACGTTGTTGCGGTTATTCCGTTTTACGAAGTTCTGACCAGGGACGCAAGAGACGTCCTCCCGAAAGAACTGCCGTACCGCGGCGCCGTTAAAGCAAGCGCCGTCAGCAACCTTCTTGTTGCTGCGATCATGTCAAATGACTGGGCGCTCGCGGGGAAAATGATGAGAAAAGACATGCTGCATCAGCCGTACCGCGCCATGCTTGTTCCTGAGCTTTCGAAGGTGGAGCATGCGGCAGAAATGAAAGGCGCTTATGGGACGGCGCTGAGCGGAGCGGGCCCGACGATTCTTGTCCTCACTGCAAAAGGAAAAGGAGAAGAGATGAGAAGCCACCTTTCTCAGCATTTTCCGCACTGTGAGATTGCGTCACTTACCGTCCCGTCAGAAGGAAGCGTAATCGAACGGAACCCTTTAAAACAAATGAAAAGTGTATAATGGTAAAAAGCGTTCTTCCCATCAGAGAAGGACGCTTTCTTTTTCTGGAGAAGGATTTTTATTTAGGGAAGCGAAATAAAAGAGAAAAGGAGGAGAAACGATTGAAAAAACTTATAACCGAGGAGGACATTGCGTCTCTCGTATCCGTAACAGATCCCCAATACGCCCCTGACGGCAGACGGGCCGCATACGTCAGGACAACAGTTAATGATAAACGGGACTCTTATTCCTCAGCCATTATGGTGTACGACACAGAATCCGGCACCTCCAAACCGTGGACATTCGGAAGCGGTAAAAATACAAGCCCGCGGTGGTCGCCTGACGGACGGCGCCTTGCTTTTGTTTCTGACAGGGAGGATGGCGTCCCTCAGCTGTACATCATAGACACTGCCGGGGGAGAGGCGGAAAAGGCGTCTGATATCCCTTGGGGCGTGTCAGATCCGATATGGGCTCCCGACGGCAGATCCGTGCTTGTGTCCGTCAGTCTGACATCAGCGGAGCGCGCCGATGAGAAAGAAAAAAAGAAGTATGACGAATATGAGCCAATTGACATTCAGTCATTAACATATAAACGTGACGGAAAGGGCCTGCTCAACGGCAGCTGGACACAGCTTGTGCTGATTCATCTTGAAACGGGGGAGATTCAGCAGCTGACAGACCATGAAGCGGATCATGATGACGCGGCATTTTCACCGGATGGCAAGCAGATTGCGTTTACCGCCAATTTATGTGATCCCGGTGACGCCGGAAAGCCGAGCGATGTCTACCTGATGAATCTGGCAGACGGCGATCTCAAACAGATTACCCCGCACAGCGGTTCTTTCGGCTCCTGCGTGTTTTCACCGGATGGTTCTTATATCGCGATGCTGGGCCATGAGAATGAATTTCGCAACGCAACCTTAGAAAAAGCGTGGCTGTACGATGTGAAAAATGAGCGGCTGTCCTGCTTAACCGACATGCTGGATGTTCATTTGAGCGATGCGCTTATTGCCGATTCACTCATAGGAGGAGTGACGCCCCGGCCGGTCTGGACAAATGACGGGCAGGGATTTTACGTCCTCGGGAGCGAGCAGGGAAGCACCGGTATTTATTATATCTCGATTGACGGCCTCGTCTATCCGATCCGATTAGAAGAAGAGTATGTGAACGGTTTTGCTTTTCATCCCGATCAGAAAAGCTGTATCGCCGTAATTGCCAAACCCGCGCGGCCTTCTGAGCTTTACAGCATTTCATTTGAAAACGGTAAAGAGAAGCAATTGACAAACAACAATGATTGTTTTACAGAGGAACGCATCATATCCGTGCCGGAGAAGCTGCAATATGAAACGAAAGACGGACTGACGGTGCACGGCTGGTTTTTAAAGCCCGCGGCTTTTGAAGAAGATCAAACTTATCCCCTCATTCTATACATACACGGCGGGCCTCACATGATGTACGGGCATACGTATTTTCATGAATTCCAAGTGCTGGCCGCGCAAGGATATGCTGTCGTCTATGTCAATCCGAGGGGAAGCCACGGCTATGGACAGGATTTCGTCAATCGTGTCAGAGGCGATTACGGAGGCGGAGATTACCGTGATGTCATGCAGGCGGTGGATGAAGCCATTCAGGCGTATCCGTTTATTGACAGCAGCCGTCTCGGCGTGACGGGCGGAAGCTACGGAGGGTTTATGACAAATTGGATTGTCGGGCAGACCGGCCGTTTTAAAGCAGCCGTCACGCAGCGCTCCATTTCAAATTGGTTCAGTTTCCACGGTGTCAGCGATATCGGCTTCTTTTTTACCGACTGGCAGCTTGGCCATGATCTGTTTGAGGAAGCGGATAAGCTTTGGGACCGTTCACCTGTAAAATATGCGTCCCGCGTTTCAACGCCGCTTCTCATCCTGCACGGCGAGCGTGATGACCGCTGTCCGATAGAACAGGCTGAGCAGCTCTTTATCGCATTGAAGAAGCTGAACAAAGCGACGGCGTTCATCCGATTTCCGAAGGCCACACATGAGCTGTCGAGAAGCGGCCATCCGGAACAGCGGATCAAGCGCATCCGTTATATTTATTCATGGTTTAATGACTATCTCCAAAAATAAAATAAAAAACCAGGCTGTCATCAGCCTGGTTTTGTTATTAAAATACTTGTTCTACTTCAACGACACCCGGCACTTCTTCAAGAAGGGCGCGTTCGATTCCGGCTTTCAGCGTAATCGTTGAACTTGGGCAGCTGCCGCATGCGCCAAGGAGACGAAGCTTTACAATGCCTTCGTCAACGTCGACAAGCTCACAGTCACCGCCGTCACGAAGCAGAAACGGGCGTAATTTATCCAATACTTCCTGTACTTGCTCTTTCATTTCAACCTCAGTCATGAGATTCGCTCCTTTCATATGCATAAAACCATTATATTCACAGTAACGGTAAAAATCTAATGTTTGGTTTGCAATGTTGCTTTCTTCATTATAGCATATTTAAACTTGAACATAAAAACCGTTTTTTATACAAAAGCTGCCCCGTCCTTTGTATACTGGTGGAAAGGGGATGATAAACATGACAAAGCCGGTGACGCTCAGTGTTTACGGCGCTGAAACGCTCTGCGCAAGCTGCGTAAATATGCCGAGCGCCAAAGATACGTTTGAATGGCTGGAGGCGGCGCTGAAACGGAAATATCCGGAGCAGCCTTTTAACATGCAGTATATTGATATTGACACACCGCCTCAGCAAAAAGAGACAAAAGAGCTTGCGGAGCGAATCAGAAACGATGAATTTTTCTATCCGCTTGTGCTGGTGGAAGATGTCATTGTAGGAGAAGGGAATCCGCATTTAAAAGATATATATGAAGAAATGGAAAAGCGCGGCTATGTGGCGGGCTCATAAAAACGGCCGCTGATCGCAATCAGCGGCTTTTCCATTATCAGCCGTTATGATGCTTGTACATCCATAAAAGGCCTGATTTTAACAGGCGCGGCACACGCCCGATCAGCGGACGGTCGTTGACAAGACCGAAACCCGCTTTTTTTCCGAGCGAGCCGAGGACACCTTTCAGCTTAAATTGCGGCATTGTTTCCGGCAGCTCTTCATTGTTCCAGCGTTTCAAAAGAACCTGCACAATTTGCTCCGCCTGCGCTTCAGCAAGCTGGGCGCTCGGCGCATGCGGAAGGGACGCGCAATCACCGACGACGTAAACATGCTCATCGCCCGGAAGGTTATGGTGCGGTGTCAAAACGATGCGGCCTTGCGGATCTTTTTCAGCGTCCAGTTCTCTGACGGCTCTATTCGGCTGAATTCCCGCCGTCCACACGATGGCATCGGCCGGTATTCCTTCATCATGATTATAAACAATGCCGTCTTCCACTTTTGTAATATTCGCATTATTGATAATGGTGACGCCGTGCTCTTCAAACCATTTTTGAACGTATTTGCTGAGCCTTTTCGGAAAGCTTGATAAAATCAGATCGCCCCGGTCAAATAACATAATCTTCAGATCGTCACGGCTTTCTCTTAATTCACTGGCAAGCTCCACACCGCTTAATCCCGCTCCGACGATAGCGACAGATGCATTGGCGCCGAGGTTGTTCAGCTTTTGATAGGCTTCGCGTGACTGGTCAATGGTTTGAATGCTGTAAGTATGTTCCGGCGCGCCGGGCACGTTATGATACTTATCCTCGCAGCCCAGTCCGATCACCGCGTCATCGTAAGAAATCGGTTCGCGGTCATGAAACAGAACTTGTTTGTTTTTCGTGTCGATGGAAGCCACCTCACCGTATTGAACATCCAGATTCGGATGCTCTGGAAAGGACACTCTGATATGATGATCAGAAATCGTGCCGGCGGCGAGCGCATAATATTCTGTTTTTAAGCAGTGATACGGGTTTCTGTCAATCAGCGTGATGGATGTATCTGACGGAAGCTGGTTCGGCAATAAGCGGTGCAGCACCCGCATGTTTCCGTAACCCCCGCCGATCAAGACCAATTTTTTCATAATGATTCCCCTTTTGCCCGAAAAATATGGTAGTCAATGTTGTTACAAAATAACGAACTATGTAAAATAACATCTAGAATTATATCGAATTTGATCTAAAACCACAATAATAGTTTTAAAATAACCTACAAATTGACCAGAAAACGCGTAATAGTAAAACCTTTAACCTGAATTAATATGTTACGATAACGTTGAGCGTGAAACCGGATCTTTGACGAATAGAGGAAATTCCGTTAGGATAAGGTACATATGTGAGGTGAAACCGCATGAATCCGATGATTGAATTCTGTGTCAGCAATTTAGCGCGCGGTTCCCAGGAAGCACTAGAGATCTTAGAGAAGGATCCGAACTTGGACGTGCTTGAATACGGCTGTTTAAGCTATTGCGGGAAATGCATGGAGTCCCTGTTTGCCTTGGTTAACGGCGAAGTGGTCACGGGAGGCACGCCTGCTGAATTGGTTGACAACATATATACATTCATAGAAGAAAATCCGATGTTTTAATCAGAGGCTCCGAACGGGCCTCTTTTTTTATGCGCCCCGGGATTTGGCAAAATAAAAAATTTGTAGACAGCAAAAATAAATATTGTTATCTTAATAAAGACTTTTTTTAAATAAAATTTTAGAGGTGGATTCATTGAATATCGTTTGGGGGCTGCTCGGGGCAGTTGCTATATTAGCCATTGCTTTTTTGTTATCAGAGAAGAAAAGCAAAATTAAACTGCGAACCGTCATTGTCGGTTTATGTTTACAAATGGCCTTCGGATTCATCGTATTAAAGTGGGACGCCGGCCGGGCCGTATTTTTATGGTTCTCAAGCCGTGTGCAGCTTCTCATTGATTATGCGAACGAAGGCATCAGCTTTATTTTTGGCCCGCTGTTAAAAGTGGGCAGCAGCCCGGCTTTCGCGCTGAGTGTTCTGCCGGTCATTATCTTTTTCTCAGCGCTGATTGCCGTTTTGTATCACCTGAAAATCATGCAGCTTATTTTTCGCGTCATCGGAGGCGGACTGTCAAAGCTTCTTGGGACAAGCAGAACAGAATCGCTTGCGGCGGCTGCGAATATTTTTGTCGGACAGTCTGAATCACCGCTTGCCATTAAACCGCTGATTGCGGGATTGACCCGTTCCGAGCTGTTTACGATTATGACGAGCGGCCTTTCGGCTGTAGCGGGTTCGACGCTTTTCGGATACGCCTTGTTAGGCATTCCGATCGAGTACTTGCTGGCGGCCAGCTTCATGGCGGCTCCTGCCGGTCTCGTGTTCGGAAAAATATTAATACCGGAAACAGAAAAAACGCAGACGGTTAAAGGTGACTTTAATATGGACGAAGAAGGCGAAGGCGCCGCTAATGTGATTGATGCCGCGGCAAAAGGCGCGTCCACCGGCCTTCAAATTGCGCTAAACGTCGGCGCCATGCTGCTTGCGTTTGTCGCGCTCATCGCCGTAGTGAACGGAATTCTCGGCGGAATCGGCGGCTGGTTCGGTTTCAAACATATTACATTAGAATCCATTCTCGGTTACGTGTTTTCACCGATCGCATTTGTTATCGGAGTTCCTTGGCATGAAGCGCTGGGAGCGGGAAGCTATATCGGACAAAAGCTTGTGCTGAATGAGTTTGTCGCTTATTCCAACTTCGGTCCCCATATTGCGGACTTTTCTAAAAAAACGTCTACGATTATCAGCTTTGCGCTGTGCGGATTCGCCAACTTCTCTTCCATTGCGATCATGCTCGGCACATTGGGCGGTTTGGCCCCAAGCCGCCGTTCGGACATCGCGCGCCTCGGGTTAAGAGCGGTTATTGCGGGAACACTCGCTAACCTTCTCAGCGCGGCGATTGCCGGCATGTTTATTTAGTAAACGATAAAAGCTCCCTGCATATGCAGGGAGCTTTTATGTATGAAAAACGGGGGATATTTGTATTGTGTCCGAGGGGAAGAGCTTTTATACTAAGTAAAAGAAAAAAAGTTGGAGGCCGATATGAATTCATTCCGTTTTACCAAGATGCACGGTCTTGGAAACAGTTATATATATGTAAATCAATTCGAAGAAAAGCTGCCGGAAGAACGGCTGGCTGAGATTGCCGTTAAAGTGTCCAGCATTCATACGGGCATCGGTTCTGACGGCATGATCCTCATCTGTCCGTCAGAAAAAGCGCCCGTCAAAATGCGGATTTTTAATAATGACGGTTCAGAAGGAAAAAATTGCGGCAACGGCCTTCGCTGTGTGGCAAAGTATGCATACGAACATAAGCTGACAGAAGAAACGTCCTTTTTCATTGAAACGCTCTCAGGTCTTGTGAAAGCAGACATTACGGAGGACAACGGGATAGTGCGTGAAGTCGCCGTTGATATGGGTGAACCCCGCCTGACCAAAAAAGAGCTGCCGATGCTCGGCAATGAAGATGAACGGACGATCGATGAGACCTTTGTCTTCGGAGAGACGGAGCTTTCAGGAACTGCCGTATCAATGGGAAACCCCCATATTGTCTTTCCGGTTGAAGATATCAGTCAAGCACCTCTTACAACGCTCGGCCCCGTCATTGAAAAAGACCCGAGATTCCCGGAAGGCGTCAATGTCGAGTTTGTGGAAACCGTCAGCGCGGATGAACTTCATTTCCGTGTATGGGAACGCGGCTCCGGCATTACACAGGCTTGCGGAACAGGCGCCTGTGCGGCGGCTGTCGCATCCGTATTGAACGGTGTTTCTGAACGGAACCGGGATATCACTGTTCATTTGGCGGGAGGCGACCTTGTGATTAATTGGCAGGACAATGGGCACGTGCTGATGACAGGTCCCGCCGAAACCGTATGCAGCGGCGTCTATTATTTGTAAACAGCTCGTTTGAGAAATACGCTTCTCAAGGTTTATAATAGATATTAGTATTCGTTTTTTAAAAAGGAGGTCTACCTATGAGTGTTCCAGTAACCATCACTGAAGCAGCAGCTTTGCATATAAAAGATATGATGAAAGAGCATGAAGAAGAAAACGCGTTCCTCCGTGTGGGCGTAAAAGGCGGCGGCTGCAGCGGCCTGTCTTACGGAATGGGATTTGAGCATGAAAAAGGCGAAAAAGACAGCATGTTTGAACAGCACGGAATCACCGTTTTGGTCGACAGCGACAGCCTCGATATTATGACCGGCACGATCATCGACTTCAAACAGTCCATGATGGGCGGCGGCTTCACCATTGACAACCCGAATGCCATCGCTTCCTGCGGCTGCGGATCTTCTTTCCGCACGGCCAAAAACGCCGGTACGCCGGAAGAGTGCTAGGGCTCAACCTGCCATTCTTAGGATGAAAAAAATATGACGTCTTTCTTTTCGATAGCGCTTGTTTAATAAAAGTAAAACCCGCTCAACAGAAGCGGGTTTTGCTTTTTCAAAGATGTTATTCAATTGTATGTTTCATTGCATTGTACATATTTGCCGTGTGTTCATCGGCTTTATCCCGGGACATGCGCAGCCGTTCCACAGAAGAACCATATCCGATTTCAAGTTTGCCCTCTTTAAGTCCTTTAAAAATCCCATCAGCGAATTCATCCAGCGGTTCTCCTTGCGTATGCAGTCCTGCTCCGCCTAAATCTGTATTGACTGCCGGAGGCGCAACTTCAATCACTTCTACAGCTGAATCAGAAAGCTGGTGTCTCAGACTCATTGTAAATGAATGAAGCGCCGCTTTCGTTGCTGAATAGATCGGTGCAATGGCAAGCGGTGTAAAAGCCAATCCCGAAGAGACGTTAATGACAGCCGCATCTTCTTTTCCGGCAAAAAACGGAGCGAACAGCATGGACAGGTGGAAGGGAGCTTCAATGTTCGTTGTGATTTCTTTATTGAAATAGTCCCAATTGTCCTTCGCATCCGCTTTCAGCACATGAAAACGTTGTTGAATCCCCGCGTTATTGACTAACACATTCACTTCCGGATAGTTCTCTGTCACCCAATCAAACAGTGATACACGTTCAGATGGAATGCTCAAATCACTGACATAGGTAATAAGATCCGGAAATGTTTCCTTTGCTTTTTGAAGAGCATGTTCACGCCGTCCGGTCACGATGACTTTATTTCCCGCTTTTAAAAATCGTTCTGCGAAAGCCAATCCTATTCCGGCATTTCCGCCTGTAATCAGTATTGTATTTCCCGTCAGTTTCATATGAACTCCTCTTTTCCAATTGTTTTACATTTCTTTGATAACATTTCAGCTGCAATCCGATCAATATATTTTTTGGGATCATCGGGAAACCCGCCAAAACTATTCTTTCCTTGTCACAATATGATGATACGGCTTAAAGTGCGGTTTAAGTCAACAAAAGAACCTTTTCCGTTCCAATTGTGGGATCTTTATTGATGCGATAAAGCGTACCGTACAACATGGGAAAAAGGCAATTAAAAACGTTTCTGATTAAAACAAAAGGACGGCGATGCATATGCAGGAAGGAAACAGCGTTGATATCAGGCCGCTCAGCCTGAATGATGCAGAGCAGGAACTGGTTTTGCAGACGGAAAACCGCATGTTTTTTGAACGGTTTGCCATGTCGAGACAAGAGGATTTTTATACGCTGGAAGGCCGGAAAAAACGAATTGAACAATCACTGAAGAATGCGGAAAATGACACAGAATACAGCTTCGGCATTTTTCTTCAGGATCAGGCCCTGATTGGTACGATCAGCCTTTTCAGGTGGTTCGGGGCGACATCCAAAGCGCTTTCATCGGTTGCTTTTTAGATGGCAAACATAATGGAAAAGGCTATGCGACGAAGGCTGTCAAGCTGGCAGCCGATTATGCATTCAATGAGCTGAACCTGCATCGGATAGAAGCCGGAGTCATGCCGCACAATAAGGCGTCAATCCGTGTGCTCGAAAAAGCTGGGTTTCATAAAGAAGGCATTGCGAGAAAAAATGTAAAAATAAATGGAAAATGGGAAGATCATCAGGTGCTGGCGATCATACATCCGGAGGATACATAACGATATCCTCCTTTTTTGGATCCTGCGTCTCATTACGCAGGTCATTCTCTCAAATATCTCAAATCCATTGTCTAAATCGTACTATTTGCAAATTAAGAAAAAAATAAAGGGTATATAGCATCAAAAACTATGAAAAATATGCTCTTTGTCAACACGTTCTAAAGTCATATTTTTCGAAAGGATATTGATTTTTTGATAGGAATAAACTAAATTGTAAAAGTATAGAATAGTTCGTTTATTTTGTAAGAAAAGGATGATAATATGATAGGTCAATTGAGCAATAAAAAAATATTTTTAAGTTCTTTTTTCATCATTTTGATCTGTTCATTACTCTTCCAATTCAGTATTTCAGATAAAGTGCTGCAGTCTTATTACTCTTCTGTCGGAGAAAATACCTACGATATCGGGGAGAAAAGTGTTCGTACGATTGTCATGTTTCTGCAAGGGTTTATGATCTTCACCACTTTTGTGGAAATCCTGATAGGCGGGTTTCTGTTATTCGTTGCCGCTTTTATTCTCGGTACAAAAAAACCGAAAAAAATATATTTGCTTCTATATACGCTGACTTCTTTAATCTCGGCATTTAAAATGCTGATTCTGTCAGTTGTTAACTACTTAACGGCTGATTCCTCACTTATATATTCTGCCGGCGGCACCAAACTGAGTTTACAGCTGCTGGATCCATTTCTGCTTCTGTCAATCGCGGCTCTTTATGCTGCCGCAGGAAAACTTACCGATCTCAGCAAAGGAAAGAGAATTATTTTAACTGGATGTTTTGTTTTATTAAAACTCTTCACTATCTTCTTTAATTATTTTATGGCGGATAAAATTTAGCTCGGGAGAGAGTCAATTAAGCTGAATTTTATTATATATTAAAAACAGAGCAGGGGGATGTTAAGATGAACTTAGTAAAATCTAATAAAAAATCTTTTATTTTGTTTGGCGCGGCTCTTGCTGCAGCGACGTTGGTTTATGCACTTTTATTAACTGGCACTGAATTAAATGTGGCGGCGGCTCATGCATTCTCAGCCAATGCTGAATTAGCTTCGACTCTCGGTATCTCTACAGCAGCAGCTAAAAAAGCAATTGATATCATTGATGCGGCTTCAACAATTGCTTCTATCATTTCTCTCATCGGTATCGTTACAGGCGCAGGCGCGATTTCTTATGCAATCGTTGCAACAGCAAAAACAATGATTAAGAAATACGGCAAAAAATACGCAGCTGCTTGGTAAAATCGATCGATAAATAATTGCTCTTTTTGTACAAGCTGCAAAAAGAGCCTCTCTCCCAAATACATATGTAAGGATTGAAAGTATGATAGTCAGACAAATTACAGCTCTTATCAAATATAATACCCTGTCGTCGTTCCGCAAAAAAAAGGAAGATTGGGGAATTCCTCAACTCAACGGCAAACTGCTGTCTGCCATTATTATTTCTCTGTTATGTGTTTATCTTATTTTACTGGGATGCGGCGTTGTATTCGGGACAAAACTGATTCAGCTTCCTATCAGCGCGTGGGGGCAATTTGTTTTAATCGCCGTTTCATTGGAGCAGCTTTTTTGGGCTGCCGGCTTCTTTAAAGAACATCAAAATGCTTTTCTGCTGGATACGCGCAAGGTCATTCATCAATTAAAAAAGGTTCGTTTTTTACAGCTGTTTTCAGTTTTTACCGGCCAGGCGATCAAAAAAACCATTTTCGTATGGTATCTTTTTGTTTTTCCGGTCTTTTTGTTTTTAACCGGCGCAGGCATGGCTGGATCTGCAGCGGTCATCGTATTTTTCTTGGGCTTCGTTTATTTTCTTCTCAATTTATTTTTATCTATGCTGTTTTCTTACGTTGTTTATCTTCTTACGAATATGTGGAGCAAATGGTTTTACTTGAAAATCATGAAGGGCATTTTATTCAGCGTCAGCCTGCTGGTGCCGCTGGCAGTGGGGTATGCCGTTTATCTTCTCGTGTTTGGGGAGTATACGGTAAAGGACATTTCCGGATTTACGGAGTCGCCGGCTTTCCGGAACATCCTCATGAATACACCGTATGTATGGCTGGTATTCCGCTCAGATTCTGTGCTCGTTTTCGCAGCAGTATTTGCAGCCGCCGTCCTTTTTACGGCTGGACTGTTTAAGCTCTGGGCGGCTACCCTGAAGAAAATGGATCTTATTCCTTATATGTTTTTGACAAACGCGGCTTTTGCACCAAAGCTTAAATTATATAGGAATAACAAAATATTTCATGCCGTTTTTCAAAAGGACCTTCTGTTTCTAACGAGAATTGACGGGTTTTTTATCAGGAATTTCGGCAGTATGCTTTATTTGTTCATGCTGTTTTTAGGTTTTTGTGTTCCGCTGCTTTCTCATCATTTTACCGGGTATTCGGCAGCCGCCATCGTGTCCGCCGCGGTTATCATTGCGAACTTTTCGTATCAGCTCGTCGGGGACGCGCTCAAAACCGTATTATCCGTTGACGGAGAAATGAAAAATCAGCATCTGTTTCACCGGAATATCAAACATGCGTGGCAGCTCGTGTTTCCGAAAGTATGTATTTATAATCTTGCGGCTCTTATCTATTCATTCATCATGACCATTTTGATTACGGTGTTTTTTCCGTCCTCCGCTGCGCTGACGGTCTACCTGTTTATTGTATTTTTATGTTCGGGTTTTTTATACAGTCTTGTCCAGATTTCAAGCACCGCCTTGTACCCTAAAAAAAACTGGGAGCATCTGTACGAAATCGGAGAAGCCGGGAAAGCAAAGACGTACAACAACTTATACGGTTCTTTGATTTTCATTGTGTCGCTTCAAATTGCTGCGATCACGTCATATTTTATTTATAAAAAGCCGGAACTTGAAACGCTGCTTATTCATTCTGCATCAGGTATATTTGTCCTGTTCACACTATTAAACTATGGAGTCATGTTTCTGTTTCTTCGCAGAATTAATATGGCGGAAAGGTTTGCGAACAATGATTAAATTAGTGAATATACAAAAAAACTATAGTGAAAAACAGGTGTTAAAGGATATTTCCTTTGAGGTGAAAAAAGGCTCAATCTACGCTTTGCTCGGGACCAATGGAGTCGGGAAAACAACGACTTTGAAAATCATTTCGGGCCTGCTTAAACCGACGTCAGGCTGCGTCGTGATTGACGGTAAAGAAATAGATTCAGAAGAGGGAGGGCAAATATCGGCTGATATCGGTTTTGTGCCCGACCATGCCTTTTTATATGATTATTTAACGGGAGTCGAATACTTGCGTTTTACAGCGGAGATGTTTCAAGTGCCGTCTCAGCGGACAAATGATTATATAAAGAATATGTTAGAGACGCTGAAGCTTTCACAAGACGGAAATCAGCTGATTAAAACCTATTCACACGGAATGAAACAAAAATTATCAATCGCTGCCGCGCTCATTCATCAGCCTAAGATCTTAATCCTTGACGAGCCGCTGACGGGCATTGATTTAATCAGCGGCAAAACGATACGGACGTTATTGAAGGAGTACGTCAAACAGGGGAATACGGTCCTGTTATCGACTCACCTGCTGGAACTGGCGCATTCGTTGTGCGATACGATCGGTATTATCCATGACGGCGTTTTTGCGGCAGAGTATCAGTCATCCGAGCATTCATTAGAAGAAATCGAAGAAATGGCTGAGCGTATCTATACATGATGAACCGCATTTTGCCGGCAATCAGAACGTCCGCCATTCCGTTAACCGCGTCATTGCTGTTTTTTTCAGGCGGTGCAATCGCTGCGGTTTTTACCGATCACTTTGTATCATCAGCGTCTTATAATGGCTCGTCAGGCGCAGTTGAATTGTTAAAGAATAATGCAATCGCTTGTCTGTTTTTAGCGGCAGGTTTTTTTACTTTTGGGTTGACCTCAATCTTTTATTTATTCACCAACGGGTTTATTTTAAGCGGCTCTATTCTCGAAAATCTGCATAGCGGGGTTCCTTTTTATCAGATTTTTTTACTGCTAATTCCTCATGGTATATTTGAAGTTCCTGCGTTATTATTGAGTGGCGCCATTGGTTTTAAAGGCGTTGATTTGGTCATCAGGCTGTGTTTTTCTAAGGAAAAAAAGATAATGGCTTCAATGTTCAGGCATATCGGAATATTGGTGCTGCTTATTATTTGTCTGCTGATCGCCGCTGCCATTATTGAAGCTTACATCACACCAATTTTTAAGTAAAAGGGGCAGAAATCATATGAGAAGTAAATTATCATTAATCGGTGTGCCGATTGTTATGATTATCGGTTATATCATTTCTTTATCCTTTGAGTGGCTGTTTCCTGTTCTTACTTTTGGAGTGGCAGGACTGTATCTCTTTATATTTGCTCCGGTGCAAAATAAATTCATCCGTTACATCTTTTTGTTTATTTTTGTGATTAATCTGTTGGCCAGTGCGGCTCTTTATTTTGGTATTTAATAAAAAAATGACATTCATGTTGAATGTCATTTTTTTATTTTCGAGCGGCTCTGCTGTGTGTTAAAATCTGTCGCCGTTGAAAATTGAGTTTTTTACGATCACGTAGTCGACATTGCGGATGGCTTCGAGTTTATTGCCCCCGGCGTAAGAGATGGAAGACTGCAGATCCTGCTCCATTTCAATCAGCGTATCCTGCAGAGATCCTTTATGCTCAACATGCATTTTTTTGCCCTCGACGTTTTTCTTTTCGCCTTTTTGAAATTCGGAAGCGGAGCCGAAATATTCTTTGTACAGCTTGCCGTCGATTTCGATTGTTTGCCCCGGTGATTCTTCGTGGCCGGCGAATAATGATCCGATCATGACCATAGACGCGCCGAAACGGATGGACTTCGCAATATCGCCGTGCGTGCGGATGCCGCCGTCAGCAATGATCGGTTTGCTTGCCGCTTTTGCACACCAGCGAAGCGCGGCTAATTGCCATCCGCCGGTTCCGAAGCCGGTTTTAATTTTTGTGATGCATACTTTCCCGGGCCCGATCCCCACTTTTGTTGCGTCAGCGCCCGCGCGTTCCAGTTCCCGTACAGCTTCAGGCGTCCCGACATTCCCTGCAATGACAAAGCTTTCCGGCACATGTTCTTTAATAAATTGAATCATGCTGATCACGGCATTGGAATGGCCGTGCGCGATATCAATAGTAATATAATCCGGTACAAGCTCCTGTGCTTTCAGCTCGCGGATGAATTCATAATCGTTGTCTTTCACGCCGACGCTGATCGAGGAAATCAGTCCGCGTGCTTTCATATCCTGGACAAAGGCCAGGCGTTTTTCCGGCTCGAAGCGGTGCATGATATAAAAATACCCGTTTTCAGCGAGCCAGGCCGCGATGTTTTCATCTATAATCGTCTGCATGTTGGCCGGTACGACCGGAAGTTTAAATGTGTGTCCGCCCAATGTAACTGATGTATCACATTCAGATCGGCTGTCCACAATGCATTTTGCAGGAATCAGCTGAATATCTTCGTAATCAAATACATTTTCCATAAATAACACCCCTAAAAGCGAATGATAAAATTATAATTAAATAAAATGTTCGTCTTTTTATAATGTACTTTGTTTTGTCAGGAATGTCAAATGATTTCATGCTGCCTCATACGCCGTCAGCTTGTCATCTTTTTGCAGTTTGGTTATCATAGTAGTATTGTGTGTTGTAAGACATTTGTTACGATAGATAGATTTGCAAAGAAGGGAGGGGCCGGTGTGGAACAAAAACAGCCCGGGCACAGCCCGAAAGCCCAGAAAATTCAGGACCGGATTATTTTAGGCACGATTTGGGTCGTGTCGGCGCTTGTGATTGCGCTCGTTGTCGGAACCGTCATGAATTATATGTGGATCTTTAAATAAAAAAGAGTCTGTGCCGGCAGGACACAGACTCTTTTTTTATTATTTTTCAAACATGCTTGTAGAATGCAGAGGCTGGACGCGCGCTTTCGGGTCCATGTAAGCCTTCGCGTTGTTCACGGCTGTCGGAGCTTCGCCGAAACCGCTCGCGATCAGCTTGACTTTGCCTTCATATGTGCAGATATCTCCGGCGGCAAAGAAGCCTTCGATATTGGTTTCCATCGTGCTTTTGACGACGATGGAGTTTTTCTCGATTTCAAGACCCCAGTTTTTAATCGGGCCGAGGGAAGAAACAAAGCCGTAGTTTACGATCAGGTCATCAATTTCAATGATTTCTTTGCGGTCGCCTTTCACTTCTTCGAGAACGAGCTGTTCGATCCGGTCTTCACCGACAAGTTCAGCCGGAACAAACGGTGTCAGCACGTTGACTTTAGAATTGTGCAGGTTTTCGACACTGTGCTCATGCGCGCGGAATTTATCACGGCGGTGGATGATGCTGACTTCTTTGGCGATCGGCTCAAGCATGAGCGCCCAGTCAACAGCGGAATCGCCGCCGCCCAGAACGGCAACGCGTCTGCCTGCGAATTGATTGAGGTCGTCAATGAAGTAGTGCAGGTTTTTGCCTTCATATTGCTCCGCTGATTCCAGCTCAAGCTTTCTCGGCTTAAACGCGCCGTTTCCCGCGGTGATAATGACCGTTTTTGAATAATGCGTTTCTGAATTCGTGACAAGCTTAAACACACCGTCAGCCTGTTTTTCAACAGATTCAACGGCCTGCTCTAAGCAGATGGTCTGATCGAACTTTGCCATTTGCTCTTTTAAGTTGTTCACAAGTTCTTGGGCGCGGATTTTCGGGAATCCGGCTACATCATAAATATATTTTTCAGGGTACAGCGCGCTGAGCTGGCCGCCAAGCTGAGGCAGGCTCTCAATGATTTTGACGCTCGCCTGTCTCATCCCCCCGTAAAAAGCGGTAAACAGGCCGACCGGGCCGCCGCCGATGACCGTAATATCATAAACCTTTGAATCCTCTTGCATACCAAATTGCCTCCTAATTGAAAATTGTTATTAATTATAACATAGAATTTGAAAGGATGACGAGTGCCGAAAACCGCCCGGCCGCTTCATTCTTGAAAAAAATTGCGCCTGCCGCTAATATGGGGACAAATTCCAATCTGTTTTTTCCTGAATGTTTTCCGATGCTTCCGGATAGTATGGTGATATGCAGACATGTGCGGTTTTCTAAAAAATTTATAATTCATTTCATAAAATCCCGCCAATAAGCTGAAGCTAATACAAATGTTGATTTGATTATGCGTCTAACAGCAAAAAAAAGAAGGTGGATGTGATGGCATTGAATAAACCCAAAATCGTGGTTTTAGGTGCAGGTTATGGTGGATTAATGACAGTAACAAGGCTTCCGAAGCATATCGGGGCAAATGACGCCGAAATCACTTTGGTCAATAAACACAATTATCATTATGAAACGACATGGATGCATGAAGCGAGCGCAGGAACGCTCCACCATGACCGCTGCAGATATCAAGTGAAAGATGTAATTAATGATTCACGGGTCAAATTTGTGCAGGATACCGTAAAAGCAATAGATGTGCAAAATAAAAAGGTGACGCTTTCACAAGGGGACATCCCTTATGATTATCTCGTTATCGGGCTGGGCGCCGTCCCTGAAACATTCGGGATTAAAGGCTTAAAAGAGTTCGCCTTTCCGATCGCTAATATTAATACGTCACGTCAGCTGAAAGAGCATATTGAGCTCCAATTTGCGACATACAATACGGAGGCCGAAAAACGCCCCGACCGCTTAACCATCGTCGTCGGCGGAGCGGGCTTTACGGGAATTGAATTTCTCGGCGAACTTGCGAACCGCAAGCCGGAGTTATGCAGAAATTATGATATAGATGAAAGTCTCGTCCGGATCGTCTGCGTCGAAGCCGCTCCGACGGTTCTGCCGGGATTTGACCCGGAGCTTGTCGATTACGCCGTTCAATACCTTGAGAGCAAGGGTGTTGAGTTTAAAATCGGCACGGCGGTTCAAGAATGCCGCGCGGACGGTGTCACAGTCGGCAAGAAGGATGAAGAGCCTGAAGAAATCAAATCGCAGACCGTTGTCTGGGCCGCAGGCGTACGCGGACATCCGATCGTGGAGGAAGCGGGTTTTGAAAATATGCGCGGCCGCGTCAAAGTCAATCCCGATCTTCGGGCGCCCGGCCATGATAACGTTTTTATTCTCGGCGACAGCTCGCTCTTTATTAATGAAGAGACGGAACGGCCGTACCCGCCGACTGCTCAGATCGCGATGCAGCAAGGAGAAACCGTGGCCAAAAACCTGGGCCGTCTGATTAAAGGAGGCCAGCTTGAAGAGTTCAAGCCGGACATTAAAGGAACCGTCGCCTCCCTCGGTGAGCATAACGCGGTCGGTGTCGTATACGGCAGGAAGCTCAAAGGCACGCCGGCGTCCTTTATGAAAAAGGTCATTGACAACCGTTCGTTATTTATGATCGGCGGACTCGGCCTGACACTGAAAAAAGGGAAGTTTAAATTCTTCTGAAAAACCCGCAGGAGCGGGTTTTTTCTTCTTTCAAAAAAGAGCGTTATATAAAGCATGTAAGAGAAAAAAACGAATGTTTCCGCTTACATGAAATGATTCGTTACATATTCTGACTTGGTGCTTGACAAGTAAATATGATATATTATCAGAAAATTAAGAAAAAGGGTGATCCGCATGAAAACGACAGCAAAAAGCACGGCGGCGTGTCCGTTCTGCTCAGGTAAAGGGTATTTTCAATTGCTTCTTGGCGGCTCCGAAACATGTCCCTCCTGCCAGGGAAGCGGCAAAGAGAGACGCTGAATTTTCCATACGTTGACTTTTTTACCGCCCCCGAGGTACACTGAAAGTGCTGTAGGGGGTGGATGTTTGTGATTAGTTTGCCGGTGGTTCTGATCTCAATCGTACTATTTTTCGTACTGTTTTTCGGCATTGGCTTTCTGTTGAACATGCTGCTGAGAATGTCGTGGATTATGGCTGTTGTCTATCCGATTGTATGCCTTTTCATTATCAGTAATAAAAAGATGATCAGTTACGTGCAGGCGCCGGGGGAATCATTTCAAAGCCTGTTTCAGCGGATCATGTCATTAGCGGCTGCGGATGTCGTGATTTTGGCAGGCGGACTGGCGGGAGCGATCATGTCAGGCATTGCCATAAAGGCGCTGAGAAAAAGAGGATATCAAATGTTTTAAGCCGCTTTCTTATTCAAAGAAAGCTTTTTTTGTGCCTCGGCGCTTTTTGTATAGCACCTCACCGGGTTGGGAACACTGACTCGGAGGAGAGTGATTTCAGATTGACGATAATCAGACGCGTATTCATGATCGCGCTTTTTTTGGGCGCATGCCATGCGACATACTTTTCCATAACGGGTGTTGAAGCAAAGGATCTGACAAATTGGATGACGGAACATCGCGGCGCTGTTTTGAAAAACATCGGCACTCCGTTTCAGTCCTTACAGAATCAGCCGGAAAAGCAGGCATCAGGCAAGGTAAAACCGCTGGAAGAAGCTTTTGACTGGGAACGCTATCCGTCAAAAAAGGTGACGGCCACCGGTTATACCGCAGGAGCGGAATCTACGGGGAAATCTCCGGGCCATCCGCAGTATGGAATTACATATTCAGGCGTGAAGGTCAAACGCGATTTATATTCAACTGTGGCTGCCGATCCGTCTGTTTTCCCGATCGGGACGATTCTGTTTATACCGAATTATGGATACGGGGTTGTCGCCGATACCGGCTCGAAAATTAAAGGCAGCCGTCTGGATCTCTACTTTGACACCGTAAAGGACGTCTATAACAACTGGGGCAAAAAAACACTTGATGTCTACATTGTTAAAAAAGGGAACGGCAAAGTGACCGAGGACGAACTTGTAAAGCTGAACGAAACAAAGTCACTTCAAGTCTTCAGAAATCAATACAAAACGGTAAAAGAATAAAAACGCTTCAGCATCCGCTGAAGCGTTTTTTACATAAAGAAATAATTTAAAATCAGTGTCAGTACAATGCCGGTGACGCCGCCGAAGAACACTTCGATCGGCTGATGGCCGAGCAGTTCTTTCAGTTTCTTCTGTTTTTCTTTCTCTTCCGCTTTCTGAAAGTCCTTCGCTTCGCTGACAAACCGATTAAAGTCGATGACCAGTTTATTAATGACCGTCGCCTGTTCACCCGCATGCCGCCTGACACCGGTAGCGTCAAACATCGTGATGACGGCGAAAATCGCGGCGACTGCAAACAGAGGCGAGTCCAGTCCCTGTTCTAAAGCGACTCCGGTTGACAGCGCGGTGACGGCGGCGGAATGGGAGCTCGGCATGCCGCCGGTGCTCGTCACAAGAGACCAGTCAAGTTTTTTGGATACGATAAATTGAATAGGCACTTTTACAACTTGGGCAAAAATAATGGCAGCAAAACTCGCCAGTAAAGGAAAATTCATAAATACATCCATATGCGACATCCTTTCTGTATCTGCGAAAGTCCGATCATATCGAAAAACTGCAGAAAACGCCCTTAGTTTGGTAAAATAAAATCAATGGAAAAATGTTTTTTCATTATACCACTTTACATAACAAATACCCACATAAGGAGTGTGTACTCATGTTTTATGCATCTGATCAATTGCGGCATCCCGAAACCCTTGTCATCGGTCTTTTTCAAAAAAGCATGCTGAGCGGATTTACGAAGGAATTGGATGATAAACTGGACGGACATTTGACACAGCTGTTAAAGGACGGTGATGTGTCTGCCAAACGCAATCGTGTATCAAAAGTATACCCTCCGGCTGCGACGGGTATGAAACGTATTTACTTTATCGGCTTGGGAAGGGAAGCGGATTATTCGTTTGAAGATGCGAAAGAATGCTTCGCACGCGTGTTTCAGCAGATTCACCAAGATAAAAAACAAGAAGTATCCGTTCTGCTTGATACGTTCGTCTCCGGTGAAGTGCCTGCCGCCGATGCCGCTCATGCGCTTTCGGAAAGCTGTCTGCTTGCGGTTTATGAGGTGCAGGATTATAAACATAAATCGAATGAGCCGGATCAGGAACTGACTTCCGTCTGCGCCGTGACCGAAGAAGACTTGAGGGAAGTGCAGGCCGGCCTGAACGTCGGCGCGGCATACGGCCAAGGGACGAATTCAGCCCGCACGCTTGTGAACATGCCGGGAAATATGCTGACGGCCACCGATTTGGCGTCATATGCAGCTGAGCTTGCGGCAAAATATGATTTTGAGTGTGAAATTTTAGAAAAAGAAGAAATGGAAGAGCTCGGAATGGGCGGGCTGCTAGCCGTTAACAAAGGCTCATCCGAACCGCCGAAAATGATCGTTCTGAAGTATCAGGGCAAAGATTATTGGGAAGATGTCATCGGCCTGGTCGGAAAAGGAATTACCTTTGATACCGGCGGATATTCAATTAAGCCGAAAACCGGCATCGTCGGCATGAAAAGCGATATGGGAGGGGCCGCTTCGGTATTGGGCGCAATGGAAATTATCGGCGAACTGCGGCCTGAACAAAACGTGCTAGCCGTCATTCCGTCTACGGACAACATGATCTCGTCTGATGCCATGAAGCCGGATGACGTCATCGTCTCGCTCAGCGGAAAAACCATTGAGATTCTGAACACCGATGCGGAAGGCCGCCTCGTGCTTGCCGACGGCATCACATATGCCAAGCAGCATGGAGCTTCTGTCCTCGTAGACGTCGCAACGTTAACGGGCGGTGTCATTGTCGCCTTAGGAAACGAAATGACGGGCGCCATGACCAATCACGCCGGATTTTATAAGCAGGTGGCAGAATCGGCGAAGGAATCCGGAGAGCCGATCTGGCAGCTTCCGATTACAGAAAAAGATAAAAAACGCGTGAGAAACAGTCAGATGGCTGATTTGAACAATTCGCCGGGTAGAGAAGGCCACGCGATTATGGCGGGCACATTCATTGGTGAATTCGCGGAAAACACCCCGTGGGTTCATCTCGACATTGCGGGAACCGCGACGGCGAATAAAGCGACATGCTTCGGCCCTGCCGGCGCAACAGGCGTCATGGCAAGGACGCTGGCCGTTTTGACTGAGCGGTTTACGCCTGAAAGATAACAGCACCCGCTGCCTTGATGCAGCGGGTTTTTTGATTTCCAAAATCTTTAGTTGACTAAAGCGCGGAATGTATGTTAACTTTAATTATCTACTACATTAGCAAACTAAAGGATTTTTGGAGGGACTCATCAATGAATGCTGTTGTTGTCGCAGTATTGCTTATGCTCGTCTTAAGCCTGCTGCGTGTCAATATTATTATAGCTTTAATGATCGGAGCGCTTGCCGGCGGACTGACAGGGGGCTTAGGCCTCGGAGAGACGGTGAAGGCTTTTACGGACGGTCTCGGCGGAAATGCAACCGTCGCGGTCAGCTACGCGCTGCTCGGAGCATTTGCCGCGGCGCTGACAAAGACGGGGCTTCCCGATGCAATGGTCGAAGCGTCTGTCAAACTAATCGGTAAAAAGGAAGATTCGCGGAAAAAAGCACTGTCTAAAGTGTTAATCGTGCTGATTATTTTAATCATATCCTGTTTCTCGCAAAACGTGGTGCCCGTTCACATTGCGTTTATTCCGGTATTAATTCCGCCGCTTTTAAAAATATTTAACGAACTTGAAATGGACCGCAGGCTGGTCGCGTGTGTGATGACATTCGGACTGACTGCGCCGTACATCGTTCTGCCTGTCGGTTTCGGACAGATTTTCCAGGGGATGCTGAGAGATAATATGGCATCAGCCGGTTTAAAGGTGCCGCTCAGTGATATCCCGTATGCTTTAATCATCCCGACAGCGGGGATGGTAGTCGGTTTAATTTTATCCGTCATCGTCTTCCGGAAACCGAAGAAATATGAGACGAAGGAGATTGCCGGATTATCGTCTTCTCCTTATACGAAAAAAAGCATTGCGATCGCTCTGTTCTCCATTGCCGTGTCGCTTGCCGTTCAGCTCTACCTGTCACAGGTGCTCGGAGTGGAAGGCATGATCATGGGCGCGCTCGCCGGCTTGTTTACGCTGTTTATCAGCGGAGTCATGAAGCGCAATGAAGCGGATAAGCTGATCACAGACGGTATGATTCTGATGGCCTTTATCGGTTTTGTTATGCTCGTTGCGGCCGGTTTTTCAAATGTATTGAACAAAACGGGGGATGTGGCTTCCTTGGTCAAAGCATCAACAGGCTTTATCGGCCACAGCCAATCGTTAGGCGCGCTCCTGATGCTGATCGTCGGTTTATTAATCACAATGGGAATCGGATCGTCATTTGCAACCGTCCCGGTCATTACGACTATATTTGTTCCGCTGTGCGCTCAGCTCGGATTCAGCCCGATGGCGACGATCGCCGTAATCGGAGCGGCCGCCGCGGTCGGTGATGCGGGTTCTCCTGCAAGTGACAGTACGCTCGGGCCGACGTCAGGCCTCAGCGCCGACGGACAGCACCACCACATTTGGGATACGTGCGTCCCGACATTTATTTTCTATAACATTCCGCTTGTCATATTCGGCTGGATTGCCGCAGTTGTCCTGTAAAAAAAGGCTCCCGGAAAGGGGAGCCTTTTTGAATGCTGAAAAAACTTACGCCGGATTTCGATTGAAGCCCGTCGCTTTATGAATGGACCTGTAAATGGCAGGCGCGACAGATGCCAATAACAGTGCTAAAATGATATCTTTTATGAAAAACCAAATCATATAAAACCAGGCCATTCCGTAGCTGATCGGGGCATGAAGCCATAATTTCAGCGCAATATACGTATAGGTCGTGCCAATGAGATAAATGACCGCGGTACCGATCAAAGAGGCCCATGCATAATGCAGACGGCCGGGTTCTTTTGTCTTTTCCAGCAGCCAGCCTGCTGCAAATGCCGCCGGGATGTAAGCGAGAATAAATCCCCCGCTCTTTCCGATAAACGGCGCAAAGCCTGCTGAGAATTGGGCGAAGATGGGAGCCCCCGCGAGTCCGGCCAATGCGTATACCGTCATTGCAATGGCGGCCCGTCTTGCGCCGAGAAGCATCGCGGCTAACAGGCAAAAGAAAGGCTGCAGCGAGAGCGGAATTCCCGCAACTTGCAAAAAGGGAGCCATTGATGTAATGTTGGCGCCGATGGCCATCAGTGCGGCAAACATGCCGATAAGCGCCATATCGCCCGCGCGAAGGTTGCGTTGTTTCATTTGTTTTTCCCCCTTACACTTGTACCTGATTAGCGTAATCGAAGGATAATTAATTGTCAACACGAATTTTATATAGGTTTACTAAATGGAGGGAGCCCTATGTTTTTCGGGAAAACGAAACAAACAGGACAGTCGGATCGGATTCCGCCAAACCAAAATGTCACAACGAAGTTTCCCGTGCTTCACGCCGGAAATGTTCCTTATTATGAAGATATGTCAAAATGGAACCTGCAGGTGTACGGGCTTGTCGACCGTCCTATGCTGTTAAGCTTTGAAGATATTAAAGCCTTTCCGAAAGCCGAATTGAAAAATGATATTCATTGCGTTACGGGCTGGTCCCGTCTTGATAACGTCTGGCAGGGCATACGCGCGAAAGACATCGCTGAGAAAGCGGGTGTGCACAAAGAAGCCGGTTTCGTCATTTTGCACGCTGAAGAGGGCTGGACGGCCAATCTGCCGCTTTCTGATTTTACGCGGGAGACATCCCTGCTTGCATATGCGCATAACGGCGAGCCGTTAACGCCCGAGCACGGCTATCCGCTCAGAGGCGTTTTCCCCCATCTTTATTTTTGGAAAAGCGCCAAATGGCTGCGCGGCATTCAGTTCACAAAGGAAAACCACCCCGGCTTTTGGGAGAAAAACGGCTACCATATGAGGGGAGATCCATGGAAAAATCAGCGCTTTACATGGGATTAAACACATATCATCATATAGTTCTTAGGTACCTTATTGAAATAAGGTGCTTTTTTTATATCCAAAATCCATTGACTTTGTTTGGCAAAAAACCTATTATTTGAGGTGTCTTTTGATATTGAAAATCATTATCAATAAGCGGAGCGAATGTCATAGAGGGGATGAACTCATAATGGACGGAAAACAAACAAAGCGGGGTTTCGCGCAGGCCGGACGATACGCGATTCCGGGTACAGAAGTAAGAGAAATGCGTTCAAAAGGAGGCCGTACGTATCGTATCTTCGTCTCTTTTCCTCAGGAAGAACCGCCTCCATCCGGCTTTCCCGTCATCTATCTGCTTGATGCGAATTCCGTGTTCGGTACAATGGCCGAAGCGTTGCGGATGCAAAGCCGCCGGCCGGAAAAAACAGGCGTTGTCCCGGCGGTGATTGTCGGAATCGGCTACCCGACTGATCAGCCGTTTTCCGCCGAACGCCACAGTGATTTTACGATGCCGCTCTCTGAATCAGAACTGCCGGTGCATCCGCGCGGCGCGGCGTGGCCCGAACAGGGTGGAGCGGAAGCGTTTCTGGCATTTATAGAAGAAGCAGTAAAGCCCGCGGTGGAGTGGGATTATCCGATCGACAGAGACAGGCAGACGATTTTCGGCCATTCGCTGGGCGGTCTTTTTGTGCTGCAAGTGCTTTTGACGAGACCGGACATGTTCCAGACCTATGTTGCCGGGAGTCCGTCAATTCACTGGAACAAACGTTTCATTCAGGAAGAAGCGGAGCGTTTGTCAGACCGGCTCTCTGAGGACAATCTTCAAGTCAGCGTACTGCTGGCAGCGGGAGAAATTGAAAAGACACATAAAAGCAGAATTCCGCAGCACGCAGAGGCGCTGTATTCTGTACTATCTGAGTTTGAAGGTGGCGGAGTACGCGCTGAATACCGCGAGTTTGAAGGAGAGGGCCATATCTCTGTCCTGCCCGTTTTAATCAGCAGAGCCCTGCGTTTCTGCCTGAATCCGGGAGGGCCGCATACCCCGTATTCTCCTGCCTGAGAAAAACAGGCCCTTCGAACTAAATACGGCTGATTCTAATTTTCTAATTGACGGAGTGTTTTGATTTGGATATGATTGTCTTGAATCATAATTGATAATGATAATCATTATCAATATAGGAAGGGAATGATAATATGGACGCATTGGGAATGAGAGGGAAAACGGCGGTTGTCACCGGCGCCGCTCAAGGCATTGGAGAAGCAACAGCGCTTGCCCTTGCTGAACAAGGCGTAAATGTGGCTGCTATAGATAAGAATGAAGGCCTGCTTCGGGGGCTTACTGACAGACTCCGGGAAAAAGGCGTGCAGGCGCAGGCTTTCGCAGCAGATGTATCAGACAGTGCGGCTGTCAATGATATCATCGCCGCCGTTGAACGCGACATGGGTCCTATTGAAATATTGGCGAACGTTGCGGGCGTGCTGCGGCCAGGGCCGGTGCATTCCCTCAGTGATGAAGAGTGGGATCAAACATTTTCAGTTAATACGACCGGTGTATTTCATGTGTCACGGGCTGTCAGCCGATACATGATGGAGCGGAAAAAAGGCGCCATCGTAACGGTCGGTTCAAATGCAGCCGGAGTTCCGCGTGCTTCCATGGCGGCTTATGCGGCGTCGAAAGCGGCAGCCGTCATGTTTACGAAATGCCTCGGGCTGGAGCTTGCGGCCTATCATATCCGCTGCAACATCGTATCTCCCGGCTCAACGGAAACCGACATGCAGCGTGCGCTGTGGCGGGATGAAAACGGAGCACAGGACGTTATCAGAGGTTCGCTTGATACATATAAAACGGGAATTCCGCTTCAAAAGCTGGCAAAGCCTTCTGATATTGCAAATGCCGTTTTGTTTCTGGCCTCTGAACAGGCAAGCCATATCACGATGCATGATTTATGCGTGGATGGCGGCGCTACTTTAGGCATTTGATGTAACGAGAAGGAGGGACAATCATGACAAATCAACATTTATTGACGGAAGTGTCTGCAAAAGAGGTGCTGGACGCTTACAAGCCCGGAGCGTTCTTTTTAGCTTCCCCGAAAAGTACGCTCCTTGCAGAAGGTGTGTTTGCAAAAGTGCCGGATGCAGACGCGGAGAATCAGCTGGACTCACTGCCTGAACGTGTGAGACAGACGCTTCTTGAGGCAAAGCAAGCCGGCATCAAACATCCGATTGCGGCCGGCGCCATTCCGTTTGACGGGAGAAAAGCTTCGCGGCTTTTTGTACCGAAAGCCGTCCTAACGGCAGGGCCGCTTTCGTTTACGGAAGCTTCCGCAGAAAAACCCCAAGCGAATACATATGACATCCGGCCCGTTCCTGACCCTGAGGACTTTATGAGCGGTGTGGTACAAGGCGTTTTAAACATTACGGACGGTCCGCTCAGCAAGATTGTACTGTCAAGGACGCTGCATCTGACCGCTGAAAGAGATATCGACATTCCCCAGGCCGTCAAGCATTTGGCGCAGCACAACCCGCGCGGCTATACATTCGCTGCAGATGTGACGGGGACCTCAGAAACAAGAAAAACGCTTTTCGGCGCGAGTCCTGAACTGCTTCTGTCGAAAAACGGAACATCCATTTTGTCCAATCCGCTGGCAGGTTCCAGACCGCGAAGCACAGATCCCGCTGAGGATCAGAGAAGAGCGGAGGAACTTCTGCAATCAGCTAAAGACCTGCATGAACATGCCGTAGTCGTTGCCGCAGTTGCCGCCGCACTTAAACCGTTCTGCCGTGTGCTTGATGTGCCGGAAAAACCGTCACTCATTAAAACTGAGGCGATGTGGCACTTGTCCACCGAGGTGAAGGGAGAGCTTAGTGACCCGTCAACGACATCGCTTGAGCTGGCCATCGCTCTTCATCCGACGCCCGCTGTATGCGGAACGCCGACGGATGCGGCGAGAGAAGCGATTCAAAATATTGAGCCGTTTGACCGCAATTTCTACACGGGAATGGCGGGCTGGTGTGATGCTGAAGGTGACGGAGAATGGATTATCGCACTCCGCTGCGCCGAAGCGGAAACAAGGTCTCTCCGGCTCTTTGCGGGTGCCGGGATTGTCGCCGGATCAAAGCCGCAGGACGAACTGGACGAGACATCGGCGAAATTCCGCACCATGCTCCGGGCGATGGGGCTTTATCAAGATGAGATGTAAAAAAGGAGGAAACAGATCGTGCTGACTGGATTTACGCCATGGCCGGAAGAATGGGCTGACAAATACCGCAAAGACGGCTGCTGGAAGGGTGAAACTTTCGGAGGGATGCTGAAAGAGCGCGCGGCTTTATACGGAGATCAAACTGCCGTGACGTGTAAAGGTGTACATTGGACCTACAAAGAATTGGATGAAAGGGCCGACCGTTTGGCTGCGGGACTGCACAAGCTCGGAATTCAAAAGGAAGACCGCGTTGTCGTTCAGCTGCCGAATATCGCTGAGTTTTTTGAAGTGATTTTTGCGCTGTTCCGGCTCGGGGCGCTGCCCGTCTTCGCGCTGCCTTCTCACAGAAGCAGTGAGATTACGTATTTCTGCGAGTTTGCGGAGGCGAAAGCATACATCATTCCTGATACGCATTCAGGCTTTGATTACAGAACGCTTGCCAGACAGGTGAAAGACAAACTTCCGGCTTTGGCGCATGTCATTGTGGCCGGCGAGGCTGAGGAATTTCAGGAACTGAGCAGCCTGCATAGAGAGCCCGTCCAGCTGGAAGACGTCAGCCCGGCGGAAGTCGCCTTTTTACAGCTTTCAGGAGGCAGTACGGGGCTGTCCAAGCTGATTCCGAGGACACACGATGATTACATATACAGTCTGCGCCTCAGTGCGGAAATATGCGGCTTGGATCATCACAGCGTTTATTTAGCCGCTTTGCCGACAGCGCATAATTATCCGCTCAGCTCACCCGGTGTGCTGGGAACTTTATATGCTGGGGGACGGGTTGTTCTGTCACCTGCGCCGAGTCCGGATGACTGCTTCCCGTTAATTGAAAAAGAACGTGTCACGATTACAGCGCTCGTCCCGCCGCTTGCAATGGTGTGGATGGAAGCATCCGCTTCGCGACGTGATGATTTATCAAGCCTTCAAGTGCTTCAGGTTGGAGGCGCCAAATTCAGCGCGGAAGCGGCCCGCCGTGTGAAAAGCGCTTTCGGATGCACTCTTCAGCAGGTTTTCGGAATGGCGGAAGGATTGGTGAATTATACGAGACTGGATGATCCCGAGGAGATCATTGTCAATACGCAAGGCAGACCGATGTCACCATTTGATGAAGTGCGGGTTTTAGATGATGACGGACGGGACGTGGCTCCCGGGGAAACCGGACATTTGTTCACACGCGGCCCTTACACGATTCGCGGATATTATAAAGCGCCTGAACATAATAAAAGATCATTCACAGACGACGGCTTTTATCAGACCGGCGATCTCGTCAAACTGACGGCGGACGGTTATATCATCGTCGAAGGACGCGCGAAAGATCAAATCAACCGGGGCGGCGAAAAGATTGCCGCTGAAGAGGTGGAAAATCACCTTCTGGCTCATCCTGCCGTTCATGATGCGGCCATGGTTTCAATGCCGGATGATTTTCTCGGAGAGCGGTCCTGTGTGTTCGTCATTCCGAAAGGAGAAGCGCCGAAACCGGGAGAGCTGAAAGCGTTTTTACGGGAGCGAGGGCTGGCGGCATATAAAATTCCCGACCGGGTTGAATTTATCGCTTCTTTCCCAAAAACCGGCGTCGGCAAGGTCAGCAAAAAGGACCTTCGCGAAACAATCGCCCAAAAATTGAAGCCTGCTGAAATCAAACAATCATAAAAAGGAAGTGTTTATATTGGCTATACCGGCTATTCCCGCATATGCGCTGCCGACAGCGTCAGATATGCCTGAAAATAAAGTATCGTGGACGCTGAACCCGAAACGTGCGGTGCTTTTAATCCATGACATGCAGAATTATTTCGTCGATGCTTTTGAGAAAGGGAAGGCTCCGATCACGGAGGCGGCTCAGAATATCAAGAAAATAAAAGAGCAATGCAAAGCGCTCGGCATTCCGGTGGTGTACACCGCGCAGCCGGGCAGCCAAGACCCGGCAGACCGCGCCCTGCTGACGGATTTTTGGGGGCCGGGACTTAAAAGCGGTCCTTATGAAGAAAAGGTCATTCCGGAGCTTGCCCCCGAAGATCAGGACATTGTCCTCACAAAGTGGAGATACAGCGCGTTTAAACGGACGAATCTCCTTGATATCATGCGTGAAAAGGGCAGAGATCAGCTCATTATTACGGGAATTTACGCACACATCGGCTGCCTCGTCACAGCCTGTGAAGCTTTTATGGATGATATTCAAAGCTTCTTTATCGGAGACGCCGTAGCTGACTTTTCTTCAGAAAAACATAAGATGGCCATCGAATATGCGTCCCAGCGCTGCGCTTACACGGCTTTGACAAACGAAGTGCTGGAAGTGCTGGGCGGCTCGCCGGTTTCTGGCGGAAAAGAGAAGACACCCGCCGCATTGACAAAAGAACGGGTTCGGGAGCAAATTGCGGCGATTCTTCAAGAATCTCCGTCCGATATTCCGGATCAGGAAGACCTGCTGGACAGAGGCCTTGACTCCGTCAGAATCATGAGCCTTGTCGAACAATGGCGCCGTGACGGAGCTGAAGTGACGTTTGTGGAACTGGCGGAGAATCCGACGCTTGAAGAGTGGTGGAGACTGCTTTCTTCCCGATCTCAAAAAGTCTTGCCGAATGCAGATTATTTATAAGGGAGAGAATAGAATGCATGATACACAACAGCTGCCTCTGACAGGCGCACAGGCCGGTATCTGGTTTGCGCAGCAGCTTGATCCTGATAATCCGATTTACAATACAGGCGAGTATGTTGAGATAAATGGCGCGCTCGATGTGAACATATTTAAAACGGCTCTTGAACGTGTGCTGACCGAAGCCGCATCATTACACGCCCGCTTCACAGAGGGAACAGACGGACCGAGACAGACGATCGCTCCTTCTTGTGAGGCCGCGATTGATGTCATAGATGTGAGCGCAGCGGCTGATCCGAAGCAGGCTGCACTCAGAATCATGCAGACTGATTTGGCTGAGCCCGTTGATATGGCGGCCGGGCCCTTGTACCGCGACATTTTATTCCAAGCCGGACCGGAACGCTTTTTCTGGTATCAGCGCATTCACCACATCGCGATAGACGGCTACGGTTTTTCACTGCTGGCACGGCGTACGGCGCAAATGTACACCGCAATACGGGAGGGACGTCCGGATAACGGGCGCTCCTTCGGCTCTTTGGAGGATCTGGTAAAAGAAGATCAAGAGTACCGCGCGTCTGATCAATTCCTGAAAGATCGGGAATTTTGGATGGAGAAATTTGCCGATGAACCTGATGTCGTCAGCTTGGCGGAAAGAGCGCCGAGAACGTCAACAAGCTTTCACAGGAGCACGGCTTATCTTTCTGAAACGGCTGTACAGCATGTAAAAGCGATTCCGAACTGGCATGAGGCGGTCACGGCTGCGGTAGCTGTATATGTTCATCGGATGACAAGTGCCGGGGATATCGTGCTCGGTTTGCCGATGATGGGACGGATCGGCTCGATTTCACTGAATATTCCGAGTATGGTGATGAATCTGCTGCCTTTGCGGCTTTCTCTCCGCCCGGATATGAGTTTTCACGAGACGGTCAGCCAAGTGGCAAAAGAAATCCGAAGCATCCGGCGTCATCAGAAATATCGCCATGAAGACCTGCGCCGCGATCTTAAATTATTAGGAGAAAACCGCAGGCTGTTCGGTCCGCAAGTCAATGTGATGCCGTTTGATTACGCGCTTGATTTCGCCGGAGCGCGGGGAACCGTTCATAACTTATCAGCAGGGCCTGTTGATGATTTGTCAATTAACGTTTACGACAGAGCCGACGGCAGCGGATTGCGTGTGGACTTTGATGCGAATCCGGAAGTGTACAGCGCCGAAGATATTGAAAACCATCAAAAACGCTTCCTGCTGCTGCTGGAATCAGCTGTGAAAGACCAGACACAAAAAATCGGCACACTCAATCTTCTGCTTGAAAGCGAACGTCTCCGCGTGCTGAAAAGCTGGAATGACACGTGCAAACCTGAAAGGCAGAAAAGTCTTCCGGAGCTGTTTTACGACCAGGCCGTAAAAACACCGCACCGCCCGGCAATCATCACGGAAAACGAAGAGCTCACCTATGCCGAATTGAACAGGCGCGCGAACCAGCTTGCCGGCATGTTAAAGCAAAAAGGGCTCGGGCCGGAACAATTTGCCGCTTTACTGCTACCGCGGTCACAGGATTTAGCCGTGAGCATGCTGGCTGTTTTGAAAACGGGAGCCGCGTACCTGCCGCTTGATCCTGATTTTCCTTCTGAGCGGATCACATACATGCTCAAAGATGCACAGCCTGCATGTCTGATTACAACGATGGAATTATCGGGCCGCATGCCGGAAGACAGCAATGCAAAAAGGATTATTCTTGATGACCCGGATACGGTAAAAATCATTGCCGGTCAAAATGCTGACGGTCCTGCTCAGGCGGAATGTTCACCTTTAAACCCTGCTTATATCATTTATACTTCGGGCTCAACGGGCAGACCGAAAGGCGTTGTCGTCACATTAAAAAGCGTAAGCAATTTTCTCTTATCCATGCGGGAAAGGTTCCCGCTTGGCGGACAAGACCGCCTGCTCGCCGTTACGACTGCGGCGTTTGATATTTCAGGACTTGAGCTCTTCCTTCCGCTCATCAGCGGGGCGGGGTGCGTCATTGCCCGAAAAGAGACGATTCAGGAGCCGCAGGCGCTTGCGCACATGATTCACTCATACGGTATTTCAATCATGCAGGCAACGCCAACATTATGGCATTCATTAGTCACAAATGAACCGGATTCACTTCGGTCGCTTCAGGTGCTTGTCGGAGGTGAGGCGCTCCCGAAAGCGTTAATGCATGCCCTGCTTGAATTAGGCTGTACGGTGACGAATCTGTACGGGCCGACTGAAACAACAATCTGGTCGGCCGCACAGCCGCTTGCAAAAGACTATACAGGGGCGCCCCCGATCGGAAAGCCGATTTGGAACACGCGGGTATATGTGCTGGATGCCGCATTGCAGCCCGTCCCGCCGGGAGTTGCGGGTGAGCTTTATATCGCGGGCGAGGGGCTTGCCAGAGGCTATTTTAACAGGCCTGATTTAACAGCGGAAAGATTCATTGCCGACCCGTACGGCCCCGCAGGTGCGAGAATGTACCGGACGGGCGATCTCGTGCGCTGGCGTGAGGACGGTTCACTTGATTATATCAGCAGAGCCGATCATCAAATTAAAATCCGCGGATTCAGGATAGAATTAGGGGAAATTGAGACGGTGCTGTCGAACTATCCGGGTATTTTGCAGGCCGCTGTCATTGTCCGTGAAGATCAGCCGGGAGACAAGCGGCTGGCGGCTTATGCTGTCGCGGATCACCCCCTTGATATCGGCGGCCTTCGTGCATATATGGGCGAAAGCCTGCCGGATTATATGGTGCCGGGCGCATTTGTACAGCTGGAGGAACTGCCGCTGACACCGAATAAGAAGCTCGATCGCAATGCTCTGCCTGCCCCTGATTTTTCCGCTGTCCTGAGTGACAGGGGGCCGCGGACGCCGCAGGAAGAAATATTATGCGAGCTGTTTGCCGAGGTTCTCGGTCTTGCACGGGTCGGAATTGATGACGGATTCTTTGAACTGGGCGGCCATTCACTCTTAGCGGGACGCCTGATGAGCCGGATCCGGGAGACGATGGGCGCAGAGCTAGGCATCGGCCGTCTGTTTGATACACCGACGGTTGCCGGGCTCGCCGCACAGCTGGACACTGCAAAGAACGCGCGGCCAAAGCTTAAGCCGTTTGCCCGTCCGCAGCATATCCCGCTGTCATTCGCGCAGCTGCGTCTGTGGTTTCTCTACTGCCTTGAAGGTCCGAGCCCGACTTACAACATTCCGGTGATTGTCCGTATGTCAGGAAAGCTTAACAAAACAGCGCTGAAACACGCCTTTTACGATGTTGTCAGCCGCCATGAAAGCCTGCGCACCGTTTTTCCGGAAAATAAGGGCTCGTCTCATCAGCTTATTTTGCCTGCTGAAGAAGCCTGTCCCGTGTTTACAGTGACACATGCAGACGAAAACGAACTTCAAGACATGCTTGCCGCTGCGGCACGCTACCGGTTTGATCTCGCAAAAGAGCCGGCCGTACGGGCTGAGCTGTTTGATCTTGGCGACGGCGAATATGCGCTGATGGTTCTTCTGCATCACATCGCAGGTGACGGCTGGTCCTTGAATCCGCTCATGCGTGACTTATCCGCAGCCTATATCGCCCGCCAAACAGGCAAAAAAGCTGAATGGCCGCCGCTAGCGGTTCAATATGCGGATTATGCGCTTTGGCAGCAGCAGCTTTTAGGCAGCGCATCTGATTCTGAGAGCTTAATAGCGCGCCAGCTGAATTTCTGGAAGAAAACACTTGAAAATGTACCGGATCAGCTGGAGCTGCCGTCTGATTTTCCGCGACCCGCCGAATCAAGCTACAGAGGCGGCGTCATTCCGGTCAAAATCGGCCAAGAGCTTCATACCCGTCTTCTCTCACTTGCCAGAAATCAGCGCGTAAGCCTGTTTATGGTGCTTCAGTCAGGGCTTTCCGCACTGCTGACCCGGCTTGGGGCCGGAACCGATATTCCGATCGGCAGCCCGATAGCCGGCCGCAGTGATGACGCATTGGGCGACCTTGTGGGCATGTTCATTAATACTCTCGTGCTGAGAACCGATACCTCAGGAGATCCAAGCTTTTGTGAGCTTCTTGAAAGGGTCCGGACGATAAATCTCGCCGCATATGAACATCAGGACGTGCCGTTTGAACGTCTCGTGGAGGAATTGAACCCGGTTCGTTCCCGGTCAAGACATCCGCTGTTCCAAGTGATGCTCGCATTCCAAAATACGCCTGATCCTGTACTCAGCCTTCCGGACATGGAAACAAGCCTGCAAATCAGCAGCGTCGGAGCGTCCAAATTTGATTTGACGCTGGAATTGGCTGAACAGCGCCATGACGACGGCACGCCTGCCGGTATTGAAGGTCTTTTGGAATTCAGCACGGACCTATTCAAAAAAGAAACGGCTGAAGCACTTGCGGGACGTCTGCTTCTTCTGCTCGAAGATGCCGCATCGCATCCGGAAAAGCCGATCGGAAGCTTAACGATTCTTTCTGATGAAGAGCGCCGAAAGCTATTGCCGGTTAAACGGAATAAACAGCACACTCAGCCTCGAAAGACATTGCCTGAACTGTTTGAAAGACAGGCCGCCGAAAAACCGGATGAAACGGCGGCCGTATATAAAGAGAGCCGGCTCACTTATAAAGAGCTGAATCAAAAAGCCAATCAGCTCGCACATTTGATGATCGCCCGCGGCATCGGCCCGGAGCAGTTTGTCGCGCTGGCCCTGCCGCGCTCTTTAGATACGATTGTCGGGCTGTTAGCCGTCCTGAAAACGGGAGCTGCGTATTTGCCGCTTGATCCCGATTATCCGTCGGACCGCATCGCTTTTATGTTACATGATGCCAAGCCTGTATTTATGCTTACCGATCGTGAAGGCGCAAGTAAGTTTCCTGCCGAAAGCGGTATGCCGTCCTTCATTTTGGATGACCCGCAGAAAAAAGAAACACTTGAGCAATATGCCGTCACGAACCCGACTGACGCAGACAGGATTTGTCCGCTGTCACCGCTTCATCCGGCTTATGTCATTTACACGTCGGGATCAACAGGTGTGCCCAAAGGAGTCATCATCCCGCACAGCAATGTCATCCGGCTGTTTGAGTCGACACAGCACTGGTATCGTTTTAATTCTGATGATGTATGGACGATGTTTCACTCTTACGCATTCGATTTCTCTGTCTGGGAAATGTGGGGGCCTTTGCTTCATGGCGGACGTCTCGTCGTCGTGCCGCATGACATCAGCAGATCGCCGGAAGCGTTTCTGGATCTTCTTGTGAAAGAGCGGGTGACCGTGCTTAACCAAACGCCGTCAGCGTTTTACCAGCTGATGCATGCGGAAAAAGAAAACGAAGAACTGGGGCGGCAGCTCGCAC
Source organism: Bacillus sp. JFL15 (assembly GCF_001184225.1). NCBI lineage: Bacteria > Bacillati > Bacillota > Bacilli > Caryophanales > Bacillaceae > Bacillus > Bacillus sp. JFL15. The sequence continues at coordinate 695,224 of NZ_KQ236689.1, read as the reverse complement.
TCAGATATATCATCTTCGGCGGCGAGGCGCTTGAGCTGGGCCGGCTTGAAGATTGGTACAGCCGCCATCCGGACGATAAGCCGGTGCTCATAAATATGTACGGCATTACGGAAACGACGGTGCACGTCAGTTATCTTGAATTAGACAAAAACATTGCGGAACTTAAGGCAAACAGCCTCATCGGCTGCGGCATTCCTGATCTGAACGTCTATGTGCTTGATGACCGGCTTGAGCCTGTGCCTCCGGGCATCACAGGCGAAATGTATGTTGCAGGGGAAGGTGTGGCACGCGGTTACTTAGGGCGGCAAAGCCTGACCGCGGAACGCTTTGTGGCTGATCCGTACGGCCCGCCGGGAACGAGAATGTACCGGACGGGAGACTTAGCCCGCCTGCGGACGGACGGTTCTCTTGATTATATGGGAAGGGCGGATCACCAGATAAAAATCCGCGGATTCCGGATTGAACTGGGAGAAATCGAGGCGGTTCTCGTCAAACATCCGGGAGTTGAGGACGCGGCTGCAGTCGTCCGTGAAGACCGGCCGGGAGACAAACGGATCGCCGCTTACCTTGTCCGCTCTGACAGCAGCAGCTTAGATACGGGAGAGATTCGCCGGTTTGCCGGAGAAAGCCTGCCGGATTATATGGTTCCGTCTGCTTTTGTCCAAATGGATGAACTGCCGCTGACACCGAATGGAAAGCTTGACCGAAAAGCGCTCCCTGCGCCTGACTTCCAAATGGAGGTCTCCGGCCGGGGACCGAGAACACCTCAGGAAGAAATGCTGTGTGAGCTGTTCGCAGAGGTGCTGCACCTGCCGCGTGTCGGTATTGATGACAGATTCTTTGATTTAGGCGGCCATTCTTTGCTTGCGGTTCATTTAATGAGCCGTATTCGGGAAGCGATGGGAGCCGAGCTCAGTATCGGAACATTATTCGAAGCTCCTACGGTGGCAAGTCTTGCTGAAAGGCTTGAGACGGGCACAGGGACAAGCGCGCTTGATGTGCTTCTGCCGCTCAGAACAGCCGGAGAAGAAACACCGCTGTTTTGTGTCCATCCTGCCGGCGGTCTCAGCTGGTGTTATGCCGGGCTGATGTCTTCTTTAGAAGCCGATTATCCAATATACGGTTTACAGGCGAGAGGCATCGGAAAAAAAGAACCGCTTCCCGAAAGCCTTGATGACATGGCGGCGGATTATATTGAAAAGATCCGCACCGTGCAGCCGAAAGGGCCGTACCGTCTGCTCGGCTGGTCTCTCGGGGGAAATGTCATTCAGGCCATGGCGACACAATTACAGAGCCGGGGCGAAGAGGTTTCGCTTTTGGTGATGCTTGACGCGTACCCGAATCATTTTCTGCCGATAAAAAATGCGCCTGATGACGAGGAAGCCGTCATTGCGCTGCTTGCCCTGGGAGGGTACGATCCGGACAGCCTCGGGGATCAGCCGCTTGATTTTGACACCGCGCTGACCATTCTCCGCCGTGAGGGAAGCGCATTAGCCAGTCTGGACGAGTCGGTGATGATGAACCTGAAAGACACGTACATTAATTCTGTCGGGCTGTTAGGAACATACAAGCCGAAGCCGTTCCACGGAGATGTACTGTTCTTCAGATCCGCGATTATTCCGGAGTGGTTTGACCCGATTGAGCCGGATACTTGGAAACCGTATATTACGGGAAAAATCGAGCGGTATGATTTAGACTGCCGCCATAAGGATATGTGCCAGCCGGGACCGCTTGCCGACATCGGCGCGATTCTGGCAGAGAAATTAAACGGACGGCGTACAGTCCGGTAAAGAAAGGATCAATCTGCTATGACAAATCCATTTGAACGGGAAGACAGCTTATATCATGTCCTGGTCAATGCTGAAGGCCAGTACTCATTGTGGCCGGCCTATCTTGATGTGCCGGACGGCTGGGAAACCCGCCTGACGAATGAAAACCGCTCCGTTTGTCTCGAATATATTGAAACAAACTGGCGTGATATGAGGCCGGAAAGCCTGAAACAGGCCGAAGCCGCTAAGATGTAATAAATTAAAGCCTGCCGCTATTTCGGCAGGCTTTTTATACGGATATCAGCTGTTAAGCTGTGTATGATCACAAAATGTATAAGGGTGTCCTTCTTCATTCGTGCACCATGACTGAGACAGAAAAGCCAAAAAGACCGCGGCCCACTGGTCTGCAAACTGGATTAAAATACCGCCGTCGTGCCACGTTCCGTTATCCTTCTTCCAGCGTGTGTCAATTGGATTTCCCTGATTCATATGAATATTATGCATGCCGTTTGTCGGTTTGAATCCGAAAATCTTATCAGCGCCCGGCTCCGGTCCGAATTTAGAGCCGTAAATATAGACTGCGGCTTTTTCCGATTTGGCTTTTTGCATATACGTCTCAATAAAATCATTTAAGTCATTATCAGGCCCGGTGACTTCATGCGGGAGCGGCGCCATGTTCCGGGGATCAAACAATCCGCCGCGGACATAATCCAGCGCCAGCTCACGGCTCGTTTCATCAATTGGGGTGTACCCATACGGTATGTTCGGCAGCAGGGTGATCGCGCTTGCGTCAAAATGATCGCGCGCCGCATACAGAACCTCTGATTCTTTTGAACTTGACATGACATTGATCGCACAGCGATAGTGCGTATCAGGCTCGCCTAACACCTCGACTTGAAAATGCGGAGAATCATCATCTGTTTCCCTTCTCATATCTAACACAGTGCCTTTTAATACACCATAGTGCTGAACAGCCATATGAATCCTCCTTTTTCTTCCGGGATATGAATTGATATTCGAGACAGGTGTCCGTTTTTCCTTTTATGAGAAAGAAAAAAGGACAGCCCGCTGATCAGGCTGTCCTCTTCATATCTATTAAGCTTTTGCAGCTGAACCTTGCATCGCTTTTTCAGCAGGCACGTAGTCATAGCCTAAGTCTTTGGCTACCGCTTCATACGTGACATGTCCGTTAGCCGTATTCAGCCCCGCTTTAAGCGCCGGGCTCTCGGCAATGGCTTTCGCCGCGCCTTTATTGGCGATTTCAAGCGCATAAGGAACGGTCACATTCGTTAATGCGAGCGTAGATGTACGCGGTACGGCGCCCGGCATATTGGCGACAGCGTAATGAACGACGCCGTGTTTTTCGTAAGTCGGATTATCGTGTGTTGTAATATGATCAACGGTTTCCACAATGCCGCCCTGATCAATGGCAACATCAACAATGACGGAACCCGGTTTCATCTGTTTGACCATTTCTTCGGTAACGAGAGTCGGCGCTTTGGCTCCCGGGATGAGTACGGCGCAGATCAGAAGATCCGCTTCCGCGACAGAGTCTGCAATATTTACAGGGTTTGAGATCAGTGTTTTAATCTGATGCCCGAAAATATCATCAAGCTGACGCAGGCGGTCTGCGTTTAAATCGATCATTGTCACATCGGCACCGAGTCCGACAGCCATTTTCGCGGCATTTGTTCCGACGCCGCCCCCTCCGATGATCGTGACTTTCCCGCGGGATACACCCGGTACGCCGGCTAATAAAATTCCTTTTCCGCCCTTTGGTTTTTCAAGGAACTGAGCACCGATCTGAGCGGCCATTCTTCCGGCCACTTCAGACATCGGCGTTAGCAGCGGAAGTGAACGTCCGTCCGTTACCGTTTCATACGCAATAGCTGTCACGCCTTTTTCTGTAAGCGCTTTAGCTAATTCCGGCTCTGCAGCTAAATGAAGGTAAGTGAATAAGATCAGGCCCTGACGGAAATACGCATACTCCTCAGCCAGCGGTTCTTTTACCTTCATGACCATTTCCGCATCCCATACTTGCTGTCTGTCCTCCAGAATTTCCGCGCCTGCAGATACATAATCTTCATTAGTAAAACCGCTTCCGAGTCCCGCTCCGGATTCCACAAGAACCCGATGGCCGTTTCCGATAAGCTGTGAAACGCCTCCAGGTGTTAATGCCACTCGATTTTCATTGTTTTTGATTTCTTTTGGAACCCCGATAATCATGTCTGTTTCCCCCAATGTTTGTGTGATGCTTCAAGTGTAGCGCGATTTTTGCGAAAATTCTTTGTTTGAAACAGAAAATAAAAAAACACGGATTTGTGAAATTTCACGAACCCATGCTGCGAAGCTTGATATCAAGGTAAATCGTAAACTTTTCATTCACGTTTTTTAAGTCGATTTCTGCGATCTGGCTGATTCTCTTCAGCCTGTAATTCAATGTATTGACATGAATGTTAAGCGCTTTAGCGGCGGTGTTGACGTTGCTGTCGGCATCAATGAAATGCTCGAGCGTTTTTACCATATCGGCTTGGTGCTCCCTGTCATACTGCTCAAGCTTTGACAGGGAATAGTTCATATAGCCGCTGTGCTTGCGTTTTTCATCCAACACATCAAGGTACTGATAAATGCCGAGTTCAGAAAAGCTGAAAAGGTGTTTGGTTTCTCTCACAAACCGTTCTTTCGCTTTTAATACGGAGAGCGCTTCTTGGTAAGACCGGTAAACATAAGAAATCGATTCGTAAATACCGCCGAAAGCAATTGACGCATCCTCAATTTTATATCGTTCTTTCAGCTGTTTTTGAACATGGAGGGCGAAATGCTTTAAATCTTTAAAAGGCTGATCGGTTTTCGGCGCGGTTAATAGAATTAATTCATTTGAATCGACAGTCGCCAGCATGACATGAATCTGCTGTGTCGTTTCCTGCAAATATTGCAGCTGCTGTTCTGTCTTTTCAGTCAGCTCCTCATGCAAACGGATGATCATGACGCTGAATACGGACGGCAGCGCCATTCCGAGCTTATGAAATCCTTCGGCCATCTCGGCTTCCTGATAAATATGGCCGGTCAGCATTTTCCAAAAAAACTCCTGGCCCCGCTCTTCGATTTTTGTTTTGCGGATCTGCAGGTGCAAAAGCTTGTTCCGCACCGCTTTGGCTGCCAGCTGAAGCGTCTTCAGATCCTCGTCGTTGAGCTTTTTTTTGATCTCAAGCGCCCAAATAAATCCGAGAACCTGACTGTTTTTCCAGATGGAAATCGCCACGCGGTTGCTCAGGCCCACCTCGTCAATTTCTTTCACTTTGATCGGCTGGTCCGTTTTTAAAAGGGCCGGAATGGTTCCGTCTTTCCACAGTTTATTGATGACTTTTTCAGGCACCCTCCGCCCGATAATCGTCGACGTCCGGGCCGGATCTGTACAATCGCTGTGCGTGCTGTATGCAAGCAGTTTATGATTAACGTCTTCTATTGTAATGGGGCATTGAAGGACCTCGCTGATATGGTCGGCTACATCTTCAAGCCTGTCGAAACTGTACTTAAATGGATCTTTTGGATTGGTCATCTGTATCCCTACTTTTTCATAGCTTCATATCTTGATCTTACCATCTTGTTTTTCAGACTGAAAGGCATCTTTGAACGGAAACGGAGTAGGAAAATAGAATCATTTGAAAAAATGGAAAAGAATAAGATAATCATACTATTATATTTACAAAATGTGTAAATATAACGAAAAATCCAATATATCATAAGACTCATTTTGTAAAATTAAAACAGATTTGTTTGACTGTGCCGAATTGTTGTTTTTATAATAATGACGTTCAAAAAATAAGTGAATTAGCCCATATTTAGGCTGATGACACAGGAGGGTATAAGGAATATGTCTGGATTAATTCGTGTCACACCCGAAGAGCTAAGAGCGATGGCTAAGCAATATGGCGTTGAAAGTCAGGAAGTCATGAATCAGGTTGACCGCCTGAACCGCATGATTTCTGATTTGAAAGGCATGTGGGAAGGTGCTTCAAGTGAAGCATTCGCGGATCAATATGAACAGCTGAAACCTTCATTTATTAAAATGTCTGAATTGCTTCAAGATGTGAATCATCAGCTCGATCAAACGGCAAATACGCTTGAGTCTACTGACCAAGATATCGCTAACCAAATTCGCGGATAATAAGATGAATGAAGAACGGAGCGCCTGATTCAATCAAGAAGACGGCGCTCTTTCTATGTAAGGGTGATATGAATATGTATATCGATATTACAATAGATTTAACACATTATAACGGCAGCGTCTTCGATCTCAGATTGTCAGATTACCATTCTGTGAAAAAAGTCATTGATATTGCCCGGCAGGCTCAGCAAGTATCCGTTCCGCCGCGTGAAGGCTATTGGATCAGAGTGGTCAATAAAGAAACGGTTTTTTCCGGAGAGCAAAAATTATCTGACTGCGGCATTACGAACGGAGACCGCCTTGAAATTTTATGAGAGGACATGGTGGAATGACAGGTCATAACAGATCTTATTTAGAAACAGAACTGGACGCCGTCCGGGAAGAAACCGAATCAGGCTTCACGTTCACCTTCCAGCGGGAAAAAGTCAAGCTTCTTGACGGGCTGGAAGCAAACGTGATTAAAGAGGCTGATCCTTTTTTTCAAAAAGAGGTTTCAGTCTCAGAAGACGAAGTAACCATAACGATCAGACCCCCTTCTTCTTACCAGGCTTTCCGCTATATAAAAGGAAAAGATAAAAAAAGCAGGTGGCAATTTGCCTACCGTCTCGTTCAAACCGTGAAACAGCATAAGCTGAAACGGCTCAATCTGATTGCCGCCCCGGAAAATATCGTGTTTGATAAAGCGCTGACACCTTACTTTCTGCATTACGGCGTAAAGGAGAGCCTCCCGCCTTATGAGGAGGACAGAGAAAGGGTGTTAAAAGAGCTCAAAGCATGTGCGGCGCTTGCGGCTGACGGGGCTTTCACCTTCGAAGAATATTTGAAGTACAAGGAGACGCTTCAATTCACTCCCGAGGTAAAAAGCGTGTTAGAAGCGGAAACGTTTGAAGAACTGGAAGAAACCATTCTAACCGTAATTGATTCCCTCGAAGCAAGGGACAAAACATACATAAAACTGCCGAAAAAGAAATGGAAAATCCAAAGATACGCCGGACTGGCGCTAGCCGTCCTCCTTGTGCCGGCACTTCTGTATTCCTTGTACGCACTGTTTTTCGCCCAGCCGAAGCAAGAGGCAATCACCGAAAGCAACCGCTATTTTTTAAATCAGCAGTACAGCAAAGTCATTGACACACTGGCCAAATACGATGCAGAAAGCCTTCCTGAATCCGTGCAGTACGAGCTTGCTTCTTCTTATGTGGCAGTAGAAAAACTGAGCGAAGAACAGCGGAAAAACATCGGAAATCTGGTCACTCTGCAATCTGATCCGAAGCACTTCCTATATTGGATTGATATCGGCCGAGGGGAAAATGAAGAAGCCATCAATATCGGCCGCAATCTTGAGTACAACCCGTATATATGGCTCGGGCTTACAAAATATAAGCAGCAATTATTGGCGGACGACAGTATGAAAGACGACGAAAAGCAGAAAGAACTGGACGCTGTGGAAAGCGAGCTGGAGAAGGCGAAAAAAGAGCAGGAAGAGCAAAACAAAGAAGCGGACGAAAACACCGCTGAAGCTTCCGCAGGACAGGATAAAGACGGCAAAAAGGACGAAGCAAAGGATAACAAAGAGAGCGACAAGAAAGATGAGAAAAAAGATGAAAAAAAATAACAGCGTATATCAACTGGCCGTAAATAACGATCAGGCAGTCAGGAGGTTCGCCATATGAGTCTGTTATGGGTCTTTTACCGGGAGCACGTACAAAAGATTCAGCTGTCTGAACTCCCGCCGTCTCAGCCGATTACGATCGGCCCGGAAATAAAGGATACGATCACGTTCGGCACACTGCCGTTACGGCAGCCTGCCGCAACCCTTTATCGTAAGGAAACAGATCATTACGAAGTTTTCCTGGGAAATAACTGTGCCGGCGAATTGACAATAGGAAATGAAATGCCCTGCCGGATTGAAGAAGAGACGCTGCGGCTTCTTCTCACTCCTGATCAGGAAGAATCCTCCGTTTACTTTATCGGCGGGAAGGACGAGATCGTTTTCTCATCAGCAACAGAGGAAGCGGATATATACAAAGAGCCGTCGTCCGCTCAAACAGGCGATTTTTATCTGCGAAAAGCGGGAGGAAGCTGGTCTGTTGTTCCTGACGGCCGGGAAGTTTATCTGAACGGAGAGCTCACAAAAGCTCCTGAAAAGCTTCGGACGGGAGATGAGCTGCTGTGGAATTTTCTGCGTGTGAGGCTGACCGAGGACGACCTTTTAGAAGTCATTCATCACGAAACATTTCAAAGCAGCTTAATCAAAACGATAAAGCCAAGCACCGAAATGAAAAAGAAATACCCGCAATATCGAAGAACGCCGCGGATGGTCTACGATCTTCCCGAAGACCGCGTGTCATTCAGTTTCCCTTCGCAGGAAAGCGAACAGAATAACCGGGGGCTGTGGCTCGTCATTCTGCCTCCTGTGGTCATGCTGATTGTAATGGGGGTTGTCGCCATTATACAGCCGAGGGGCATTTTTATCCTCGTCTCTTTGGCGATGTTTATGATGACTCTCATTACGTCCACCGTGCAGTATTTCCGAGAAAAAACGCAGCGGAAAAAACGGGAGGAAAAGCGGGAGCGTGTGTACAAGCAGTATTTAGAAAACAAACGGAAAGAGCTTCAGACGCTTTCGGAAAAACAATTGCAAGTGCTGACGCATCACTTTCCCCCGTTTGAAAAAATGAAATATTTAACCTCTGAAATCAGCGGCCGCATTTGGGAGAAATCGCTGGAAAGCAGGGATTTCCTGATGCTCCGGCTCGGAACGGGCACGATTCCGGCAAGCTACGAGATTTCGATGAGCGGCGGAGACCTGGCGAACCGTGATGTCGATGACTTGATGGAGCAGTCGCAGCATATGCAGCGTGTATATAAAGATATCCGCCATGCGCCCGTGACCGTTGATTTACAAGAAGGGCCGATGGGGCTCGTCGGGAAACCCCAGATCGTCAAAAATGAAATTCATCAGCTCATCGGCCAGCTCGCTTTCTTCAACAGCTACCATGACCTGCGGTTTGTCTTTATCTTTCATGAAGAGGAATATAAGGATTGGGAATGGATGAAGTGGCTGCCGCAATTTCAGCTGCCTCATATGTATGCGAAAGGGTTTATATACAATGAACAGACGCGCGATCAATTGTTATCGTCCATTTATGAGCTGCTGCGGGAGCGGGATTTGGAAGACGAGAAAGAAAAAAAGATTTTTCAGCCGCATTTTGTTTTTGTCATCACAAATCAGCAGCTGATTGCAGAGCACGTCATTTTAGAATATATCGAAGGCCGGCATGAGCATCTCGGCATCTCGGCGATCATCGCCGCGGAAACGAAGGAAAGCCTGGCAGAAAATATTCACACCCTCGTCCGCTACATAAATGAGGATGAGGGCGACATTCTCATTCAGAAGAAAAAAGCGGTGCAGATCCCGTTTAAGCTGGACAGGCATGAACGGACAGACAACGAGCGGTTTTCCCGGACGCTTCGGACATTGCACCATCAGGTCGGAATGACGAATTCCATTCCTGAAACGGTCTCATTTTTGGAACTGTTTCATGCGAAGGAAGTAAAAGAAATCGGCATCAGGCAGAAGTGGGAGACAAGTGAGTCTGCTAAATCGCTGGCTGTTCCGATCGGCTACAAGGGAAAAGACGATATCGTGCATTTAAACCTGCATGAAAAAGCCCACGGGCCGCACGGATTGCTGGCGGGGACGACCGGCTCCGGGAAAAGTGAATTTCTGCAAACGTATATTCTGTCATTGGCCGTTCATTTCCACCCGCATGAAGCGGCGTTTTTGCTGATTGACTATAAGGGCGGAGGAATGGCGCAGCCGTTCCGCAAGATGCCGCACCTTCTCGGAACCATCACGAACATCGAAGGAAGCAGAAACTTCAGCATCAGGGCGCTTGCTTCCATCAAAAGCGAGCTGAAAAAACGGCAGCGGCTGTTTGATCAATACCGCGTCAATCACATCAATGACTATACAAAGCTGTATAAACAGGGAGAAACGGATATTCCGATGCCGCACCTGTTTTTGATTTCAGATGAATTCGCCGAGCTCAAAAGCGAAGAGCCTGACTTTATCAGGGAGCTTGTCAGCGCGGCGCGCATCGGACGGAGCCTCGGTGTGCATTTAATCCTCGCCACGCAAAAGCCGGGCGGCATCATTGACGACCAGATATGGAGCAACTCACGCTTTAAGGTCGCCCTGAAAGTGCAGGATGCAAGCGACAGTAAAGAAATCCTGAAAAACAGTGATGCGGCGAATATTACCGTCACCGGACGCGGCTATCTGCAAGTCGGAAATAATGAAGTGTATGAGCAGTTCCAGTCTGCCTGGAGCGGCGCCCCTTACATGGAAGATGTATACGGCTCCGAGGATGACATTGCCATCGTTACCGATACCGGCTTAATTCCGCTGTCTGAGGTCGACGCGGATGATGCGGCGAAAAAAGACGCCCCGGCAGAAATAGAGGCCGTAGTCGAAGAAATCGAGCGGATTCAAAAAGAAATGGGCATTGAAAAGCTGCCGAGCCCTTGGCTGCCGCCGCTTGCCGAACGTATTCCGCGCACGCTTTATCCTGCGAAGGAAAAAGACCGCTTCTTCATCGCCTGCGTGGATGAGCCTGATCAGCAAAGACAGGCGCCTCTCGCTTATACGATGATGGATGACGGCAACATCGGTATTTTCGGCTCATCGGGCTACGGCAAGTCGGTTTCTGCCATCACGTTCCTGATGAACTTCGCGGAAGGATACACGCCACAAGAGCTTCACATGTATATCTTTGATTTCGGAAACGGAACGCTTCTGCCATTGGCAAAGCTTCCGCACACCGCAGATTATTTCTTAATGGATCAAATGAGAAAGATTGAAAAATTTATGATCCGCATCAAGGAAGAAATCGAGCGGCGGAAACGGCTGTTCAGAGAAAAAGAAGTCAGCCATATAAAAATGTACAATTCGCTCAGTGAAGAAGAGCTGCCATTCATTTTTATCACAATTGATAATTTCGATATCGTCAAAGACGAAATGCATGAATTGGAAACGGAGTTCATCCAGATTTCACGCGACGGGCAAAGCTTAGGAATTTACTTCCTGCTGACCGCAACGAGGGTAAACGCCGTCCGCCAGTCGCTGTTAAACAATTTAAAAACGAAAGTCGTTCATTATTTAATGGATCAGTCAGAAGGATACTCTATTTACGGGCGTCCGCCGTTCAGTCTCGAACCGATTCCGGGCCGCGTCATGATCCAAAAAGAAGAACTGTATTTCGCACAAATGTTTCTTCCGGCAGAAGCGGAAAATGACCTCGAGATGTTCCAAGCGCTGAAAGACGATGTCAAAGCTTTAGCTGTTCGCCATGCCGGAACGGCCGGTCCAAAACCGATTCCGATGCTCCCGGACATGCTGACGGCCGGCGAATTTTCGCTCCGTCTCGAACCGGGTCAGGAACCGTTCCGAATTCCTGTCGGGCTGCATGAGGAAAAGGTCAGCCCCGTGTACTTTGATCTGGGTAAATATAAACATTGCCTCATTTTAGGACAGACACAGCGGGGGAAAACAAACATCCTGAAAGTCATGCTGAATCACCTGCTGCGTGAAGGAACGGAAAAGATCGGACTGTTTGACTCAATTGACCGCGGACTGTCGCAATATGCGCAGGAAACAAAGGTCAGTTATCTGGACACAAAAGAAGACATACAGCAGTGGATCGAATCTGCTGAAGCCCTATTCACGGAGCGTGAAGCCCAGTATGCACAGGCCGTTAAAAATGGTGATATGCACAGACTCAGTTTCTCTCCGATCGTGTTAATGGCCGACGGCATTACAAGATTCCAGCAGACAATCGACACCGCCATTCAGGACAAGCTGGCGATGTTTATGAAATCTTACGCGCATGTCGGCTTCAGTTTTATCCCGGCGGGCAATCACAGCGAATTCTCAAAAGGCTATGATTCCTTAACGACGGAAATGAAACAGATCCGCCACGCGATGCTGCTTGTGAAAAAATCCGAACAAAACGTCATTCCGCTGCCTTACCAAAGGCAGGAACCGGACATTCAGCCGGGCTTCGGCTATTTGGTTGAAAACGGGAAGGAGCAAAAAATCCAAATACCTCTATGTTCAGCGGAAAGGGAGGCCGTCAGATGACAGAACAACGAAAAAGCCTGATCAAATTAATAGCCGCGGTCGTTATCATTCTGGTGCTGCCGGTGCTGTTTTTCCGATTTATCGGCGATGACCCGGGAAAACAAAAAATCAATGCCACCCGCCAAATCGCAGTCGTGAATGAAGACATGGGCTTACAAACAGATGAAAATGAGGGGCAGGAATCCGTCCATTTCGGAAAAGAAGTGGCGGCGGCTCTCGGCGGCCGTCCGGATTATTCCTGGACGGTTGTCAACAGGAGCGCGGCTGAAAACGGTCTGGCGGCTAAGAAGTATGACGCCGTCGTTTACATTCCATCCGATTTTTCAAAAGACATTTTAAGCTATGACAAAGAGCGTCCGCAAAAAGCCACGCTGACATTCAATATTCAAAGCAGCCTGAACGCCGTCAACAAAGAAAAAGTGCAGCGTGAGCTTGAAGACGCCCAAAAATCAATGAATAAAAAAATGTCGGCATTGTATTGGAATTTCGTCTCACAAAAAGTGAACAATGTCAGAGGCGATTTTGACAAGATCGTCAATAAAGAATCAGAATTTCAAAACGTCATGTACAACTTTTACAAGCCGAGCTCAAATGACTTGGCGGGTGAAATCAAACGGCAAAAAGACCTGATTGACGAACTGAAAAAATCAATGAATGAAGCACAAGGCGCGGCCAAAGAAAAATTGACTTCGGCAGATGAAGCCAAAAACACGCTCAAGGACTTTGCCGATACGGTTGAGCGCTATAAACAATATCAGGAAAATCAGAAAAAACTGCTGATGGCCGCGCAGGAACAAAATCAAAAGCAAATCACAACCGGCCTGAACGCCATTAAAGCACAGCAGGCCGCCAATCAGTTCAGCGCCATGATGAACGGGCTGTCTGCAGGCATAAACCAGGCGCAGACACAGCTTGACCAGACAGGAGCGGCTCTGTTTGCCGCCCAGCAGGTGAGAGAAGCGCAGGTGCCTGATCAGGAACGCGGGATGGCAAATATTCAATCCAATTTACTGGACAATTATTTGACTCAATATAAAGCTCAAGCAAGATTTGAAACACTGAACAGCATCCAAACCCTGATAAAAAGGGATCGGCAGGCATTAACCGTTCCGGAAAATGATCCGGGGGATGACGGCTCAGATGAACCGAAAGAAGAAGAAAAACCGGAAGAAGAAAAACCCGGTGATCTGAAAATTGACCTTGACGATCAGCGTGATGAATTAAAACGCATCTCCGCTGAAATCAATCAAATTTCAGACGGACTAAAAGAACCGGAAAAAGAAAATCCTGACCCTGAAAAACCGGGCCAAGGCGATGACGGTGAAAAACCCGGAGGTACCGATCCGAATAACGGAACGGCTCCCGGAGAAGACGGAAAAACGGAAGACGGCACAAAAGATCAGCAGCCTGATTCCGATAACACTGGCGGCGAAGAGCCAAAAACCGTCCAAACCGCATCGGCCGCTAAAAACGTCACTCCGCCTGCTGTTGAGCCAGAGGACGATTCAAACGATTCTGAAGGAGACGGCGGCACGGGAGTTTCTGACGCGAAAGAAAGGCTGAACCAAGCCGCAGAGCGCATTCAGCAAATTGAAAAAGAGCTGGAAGAGAAACAGCAGACTCATAATGAAGAACTGAAAAAACGTCTCGATGATCTTGATGAAGAAATCCAAGGCCTTAAAGACCGAATTGATGAAGCGAAAAAACGAGCGGACAAATTACGTGAACAGCTGGAAGAATCAAAAGAAAAGAGAAAACAAGACTTCAATACCATTTACAGAATGATTGTAAAGACAGAACAGAACATTCTGAACTACCCGTCATTGGATAGCGGCCGCAAATCTGCTCTTGAACAGATGTTTGCCGCTGACATTAATACAAAAGAGATATCCGATTTAATGAGTTACTATAATGATTTATCTTTGTATGAGGCAACACTCTATCACTCGCTTGACGCAGGCTCGCTGCCTGATGTGAAAAACAGGGTGCTGAAAGCCCAGCAAGGCGAAGTCCAAACCGTTCTCGCCATCAAACCGGAAGAAACGGCAAGCTGGGAAAACCTGAAAAACAATAAGATGCAGACAGATGAAGACATCAGCAATTTCATTAAAGGCATGACCGAATTCTCGGATAACTACAGCTCGTATATCAGAGATGAACAAGCCGGAGTGCTCAATGAGCTCGCCAGCATTTCAGACAGCGCGGCTAAAGCATCCGATCAGCTGGCAGAAGGCGCTGTGCAGGAAGCGGCCGCATTCAGCGGAGACGGATTAACCGGAACGATGGCGCTCGGCGCTCAGGACACCGTCGGCCGCGAAGTGCTGCAAATGTCTGACACGATGGGCCATCTGTCAGAACGCCAGTCCGGCATCATCAGCTATACCGACAATATGCAGCAAAGCGTAAATGACGTCCAGCATAAAGCGGACACCCTGAACAGCAACTGGGGCAAAAACGTCGATTCCACGAAATTGATCAGAAATGACGTGTACGGCATTTTAGGGAACACGCTCGTTGACGGACAGGAAAACGGATATGTTTATGATTATCTCGCCAATCCGCTTAAAATCAGCGGAGAGGTGCCGGAAGACCGGGTTCAGAATGTTCCGCCGGTCGTCATTTTGGTAATCGTTCTGATCAGCAGTCTTCTGATCGGCTATTTCAGCTCGTATTATCAGCAGGCGCCGCTTCTTGTCAAAGGCGCGCTCTTTGGGATTTTAAACATAATGGTCGGACTGATGATCAGTCTGTTCGGTCTGAATATCTACTCACTTCCGGACGATCAGACGATTAAATGGTCAGTCTTTACGATTCTCCTGCTTGCGGCGAGTTCAGCTTTCATCCGGGCAGCCTTTGTCTTTGGCTCAATCACCGGATGGATCGCTTCATCAGCGCTCATTCTCTTTTATGTGGCGCCTTTGATCGACCTGATTATGCCGAACTTCAGCTTCGACAGCCCGGTATCGAAAGTGTATATCGATATTCAATACGGAACGGGCCATCTGTTTGCGATGGGCATAACGGTTCTTGCGATCATTACGCTGATTGCGGCGGCGCTTCCGCTCATCATTCGGCTGCTTGCGGAAAAAACGGAGGAAAGTGATCAGTCTTATGAGGCGTAACACAATCGTGGAAAAAGGAGTTTTGCTGCTTGCTCTCTCCTTTTTCCTTTTCCTCCCGCAAGCCGCAGCCGCGAATGAGGACAATACCGATGTCAAGCCGAATGAATATGAAAAGAAAGACATTGAAATTCGTACGGATTATCTTCATGACGATGCCTATTCCGAGGAAAAAACGGCGCTTCCGAAAGAGCAGAAGGACATCACGTTCGATCAGCCGGCAGAAAACCCGGATGAAAAACTGATATCAAATTTGTTTACATCGTCAGAAACGGAGCCGAATACGATCAAAGCGCAATCGAAAAAACTGGGTATCACCTTTGCCGAGCCTGCGGTGCGGCATACCTCAGCAGACATGGAAACGGATGAGAAAAAGACTTCCTTTCTGCTGCCTGTCATTTATGCCGTCTTGATCCTCCTCGGCATCGCCGCAATGATCTATCTGATTCCGAAGGTCACGGCGCAGGAAAAGGCAAAGCGGTAAACGGATCGCTTGTGTTTGCGGGAAGACAGCCCGTAAAATAAGAAAAAAAGGAGGAGTTTCATGCAGTTTTTTCTTATAACAGGCGCGTCAAAAGGATTGGGACGGGCACTGACGGAACAGGCGCTGCAAGAAGGAGCCGAAGTCGCCGCGCTTTCAAGAACGATAAGCGGGGAAAAGCGTGAGGGACTGACAGAATACAGTGTTGATTTAACCGATCTGGCAGATACAGAGCGGCAGATGAAGGCGATTCTTGATCAAGCTGAGAAGAAGCGGTATTCCGCCGTCACACTGATCAATAATGCCGGAATGGTGGAGCCGATCAAGCGGGCGAAAGAGGCTTCCGCGGAAGAATTGAACCGCCACTACACCCTTAATCTGACGGCGCCCGTTTTGCTCAGCCAAATGTTCACAAAGCGTTTCGAAGCGTTCAGCGGCAGCAAAACAATTGTCAACATCACATCTGGCGCGGCGAAAAATCCCTATAAAGGATGGAGCGCGTATTGCAGCTCAAAAGCGGGGCTTGATATGTTTACGAGAACATTCGGATTCGAACAGGAAGATGAAGAGCTGCCGGTCCGCATGATATCATTCTCGCCGGGAGTGATGGATACAGACATGCAGGCCGTCATCCGTTCTTCGTCAAAAGAAGATTTCCATGACATCGAGCGGTTCCGCAATCTGAAAGAAACGAAAAACCTCAGAAGCCCGGAATACATCGCCGGCGTCATTCACTCACTGATCGCGGGTGAGCCGGAAAACGGACGGATATACGATATTAAAGAGTTTTTGTAGAGCAGCTTTTACGCTGCTCTTTTTTTGTTTGTACAATCATTTCGGCGCCCGGCGGCATATCATGAATGAAACACCAAGTAAGGGGTATAAGAAATGTATCAGATGAATTGAGTTTCTTCTCGATTTATGTTAGGATTCTAAAAATATAATTAAGGAGGGGTTTCCATGAGAAATGTAACGTTAATGGATGTCTTCACCCATCCAATCGCACAAAAGTATTTACAGCGCTCCGGTGTCGCCCATGCGATTGCCTGCGCGTTTCATGCATACCGTCTTGCCGTAAAAGCGGGTGTCAGTCCCGATCTTGCAGCGAAAGCGGCTTTACTGCATGATGTCGGCCATTACGAATGGTACACAGACGGCAAATGGGATTATGAAAAGTACAGAAGAAACGATATCCATGCCATAAAAGGCGCGGAACGGGCGCATAAGCTGCTCATCCGTCTCGGTGAAGAACCGAAAGCGGCGAAAGACATTGCGCTGGCGATTCTGCTTCACACCGATTCCTATCTGCCTGAAGGTGAACTGGACAAGAATACGCTCCAGCAAATCGTGAAACAAGCGGACGAACTCGATGAAGAACCTGGCGGACATCATCATTACCGCCAAATGGATCACGCGGCCGCGCTCAAACAAATCCAAAAGCTTGATCAGTTAATTGACCAAGCCCAATATCCCATAAGAAGCTCAGTCTAGGCCACTCATGCGGCCTTTTCCGCTTTACATAACCCCGCCATCTCACTAACACCTTTTCCGCTCCGATAGACGTACTGTGTCAAAGCCTTTGTCCGCTGCATATGATGAAGGAAAACATAGTAAAGGGGATCAGCGAAAATGGCCCATCAAGGAAGCCCGCAACTCGTCTCGTTAGTAGATCCTTACGTTTATCAGACCATCCATAAGCTTATTGGCTCAAGGTTTATCATTCAAACCGTCAGACGGATTGTCAGGGGACGGCTGATTGATGCCGCTCCGGATCATATCGCCATTGAAGAAACCCATGACCGCGTATTATATATCAGGAACCGCCATGTGGTTTCTGTCATGCCTGATTATACCGAACGTGTGTAACAGCCCATATAAGGCGCAGACCGGAGGCGGCCCTTACAGAACCCCGGTGCGTCTTCTTTTTTGAGATACATAGATGTACGGCGGCTTTTTTTGGTACAATCACAGTACAAGTTCACATGACAATAGGAGGAAACCGCTTGTTGAAATCAAAGGTCCATTTTTGGACGCTGCAAATTTTGCTCGTTTTGCTCATTATTTACGTATCAACGAAAGTCTCGTTTATTTTTCAGCCGTTTTTCGGTTTCATCACCACTCTGTTTTTTCCGATTTTGATCTCGGGCATTTTGTTTTTCATTTTTAATCCGATCGTGCGCCTGCTTGAGAAAAAAATCCCCCGGACATTGGCGATCCTGCTCATTTATCTCGTTTTCATCGGCCTGATCGCCTTTATGTTCACCGCAATCGGGCCGATCGTGGCTTCTCAGGTCACGGGGCTGATTAACAATTTCCCTGATTACATTAATCAGATTCAAAGCTTGATTACACAATTATCCCATTCCAAATGGTTTACGTGGATGATGACGCAGGATTATGTGTCGATAGAAAAAATCCGGCAGTCTTTGACGGGATTTTTACAAAGTCTTCCGCAAAATATTACCGCAAGCCTGTCGGCCGTGTTCGGCGTCGTTACGAATATTACGCTTGTCGTCATCACCGTTCCGTTCATTTTGTTTTATATGCTGAAGGACGGCCGGCGTTTTCCGCTTTTGGCGGTCAAAATTCTGCCTTCTTCCTACCGGGCGGAGGGCCGGAAAATATTTAACGACTTATACGTCACATTGGCCGCATATTTCCAAGGCCAGCTGCTGATTTGTCTCTTTGTCGGAACGGCATGCTTTATCGGTTATTGGATCATCGGCCTGCCGTATGCGTTAATTCTCGGGATGGTGATCGCCGTCACCAATATCATTCCGTACCTGGGACCGTTTCTCGGGGCGGCACCGGCGGTCATTATCGCGTTTATGGATTCTCCGGCTAAGGCGCTGTTTGCCGTGATTGTTGTCGTTGTCGTCCAGCAGCTTGACGGAAACCTGCTTTCTCCGCTTGTTATCGGGAAGCGGCTCAATACCCACCCGCTCACCATTATTCTTCTGCTTATCGGAGCGGGCAGTTTCGGAGGCATTCTCGCAATGATTCTGGCCGTGCCGGTTTACGCGGTCTTAAAAGCCTTCGTCTTAAATATCGTCCGGCTTATCAAACTTCGTCAGCGATCGAAGCACGAAGACAGCCGCAAGCCGAAATAAAAACGGGCACAACTCCAACAGCAGCGCATAAAATGCTGTAAAGAAAAGCGGAGGTGTGGGTATGCCTGCAATTGTGGGACCGATTTATATCATGAGCTTAGCCGGAGACGCTGCGGCGAGCTTCGGTGACGTGTTTGCCATTTCTCCCAAAGCCGTTGACCACTCAGGCGCGGGGTCAGGGGCGTTTCATTCCGGAGATTTTGTCAAAGTCACTAATAAATTCAGCAAAACGCGCTTTGAAGACATTGATCTGTTTGACGAACCTGATTGGTTTAACGCGTGACAGCCTCCTTTAGGAGGCTGTCGCTTTTTTGTAGTATAATAGAATCAGTCTTTTATAAAAGGGGATTTTTATGAAAATCAGAAAAGCGAATATTACCGTTCAGTCCGGAATGATCGGCGACGTGTATCTGCATGAAAATAAAAAAGAACAGCATACACTCGTAGCCGTTCCGGAACTTGAGTGGAGCACGATCATTTCCTATGAGGAAGAGAAAAAGGCGCTGGCGCAGCGGCTATTACAATCATTCAGCAAGCTGATGGATGAAGAGCCCGCCGGAGAGCTCGCAGGCAAGATCTCCCATTGGGTGGCTGAAATGTAACGAAGGCGGTTTACCGTGTCCCGTCCGGGGCGATAATTGTAAAACAAGCTGAGGAGGGAAGGCCGATGAGCGACAAAACGGTTGACCTTTATTTACAGCAGGGTATGTACGGCCCTCTGCAGACGAAACCGGATGAACGGCATTTATTTTTAGGCTCGCTGCGTGAACGGGTCATCATTGCCCTGACGAAGGGGCAGGTGCTGCAAAGGAAGCCGTATGAAGAAGTGAAACAGGCGCTGAAAAAACGAAAAGATGCGGTGCTCTATATAAACGGAAGGCTCCCGTATCATGCTTATTCACCCTATATGAAGCTTGCCGCACTGGAAGGTGTCCGAAGCTCCGTGATCTCGGATCTTCAATTCGAAACGCCGCTCGGCTTGGTATTTGCCGCCGATCATGCCGTGAACCTTGACGGCATTTACGTTCAGGATGATATTTTCAAGCGCTCACTCCTGAAATCTTAGAAGAGCAAGTGTCATTTTATAATGCCAATTCACTTACAAGTGGAGATAGGATATAATGGTTTTCATATGAATGGCGGGGAGGCCGGCTATGAAAAAAGCATTTATTTGCATTGATTATACGAATGATTTTGCAGCAGAGAACGGAGCATTAACCTGCGGAGAACCCGCAAGGCAAATTGAGGATAAGATTGTCAGTTTGACGCAAGCATTTATAGAAAATGGTGATTACGTTGTCTTTGCGGTAGATTCACATGATGCAGACGATGACTTTCATCCGGAAACACGCCTGTTTCCTCCGCATAATATCAACGGCACGGAGGGCAAAGAGCTGTACGGAAAGCTCTCGCCTCTTTATGAGAAACATAAACACGCAAAAAACGTAAGCTACATGGAAAAATCGAGATATTCTGCTTTTGCTGGAACGGATTTAGAGCTGAAACTGCGGGAACGGCAGATCACTGAACTGCATCTTGCGGGCCTGTGCACCGACATCTGCGTTCTTCACACGGCGGTTGACGCCTACAACAAGGGCTTTCAGATCGTCATTCATCAAAACGCTGTGGCAAGCTTTAATCCGGAAGGGCATGAATGGGCGCTGTCCCATTTTAAGAACAGCATCGGAGCGCAAGTGGCAGAGTAAGGAAGGGGAAAACAATTTTGGTGGAGCATGGTTTTAAAGACGACAGTTTGTCTTTACATACAGATCTTTATCAAATTAATATGGCCGAAACGTACTGGAGAGACGGCATTCATGAGAAAAAAGCAATTTTTGAGCTTTTTTTCAGAAAGCTTCCTTTTGAAAACGGCTATGCGGTATTTGCGGGCTTAGAAAAAGCAATCGAATACTTGGAGAACTTCAAGTTTACTGACAGCGATCTGAACTATTTAAAAACGGAATTGCACTATGCTGATGATTTCATTGATTATTTGCGGGATCTGTCATTTACCGGATCTCTTTACAGCATGAAAGAAGGAGAGCTCGTCTTTAACAACGAACCGATTATGCGGGTCGAAGCGCCCCTCATTGAAGCGCAGCTGATTGAGACGGCTCTGCTTAACATTGTGAATTACCAAACATTAATCGCCACGAAAGCGGCCCGCATTAAAGGCGTAGTCGGTGATGAAGACGCCCTTGAATTCGGAACGCGGCGCGCCCATGAAATGGATGCGGCTATGTGGGGAGCGAGAGCGGCTCTGATCGGAGGCTTCAGCGCGACGAGTAATGTAAGAGCCGGCAAGCGTTTTAATATACCGGTATCCGGCACGCACGCTCATGCACTCGTACAAGCGTACCGCGATGAGTACACGGCTTTTAAGAAATATGCGGAGACGCACAGAGACTGCGTGTTCCTCGTCGATACTTACGATACGATCCGTTCAGGCATGCCGAATGCGATTAAAGTCGCGAAAGAATTCGGCGACCGGATCAACTTCATCGGCATCCGCTTAGACAGCGGGGACTTGGCGTACCTGTCAAAAAAAGCGCGAGAAATGCTTGATGAAGCGGGTTTCAAAGACGCGAAGGTTATTGCTTCAAGCGACCTTGATGAGCACACGATATTAAATCTGAAATCGCAGGGAGCGAAAATCGATACATGGGGAGTCGGCACAAAGCTGATTACCGCATACGATCAGCCGGCCCTCGGCGCGGTTTACAAGCTTGTCGCCATTGAAGAGGACGGCAAACTGACCGACACCATCAAGATTTCGTCGAACCCTGAAAAAGTGACAACGCCGGGAAGAAAGAAAGTATACCGGATTATCAACAAGCTGAACCACCACTCGGAAGGGGATTATATCGCTCTTTATGACGAGCGGGTAAATGACCAGAAACGGTTAAAAATGTTCCATCCCGTTCACACGTTCGTCAGCAAATTCGTCACTGATTTCTATGCGAAAGACCTGCATGAGCCGATTTTTGAAAACGGGGTTTTATGCTATGATAATCCCGAAATTACCGACATCCAGCAATACGTGCAGGATAACCTCAAACTTCTGTGGGAGGAATACAAACGGATCAGCAAGCCGGAAGAATATCCGGTTGATTTAAGCGAAGACTGCTGGAGCAACAAGATGCAGCGGATTCATGAGATCAAAAGCAAGCTGAAACGGGAACTTGAATAGAAGACAAAGCAGCCTTTCCTTTCTCTGGAAAGGCTTTTTGTTTGCGATAATATTTTTCACATTTAGACAAAATTCGTCAAATTATTTGATATACTTATGTTCGAAGGCCGCATCTAAGGGGGTAAATGAATGAAGGTGTTTGTTGCCAGACAGCCTATCTTCAACAGGAATGAACAGGTTGTTGCTTATGAACTTCTTTACCGGGAGAGCGAAGAGAACCGTTATTCGGCCGCAGACGGAGATAAAGCTACGACTGATCTCATTATTAACAGCTTTATCAACATCGGAATCGAAAAACTGACTGAGGGAAAACGCTGCTTTGTGAATTTTACAGAAAGCCTGATGTTTTCAGATCTCCCTACCTCCTTTGATCCTGACCAGCTCATTATCGAAATTCTTGAGGACATACCGATCACTCCGGCTCTGATCTCAAGATGCAGACAGCTGAAGAAATTAGGATATACATTAGCACTTGATGATTTTTACGCCATCAATCCGGCAAATGAAGAATTATTGGAACAGCTGATGAAATATATTGATATTTTAAAAATCGACTTTTTGCAATCCTCGCGTCTGGAACGCAAAAAAATCATTCAGACGTACAGCTGTAAAAGTCTGATTTATTTAGCGGAAAAAGTGGAGACAAGAAAAGATTACAAACAGGCGGCCATAGACGGCTTTCACCTGTTTCAAGGATATTTTTTCAGTGAACCGCGTGTCATCAGCGGGAATGATCTGACGTTTCATTTTCATTCTTACTACCAGCTTTTAAACGAATTAAACCAAGACCAGCCCGATATAGAGCGCGTGACGGAATACATAGAACAGGACGTTACATTATCGTATCAGATTCTGCGTTTTTTAAACGGATCGCAGACAAGGCTGAAAAAAAAGATAGACAGCATCCGGCAGGCCATCATGATGCTTGGGCTGAATGAGATTAAGCGCTTGATTTACATTCTTTCATTCAGAGATTTAACGGCGAAAAGCCACTCAAGCCAAAAAGAAATCATTAAGATTTCCTTAATCAGGGCTAAGCTGTGCGAACTGCTTGCGAAAAGGACCGGAAGACCGCAGCCCGCTTCCTACATGCTGATCGGCATGTTTTCACTCATCGATACGCTTCTCCACAGGGAGCTGGAGGATATCGTCAAAGAACTGCCTTTAATTGATGAAGTCGGACAGGCGCTGCTCGGTTATGAAAACGATTATTATAAGATGCTGGGGCTCGTCAAAGCCATTGAATGCAACAACTGGGACTGTGACGAATGGGGAAAAGAACTGGACAAAGAAGCAGCGTATGAATGTTACTTGCAGGCAATCGAATGGTGCCGGCAGCTGATCGTGGATTGATGCTTTAAGCTGACCACCTGAGGGCGATGATGAACCGGCTTTGCTCCCTGATCAGACTGACGCGGATGCCGTCGGGATTAAATGTCACGTCAAAGTCATTTTTGATGCCGGTCTGCTTAATGAGCCGCTTGACCGCTGCGGCGTCAGATGATTCCGCTGCGGTGAGGATGCGGCGCGCAAGCTCTTTTGACGCCGACAGCCGCGCAAGAAGCAGGCGGGCATCCTCCAGCATGCCCGCAGCGTCTTTTGCGGACGCTGTCAAAATATTTGCGGAAGCCTGGGGAGCAGGCGCAGGATTGCGGTACGGCGCGGCGAAAACAGGGCAGCATAGATACACATAATGCATGCGGCGGCCTCCTTCCTGAGATGACATTCGTTATATATGAGTATAGGCCGCGTGATAACGAGTTATGACATGCAAAAAGACCACAATGCGGGGGTTGCGGTCTTTTCGGTGTTTGTCGGTGGATATGCGACGCTGTTCGCCCATTCTGTTTTGAAATTGCGACGACGGGGACTATAGTCCTTGTCGGTTTGTCGGAAAACCGTTAAAAAAACAGCAGAACCACAAAATTGATCTGCTTCATCCTAAACGTCTGCCTTTATAGTAGTTATATAGTCCTGTTCGTTAAATGCTCTATTCGGGACTATAGGATTATCGAGGTTTGCGGTGTCACGCAGATACTTTTACACATACTTTTCGGTGAAAAATCCCGCAAAAACGTTTACACTATTAGTAACAGATCAAATACCTAGGACTCGTTCACCATACACAATTCATTGATCTTTCAAAAAAAGGAGTGTGGAAACGGTGGAAAAGAAATTAGAAGAAGTAAAGCAATTATTATTCCGACTTGAAAATGATATCAGAGAAACAACCGACTCTTTACGAAACATTAACAAAAGCATTGATCAGCTCGATAAATTCTCATATGCAATGAAAATTTCTTAAAAAGACTTGGAAACAAGTCTTTTTTTTGTGCATTTTTTATCCATTTCATGGATAAAGTATTATACGATTGTTAAAAAACGAAAAACCTGCTGTCTTTCATCACCTGCATTTAGTAAAATAGAATGGGAGGGTGAAGACAATTATTGAGCAAATGTGTTTAGATGCCGACCAAATCAAGAATAGAATGAAGAGTATAATAGAGCAGAACATATTTAATGAACATCTAATGCAGCTTCTTTTTGAATTTGTTGAATCCAGAAAATATTTAACCTTTGCTGAATCTACATTATTGCATTATGAAGTTTTTGGCGGAAAGGATTTTAAGACTGCCGAGAAACTTGCGGCGGGAATTGAAATTCTTACGCTTTCCGCCGATATTATTGATGATCTTGAAGATGAAGATAACAACCAAGCCCTTTGGATGAAGATAGATCATTCAGAAGCTTTGAGCTCAGCATTTTCATTATATACAGCAGGGGTGCAGGGGATTAATTCAATTAACATGAATCCCTTAATTCTTACTTACATACTGAAATATACACAAGACGCTATGCAAGGGCAACACGATGATATAATCAATAAGGCAGAGAAAGAAGATGAAAGCTTAGAGGTCATTAGATTAAAATGCGGGAGTCTATTCGCTCTTTCCAATGTGGCAGGTACTATGTTAGCAACTGGAAACTATAATGAAACTGTTGAAACATATTCGTATTACAAAGGAATGTTTGAACAGATATATAGTGATTATCTGGCTCTTTTCAGTACTAGACGCAGTGATATTTTAAAAGAGAAACATACGTTAATTAACTTGTACCTTAAGAGGCAGTTTAACGAGCCTTCTGAAAAATTGGTTCGTATGTTTTCGCATAGAGAAACACACCTTAAGTTTATATCCGATAAAAACATTTTTATTCAGACATTAACTGATGCGGGTGTTACCCAGTATGTTTCAGTTTTACACCAATTGTTTAAGCAAAAATGTGAAAATGCCATAGAGGGACTAAATCTTGAAAACAATAAAATAGATAAATTGAAAAAATATGTAGTTAATAGAGGGGAATGAAGTATTATGCAGGATTTAATCAATTATATATTGAAATATCCAGAAGTATTAAAAAAGTTAAAGGCCAATGAGGCGTGTTTATTAGGCTATGATTTAGGTATTACTCAAATAGTAATCAATTCATTTGAAGAATCTTCTATTGTGAAAAACGATGGAAAAATAGAGCAATGGGAAAAAGGATGAGTGTTCGGTGGTGTAATATGTGAAAAACTTTATTAAACAATTCACTATTTCAGTCATTGTCTTAAGCATTGTTTATGTTTGCTATGTTTCTTATATAAACATAAATGGGATTATAATCGGAACAAAAGTTATTGAAAATAAAAACAAACAATTTCAAATAATAGAGATGTCAGAAACAACTTACGGGAAATTCGTAGGTTTAGAAACAGGTGACATCATTTTAAGAATCAACAAAGAAAAACCATCTGCTAAATTTTTAAAAGGAGATAATCTAAGTCATATCAAAAGTTTAGATGTGAGCAGAAATGGAAAGCAAATTCATTTAGATGATTTTGATATTGTCAACTTAGATAAATCCTATAGCTTTTTTGTATTCGTTCTTCCACTTGTGTTTTATTTTTTAAGTATAGTATGTATATTTTACATTCTAAAGGTGAATCAAACAAGAAAATCGTTTGCAGGATACATTTTAATTTTGTTCTTGTTAGATATTTCAATTGCTTATATAAGTGCAGGAGGGCCATTTAGAGGACATGCGTTTAACAGATATGTAAATTTATTCACATTTATAGCTTCTCCTATATTTTATCTTCAGTTCATACAGCAATATTTTGAGGAATTAGGAAAGAAGTTTGCAAGTCGTCTAATCAATATCTTATATATATTTCCGATTTTTAATGTTATTATGGAGCTTTTTCGTAAGAAATTACCTTTTGACGTTATAAATCTTAATCTTATCTCGTTTTTTCTCGTTACTCTCTCAGGTTTTGTTCTCGTATTCTATCACTTATATAAATATAAATATTCAGAGCATGCTTATATTTTGAAAGTTTTAATTCTGACAAATACACTTTCTTTTGCTCCATTTTTACTTTTTTATGTCGTACCTATTATTTTAACTGGTGATTATATATTTCCAGCTCTGGCATCAGCCTCATTGCTTGTCCTTATTCCATTTGGATTAGTATATCAGTTTGTTGCAAATAAAATATTTGATATAGAATTTATATTAGGAAGAATGAGGTATTATACTTTACTGGCTGTAATCCCAACACTAGTAATTGTCGGAGTTTTATCAGTCTGGGAGGGAACAGATGAGCTTCAAATGAATCCTATTCGACAGACTGTTTTTATCTTTATTATAATGTTTGCTGTATTTTATTTTAAAGAAATAATAGATTTTAAATTTCGTTTAAAACGCTTTTCAGAAAAGTATAATTATCAAGATAGTATTTTTAAATATACTCAGTTTATCAGAAGTATAACATCTTTAAAACAAATGTTTAAAGAACTAAAAAAGACGATTCTGGATGTTCTCCTCGTCAGTAAAGCTTATGTCTTTGAAGTTACCTCTGAGGGTGACATATTATATCATGATAAAAAGGATAACGAACCTGACTGGGAAATGTATTCAAAAGAATTTAAGAAAGTTACTTCAGAGATTGGGAAAATCATTGAGCTAAACCGCGGTTTCTTAATCAAGATAGGAGAACGCGGGGGAAGTTCTTATGTTTTGCTTTGTTTGTCCGCCATTAATACACCGAGACTGACACGGGATGAGATTTCATGGCTGAAAACATTGTCTTTCTATACGAGTGTCTCTATGGAAAACGTGATACAGATCGAAGAACTCATGAATCATTTACAAGACCTAAAACAACAAGGCTCAAACCCGGTCTGGCTCAAAAAGCTGATGTTTACGATCGAGGAAAAGCAGCGGTCGGATCTGGCCCGTGATCTGCATGATTCGGTGCTGCAGGATTTGATTTCTTTGAAGCGCCAGTGTGAGCTGTTTCTGGCTGATTTTAAAAGAGAAGAGCCTTGCCAGTTAGAGGTGCAGGACAAGCTTCATCAGATGAATGAGCAGATGTCGGATGTTATTTTGATGACCCGGGAGACGTGCCATCAGCTGCTGTATGATTTGGGTCTGGTCAAGGCGGTATCCAAGCTTGCCGCACAGCAGCAGGAGCGTGCGCCGTTTCATATCCGTCTGAATACGGGCCGGTTTACGGCGGCGCTGGATTTGGATACGCAGCTGAATTTGTACCGCATCATTCAGGAATTTCTTTCGAATGCCATGAAGCATTCACAGGCCAATGAGGTGCTGATTATGCTGATCAGCATTCAAAATAAAGTGATTCTGCATTATGAAGATGACGGGGTCGGGTGCAATCAGGAAGAAGGCAGCGGACAGTCGATGAGCATGGGGCTTTCGGGCATTAAGGAGCGCGTCCGGGCGCTTGACGGCCGGATGAAAATCGACACAAGTGAAGGAAATGGTTTTAAAGCGGATATTGAAATGGAATTGTAACCAATTTATCACCAAATCGACTTGGCAGAAGCCAAGTCTTTTTAATAAAATGGAAATGAATGAGTAAAAGGGAGGAAACCATGAAAAAGATACTAGTGATTGATGATCATCCGGCTGTCATGGAGGGCACCAAGACGATTCTGGAAACGGACACGAATCTTTCTGTCGATTGCCTCAGTCCCGATGCCAGTGAACAGTTCGTTCTCCGGCATGATTTTTCAGCTTACGATCTCATATTAATGGATTTAAATCTGGGTGATGACCTCAGCGGCATAGAGCTTTCCAAGAAAATCTTAAAAGAGAATCCTCTCTGTAAAATCATTGTCTACACAGGCTATGAAGTTGAAGATTATTTTGAAGAATCCATCCGCGCGGGTCTGCATGGCGCCATCAGCAAAACCGAATCTAAAGAGAAAATCATGCAATACATATATCACGTGCTCAACGGACAGATTTTAGTTGATTTCTCCTATTTCAAACAGCTGATGACCCAGCAAAAAACAAAAACGTCTTCTTCCCCTCAAAGTGAGCAGGATCGGTTAACTTCGAGAGAGCGCCATATTCTCCAAGAGGTCGAAAAAGGTTTGACCAATCAGGAAATCGCCGATGCGCTTCACTTAAGCAAGCGGTCGATTGAATACAGCCTGACATCCATTTTTAATAAGCTGAATGTCGGCTCCCGCACTGAAGCGGTGCTGATCGCCAAGTCGGATAATGTACTATAAACCTTGAAAGGAGAATGACCTATGAATCTGAATCATACATTGCTCGGCGCACTCGGCATTGAAATCACTGAAAACACGGCGGAGAGATGCGTCGCTGTTATGCCGGTGGATAAGAGGACGGTGCAGCCTTTCGGATATCTGCACGGAGGCGCGTCCGTAGCGCTGGCGGAGACTGTTGCAAGCATCGGTGCCCAGCATTTTATCGATCAGTCGAAACAGGCCTGTGTCGGGCTTGAGATTAATGCCAATCATTTAAAATCCGTGAAAGAGGGCGGTACGGTCACGGCGATTGCGGAACCCGTTCACACGGGCAGGACAACCATTGTGTACGGGATTAACATTTTCGATGAAAGAGAAAGGCTGATCTGTGTGTCCCGCTGCACGCTGGCTGTTATAACAAAATAAACAAACAGCCGGAACCCTGAATCGTCCGGCTGTTTGTTTTTACAAATATGAATCTTCTTTTCGTTTGATCACAAAGTTTCTGATCCCTTTATAATCATCCTGAACGCTTCGTTTATCAAGCTCCGTTCCTGAGTTATACGCGGCTCTGCATATGAGGTGCGCCCCGACCGGCGCCGTCAGCAGGATAAAAATGATGCCGAGCAGTATTTTTACGGAAATTTCTCCGGTCAGCATCCACAAGTAACCTAACACCCCGAGCAATATCAAATTAACGCCGAGTGTCGAGCCTTTTGAAGAGGCGTGGGCGCGTGTATACATGTCAGGAAGTCTGAGTGTGCCGAAAGACGCGACCAGACAGATCAGCGATCCCATCAGAATACAAACGGCGACGGCCCATTTAACGATTTCGATCATTTTCGATAATCTCTCCTTTCTCCAAAAACTTAGCGAAGGCAATCGTGCCGATAAATGATAAAATGCCGAGCAGCAGAATGATGTCCAAAAAGGCCGTTGTTCTTAAGAGGATGGATACGAGCGCGGTCATGGCAATCAGATTGATGCCGATCCCATCAAGCGCGACGACCCGGTCCGGTATCGTAGGCCCTTTAATGACTCGAATGACGTACAGAAGAGTCGAAACCGCCATAATGCCGAGTGATAATTGCAGAATAAACGTAAACATCAGCGGCTCACCTCCTGAATGGCTTTCTCAAAAGAGACGCGGATGTCATGAATCGCTTTCTCCGCATCCTCAATGTCCATGGCGTGTATATAGAGAATCGACCGGTCATCGGAGATATCCATCACAAGCGTACCCGGTGTCAGAGTGATTAACAGCGAGAGCAGTGTGATCTCCCAATCCTCCGTCAGTTCCGTCTTAAACGCGAAAATGCCCGGGCGGATGTTCATCTTCGGCGAAATAACGGTTTTCAGCACGCTGACATTGGCCAGATATAATTCTTTTATAAAGATCAGCATCAGTTTGATGACCGACCATATTTTCCAAATGTAAAACGGCCGCGAGAAGAAGCGCCGGAAAAAAAACAGCGCCGCCAAGCCCGCGATAAATCCGGTAACAAATCCCGCCGCGCTGAGGCTGTTTGTAAGAAACATCCAGCAAACAGCGAGAAGAACATTTAATAATAGTTGCAAAGCCATGCCATCTACTCCTTCAAAACAGCTTCAATGTATTTTTCCGGATTCAGCAGATTCTCAGCCGTCTGATTGACATACGGTGAAACCCATTCGGTTCCGAGCCCGAACAGAAGCGACAAAAGGAGAAAAGCGGCTGCCGGATAAAGAAGCCCTTTTGCGGACCGTCCGCCCGCGCCCGGGATTTCTTTTTCTTCTCCCCAAAAAGCCGTCGTAAAAACCTTCAGCACGGAATACAGCACAAGCAGGCTCGACAAGAGAATCAATACGGAGAACAATGTTTCCCCCTGATCAAAACCGCCTTCAGCAATCTTCAGCTTACCCACAAATCCGCTGAACGGCGGGATGCCGGCCAAAGATATGGCGGAGATAAAGAACATCCAGCCCAAAACGGGATAACGGGTGATCAGGCCGCTCATTTTATGCAGGCTCGCCGTGCCGGTCAGCGTGATAAGCGTTCCCGCCAGCATAAACAGCGCTCCTTTTATCAGCATATCGTGAATCAAGTAATAAACCGCTCCTTGAATGGAGGCCGGGGTGTTCATGGCGATGCCGAACAAAATCACGCCGACGGCTGTAATAATATTATAGATGACGATTTTCATGACATCCGAAAAGGCGATAGACCCGATTACGCCGAATAATACCGTCAGCATCGCAAGCCACATCATCAATTGGTGAGTAAAGCCTGCATCGTGAATGAAAATCAGGGTGAATACTCTCAAAATGGCGTACAGGCCGACTTTCGTCAAAAGAGATCCGAATAAGGCCGAAATCGCAGCCGGCGGGGCGTAATAAGAGCCCGGCATCCAGAAATACAGCGGGAATATCCCGCCCTTTAAACCGAAAACGACGAGAAACAGGACGCCGATGACAGTTATCAGCCCGGTCTGGCCCGATTCGCTGATTTTTACGCTTAAATCAGCCATATTCAGCGTCCCCGTCACCGCATATAAGTAACCGACACCGATGACAAAAAACGCGGATGACACAATGTTAAACACGATATACTTCAATGATTCTCTTAATTGAATTTTCGTTCCGCCAAGCACGATCAGCATGTAAGACGCGATAAGCAGAAGCTCAAAAAAGACGTACATGTTGAACAGGTCACCCGTCAAAAACGCTCCGCTTACACCCGCCAGAAGAAACTGCACCCCTGAATAATAGAAAGCGCGCTCCCGTTTTTCTCCGATAGAGCGGAAGGAGTACAAAATGACGAGCAGCCCGATGACGGCGGTTGTCAAAACAAGCAGTGCGGCGAGCTGATCAGCGGCGAGCACAATGCCGTACGGCGCTTTCCAGCCGCCGAGTGTCAGCGTCTGAATTCCGTGTGTAAAAACCGTCTGAACGAGAACGGCGCTGATGGCGATGGAGACACAGGAAGCGGCAGTGCTGAATATCCGCATCAGCATCACGTGCCTGTTCATAAAAATCAGCAGCACTGCGCAAAGCAGCGGCACCAGAATAGGCAATATTACAAAGTTATTCATGTTGATCATTTCCCCTCATTCGATCCATATCGTCCGTTTTCAGTTCCTGATAGGCGCGAAACGCCATCACAAGCAGGAAGGACGTGACGCCGAACGAAATAACGATCGCCGTCAGTATGAGTGCCTGCGGCAGCGGATCGACAAACGATGTGCTTTTTCCGCCCAGTATGGGAGGGGCGCCTTTTTTCAGTCCGCCCATGGTCAGAAGCAGCAAATGGACGCCGTGGCTTAAAAGCGCGGTGCCGATAATTACGCGCAGCAGACTTTTAGAAAGCAGCAGGTAGGTTGCTGCCATAAACAAAATACCGGCAATGACAGACATTAAGATTTCCACTATTCTTCCTCTCCAATCGTTTGAATAATGGTCATCGTCACGCCGACAACAACGAGATACACACCTAAATCAAACAAAGTGGCCGTCGCAAGCTCCGTATTCCCGAGCACCGGGAGATCAAAATGGCCGAATGTATGGGTGAGAAAGGGCGCTCCGAATAAGAACGAACCTGCACCCGTTGCAATCGCGATAAGCAGACCCGCGCCCGCTACATAAATAAAATTGACGGGCAAAATCGACTTGACGGTTTTTAAATCAAAGGCCAAAAGCAAAAGCACAATGGCCGAAGATGTAATCAGCCCGCCGACAAATCCTCCGCCGGGAGCGTTATGCCCCGATAAAAATAAATAGAAAGAGAAAAGCAGAATGATAAAAGATACAAGTTTCGTTGCCGTCTGAAGGATGATGTCGTTTGTTTTTTGCTGTCTCAACGCTCTTCTCCCTCCTCTTTTACTTTCGTTCTGATCATGCCGTAAATTCCGAGTGCGGCAATCGACAGCACCGTGATTTCAAACATTGTGTCAAATCCCCTGAAATCAACGAGGATGACGTTGACGATATTATTGCCTCCGCCAAGCTTATGGCTGTAAGCCGTGAAAAAAGAGGCGATACTGTCTTTTGTTTTTTCGCTGGAAGACGCGATTCCGAGCATTGTCACGATGACGCCGACACCGAGAGAAATGATAAAATTCGTCAGCCGGAATGTTCTGGTCTTCTTTTTCCGCCGCATTTTCGGCAGATGATAAAAACAAAGAAGAAACAAGGCGACGGATATCGTCTCAATGACAAGCTGCGTGAGCGCCAGATCGGGCGCTCTGAAAATCACGAAAAACAGCGCGAGCGTATACCCGACAACTCCGAGTGCGATAATGGCCGTCAGCCGCGATTTGGCGAACACAGTCGCAATCGTTGCGCTCACCATAACGAGCGACAGCACGATTTCATACAGACCGATCTCAGCCATTCCTTTCGTTGTCATGGAAAAGCCGCCTTTCATCACGAACGCCGCTCCGATGAGAATGATAAACGCCGCAAAAATATACAGCAGATAATCCCGCAAAAATCCGGTCATATAAGATGACGTCAGCTGGTAAGATCTTTTTTCCATACTGCCCGTCACCGCATTGTAAAGCCGGTTCAGCGTCAGTTTTTTCGGAAACAGACCGTATACCCGCTCCCATTTAGACAGAGACACGTAACCGATCGTGCCGACAATGATAATGCCGACGGTCATCAGCACTTCAGCCGTCACACCGTGCCACTGGGAAATGTGGACATGGAATGTATCTCCGCCGGTTAACAGAGCCGGATAAATGGAATTCATCGCCGGTTCAATCAGGCTGTAGGACAAAACATTCGGTGCGAAAAACAGACTGACGGCGCAAGCGGCAAGAATCACCGGCGAAATCAGCATGCCGAGCGGAGCTTCATGCGGCGTCTTTTCAAGCTGATCCGTTTTGCGCGCGCCTCTGAACGTTCTGAAAAACAGCTTCATGCTGTAGATAAACGTGAAGACGCTGCCGATCCACGCCAGAACGGGGAACAGCACGCCCCACGTATCCAGGCTGAAAATATCTGCATGAGCAATCCGCAGCATACTTGTAAAGAACATTTCTTTACTTAAGAAGCCGTTAAAAGGAGGGAGGCCGGCCATGGAAAACGTTCCGATCAATGAAACGGTAAACGTTATCGGCATAAGCGCCATCAGTCCGCCGAGCCTGCGGATATCCCTCGTTCCCGTTTCATGGTCGATAATGCCGACCGCCATAAATAAACTTCCTTTAAAAGTAGCATGGTTAATTAAGTGAAACACAGCCGCGGTCACAGCCGCCGTGAAATACTCCGAATGCTGATAATGAAGCGCGGCGGCTCCTGCGCCGAGCATCGATACAATCATACCGAGCTGGCTGACTGTGGAAAAAGCCAGAATCGCTTTTAAATCGGTTTGTTTAATCGCGTTGAAGGAAGCCCATACCATCGTGATCAGACCGACTGAGGCAACCGTCCAAAACCAGACGGGTGAAAATGCAAAAACCGGACTGAATCTGGCAATCAGATAAATGCCCGCTTTCACCATTGTTGCCGAGTGCAGGTAGGCGCTGACAGGAGTCGGGGCTTCCATGGCATCAGGAAGCCAGATGTAAAACGGAAACTGCGCTGATTTCGTAAAGGCCCCCAATAACAGGAGAACCATTGCCGGAATAAAGAACGGATGGCCGGCGATAATATGCACCTGGTTGACCATTTCCCTGATACTGAATGAGTCCGTCATCAGATACAGCAGGATAAAGCCGCCGAGCATGCACAGTCCGCCGCCGACGGTAATCAGCAGTGATTTTTCCGCCCCGTAGCGTGATTTCTCCCGCTTATGCCAATACCCGATTAATAAGAAGGATGACAGGCTTGTCAGCTCCCAGAACATATAAAGCACAATGACGTTATCGACGAGCACAACACCGAGCATCGCGCCCATAAACATCAGCAGATACACGTAAAAGGGGCCGAGCTTTTCTTTGTCCTTCGATAAGTAAAAAATACTGTAAAGTGTCACCAGAGAGCCGATGCCCGTAATCAATAAAGCGAATAACAGCCCGAGCCCGTCAATATAAACGGTATAGTTAATGCCGAGGGAAGGAATCCATTCGGCCGCATACCGGACGGTTTCTCCCGCCATTGTCAGCGGGAGCTTGCTGATAAAGTAAACAAACAGCACAACGGGCAATATCAGCACAAACCAGCCTGTATGGATTTGTTTTACCCGTTTATAAAGAAAGGGAACGATAAATGCAAATAAAAAAGGCGCCAAAATCGCGAAATGTAACAGCTGCAACAGAAGACCTCCTTTGCTTGTTTTTCATCAAGCAACTGCTTTATGTAAGAGTGAAAAAATCAATTCACGGTCATAGGACCCAGTACAAATTATATCGCACTTTTTTTTACCCTGCTATGGCATAATGTATTCCTCTCTGTGTTTTTGTGGTCTTTTGAACCTAAAATAAATTTATCAAATATCCGGATCTTTGTATATACATTTAGCTTTCAGATCAAGCTTTACAAAAGGAGCTGGTCAGATGAAAAGAAAGGCGGCAGCCTGTATTGGAATATTTTGTTCTATTATTGCAGGAACATTCATAGCGGACGATTTCTGCAAAGGGAGGCAGGAGACGGAGGCAGATGAATGGGAGTATTTTTTTCTCGGCACAGAATACGCGCACGACAAGCTGAGTGCGGCTGAATCAATGAAAAAGCCGTTTCAGCCGCGTGAATATATCAGAATCGTTTATAGATGAAAAGAGTTCCGGCATCAGGGCGCGGAACTCTTTTTGTATGATGATCAGCGTTTTCCTTTAATATAAGGGATGCCGTTGGCTTTAGGCGCATCCGCGCGGCCGATGAACCCGGCAAGCGCGAGAATGGTCAGAATGTAAGGAGCCATCAGCATGTATACATTCGGAATGTCTTTGAACAGGGGCAAAAGCGAGCCGATAATGCTTAAACTCTGCGCAAATCCGAAAAACAGCGCAGCCCCGAGCGCGCCGATCGGATGCCATTTGCCGAAAACAAGCGCGGCAAGAGCGATAAAGCCTTGTCCGGAAATGGTGGAGTGCGTGAAATCAAGCGCGATTGTAGAAGCATACACACCGCCGCCGAGCCCGCCAAACAGCCCGCTGATCATGACGCCGATATAGCGCATGGCGAACACGTTGATTCCCATCGTATCTGCCGCCATCGGATGTTCCCCGACAGAACGGATGCGGAGGCCGAACGGTGTTTTGAATAAAATAAACCAAGAAACAAAGGCCAGTACGATGGCTAAAATCGAAGTATAATATACGTCTGAAAAGAAGATTTTTCCTAAAATCGGAATGTCGCTTAACCCCGGAATGTTCGTTTTGTAAAAGGGCTCCGGGATTTTATCAGTCTGCGCCTTGCCGTATATCAGCTTAACGATAAACAGCGTCGTTCCTAACGCGAGCATATTGATCGCCACCCCGGTTACCGTCTGATCGGCGCGGAAAGAAACCGCGGCAGCCGCGTGAATCAGCGAGAACAGCCCGCCGGCAATCATAGCCGCAGCCAGGGCGAGCCACGGGGCAGCGGCGCCGAGCTCACGTCCGAAAAATAAGTTGAACATGACGCTTGTAAAGGCGCCGATAATCATCAGGCCTTCCAGACCGATATTGACAACCCCCGATCTTTCAGAAAACACGCCGCCGAGAGCGGTTAAAATAAGCGGAGCCGCATAAACGAGTGTGGCCGGGACAATTATGGATAAAATCTGCAGGAAGTCCACTTACTTCGCCCCCTTTTTCTTCAATTTATC
This sequence comes from Bacillus sp. JFL15, assembly GCF_001184225.1. Lineage (NCBI taxonomy): Bacteria > Bacillati > Bacillota > Bacilli > Caryophanales > Bacillaceae > Bacillus > Bacillus sp. JFL15. Next base: position 658,950 of record NZ_KQ236689.1, on the reverse strand, counting down.
AAGGATGAGCCGGATGGCGTAGCTTGATGCCACAAACAAAATAATAATGGCGATGACGATGTCAACGACTTCAGAAGGCACACCGGATTCAATCGGCATATTTAAGGCGCCGACTTTAAGGCCGCCGAGAAGACAGGCCGCAAGAACCACGCCGATTGCCGTGCTGCCCCCTAGAAGCGCAACCGCGATGCCGTCGAAGCCGACTCCGGTAAACGCGCCTTTAACCGCCGCGTATTGAAAGGTTCCGAGTCCTTCCATCGCCCCGGCAAGCCCCGCGAAGGCGCCGGAAATCATCATGGCATACATCATATTTTTTCTGACGCTCATTCCGGCGTATTGTGCCGCGTGCTGATTAAAGCCAACAGCCCGAAATTCGAATCCGCTTTTTGTTTTATGAATGATAAACCACATGAAGACTGCCGCAAACAAAGCGATCAGTATCCCCCAATGAAGGCGGGAGTAGTCTGTCAGCTGCTCTAAAAACGGCGAGCGGAGCGACGCGCTTTCATGAATTTTGTCTGTTTTGTCCCTGTGGTCCGTCATGACATCGGATATGAGGTAATTGGTTAAATGAAGAGCGATATAATTCATCATGATCGTGACAATCACTTCGTGAACAAAAAAACGGGCTTTTAAAAATCCGGGAATCAGCCCCCAAATGCCTCCCGCGGCAGCCGCCGCCAATAACGAAAGCGGGAGGTGGATGTAAGCGGGAGCGTCAAAGGAAGTCCCGACCCAAACCGCGGCCGTCCAGCCGACAAGGAGCTGTCCTTCAACACCGATATTGAACAGGCCGGTCCGAAATGCGAACGCCACGGCCAATCCGGATAAAATATAAGGCGTAATCTGCCGGATCGTTTCCCCGAGATAATACATTTCACCGAAAATGCCGTTCCAAAGAGCCGAATACCCGCTTGCGACATTGTAGCCGCTGGCAAGCATGATGACCGCGCCCGCAGCCAGACCAAGAATGATTGCAATCAGCGGCACAGCCAGATGAGAAAGTCGATTAATCATGTATGTTCCCTGCCTCCATTTGCTTACTTCCCGCCATTAAAAGACCAAGCTCCTGCTCGTCTGTTTCCGGCGGATTGACGTTTGCGATGATGCTGCCTTCAAAGATGACGGCGATGCGATCGCTGAGATTCATGATTTCATCAAGCTCAAAAGACAACAGCAGCACAGCTTTACCGGCGTCACGCTGCTCAATGAGCTTTTTATGGACGAATTCAATCGCGCCGACATCGAGCCCGCGCGTCGGCTGGGCGGCAATTAATAGATCGGGATTTCTGTCCACTTCACGGCCGATAATGGCCTTTTGCTGATTTCCTCCCGAGAGAGCGCGTGCGGGCGTATATTCATCAGGCGTTCTGACGTCGTATTCTTCAATCAGGCTTCGCGCTTTGTCATAAATCGCGAGTTTATTTAATATGCCGAAAGAAGAGTAGGGCTTTTGATAATAACTTTGCAGCACGATATTTTCTCCGATCGGAAAATCAAGAACGAGTCCATGTTTATGCCTGTCCTGGGGGATATGCCCGATTCCTGCTTCAGTGACTTTCCGCGGAGGCATGTTTTGCAGCTGTTTGCCGTTTAACGTGATCGTGCCGGCATGTGTTTTTCTGAGACCTGTAATGGCTTCGATTAATTCAGATTGGCCGTTGCCGTCAACGCCCGCAATGCCGACAATTTCACCGGCTCTGACAGAGAGGGAGAGCTGTTTGACCGCCTCAACTCCGCGCGCGTCTTTCACCGTTACATCAGAAAGCGAAAGCACTTCCTGTTTCGGTACAGCCGGCTGTTTATCCGTCTTGAATGAAACTGCGCGTCCGACCATAAGGCTTGCCAGTTCATCCTGATCCGTATGTGCGACATCGAGTGTTGTAATGCCTTTTCCTTTCCGGATGATGGTGACACGGTCGCAGACTTCCATGATTTCTTTTAATTTGTGGGTGATGAGGATAATGGATTTTCCTTCATTGACCAGGTTTTTCATAATCTGAATCAGTTCTTGAATTTCGTGCGGGGTCAGAACCGCGGTCGGCTCGTCAAAAATGAGAATGTCCGCGCCCCGGTAGAGGGTCTTTAATATTTCCGCCCGCTGCTGCATACCGACAGAAATATCGGCAACTTTAGCTTCAGGATCAATCTGCAGGCCGTAACGGTCGGAAATATCGCGTACGTCCCGGTCGGCGCGCTGTCTGTCAATCCGTCCTAATTTTTTCGGCTCTTTTCCGAGAATAATATTTTCTGAGACGGTAAAGGTATCCACAAGCATAAAATGCTGGTGCACCATTCCGATGCCGAGGTCGTTGGCTTTGTTCGGGCTGTTGATGTGAACACGTTCACCCCGCACCCGGATTTCGCCTTTTTCCGGCTGATACAGGCCGAATAAAACGTTCATGAGTGTCGACTTCCCCGCGCCGTTTTCCCCGAGCAGGGCGTGTATTTCGCCTTTTTTCACTTGAAGCGTGACGTCATCATTGGCAACGATTCCGGGAAACTCTTTGCGTATATTAAGCATTTCAATGATATAATCCACCGATTTGACGCTCCTTTTCAGAGATGCTTTGATGAAAAAGCTTGGCAAAAGAAAAGCTGCAAGAAGATGCAGCTTTTCCTTCGCCGCTCTTTCCAAAAAAGAGAGGGGATAAGCACGAAAGTCTCCTTATCCCCTGATTTCTTACTCAGCCTTGAAGGATTTCAATTCTTTTTCAGTTGAAGGGATCTCGAGTCCGTCCGCGATTTTCTTCTTCCAATCGTCTGTTGCTTTGATGACATCGTCAGAAAGGTTTTCCTTGTGATCCGAGATGCCGACTGCATCCTGTGCCAATCCGTAAGTTAATGTTTTGCCGCCCGGGAATTTGCCGTCACTTGCTTTTTTCGTTAAGTCCTTCACGGCTGTATCCACTTTTTTGACCATTGATGTGAGCGTGACATTGTCTTTTGTGCCTTCAACTTGACCTTCCGCATACTGGTCTTTATCAACGCCGATGACCCATACGTTGCGTTTCGGATCTTCTTTTTTAAGGTTTTTTGCTTCCGTGAAGACGCCCGTACCCGTTGCGCCGGCCGCGTGATAAATGACGTCAACGCCTGATTTGTACATGCTTTCAGCTGTGGCTTTGCCGACATCGGCTTTGTCGAATCCGCCCGCATATTTCACTTCGACGGCCGCTTTCGGATTTGCGGCTTGTACACCGGCGCGGAAGCCGATTTCGAATTTTTTGATCAATTCAGACTCCATGCCGCCCACAAATCCGACTTTTCCCGTTTTGCTCGATAACGCAGCTGCTACTCCCGCGAGGAATGAACCTTCCTGCTCTTTAAATGTAAGGCTCGCCACGTTGTCTTTTTTGACAACGGCGTCAATAATCGCAAAATTTGTGTCTTTGCGCTGATCGGCGATTTCGCTGATGGAATCCTGCATCAGGTACCCGACGCCATAAATCAGGTCAAAGTGTTCCCGTGCTAATTTATTTAAGTTCGTTGTGTAATCTGCATCTGATTTTGATTGGAGATAGTCAAACCCGCTTTTGCCTTTTGTAAGCCCCTTGTCTTTTCCGAATGCCTGAATGCCTTCCCAGGCGGACTGGTTAAATGATTTGTCATCGACTCCGCCGATATCCGTGACCATGCCGACGGTAAAGTTTTTGCTGCCGGAGCCGTTTGCTTTGTCACTCGAACCGCATGCGCTTAATAGGGTTCCGGCCGCCGCGATGAGCGCTACCGCCATTCCGATTTTGCGTTTTTTCAAAGATATAACCCCCCTGTAAAATATGGCTGATACCGTTTTTTTCAGACTTGAGCCGCCGATAGGATACAGAATCGAAAAAACTTTCTGATAATAGTGATGAGACGTCTCTCTTTTGCCCGCTTTGAGCGGCTGTCTCGTGTTAGTTCGGGACTTATGTCATATCTGAAAAGATCAGCTAACCAATCATAATTTATCATTTTACCCAGCATAAATAAATAGAAATTTGCTTATTTTTAAAAAAATATCAATATTATGAATCTGTTTCCTCATTTGGATAAATCATAGGCGGCTCCGTCGGGTCATTATTCTTATATAGCATATCAAAACGGAATCTCAAGCCTTTTGTCAGGGGATATGACAGTAAAAAGCACCGTTCACGGCGGAACGGCGCTTTTGACATTATAAATATTGTTTTATGGTGCTGACATTGCCGGTGTTGATATGGTATTGAAAGACGGGTCTGCCGATCGTGCCGTACGCCATCTCTACGTTCAGCACTTGAATGTCTTCAAGAAATTTAAGGTATTTCCGGATGGAGACTTGCGAGATTTCAGTATGCTTGGCGAGGTCTTCCGTAGTAAAAGAGCTGTCGCCGAAAGATTCGATGCTCGCCCAGATGAGTTTAAGCGTGCTTTTTGTCAGTCCTTTCGGAAGGTGAACCTTTTCCGCCGCTACTTTCTTTTGAAAAAGCTCCGCATCTAATTCTTTCTGTGTCATGCTTCTGTGTGATTGATAAACCTTCTGCTTGCGTCTGTAGTCGGAAAGGGCGGTTTGAAAGCGGTCAAACTCAAATGGTTTGATTAAATAATCGACGGCGCCGTACCGAAGTGTTTTTTTGATGACATCCAGCTCGCTTGCGGCTGAAATGACGATGACATCGACCGATTCATTTTGTTTGCGGATTTCCGTTAAAAGCTCAAGACCGTTTTTTCCCGGCATATAAATGTCAAGGAGGATGAGGTCGATATGATGCTCGCTTAACACGTGCAGCGCGCTTTGAAAGGATGAAGCGATCCCTTTCAGCTGAAAGCCTTCAATCTGGCTGAGATAGCGTTTATTTAATTCACCCACCATGGGGTCGTCTTCAACTATGAGTACATTAATCATCATTTTCCTCCTTCGGTTCATACGGAATGCGAAGACTGAAAGTCGTTCCTTCATTCTTTTCACTTGTCACAATCATGTGGCCTTTTAAATTTTCTGTTGCCTGCTGGGTAAAATAGAGACCGAATCCCCGGTTTGTCCCTTTCGTGGAATAGCCTTGTTCAAAAATACGGGTTTGGTCTTCGGCGGACATTCCGGCTCCGGTGTCCGTAATTTCTATATCAAGCAGTCGATCTTGAAACCGCATCGAACACGTAATGTTTTTTTTCGGCATCGGTGCCACCGCGTCAAGCGCATTGTTCAGCAGATTTCCGATAATCGTAATGAGCTCATGGATGACGGCGGGATCCGCCGCATTCGGAATCATGCTGCCGAGCTGAATGTCCAGGTCAGCGCCCTGTTCGCGTATATAGCTTTGTTTTCCCAGCAGAAACCCTGCAAGAACCGGACTTTTGACATCGCTGATAATCTCGCTTGTTTCCGTCTTCTGCTGAATGGCGATATCCTTAATATAAGTGCCGAGATCATCATATTCTTTTAACTGGACAAGTCCTAAAATGACATGAAGCTTATTCATGAATTCATGGGACTGTGCTCTTAATGCGTTTGCATACATTTTAACACCGGACAGCTGTTCTGCTAAATGTTTGACCTCCGTTTTGTCCCTGAAAGTGGCGATCGCTCCGACGGTTTGTCCTTTCAGATGAATCGGAACCTCATTAAAAACAAGCTCAAGTCCGTTAATGCGGATATCCCTGTCTTGAAGCGGTTTTTTCGTTTCAATCACCTGCTTCAGCCGGCTTTTCGGAAGAATATCGTTCACATCTTGATCGACCGGATTAGTCGGAATACCCATTTTAATAAAGAGGCGTTTCGCTTCGGCATTGGCGAGCTTAATTTTTCCCCGCGCGTCAACCGCGAGGATGCCTTCCTTCGTGGATTCGAGCATGGCGCTCCGCTCTTCAAGCAAAGTGGCAATTTCATAAGGCTCAAGACCGTACATAATGTTTTTAACGGTGCGGGCGACAATGACGGCTCCTATGACGCCGACAAAAATACTTACGCAGATAATGAAATAAAGCGGTCTCAAACTGTGGCTGACGACATCCTGTATTTTGTTAAGCGAAATTCCGACCGAAACGACGCCCACTTGTTTTTTATCTTTTCCGTAGATCGGAACGAAGGCTCTCATGGATTTCCCGAGCGTTCCCGCTGATGTGCTCGTTTTGATATGGCCGTGCATCGCCGGCTGTTCGTCTCCGCCGGTGAATTTCTTACCGATTTTATTTGCGTCGGGGTGGGTGAGACGGATGCTGTTCATATCCATCACCACGACAAATTCGGTTCCTGTCGTATGCTGGACATCCAGTGTATAGTGCCGGAGCTCTTTCAGACCTTTTCTTGTTTGCAATGCCTGCGCGACACTCGGTGTTTCCGCGACCAGCTTTGCGGTTCGCAGGGCGGTTGTCCGCTCTTCTTCTTTCACGCGGTCTGCGGTCTGGACGCTGATAGTGAAAAAGGTGATACAAAGTGCGATAAGAACGACAATACAGACGAATATCGTTAATCGGGTTTGCAATTTTAATGTTTTTTTCATGACAGCCTTCCTTACGTTTATCATTCCCGCGTTCTACTTTACTCCGAAAAAGCCGGTTTGTGAAGATCGGGCTCTTATTTCGTAAAAGTGAGGAAAAATGGAATTTTTTATCTTGTCAATGTGTTTTAAGTCCTCCATAATAAGTGAAGTAGATTACAGAAAGGGACTTTTTATATGAAAAATACTTATTGGACGGGTTATTTTCCGCTCGTTGCGATTCTGCTTTTTAGTTCGTCATTATCCATTTCTACCTCGCTTTATGTCATGAAGATGCTTCAGACGCTCGGCATGTATCAGGGAATGCTGGATTATTTCTCTGAGAAAGGGATCAGACTGGCGCTTTTTGCAGCGTTCGCCCTTGTGTATTTTATGCTTTTTTCGGCTTTGAAGCTGATTGCAAACACAGTGACAGAGCTGTCTCTATTGTTTTTCACAAATGATCCTGAAGGGGAAAACCTGAAAAAAATCAGATTAGGCTCTTTAATTTATGTAGGCGGCGGAATTCTTTCCTTTGCGCTTGTGCAGAACGGTTTCTGGATTGCGGCGTTTTTTGCCGTTGTCACACTCGTTTATTTGATCTTCATGGTGTACAGAATCTATTCAACGCTCTCGGTCGTTTCGCTGATCGGTTTCATATTGCTTGAGATTCTGTTTTGGTTTACTTTTGTTATCGGTATTTTGTACATCTTTATCAAGCTTTATAATAGCATAATGGCTAGCTTACCTGTGTAAGCTAGCCATTTTTATTAGGATAGAAATCGGTTTTTGATCTCAGGGGAGGGGAGCATGCATGCTTCCTTCTTTCCGAACCATTTATAACGGCGCCGGGCGATGAAAGAATAAGCTCTGTCCCTGAGAGGGCGGGGCACTGCGAAAAAAACCGCTGACAGCCGCCAGGCCCCGGAGAGATGCCGGGCAGCCTTTAATACGGCTGCGGATTTTTTGTAGATCCGCCCGTTTTCGATAAAAATCATGCTGTCAAATTGTTCTGTCGGAAGTCCTTCTGATGCCAAAAGCTCCCGGGCGGTATCTGATTGCAATGATGCAAATGAGATCAGGCCGGCCGGATCGCGTTTAATGATGAATTGAACGGCGCCGCTGCATAAGTTGCAGACGCCGTCAAACAAAAGCACGCGGTCCGGAAGCTGAGCTGGTTTCAAGTCGGATCCCCTCCATTATCTTTAATAAGCTGCCTGCAGCGTGTTTTTCCAGATCGAAAGCTGAGGGCTTGCGTCATGCAGATATTCGACGCTTGACTGTGTATCCTTGCCGACCCATACCCCCATCGTGTAAGCATCCGTCAGGCCGACAAACCACATATCGTGATAGTCATTTGACGTCCCTGATTTTCCGCCGACGTACGGAGCTTTAAAGTTCGCTTTTTTCCCTGTTCCGCTTTTCACGACGGCTTTCATCATTTCTTTGATCTGCATGTTGGTCCGCACGCTGAATACCTGCGTCGGCTCATCTTTCCACTTTAATATCGTTTTTCCTTTTAAATCAGTCACTTTCGTAATTGCGTGACTCGGCGTATAAACGCCGTTGTTTCCGAACGTGGTGTACGCATTGGTCATTTCAAGCGGCGTCATGCCGTTTGTAAAACCGCCAAGCGCCGCAGGCAGACGGTAATCCGCGCTGACCAGCTTCGCGAAATGAAACGGTTCAAGATAGCTGAACGCCTTATTGACGCCCACGCGGTCCATGATTCTGATGGCCGGTGTATTGTACGAGTATTTAAACGCCGTTTCCAGCGTAACCGTCCCGTACGTGCGGTTATTATAGTTCTGCGGGCAGTAATCCGCACTGCAGAATTTGCTTGCGTCAATCTTGCTGTGCGGCGTTGCGCCGGTCTTTTCAATGTAAGGCCCGTAATCAAGCAGCGGCTTAATGGATGAACCGGGCTGTCTGTATGCCTGATAGGCGCGGTTGAAATCATATTTATGATAATCTTTCCCGCCTGAAAGCGCGATAATCTGATGCGTCTGATGATTAATCACGGCCGCTCCGCCCTGAACGCCTGCATACGGCAGATTTTGATTCACTTGGGCGACGACCTGATTTTGCATATACGGATTCAGCGCCGTATAAATCTTCACACCGTCTTTTAACAATGTGCCGACTCTATCGGAAAGCTCACTCTGTATTTTTTGTTTCGCCTTTCCGGAAGCTTTTTCAAGGCGTTTGTCATAGCCTTCAGATGATGAAACAAGCTGTGTGAATTCATCATTTACATAGGAAACATAGTCAGGATATTTGTTTGTTTTTTCGTTTATATCAAGCTTGATCTTTTCCTTTTCGGCTTTTTTCAGCTGTTTTCCGGATATGACACCCGCTTTTTTTAATCCGTTAAGCAATCTGACTTGTCGTTTTTTCGTATAGTCAAAATGCTTGAGAGGATCATATAATGTAGGGTTATTAGGGATGGCGCAGATAAAGGCCATTTCTCCCAAGGTGAGAGATTTCAGCGGCTTGCTGAAATAAAATTGTGCCGCCGAACCGACACCGTATACACCGTTATTAAAATAAATCGTATTTAAGTAGCCTTCCAAAATCTCATCTTTGCTGTATTTTTTCTCAAGCTGATAGGAATAGGCCAGCTCCGTCAGTTTTCGGCTGAAGGTGCGTTCATGGCTTAAATACACATTTCTCGCCAGCTGCTGGGTGATGGTGCTGGCGCCCTGGTCAATTTTATGATCTTTAAAATTGGAGGCGGCCGCTCTGACCATCCCCATAAAGTCAAACCCTTTATGCTCATAAAAATGACGGTCTTCAGAGGTTAAAAACAGCTGTTTTACCTCATTCGGTATTTTATTAAAGGGCACGATCACGCGGTTCTCATGATCGCTGACAATCTCAGAAACAAGGCTTCCGTCCCTGTCATACATGTAACTGTTTTGAACCAGGTTGATCGCTTTTAAATCAATATGTTTATCGAGCACCTGATCAAAAGGCTTGATTTGTTTTACCTCTTTGCCGGAAGCAATAACTGTAAATGCAAACAACGGGATAATGCCGAGCAGCAAAATCCATCCGATTATTTTACGTACCATGGTCACTCTCTTTTCTCCTGATTTCTAGCCATATCGTATCATTCTTTTAAGAATACGAGAAGGTTAAATTTAGAAGAAATCGTAATTGCTGATCGGTCAGCCCGCATCAGACGCTGTATCTTTTTGCAAATGTCCGGCCAGCCATAAAAGCCCCGCGCCTGCCAAAAAGAGAAAAGCGGTGACGTAGAAAGCGGCCGAAATGGAAAAGCCGCTTGACACCGCACCGCCGAGCAGAGGGCCGATTACGTTTCCGAGAAAACGAAAGCTGACGTTATAGCCGAGCACCTCCCCCTGAATGCTGCCCGGCGCCCTGACGCGGATCGCTGCCGTAATACAAGGCAGCGTCCCGCCCATGACCATCCCGAAAAGAAATCTGAAGACTAAAAGGATGGAAAGGGAGGAGGCGATCGCCTGGGGAATAAAAAACACCGCTGAGGCAATTAAAAGCACGATTAAGATCCGGCTGTGGCCGAAGCGGTCGCCGAGGTCTCCCCATTTCCGGGCCAGCAGCAAGCTTCCGAGTCCGGTCGCAGAAAACGCCATTCCGGAGAAAAAGGCTAAATTAACAGGTCCGTGCAGCTCATTAACATATAAAGCGAGAAGCGGCTGAATACTGAAATTGCCGGTCTGCACGATCATAGTAAGCACCATCATCGCCCAAAGCGCGGGCTGGTGAAAAATATAAGAGAGCACCTGTTTTCTGGAGTAGGTTTTCCGCTTGCTTTGTTTCTCGCCGAGCGGCTGCTCATTGACCTGAAATAAAACGAGAAGCACAGATGCGAAAATGACAAAAGACGTAATAAAAAACGTGTACGTAAACCCGAAGCTGTCAGCAAGCAGCCCGCCCAGCATCGGTCCGAATAAAGTGCCTGACACTTGACCCATCTGCAGCGTGCCGAGTGTTTTCCCGGCAGTCTCTTTCGGCGTCTGCGCCGAAATCATCGCCAGTGATGTCGGAACAAAGCCTGTTACAAGGCCCATAAGCAGCCGGAGGACAAACAGCTGATAAACCGATGTCACAAACCCCATCAATAAAATGCTGACGGCAATGCCGGTGCCTGTAATCAAGAGAATTTTTTTGTAGCCGCGGTTATCGCCGAATCTTCCCCAAAACGGGGAAATCACAAACGCCATTAAAAACGTGACGCCGAACACATAACCGCTCCATCTCTGCACATACCCGCCCGAATGGGGGCTGATCGTTTCAATATATAACGAAAGAAACGGAACAATCATAGTCATGCTGGCGGAAATAAAGAAATTTGTAATCCAAATGACGACGAAGTTCTTCTTACGGACAGAAATAACATCACCTTCTTTACTTTTCGTGTGTCTAATTATAAGTATATAGGAATGAATCCGGTATTTGTATTTTCGATGCGGATATAGGAAAATTCATTATTTTTAGAAAATGAAGAAAGTTTCAGAGGGGAAACTGATATACTATCATAAAATATCATTTTTGATCGGAGGAAAGGCAGGTGTAAAAAAGTGGATCAGCGCAGTCTTCTCATTATTGATTTTGAATTTACGATGCCTGACGGAAAATACAGCCCGCAAAATTTCTTTCCCGAAATTATTGAAGCGGGGATTGTCAAGACAGTGAATGATGAAGTGACTGAAACGTTTTCGAGTTATATCAAACCGAAAAAATTTCCGAAGCTGACAAAACGATGCAAAACCTTTCTGAACATCACTCAAAAAGACGTGGACGGCGGAATCACGTTTAATGAATTCATCGGCAAATTAAATGAGCTTGACCCTGATAAAAACTGCACGATCGTCACCTGGGGCAATATGGATATGAAAGTGTTAAAGCAAAATTGCATGTTTAACCACATCCCCTTTCCATTTAAAGGAGAACTCCGGGATTTGTCCCTTGAATATAAAAACTTCTTCGGAGACAGAACTCTGACCGGGCTTTGGAAAGCGGCTGAAGAGTATGGCGATAAAGGGACGGGCACACATCATAAAGCGCTTGATGATGCGCAGACGACTTATAAATTATTCAAGCTTGTCGAACGGGATAAACAATACCTTGAAAAACCGAAACCTCCGACGATCGGCGATCGCGTCGATCTGACTGAACTGTTTCGCCGGGCCACATAAAAAAACCCAATCATGCCGACTGGGTCATAGTCTTTTAAAATAGTCGCGCTCTAACACGGCCAAGTTGGCGAGCGAACGTTTCGCCCATTCTGAGCCGTCCGCTGTGAGCTGATCTTTCAGCCGGGCAGCCGCCGCTTGTAAGGAAGCCGTATAATCAGGAACTTCGCCTTCAAACGGTTTGACCATATGATGCGGTATGTTTGTCTGTTCTCCGAATGCCAGCGCTCTTCTTTCATGAAAAAACGGAACATCGGCCTGCTTCGGATGATGAAGATCTCCTTGAGCGGGATGCGTCAGAACGGCTTTAATTTTTACTAAATAGTGATTGGGCCTGATGTCTGTCACTTCCCCTATGTATACTCCTGTTTTATAAAACCCTTTTACGATTGTGCCGATTTCAAATGAATTCATTGCGTTCACCTCTCTGTTTATTCTATATAAGATCAACGCGATTGGCTAGAGAACAGCTGCCGGAAGCCTGACAGAGGCCGTGGTGCCCGAGTGCTCTCCGCTGGTGAAATAGACGGAGCCTTCATGATGCTGAATAATGGAGAATGTCACAGTAAGCCCAAGTCCGGTGCCGTTAGTCTTCAGCGTATAATACGGCTTGCCGAGTTTTTGAAGTTCTTCGTCGGACATGCCGATCCCATTATCCGTAATCTGAATGAGAATCATCTGTTCCTGTTTTTGGACGGAGACCTCGATATGGCCGTTTTCAGAAGGCACGGCTTCAATACTGTTTTTAATCAGATTAATGAAGGCTTGTTTCAGTTTTTTCACATCCCCGAACACATATAAATCCGGCTCGCTTCGAACAGTAACGGTCACTGATTTAAAATTGGCGTATGACTCCATTAAGGACCCTGTTTCCTTCACAAGCAGAGAAATATCAAACCTTTCCTTTTCATAATCATCCTGCTTCGCCATATCCAGATAATTCGTTATGATCGTCTGAGCCCGGTCAAGTTCGGACAGCACAAGCTTCTGATACCCGGCGTGTGATTTTTCCTGAAGCTGATCGCCGCTGAACAGCAGCTGCACGAAACCTCTGACGACCGTGAGCGGATTGCGGACTTCGTGTGCGACGCTTGCCGCAAGCTCGCTGACGACAGCCATTTTCTCTGAATGAATCAGCCTTGCCCGCATGGACGCATTCTCATCAATGATTTCAATCAAATAAATGCACAGCACAAGAGCGCTGATCTGAAAAAAAACGGATACTCCCGCCTCATAATATACGGAAGATAGATTTTGAAAGTTGAAAATATTGGTCACGGAATAGATGAAGACAGATGCGGTTAATAAGGCGGCTTCAGTACAGCCGATGAGAAGAGCGAAAATCAGTTTCTTCCGCTTTGAAAAAAAGGGCCATTTCGTTTGGAGCTGGATAGAGATGATGATTAAAAAAGGAATTAAGGATAAGAAAAAAAGAGCGGAAGGTTCAAACCATATGAGCTGGAACAAAACAGACGCTGCTCCTGCGGCAAGTCCTGCGGCAGTTCCGGAATAAAGCAGGCAGACGATAATGGGAATCAGCTGCAATCCGTAACGGACGGAATGAAGCTCCTGGATGGGAAAAGCCGTACATAATAATGAAGATGCCGCTGCAAATACGGCGACCAGCAGGCGGTTCGCTCTCGGCACAAGCAAATCGGGCTTGCTGAGCCAGAAGACTTGATAGAGAAAAATAGGAAATAAAAGAAAAGAGAAGTGAAGCAGATAATCCTTTACAATCTCCATTTATGCGAAATCCTTTCTTATGTAAATATGAACCTATTATAACATCTTTACCGGAAAAAAAAGTATATATTTCTCTAAAGAGAACGCCCTTATCTCTTCTGATAAAGGCGTCCTTTACGTTATGAAGCAAGCGCTGCTTTGATTCTCTCAAGCCCTTCTTTTACAGTTGCTGCCGAACAGCCGACATTGAGTCTCATAAATCCTTCGCCGCCCGGTCCGTATTTCGTTCCCGGTTCTAAAATGATTTTCCCTTTTTTGAGCATTCTATCTTTGAGCTCGGCGTCTGAAAATCCGTATTCGCTGAAATCCATCCAGATCAAATAGGAAGCATCAGGCTTCATCATGCGGACTTTCGGCAATTCTTTTTTAAAAAAGTCCTCAGCTAATTTCATATTTCCCTCAATGTAAGGAATCAGCGCGTCAAGCCAAGGGCCTCCCTTTGTATAAGCCGCTTCGATTGCTGCAACCGCAAATGTGTTGAGATTGGAGATCCCGTTCCGATGCAATGCCGCGGAGAATTTCGCCCGCTTATACCGATCGGGAATGATAATGGCCGATGCCTGAAGGCCGGCAATATTAAACGTCTTGCTCGGCGCGACACAAGTAACGGAAATCCGCGCAAAATCCTCAGACAGAGAAGCAAAAGGCGTGTGCGGTTTTCCGTACAGCATCAAGTCGGAGTGAATCTCGTCAGAAACGACGGTGACGTTATGGGCGGCGCACAGTGATCCGAGCTTCAAAAGCTCATCCCGGCTCCACGCTCTGCCGGACGGATTGTGCGGATTACAGAGAATCATCAGCTTAACTCCTGAATCGCTCAGCTTTTTCTCAAGGTCCTCAAAATCCATGCGGTAGATTCCGTTTTCTTCCCGTAAAGGATTATGTAAAACCTGCCGTTTGTTTTCTTCGATCATCTGATAAAAAGGCGTATATACCGGTGACTGGATCAAAACCTCATCTCCCGGTTCGGTAAAGGCCTGGACGGCCATGCTGAGCGCCGTCACAACTCCGGGGCTGAACGTGATGCTTGCGGGATCTGGCCGGTAGCCGTGCCGTGTATCAAGCCATGAAGCGACGGCTTTTTTTGTGTTTTCGTCAGGAGACGTATAACCGAATATGCCATGGTCAAGACGGGCTTTTAATGCCTCTGTGACTGCTTCGGGAGCGCGGAAATCCATATCGGCCACCCACATCGGAAGTGCGTCCGATACGCCGAATAACGCTTCCGCCTTGTCCCATTTCACCGATTGAGTGCCAAAGCGGTTTTCTCGAAGGTCAAAGTTCATGTATGTCACTCCTGTTGTATCATTATTTTTCACATCGTATCTATGATAAAATAGATTTTCAAACTTTATTATAAGCGGTGATGAAAATGGAAGAAAGCCAAGCGGTCATGGAAATGATGAAAATCATTGCCAAGTGGGACCCGTTTAAATATGGAGAAGAATTTTATGAGACAGAAGCTGTCGATATCGTTCAGGCCGTATATCGTGAAGACAGCGCCGGCAAGCTGGCAGAAGCCATACAGGACATCTTTGAAGTTTCATTTGAACAAAAGCTTCCGATCGAAGACTGTCAAAAGGCCGCCGCGCAGCTTCTGCTCATAAAAGAAAGCAGCTCCTGCACCCCTTAAAACCGGCGGAAACGCCGGTTTTTTTATTGGACAAATTCAAAAATCCGCTCCGAAACAAACTCAGGACGCTCTTCGGGGACGAGGTGCCCCGTATCTTTAAGCGAATATAAAATAGAATCCGGCAGGTCGTGATGAAGCCGTTTTCCGACTGAAACCGGCACGACCCGGTCTTCTTCCCCCCATATTAAAAGAGCGGGGTTTTGTATTTTCTTCAAATCCTCAGAGTCCAAATCGCCCTCCCTGTGTCTGATGAACCTTGTCATCGCTTTGAAAATCTGGCGGTCTGTAAATGGTTTTTCATAGCCGTCAATCATTTCCTGGTCGATAAGCGTCCGGTCGTGCACGACATTTAACAGGTTTTTCAGCACGCCGTCTTTTGAAAGCCAATACTTAAGATACAGGTCAAAACAAGGGATATGCGTTCCGACTATAATCGACGGATGCGAGCGTTTTAAATACCCTGAGCTGCACAGCAGGACG
Source organism: Bacillus sp. JFL15 (assembly GCF_001184225.1). Taxonomy (NCBI): domain Bacteria; kingdom Bacillati; phylum Bacillota; class Bacilli; order Caryophanales; family Bacillaceae; genus Bacillus; species Bacillus sp. JFL15. The sequence goes on along the minus strand of NZ_KQ236689.1, from coordinate 643,480 downwards.
ATTTTAGTAAAAAGCTCGGGTTTAAGCAGAGACGCGGATAAGGAAATCTGGCCGCCCATCGAATGGCCGACGAGCGCGGCCCGGCTGATATTGAGCTTTTCCAAAAGTCCGATCAGAAGCTTGGCGAGGTTTGCATAAGTGTATACGAACGTCCGTGACTTTTCCGATTGTCCGAAAGGAGGCAGGTCAACGGCGATAATATCATAATGGTTTCTGAGCAGCGGAATCAGTTTTCTGAAGCTGAATGCCGAAGATAAAAAACCGTGTACGCAGACGAGCGTCTGTCTGCCGGGATTCTCATAATGCTCGTAATACAGCTCAACTCCGTGTATCGCGGCCCGTTTAATCGGTGAAACAGCTTCCATGAGCGTCTTCTCCGTCCTTTCTGTGTTGTAGTGTAATGGCTTTTTAATTGTCAGATTTTAACTCTGGTTTCTTGCGGGTTTTTCTTAGCATTTGTCGAAAATCGTGATATAATGTCATGAAGATTTTTGATAAAGCAAAGGTGTGAAACGTATGAAGCTGACTGAAAAAGAAACAGAAATATTAGAAATTTTAGACGAAAACAGCCGCGTTGATGCGGAAACGATCGCCAAAATGGCGAACATTCCCGCCGATGAAGTCAAAAGCATCATTGAAAAGCTTGAAAAGGAAAAAGTCATCATTGATTATGCGGCGATGATCGACTGGCGCAAAGTTGACGGGCTGGAAGGCGTCACGGCGATGATTGACGTAAAAGTCACTCCGAAACGAAATGTCGGCTTTGATGAAGTTGCTGAACGGATATACAGATTCCAGGAAGTCGAATCAGTGTACCTGATGTCAGGGGTGTATGACTTATCTGTCGTCATCCGCGGCAATACGATGTCAGACGTGGCGAGCTTCGTTTCTGAAAAACTGTCCACCCTTGAGTCTGTCGTTTCCACGACAACGCACTTCATCCTGAAAAAATATAAGCATGACGGCAAAGTCTTTGAAAGCGGAGACGATGACAAAAGAATCGTGGTGTCTCCGTAAATGGAAACGAAGACTTCTTATTTATCGGATTATGTGCAGCAGATTAAACCGTCAGGCATCCGCAAATTCTTTGATCTGGCCGCTACGATGGAAGGTGTCATTTCACTGGGAGTGGGAGAGCCTGACTTTGTGACGGCTTGGAACGTGAGGGAAGCGAGTATTCTTTCTTTAGAACAGGGCTACACGGCTTATACGGCAAATGCGGGTCTTTATGAACTGAGAGAAGAGATCAGCTGCTATTTAGATAAGCGGTTCGGCCTGAATTATTCGCCTGACAGTGAACTGATTGTTACGGTAGGGGCAAGCCAGGCGCTTGATCTCGCTGTCCGCGCCATTATGAATCCCGGAGAGGAAATGTTAATTCCCGAACCGTGTTTTGTCGCATATGAATCACTCGTGACGCTGACGGGGGCGAAGCCGGTGCCGATTCAGACTGTCGCTGCAAAAGGTTTCAAAGCATCCCCGGCCGATTTTGAAGCGGCCCTGACGGACAAAACGAAAGCGCTGCTTCTTTGCTCGCCGTCAAACCCGACCGGTTCCGTCTATTCGAAAGAAGAACTTGAATCCATCGCTGCTTTCGCTGAAAAACATGACTTGATCGTGCTTTCCGATGAAATTTATGCCGAGCTGACGTATGATGAGCCATTCACGAGCATGGGTGCCATCCGCGGCATGAAGGAGCGGACGATTCTGATTTCAGGGTTCTCCAAAGCATTTGCCATGACGGGATGGAGACTCGGATTTACGGCGGCGCCTCCCGTAATCAGGGATGCCATGCTCAAAATTCATCAGCACGCGATGATGTGTGCGCCTTCTATGGCGCAGTACGCCGCGCTTGAAGGTTTGAAAAACGGTCAGGAAGACGTCGAACGAATGAAAAAAAGCTACCGGAGACGCCGAAATCTGATTGTGGAAACACTGAACGAAATCGGACTCGGCTGCCACCATCCTGGCGGAGCGTTTTACGCTTTTCCTTCCATTCAATCGACAGGCATGAGTTCAGAAGAGTTCGCGGAACAGCTGCTTCTTGAAGAAAAAGTAGCCGTCGTTCCGGGGAATGTATTCGGCCCGAGCGGCGAAGGGTACATCAGATGCTCCTATGCAACATCTATTGAGCAGATTCAGGAAGCGCTCGTCAGAATCAAACGGTTTGTTGAAAAAAGGGCATAAAAAAAGATACGAACCCGGTTCGCATCCAAATAAAAGGGGGGAATACTAGAAAGCCTTCGTAATCATAGTATACCCACCTTTTTCTGTGCTTAAACATCATCATACAAAAAAGTTCCCTTTGCGAAAAACAAACTTGTATGATATAATTTTAAATTGCGTATAAACTGTATTTAATTTAACTTAGGAGTTGTTATGAATGGCAGCAAAATTTGAAGTGGGCAGTGTTTACACTGGTAAAGTAACAGGATTACAAGCGTATGGTGCGTTTGTTGCATTAGATGAAGAAACTCAAGGACTTGTTCACATTTCTGAAGTCACTCACGGTTTCGTAAAAGACATTAACGAGCACCTTTCTATCGGTGACGAAGTACAAGTAAAAGTTCTTGCAGTTGACGAAGAAAAAGGTAAAATCAGCCTTTCTATCCGTGCGACTCAAGCAGCGCCTGAAAGAAAAGAAAGCAAGCCAAGAAAACCGAAAGCGGCTCAAGTTTCTGAAGAAACATCTGCTCCGCAAGGTTTCAACACACTGAAAGATAAGCTTGAAGAGTGGATCGAACAGTCCAACCGTAAAGACCTTATCAAAAAATAAGCATCAAAAAAAGCACCGGATATGTATGTTCGGTGCTTTTTTTATGTTTATCTGACTTCTGGATTTGCCGCTTCCTCGCGGGATGTTTCTTCGTTCGGCTTAAACAGCAGGCCGAGATTGATGAGACCGGCGATGCCGACAAGGCCGTAAATAATCCGCGACAGAGCCGATCCTTGGCCGCCGAAGATGGCTGCTACTAAATCAAATTGGAAAAATCCGATCAGTCCCCAGTTAATCGCGCCGATAATGGTTAAAACAAGACAGATCCGCTGAATAACACTCATGTAAACAACCTCCTCTATGAATTCGTGAAACAGTTATAGATTGTGACAAAGCAAAGAAACTATACATGCTTCATTCTCCGGCGTGAAAATCGCATCCTGTCTCATGCTGTACCAGTGCCTTTCCCGTGAACCCGCTGTCATGAAACCGTGTGATGTGCCGTCAAAAAAGCGGATTGCTTTACATTGAACGTCAACTTTCTGCATAATATAAATCCAAAGGAGGAGATGTCATGCAAAACTTTACATATTGGAATCCGACAAAATTGATTTTCGGAAAGGGAGAGGTTGAAAAGCTTCCGGAAGAAATCAAGCCGTACGGAAAAAACGTGCTGCTCGTATACGGAGGCGGCAGCATTAAGCGCAGCGGTCTTTATGATCAAGTAACTGAGCTGCTGAAAAAAGCCGGAGTTACGGTGCATGAATTGGCAGGCGTAGAGCCGAATCCGCGTGTCTCAACGGTGAACAAAGGTGTTGCGCTCTGTAAAGAAAACAGCATCGATTTCTTATTGGCCGTCGGCGGCGGAAGTGTCATTGACTGCACGAAAGCCATCGCCGCGGGCGCTAAATATGATGGTGATGCGTGGGATATCGTCACGAAAAAACACCAGCCGAAAGAAGCGCTGCCGTTCGGAACAGTGCTGACACTTGCGGCGACTGGTTCGGAAATGAACGCCGGATCAGTGATCACAAACTGGGAGACACAGGAGAAATACGGATGGGGAAGCCCGCTCGTTTATCCTAAATTCTCTATTCTTGATCCGGTAAACACATTTACCGTTCCGAAAGACCACACCATTTACGGCATGGTCGATATGATGAGCCATGTGTTTGAACAATATTTCCACCACACGTCAAACACGCCGTATCAGGACCGGATGTGTGAATCACTTCTGCGCACGGTGATTGAAACAGCGCCGAATCTGATCAATGATCTGGAGAACTATGAGCTTCGTGAAACCATTTTATATACAGGCACCATCGCATTAAACGGAATGCTGTCAATGGGCGCAAGAGGGGATTGGGCCACACACAACATCGAGCATGCGGTGTCAGCGGTGTACGATATCCCGCACGCCGGAGGTTTGGCGATCTTGTTCCCGAACTGGATGAGACATGTGCTCAAAGAAAATCCGGCCCGCTTTAAGCAGCTTGCCGTCCGTGTTTTTGATATTGACGAGGCAGGCAGATCAGATGAAGAGATCGCGCTTGAAGGGATCAGCAAGCTGTCTGCTTTCTGGACGAGCCTCGGCGCTCCGAACAGACTCGCTGATTATGATATTTCAGATGAAAAGCTGGATACAATTGCAGATAAAGCGATGGCAAACGGCGCATTCGGACAGTTCAAATCACTGCAGAAAGAAGATGTGCTTGCGATACTGAAGGCATCATTGTAATAGAATAAAGGGGGCGGCCGAACTGGCAGCTCCTTTTTTTCTGTGTTATAGTAATTCCCTTACGATTTTTTTTGGAGGTTATGATAAATGGAGAACTTTACGTACTACAATCCGACGAAACTGATTTTCGGAAAAGGTCAAATCGACCAATTGAAAAAAGAGCTGAAACAATACGGGAAAAACGTGCTGCTTGTATACGGAGGCGGCAGCATTAAGCGAAACGGCCTGTATGACCAAGTAACAGGCATCTTAAAAGAAGAAGGCGCAGCCGTTCATGAGCTTGCGGGCGTTGAACCGAACCCGCGTCTGGCAACGGTGAATAAAGGAATTGAGCTGTGCAGACAGCATGAAATTGATTTTCTTCTCGCAGTCGGCGGCGGAAGTGTCATCGACTGTACAAAAGCGATTGCGGCCGGAGCGAAGTATGACGGAGACGCATGGGACATTTACAGCAAAAAAGTAACGGCACAGGACGCGCTTCCGTTCGGCACGGTGCTGACGCTTGCGGCGACAGGCTCTGAAATGAACCCTGATTCCGTTATCACAAATTGGGAAACGAATGAAAAATACGTATGGGGCAGCAATGTCACTCATCCGCGTTTCTCTATTTTAGACCCTGAGAATACATTCAGCGTTCCGGAAAACCAAACCGTATACGGCATGGTGGATATGATGAGCCACGTATTCGAACAATACTTCCACAATGTTGAAAATACGCCGCTTCAGGACAGAATGTGCTTTGCGGTCCTTCAGACGGTGATTGAAACAGCGCCGAAACTTTTGGAAGACCTTGGGAATTATAAGCATCGCGAAACGATTTTATACGCGGGTACGATCGCTTTAAACGGCACGCTGCAAATGGGCTATTTCGGCGATTGGGCTTCCCACACAATGGAGCACGCCGTATCAGCGGTTTATGACATCCCTCACGCGGGAGGACTTGCGATTCTGTTCCCGAATTGGATGAGATACACGCTTGATACAAATGTAGACCGTTTTAAAAACCTCATGCTCAACATGTTTGACATTGATACCGAAGGCAAAACAGATAAAGAAATTGCTTTAGAAGGAATCGATAAGTTATCAGCGTTCTGGTCAAGCCTCGGCGCGCCGTCCCGTCTTGCGGATTATGACATCGGCGAAGACAAGCTTGAGCTGATCGCAGATATCGCCGCAAAAGAAATGGAACACGGCGGATTCGGCAATTTCCAAAAACTGAACAAAGATGACGTGCTTGCCATCCTGAAGGCGTCTCTGTAAGATCCCATCCTGCAGATCTACCGGATTTTCTATGAGTGAATCAGGAGCAAGTGACACACTCCTTGCACTGAAACAACTATGGAAAGTAAGAATAAAAAAGAGCGCTGATTAAATCAGCGCTCTTTTTTATGCATTCTGTGTACTAAGATCTCGCTGCGCCCCCATATAGCTCCCCATTAAGTTTTGGTAACCAGGAAGATGACTGGAAATTAATGCGCCAAACCCTTCAACATCGTTGCGCCAATCACGTTGTAACTCGCATGCTACACTAAACCAGTTCATAAGCTGTGCGCCCCCATGAGCCATACGGGTTAATGATGCATCTGCTACTTGCTTACTGAATGTTCCCGAAGCATCTGTCACAACAAACACTTCGTAACCTGCTTTGATTGCGGAAAGTGCAGGGAACGCAACGCAGACATCTGTAACTACACCTGCGATAATAAGTTGTTTTTTTCCAGTCGCTTTAATGGCTTTCACAAAATCTTCGTTATCCCATGCATTAATTTGTCCTGGACGCGCTATTTTTGGTGCATCAGGAAAGAGATCCGTCAATTCCTGCATGAGTGGGCCATTAGGTCCATTTTCGAAACTCGTTGTTAAAATAACCGGTAAATCAAAGAATTTAGCCGTATCGCCAAGAGCCAATACATTATTCTTAAATTCATCAACACCATAGTCACGTACTAGACCGGAAATAAGGCCGGTTTGATGATCCACCAAAAGAACAGCAGCATCATCTTTTGAAAGACGGGAATAAAGATCAGACATTTTATCATCCTCCTTAAATTCATTAAGTAAGTTTGTCAAAGGCATCTAAAAATTATGTAGAAAGCTTCTGAGGTGACTTTTAGTGAGGGTTATGATCCTTCTATTAATCTAGAACGGGAACCGGAGCATGATCAATCCAATGGATGAACTGTTGTAAATAGCGTTGAAGATAACGGTTTGTTTGTTCATCCGTAAGTATATTTTGAGTGGAATCAATTTTCTTATGGACTTGCGAAATCAGCATTTTTTGAAAGGGCAGCACATTGACTTGCATAGCTTCGAGTACTTCTCTCATTTGCATTTGGCTAAAGGCAGTACCGAACCCTCCGGGGGTTGCTCCGATTAAGCCAACCGGTTTTCTGTTGAACACAGAAGAGGTCCGAGGTCTCGATGCCCAGTCCAATGCATTTTTTAATACCCCCGGCATTCCGGAATTGTACTCTGGACTTACAATGATGACGCCGTCAACGTCTTGTATATCTGCTCTAAAGGATGTTACGGATTCAGGCGCTCCGGCCATTTCTAAATCTTCGTTAAAAAAAGGAAGACGGTCTATTTCAATCCAACGAAATTGCGCCGAATGATCCAAGTCAATCAATGATTGAGCAATTGCTCGATTATACGAGTTTTTTCGTAAACTTCCACAAATAAGACCAATGGTTTTAGTCATAAAATCACCTCCCGGTTTAAAATTATTTTCATCTTAACATGATAACCCAAATATAGACACTATTTTTAAAAATGGAAGTATTTGATTTATTGTGCGTGTATTCACCTTTACTGCCTTTTTCGTCATTTGATTAGTGATCCTTCTCACAATACATTCAAATATAACGTTCTGTACAATACCTATCTCAAAACCGAGATATTGTATGAAAAAATGAATGCGTCTTTAGCGCAAATCCCGTACCCGTCAGGCCTTCTTCATGACTTGATTTAGAGGTAGAGTTCATATAAAGTGGAAGAGAAAACAATTCACCGTGATGGAGGGACAAGCAAATGACGCATGTACGCTTTGATTACTCAAGAGCGTTACCTTTTTTCAATGAACATGAACTTACATACGCACGTGATTTCGTAAAAACGGCACACCATAATATCCATGAAAAAACAGGCGCCGGAAGCGACTTTTTAGGCTGGGTGGACCTCCCTGAAAACTACGATAAAGAAGAATTTGCGCGCATTAAAAAAAGCGCTGAAAAAATCAAATCAGATTCAGACGTGCTTCTCGTCGTCGGAATCGGCGGTTCATACTTAGGCGCCCGCGCGGCGATTGAAGCGCTCAACCATTCTTTCTATAATGTCCTGCCGAAAGATAAACGCAAAAACCCTCAAGTCATCTTTATCGGCAACAATATCAGCTCAACTTATATGAAAGACGTTATGGATCTTTTGGAAGACGCTGATTTCTCTATCAATGTCATTTCTAAGTCAGGAACGACGACGGAACCTGCCATCGCTTTCCGGATTTTCCGCAAACTTCTTGAAGAAAAATACGGAAAAGAAGAAGCGAAAGCGCGGATTTACGCGACGACTGACAAAGAGCGCGGCGCTCTAAAAACGCTTTCTAACGAAGAAGGCTTCGAATCATTCGTTATTCCTGATGATGTCGGCGGGCGTTTCTCCGTTCTGACTGCGGTGGGTCTTCTGCCGATTGCGGTAAGCGGGGCTGATATCGACGAAATGATGAAGGGCGCGCTTGATGCAAGCAAAGACTTTTCCAGCTCGGAATTAGAAGAGAATGCGGCTTACCAATATGCCGTCGTCCGCAACGTTCTGTACAATAAAGGCAGAACCATTGAAATGCTCATTAACTACGAGCCAGCCCTGCAGTACTTTGCAGAATGGTGGAAGCAGCTCTTCGGTGAAAGTGAAGGAAAAGACGAGAAAGGAATTTATCCTTCCTCCGCTAACTTCTCAACAGACCTTCACTCTCTCGGCCAATACGTGCAGGAAGGCAGACGCGATCTGTTTGAAACTGTATTAAATGTAGAAAAACCGAAGCATGAGCTGACAATTGAAGAAGCGGAAAATGATCTCGACGGCTTAAACTACTTAGCCGGCAAAACGGTCGATTTCGTCAATAAAAAAGCGTTCCAAGGTACGATGCTGGCTCATACAGACGGAAAAGTGCCGAACTTAATCGTCAACATTCCGGAGCTTAATGCATATACATTTGGATATCTCGTCTATTTCTTTGAAAAAGCGGTGGCAATGAGCGGTTATCTGCTCGGAGTCAACCCGTTTGATCAGCCGGGTGTTGAAGCCTACAAGGTGAACATGTTCGCGCTTCTCGGCAAACCGGGCTTTGAAGAGAAAAAAGCAGAGCTTGAAAAACGCCTTGAGAAATAAAAAGAATGGCTGGCCCGCATGACGGGTCAGCCTTTTTTAAACCGTGAAAGGTGTGATGATGAATTGACACGGCTCTTATGTAAGCATACCGTCATTTCCTTCTGTTCCGCCGCTATTGTCTTTTTTGCGCTGAACCCGTCCTCTGCTTCCCTCTTACAAACGATCTTTTTTTTCGCTCTTCCCCTCGGCTTGTTTACGGATATGGTCCGGCTGAAACTGAAGATGGGCCGGATGCATTCGCTCATTACGAAGTGCTGTCTGTATGCCGCCGTTTTCCTCATTTCGCCGGATGCCGCTCTCTCCGCAATTGTGACGTATGTTCTGATTGAATGCGCCGTTACCTCTTTTCAGCGTCTGTCTGCTGCTCCTGATTCTTTGCGGAAGCCGTATGAAGATATCGCAGACCGGGGACGCTAAAGACTAAAAGGAGCGTATTTACATGATCAGCATACCATCTTCACTTGAAGGACAGTCTTTTTTACTCCGCGAATTGGAACAGGTGCTGAAACCGATCGGTTATACCATCGGAGGCGGCTGGGAATATGACCGGGGATTCTTTGATTACAAAATTTCCGATCAGGACGGCTATTTGTTTCTCCGTATCCCTGTTGAAGCAAATAAAGGACGCCTTGATGAACGGGGAACGGCCGTTACAATCGGCACACCCTTTTTGCTGAGGCACGTCTATCAGCAGGAAACGGATGATGCAGCAGGCGGCGGAGTTTTTGAATCATTATTCAACCAATTCTCCGAGCCGAAACGCCGGGATGCGGCAATTGACCGCTCATATATAGATATCGGCATCTCGCTCGTGAAAGAGCTGGAAGATGTCCTGCTGCATTAAAGCGCCAAAAAAAGATCAGTACTGAGCACCTGGTATGACAGGGGAGGGGTCAGCATCGGCCCCTCTTCTTTTTGTATGCCGATAATCGTTGTATTCCGTTTGAGATAATAGCGCGCACAATCATGATAAGAGGAGCCCTTTAATTCCTCGGGGACGGGAATGATGCGAACCTTTTTCTCCAGCGTCAGGTCGGACAGCGTCTGCGGCTTGGCAAGCTGCATCTTGACCCGGTAATGCTCAAACATCACCCGGCTCGACAGGCGTGATGTGCACAGAATCTTATTGGCTCCTGCACGTTCGGCGTTTTTGACATACCGTTCCGTTAAAATTTCCACGATACAATAAACGGACGGATGCAGCCCTTTGATGGCGAGAAGCGTTAATACCGACAGCATATCAGCTTCGGATTCATTTTTCTGCTGGTCTGCTGTCAGAATGACGGTATCAGCTTCCGTAATATTCGCTTTATTGAGCGTGCTGTCATCAGCGGCATGTCCGCGGATGAAATGGACATTTTCAATAAGCGGGCCTTCTCTTAATGAATCATCAATCAGGACGACAGTTTTTGACGGTGCGATGTGCTGCAGTTCTTTCAGCAGCATATGCGACTTCTCATTCCATCCGATAAGAATGACGTGCCCTTTGCCTTTAAAGGCGACCTTCCCTTCGATATAACGGTGCTGTTTGCTGAACACGGCTGAAGAAAGCGTGGCGAAATAGGCGGTCACAAAACTCGCTCCGCTTAATACAAGCACCATGGCGGCAATCTGCCCGAGCGGCGTCTGCGGAACATAATCGCCGTAACCGACCGTGGCTACCGTAATTACCGCCCACCAAACCCCTTCAAACACAGACGTGAATTGCTTCGGTTCAAGCATGTAAATCAATTGGCCGAACAATAAGATCAAGGCGATAATGATCAGTCCGATCCGGATATATAACGGCCATCTCAGCCAGGAAATAAAGATACGGTTTGATTTCATTCGGCCTGCTCCTCTTTCGACAAAGAGATGGACAAAATCTGCTTAATAATGGTGTTTAATTTTTCATTCAGCTGTTCCTGCCCGTATGAGTCACGCGCCTGTCTGATTAAATCGGCCGTCTCATCCTCAAACTGAATGAGAGGTTCGTCGTTTTCCGATTCATTATAGAGCTGGATGAAGGCGTCAAGCCCCTCATTCATTCTGTCTATCGCATTGCTCAGCTTTTCTTTTTCGCCATTTGTCACTTTCATGATGGATCACACCTGTATCTTTTTTATACAGTATGTCCCAGTTCGTTTGATGTCTTTCAAAAATCAGCGAAAACATATTCACCTTCATTTTTTCATATGATAAAGAAAGCGGACCGAAAAAGGGTGAGTCAGATGACAGTCATTCAAAAACTGCTGGCGGCGCTGGCCGGAGCGCAGCTGCTCGCTTCAGCGGCCGTATTGCTTATTTTCGATTTAAATGGATATGATCATATGTCCGGCAGCTTTTCATGGCTCGCTTTCGCAAAAGGGACTGTCGGCACGTTTCCGTTTTATACCGCAATGGCCGGATGTGTTCTGATTTTGCTCGGAGGATTGATTCCTGTCAGAAAAAAGAAGCGGATTTCTGTACAGGAAAGCGGGCAATCATTAAAATAATATATAAGCAGATCGTACGATATAAGAGAAAAAGGAAGAGGATAATATGCTGTTTGTCTTTTTAACAATTGCTGCATTGGGATTGTCGTTTTGGGCACAATTTAAAGTGAAAAGTAATTTTCAGAAATACTCAGACGTGGAAGCTTCCAGTCAGCGGACCGGGGCGGAAACGGCAAGACGGATTCTTGATATAAACGGTTTATATGATGTGCCGGTAGAACCGGTAAGAGGCACTTTAACAGACCATTACGACCCGACGGAGCGGGTGGTGCGTTTATCTGAGCCGGTATATTACGGCCGCTCCATTTCCGCCATTTCCGTCGCTTCCCATGAAGTCGGACATGCTTTGCAGCACCAGGAATCTTACGGCGCGCTTGTGCTGAGGCACAAAATTTTTCCGGTCGTCAATTTTGCCTCAGGGGTCGCCCCTCTGCTTTTCTTGGGCGGAATGCTCCTTGGCAGCTTGAATTTAATCGGGCTCGGCATTATTTTGTTTTCTGCCGCTGTTTTTTTCCAGCTTGTCACACTGCCTGTCGAGTTTAATGCCAGCGCGAGGGCGAAGCGGATTATCGTGTCGGAAGGATTCATTCGCAACAGTGAAGAACACGGCGTGAATAAAGTGCTGAACGCCGCTGCGCTGACGTATGTGGCTGCGGCGCTCGTTTCATTATTCGAGCTGCTTCGTTTTGTGATGATTTTCTTAAATGGTCGTGATGAGAATTAACACGAAGGAGGTGGCCCCTTACCGTTTGCGGTAGGGGTTTTTTTGCTTATATTAAAACTGATTCTCATTTTGCTGTTAATCGGATTAACGGCCATCTTTGTCGCTGCGGAATTTGCGATTGTCAAAATCCGCGGTTCAAAAATTGCGGAGCTGGTTGAAACCGGAGACAGCCGGGCGCTTGCGGCGCACCGGGTGATTACAAATCTCGACGAGTATTTATCAGCGTGCCAGCTCGGCATTACGATTACGGCGCTCGGACTCGGCTGGCTCGGGGAACCGACGATTCAGCGGCTTCTTCATCCTGTTTTCAGTCTGATCGGAATGCCGTCACCCATTACGCACGTCGTCACGTTTATTGCGGCGTTTATCGCCGTCACGTATCTGCACGTCGTCATCGGGGAGCTTGCGCCGAAAACGATATCCATTCAAAAAGCTGAAGCCGTCAGTCTGTGGACGGCAAAACCGCTCATCCTCTTTTATAAAGTGATGTATCCGTTTATCAAGCTGTTAAACGGCTCAGCCGGATTTTTGGTCAAGCTGTTCGGATTTCATTCGGTGAAAGAACATGAAGTCGTGGTCAGTGAAGAGGAATTGCGGCTGATTTTGTCTGAAAGCTATAAAAAAGGTCAAATCAATCAATCCGAATTCCGTTACGTCAACAAAATATTTGAATTCGATAACCGTGTCGCCAGAGAAATCATGGTGCCGCGCACCGAAATCGCCGCCATCTCGCTCGAGCAGTCAGTTGATGAAGCCATTCATCTGATCATCAACGAGCGGTATACGCGATATCCGGTCATTAAGGAAGACAAAGACCACATTCTCGGCATTATTAACAACAAGGATTTATTTAAAGCGTATTTTCTCGGCCGTTCCATCGAGTTAAAAGAAATTATGCGTCCGGTCATCAGAGTCATTGAAAGCATCCCTGTTCAAGAGCTGTTGATCCGCATGCAGAAGGAGCGGATTCATATGGCGATTCTTGTTGACGAATACGGCGGTACGGCGGGACTTGTGACTGTCGAAGACATATTGGAGGAAATCGTCGGCGAAATCCGTGATGAATATGACCAGGATGAAATGCCCCACATCGTCAAAAAAGGCGAGCATCATTATGTGATGGACGGAAAAGCGCTGATAGAAGAGGTGAATGATCTTCTTGATATCGCGATCGAAAATGAAGACATAGACACGATTGCGGGCTGGCTCCTCACACAAAAAATGGAGCTGAAAAACGGTGATGTGTTTCATGCTGAAGGGTGCGAATTCAAGGTGCTTGAAGCAGAAGACCACCATATCCGCTTTGTTGAAATTAAAAAAACAGATTTCTGAGCCTCCTGCTTTTGCAATGAGGCTTTTTTTGCGAAAAAAATGCTTCTTCATCCCGCTCCTTCATATGCTGTAAAGAAAGGAGTGGACGGTATGAAAACGGATTGGTGGAAAACGGCGTCCGTCTATCAAATTTATCCCCGCAGCTTTATGGATTCGAACGGGGACGGAATCGGCGACATGAACGGCATCAGAGCAAAGCTTCATTACATAAAAGAGTTGGGGGCTGATGTGATCTGGCTTTGCCCCGTTTTTGACTCGCCGGGCGCCGACAACGGCTACGATATTCGGAATTACAAACAAATTGCTGAAGAATTCGGGACGATGGAGGATTTTGACCGGCTCCTCGCGGATATCCATACACTCGGCATGAAGCTGATTATAGACCTCGTCGTCAACCATACGAGTGATGAACATCCTTGGTTTATCGAATCGCGCTCAGCGAAAGATTCCGAAAAACGGGACTGGTACATCTGGAGAGACGGAAAAAACGGCAAAGAGCCGAACAATTGGGAAAGCATTTTCGGCGGATCGGCGTGGGAATATGATCAAAAGACAAACCAGTATTACCTTCACCTGTTTGATAAAAAACAGCCTGATTTAAATTGGAAAAACGAAACGATGAGGCAGTCCGTTTATGAGATGATCCGCTGGTGGCTTGATAAAGGCATTGACGGCTTCCGGGTGGATGCCATTTCTCACATCAAGAAAAAAGAAGGGCTCCCTGACATGCCGAATCCGGACGGTCTCCCGTATGTCCCGTCCTTCCCGTATCATATGAATACAGAAGGCATCGTGGATCTCTTAAAAGAGCTGAAGCGTGAAACATTTTCGCGCTATCCGATCATGACGGTCGGCGAGGCGAACGGGGTGACGGCTTGGGAGGCAGCTGATTGGGCCGGTGAAGAAAACGGCGTCTTCCATATGATTTTTCAATTTGAACACCTCGGCCTTTGGGATACGGATGATGATCAAAGCATTTGCATCCCGGCGCTGAAGCGCGTTTTGTCCGACTGGCAGAACAGCCTTGAAGGAAAGGGCTGGAATGCGTTATTTATGGAAAATCACGACCAGCCCCGATCCGTTTCGGTATGGGGTGACGAACGGTTTTTGACAGAAAGCGCTAAGGCACTTGCCGCAATGTATATGCTGACGAAAGGCACGCCGTTTATTTACCAGGGACAGGAGCTCGGCATGACCAATGTTTCGTTCCCATCCATTGAAGATTACGACGACGTCACAATCAAACAGCTGTATGAAAAAGAGACGTCCCGCGGCGTTCCGCATGAAAAAGTGATGAAGACGATCTGGAAGAAGGGCCGGGATAATTCACGGACACCGATGCAATGGAGCGGGACGGCGAACGGCGGGTTTTCTGAAGTTTCTCCGTGGCTCGGGGTGAATCCGAATCACACATGGTTGAACGCTGCATCGCAAATGAAGGATGAAACTTCCGTATACCATTTCTACAAACGGCTGATCGCCCTCAGGAAAGAACATGACGTATTGATCAGCGGAACTTATGAATTGCTGCTTCCAAAAGACCGGCAGATTTATGCCTACTTAAGAAAAAACGGAACAACAACCGCCCTGATCATCACCAATCTGACTAAAACTCCCGCATTATACAGGCACCCCGGTTATCCGCTTGCCGCCGATGCGCTCGTGCTCGCAAACATGGAAACGCCGCCGCATCGGCATATGACATCCTTCCTTTTAAAGCCTTATGAGGCCCGCGTATATATATGGTGAAAAACTTCAGTTTTGGGGCTGAAGTTTTTTATGATCTGCGTTTATCATCGCGATCCGACAGGAAAAGACAAATACAGAAACGAATATGGGAAAGGGAAAGAAAAAGAGAGGAGGCATTCATATGCTGAAACAATTGCAGATTCAAACAAACAGACGGGATGAAATGATCGACATCACACATGAAGCGGAAGCGTTTCTCCGCGAAACAGGCGTGAAAAACGGTTTGGCGCTCATATACTGTCCCCATACCACCGCCGGCATTACCATCAATGAAAATGCCGACCCGGATGTGAAAAAGGATATGCTCCGCAGGTTTGACGAAGTGTATCCATGGGAGCACGAATTGGACCGGCATATGGAGGGAAATACGGCGGCACATATGAAGGCGAGTACAACGGGCGCATCCCAGCATGTCATCATAGAAGGCGGGCGCCTGATCCTCGGAACGTGGCAGGGCATTTATTTTTGCGAATTTGACGGTCCGCGAAACAGAACATGTTATATCAAAATCCACGCTGAAACGGAGGCAGCCGCAAATGAGTGAATGGATGGACGCATTATCATTAACAAAGCCAGTCATTCAGGCTCCGATGGCCGGAGGGCTTGTCACGCCGCGCCTGGCTGCGGCGGTATCGAATGAAGGGGCGCTCGGAAGCCTCGCTTCAGGATACGTCAGCCCGCCGGCGCTTGAAAAACAGCTTATCGAGATGAAAGACCTGACCGGCCGTTCCTTTCAAGTGAATCTGTTCGTCCCGGAAGAAAGGCAGATGCCTGAGGAGGCACTGGTTGAACAATGGAAAGCGCGCATCCCGAGGGCAAAAGACGCCAAGCCGTTCTCCGATCTGAAAGAAGAGTGGAATGATTTTGAAGAAAAAGCGGACCTTCTGATCCGTTACGGGGTCAAAGCGTGCTCATTCACCTTCGGCCTGCCGCCGGAAGAAACGGCGGAAAAGCTGAAGAAAAACGGCTGCTTCCTGTTCGGCACAGCGACAACGCCGGAGGAAGCGAAGGCTTTTGAAGAGCGGGGAATGGACGCCGTTATCCTTCAAGGAATAGAAGCCGGAGGACATCGCGGATCGTTTCTGCCGGTTAAAGGAGAACCGGCTCTCGGTCTTATGGCGCTCATTCCGCAGGCTAAAGACGCGCTGAATATCCCGGTCATTGCAGCAGGCGGCATTTTTGACCGCCGCGGGGTGCAGGCGGCCCGATGTTTAGGTGCGGACGGCGTTCAAGTCGGCACGCCGTTTCTCCTTTGTGAAGAAAGCAGCGCTTCACCGGCATATCAAAAAGCCATTGCCGAATCAAAAGGAGCCGACACACGGCTGACCACCTTGTTTTCGGGAAAACAGGCGCGCGGAATCGTGAATCAGTTCATGAAAACATATGAAGCTGACGAGGGAAAAACGCTGCCTTATCCGCTGCATAATACGCTCACAAAGCCGATGCGCGGGCATGCGGCTCAATCGGGGGATGCAGAGTATATGTCTTTATGGGCGGGCCAGTCCGCCGCGAAACTTGAAGGGCCGACAGATGTGAAAACTGTTTTGGACCGCTTGTGCCGATCATAATCAAGATGCTGTGAGGTGATGGAAGATGAAGATTCTTCAAATGTCCTATAAAAAAAGAGGAAATATTGAATTTGTCTTTGAAGATTTTCCGCATTCCAAAGTCACCATGGCGCCGATTAAAGGGTATTACTTTGTCCGGGCCATTAAATGGAGCAGACGGGACAGAGCCGTCACCAGCCATGATTTAGAGAAGTTTGAATGGGCGGCAAACCAAGCGCTCGGCACGACGGCTTTTTACCGAAAAAGAAAAGCATTCCACATCCCATCGTCACATTGACAGACGATGGGATTGTTTTAATGCATCATCCGATATAGCGCGGGCGCATCAAGCCTTGTCGCCTGAGAAAGCAGATAAGCCGACTGCACGGCATCTCTTTTTCTTAAAGAATTCAATTTATGGATAATCTGTTCAGCGGTCAGAATCCCGAGACCGTGGGCGAAATATTGGTCATTCCCCATCACAATGACATTTTCTCCCCGCCACTGGGCCTTTGCAGGATTAAAATCAGGGTTTTTAAAATATAAACAATCTCCCCTTAAAAAGTGGCTGCCGGTTTCCGTGTAGATCGGCAGATGCTCATAGTGCCAGTCATACAAAGTAATATCCCGGAAAAGGCGGTCAAACCGCTCTTCACCGATTGTCTTTAAAACGGCCAGATAATAAATCACGACAATGGCCGTCGCGCATTCAAATGCATAAAATGCCCCGTTTTCAACAATATCCCGAATCGCTTTTGAAGCGGGAATTCTGTACTTCAGCTCCAGGGCTCCTTCCGGCGTCAGTCTCCAATAAGCCGTATTTCCGTATGTTTTGGCGAAAGTTGCAAATTTTGCACCTGATCCGTGCAGTTCTCTTGCGGCTTCCACAATATGGCGCCGCACCCGGGCTTCAAACATCAGTTCAGCAATCGATCCGTAATCAAATTGTACGGGAGAATTGGTCAGTTCATTTAGATACGGAACAAGGCTTTCTTCCGTCTGCCAGTTCGCAATGTCCTGGGGCCGAAGCACTTGGCCGGAAATGATAATCATCTGCGCGCCCCCCTATCTTTTTTTATAAGATATGCAGGAAGCTTGGGAAATGAAAATCAAGTCATAAAAAAGGAGGAAATGTTAACAAAATGTGAAGTCTGAGCCGATATATAAGGTATCACACATGAGGGAGCAGCTTAATATGAAAAAATTCATTAATTGGTGCACAAAGGCATCGATTTCACGTAAATTAATCATTTCATTTATCGTGATCTTAATCATACCGATTCTCGTGCTAGAATTCAGTTCATACCATACGGCGAGCAATTCGCTGGATGATCAGATTTCAGGCAACGCGAAAAACAACATCGAATCTTTTAACACAACCATTACAAATGATATCGGCGCAAAAGCAAAGGCGATTGAATTTTTCAGTGAAACCTTAAAAGGGTCATCATTCTCAAAGAAAAATATGTCCGCTCTTGAAGAAAAGTTCAGGCAATACACGTCTATTCATAAGGACGTAGCCCGCATTTACGGAGGAACGGAAGACGGCAGCTACACACAGGCGCCGAAGGAAAATACTCCGGCTGATTACGATCCGAGAACACGCACATGGTATAAAGACGCTGTAAAGGCCGGCGGCACGCTCGTTGTCACCGATCCTTACACTGCGGCAAGCGACGGCAGCATGGTCGTCACCGTGGCAAAGCAGATGCAGGACGGAACAGGCGTAGTAGCCATGGATATTACGATCGACCAGCTGCTGAAACAGATGCAGGGAATCAAAATCGGGCAAAAAGGCTTCGTGTTTATCACATCTAAAAATAAAACCTATGTCGCGCATAAAGACCACAAACCGGGCGATAAAGTCTCAACCCCGTGGCTGAACGAGGTATACAGCAAAGACAGCGGAATTATTTCATACAAGCTTGATGATGAAAATAAAAAAATGGCATTTACGACAAATAAACTGACCGGGTGGAAAATAGAGGGGAGCATGGAGCTCAACGAAATTAAAGACGCCTCACAACCGGTGCTGACGATGGGAATGATCGTCCTTGCAGCATCCATTATCATCGGGGGAATTTTAATTCTGTTTATTGTCAGATCCATTACATCACCGCTGAAACGTCTTGTCCGCTCGTCTAAACAAATCAGCGGCGGAGACTTGACTGAAACCATTGAGATCCGCTCGAAAGATGAACTGGGCGAACTGGGCGCAAGCTTTAATGAAATGGGAGAATCTCTGCGCGGACTGATCAGCGCGATCCAAAGCTCGGTCGACAACGTGGCCGCGTCATCAGAAGAGCTGACTGCTTCAGCTTCGCAGACAAGCAAAGCGACAGAGCATATTACGATGGCGATTGAGCAGTTTTCAAACGGGAACGAAGAGCAGAGTGAAAAAGTCGATTCAAGCTCAGCCAAGCTGAATCATATAAATGACGGGCTCGCCGCCGTTTCCCGCACATCATCATCCATTACGGAAGCATCTAAACAATCGAAAGAAGCTGCCGGCACCGGGGAAGAATATGTGCAGCAAACCGTCGGGCAGATGAATCTCATCAATCAATCCGTCCAGCAGGCGGAAGCTGTTGTAAAAGGCCTTGAGGCCAAATCAAAAGACATCGCTCATATTTTAAGAGTCATCAACGGCATTGCCGATCAGACAAACCTGCTTGCATTAAATGCAGCCATTGAAGCGGCAAGAGCCGGTGAATACGGGCGGGGCTTCTCAGTAGTAGCGGAAGAAGTGAGAAAGCTTGCCGTCCAATCCGCCGGTTCTGCAAAAGAGATTGAAAAACTCATTCAGGAAATCACGTCTGAAATTAATACGTCGCTTCACATGTTTACATCCGTTAATGAAGAAGTGCAATCAGGACTTGCGGTGACGGACCGAACAAAAGAAAGCTTCCAGAATATCTTCGGCATGACAAACGACATCGCCGAGAAGCTGCAATCCATGAACGGCACGGTTGAACAGCTGTCAGACAGCTCTCAGCACGTCTCAGCCGCGGTAACCGATATTGCGGACGTTTCACGGGAAAGCGCAGCAAGCATTCAGGATATTGCCGCATCCGCAGAAGAACAGCTTGCATCTATGGAAGAAATCAGCACATCCGCCGACACTTTGGCGCAAATGGCCGAAGAACTGCGGGAATTAACAAAACAATTTAAAATCAACTAGTAAAAAAGGACGCTTTCCGGATGGAAGGCGTCTTTTTTTATGGCTTCATCGAGAAAATTAAATAAAAAGTCTTACTTGTAAAAAGAGCATATAGAACTATTTTTCATTTATTACTAAATTTTCAATGTAATAAAAAGGGAGATTGCCGATATAAACAGTAAATGATTGAAAGAGGTTTACAAAATTGAAAAAAACAGCAAAAAACATCGCAAAAAAATCAATAGCCAGAAAACTCATCATTTCATTTTTACTGATCTTAATCATTCCGGTAGCAGTGCTGGCTGCCAGCGCCTATCGTTCGGCTGCCTCATCCGTTGAAAATCAAATGATGGAAAGCGCCGAAGGGAATGTGCAAATCTTAAACAATATGATTGATGACCGGATCGGGACGTTTACAAAAAGCTCAGCATATTTCAGCGAATGGGCGACAAGCGCAAAATTTAAAGAAAAAAACCAAACGGAAATGAAAGACAGATTCAAGCAGTTCATAGAAAGCAATGATAAAGCTGCCGCCGTATTTTCAAGCAGCAAGGATGGCACGTTTACACGTTATCCTCATGCCGATATGCCGGCCGATTTCAATCCGCTTGAGAGAAACTGGTACCAAGAAGCCATGGAGAATAAAGGCCAAACCATCATCACGGACCCTTACCAGTCCATTTCAAACAAAAAGATGGTCGTCACCATGGCCCGTGCGGCTCAGGACGGCTCAGGGGTCGTCGCCATTGATATTAAAATCGACGATCTCATTACGATGACAAAAGAAGTCAATATCGGAAAAGAAGGATACGCCTTTATCCTCAGCAAAAATAAAAAAGCCGTTGCCTACAGCAATGAAAAATCCGGCGCGGCGGTATCGGGAAAATGGGTTGATACATTATACAGCGGGGAAAAAGGTGATTTTGAATATACGATGAACGGAAAAGCGAAAAAAATGGCGTATGTCACCAATGAGGCGACAGGCTGGAAAATCAGCGGAACCATGTCCGTTGATGAAATCAAGGACGCGGCAAGACCGGTTTTGATTACAGCCATTATCATTTTGGCCATAGCGGTTGCCGCAGGAATGGTTTTCATTTATTTTGTCATCCGCTCTATTACAAAACCGTTAAAACGTCTCGCAGCGTCAGCGGAAAAAATCAGAAGCGGAGATCTGACGGAAACCATTCAAGTCAGCTCTCAAGATGAGCTTGGCGTGCTCAGTAAAAGTTTTAATCATATGACAGATTCACTCCGGACGCTTATTCAGGGAATTCAGGACTCTGTTGAACATGTCGCTTCCTCCTCAGAGGAGCTGACGGCTTCCGCCGAGCAGACGAGCAAAGCAACGGAACATATCACCCTTGCGATTGAACAGTTTTCTAATGGAACGGAAGACCAAAGTGAGAGCATTGAAAAAGCGACAGCCCAAGTGAATGACATGAAAGACGGGCTCAGCGATCTGGCGGAAGCGGCAGCCGTTGTGACGGAAACTTCTATTGAATCGGCGGAGATATCCGGTGCCGGAGAGCGGCTTGTTAAGAAAACAGCAGGCCAGATGGACACCATTGATCAATCCGTAAGTAAAGCGGAACAAGTCGTAAAAGGGCTTGAGCACAAATCGCAGGACATCACCAGCATTTTGCGCGTCATTAACGGCATAGCCGATCAAACGAATCTTCTCGCTTTAAATGCAGCCATTGAAGCGGCAAGAGCGGGAGAATACGGACGCGGTTTTTCAGTCGTTGCCGAAGAAGTGAGAAAGCTTGCCGTTCAATCAGCCGATTCGGCAAAAGAAATCGAAACCTTAATCCATGAAATCGTTAAAGAAATTCATACATCGCTCGGAATGCTGGAATCCGTCAATCACGAGGTGAAAAGCGGACTTCAGCTGACGGACGAAACGGAAAAAAGCTTCCGGGACATTTCCGTCAAAACAAATCAGATTGCTGGTGAACTGCAAAATATGAATGCAACCGTAGAACAGCTTTCCGCCGGATCTCAGGAAGTATCGAACGCTTCAGAGGATATCGCGGCCGTCTCCAGACAAAGCGCGGCCGGCATTCAGGACATTGCGGCTTCTGCTGAAGAGCAGCTCGCCTCTATGGAAGAGATCAGCTCATCCGCCGTCACGCTGGAAAAAATGGCGGAAGAATTACGCGAGCTGACAAAACGCTTTAAAATAAGTTTTTAATTAAGTCTAAAAGACTACTTTTGTAATAGGTAAAAAGTATGTTTTGTTATATTTCTTCTTTTTGGATATGTATATTTACCCATAATCGCCGATATGAAGGGTAAACACGTAAGAGGAGATATAGCAGATGAAAAAAATCATGCAAATCATCAAGCAGAGATCGCTTACAAGAAAACTGCTCATTTCTTTTTTGGCCATTCTTATTCTGCCGATTTCAACGCTGGCTTTTATCGCATATCAATCGGCGGTAAGCACGCTTGACAAGCAGATGATGGGAAGCGCATTAGATAATGTGCAGCAGATTAATGATATGATCAATACCAGCATCAGCCAGAAGGAAGACGGAACGGCATATTTCAGCGATTGGCTCACCAAGGATCGGTACAAGCCGAAAAACCAATCGCAAATTACCGATAAATTCACAGAGTATATGAAAATCAATAAAGATGTGGAATCCATCTATACGAGTGACACGGAAGGCCATTTCACACGGTATCCCGATCTGCAGATGCCTAAAGGATATAATCCGCTTGAAAGGGACTGGTATAAAAAAGCCGTGGAAAACAAGGGGAAAGTTGTTGTAACAGATCCTTACCGCACGGCTTCCACCAATACGATGGTCGTGACGATCGTTCAGCAGACGAAAGACGGCTCAGGGGTCGTCGCCATCAATATGAAAATCGAAGAACTTCTGAAAACGACAAAGAAAGTAAAACTCGGAAAATCCGGCTACGCTTTCATCCTGACGAAAGACAAAAAAGTGGTCGCCCACCCGAACCGCACGTCAGGCACAGCATTAGACGGGGATTGGGCTGAACAGCTGTACAGCAGCAAAAAAGGTGATTTTCAGTACAAATACGACGGCCAGGAAAAGAAAATGGCTTATGATACGAACGAGCTGACAGGCTGGAAAATCAGCGGAACGATGTATCTGGACGAAATTCATGAAGCGGCGCTGCCGATCCTTCATCTGTCCCTGCTCGTTCTGGTGTTAGCAATTGTCATCGGAACTATCGTCATGGTGCTGATTATCCGTTCAATCACAAAACCGCTCAAGCAGCTTGTGACATCATCGAAACAGATCAGTGAAGGCGATTTAACCGAAACGATCGAGATTCAATCAAAAGACGAATTAGGCGAGCTTGGCAAAAGCTTTAACAATATGGCAGCTTCACTCAGGTCTCTCATCCATGCCATTCAGGATTCCGTGAATAACGTCGCGTCTTCCTCAGAGGAGCTGACGGCTTCAGCGGAGCAGACAAGCAAGGCAACCGAACATATCACACTGGCAATCGAACAATTTTCTAACGGAAATGAAAGCCAGAGTGAAAAAATTGAAAGCGCCGCGGAACATATTTACCAAATGAACAGCGGGCTCAAAGATATGGCGAAAGCATCTGCCGTCATTACTGAATCCTCCGTCACATCAGCGGAAGTCGCCAATTCAGGCGGAAAGCTCGTTCATCAGACAGTCGGTCAAATGAACGTCATTGACCGGTCAGTGAAAGAAGCTGAACAAGTGGTGCGCGGGCTTGAAACAAAATCAAAAGACATTACAAACATTCTCCGTGTCATTAACGGAATCGCCGATCAGACAAATCTGCTTGCGCTGAACGCGGCAATTGAAGCCGCGCGTGCCGGTGAATACGGCCGGGGCTTCTCCGTCGTCGCAGAAGAAGTGAGAAAACTTGCGGTGCAGTCTGCCGATTCAGCGAAAGAAATCGAAAGTTTAATTATAGAAATCGTCAACGAAATCAATACATCTCTCGGCATGTTCCAATCCGTCAACAAAGAGGTGGAGAGCGGACTGGATATTACGAATCAGACCGAAACGAGCTTCAGGCGGATTTCGGAAATGACGAACCAGATCGCCGGAGAAATTCAAAACATGAATGCCACGGTAGAACAGCTGACAGCCGGTTCGCAGCAGATTTCAGGTGCTTCCGAGCAAATCGCGTCCATCGCAAAAGAAAGTTCAGCCAGCATTCAGGATATCGCGGCATCCGCCGAAGAACAGCTGGCTTCCATGGAAGAAATCAGTTCGTCTTCAGAAACGTTATCCCAGATGGCCGAAGAATTACGTGATATGACGAAACAATTTAAAATAGAATAATAGGTCATAGAACACCCAAATGTGCTGTTTGGGTGTTTTTTTTAGTTTTTTTAATAAATCTTTTGTCCTAGCTGTCGATAATAGATTTAGCTTTTCAAAGAAGGAGACTGAAAAAATGAAACAACTGATACATTGGATCAAACAGCCATCCATCAGCAAGCCGCTTATCGCGGCATTTTTAGCCGTATTGGTGCTTCCGGTCGGCATACTTGCCTATTTCAGCTACCAAACGGCGGGAAGTACATTAGAAAACGAACTGACCCACAGCGCGCAAGGAAATGTCAGCGAACTGAACAGCGTGCTGGAAAACATGCTCGAAGGCAAGCTGAAAGGACTTGACTATTACAGTGAATCAATCACAAAGGACAAAATGAACAAAAAAAATAAATCCGACCTGCTTGAAAATATGAAGCAGTATGTCACCGTAAATGACGATGTCACATCAATTTATGCCGCGTCCGCCGACAAAGCGTTTGTGAAATATCCGTCCGCTGACGTGCCGTCCGGTTTCAATCCGCTCACGCGCGAGTGGTATACAAAAGCGGTAGAAAAAAGCGGACAGCCGGTGTTTACCGAGCCTTATAAGGACGCTGCAACCGGACAAACGGTCGTTACGATTGCCCAGCAGACAAAAGACGGCTCAGGCGTTGTAGCGCTTGATATTAATCTGGGCGACCTGCTGAATGCCTCTCAGCGCGTACAGATCGGTCATAAAGGATTTGCTTTCATTACAACGGGAGATAAAAAATACATCGCCCATCCGACCATCAAAGCGGGAACGGAAGGCTCCGGAGACTGGACGAAAGAAGTATTTTCGAAATCAAGCGGATCGTTTGAATACATGTTTGAAGGACAGCAAAAGAAAATGGCCTTTACGACAAATAAACTGACGGGCTGGAAAATCGCCGGTACATTCTTTGTCAGTGAGATACATGACGCAGCCGCGCCTGTCATGAAAATGGCGCTGATCATTCTTGCGATTTCTCTTATCGTCGGCGGAATTTTAATTTTCTTTATCATTCGCTCGATTTCAAAACCGCTCAAAAAACTTGTCTCGACATCAGCTAAAATCAGCGACGGCGATTTAACCGAAGTGATTAACATCAGGTCGAAAAATGAATTCGGTCAGCTCAGCCAAAGCTTCAATGAGATGTCGGCATCACTCCGGTCTGTCATCGGCGTCATTCAATCATCCGTCGAACATGTCGCTTCTTCATCCGAAGAGCTGACGGCATCTGCCGGTCAGACAAGCAAGGCGACCGAGCATATCACACTGGCGATTGAACAATTCTCAAACGGAAACGAATCACAAAGCGAGAAATTGGAAGAAAGTGCTGATCACCTGTCCCAAATGAATACGGGCATTTCCGAGACGGCGAATGTATCGGCGGAAATCACCGAATCGGCCATTCAAACCTCTGATACGGCCGGAAGCGGAGAAAAATTAGTGGCGAAAACGGTCGGCCAGATGAAAACGATTGATCGTTCCGTACAGCAGGCGGAAGCCGTCGTAAAAGGACTGGAAACGAAGTCGCACGACATTAAGAGCATTCTGAATGTCATTAACGGCATTGCCGATCAAACAAACCTGCTTGCTCTAAACGCGGCTATCGAAGCAGCCAGAGCCGGCGAATACGGGCGCGGTTTCTCCGTCGTTGCGGAAGAAGTGAGAAAGCTTGCCGTACAATCAGCTGACTCCGCCAAGGAAATCGAAACGCTGATTCAGGAAATCGTCAAAGAAATCGCCACATCGCTTTCTGTATTCCAAGCGGTGAATCAAGACGTGAAAGAAGGCCTTGATATTACGGACCAAACGGCCGAAAGCTTCAAAAAAATCTCGGAAATGACGACTCAGATTTCAGGCGCTTTGCAGCATATGAACGGAACGCTTGAGCAGCTTGCGGCCGGGTCGCAAAACGTGACAAACGCGGTGGAGCACATTACCTCAGTCGCCAAAGAAGGGTCCGCCGGCATTCAAGACATCGCCGCGTCAGCCGAAGAGCAGCTGGCTTCCATGGAAGAAATCAGTTCCTCTGCTGAAACGCTTGCGCACATGGCAGAAGAACTGCAGCAGGTCACACGGAAATTTACGATTCAGTCTGAAGACGAAGAACAGCTGTAACGAGCTGTTTCTTTTCCTCAGCTGAAAAAAGCGATACACTTGAAAAAAAGAAGGGAGTGGCAGTGATGAGATTAGAAGGCAAGAAAGTCATAGCGCTTGTCAGTGACGACTTTGAAGACTTAGAGCTTTGGTATCCCGTCTACCGGATGAGGGAGGAAGGCGCGATCGTCCATTTAATAGGAGAAGAAGCCGGCCGTTCATACAAAGGAAAATACGGCGTGCCCGCGACGGCGGATTACGATTTTAAGAGCCTGATTATTCAGGAGTATGATGCCGTGCTCGTGCCTGGCGGCTGGGCTCCTGACAAACTGAGAAGATATCCGGAAGTTTTGGACATCATCCGTACGATGAACGAGCAGAAAAAGCCGATCGGCCAGATCTGCCACGCAGGCTGGGTGCTCATATCTGCCGGAATTCTCGCAGGAAAAAAAGTAACGAGCACGCCCGGCATCAAAGACGACATGACAAATGCCGGGGCACAGTGGCTGGATGAAGCTGTCGTAACTGACGGCCACATTGTATCAAGCCGCCGCCCGCCCGACCTTCCGCAGTATGCAAAAGCGTTCGCTGACCTATTAGCGTCCAAATAAAAAACATCCGCCCGAAACCCGGGCGGATGTTTTTAGTTTTGATCGGCGGGAAAGACAATTCCGATTTGTTTTCTCGCTTCTTCCATAATGCTTGCCGTAATGAAAGAACGTTCAAAGGTATTTTCGGAAGACTCCTGCTGTCCGTTCCGAAGAAGGCTGATGAATTCAGCCGTTTCATAATACATCGCCGGTTTCAGATCAGGAACGGAAATGTCCTCCATCCGTCCGTCACGATAGCGGATTTCCGCCCGCTCAGGCCCGTGAATGCTGTCCAGCACGATTGTACCGTTTTCACCCTGGA
Organism: Bacillus sp. JFL15; assembly: GCF_001184225.1. NCBI lineage: Bacteria > Bacillati > Bacillota > Bacilli > Caryophanales > Bacillaceae > Bacillus > Bacillus sp. JFL15. The sequence continues at coordinate 616,337 of NZ_KQ236689.1, read as the reverse complement.
TTTCCGCCGGGGCAAACGAATTTGAAATTTTTGAATGCATCAGCACCGCTTCAAACCCGTCGTATGACAAAATAACCGTGCCTTCGCCGTCAACGCCGGATGCTAGTTTGTGACCGGTCGCAATGACGTTTTTCGGTTTGCCGAACAGGACGACGGCCGGATAAATGCAGTATACGCCGATGTCCATTAACGAACCGTTCGATAATTCAGGCTTAAACGCATTGAGCACCGTTCCGTTTTTATATGCATCATATCGTGATGAATATTGGCAGTAGCTTGCCGTGAATCTCCTGATCGGCCCGATTTTATGTAAGTGGTTTTGAAGCATGCTGAAGTTCGGCAAAAACGTCGTTTTCATGGCTTCCATCAAGAGAACGCCGTTTGATTTGGCTGCGTGAATCATGTCTTCCGTTTCCCTTGCGTTAGACGCAAACGGTTTTTCGCACAGTACATGCTTGCCGTGTTCCATAAAAAGGATCGCCTGCTCTTTGTGAAATGCATTCGGGCTGGCGAGATACACCGCGTCATAGGCTTCGCTTTCCGCCATTTCTCTCAGGCTGGTGAAATAATGAGCTGCGCCGTGCTTGCCGGCGAATTCCGCCGCGCGTTCCTCAGTTCTGGAATAAACCGCCGTTAATTGAAAATCATCAATAGCAGAAGCCGCCTCTAGAAATCGTTCTGTAATCCAATTCGTTCCGACTGTTGCAAATCGAATCATTGCTATCGCTCCTTCTATGTATTGGCTTACATTATAGCTTTTTTTCAAGGAAACATAAATGGAAAAAAGACTGTCCGCCAAAAGTATAGGAAAAATTCCCATAGAGACCGGTTATTATTTTTCATTACAGGAACGATAGTGTACAATTTAAGTAAAATACATATGATGGAGGAACAATAGTGGAAACATTGCAAACATGGGGCGGCAGATTTAAACAGTTTTTCTTAGACAATAAATTTGTCTTGTTTTTGCTTGTATTGCTGCTCATCGGTCTCAATATCCTTGTCTTTATGAAGACATCTTTTATTTTCACACCCATTATCGTCCTGCTCAAAACGATTGCGCTCCCCGTTATTTTGACAGGAATTGTTTATTATCTGCTTAATCCGATTGTAGATATATTGGAAAAAATAAGAGTGAAAAGAGTCTATTCCATCCTGCTCCTTTACCTCGTTATTATAGGGCTGATTACAATTACGATCGTTTCTATTATTCCGTTTTTAAAGGAACAGATCATGAGTTTGATCGACAATCTGCCGAAATATGTGGACATCGTTGAAGATCAGACGAAAAGCCTGATCGGAAGCGATTTTGTAAATCAGGCGCAAAAGACGATGAATATCAACATTTCCGATCTTGCCAATAAAGTATCGGCGCAGGCGGCGACAATTGCAAACAGCACATTTACCGGAGTCGGGAATTTTATCGGTGCGCTGACGGAAGTGATTATTTCGATTGTGACCGTGCCGTTTATTCTGTTCTATTTACTGAAAGACGGCAAAAAACTGCCAATCTATATCTTGAAATTTGTGCCCACCCGTCTGAAAGAACAAACGTATACGATGCTGAGCGAAATGAACCACAGATTAAGCTCCTATATCAGAGGACAGGTCATCGTCAGCTTCTGCATCGGGTTTTTATTATTTATCGGCTATCTGATTATCGGACTTGATTATGCGTCACTGCTTGCGGTCATTGCCGCTTGTACGAGCGTTGTTCCGTATTTAGGGCCGACCATTGCCATCACGCCGGCGATTATTATCGCTTTGGTCACTTCGCCCCTTATGCTGCTGAAGCTTGCGATTGTATGGACCGTTGTCCAGCTCGTGGAAGGAAAATTAATTTCTCCGCAGATCATGGGGAAAAATCTTCACATTCACCCGATTACCATCATCTTTGTTCTTTTAACCGCCGGAAAGCTGTTCGGGGTTGTCGGCATTATTTTAGCCATCCCGGGCTACGCGGTCATCAAAGTGGTCACGACCCATCTGTTTGATTGGTTCAAAATGCGCTCGCATTTATATGAAGAAGAAAAAAATGATGAAGTATCGAAGTCATAAAATCGGAACCGACATGATATTTATTATAAGACAGGCTTTCCTTCAGAGGAGAGCTTCTCTTTTGTAAATGATAAATGAAGGGAAGAATAGGATGACACTATGGGAGATGTTCACAGCAGCCGTTTTGGGAATCGTGGAAGGGCTGACGGAATACGCGCCGGTTTCTTCCACGGGACATATGATCATAGCGGATGACATCTGGCTGAAATCCGGAAGCCTGATGAATCCTGAAGCCGCCAATTCCTTCAAAGTGGTGATTCAGCTCGGTTCGATCCTGGCGGTGGCCATTGTGTTTAAGGATCGGATATTAAATTTACTCGGCCTCAAAAAAAACGTGACGCGCGACCAGCAGAAAGGATACAGGCTGACCATCGCGCAAATCGCTGTCGGTCTTGTTCCGGCCGCAGTGCTCGGCTTTTTATTTGAGGATTTCATTGACCGCTATCTATTCTCCGTCAGAACGGTCGCTTACGGACTAATTGCCGGAGCCGTGCTTATGCTGATTGCGGACTGGGTCAATAAAAGAAAAGATACGATCAATACGGTAGACAGAATCACCTACAAACAGGCTTTCTGTGTCGGTTTATTCCAATGTCTCGCCTTGTGGCCCGGCTTTTCCCGCTCAGGCTCAACGATTGCCGGAGGTGTCATTCTCGGCTTGAATCACCGGGCAGCCGCAGACTTTACATTTATCATGGCCATTCCGATTATGGCGGGTGCAAGCCTTCTGAAGCTGGTGAAATACTGGAGCAGTCTTTCTCCTGACATGATTCCGTTTTTTCTTGTCGGTTTTATCTGCGCCTTTGTCGTCGCTCTCTTAGTCGTCAAATTTTTTCTTCGGCTTATTAATCGGATTAAGCTTGTCCCGTTCGCCATTTACCGTGTCATCCTCGGCATCATTTTAATCATGCTCGTGCGGTAAACGAAGAGGCCCCCGGAGGGTCTTTTCTATGTTTGAAAAACGTCTCAGAAAAATGTAAGCAAACTGAATTTTCGGCTTGAAATTCGAAGGAAACTCGTCTATAATAAAATATGACGTTACCGCACGGGGCCATAGCTCAGCTGGGAGAGCGCTACGCTGGCAGCGTAGAGGTCAGGGGTTCGAGCCCCCTTGGCTCCATACTAATAAATCTTGATCTAAAGCCATTCTTGAGAATTTCAAGAGTGGTTTTTTATTTGCTCTAATCTATAATTGGCAACAAAACGGAAACATTTGTGTCTGAGTTTTTAAAGTGGCAACACGGTATCTTATATTAAGAAAAGAAACAAAAAAATAACCCCCATCACAGGAGGTCACAGTTTTATTGATCGCTGCAGGTTATCTATAAGTTTCTTCTTGGTCTTAGACATGATGTGTACATAGGTGTCGTAGGTAAAGCTTGATTTTGCATGTCCCAGTCTTTCTGATATCTCTTTAATATCATGTCCGAAATAAAGCATTAGGGAGGCGTGTACGTGTCTTAAATCATGGAAGGTTATCTTATTACAGTCAACAAGTTAAATTAATCCAGCAACAACAAATCGAAGCCAAAAAGTATATTAAGCAACTGGAGGCTCAAAAGAAAGCTGCGAAAGGTTTCCCTGAAATCCAGAAGCAAATTATAGATGAGATTGAAAACTGGAAAAATAAACAGAAAGATTTTAACCTTGAGCTTTATAACACCAAGAAGTCAATCAAGGGCATCTATAAATCATTAGCTGATGAAGTTGTATCCATCTACAAAGAGATGTATGAAAAAATGCGTGATATTGAGTTAGAATCGCATCAAAAAGCGACACAAGATAAGATTGATGAGATCGACAAAGAAGACGAAGAAGCTAAGTATCATAAGGAATTAAAGGAGAAAAACCAAGCAATACAGGAAACAAAGGATAAGATCAATAACTTTCAATGGACGACTCCGTTACAGTTAATGAATCAGGAAATCCACAAAAAGCAGTTGATTTGATGTATAAACAATCTGTTAATGGACTAAAACAAAGTGGTATTAATCTAAATTTAAATATGAGATAAATAAATTTATAAGCGTATTACGTAGCGGAAATACGCTTTTTTGTTTATTTTTGGATTTGGATATAGGATAATGGTATTAATAATAAACAACGGTAAGTTGATCTAATTTCAATGGGGGGAATTATATTGAAAGTAAGGAAAAGAGGAAGGCTTGAAACTTTTGAAACCATGGGAAAATGGTGGACAAAGGATAATCCAGATAAAATGGTAACCGGGACATTAAAGTATACTCCTGAAGAAATCACGCTTGATTTAATTGGGGTTCTTGGTGAAGATTACTTACTAAACTTTGAAAATGAAACACCTGAAGAAATTTACGGAATATCTGTAGGTGGAGAAAGCTTTAAACTTGATGTCTTAAATAGAAGTGGGTCTAGATCTTCTTCGCCAGGCATACCTATTGAAACCTATAACGTGAGAAGTTTTTTAGCAGGTAATTATACAGAAGAATTTCCTGAAACTTTTGATAATGTATTGTTTAGCGCAGATTACTTAACCCCCTGGATTGATCCAGCGGTATTTAAAGAAGAACGATCAACTAAAGATAACTATTATAAAATAGAATATTTTCCTCCAGAAACAAAAGAATACAAGATAAAGAGCATTAACACCACAATTGAAGAATATTTTATTGGGAATACAAAAAGAGATTTTATTTCAAAGGTAGAGATCAATGCTAGTCATACTTCCTGGTTTAAAATAAGTCCAGACGAAAACAAGAATCTGACTTGGTTTTTGGATATAGTTCGTTCTTTTAAAGGCTTTTTAAATCTTTTATTAGATTATACTACATCAGATGAGCATATTTTATTTAGGGTGTTTAAAAAGGAGGAAAAAAGATATTTAGAATACAAATATTTTGAGAGTATTAAAGAAGTTAAAAAGAAAAAAAGAAATATTCAGTTCCTTTTTAAGTATAATGATGTAAAAGAAAACCTTGAGTCAATACTAAATAATTGGTTTGAGAAAGAAGAGAAGTTAAAAACGATAATAAGTTTTCACTTAGTTAATTTTGAAAAATTATATCTTGATACTAAATTTATTAATTCTGTTCAAACATTAGAAATCTTTCATAGAAGATTCTATGAAGGAGCTAAAATAGACCAAGAATTATATAGTGATAATACAGAAAAAATAAAGCAATTTATTACTGAAAATATTAAGGATGAAGAAGTAAAATCCTTCTTTTTAAATAAATTCAATCATGGCAATGAATATAACTTAGGGAGAAGATTAAAAGAATTAATAAATGGGTTGTCACAGGATGTTAAAATCTTTTTAATAGGGAATAGCGAGAATAGAGATCGTTTTATTCAAAAAGTAGTTGAAACAAGAAATTATTTAACTCATTTTGATTATACGAATAAAAAAATGATTCTTGAAGAACCTATTGGAAAATTTTACGCTTCATATAGAATGAAGGTAATTCTTATTTTTATAGTCTTGAAAGAATTAGGATTAGAAGAGGAATTAATATTTAAGAAGGTTAAAGAGCATAGAACAATGAGAGGATTCTTAGATCAAAGTAATGAGGTTTTAAATAAGAAGAAGTAAAAATGAATTTAACCCTATCCAGTTTAAAGGATAGGGTGTTTTATTACTCATAATTATTGATGCACTCGACAGCCACACTCGCAAATAAAGTGTACATGCTTGTTCCCATTCCAGTTTACAAACATAATTAGTTGATTGATTTTTTTAGACATGAAGGGCAATTTACACCAGCTTAATATCTGGTTCGCCGTCATGTTGTTCATAAATCTCTAATACATCATCAAACATTTTAAGAACTCTTTTTAGTTCCTCATCAAGTTCTTTTGTATTTATTTCTTTGCTCATCTTTTTTCACCTTGCACTTAATAACCTAAGTTCTTATCTAATACAAAAAAGCCCATTATAGGGCTGCACTTTAATGATAGCTTCTTTACACTGATGGAGTCTGATAATATGATACAACTCCTATTATTGCTAACAAGGTCAATACGGCTAGGATGCTCCATAACGTTATTTTAACGCCTTTTGTCATCTTATACCCCTCACTCTAAGTTCCAACTGGTCTCTCTGCAATTTGGATACCAGTTCCGACTGGTTTTTCACTAAATTGAATGTCTGACTGAGTAAACAAACTAACGCCAGCAGCTAACCCACTTAAGACAATAGCTGTAACCGACACACGAAGTATTAATCTTTTCATCCTATTCCCTCCAAATGCCTCATTTTCTTTTCGCCTAAAATAGCTCGCTTAGAAAATTCAAGAGCATCCTTATAACATTTTTTCTCCTCGCAGTACTGAGAGATAATCAAGGAAAGATCAAGAACACTGTCTAAGTCATTCTTTTCTTGAAGGAAATGAATGTAACTCCAACATTGCTCAATGGTCTCGTTTTGATTATCTTGAAGAAGTGCATAAATGATGTTTATTTTAGCCTCATACACTTTATTCTCTTTATGGATTAAATCTCCTTGTTCTTTTTTGTAATAATATACAGATTCTTTTTGATTCATGAGGATTAACTCTTTGGTAGCCATGTAAAGAGAGTTAATGTAATAAACCGATTGTCTCCACTCTTTATTTCTTATGGATTTTATCAGTGCGTTGAGACAGTCTTGGGGTCTGTTTGCCGCTGAGTATGTACTACTTAAATTATAATGGATTTGTGCTTCGGAAAATTTATCATCAAGCACTTTTGAAATCCTAACGGCTTGGAAATAAGCTTCTTCAGCTTTATCAAAATGGCCAAGATCTGTATAGTTAGTTCCTACAATCATAAGTGCAGTTGTATACTTCTTTTTGTAATTTTCTTATCTTTATAAATGTTGAGTGCGTTGTTTATATAATTTGTGAAACAATACTCTGACGGAGCATCATGTACATTGATGCAACTTTAGAATAAAATTCAGCAGCTTCAATTTCATCAGGAATAATGGATAACTTTTTCTCAGCAATTTTAAATAGGTTTATGGCATTTTGAAAGTTTTGATTGTAGGGTTCGTATAATGCCTCAAATAAAAAGAAGTAGTACTCTATCCTTACTTCAACAAAAGACATACGAGAGGTACAGTGCTAAATGGACGGCAAAGTAAAGGTTAAAGGTGAAGTTAGAGATGTAAGCCGGAAAGTCTATACCTTAAAGGATATTAATTGCTTCTTTAATGTACTCAGTAGCTATAGCTTTGAAATCATTACTGTTAACGATACTAATTAAAATTTTTCGTATTAAATCCATATCCCTTTCCATTTAACACATCCCTTTTCGTTCACCGCTCCGTACAGTATAACAGCAATTGCAAGTCCTTCACCTGCCGAAAACCGCCAATCATCGCGCCTAAAAAGTATAAACGCCATATTATAACTCTCCCTTTTGAATAAAGTAAAAGCAACTAAACGATAACACACTTCTTTCTAAATGAGGGTACATTTATCTAGTTTAGACAGGATAAGTCAAATATCGACAAAAAAGATTATGACCACAAATTCAAAGCAAGAAACGAAAGACCCCAAGCTAATATACCGAACATCACAGAGAACCTAAGACAAGCTTCAAATTTTGTAAGCCCTCGCTCTCTTTTTGTTTTACCTAACTTCCAGTAAACAGCATATCCGGAGAACACCAAAATGATTACTCCGAGTCGTGTCATATCTTCTAAAAATTCTATACCATCCATTGATTTTCACCTCGTTTATTTATGAGAAAAAAATAAAGTAGACTTGTAGAGAGTCTACTTATAAACCAATTCCAAAGTACACATTTTCATGAGCTTAAAACATTTGAGTGATCAAGTAAGGCGCATTTTAAAATGACACATCCATAATCCTCCCATTTATATTCCCCATGCATTAGTTTTATTATCGCAAATGGAATGGCCGTTTCCAACAGTTATGTGAAAATAAGTAATCTGGCAGACCGCAAACAAATTGCGGTTTTTTTCATCCAAACATAATTTGGAAATGTTAGAATATTATATAAAAGGAGGAGTGGCCTTGTGAGTTCTGTTTTACCATCATCAGAGGTAGGCGTTAAAATTAATGAATGGTACAAAATGATACGTCAGTTCAGTGTTCCGGATGCGGAAATTTTGAAAGCGGAAGTCGAGCAAGAAATAAATGAGATGGAAGAAGACGAGTATCTACTGATTTACTACACCCTCATGAAATTCCGCCATCAGCTCATGCTGGATTATTTAGAACCGGTGACTACCCGCGTGAGACCGACAATTGACGAGCAGCTGGAAAAAATCGAAGCATCAAATAAAGGAATTTCCGGACTGCTGTGCTATTACTCTTTATTTTTCCGCGGCATGTATGAATTTGATCAAAAGCAGTATGTAAAGGCGATCGGCTTTTATAGAGAGGCTGAAAAACAACTTGTTCATGTGCATGATGAAATTGAGAGAGCGGAGTTTCATTTTAAATTGGCTGAAGCATATTACGGTATGAAACAAAGCCACGTCTCCATGCATCACGTAAAGCAAGCGCTCGATATTTACGATCAGTATGAGTTGTATAAAGTCCGGAAAATTCAATTTCTATTCGTCTTATCGGGGAATTATGTTGACTTTAAACGCTTTGAAAAAAGTTTGCCGCATTTAGAAAAAGCTTTAGAGTTGTCGAAACAACTAAATAATAATGAAAGGCTGCTCAGTTCTGCTTATTACAACATAGGAAAGAATTACGGAGACCTAGAAGAATACAGTAAAGCTGAAATCTACTTAAAAAAAGCAGCGGAGATATCTGAAAAGTATAAATTGGGTGACCTCCCGCATTCCTTGTTTACATACGCAAAGCTTCTATTTAAACAAGGGAAAACAAATGAGGCGATTCAAATCAGCAAAAAGGGACTTTCATCAGCGATACATCACGGGGATAAGCTGTTTGAATCTCTGCAAAAATATTTGGATGCTTTATATATTAATGCAATAGACCAAATGCGAATTAAAAAAACAATTGATTACCTTGAGAAAAATAAAAACTATTCGTATGTAGAAGATATCGCTCTTGATACGGCTGCTGTTTATGCAGAGTCAAAACAATATGACAAATCTTATGTTTATCATCAAAAAATGATTCAAACGCAAAAACAAATTCAGAGGGGGGAATGCCTGTATGAATTTTAGAAAAGGCGTATTTATCATTGTATCGGCTGTCGTTTTAATGTCAGGGGTCGGTCTAACGGCCTCGGCTGTTTCATTTGATGGATCATATCAAGTTTCATCTGATCGTAATCAAACCTAAGAAGGAGAGTGCCTGTATGAATTTTAAAAAGAGTATCTTCATCGTCCTGGGTCTGACATTGACTTTAGTATGTGGGTTGGGTATGAACTCGGTAGAAAAACAAGCACAGGATACAATCAAAGTAGCTTCTGATCGCCTTCAAACTTGAACGTATAAAGCCTTTTCTTCGGAAAAGGCTTTTTTAGTTTCTTCATTATAACGTATTCAAAACATCCACCTGTTTTTTCTTTTCAATTGTTCCATGGAGGGATTTTTCCCAAAGCGGGACATATAATAACTTTTCGTTCAAAATCAGTCATTTGATCATCTCCCAACTTCATAAGTCTCAACGGATAATAGAGAATCAAATACAATAAACCATGTATCTCCCTTTAAGTCCTTTACACGAAATCCTTCCGTAGGTGTTTCCATAATGAACTGCGCAGATGACCTTGCGTATGTATCGGTCGTCATAAAGCTCGAACGATAAATCTATGCTAATATTTAAAAAATATGGCACTCTATATTTTAGACCTTAAGAATATATAAGAATTTTAAAGTTCAATTTTCTTTTCAAATTTATGGAGGGAAAATAGAAAGGAGAGAAATGAGAAAGTATGTTGGGATTGTGTCGCTTATCATCCTTTTATTCACATTGTGCTTTCTGCCTCATATTCATTGGGCGCTTGGAATGCTAGGAATTGTCGTGGGGAGTATTCTGGCAATCAAATCGCCTAAAGGAATCGCAAAGATTATTTCTTTTGTTATCCTGGCACTTTGTTTACTTTTACTATTATTATTGATTGTGATGGGCGTTTTGATGGCAGATCTAGTGGGAAATTAACTTTAATTTACAATCCTTTTTGGGGACCAACTTGTTCATTTTTCGCCAAACAGAAGATTTTTTATCAGAAAGACTGGTCAGCAAACCCTATCATCTCCACACTGGCAGCGTAGAGATCAGGGGTGCGAGCCCCTTGGCTCCATACCTTTATAAGTTTTTAATCCTCTGCAGCAGCCTCTGTGTTCTGCTTACTATTTCTAACAACTAAATAAAAGGAATGAGAGGAAAAATGAAAAAGAAAATCTATCTTCTACTAACTCTTTCAGCGGCAGTGGCACTTCTTTTAACAGCGCTCCCCGTTCTTTCTCCTGTCGTCTTCACCTCTGCTTCAGAAAAAGGAGCCATCAGGCATGACATTTATAAAAAAGGCTATCCGTATCAAAGTTACTTTGCGATTCTTCAAAAAAAAGAAAACAACAATGAGGCCGGGAACCTTTATTTTGTAAATTGGTTCGATTGGAAAGATGAAACCGGACAGACGCCGCACTTATGTTATTCAAAAAAATGGCCCGAAGGTGAGTACAAAGTAAGCTGCGGAACCGGACCGTAATGATTAAGAGCCCCTCTTTCATGAGGGGCTTTTTTTAATGCCGCTCCTGCTCTCCGTTTAATACCCCCAATATAACGGCGGATCATAATGCCGATACGGATCATTCGGATAATGCGTATTTGGCTGATAAGGTTTATTCATATCGTGAATACCCGTATTTTCAGACTGCCCGCAGTATTTATCGGGACCTATCACAGTTGATTTGCGAATCGGTGAAACAGCTTTTTCCCATTCCTGTTCATTCAGACAGTACGTATGCGCCATGATCTCGGGCGGTGTGAGGCGGAGAATATCCGAGCCGTAAATCACTTCAGGCGTATGGGCGTCAAATATGGCCAAAAGATGGGTATTATCTGAAGTCGCGATCTCATAATGCCACCACCCCTGCGGAATATTCGCCACTTGCCCGGGGGTGATCGGGTAATTTCGTATTTTCTGGGTGAACGGATTCAGCATCGACACGGTTGCGGAACCCGAAATACAGTACACCAATTCAGCGGCATTTTGATGGGTATGCGGTTCAATCACATTTGTCTTGCTCAAAAAGATATCCAATAATGAAATATTTTCAAGCGTGTTTAACTGTTTAATCCCCAATACATTGATAAAGTTCCGATGATCTTTAGTGAAAAAACGGCTCTCATTCACATCATATGTGAACTGTGTATTCGGAGACGTGTAATCCATATAAGAAACCATACAATCCCCTGCTTTCATGTGTAAACGTATAATTTCTAGAATATGTGTCCCGGTTCCAATAGGTGAAAAAGGGAATAAAAACCAATGATTCCAAACTGACCACAATATTGTGACGACTTTTCTAAAGATTCATTTAAGATATATCTTTTATTCGAAATATCTCTTACTATAAAGATATATTGAAAATACATCTTTAGAAGGGTTGAGGATTAACATGCTGGATGAGAGAACAATAGACATCATCAAAAGCACAGTACCCGTATTGAAAACACATGGAGAAAACATCACAGGACGCTTTTATAACCTGATGTTTCAAGATCATCCCGAACTGTTAAATATGTTTAACCAAACGAACCAAAAGAAACAGACGCAGCGCACAGCATTGGCAAATGCAGTCATTGCGGCTGCGGCGAATATTGATCAATTAGAACAAATCATTCCGGCGGTCAGACAGATCGGCCATAAACACACAAGCATCGGGGTGAAGCCGGAGCATTATCCGATTGTCGGAAAATATCTGCTTCTGGCGATCAAGGAGGTGCTGCAGGATGCCGCAACTCCTGATATTATGGAGGCTTGGGAAAAAGCTTACGGCGTTATTGCAGAGGCTTTCATCGGCATTGAAAAAGATATGTACAATGCGGCCGGATGGCAGGGATATAAAGAATTTACGGTGATAAAGAAAACCGAAGAAAGCAAAGACATCACATCATTTTATATCAAACCGAGCGACGGCTCTGTGCTTCCTGAATTTGAAGCGGGGCAATATATCAGCATTAAAGTGCGGATTGCAGATTCTCCTTATACGCACATTCGCCAATACAGCCTGTCTGATGCTGCCCGAAAAGGGGAATATCGGATTTCCGTGAAAAAGGACGGGGCGGTTTCTTCTCATCTCCACAATGAAGTTCATGAAGGAGATAAACTTGAAGTCAGCGCACCCGCCGGGGATTTCAAACTGTCTTCCGCCGAAAAACCGGCTGTCCTTCTCAGTGCCGGTTCCGGAATCACGCCGATGATGAGCATGCTGAAAACAGCCGCCGAAAAACAGCCGGAGCGTTCCATTACTTTTATTCATGCCGCGAAAAACGGAGAGTACGCCGCGTTTCGCAAAGAAGTTGAGCAAGCTGCGGCAGGCAATCCGAATATTAACGTCATTTATGTATACAGTGAACCGTCAGAACAAGACCGCTTAGGAGACAAGCCTTTTTACAGCGGCCGGATTGATCAAAGCTTCTTAGAGCAGCTTCACTTGAATCAAGATACTGAATTTTACTTGTGCGGTTCAGCACCGTTTATGACGCAAATGAAAGATATGATTCTTGCACTCGGGTTTAACTCTGATTCCGTTCAATTTGAATTGTTCGGTCCTCAGCTGAGCATGGCATAAAAAAAAGACTCCTCTTTGAGGGGTCTTTTTGTTTGCATACATGTTCTTTCTCCGTCTTTTTCCCTATTTTATTGAAATTTTCATCAATGACCAGTAAAATTATAAATCTAGTGATTCCGGAATTAAAGGAAGGTTGATATGAAAAAGAAAGCAAAGACCAAAAGGGTGCTTGGATGCCTTTTTGCTGTATCTCTTATATTCGGATTATTTCTGGTATCAATGGTGTTTTCGAAATTCATAGCGACGGAAGAAAAACCGCCTGAAGAGGTGGACGGGCAGCAGGTCTTTATTGACAGCCTTTCCGGGCATGCTCAGATTTTATATGAGAAATATCATGTCCTTCCGAGCATCACCCTTGCACAGGCCATTCTCGAATCGGATTGGGGGAACAGTGAGCTTGCGGGAAAAGCGCGCAACCTGTTCGGTGTAAAAGGTGATTATAAAGGAAAACACGTCACGATGAAAACAGATGAATTTGAAAAAGGGAAACGAAAAACGATTCGGGCAAAATTCCGTAAGTACAACACGTTTTTTGAATCCATGGATGACCACGCCAAATTATTTGTCAAAGGAACGTCTTGGAATAAAAAGAAGTATAAACCCGTCATAGAAGCGGACGATTATAAATCAGCTGCGGCAGCCCTTCAAAAATCCGGCTATGCCACAGATCCCGACTATGCGGAAAAAATTAAAGATGTCATAGAAACCTATAACCTGAATGAATTTGACAAAATCAATGCCTCTCTTAAAGCAGTTGATAAGAAAGGCGCCATCAAAGACTACGCCATGGAAGACATTTGGTCCAAGCCGTCGAAAGAGCAGCATTCTATTAAACTGGCATCGGCGCAAAAGTTTACCGGCCAGCATATTAAAGTTGTCTCTGAGAAGCAAAACGGCGGATCTGTCTGGTATCAATTTCAGGTGAAAGACAAGCTGATCGGCTGGGTTGACCAAACCGCCGTCCAGTTAAATGAAGAAACATAAGCATCACAAAAGCCGGCCGCAGCCGGCTTTTTTTACATTCCCTCTGTTTCAAATCTTTTAATATCACGTTTATGCCCCATCAGCACAAGGCAGTCACATTCATGGACGACAGTCTCCGGAGAAGGGGACAGCTGAATGTCTCCATTATGTTTCACGGCGAGAATAGTGCAGCCGAATCTGGCACGGACGCCGAGGTCAAGAATGGTTTTTAAATGGAGTTTTTTCGTGGCTGACAGTTCTACGATGCTGTATTCATCTGACAGATCAATATAATTTAAGACGTTTTCATCCGAAAGGCTTTGCGCAATCCTTACGCCCATATCCTTTTCCGGATGAATAATACGATCAGCGCCGATTTTCTCAAGCACTTTGTGATGATAATAATTTTGCGCCTTCACCCAAATGTTAGGGATGTTCAGTTCTTTCAATAACAGCGTCGTCAGCGTGCTTGCCTGAATGTTGGCGCCGATTGCCACGATGACATATTCAAAATTTCTGATGCCGAGCGATTGAAGTTCGCTTTCTTCCGTCGCATTTGCCCGCACGGCATGAGTGGCATAAGAGGAGTATGCGTTGACCCGCTCTTCGCTGATATCGACGGCCAGCACCTCATGCCCCATTTTAAAAAGCTCTTTACAGATGCTTCCGCCGAAACGGCCGAGTCCGATGACGGCAAATTGTTTATTTTTGATTTTTCCCAATCCTCATAACTCCTTAAGAAACTGTTTTCGTCACTCCAAATACAACAAACAAGAATGTACTCCTGTTTCAAAGGTTTGTCAATGTGAGAGCCGGAAGAAAAAACGGCACAAAAAAAGACCGGCTGACAAGCGATGAGCTTGTGCCGGTCCGTTTTTCGCAATTATTTGCAGTTGCAAGGCTGTGTCGGAGGTGTGCTGCGTTTTTGAACAACAATTGTGTCCTCAGCATAGAATTTAGAGCCGATGCTCAATGATTTATTTTCTGCACGGAACTTATATGTACCTGCTGCAGGCAATGTTTTATTATTAAGAGAAAGCTTAAATTCCGCTGCGCCGAGCAAATCAATGTTTAACGGAAGTCTGACTGTTTTGCCGTTATTCAGAATCTGTCTTTCACGCAAAGCGTGTCCGTTGATTGTATCTTTTGTTGTAGCCGCAAATCCGCTAGGAAGGGTAAATTCCATAACGCCTAAGCTTAGGATCGTGTTCGGGCGGTACGTCAATTCGATATCAGAAAATGACCATTCCTGCTGGCTGGCACCTGTGTATTTTGCAAATAAAGTAGCGGTCGCCTTTGTGGACATTTCCGGCTCGTGAACGGTTGAACCTGATTCAGCGGCGAATGATGCTGTCGGCAGAGAAAGCAGTAAAGCCAAGCCGAATAAACTTGCCATGACAGTTGAGAAAAACTTTTGTTTCATATCAAAATCCCCCTTAAAAAAATTCGCCGATCGTTCTTAAAAAAGAACGACCGTACCTATAAAAATTTACCATCAATTTTAATGGAAGTAAATGGGGTTATGTTCCTATATTTCCTCGAAAATAATCAAATCGCGTCGAAAAATGACGAAGAAAAAACGCCTGATTACGATTCAGGCGTTTTTTCGTCTGTTCCTATCGGAATAAAGTTAAAAATCTCTCCGCTCCGGACTGAATCGGCGAGCCGCTTCAGCCAATGATAATAGGCCTTCGAGCTTTCAAGCTGATCATATAACTGCCGCGCTTCTTCCTGTAATTCCGCGCTGCCTTCCTCTGCCAGCAAAACGGCCTGCAAATCCGCCTGGGCCTGTACGATGGCGGACAAATTCACCTGAACTTCCCGATCCCATTTCGGCGGGAAGAAATTCGTGAAAAACGTAAAAAAATCCTTTTCCGCTACAAATGTATGCTTCCGCGTCCCGCGGTGAAAGGTTTTTTTGACTACATTTAAATCCTGCAGCTTTTTGACGCCTGTGCTCATACTCGGTTTGCTCATCTGCAGTTCCTCACGCATTTCATCAAGCGTCATTTCATCTCTCATATACATTGTTCCGTATAAAATCCCGACACTCCGGGTGATTCCGTACAGATCCATCGTCTCAGCAATGGAATCAATGACAAGATCCCTTGCTTGTTCTATAGCTGCAAATTCTGGATTCTCATCCATACTGTCCCTCTTTTCCTCTTGAAGATTAAATTGATTAAGTCATTTCTTTATGTTCTTAATCTTAACGAATCATGGCAAAATGTCAAAACCTAAGCGGACAAACAAGGTTTTGACAGGTTAAAAAACATGTGTTAAATTAACATTGTTAAAAACATTAAATTTTTATTTAACAAACTTACTTTTCGGTAAGGAGGACTCTTATGAGCAAAACGCTTTATATCGGCGGCGAATGGATCAGTGCAGAAAAAAAGCAGACCCGCCGTATCATCAATCCATTTAATCAGGAAGAAATTGCAACAGTATGTGAAGGAGACCGGGACGATGCGGTGAAAGCCATCGCCGCAGCCAGAAAAGCATTTGATGAAGGGGAGTGGCCGGTGCTTTCCGGACTGGAGCGCGGTCAATTTGTTCTGAAAATTGCGGAATTAATCAGACGCGATCTGAACGAATTAGCTGAGCTGGAATCGCTGGACACAGGGAAAACCATTGAAGAAAGCAAAGCCGACATGGATGATATCGCAAATGTATTTCAGTATTATGCCGGTTTGGCGGATAAAGACGGAGGCGAGGTCATTTCATCTCCGATTCCCGATTCCGTAAGTAAAATCGTCAGAGAGCCAATCGGCGTATGCGGACAAATTACGCCGTGGAACTATCCGCTCCTTCAGGCGAGCTGGAAAATTGCTCCCGCTCTTGCGGCCGGAAACACGATCGTTTTAAAGCCGAGCGAAATAACTCCGCTGACAACCATTAAAGTCTTTCAATTAATAGAAGAAGCCGGTATTCCGAAAGGAGCCGCCAATCTTGTGCTTGGACCGGGCGCTTCTGTCGGGGATGAGCTGGCGAGAAACCTTGATGTCGATTTGGTGTCCTTTACAGGCGGAATTGAAACAGGCAAAAAAATCATGCAGGCGGCAAGCGGCAATGTGAAAAAGATTGCCCTTGAGCTTGGCGGCAAAAATCCGAATATCGTGTTTAAAGATGCGGATCTCGAAACAGCTGCAGATCAAGCGCTCAACGCCGTGTTTTTTCATGCCGGCCAAGTTTGTTCGGCAGGCTCGCGCCTTTTAGTGGACGAAGCCATTCATGATGAATTTTTAGCCGAGCTGATCAAGCGCACGAAACGCATCAAATTAGGAAACGGTTTTCATGAAGATACGGAAAGCGGTCCGCTGATTTCCGCCGAGCATCGGGCCAAAGTTGAAAAATACGTAGAAATCGGAATCGAAGAAGGGGCAAAGCTGGAAACAGGCGGCAAACGTCCTGATGATCCCGCTCTTCAAAACGGTTTCTTCTATGAACCTACTATTTTCTCAAACTGCAAGTCTGACATGAGAATTGTCCAAGAGGAAATCTTCGGCCCCGTTTTAACAGTCGAGTCATTCTCTTCTGAAGAAGAAGTGGTCAGACTCGCCAACGATACCATTTACGGGCTGGCCGGAGCGGTATGGTCAAAGGATATTGAAAAATGCGAACGCGTAGCCGCGAAACTGCGGATGGGTACGGTTTGGATCAATGATTTTCATCCGTATTTCGCGCAAGCGCCGTGGGGCGGGTACAAACAATCAGGCTTCGGCCGCGAACTCGGCAAAATCGGTCTGGAAGAGTACACGGAAATCAAACATATTTACCGCAACACGAAACCTGCACCTGTTAACTGGTTTCAAGCATAACGAGGAGGAGATATAATATGACATTAAATATGAAAGTAGAAAGCATGCATAAATTCCATACATTCGAAATCCCGACAGTTATTAAGCACGGAATCGGCGCGATTCAGCATGCGGGAAAAGAAGTCAGAGCGCTTGGCGTCACAAAAGCGCTGCTCGTAACAGACCCGGGAATTTATAACGCGGGAGTGGCAAACCCGGTTATTGAATCCTTGCAGGAAGCGGGCATCGAAGTCGTCCTGTTTAACAAAGTGGAGCCGAACCCGCCTGTACGTCTTGTGAACGAAGGATCTGAACTGTATAAAAAAGAAAACTGCAACGGCCTTGTGGCTGTCGGCGGCGGAAGCTCCATGGATACGGCGAAAGCGATCGGAGTAGAAGCGACACACGAAGGAAGCGTTCTTGATTATGAAGCCGCGGAAGGCAAAAAACCGCTGGAAAACCGTATTCCTCCGCTGACAACGATTCCGACAACTGCCGGAACGGGTTCAGAGGTTACGCAATGGGCGGTCATTACGGACGAGGAAAGAGAATTTAAATTCAATACGGGCGGACCGCTTATCGCCGCGCATTTAACAGTCATTGATCCTGAGCTTCATACGTCCATGCCTCCGCATGTGACGGCCATGACAGGTATCGATGCCCTCGCGCACGCCATTGAGTGCTATACGATGAAATTCGCGCAGCCGATCACTGATGCTGTGGCTTTAATGGCTATTGAATATGCGGCGCATTATATTAAGCGTGCGTTCGCGGACGGAGAGGATTTGGAAGCGAGATACGGCATGGCGCAGGCGGCGATGCTTGCCGGACTTTCATACGGCAGTGAATCCGCAGGCGCTGCGCATGCAATGAGCCAGACACTTGGCGGCATCATCCCTGTCGCTCACGGGCAATGCGTCGCAGCTATGATGGGGCCGGTAATGGAATATAACTGGAAGGGATATCCGGAAAAATTTGCCCGCATCGCCAAAGCATTCGGAATCGATACAAGCAAAATGACAACCGAAGAAGCGGCCAAAGCGTCCGTCAATTGGATGTATGATCTTGTAAAAGATTTAGAGGTGCCGAGCTTAGAAGAACAAGGTGTGTCTCCGGACATGATTGAGCGCTTATCAAAAGAAGCCATGAAAGATCCGCAAACCTTCGGAAATCCAAGAGACTTGAATGAGAAAGCATACAACTGGATTTACAAACGCTGCTTTGACTTAACGCCGAAAACGGTATAATAATTGAACCCCGCTTCTTTACAGAGCGGGGTTTTTTAAGGATAATGTCAAGAAAAAGGCGGTGACGGGTGATGTGGAAGTGCATAACAGCAAAGGCGGAAGGCGTATATATAGCGGATACGGAACAATTTGTTACCAAAAAGATGGACAAGCTTCGTGCGGAATACGGCGGGTTTCCCGGTGACCTTCATTTCGGACTGACAAAAAAAGCCGGTGCGCGGGAGCCGATGTATCAAAGAGGGACGGAAATTTTTAACCGGAGACAAATTTCAATCGTGTCCATGGAGGAATGTGATGAGATTGCGGCGGCGATGGGGGTTTCTCATATCTTTCCCGAATGGCTCGGCGCTAATATCGCAATCAGCGGTTTTTCTGCACTGACGTCGCTTAAAGAAGGAAGCAGAATAATATTTCCAAGCGGTGCGTCTCTGTTGTGCGAGGGAGAAAATGATCCGTGCATTCAGCCGGGAGAAATCATTCAATCCTTTTACCAGGATCAGCCAAAACTCGCTGCGGCGTTTGTGAGGCACGCGATGGGCAGAAGGGGAATTGTGTGTATTGTTGAACGGCCGGGAGACATATGCACGGGTGATTCGGTCGACATTCATTCTTATGAACCGAAACGCGTTAAGAAAAAAATCGAAAAGGTCTGACTCAGACCTTTTCGATTTTTTGTTTGATTTCTTTTATTTGATTGATGTGACGCTTTTCATGATGGCCGATAAAATCAATCCACTGGCGGATCGTCAGTTCTTGAAAAACGGGATGCGGAAGCACCCGTTCAAAGTCTTCCTCGTTTAATGATGAAATAACGGCGGTCAGCTGCTGTCTTGCCGTATCTAATTCTTGTTTCGCTTCAATGACTGATATTCGGTTTTGCTCAGGTTCAAGCTGTGACGGCGCCGGCCGTTTATTTGTTCTGTCCTCTATAAACTCCATCGGTTTTTCTTCGATTTTTTTAAACGGTGCGTCTTTTGCCTGCTTTGTTAAAAGACTCTGCGCTGATTCGTCAATTTTCTTTAAATGGTCAAGGACTTCGCGCACGCTCCATTCATCAGCCGCGGGCTTTTGGTTGAATTCCTCATCAGAGAGTCCTTTCAGTTCTTCCCAAGTCTGCTGTCTGGCTTCATTAAAAATGCTCATTCTATCTCCTCCTTTGGAGTAAACATACCATATCCGGATTGGATAATCATGTAATCAGCCTTTCTTATCAGAAAATTGAAACCATTTCCCTTTACACCCGTATATAAAGTAACACTCCGAGACCCGGCCGAAAGGAGGAAAGTATGTGGACATATTTCATCTGCCGCTTGAAACGATCTATCTTTACACACTGATTATTGCGGGGAGCCTAACGCTTTTGATTCTGTTTTTTCAAGATGTGTTTCACGGCCTCTCGGAAGCCATTCCTGTTTCATTCGTAAATCCAACGTTGATTTTGTCGTTTTTGACCATCTTTTCAGCCTCAGGTTACATCGGCGAAATCGCAACTCCGCTTTCAAATCCTGTCATTGCATTACTTTCATTTGTGCTTTCAGTTTTTTTGGTCAGCCTGCTTTACTTCTTCATCCTTGTACCGCTTTCATCAGCGGAAGAGTCGCTCGTATATCGGGAGTCGGATTTAAAGGGCAGAATCGGCAGGGTTATTACTTCCGTTCCGAAAGACGGCTATGGGGAAGTGATCATAGAGGGA
Source organism: Bacillus sp. JFL15 (assembly GCF_001184225.1). Taxonomy (NCBI): domain Bacteria; kingdom Bacillati; phylum Bacillota; class Bacilli; order Caryophanales; family Bacillaceae; genus Bacillus; species Bacillus sp. JFL15. Next base: position 595,867 of record NZ_KQ236689.1, on the reverse strand, counting down.
ATCGGAGGCGCCATTTCTAAATCTGCGGTCAGCTTTGATCAAGAACAGATTAAGTACGGAACGGCCGTATTAGTGATTGACGTGAAAGACGGAGTGCTTTTTGTGACGCCGCATGAACCAATCTGATATCTAAGGGGGAACTGTTATGACTATGCCGATTATCATCGTCATCGGAATCGTATTCTTTTTACTCATCGCACTGATTGCTGTATTTATTACGAAGTACCGGACGGCGGGGCCGGACGAAGCCCTTATCGTAACCGGAAGTTATTTGGGGAATAAGAACGTCCACATTGATGAAGGCGGAAATCGTCTGAAAATCGTCCGGGGCGGGGGAACGTTCGTGTTACCGGTGTTTCAGCAGGCGGAACCTCTCAGTTTGCTTTCAAGCAAACTTGATGTCTCTACACCTGAAGTTTATACAGAGCAAGGGGTGCCGGTAATGGCCGACGGAACCGCCATTATAAAAATCGGCGGCTCCATCGGGGAAATCGCAACAGCCGCTGAACAATTTTTAGGGAAGTCTAAGGATGACCGCGAGCAGGAGGCGCGTGAGGTGCTGGAGGGCCATCTGCGATCTATTCTCGGCTCCATGACCGTTGAAGAAATTTATAAAAACAGGGAAAAGTTTTCTCAGGAAGTCCAGCGGGTCGCGTCTCAGGATCTTGCCAAAATGGGGCTTATGATCGTTTCCTTTACGATTAAAGATGTCCGCGATAAAAATGGCTATCTAGAATCGTTAGGTAAGCCGAGAATCGCCCAAGTCAAGCGGGATGCGGACATTGCCACGGCAGAAGCGGATAAAGAGACGAGGATTAAACGTGCGGCGGCTGATAAAGACGCAAAAAAATCAGAGCTGGAGCGGGCGACGGAAATAGCTGAAGCGGAAAAAATCAATCAGCTGAAAATGGCGGAATACAGAAGAGAGCAGGACACAGCAAAAGCCAATGCCGACCAGGCATATGACCTCGAAACAGCAAAAGCCCGCCAGCAGGTGACAGAGCAGGAAATGCAGATTAAAATTATTGAGCGGCAAAAGCAGATTGAATTGGAAGAAAAAGAAATTCTCCGCCGTGAGCGCCAGTATGACTCTGAAGTGAAGAAAAAAGCCGATGCCGACCGTTATTCGGTAGAGCAAGCGGCCGCAGCTGCAAAGGCGAAGCAGCTCGCAGAAGCAGATGCCGAACAGTATAGTATTGAAGCGATGGCTAAGGCGGAAGCTGAACGCGTGAGAATTGACGGTCTTGCTAAAGCGGAGGCTGAAAAGGCGAGAGGAGAAACCGAAGCGGAAGTCATCCGTCTGAAAGGTCTTGCGGAAGCGGAAGCTAAAGAGAAAATTGCTGAAGCTTTCGAAAAATACGGTCAGGCCGCAATCCTCGATATGATTGTGAAAATGCTGCCTGAGTATGCGAAGCAAGTCTCGGCGCCTCTTTCCAACATTGATAAAATAACCGTCGTTGATACGGGAGGAAGCGGTGAAAACGGCGGAGCCAATAAAGTCACGGGCTATGCAACCAATTTAATGGCCGGTCTTCAGGAAAGTTTAAAAGCATCTTCCGGAATCAATGTAAAAGAGATCATTGAGAATTTTTCAGGCAAAGGAAACATAAAACAAAGCATAAATGAACTTACAAAAGAACTGAGCGATTCGAAAGAAGAACGAAGCTCTGGATAAAAAAACAGCAGGCATAACCCGCCTGCTGTTTCAATTTGCCCGCTTGGATTCAAGAAGCCGCGGCGCTGTCATGAATAATAAGATAAGGACAATGGCTGAAAGGATAAAAGAAGGAATCATATAAGTCGCGTTGTAGACGAGCGAATAAATCCAGACCGGAGTGCCCTTCGGAGCATAGCTTCCGAAAAAGACCGCTCCGGAGATTACATGTGCCGCATACCGCAGTACACTGCCGATAAAAACGCCGCTTACCACATACACCGTTAATGCGCCTCTTTTTTTAGCCAATGCCGTTTCACGGACACCGGAAGCAAACAAGCCGCTGAAACCGAGAACTGCAAACGCCGCGATATAATCAAGAAATAGCTGCACCGGATGCTGTAAAAACAAATTGCCGATGGCGATCTGGACAATCCCTGTTAAAAAGCCTGTCGTAAGCCCGGCCTTCACTCCCCAGCGGAATGAAATCAAAAAAATCGGAATCATCATAATAGAGACTGATCCGCCTTGGGGCATCCGGAGAAACATACCTGACACAATGTCCAGAATGACGGCCGCTCCGGTCATAATCGCTATTTCTATTAAGCGCACAAGCTGTGTTGAATGATTCATAGTTTTCCCCCTGCTCAGACAACCGTATCAAGGATAAACAAAAAAGCAGCGCGGGGAAGGATGGGAAAAGGTCCGCGCGCTGCTTACAAAACTGCAATTCATTTGGCTTTGCCACATCCCTACGCCAGCGTTAACTAACAGGTTCAAAGGGTCAGAACAAAACGTTCACTCTCAGCTTTAATGCTCCCCTTGTGGTCATCAAGTATTTAGTTCAATCTTACTATACAAGAAAATATACCAAACCACAAGACTGCATTCTTTCTATAGAAGAGAAACTGAAATAAGTATGAAAGAAAATAAACGGGGACTTTTTTTGAAAAAACTATTGTCATACTTTCAAAAGGGTGTTATATTATTAAACGTCGCTGATGAACAGCAGACAACAACAAAAAGCTTCGAAAACGACTTAAAAAAAGTTATTGACATAAAAGAAGCTGAGTGGTAAGATAATAAAGCTGCTTCGACAAGCGGTAATGATCTTTGAAAACTAAACAAGACAAAACGTACCTGTTAATTCAAGTTTTAAATAAATCGCACAGCGATGTGCGTAGTCAGTCAAACTAAGGTCTGCACGTTGCAGATCACACAGACGTTACTGCAGGATGCAGTGAACTTAGTCTGTGATCCATTTATCGGAGAGTTTGATCCTGGCTCAGGACGAACGCTGGCGGCGTGCCTAATACATGCAAGTCGAGCGGACAGATGGGAGCTTGCTCCCTGATGTTAGCGGCGGACGGGTGAGTAACACGTGGGTAACCTGCCTGTAAGACTGGGATAACTCCGGGAAACCGGGGCTAATACCGGATGGTTGTTTGAACCGCATGGTTCAGACATAAAAGGTGGCTTCGGCTACCACTTACAGATGGACCCGCGGCGCATTAGCTAGTTGGTGAGGTAACGGCTCACCAAGGCGACGATGCGTAGCCGACCTGAGAGGGTGATCGGCCACACTGGGACTGAGACACGGCCCAGACTCCTACGGGAGGCAGCAGTAGGGAATCTTCCGCAATGGACGAAAGTCTGACGGAGCAACGCCGCGTGAGTGATGAAGGTTTTCGGATCGTAAAGCTCTGTTGTTAGGGAAGAACAAGTGCCGTTCAAATAGGGCGGCACCTTGACGGTACCTAACCAGAAAGCCACGGCTAACTACGTGCCAGCAGCCGCGGTAATACGTAGGTGGCAAGCGTTGTCCGGAATTATTGGGCGTAAAGGGCTCGCAGGCGGTTTCTTAAGTCTGATGTGAAAGCCCCCGGCTCAACCGGGGAGGGTCATTGGAAACTGGGGAACTTGAGTGCAGAAGAGGAGAGTGGAATTCCACGTGTAGCGGTGAAATGCGTAGAGATGTGGAGGAACACCAGTGGCGAAGGCGACTCTCTGGTCTGTAACTGACGCTGAGGAGCGAAAGCGTGGGGAGCGAACAGGATTAGATACCCTGGTAGTCCACGCCGTAAACGATGAGTGCTAAGTGTTAGGGGGTTTCCGCCCCTTAGTGCTGCAGCTAACGCATTAAGCACTCCGCCTGGGGAGTACGGTCGCAAGACTGAAACTCAAAGGAATTGACGGGGGCCCGCACAAGCGGTGGAGCATGTGGTTTAATTCGAAGCAACGCGAAGAACCTTACCAGGTCTTGACATCCTCTGACAATCCTAGAGATAGGACGTCCCCTTCGGGGGCAGAGTGACAGGTGGTGCATGGTTGTCGTCAGCTCGTGTCGTGAGATGTTGGGTTAAGTCCCGCAACGAGCGCAACCCTTGATCTTAGTTGCCAGCATTCAGTTGGGCACTCTAAGGTGACTGCCGGTGACAAACCGGAGGAAGGTGGGGATGACGTCAAATCATCATGCCCCTTATGACCTGGGCTACACACGTGCTACAATGGGCAGAACAAAGGGCAGCGAAACCGCGAGGTTAAGCCAATCCCACAAATCTGTTCTCAGTTCGGATCGCAGTCTGCAACTCGACTGCGTGAAGCTGGAATCGCTAGTAATCGCGGATCAGCATGCCGCGGTGAATACGTTCCCGGGCCTTGTACACACCGCCCGTCACACCACGAGAGTTTGTAACACCCGAAGTCGGTGAGGTAACCTTTATGGAGCCAGCCGCCGAAGGTGGGACAGATGATTGGGGTGAAGTCGTAACAAGGTAGCCGTATCGGAAGGTGCGGCTGGATCACCTCCTTTCTAAGGATTTTAACGGAATATAAGACCTTGGGTCTTATAAACAGAACGTTCCCTGTCTTGTTTAGTTTTGAAGGATCATTCGATTCTTCGAGATAATGTTCTTTGAAAACTAGATAACAGAAGTAATTCACATTCAATTGTAATGCAAGAAATCACGTAGTGATTCTTTTTAACGGTTAAGTTAGAAAGGGCGCACGGTGGATGCCTTGGCACTAGGAGCCGATGAAGGACGGGACGAACACCGATATGCTTCGGGGAGCTGTAAGCAAGCTTTGATCCGGAGATTTCCGAATGGGGAAACCCACCACTCGTAATGGAGTGGTATCCATATCTGAATACATAGGATATGAGAAGGCAGACCCGGGGAACTGAAACATCTAAGTACCCGGAGGAAGAGAAAGCAAATGCGATTCCCTGAGTAGCGGCGAGCGAAACGGGATCAGCCCAAACCAAGAGGCTTGCCTCTTGGGGTTGTAGGACACTCTGTACGGAGTTACAAAGGAACGAGGTAGATGAAGAGGTCTGGAAAGGCCCGCCATAGGAGGTAACAGCCCTGTAGTCAAAACTTCGTTCTCTCCAGAGTGGATCCTGAGTACGGCGGAACACGTGAAATTCCGTCGGAATCCGGGAGGACCATCTCCCAAGGCTAAATACTCCCTAGTGACCGATAGTGAACCAGTACCGTGAGGGAAAGGTGAAAAGCACCCCGGAAGGGGAGTGAAATAGATCCTGAAACCGTGTGCCTACAAGTAGTCAGAGCCCGTTAACGGGTGATGGCGTGCCTTTTGTAGAATGAACCGGCGAGTTACGATCCCGTGCAAGGTTAAGCAGAAGATGCGGAGCCGCAGCGAAAGCGAGTCTGAATAGGGCGCATGAGTACGTGGTCGTAGACCCGAAACCAGGTGATCTACCCATGTCCAGGGTGAAGTTCAGGTAACACTGAATGGAGGCCCGAACCCACGCACGTTGAAAAGTGCGGGGATGAGGTGTGGGTAGGGGTGAAATGCCAATCGAACCTGGAGATAGCTGGTTCTCTCCGAAATAGCTTTAGGGCTAGCCTCAAGGTAAGAGTCTCGGAGGTAGAGCACTGATTGGACTAGGGGCCCCTACCGGGTTACCGAATTCAGTCAAACTCCGAATGCCGATGACTTATCCTTGGGAGTCAGACTGCGAGTGATAAGATCCGTAGTCGAAAGGGAAACAGCCCAGACCGCCAGCTAAGGTCCCAAAGTATACGTTAAGTGGAAAAGGATGTGGAGTTGCTTAGACAACCAGGATGTTGGCTTAGAAGCAGCCACCATTTAAAGAGTGCGTAATAGCTCACTGGTCGAGTGACTCTGCGCCGAAAATGTACCGGGGCTAAACGTATCACCGAAGCTGCGGACTGTTCTTCGAACAGTGGTAGGAGAGCGTTCTAAGGGCTGTGAAGCAAGACCGGAAGGACTTGTGGAGCGCTTAGAAGTGAGAATGCCGGTATGAGTAGCGAAAGAGGGGTGAGAATCCCCTCCACCGAATGCCTAAGGTTTCCTGAGGAAGGCTCGTCCGCTCAGGGTTAGTCGGGACCTAAGCCGAGGCCGAAAGGCGTAGGCGATGGATAACAGGTTGATATTCCTGTACCACCTCCTCACCATTTGAGCAATGGGGGGACGCAGGAGGATAGGGTAAGCGCGGTATTGGATATCCGCGTCCAAGCAGTTAGGCTGGGAAATAGGCAAATCCGTTTCCCGTGAAGGCTGAGCTGTGATGGCGAGCGAATTATAGTAGCGAAGTTCCTGATTCCACACTGCCAAGAAAAGCCTCTAGCGAGGTGAGAGGTGCCCGTACCGCAAACCGACACAGGTAGGCGAGGAGAGAATCCTAAGGTGATCGAGAGAACTCTCGTTAAGGAACTCGGCAAAATGACCCCGTAACTTCGGGAGAAGGGGTGCTCTGTTAGGGTGCAAGCCCGAGAGAGCCGCAGTGAATAGGCCCAGGCGACTGTTTAGCAAAAACACAGGTCTCTGCGAAGCCGTAAGGCGAAGTATAGGGGCTGACGCCTGCCCGGTGCTGGAAGGTTAAGAGGAGCGCTTAGCGTAAGCGAAGGTGCGAATTGAAGCCCCAGTAAACGGCGGCCGTAACTATAACGGTCCTAAGGTAGCGAAATTCCTTGTCGGGTAAGTTCCGACCCGCACGAAAGGCGCAACGATCTGGGCACTGTCTCAACGAGAGACTCGGTGAAATTATAGTACCTGTGAAGATGCAGGTTACCCGCGACAGGACGGAAAGACCCCGTGGAGCTTTACTGCAGCCTGATATTGAATGTTGGTACAGCTTGTACAGGATAGGTAGGAGCCTTGGAAACCGGAGCGCCAGCTTCGGTGGAGGCATCGGTGGGATACTACCCTGGCTGTATTGACCTTCTAACCCGCCGCCCTTATCGGGCGGGGAGACAGTGTCAGGTGGGCAGTTTGACTGGGGCGGTCGCCTCCTAAAAGGTAACGGAGGCGCCCAAAGGTTCCCTCAGAATGGTTGGAAATCATTCGCAGAGTGTAAAGGCACAAGGGAGCTTGACTGCGAGACCTACAAGTCGAGCAGGGACGAAAGTCGGGCTTAGTGATCCGGTGGTTCCGCATGGAAGGGCCATCGCTCAACGGATAAAAGCTACCCCGGGGATAACAGGCTTATCTCCCCCAAGAGTCCACATCGACGGGGAGGTTTGGCACCTCGATGTCGGCTCATCGCATCCTGGGGCTGTAGTCGGTCCCAAGGGTTGGGCTGTTCGCCCATTAAAGCGGTACGCGAGCTGGGTTCAGAACGTCGTGAGACAGTTCGGTCCCTATCCGTCGCGGGCGCAGGAAATTTGAGAGGAGCTGTCCTTAGTACGAGAGGACCGGGATGGACGCACCGCTGGTGTACCAGTTGTTCTGCCAAGGGCATCGCTGGGTAGCTATGTGCGGACGGGATAAGTGCTGAAAGCATCTAAGCATGAAGCCCCCCTCAAGATGAGATTTCCCATTCCGCAAGGAAGTAAGATCCCTGAAAGATGATCAGGTTGATAGGTCTGAGGTGGAAGTGTGGCGACACATGGAGCTGACAGATACTAATCGATCGAGGACTTAACCATTTTTGAATGTATGCTTACTGTTATCTAGTTTTGAGAGAACACTCTCAATGGTTTGGTGGCGATAGCGAAGAGGTCACACCCGTTCCCATGCCGAACACGGAAGTTAAGCTCTTCAGCGCCGATGGTAGTCGGGGGTTTCCCCCTGTGAGAGTAGGACGCCGCCAAGCCATTACACGTAAGTGTAATATACGGAGGATTAGCTCAGCTGGGAGAGCATCTGCCTTACAAGCAGAGGGTCGGCGGTTCGAGCCCGTCATCCTCCACCATTTCTATCATACATAAGTTGGCGTATTAGGCCGGTGTAGCTCAATTGGTAGAGCAACTGACTTGTAATCAGTAGGTTGGGGGTTCAAGTCCTCTTGCCGGCACCACTTTTATATGTTATACTATATAAGTCTCTTGTAAAAAGAGCCATTAGCTCAGTTGGTAGAGCATCTGACTTTTAATCAGAGGGTCGAAGGTTCGAGTCCTTCATGGCTCACCATGTTTTTTCTTGCGGATGTGGCGGAATTGGCAGACGCGCTAGAATCAGGCTCTAGTGTCTTTACAGACGTGGGGGTTCAAGTCCCTTCATCCGCATTGCCAAACGCGGAAGTAGTTCAGTGGTAGAACATCACCTTGCCAAGGTGGGGGTCGCGGGTTCGAATCCCGTCTTCCGCTCCAACTAAACTATACCATCCATGCCGGGGTGGTGGAATTGGCAGACACACAGGACTTAAAATCCTGCGGTAGGTGACTACCGTGCCGGTTCAAGTCCGGCCCTCGGCACTTATTGTTGCGCCCGTAGCTCAATTGGATAGAGCGTTTGACTACGGATCAAAAGGTTAGGGGTTCGACTCCTCTCGGGCGCGCCATACATACTTTTGAAAAATCGGGAAGTAGCTCAGCTTGGTAGAGCACATGGTTTGGGACCATGGGGTCGCAGGTTCGAATCCTGTCTTCCCGACCACTTTGGGGCCTTAGCTCAGCTGGGAGAGCGCCTGCTTTGCACGCAGGAGGTCAGCGGTTCGATCCCGCTAGGCTCCACTTGATTTTAATTGTTTTTTGGCGGTGTAGCTCAGCTGGCTAGAGCGTACGGTTCATACCCGTGAGGTCGGGGGTTCGATCCCCTCCGCCGCTACCATTGGACCTTTAGCTCAGTTGGTTAGAGCAGACGGCTCATAACCGTCCGGTCGTAGGTTCGAGTCCTACAAGGTCCACCACTTATACGGAGGAATACCCAAGTCTGGCTGAAGGGATCGGTCTTGAAAACCGACAGGGGTGTCAAAGCCCGCGGGGGTTCGAATCCCTCTTCCTCCGCCATATCTAATTTAATCATCATCGCGGGGTGGAGCAGTTCGGTAGCTCGTCGGGCTCATAACCCGAAGGTCGCAGGTTCAAATCCTGCCCCCGCAACCAAAAATGGTCCGGTAGTTCAGTTGGTTAGAATGCCTGCCTGTCACGCAGGAGGTCGCGGGTTCGAGTCCCGTCCGGACCGCCATTTATATAAAAAGGCTCGGTAGCTCAGTTGGTAGAGCAACGGACTGAAAATCCGTGTGTCGGCGGTTCGATTCCGTCCCGAGCCACCATTTTAATTTAATATTGTTTTGGCGGTTGTGGCGAAGTGGTTAACGCACCAGATTGTGGCTCTGGCACTCGTGGGTTCGATTCCCATCAATCGCCCCAAACAAATGCGGGTGTAGTTTAGTGGTAAAACCTCAGCCTTCCAAGCTGATGTCGTGGGTTCGATTCCCATCACCCGCTCCATTTTTATATTGTCGTGGGCCTGTAGCTCAGCTGGTTAGAGCGCACGCCTGATAAGCGTGAGGTCGGTGGTTCGAGTCCACTCAGGCCCACCATGATAATTTTCCACAGTAGCTCAGTGGTAATCGGCTGTTAACCGATCGGTCGCAGGTTCGAATCCTGCCTGTGGAGCCATATGGAGAAGTACTCAAGTGGCTGAAGAGGCGCCCCTGCTAAGGGTGTAGGTCGTGTAAGCGGCGCGAGGGTTCAAATCCCTCCTTCTCCGCCATAAGGCCCGTTGGTCAAGCGGTTAAGACACCGCCCTTTCACGGCGGTAACACGGGTTCGAATCCCGTACGGGTCATTAAAAAAACCTTGCATACTATGCAAGGTTTTTTATTATGAGTTCATATTGTAAATGGTAAAAGACAGGTATGTGGCAAAAGCGCTCCATAATAAATAAGGAACCAAAAGCCAGGCTGAAGCTTTGCTGTATTTACTGGCAATCATCAATAAAATGAGTGTTGTAACGGCTACAAGCAGGCAATCGATAGATGCAGCAAGCAAATTTTTCTGTGTGAATTGAAAAAAGCTGAATCCTTGATTCACGATATAATTGATGAGAAGCATCACCCAGAAAGCTTTGGATTCTTTACATGAAAGCTTTACGTATACCAAGGCTGCTGACAGGGAGATAAGCGCAAACAAAACCGCCCATATGATGCCTATCACTGATCCGCTCGGCGTCCAGTCAGGTTTTTGAAGCGCGTCGTACCATTCCCGATCTACGGGAAAGAGAAACCCCGCTAAGGAAAACAAGGCATATGTAATGATAAATACAATGATCGCACCGATATACTTCTTTTTCATCTCTTCCCTCCATTGTTCAATGTCATTCCCGATTTTGGAAAGGTTAAACCTTTTTGAGAGCCATGCACCATTAAGTGTATGAGTTTCCATTACAAAAATGCAACAAATGTAAAAACCCCGGTAAGCCGGGGTTTTAGTCAGCATGAAGATCGCCGAAAGTCGTCATAATTCCTTCTTCGTCCAGTTCCTGTTCATATTTTTCGTGGTCTCTGCTTGGATACACGGAAATGTTTTTTCCGGTAATATCTGTGGCGATAAAATTTTCATAATCCTCAACATAGCCGATGTTTTCTTCTGAGTTCATTGTCATATCGTTGTAGCTGAGAGGCGGAACCTCTAAATCTTGAGGTGTTTCTGAGTTTCCGTATTCCTCTACATCCTGATATGAGTCTTCACTATCGTAAGGCGGCCGTATTGATTCATCATCATCAAATTCAAACTGTCCGAACGGTGTTTCCTCTTCAATCGGCCTGTCTTTAGAAACGGCATCCTGAGAGGAAAATTCCGCCAAGGTGGTAGCCGTCGGCAGAGCTTCCAGTCTGTCATAAGGGATTTCTTTGCCGCTGACTTCACAAATACCGTATGTGCCGTTTTCAATTTGTTTCAGGGAGTAATCAATGTCGCGAAGGTGCTCCCGTTCATGGTCGAGGAGCGCAAGATCTTTTTCACGCTCGTATAATTCAGTCGCCTGATCGCCGGGATGATTGTCATAGGAAGACAATTCGCCGGATGACTGATACGGGAATTCATCTGTTAATTGAAATTGGTCATTTTCTTTAAAACGGCTTAAGATATCATGTTTGGCTTCTTCGAGTTCTTTTTTCAAGTGTGTGATCTGTTCATTTGTAAGCACATCATTCCCTCGTTTCTATGTGATGCTTATGACTGTTAGTATGAACGTTTTTGTGCAGAAAAATGGTGGATAAAAATGGTCGTTTTCCCACAGTAAAGTAAAGGATACAGTGATTGCCGAGAGTGGGGAAAGAAAATTCAAGTTTGTTTCTTTATTCATTTGCGCAAAAAGGTTTATAATAAGAAATGCAGGCATTTTGTCGTGCGCAAATCTGTGTGTTTGACACAAAGTCATCACAGGTGTATTGTATTAAAAGCATTTAACGGATTATGGAGGAATGTCTCATGGTGACAACGGTGCAGCATACGTTCCGAGAGGAAGCAGATCATGCATTACATAAAGCCAAACAAGTCAACCATGCTGTCTTATTGAGCTATTCAAGACGTATTGCGTCTTTAGACCCTCTATCATTTTTCAAAGACGGAGCAAAAAAATATAAAGGCAAACGATTTTTTTGGTCAGAACCCGGTAGTGAATTAACAATAGTCGGTCTTGGCACAGAAGCGCTGTTCCAATCGAATGAAAAAAACGAAAAACGTTATCAAGACGTTTTTGAACAATGGGAGCGCTTTAAAAAGACGGCTTATCATATTCATGAAGAAGAAGAGGCGGCGCAAACCGCGGTCGGCCCTGTCTTATTCGGCGGTTTTTCATTTAATCCCGCTGAAGAAAGAGGAGACGAATGGGATGGGTTCGAAGAAGGACTGTTCTTTATTCCCTCACTCATGCTGACAAAGACGGCGGATGGTGATTATTTAACCGTCAATCAATGGGCGGCAGACGGCAATCAGGCAGAAGATGTGCTGAAACGTCTGAAATCTTTTTCTGAAGCTTTTACAGTTTCTTCAATGACATATGAGGAATATCCTGATTTAACAAAAGCGGAAGAACTTGATGTAGAAAACTGGCTTGACGCCATTAAAACAGCAACAAATGATATGAAAGCAAATCAATATGATAAAGTCGTGCTGGCAAGGGAAGTCGTTTTGTCATATGACGGGCCGATTCCGGCGGAGAGCGTTGTCCGCAAGCTTTTGACGGATCAAACGACAAGCTATGTTTTTGCGATTGAGCAGGGAAATAAATGCTTTGTCGGCGCTTCACCGGAACGGCTGATCAAAAAATCCGGCAAAGACGTCATGTCCTCTTGTCTGGCAGGTTCAATTAAGCGCGGAGAAAGTCAGGAAGAAGATGACCGTCTCGGCGAAGAATTGCTGCATGACGAAAAAAACCTGGCGGAGCATGATTTTGTGGTTCAGATGATAAACGATGCTTTTTTATCGAGCTGCAGTGGTGTGAAAAAGCCTGCAGGTCCGCAATTATATAAAACAAAAAGTGTGCAGCATCTATATACACCGATCACCGGCCGTCTTAAAACGTCCGCTTCTCTGTTTGATTTAATTGAAAAGCTGCATCCCACACCGGCATTGGGCGGAGCGCCCCAGCAGAAAGCTGTTGATGTTATTGCTGAAATTGAACCGATGACACGCGGGTGGTACGCGGCGCCGATCGGCTGGATGGACGGCAGGGAAAACGGAGAATTTGTCGTGGCCATCCGATCAGGATTGATTGAAGACAAAAGGGCGCGCCTTTTTGCAGGCTGCGGCATTGTTGAAGATTCAGATCCGCAATCAGAATATGAAGAAACACAAATTAAACTAAAGCCGATGATCTCTGCTTTAGGAGGTGAAAGGCTTTGACAAACCCGATTACACATTATATCGGAAGCTTTATTGATGAATTCGCTCTTTCTGGTGTAACCGACGCGGTCGTTTGTCCCGGATCGAGGTCGACTCCGCTGGCGGTTTTGGCAGCGGCCCACCCGGATATTCAAGTCCATATACAAATTGATGAACGATCCGCAGGTTTTTTCGCACTCGGTCTTGCAAAAGCCCGCCAGCGTCCGGTCATGCTGATTTGTACGTCAGGAACGGCAGCGGCTAACTTCTATCCGGCCGTGATTGAAGCTCATTATTCAAGAGTGCCTCTTATTGTCCTGACTGCTGACCGGCCTCATGAATTGAGGGAAGTGGGGGCGCCTCAGGCGATTAACCAGCATTTTCTGTTCGGTAACTTTGTTAAGTTTTTCACAGACTCGGCTCTTCCCGAGGAAAATCCTCAAATGCTGAGTTATATCAGAACTTTGGCCGGCAGAGCCGCAAGTGAAGCGGGGAAGCAGCCAATGGGACCGGTGCATGTCAATGTGCCGCTCAGGGAGCCTTTGATGCCTGATTTGTCAGCCCGGCCTTTTGAAAGAATGAGATCAGATCGGCATGTCTCTGTCACAACAGGGATTCAGTCTGCCGATCCGGCCTCACTGCGTCATATTACAGAGCGTCTTGCGAATACCGAAAAGGGGATGATCGTCTGCGGCGAAATTCACGGTGAAGCAGAAAAACAGCAGATCCTCGCGCTTGCCGAGATACTGCAATTCCCGATTTTGGCTGATCCGCTTTCAAATCTGCGAAACGGAAAGCATGATAAGGCGCTGATCATTGATGCTTATGACTCGTTCTTAAGAGATGAGGAGATAAAAGAAGTGCTGCGTCCGGAAGCTGTGATCCGCTTCGGTCCGATGCCGGTTTCCAAACCGCTCTTTGTATGGCTCAGGGATGATCCTGCCATTGAGCAGTTTATCGTCGATGAAGACGGAGGGTGGAGAGATCCCACTCAGGCCGGCGCGCATATGATTCATTGCCATCCGTCGGTGTTTTTGGAAGCGGTCCGTTCAGTTGAAACGGGAAGACGGCTATCCGAATGGCTGGAGAAATGGCAGTTTGTCAATGAACGGTTCCGCGGCCATTTACAGCATGCGGGCATGGATAACTTGTCATTCGAAGGAAATGTATATCGTCACCTTCAGCACCTTGTTCCTGAAGACAGTTCGATTTTTGTCGGCAACAGCATGCCGATTCGCGATGTGGATACTTTCTTTGAAAAGCAAGATCGTTCCTTCCGCGTCTATGCCAACCGCGGTGCTAACGGAATTGACGGAGTTGTTTCCTCGGCTATGGGCGTATGTGAGGGAACAAAAGCTCCCGTCACGCTTGTGATTGGAGATTTATCGTTTTACCATGATTTAAACGGTCTGTTAGCGGCTAAAAAACTTGGAATTCCGCTTACGGTTATTTTAATAAACAATGATGGCGGCGGGATTTTCTCATTTTTGCCGCAGGCATCTGATAAAACTCATTTTGAAGAACTATTCGGTACGCCGACGGGCCTTGATTTCAAGCATGCCGCAGCACTGTATGGCGGGACGTATACTTGCCCTGAGACATGGGAAGCATTTAAGGATGCGTATCAGCCGCAGGCGGACAAGCCCGGACTTCATATTATCGAGCTGAAAACAGATCGGACCTCAAGAGTTCAATTCCATCGCGATCTGCTGCAGGCTGCAGTGCGGGAAGTGAAAAAAGAATGGAGACTGTAACTGTCAAAATGGATGACGGCGTGTGCTACCGGGTGAATGATACCGGTGACCGCTCGTCTGAAGCAATTGTTTGTCTGCACGGATTTACGGGCAGTAAAGAATCATGGATGTTTCTGCGCGAAATGTTTCCCGGCGAGCGAATGGTGATGATTGACTGCCTGGGTCACGGGGAGACAGACGCGCCTGTGCAAGCGGCAAGGTACAGTACGAGCCGGCAGGTTGCGGACCTTGCCGCCGTTTTTGATCAATTAAAACTTCACAAAGTGAAACTTATTGGTTATTCTATGGGGGGAAGACTTGCGTATTCCTTTGCACAGGCATTTCCGCATCGGGTGTCAGCGCTTGTTTTGGAAAGCTCCACTCCGGGTCTCAGCACGCTTCAGGAACGCAAAAAGCGGATTCAGTCAGACCGGAAGCTTGCGGACTTTATATTGAAGGAAGGCATCACATCGTTTGTCGATTATTGGGAGGGCATTCCGTTGTTTGCCACGCAGCTTTCTCTGCCGGACAGCGTAAAGGCGTCCATCCGTGCCGGCAGGCTGAAAAATAATCCGTCCGGACTTGCAGGCAGTCTGCTCGGAATGGGGACGGGCTCGCAGCCTTCCTGGTGGGATGCTTTAGACCGCATCAAGGCGCCCGTTCTGCTTATATGCGGTGAATGGGACGAAAAGTTTTGCGTGATTAATCAAAAGGTGCATAACCTGCTCCCATCAAGTAAAATAGAGGTTGTCAAACAGGCGGGGCACACGGTACATGTGGAACAGCCGCGAATTTTTGGTAAGATAGTAAGTGAGTTTTTATACGGCTTGTAAAGCATATAGAAAATAGCTTTTGGGCCGGACTCAGGCAAAAATGAAGGAGGTCATATCAATGGCTGCAGAATGGAAAACTGAACGTCAGTACGATGAAATCTTGTACGAGACGTATAACGGTATTGCAAAAATAACAATTAACCGCCCGGAGGTACATAACGCATTTACTCCTAAGACGGTATCAGAAATGATTGACGCATTTGCTTGTGCGCGTGATGACTCTAATATTGGTGTCATCGTTCTTGCGGGAGCGGGAGATAAAGCATTCTGTTCAGGCGGAGACCAAAAAGTCCGCGGTCACGGCGGATATGTCGGAGACGATCAGATCCCGCGTCTGAACGTGCTTGATCTTCAGCGTTTGATCCGCGTGATTCCTAAACCGGTTGTAGCAATGGTTTCAGGTTACGCGATCGGCGGAGGCCATGTGCTTCATATCGTCTGTGATTTAACGATTGCGGCTGATAACGCGATTTTCGGTCAAACCGGACCGAAAGTGGGAAGCTTTGATGCCGGTTACGGCTCAGGCTACCTGGCGCGTATCGTCGGACATAAGAAAGCCCGTGAAATCTGGTATCTGTGCCGTCAATACAATGCGCAGGAAGCGCTCGACATGGGTCTTGTCAATACGGTAGTCCCATTAGAGAAACTTGAAGAGGAAACCATTAAATGGTGTGAGGAAATGCTTGAGAAAAGCCCTACAGCCCTTCGTTTCCTTAAAGCGGCATTTAACGCAGATACAGACGGCCTGGCCGGAATTCAGCAATTTGCGGGAGATGCAACACTTCTTTATTACACGACAGACGAAGCGAAAGAAGGCCGCGATTCCTTTAAAGAAAAACGCAGTCCGGATTTCGGTCAGTTCCCTCGTTTTCCGTGATCAGATGACACTACGAAACAGCTTGAGCCGCTCTGGTCCAAGCTGTTTTCTTTTCAAACACAGTACTTTTACCTCGGAGATGATAACATGCTGACAGAACAGCCAAATTGGCTCATTCAAAGGGCTCAGCTGACACCTGAGAGAATCGCTCTCATATTTGAAAACAAACAGATGACATTCAGAGAATTGTATGATGCTTCTGAACAAATGGCCGCGCGGCTGTCCGAATACTGCAAGCTTAAAAAAGGAGACCGTGTCGCGATTTTGCTTTCTAACCGTCCGGAAATGGTTTATGCCGTTCACGCCTGCTTCTTATTAGGAGCGGAAGCGGTGCTGTTAAATACGAAGCTCTCAAAACAGGAACGGCTGTTTCAGCTCGAAGATTCAGAGGCGAAGCTTTTATTGACGGAAGACGGTTTTTGCCGCGAAGATTATGAATCTGCAGTCGCTGTCGCAGATGTGGACGAGCTGCAGGCTGAAAAGGCGGGTGACATGGAGCCGGAAGCTTATGTAACGCTTGATGATACGGCGACTCTTATGTATACGTCAGGAACAACGGGAAGGCCGAAGGGGGTGCAGCAGACTTTCGGAAACCATTATTCCAGCGCTGTATCGTCTGCGCTGAATCTGGGGGTCACGGAGCGGGACCGCTGGCTTATTGCGCTGCCGCTGTTTCATATCAGCGGCCTGTCTGCACTGTTTAAGTCGGTCATTTACGGTATGCCCGTCGTGCTGCAACGAAAATTTTCAGTTACTGATGTGCTTGCTAGCATCAGCTCACACCGGGTCACGATCATATCAGCGGTGCAGACAATGCTTTCAGGCCTGCTTTCAGAAACCGAACAATGTCCGGAATCATTGCGGTGCATTCTGCTTGGCGGAGGGCCGGCCCCGCTGCCGCTCCTTGAAGAATGCCGAAGAAAGCAATTTCCGGTCTTCCAGTCTTACGGCTTGACCGAAACCTGCTCACAGATTGTCACGCTGTCACCTGAATTCAGCATGGAAAAGCTCGGCTCGGCCGGTAAACCGCTGTTTTCATGCGAGATCAGAATTGAAAAAGAAGGAAATCGCTGTACGCCGTTTGAACACGGTGAAATCACGGTAAAAGGCCCGAATGTAATGAAAGGGTACTATCATCGTGATGAAGCGAATCAGGCCGCTTTTCATAATGGCTGGTTTAAAACGGGCGATCTTGGCTATTTAGATGACGAAGGGTTTTTATATGTGCTGGACAGACGGTCGGATCTCATCATTTCAGGCGGAGAGAACATCTATCCGGCTGAAGTGGAAGCGGCGCTGCTTGCCCATCCGGCTGTAGCGGAAGCAGGTGTTTCAGGAGCCGAAGATCCAAAGTGGGGGAAAGTGCCGCATGCCTTTCTCGTGCTGACTTCTTCTGTCAGTGCAGAAGAGCTGGCCGACTTTTGCCGTGAACGCCTTGCAAAATATAAAGTACCGGCTGCTTTTTTCGCGGTTGACGAGCTCCCGCGGAACGCGTCCAATAAACTGATGAGACATCGGCTGAATGAGCTTCGTAAAGGAGAATTGTCATGATTAAGATTGAAAAAATCACCCTTTATCATGTAAGTATGAGGCTGAAAAAACCGTTTAAAACAAGTATTGAAACGCTGCAGGACCGCAAATTTTTGATCGTGGAGGCGATCGATGAAACCGGCAGAACCGGCTGGGGGGAGGTATCGGCGTTTTCTTCTCCTTGGTATACAGAAGAAACGATTCAGACATGCGCGCATATGCTGAGAGATTTTTTCATCCCAAATATCGTAGGCCGCGAGTTTTTCCATCCGTCAGAGGTGCCTGACAGTCTCGCGCGTTTCAAAGGAAACCGCATGGCAAAAGCGGGGCTCGAATCAGCCGTGTGGGATCTATATGCCAAGAAAAAGGGGATATCTCTCGCAGAAGCCTTAGGGGGCAAAAGAGATAAAGTGCCCGCCGGGGTGGTAGTGGGTCTTGCTTCGGATGATGTGATGCTTCGGGAAATTGAGCAATATTTAAAAGAAGGTTATCAACGTATAAAAATAAAAATTCAGCCCGGCCGTGACGTTGATTTGGTCAGAGCCATCCGCAGCCGTTTCCCGAACTTACCGCTGATGGCGGATGCCAACTCGGCGTATGAACTGAAAGACATCAGCAGGCTGAAAGAATTGGATGAATTCCAATTAATGATGATAGAACAGCCGCTTCAGGCAGATGATATTGTCGATCACCGCCACCTGCAAAAACATTTGAGAACGGCGATATGTCTTGATGAAAGTATATGCTCATTTGATGACGCGAGGCGGGCGATTGAGCTTGGAAGCTGTAAAATCATTAACATAAAACCGGCGCGTGTAGGAGGCCTGACAGAAGCTTTAAAAATACATGATTTATGCAGAGAGCATCACATGCCGGTATGGTGCGGCGGAATGTTCGAGACCGGCATTTCGAGAGCGCAGACAGTCGCGCTTGCTTCGCTGCCGCAATTTACGATACCGGGTGACATTTCCTCATCAGACCGATACTGGGAGGAGGATATCGTCACTCCTGACATCCGTATCGAAGAGGGATTTATTTCTGTTCCGGACGGTCCTGGATTGGGTGTCAGCGTGAATCAGGAAGTAATGAGAAAATACGTCACCCAAATGGACGTATTCACAACAAACAGCTGATAAAACTTTATTTCAGCAAGTTGAGTACACTGTAAGCTGCTGTTATATTAAAACTGTTCAACATCACCCCTTCCCCGTTTGAACCGGCTGAAAAAGCCGGTTTTTTTGGCAGGCGAATGCGATAATTTTTTTCAAACAGTCTCAGCTTAACATCGCTGTCGTTGCTTTCTGGCTGAGACAAACATGTACATCTTGATAAAAAATTCTGTGCATGTCATGAATGCGATACGGATTGTACCGTCTGCCGCCGCCAATTTGCCGTTTCTGCAATGCTTTTCATTGGCGCGGAAATGAAAAAGAGCTGTATAAAAACAGCTCTTTTTTTATAAATCATACGGTTTAAAGGTTTTGCAATCGGTTTCTTCACTTTTTTCAGCGGTTTCGCCTGTATGGCTGACAACATAAATCGCGTCGGCCGTGCATTTGTTTCCTTTGCCCCAATAAGAGCAGTTATTGACTTCACACAGTATTTTTTGATGATCCATGCTGACTCCCCCTCGATGATAAAAGGTACGCCATTAGTATGAACCGCTCTGATTTCTGTTATTCCTCCTGGCGGATATAACGTCTGTCTTTCATAAAGAGCTTCCAGAAGAAATAAAACCCGGGAAACAAAATAATGAAAGCGACGATATACGTCATAAACAGCGCCTTGAAGGTTGCCGGCTCCGTAAATCCAGACATGACCGTAATATCGGGATAAATCATATAAGGAAGGTGGGCCCGTCCGTACGCATAGCTTGCCAGGAAATATTGCAGCGCAATAGCGATCATGGCGATTCTCGGTTTGCCGATGTTCTGGCCGAAGCGTTTATTCGGCAGAAACAGGGCCGCGCCCGCAATAATAAATGTAATGACAGACAGGATGAGCCATGTCTTGTCTTTCATCATCCCCGTATACAGCCAGCCGGCTTCAGAGCGTAATGTCACCATAATGAAGATGGCAAAAAGAAGTGACAGCGGCCCTGTTATTAAAGAGCTCCGTCTGTAGATGCGGTACGCATGCTCCTCTTCCGCAACATTTGAAAAGTCAGCCAGAAGCAGCGAAGATAAAAACAAAGTGCTTAAAATGGCAAAGCCGATAAACGCATACGCATTAGGGCTTGTAAAGACATTTGCCAAATTTAAGTGATACACTCCGCCCGTCTTGTCGATAAATCCCCCGTGTGTGACCGGAAGGACCAAAATCAGCACGGCAGGAATAATGAAGCCTGAAATTCCGGAGATATATCTCATGATTTTTCTTTCCTTCGCCGTATTGGAGAAGACGAGAAAGCCGCTGCGGATCGCTAAAAGCAGCAGAATGATACTCCCTGGAATCAATAAAACGGTCCCCAGCACGAAGGTTGCCCCGGGAAAGAAGCTGAAAAGGGCGACAACGATCGCGACGATAAAGACATTGGTCACTTCCCATGTCGGGGACAAATAACGGTTGGCGATGTTTGTCGCCTTTGTTTGTTCTTTATTTAAATAAATCATCGACCAAAAGCCGGCTCCGAAGTCCATCGTTGCCATGACCGCGTAGATAAACACGAAGCCCCATACGATTGATATCGCGATGAGAGCGTCCATGGTAATGTCCATTTCAATTCAGCCCTTTCTTTGTTAAGATTCCGCCGCTTTTACATCCTCCTCAACGGGATGTTTGCGGAAATAATAAAGCAGCACATAAATGACTGCGGCCGCCAAAATGGCGTAAACCACCGTAAACAGGATGAACAGCAAGCCGATTGAACCGGTTGTGGTGACGACATCTGATGTTTTCAGCAGATGATAAATCACCCATGGCTGCCGTCCCGTACAAGCGAATATCCACCCGAATTCAATTCCGATCAGACTGAGCGGTCCTGCTGTTAAAAATAAAATCAAAAGCCAAGTCGGAAAGCTGTCTTTCTTTAAGATTTTTCTCCATACGATGCCGATGATGGAGTATAAAATGAGCAGCATTCCGATGCCGACCATTCCGTTAAACAGTGTATGAATGAATAAAGGCGGCCACTCGTCTTTCGGAAACGCGTTCAACCCTTTAACGACGGTATCAAAGCTGTTTGCAGCCAAAAAGCTTAAAGCCCACGGCACTTCTATCGCCCATTTTACTTTTTCTTCTTTTGGATCGGTAAAACCGCCGATCGCAAGCGGAGCGTGTGATCTTGTTTCGAACAGCCCTTCTGCGCCCGCAAGCTTTTCAGGCTGGTATTCGTAAAGAAGCTGAGCTGATTCGTGTCCGTTTAAAGAAGCAATAATGGAAAAGATTCCGCCGATCGTTAAAGCGAGCAGCAGCGCTTTTCGGTGAAACCGGTATATCTGCTCCTGTTTTCTCGTTCTTAGCATTTTATAAGCTGCTACTGAGGCGACGATAAATGCACCGGTCATGAAAGCCGTCAGAACGACATGGCCCGCGGTGGTGAAAAAGCTTGGATTAAAAAATGCGGCCCACGGTTCGACGTCAGTGATTTTGCCGTTTAAAATTTTAAAGCCGGCCGGCGTTCCTTCAAATGCGTGAACATTTGTGATTAAGACGGCAGAGGCCGCGGCGCCGATCAAAACGAAAATAACCGCAATGATGCGCATCGCCGGAGTCAGCCGGTCAGCGGCATAGACATAAATGGACATAAACAGCGCTTCGATAAAGAAAGCATAAATTTCAATTTGAAACGGGAGTGACATCACTCTGCCGATGACTTCCATGAATCCGGGCCACAAAAGTGCAAGCTGTGTACCCGCGATCGTTCCGGTCGGTATCGCCACGCCGAGCAGAACCGCCTGCGCCTTTGTCCACCTTTTCGCCATAATGGCATAATGAGGGTCTTTGGTTTTTTGATAAATCAATTCAGCCATTAAAATCATCAGAGGCAAGCCGACACCAAGCGTCGCGAAAATAATATGAAAGCCCATCGTTGTCCCGAACAGGCTTCTGGCTAACACTAAATCATCCACGTCATAAACCGCCTTTCTTATTACCGTTTTATGTAATGTGGTTATATTATTTGCTGAAGCCATTAGATTATTCTTCTGATTCCATATATGGGCAGGGTTTAGAAATCAAGGGATCAGGGCATATATGATTGACAAGCGCCTATTTAAGGTTTAGAATAAAACGTAATTATTACGATTTAAGAAAGGGAGATCAGCATGAAAAAAGATATTCATCCGGATAACCATCAAGTGATTTTTCAAGATGTGAACAGCGGCTACCGATTTTTAAGCCATTCAACGAAAACGTCAGAGGAAACGGCAGAGTGGGAGGACGGAAAAACATATCCGCTGATTAAAGTAGAAGTCAGCTCAGATACGCATCCGTTTTATACAGGCCGCCAAAAGTTCAACGAAAAAGGCGGGAGAGTCGAACAGTTCAACAAAAAATACAATATGGGAAAATAAGACAAGCTCGAGGGGGTTTGTCTTATTTATTGGGCCGTCTGTTACTTTGGGATCAGGTGCGGGTAGTGACGAAATGGCCCGCCTTGTGTTATATTGTGAATAAAAAGGCAGAAAGGAAACACCAAGATGAGTCTTCTAAACGATATCATGAATTTTAATGAGCAGTTCACTAAAAACAAAGATTATGAAAAATACCAAACGTCTAAATTCCCGGATAAAAAGATGGCGATTTTGTCCTGCATGGACACACGCCTTGTTGAATTGCTTCCTCACGCGATGAACATGCGAAACGGCGATGTGAAAATAATTAAAAGTGCCGGCGCGCTTGTCGCCCACCCGTTCGGAAGCATCATGCGCAGCCTTTTAGTGGCCGTATATGAATTAAACGCTGATGAAGTCTGCGTGATCGGCCATCATGATTGCGGCATGAGCAAAATCAACAGCGAGGATATGCTCGGTAAAATTATTGACCGCGGTATTCCGAAAGAGCGGATTGACATGCTGAAGCACTCAGGTGTTGATCTTGATCAATGGCTGAAAAGCTTTGATTCTGTAGAAGCGAGTGTGACAGACAGCGTAAACGTCATTAAACACCATCCGCTTTTCCCTGACAATGTGCCGGTGCACGGTCTGGTGATTGATCCTGAAACCGGTAAACTTGATCTGGTGATCGACGGCTACCAGCATATGGACTAATGCTTTTGTTTTTTTTCCGGTACGGGATCAACCCCGCCCGGATGAAACGGATGGCACTTTAAGATTCGCTTTAGGGTCAGCCATCCGCCTTTTAATGCGCCGTGAGTCCTGACGGCTTCGATTCCGTACTGAGAACATGTCGGATAGAAGCGGCATGACGGCGGCGTCAGCGGAGAGATGAACTTCTGGTATCCGCGGATTAACGCAATCATTATGGTTTTCATCAAAAAAACCACCTTTCTAATGCCAGTATAGAAAAAAAATTTCAGATTGAAAAGCTTCCGCCGCAATTCTTATCGGAAAACTGTGTTATAATGGATGCATATTCTGAAAAAAAGGGAGTGCTATTATGCCTTCAGTAGAAAGCTTTGAGCTTGACCATAACGCGGTTGTGGCTCCGTATGTAAGACATTGCGGGGTGCATAAAGTCGGAACAGACGGCGTCGTGAATAAGTTTGACATCCGCTTCTGTCAGCCGAACAAACAGGCGATGAAGCCGGATACGATTCATACGCTTGAGCACTTGCTTGCGTTTACGATTCGCACACATTCTGAGAAATACGATCACTTCGACATCATAGATATTTCACCGATGGGCTGCCAGACAGGCTATTATCTAGTTGTGAGCGGCGAGCCGACAGCGGAAGAAATTGTCGACCTGCTTGACGCTACGCTGAAAGAAGCCATCGATATTACGGAGATCCCGGCAGCCAACGAAAAACAGTGCGGCCAGGCGAAACTTCATGATTTGGAAGGCGCGAAACGCCTGATGCGTTTCTGGCTGTCACAGGATAAAGAAGATTTGCTGAAAGTGTTCGGATAAAAAACAGGCCTTTTTGCTGTCATGCAAAAAGGCTTTTTTACATATTTCTAAAAAATGTCACACCTTATGTGTAAGCGTTTGCTAAAATAGAAGCAAACATGAAGGAGTGATGGAATGAAACGGGCTGTATTGGCGGGTATGTGCGGTATGGTATTTCTTTTATCTTCTTGCGGAGGCAATGCGGACAAAACCTCCGCGGATGAAGAGCCGAAAGCGCTTGAAGTCAAGCTTACCGGACCGGAAACGGCAGAGCCGCATGAAAAAGCAGAATACAAGGCGGAAGTTTTTTACGGCGGTAAGCGGGTCACGGATGCGGATGAAGTCATGTTTGAAGTATGGAAAGAAGGAAAAAAAGGCAGCGGCAAAACAAGCAAGGCCAAGGAGGAAAAAGGGGCGTATTATCTGCGGACTGAATTCGATAAAGAAGGTGTGTATACCGTTCAATCCCACGTAACGGCAAAACAGCAGCACAATATGCCGACTGTAAAAGTGCGTGTCGGGGATGCTGAAGCTGCCGATGATTCCTCCGGCCGTGAGGAAAAGGCGCAACATCATTAAGGTTTGTTTTTATCCGTCAATCCGTTTGATGCGTCCTGCGGCGGATCGATCGTATGCTTTACGTTATAGGCTCTTACAGTCGACCAGATGGATAAAAGCAGCACGGCAAGCACGATAAGAAAGCCGAGACTCAGAAGAAGCAGCATGGAATCCCTCCTTTTTAACAAATGATAACATATTTTCCATCTGGAAAACCAAGGGCTAAAAATTTATGTTTTAACACACGATATATAGGGTATATCAATAGTAAACCAAAGGAGGAAGATTGGCATGTCAGAAAAACTATTGGAAGCAGTTAATAAACAAGTTGCAAACTGGACGGTCATGTATGTGAAATTACATAACTATCATTGGTACGTCAAAGGGAAGGACTTTTTCACATTGCATGAGAAATTCGAAGAGCTGTATAACGAAACGGCTACATATATTGATGACCTTGCAGAGCGTCTGCTGGCATTAAACGGCAAGCCGATCGGCACCATGACGGAATCATTGAAGACTGCTTCTATAAAAGAAGCGGAAGGCAATGAGAGCGCAGAACAAATGGTACAGAACATTTATGATGATTTCACTGTCATTGCAGAAGAGCTGAAAAGCGGAATGGATCTCGCAGATGAGGTCGGGGATGAAACGACCGGCGATATGCTGCTGGCCATTCACCAGAATATCGAAAAACATAACTGGATGCTGAAAGCGTATTTAGGATAATTAACAAGGGAAGACCGGGGCTTTAGAGCGTCCGGTCTTTTATTTGGCTGCCGAAGATGTTGTCCATTTTTCTGAAAAATCCAGACCGTTCCGTTCACTTTTCATAGAATAA
This sequence comes from Bacillus sp. JFL15, assembly GCF_001184225.1. NCBI lineage: Bacteria > Bacillati > Bacillota > Bacilli > Caryophanales > Bacillaceae > Bacillus > Bacillus sp. JFL15. The sequence goes on along the minus strand of NZ_KQ236689.1, from coordinate 570,790 downwards.
TGTAAGGCCGTTTCTGTGAAAGGATGTTGGATCAAATGGGCAGAGACTTTGGCATCTTTTCGTTTTTTGCAGTGATTGTGTCGGCAGCGGGATTTTTCTTTGGCGGTTTTCAGTATTCGTTTCTGATTTTGCTATCGGTCATGGCGATCGAATTTATCAGTACAAGCTTAAAAGAGTCTCTTTTGCATCAGCTGAGCCCAAAAAGGCTTTTTGCGCGGCTGGTCAAAAAAATTGTGACCCTGGCATTAGTCTCAGTTTGCCATTTTTTTGATCAGCTGCTTTATACCGAAGGCGCTATCCGTAATTTGGCTATCATGTTTTATATCTTATACGAATCGGTACAGATTGTGATCACGGCAAGCTCGCTGGGCATCCCGGTTCCGCAGGTGCTCGTCGATCTTTTGGACACCTTGAAAAATAAATTCAAGCGCAAACCGTAACATTTGCTTCAAACGAGGCTATACTAGCGGGTATGATGGTTTTCCTCTGAATTTTTGATAAAGGGCTTCCGAACAAACGCAACTGTGGTATGATGTATGGAAGATATGAAGGAACGGATTAGAGGGATAAACATGTACGAGTTTAAAGACTATTATCAGAATACTGTTCAGCTCTCCTTTGAACACCAGCCTTTTTCAGACAGCCCGAAGCACGTATGGGTTATATGCCGATATGGCGATAAATGGCTTTTGACTGAGCATGAAGACCGGGGGTTTGAATTTCCGGGCGGAAAAGTGGAGCCGATGGAATGTGCGGAGGAAGCGGCCCTGCGCGAGGTGAAAGAAGAAACCGGCGCTGCGGTAAGACACCTTCAGTACGTCGGACAGTATAAAGTTCTCGGCAGGGAAAAGATAATCATTAAGAATATATATTTTGCCGATATTGAAAGGCTTGAAAAACAGGCTGATTATTTTGAAACGAAGGGGCCGGTGCTGTTCAGCGAACTGCCGGAGAATCTCCCGAGAAATAAAAAGTTCAGTTTCATCATGAAAGATTCAGTGCTTCCGATCAGCCTGAAAAAGCTGAAAGAGGACGGCGTATTTCAATCATAAAAACGGAGACCCGGCGATACCGCACGGGTCTTTTTTATATTTTTCCTTTCGTCCATTTTCTTTCTAACCATTCGACTCCCTGATACATCAATGTCGCAAAAACCGCGATGATCAGAAGGCTTAAGAACACCAAAGTGAAATTGAAGACTTGGAAGCCGTAAATGATCATGTAGCCCAGGCCCTTTTCGGACACAAGAAATTCGCCGACAATGACCCCGACCCAGGATAAACCGACATTCACTTTAAGCGCAGAAACAATCGCGGGGGAGCACGCCGGCAAGATGACTTCTTTAAATATGATGCGCCTTTTCGCTCCGAAGGTTTTCATGACCTTAATATAATTCTCATCCACTTCCTGAAAAGCCGTAAAGACGACGATCGTCGTGATAATGACACTGATGACTGCACCCATGGCTACGATGCTTGTGAAACTCGGTCCGAGTGCGACGATAAGAATCGGCCCGAGTGCGACCTTCGGCATCGCGTTTAAAATGACGAGGTACGGGTCTAACACACGGGCGAGCCTGTTTGACCACCATAACAGAGCGGCGAGGCATGTGCCGAGAAGTGTGCCGAGCAAAAAGCCCAGAACGGTTTCTCCTAATGTAACGCCGATGTGAGCCGCAAGAGATCCGTCCGCGATCTTTTCCGCCAAGAGCCGGCAAACGGCAGAGGGTGAGCTGAAGATTAACGGATCGATCCAGCCTGCCTTGCTCGATATTTCCCACCCGGCAAAAAATACGATGAAAATGGCGGCCTGATACGCACGGATCCGGCGTTTTTCTTTTTGGTGTTTTTTCTTAAACTCCTGATGAAGCTGTTCAATCGTGCCGCTGCTGTTTTTCAAGGGAGTTCAGCTCCTTCCATATCGTTTGAAACAGCGGCTGAAAGGCCGGGTCCTGACGCGCGTCAAACGGATCTAATGCCGCGAGCTCCTTGGGCACGGTGAAGATTTGGTGGATGGTGCCCGGCTGATTCGAAAATAAATAGATCGTATCGCTCATGGCGATGGCTTCACCGATATCGTGGGTGACGAGCACGGCGGTTTTTTGAAAATCTTTTAATGTTTTGAAGACAAGGTTTTCTAAAGAAAGCTTCGTTTGAAAGTCCAGCGCGGAAAACGGCTCATCCAGAAGCAGCAGTCCCGGGTCCGGCGCAAGCGTTCTGGCAAGTGCCGCCCGCTGTCGCATTCCGCCTGACAGCTCTTTCGGATATTTTTTTTCGACGCCGATTAATCCGAGTTTAGGCAGAAGGCTGAGAACTTCAGCTCTTTTTTCTTCTGTTAATGTTTTGGAAATGTGTAAACCGAGCAGGACGTTTTCCTCAATTGATTTCCAAGGAAATAAATAATCCTGCTGAAGCATATAGCCGATTTGGTGTTCTTTATGGTTCGGCACGCTTCCTTCAATCAGCACCCGGCCTTGCGCGGGGGCGATAAGGCCGGCCAGAATGGACAGGAGTGTGGTTTTTCCGCATCCGCTCGGCCCGAGAAAAGAGATGAAATCCCCTTTTTCAATATGAAAATGTATATCTTTCACGGCGGTTGTTCTTTCTTTCAGCGAGAAATAAGTATGTGTCACATGATCCACTTGTAAAAAAGACATTCATGTTCCTCCTATTGTTCTGAGGTGGCTTTTTTGGCGATTTTTGTGTTGACGAGTTTGCTGTACGGAATATGTTTCGGGAGCTCTCCGGCTTCATCCATAATAGATTGGAGCTGTTCCCATTCATCCTCTTGCAGAACAGGGTCTGAAGAGAATGATTTTTGTTTTTTATAGCGTTCTATTGATGCTTCAATAATGGCCGGGTCGGTATCGGCAAATTCCTTTTGAATCGTTTTTGCGATGTCTTTGGCCGGATGGCTTTCCACCCATTGCTGGGCGCGGTAAATGGCGCGGGTGAATTTTTCCGCCGTTTTTTCATTGTTTTTTAAATAGCTTTCTTTTGCCATAAAAGTTGTGTAAGGAACTTGGCCGGAAGCTTCTCCGAAGGATGCGACGATATGGCCGATGCCTTCTTTTTCAAATTGGGATGCCGTCGGTTCAAACAGCTGCACATAATCACCGGTGCCGGATGCAAATGCGTTGGAAATGTTGGCGAAATCAATGTTTTGAATCAGGTTGATGTCTTTTTTCGGCTGTATGTGATGTTTTTTCAGTACGTACTCACCAGCCATTTGAGGCATGCCGCCTTTTCGCTGGCCGAGAAATGTTTTTCCTTTTAAATCGTCCCACTTGAATGATGTCTCATCCTTCCGCGCCACGAGAAATGTGCCGTCTGTCTGCGTCAGCTGTGCGAAGTTGATGATAGGATCTTTAGCTCCCTGCGCTTCCACGTAAATGGATGTTTCAGAACCGACCAGCGCGATGTCAGAGCCGTTTGACAAAAGCGATGTCATCGTTTTGTCTCCGCCCCATGTTGTTTGAAGAGACACTTGAAGCCCTTCTTTTTTAAAGAAACCCTTCGCTTCAGCGACATACATAGGCGTATAGAAGACGGAGTGTGTGACTTCCGCCACCTTCACCTTCGTCAGACTTTCTTCCTGTCTGCAGGCCGGAAGAATGAGCAGGAAAAAGGCGCATATGACAAAGATGCAGCTCGTTTTGAGCCATTTGTTCACGTTGTAACCTCCTTATATTAAGCGTTAAAATAACCCTTTTTGCTTTACATATCGTATGATGGGTATAAAAAATGTGTGAGTGCCCATATTCAGGTTGGGAAAGAATAAAAAAACTGATGATGAAGGAGGCTCATTTGCTTTGCTGGTTGAAAAGAGAAGGTTTCCGTCTCCGAGCCCGCATGTCCGGCTCTTTGCGGTATGCTACGAGTCAGAAGGGCTGAAGGTAAAGGGGCTCCTTGCCGAGCCTGCGGCGCCGGGAACATACGACGGTTTTTTATATTTGCGCGGCGGCATAAAAAATGTCGGCATGGTCCGCCCGGGAAGAATCGTTCAGTTCGCTTCCCAAGGCTTTGTCGTGTTTGCACCTTATTACAGAGGCAATCAGGGCGGCGAGGGAAATGAAGATTTTGCGGGAGAGGACAGAGAGGACGCGTTTTCCGCTTTCCGCCTGCTTCGGGATCACCCGAACGTCAGGGAAGGCCGGGTTCATATTTTCGGGTTCTCCCGGGGCGGCATCATGGGGCTTTTGACTGCGATCGAGATGGGGCATCAGGCGGCTTCGCTCGTCTCTTGGGGCGGTGTGAGTGATATGGTGCTTACTTATGAAGAGCGGAAGGATATGCGGCGGATGATGAAGCGGGTGATCGGCGGCACGCCGAAAAAGGTGCCGGATGAATACAGATGGCGTTCGCCGTTTGAAAAAGCAGACCGTATTCAAGCGCCTGTGCTGCTCATTCATGGCGAGAATGACGAAAATGTTTCGATCGAACATGCGCGGATGATTGAGGACAGGCTGAAAGAGGCGGGAAAACCGGTGGAAACCTGGTATTACAGCGGTTTTCCGCATTATTTTCCGCCGCAGGAAAACAGACGCATAGTCCGGCGTCTGGCGGAATGGATGAAGACAAGGTAAGATAACGGATTTATGATATGATAATAAAGAAAAAGAGAATGAAAGGGGATTTTCATTTTGGGAATGCCTGTTGAATTTAATACAATGATTGTGACAAAAGGCAATGAAAAACGGATAGAGGAAAATATCTTTTTATTGGAGAAAGAGGGCTACCGCGTTTATCCTCTTGATATTCCGATGGACGTGCGCAAAACAAAAAACGGCGAGAAATCCGGGACCGGCGAAGTCCAAAAGCTCGAATGGGCGAACGGACGGACGAGCATTACATACAGACTCACTTCGCTTCATTCGACTAACTGAAAAAACAAAAGCCGAGGGCAGCAGCGCCCTTGGCTTTTTTGATTAAACGAGAGGCCCGCCGGCTTTGGCGATCGAGTCTGCATGAGAAAACTTTTTAAAGTTTTCTTTAAACTCATTGGCTAAAAACAGCGCCTTTTCGTTGTATGCTTTTTTATCGCTCCATGTGTTTTCAGGCTGAAGAACTTCATCCGGAACGCCCGGAACGTGAACGGGACTGTGCAGGCCGAAAATGCTGTCTGCCGTCATATCTGTCTGATCAAGCGTGCCGTCAATTGCGGCTTTTACCATCGCTCTTGTATACGAAAGTTTCATCCGCTCGCCGACTCCGTACCCTCCGCCGGTCCAGCCTGTGTTGACCAGGAAGACTTGAGCGCCGTGCTCGTCGATTTTATGACCGAGCATTTCGGCATAGACGTGAGCCGGAAGCGGCAGGAAAGGTGAACCGAAGCACGTGGAGAAAGTCGTTTGCGGAGATGTCACGCCGCGCTCGGTTCCCGCGAGTTTGCTGGTGTACCCGCTTAAGAAATGATACATTGCCTGTTCCTTCGTCAGTTTGCTGATCGGAGGGAGCACCCCGAACGCGTCCGCCGTTAAAAAGACGATCGCCTGCGGATGGCCGGCAATGCTCGGCTGCACGATATTGCCGATCATCTCAATCGGATACGCGGCTCTTGTGTTTTCCGTGTAGAAGGAATTGTCGTAATCCGCCTCACCCGTTTTTTCATCAAGCACAACATTCTCAAGAACAGACCCAAAGCGGATCGCACGAAAAATCTGCGGTTCTTTTTCTTCGCTCAGATTGATACATTTAGCATAACATCCGCCTTCAATGTTAAACACGCCGGAGTCTGACCAGCCGTGCTCGTCATCGCCGATCAGTTTCCGGTCCTCATCGGCCGAAAGCGTCGTTTTCCCCGTGCCGGAAAGACCGAAGAACAAGGCGACATCACCTTTTTCACCGACGTTGGCTGAGCAGTGCATCGGCAGAATATCTTGCTGCGGAAGAAGGAAGTTCATAATGGAGAAAATTGATTTTTTCATTTCTCCGGCGTATTCGGTGCCGCCGATTAAAATGACGCGCTTTTCGAAAGATACAATGATAAATGTTTCCGAATGCGTGCCGTCCGTCTCCGGATCCGCTTTAAAATGCGGAGCTGAGAGAATGGTAAACGGCTGTGCTTCCGGATCCCTTTCAGCCGTCTCCGGTCTGATAAACAGCTGGCGCGCGAACAGGTTGTGCCATGCAAATTCATTTACGACTGTAATCGGCAGTCTGTATTTTTCATCTGCGCCTGCGAATCCTTCAAAAACAAACAGTTCATCTCTCTGTTTTAAGTAGCTGACGACTTTGGCGTACAGCTTTTCAAACGCCTCTTCAGAAATGGGCTGGTTCACTGCGCCCCAATCAATTTGATTTTCTGTGCTTTTTTCACGAACGATAAATTTATCTTTAGGTGATCGCCCCGTATATGCACCGGTAGTGGCGCGTACGGCGCCCGTAGATGTCAGTGTGCCTTCATTTCGGGTGATCACTTTTTCGGTAAGTTTTGGCGCCGATAAATTATGATGCACATTTGGACTTGCGAGTAATGCTTGAAGATCTGCAGTTAAATCAACTAATTTCATAAAACCCTTCCTTTGCCGGTTTATTTTTATTTCGCTGAATGTGGAATTAGTATAACACATATATAAAAATAGTCTATACTGTTTATTGTTTTTTGTTTGTGTTTTTCCATTGCTTCCTGAAATAAAGGCGCGTAATCGCTTTAATTCATATTGACACTTTCCGCCCTTTTACGATAAGATATTTCATTGAGCGGATACTCTTATCCCGAGCTGGCGGAGGGACAGGCCCGATGAAGCCCAGCAACCGGTTTCTCTGTAAAAAAGCAGGTGAATACACTGTGGGAAACCAAGGTGCTAACCTGATGCAAGGTTTAATATTTCCTTGAGCGATAAGAGTGAAAGGCACACAGACCAAACCCTTTCCTCGAGTGGAAAAGGTTTTTTTATTTCATAAAATATGCCAATTAACATTCTCTGATATAGTATGACATTGTATTAAGAGGGAGCGAGTTCCGTATCATATGAGAAGATCTTTCAAAAGATCTTTTTTCAGGAGGAAAAGTGAATGAGTAAAAACCGTCGACTATTTACATCTGAATCTGTTACTGAGGGTCATCCGGATAAAATCTGTGACCAAATTTCTGACAGCATCTTAGATGAGATTTTAAAAAAAGACCCGAACGCGCGCGTAGCCTGTGAAACATCTGTAACGACAGGCCTTGTGCTGGTAAGCGGAGAGATTACAACTTCAACATACGTTGACATTCCGAAAACAGTCCGTGAAACGATTAAAGAAATCGGCTACACACGGGCAAAATACGGATTTGATGCGGAGACTTGCGCTGTTTTAACATCAATTGATGAACAGTCTGCGGATATCGCGATGGGTGTCGATCAGGCTCTTGAAGCGCGTGAAGGCACAATGAGCGATGCTGAAATCGAAGCTATCGGAGCGGGTGACCAAGGTCTGATGTTCGGTTATGCGTGTAACGAAACGAAAGAGCTTATGCCGCTTCCGATCTCTTTGGCGCATAAATTGGCCCGCCGTTTGAGCGAAGTCCGCAAAGAAGACATTCTTCCGTACCTTCGCCCTGACGGAAAAACGCAAGTTACCGTTGAATATGATGAAAACAACAAGCCGGTCCGCATCGATGCGATCGTCATCTCAACTCAGCACCATCCGGAAATTACGCTTGAGCAGATTCAGCGCAATCTGAAAGAGCATGTCATTAACCCTGTCGTGCCTGAGGAACTGATTGATGACGAAACAAAATACTTCATCAACCCTACGGGACGTTTCGTAATCGGCGGTCCTCAAGGCGATGCGGGACTTACCGGCCGTAAAATCATCGTTGACACATACGGCGGATATGCACGCCACGGCGGCGGTGCATTCTCCGGTAAGGATGCGACGAAAGTAGACCGTTCAGCGGCTTACGCTGCGAGATACGTAGCGAAAAACATCGTGGCTGCAGGACTTGCTGATTCTTGTGAAGTGCAGCTTGCATACGCAATCGGCGTGGCACAGCCTGTATCTATTTCCATCAATACATTTGATACAGGAAAAGCTTCTGAAGAGAAACTGATCGAAGTCGTACGGAATAACTTCGACCTGAGACCTGCCGGCATTATTAAAATGCTTGATTTGCGCCGTCCGATCTATAAACAGACTGCCGCTTACGGCCACTTCGGACGTCACGATGTGGATCTTCCTTGGGAGCGTACTGACAAGGCGGATGCGCTTCGCAAAGAAGCACTAGGAGAATAATTTTATAGCCGCTTATTTAAGCGGCTTTCCCTTTTTGCAGATGCTGCCATGCTTATTTTTTACATAGCGTGAAACCAATGGCGTAACAAAGCGTCTATAAAAAGGGGGTTCAATTAGAAAATTACACTTATGGAGGCTATACTATGTGTGGATTTGTCGGTGTTTTTAATAAGCATCCATTAACTCAAACCGCAGATCAAGAAGAGCTAATCAAACAAATGAACCAAATGATCGTTCACCGCGGTCCTGACAGCGATGGGTATTATCATGATGAGCACGTCGGATTCGGCTTCAGACGGCTCAGTATTATTGACGTAGAAAACGGCGGACAGCCTTTATCATATGAAGATGAGAAATATTGGATCATTTTTAACGGCGAAATCTATAACTACATTGAATTGAGAGAAGAGCTTGAAGCGAAAGGCTACACTTTCAATACAGATTCCGATACAGAGGTGCTCCTTGCGACATACCGTCATTATAAAGAAGAAGCCGCTTCAAAGCTTCGCGGAATGTTTGCGTTTTTAATCTGGAACAAAACTGACCGTGTCATGTACGGCGCGAGAGACCCGTTCGGCATTAAACCGCTGTATTACACAACCATCGGGGACAAAGTGTATTTTGCATCTGAAAGAAAAAGTTTAATGGCCGCTCAAAACGGTATTGATCTCGATAAAGCTTCTTTACAGCAATATATGTCTTTCCAATTTGTTCCTGAACCGAGCACGCTTGACGCTGAAGTGAAAAAAGTCGAGCCGGGCAGCCAGTTTACGATCCGCCCGGAAGGCGAAATCGCGTTTAAAACGTATTTCAAAGCGAACTTTAAGCCTGTTCAGTCCGATGAAGATAAATTGGTGAAAGAAGTCAGAGACGCAATCTTTGACTCTGTCAAAGTCCACATGAGAAGTGACGTTCCTGTCGGCTCGTTTCTATCCGGCGGCATCGACTCTTCTTTTATCGTCTCAGTTGCGAAAGAATTTCACCCGAACCTTAAAACATTTTCTGTCGGCTTTGAACAGCAGGGCTTCAGTGAGGTTGACGTAGCGAAGGAAACAGCTGCCGCGCTCGGGATTGAAAATATCAGCAAAGTCATTTCTCCTGAGGAGTATATGAACGAGCTTCCGAAAATCGTCTGGCACTTTGATGACCCGCTTGCAGATCCGGCGGCGATTCCTTTGTATTTTGTCGCGAAAGAAGCGAAAAAGCATGTAACGGTTGCGTTATCCGGGGAAGGCGCGGACGAGCTGTTCGGCGGGTACAATATTTACCGCGAACCGCTGTCTCTTAAACCGTTTGAACGCATTCCGTCCGGTCTGAAAAAAATGCTTCTTCATGTGGCGTCCGTCATGCCGGAAGGAATGAGAGGAAAAAGCCTCTTAGTCCGCGGCTGCACACCGCTTGAGGACCGTTATATCGGGAATGCGAAGATTTTTGAAGAGCCTGTGAAAAAACAGCTGCTCAAACATTACAACCCAGAGCTTTCATACCGGGATGTTACGAAGCCGTACTTTACGGAAAGCCGTTCATACAGCGACATTAATAAAATGCAGTATGTCGACATTCACACGTGGATGCGCGGCGACATCCTGTTAAAGGCTGACAAAATGACGATGGCCAATTCATTGGAGCTGCGCGTGCCGTTCCTTGATAAAGTCGTGTTTGACGTGGCATCTAAAATTCCGGATGAACTGAAAACGAAAAACGGCACGACGAAATACCTTCTGCGTAAAGCCGCTGAAGGAGTTGTGCCTGATCATGTGCTGAACCGTAAAAAACTCGGTTTCCCTGTGCCGATCCGCCACTGGCTGAAAAATGAAATGAACGAATGGGTGCGCAACATCATTCGTGAAAGTGAAACAGACGCTTATATTGAAAAGGATTATGTCCTTCAGCTTCTGGAAGATCATTGCGCAGACAGAGCGGACAACAGCCGCAAAATCTGGACCGTGCTGATCTTCATGATCTGGCACAGCATCAATGTCGAAAAAAGACTGGTGCCGGAAGAGCTGAATCATCAGCCGAAAGAAGTCATTTTCGTTTAATCCAAAAGGCTTTCGATGTTATCGAAAGCCTTTTTTTCTATTGTTTTATGTAAACCGTCTATTCCGCTATGTTTTCAGTAAAGTATTACGCAATATTCAGAAAAAGGTTATAATAGGACTAATCGGGCAGATGCCGGAAAGTGCTTTCTGGCTATTTCGTCTCGGTTTGTTACTTTTCTGTCAAAATCAGGGGGGAGAGTTATGCAAAACAAAGGAAAAACGCTTCACCGCGGTTTGGAAGAGAGGCATATCTCACTTATGTCTTTGGGCGCCGCGATAGGGGTCGGACTGTTTCTCGGGTCAGCTTCTGCCATAAAGCTTGCAGGACCGGGGATTTTAGCCGCTTACGCCTGCAGCGGGCTGATTATGTTTTTTATTATGCGGGCATTAGGGGAAATGGCGATTCAAAAGCCTGTTGCCGGCTCATTCAGCCGCTATGCAAGAGATTATCTCGGGCCGCTGGCCGGCTTTTTAACAGGCTGGAATTATTGGTTTTTATGGGTCGTTACCTGTATGGCGGAAATCACCGCGGTCGGCATTTATATGGGCTACTGGTTCCCTGACGTGCCGTCATGGATCTGGGCGCTTTGTGCACTCGTCATTATGACAGCTGTCAACTTTCTGGCGGTCAAAGCGTATGGTGAACTTGAATTCTGGTTTGCGCTCATTAAAGTCTTGGCGATTCTGTCAATGATTGCGATCGGTCTGGTGATGATCGTATTCGGTCTCGGAAACGGAGGCGTCGCGCTTGGAATCAGCAATTTATGGAGCAACGGCGGCTTTTTCCCGAATGGGATTAAAGGGGTGCTGCTGTCGCTGCAAATGGTCATGTTTGCATATCTCGGAATTGAGCTGATCGGTGTCACAGCTGGTGAGGTCAAAAATCCGGAAAAATCATTGGCGCGGGCCATTGATACTGTTTTTTGGCGCATTCTCATTTTTTACGTCGGAGCTTTATTTGTCATTATGTCAATTTATCCGTGGCAGGAAATCGGTTCAGGCGGAAGTCCGTTTGTTTTGACATTTGAAAAAATCGGAATTCCCGCAGCAGCCGGAATCATTAATTTTGTCGTTTTGACGGCGGCTCTTTCTTCCTGCAACAGCGGGATCTTCAGCACGGGGCGTATGCTGTTTAATCTCGCGGAGCAAAATGAAGCCCCGAAAGCCTACGGCACGGTCACAAAAGGCGGCGTGCCGGGAAAAGCGGTATTGGTTTCAGCGGGTGCGTTATGCATCGGCGTTCTGCTGAACTACGTGGTGCCGGCGAAAGTGTTTACGTGGGTGACAAGCATTGCGACGTTCGGAGCAATTTGGACATGGGCGATTATTTTGCTTTCCCAAATGAAATACCGTAAAAGTTTACAGCCGGAAGAACGGAAAAAACTAAAATATAAAATGCCTTTATACCCTTTTTCCTCATACATCTCACTGGCTTTTCTCGCATTTGTCGTTGTGCTGATGGCTTTTGATGCAGAAACCAGGGTGGCTGTCATCATCGGCCCTGTCTGGTTCGGCATTTTATTAGCAGCCTATTACGGGAAAGGCTTCCACAAAAGAAAACACATAAACCTGGAAAACGGACAGACATTCGCTGAAAAAGCGTAAAAAAAGAGCCTGCTGAAATGGGCTCTTTTTTCATAGGATCGGGTAAAAGGGGGAAGAATAAAACAAATTCCTGAACATTTTGCTACTGTTTCCTGACAATCAGCGGAACGCAAATGGTTATTACTTAAATAATATTTTGAAAAATGGTACAGTAGTAAAACAAAGCTGATCTTTTTTATTTCTCTTGCAGTGTTTTATAGTATCGGCCTTTTTCAACATATTCCGATCTGATTCTTTCCATGTCCCGTATGTCTTCTTCTGTCAGCCGGCGGATGACCTTTGCGGGCCGGCCGAACGCAAGACAGCCGGGAGGAATGGTTTTGCCCGGAGGAACGAGACTTCCGGCGCCGATAAACGCGCCTTCTCCGATTTCCGCCCCGTCCAGAATGACGGAGCCCATACCGATTAAAGCATTCTTTCTGATGACTGCGCTGTGCAGTGTAACCTGATGGCCGATCGTGACGTCATCTTCAATAAGAAGCGGGCGGCCGGGACTTTGATGCAGACAGCTCAAGTCTTGTATGCTGACTCTTTTTCCGATCCTTGTCGGCGCAACATCACCGCGGATGACGGCTGAGAACCAAATGCTTGATTGTTCTCCGATCACGACGTCACCCGTAATGACGGCGTTATCCGCGATAAACGCATCAGGATGTATATCCGGCGTAAATTGTTTATAAGGGTAGATTATCATGTCTCATCCTTCTTTCTCTAAATTTATGTAAGAGGTGAACTGCATGTGGACTTGGAAAGCAGACAGGCCCGTCGGTACCATTGTCATCATCCACGGGGCAAGCGAATATCACGGGCGTTATAAATGGCTCGTTGAAATGTGGAGATCTTCCGGATATAACGTGGTGATGGGCGATTTGCCGGGTCAGGGAACATCCACCCGCGCCAGAGGGCATATTCGCTCTTTCCAAGAATACATTGATGAAGTAGATATATGGATTGATCAAGCGAGAACGCTTGAAGCACCCGTTTTCCTTTTGGGCCACAGCATGGGCGGACTGATTGCGATAGAATGGTTTAAGCAGCAGAGAAATCCCCGCATTACGGCACTCATTTTATCATCACCTTGTCTCGGGCTGCAAATAAAAGTCAATAAAGTGCTTGATTTTGCGTCTAAAGGGCTGAATGTCCTCGCTCCGTCCATCAGAGTGGACTCCGGTTTATCGCCTGATATGGCGACGAGGAATGCGGATATGATTGAAGCGGATCAAAACGATTCTTTATATGTCACGAAAGTATCTGTAAGATGGTACAGAGAGCTTATAAAAACGATTGATGCCGCTATGGTGCCGACTGATGCGTTTTTAAAGGTGCCGCTTTTGCTTATGCAGGGCGGTGATGACAAAATCGTCGATAAAATGAAAGTCCGCAAATGGTTTTCCGGTGTGGCTTCCCATAATAAGTCTTACCGGGAGTGGGAAGGGCTTTATCATGAAATTTTCAATGAACCGGAAAGAGAAGCTGTGTTTAAGGCGGCGAAAGCCTTTACAGATCAGTATATTTGAATTCGCTGGAGGTGCATATGTTGACAGTACCGGAACATCCTTTTAACCTTATGGCAAAAGTGTATCGGGAAATTTTTCCGCTCGTTCATCAGGAATTGAATATGTGGCGGGAAAAATCAGATTCCATTAAAAATACCGAGCTGCGGCAGCAGGCGGCCGCAAGTATCCGTGATAAATCGTTTCATTGTGAAGGCGGCGGCATTTTAGCACTGCTGTCGGGAGAGCAAAAAGAGAAGTGCGTGCAATTTATCATTGCGTATCAGACGATCAGTGATTATCTGGACAATCTGTGCGACCGCAGCACATCGCTTGACCCGGAGGATTTCCGCATGCTTCACCTTTCCATGCGGGACGCGCTGACGGTCGGTGCAGAGGTGCAGCCGTACTATCAGTACAGAGAGGAGCGGGATGACGGCGGTTATCTTCATGAGCTGGTCAGAACATGCCAGCGGGTGCTTGGGTCAATAGAACATTACAGCCTTATTAAACCGTATCTGCTTGAGCTGTGCGATTATTATTGCGATCTTCAGGTTCATAAGCATGTCGTAGAACATGAACGCGTTCCGAGGCTTAAAGCCTGGTTTGAGCAGTATCAGTCAAAGCTTCCGGAAATGGAGTGGTTTGAGTTCTCGGCCTGCGCCGGATCGACGTTAGGCATTTTCTGTCTCGTTGCTTATTCATTCCAGCCTGATTTTAACGAACATACCGCTGAGAAAATCCGCAGCAGTTATTTTCCGTACATACAAGGCTTGCACATTCTGCTCGATTATTTAATTGACCAGGAAGAGGATCTGCTTGAAGGCGATTTGAATTTCTGTACGTATTATCAGTCTCATGAAGAAATGATGCAGAGACTGAAGCATTTTATTGAAAAAGCGGATGAACATCTGCACGGCATTCCGCATGAAAACTTCCACCGGCTGATTAACAGGGGGCTGCTCGGCGTCTACTTATCCGATGACAAAGTCGCCAGCCAAAAAGAAATGGGCCGCCTCGCGCGAAAGCTGATCAGAGCAAGCGGAAAAACGTCATTTTTCTTTTATATCAACGGAAGAGCCTACCGCAAATTTCAGAAGATGGCATGGACGAAAAGTTCATAATGGGTGAACTGCGCCTTTCTCATGAAGGCGCGGTTTTTTTATTCTTAGAATGAAACATTGTTTGCGCAGGCATAATATGATACTTTAATTTTATGAAAAAATTAAAGTATTTAGTCATCATAGGATTAATTTCCATGACGGGCGGCTGCTCCGTCATACATGCTTCCGCCGGCTATCATCCCGTATTAATAGCTCACAGGGGCTCTTCTGCGATTGAACCGGAACATACTGCTTTATCCTATGCACGTGCCATTAAAGACAAAGCAGACTATATTGAGATAGACTTAAGGGAGACAAAAGACGGCCATCTGATTGCAATTCATGATAAAACAGTCGATCGGACAACTGATGGTAAAGGATTGACAGAGGATCTGTCTTTGGCTGAGATCAAAAAACTGAATGCCGGAAAAGGAGAAAAGATTTTAACGATTGAAGAAATCATAGAGAAATTCGGACAAACTGCCAATTACTATATTGAGACAAGAGAAAGTAACGGCAGCCTGGTGATGGAAAAGAAGCTGATTGACATATTACAAAAATATAAGCTGATTTCCAGTCATAAAGCAGTCATTGAATCCTTTAGCGAGAAGAGCTTAAAGAAAGTTCGGTCTATGAATAAAAGCGTTCCTCTTGTTCGGTTATTAAAAGATAAAGAGGCTGAGAACATAAATGATAAGCAGCTGCAAGCCATCAGAACATATGCTGATACAGTCGGTCTTAATGCTAAATTAACAAATGAAGCCGCCGTCAAACGTATCCACCACAATAAGATGAAGGTTCACGTCTTTTTTGATAAGGAAGATGAGCGGGCTCTGACGCCGATTATGCTGAAACAAAAAGTAGATGGGGTATTTACAAATAATCCTGCGTATACACGTAACGTGCTGCAAAAGCAGTAAATAAAAAGAGACATGCGATTTACGCTGTCTCTTTTTTTAATGGTTTCTTTTTTGCCGCAAGGTGCATTGCAAATTTGCCGATCAGCCCGATGACGAAAAATGCGGCAAACCACCAATAATAGGTTTTTGCGAACTCAAATCCTAAATGTCTTGATAAGATGATGACGAACATGACATAGGGAACACTGGAAAATATGATGCGAAGAATATTCAAACTGCTGCTCCTCCCGGATGTTACATTTAAACATGTACTTTTTTCCATTATTCATGGTAAGGGACTTTCGAAAAAATGTAAACACCATTCACAAAAAGAATCGGCCCGCTTATGACAGGCCGATTCTTTATTTGCCGGCAGATTTCTTTTCAATCGCTATAATAAACGGCGGGTCGTTTCGCTGATTGAGAAAGCCGTAGCTCAGCACGCGTGCCTTTTCCTGATCTAGGTTTTCGCAATACTTTAGAAGCGCATTCTTTTCCGTCTTGCCTTCAGGATGCCCGTAGTACACAACGAGAACGATCAGCCCGTTTTCCTTCAGCAGTTCAAGGAGCTGTTCGATGGCAGAAATGGTTGAGCGGCCGTTTGTCGTAATGCTTTTATCGCCGCCGGGCAGATAGCCGAGATTAAACACCGCACAAGCCACATGCCCGTGCGCTTCCTTGGGCAGAGAGGCCTTGATTTGATCATGGCTCTTATGGTGAAGCGTGACGCGCGGGCTGAAGGCGGCACCGAGCCGCTCCTTCGTTTTGGCGAGTGCGTCCGCTTGAATATCGAAGGCATGAACATGTCCTGTCTCACCGACAAGGCCTGCCAGAAAATATGTATCATGTCCGTTGCCCATCGTCGCGTCAACCGTGATATCTCCTTCTTGAGCGGCTGACTTCAGCAATTCTTTACTGAAAGGGAGGATATGCATCAAGGTCATAGGGCAGCCTCCTCCCCGATTTTCCTGAAATGCTTTCCTTGATAGCTTCCGCGTGCTTCCAGCTCTTTTTGAATGGCGCCCAGTACTTCCCACTTGTTGACGCTCCACATCGGCCCGACCATTAATTCGATCGGCCCGTCTCCCGTAATGCGGTGAACGATCATTTCCGGGGGAATGATTTCGAGCTGATCACATACAAGCTGGACATATTCTTCCTGAGAAAGGAATTCAAGCTTTCCTTTTTCATACTGCTTCACCATCGGTGTGCCTTTTAATAAATGAAGCAGGTGAATTTTGATGCCTTGAACATCCAAATCGGCAACCGCTTTGGCCGTTTCCATCATCATGTCCCTGTTTTCGAGCGGAAGCCCGTTAATGATATGGGAACAAACGCGGATGCCGTGTTTTCTCAGCTTATTGACGCCCTCAACATAGCAGTCAAAATCATGGGCGCGGTTAATCAGAAGGGCGGTCCGCTCATGTACGGTCTGCAAACCGAGCTCAACCCACAAATATGTCCGCTCATTCAGTTCTGCTAAATATTCCACCACATCATCGGGCAGGCAGTCCGGACGGGTTGCGATAGACATGCCGACAACGCCGTCAAGCTTGAGTACGGATTCAAATTTCTCACGCAGCTCCTCTACCGGAGCATGCGTATTCGTGAACGCTTGAAAATAGGCGATATATTTGCCGTCTTTCCACTTTTCGTGCATGCGGCTTTTGATATCGTGAAATTGCGTGATTAAGTCATCGGCCCGGTTACCGGCAAAATCGCCGGAGCCCGCAGCGCTGCAGAACGTGCAGCCGCCGTGTGCGACCGTGCCGTCCCGATTCGGACAGT
This sequence comes from Bacillus sp. JFL15, assembly GCF_001184225.1. Taxonomy (NCBI): domain Bacteria; kingdom Bacillati; phylum Bacillota; class Bacilli; order Caryophanales; family Bacillaceae; genus Bacillus; species Bacillus sp. JFL15. Next base: position 553,641 of record NZ_KQ236689.1, on the reverse strand, counting down.
CAAAACCGCCGTCAAGCGCGACTTTAAACACTTTATGTCCGAAATGCTCCCGCAGATGATAATTTAATGTATGGTACCGTTTTTCCGTATTTGAATAAGGAAAAGGGTTATTCTCGTTCAATGTTCAAAAAGCCTCCCTCACATCAGATGCATCCTAAAATTGTAGCATGAATGATGGGGGTTCACAATGTGAAAACAGATGCGGCTTTCTTTTGCTTATTATGACTGCAGACAGAATTCTCATTCCTTTAGCTGACATACGGAAAATTTGGTTCCCTTTCCTGCAACCTTCGGGTGTTATTCATTTTTCGTCCGCTCAAACTAAATTTGATTTCCATTCACTGAGGAGGGGTTTCGTTGGCAACAAGACAATCAGTAGATGAACATCTCCAAAGAAGCGAACAGGCGTATGAATTTGCGAATGAGCAATTTATAACCGCTTCAAAACAAGAGCATTATAATGATAATGAGTACAGTGAAGCGCAAATGATGCTTGAAAACGCGGTGAATGAATTAAACAAGCTGTCATTATCTGCGAATGATCAGCAGAGAGAACAGCTTTACCGAATGAGGCTGCAGCTGCAGACTTTGCAAAACAATATGATTTTGCAGCGTAATTTCGATTACTGACCGCGCTGTCTTAGATGGTGCAAAAAAACCTGCCGGAATCCCGGCGGGTTTTTTTGTATTTCTTTTCAAAAAAGAATTGACAATAAGGCGGAGTGTGTTTATTGTATTACGTGTACTACTTGATGTAATACACCGCAAACACTCAAAAAAATAAAAACGACATATAAATGCTGAGCAAAGGAAAGGAGAGCTTTCATGAAAAACAAAAGATCCGTAAAACAAGATGTGCCCCTTATTATCGCCGCTTCGGTTTTGGCCAGCAGTCTGTTTGTCATTCTTGTCGTCATCGGTTTTCAGTGGCAGAACATTTAAAGAAATCGAGCAGCTCGTAAAAGAAAGAAGGGAAGTAAATGATTCAAATCGACCCGAGAAGCTCAACTCCGATTTATGAGCAAATCATACAGCAATTGAAAGAGCTTTGTTTGAAAGGGATCATGAAGCCGGGGGATAAACTTCCTTCTGTCAGAGAATTGGCAACGATCATTATCGCCAATCCGAATACAGTCAGCAAAGCGTACAAGGAGCTTGAACGCGATGGCGTCATTGAAACGCTGCGGGGAAGAGGAACGTATATATCGGAGAATGCAAAAAAGACATTGGTTGAAGGGAAGATGACGATGATAAAAGAGCAATTGAAACAGCTCATCATCGATGCCCATTACGCGGGAGTTGAGCTGGAGAAGCTGCAGGAATGGATAAAGGAAATCAGCGCTGATGTGAAAGGAGGCACGGATGATGATTGAATTGCGCAATCTCTCAAAAACAATTGACGGTAAAGAAGTGCTCAAAGACATTTCACTCACTATCGGAAAAGGAGAAATTTTCGGGCTGCTAGGCCGAAACGGATCAGGGAAAACAACGCTGCTCCGGCTCATTCAGCAGATTCTCCTGCCGGACCAAGGGACGGTTTTATTTAATCAGGTGGAAATAAAGCGGCACCCAAAAGTAAAACAGAATATCATTTATATGCCTGTTGAAAATCCTTTTTATGACAAATATACATATAAACAGCTTGTTGCGATTGTAAGCAGAATCTATCCGAATTTTGATGTGACTTACGCCAATGAACTGATGAACAGGTACAATATTCCGGAAACGAAGAAATACCGTGAACTATCAACAGGGCTGAAAAAACAGCTCGCGCTCGTCCTTGCCTTTGCGTCACGGCCGGCACTGATTCTTTTGGATGAACCGACGGACGGCATTGACGCCGTAACGCGTCATGACGTGCTTCAGCTTATGGTGGACGAAGTGGCTGAACGGGAAACGAGCATCCTGATTACCTCACATCGTTTAGAAGATATTGAGCGAATGTGCAACCGGATCGGATTTTTGGAAGGCAGCCAGCTGACGAATGTGATGGATTTGGATGATATGAAGGAAGAATACATGAAAATCCAAATGGCGTTTGAAGAGGATGTCAACTTGATGATTAGAGAACAAAACATACCGATTCTCGACCATGCCGGTGTATTTTATACAGTGCTGATTCCGAAAAACGATGAGAAGAAAAAGGAATTTCTGCAAAAGCTGCGGCCGAAAGTATGGAACGAGCTTCCTGTGAATTTAGAAGAAGTCTTCATCGCGAAGTTTGGGGGGAACCGGAGATGGTAGACAGGGGATTGCTGTACAGAGAATGGATGCAGAATCGAACTGTTCTCGTGATGGTAGGCATTTTTTTAGCGGCAGTTAATCCGTTTGAAGTATTAAATACCTATCTGGTCTACCAAGGCTGTCTGGATACCCACGGAGCATATTGTAAGTTTTATGTGAATTCTTTGGATAGCGGAATGCTGAACTTGAACTGGGCGCCCGCTGTGATCTTGGCGGTTTGCTTATTCGGACTGGAGCGTACGAAAGGAACGATTGATGTGCTGTTCAGTCTGCCTTATTCCCGCGCTCAGGTGTTTCACACCAAATTTTGGCTCGGAGCGGCGGTCATTGCCGGATTCCAAATCATCGGCTACGGGCTGGCTGAGCTGCTCATTCTTCTGTTAAAGCCTGAGCGCGTATATTTCTTCCATCATTACAGCGTCGGTGAGATCATTGTGAGTATTTTGGCTTTTGCATTAGTCGCGAGTGCAGGCTGCTTAACGGGCAATACGTTCGCCCAGCTGTTAACGGCGTTTACTGTGTCGATAGCGCCTTACCTAATTATTACGTTGCCGCTGTCAAATGCGGAAGTCATTTTCGGGGTCGGCATGTATGAGCTGATGCCGTCAGTCAATACTTACCTAAACGATTCGTTTCAATATCTGATTCCGATCATGTATGTTAATACGGATTGGGTATCTGCCAGCAAGTATATATTACTCATCCCGGCAGTGATGAGCATTGTATTTTATGCCATCGGGTACTTTTGCTATGTCAGACAGCCGGTGGAACGGAACGGCCGTTTTTTCCTCTGGAGACAGCTTGACCGCCCCGTTCAGATTGTGGTCATCATGATCGGCGTTCTCGGTTTTGGTCTCGCGGGGTACTCGACGGGACAGTCAATGACAGGATATGTGGCCGGGATGCTGATCGGGGGAGCGGTCGGATTTTTAGTCAGTTATTTTGTAATTTATAAAAAAGCAAAGCATGTGTAAGAGAGGAGAACCGGAATGATACCGCGGGGATTATTGTACACAGAATGGAAGAAAAATCAGTGGCTGTTTTTGTTGAGCGGTATTTTATTAATAGCGGCAAACCCTTTTATGGTTTATAACAACTACTCAACATATCAAGGGTGTTTGAATAACCAAGTACTTCAAGATTGTGAATTTTCGTTGAGTTATACGAATGGGTCGCTTCTTTCTTTCAGCTGGGTTGTGAGTGTCGTCATTGCTGTCTGCTTATTGGGCTTGGAACGGACAAAGGGAACGATGGACGCCTTGTTAAGCATGCCTTACAGCAGAGGCCAAATCTTTCAGACTAAATTCTGGCTTGGCGCGGCAGTCATTGTTGTTTCTCAGGCGATAGGCTACGGAGCGGCGTCATTGCTCATATCTTTGCTGAAACCGAGCCAAACGTACGATTTTGATCATTTTTCAATCGGAATGATTGTGATCAGTTTGATGGCTTACGCCCTGTTAATGGCAGCCGGCGCATTAACAGGACATATATTCGCCCAGCTGTTAACTGCGTTTACAGTAACGGTTCTGCCCTTTTTACTCATCGGTCTGCCGGCCGCGAATCTGGAGGTTGTTTTCCACTTGAGCGTCGGAGAAGCGTTTTCTTACTTTGAAGGCTACATTAGGACCCAATTGTTCCTGTTTTTAACGCCAATTGGATATGTGTTTAACAACTGGATCAGAGAGAGGTATTTCATCTTATTCATTCCGGCAATGATGGGCTTCATCTTTTATCTGATCGGTTACGTCAGTTTTTTGAAACATCCGAATGAACGGAACGGCAGATTCTTTCTTTGGAGAAAATTGGACCGCCCGGTGCAGATCTTAGTGATCGCGATTTCAGTACTAGGGTTTGGCGTTATTTCGTACTCAATAACACTCTCCATGTTCGGATATATAGCTGGTGTTATCATTGGTGCAGTTATCGGGTTTTTGATCACTTATTTTACAATTTACAGAAAAACAAAGCATATGTAAGTTTGTATGAAAATGTGTAGTTTGGGGGAAGGCAAGGTGCCGATTAACGGTTTGCTTTATAAAGAATGGAAGCAGAGGCAGACTCTGCTGCTTTTTACAGCGGGGTTCTTATCTATATTAGGCCCTTTGGCAATTATAAATGAGTATTTTCACTATAAGGATTGTTTGGGTGCGCTTCATCAATATTCAGGTTCAGTTTGTACATTCAGCATGAATTACAGCAATCAGAATTTGATTGGGCTGCACTTCATTCCTCCGGTTATGATGGGGCTTTTTCTGACAAGAGCGGGACGGGCTGAAAACATGTTTACATTGAGTCTGCCGTATTCGAGAAGCCGGATATTCCATACTAAGTTTTTGTTGGGAGCAGCCGTGTTAGCCGGCTCGCAGCTTGTTTCTTACGGATTATCGGACATATTGTTTCTTGCGCTTAAACCTGACGCTGTACATCATTTTCACTCATTCAGCGCCGGGATGCTGGTCATCAGCTTGATGATTTATGCATTAGTGACAGCCGCCGGCACGATAACAGGCAATTTAGCAGCACAGCTGATCACAGCGTTCATGGTCTCCGTTTTTCCGATCGTTGTCTTGATCATTTACCTGTTAAACGCTGAGTTCCTTTTTGGCAGCCAGGCTGTGCAGAATATTCATTTTCCTTGGAGCGGATTTCTGATCTATTTCATGCCTGCCGCTTACATCCATACACCATGGATGTATTACACGAAACATGCCTTGCTTATATCTGCGTTAATGGGATTTTGTTTCTATCTTTTCGGCTATGTGAATTTCCTGAAAATGCCGAGTGAGCGAAGCGGACATTTTATCTTGAACAAACATACAGAACGTATAATCCAAGGGCTGGTCATGGCGCTTAGCATGCTGGGAAGTGCGGGTGTATGCGGATATGCTTATAACGGTAACGGTTCATATACCGGTTATATATTCGGCATGCTGATCGGCGCGGTTATCGGGTTTTTCATCAGTTATTACTTCGTCTATAAAAAAACGAAACAAATATAAAGGGGAGTGGTTTACGTGATAGAGGTGCAGCATATCGATCATTCATTTAAAATCGGCAGGAAAGGCAGAGAGAGTCAGGTTCCGGTGCTGAAGGACGTCTCTTTGACGGTTGAAAAAGGGGAGATCGCCTGTATCGTAGGGCGAAGCGGTTCCGGAAAATCGACGCTTCTGAATTTAATTTCCGGCTACATAGCGCCGACGAAGGGGCGTATCGTCATTAACGGCACTGATGTGACAGGCTTCAGTGAAAAGGAGTGGGCTCAGTTCCGCCTCGGACATTTCGGCTTTATTTTTCAAAGCTTCCAGCTCATTCCGAGTCTGACAACCTATGAAAATGTTGAAATGCCGCTTGCCCTCAAAGGGATTAAACCGTCTGAACGGAAGCAGAAAGTCGCGGACATGCTGAAACGGGTCGGACTTGAGAATCATGCGAATCATTATCCGAATGAGCTGTCAGGCGGCCAGCAGCAGCGTGTCAGTATTGCAAGAGCGCTGATTTTAAATCCGTCGATCATTTTAGCAGATGAGCCGACGGGAAGCCTTGATTCAGAAACGGAGCTTGAGGTGCTTTCATTAATTCAGCAGCTGAACCGGGAGCGCGGGATTACTTTTGTCATCATCACGCATGACGATGAAGTCGCTTCGATTGCACATTCAAAATTCCAGCTGCACGACGGCGTATTAAAAGGGGGCGTTACTGTTGAGATTTAAGGATCAGGTTCACTTTATCAGAAGAAATATGAAGAAAAACCGCCTGCGTGTTTTCATGACTGTGCTTGCAACAACGATGGCATGTGCATTTTTGGTTGTGCTGGCCTCCGTCGGATTCGGCATACAAAAAACGATAACAGACATAACCATGAGCCAGCAGATCGTAACGGAAATAAGAGTGCTCGGCCAGGAGAACGGAAAAGCCGTGAAGAAATCAGACTTGGAAAAATATAAGAATGTCAAGTCTGTCGTTGAAAGAACCGAAGTATATGAACCGAATAAAGCGTCATTGGATAACAGGACAAACGAAGGTTCAACGGTCGTGTTAACGAACATGAAAGATGAAGTAAAAGCCAATATGGAGCTTGATCAGGGAAGAGTAGCCAAATCAGAAAATGAAATTGTGGTCGGTTATGATTTCGCGAAAAACCTATTGACGAAAAAAGAAGCTGAGGCTTACAACAAGGACTTAAAGGATCATCAAGACGATGTCTCAGATGTGAAAAAGCCAAAAGGCTACACGAAGGATCTGCTGAATAAAACCATACAGCTGAGCATTTCTAAAACGAACAATGATAGCGGAAAAACGGAAGGAACCAGAACATACGACTTTAAAATTGTCGGGATTACAAAAAAACCGTCCCAAGATTGGATGGAGGACACAAATATTTTTATCAGTGATCAATTCAAAAAGGATTTTTCGAAATTCTTAGATTTTAAAGGCGGAAATGCTGAAAAAAGCATAAAAGTCTACGCTGACAAATTTGACAATGTTGAACAGTTAACGAATGATTTGAGTGATGACGGTTATCAAGTCATGTCCGTCACAACCGAGCTTCAAGGCGTCAACACGTTTTTCCTCGTCTTTAAAATCGGTCTGATCTTTGTCGGCTTTATCGCCGTCGTCATTTCTGCCATCGGTATTTTCAATACGATGACGATGGCGGTTACGGAAAGAACGCAGGAAATCGGGATTATGAAAGCGATCGGCGCAAGCCCGTCCATCATCCGCAGAATGTTTTTGATGGAAAGCGCCTATATCGGGATATTAGGATCTGTCATTGGTATTATCATTTCTTACGGAGTGAGTTTTGCCGTCAATCTGGCTGTGCCGGTTATCTTGAAAGCGGTAGGGGGAAATACCGGAGCTGAAGATCTTCATTATACCTTCTCCTATATCCCGCTCAGCCTCGTGGTGATCGCAGTTGTCATTTGTGCGGGGGTCGCGGTGATTTCGGGTATGAATCCGGCACGGAAAGCGACAAAAACCAACGTTCTGACCGCATTAAGAAGAGAATTGTAAAGAGAAAAAACCGGCTGGACGCAACAGCCGGTTTTTCATCTATCTATCAGAAAAGGGCGGATACCATGTTTCACATTTTGTTAATAGAAGATGATAACACTTTGTTTCACGAGATGAAAGAAAGATTAACGGGCTGGTCATTTGCGGTGCACGGAATAAAGGATTTCAGCCGGGTCATTCAGGAGTTTGCAGAAATCAAGCCTGATTTGGTGATCATTGATGTACAGCTGCCGAAATTTGACGGCTTTCACTGGTGCAGAATGATACGTTCTCAATCAAACGTACCGATTCTGTTTTTGTCCTCGCGCGACCATCCCGCGGATATGATCATGTCGATGCAGCTTGGGGCAGATGATTTTATACAGAAGCCTTTTCATTTTGATGTGTTAATCGCGAAAATCCAGGCGGTATTCCGCCGTGTGCACCAATATGGCACAGAACCGGCGCTGATGAAAAGATGGTGCGGGGCGGTCATTGACACAGAAACCGGCACAGTCAGCCATAAAAACGGTTCGGTCGAACTGACCAAAAACGAAATGCTGATTTTAAAACTGCTGGCCGAGCAGAAAAATAAAATCGTCAGCCGCGAAGAACTCATCAGAAGCCTATGGAATGATGAACGTTTCGTCAGCGATAACACGCTGACGGTGAATGTCAACCGGCTGCGGAAAAAGCTTGATCATTTAGGTATCGGGAAAATGATTGAGACCAAAGTGGGACAGGGGTATATCGCGAAGGAGGAAGACGGTCTTTATGATTAAATCATTTCTGCTCGAAAGAAAAAGCTGGATCGCGATGTTTCTTTTTCAGCAGGCCGTACTCCTTTTCGCGGCATATATTGATCCGTCTATTCCGTTTCTTTCAGTGCTGTATTTTGTTTACCTGTCGCTTCTTGTGTTTCTTGTTTTTCTCTTGTTCCGCTATCGGAAAGAGACCGCTTTTTATAAAAGCTTAAAAGATTGGGACGCTGATTTAGATATTTCCGGTCTTAAAACGCCCGACAGTCCGTTTGAGTCGATCATTGAAGAAAGCATTGAAGAACAGACAGAGCGATTAAGAAATAGCTCACTTCATATGCAGGCGGCATCAGAGCATGAGAAGGATGAGCTGATGTCGTGGATTCACGAAGTCAAAACACCGCTGACAGCGATGCATCTCATGATCGAGCGCCTTGATGAACAGCCGCTGAAAGCCCCTTTGCATTATGAATGGCTGCGGATTCACCATCTCCTCGACCAGCAGCTTCATCAGAAACGATTGTCCTTTATCGAAAATGATTTATCGTTCCAGCGCATTCAGCTCCGCCCGCTTGTTTTCAAAGAAATTAAGGATCTGCAATCATGGTGTATACAAAAAGGAATCGGGTTTGACATTCAGCTTGAGGCACCGGACGTTCTCAGTGACGGAAAATGGCTTTCCTTCATTATCAGACAGCTGTTAAGCAATGCCGTCAAATACAGTGAAGCGGATGATATAACCGTAAAAAGCTATGAACTAAACGGCCGGGTGCATGTGGATATCAAAGACCGCGGTATCGGCATCAAGCCTAAAGATCTTCCGCGCATTTTTGAAAAGGGGTTTACCTCCACGCGGATGAGCCGTGATCACGCGTCAACGGGAATGGGCCTGTATTTGGCTCAAAAAGCCGCGGCTCCGCTTCACATCCAGATCAGCGTGCGATCAGAGCCAAAACAAGGCACGGTTTTCACCTTGGTATTTCCGAAACAAAACGACGCCGTCAGCATGTTCAGCGTGTGACAAAAGTGTCACATGCTTTTCTCTTTTGTTCGCTTAATCAAACGAAAAAAACGGCTTTTGTTTTTAAAATGAAGATAACCAATGTAAAAGGAGAATCGGAACGTGATGATTTTAGAAGCAGGCAATATTCGAAAAAACTACGGAAATAAGCTGAATAAGCAGGAGGTGCTGAAAGGGATTGATCTTCAGATCCAAAAAGGGGAATTCGTCAGCATTATGGGCCCGTCAGGATCAGGGAAAACCACTCTTTTGAATGTGCTTTCTTCTATTGATAAAGTGAGCGCGGGCACGATCAGACTGAATGAGACGGAGATCACATCCATGAAAGAAAAACAGCTTGCCGAATTCAGAAAACGGCACCTCGGCTTTATCTTTCAAGATTATAATTTATTGGATACGCTGACCGTGAAAGAAAACATACTCCTGCCGTTATCCATTACGAAAATGCCTAAAAAAGAGGCGGACCGGCGATTTGCCGAGACGGCAGAGGAGCTTGGCATCTATGAGTTGAGAGATAAGTATCCGAGTGAAATTTCCGGCGGACAAAAACAGCGGACGTCTGCCGCGAGAGCTGTTATTCACGAGCCGGGCATTATTTTTGCTGATGAGCCGACGGGAGCGCTTGATTCTAAAGCCGCCTCCGACTTGCTGAATAAACTCAGCCGCCTGAATCAAAAACGCCGCGCTACCATTGTGATGGTGACGCATGATCCGGTTGCCGCCAGCTATTCCGGCCGTGTGGTTTTCATTAAAGACGGCCGCGTGTATACACAGCTGAATAAAGGCGGCCAGGACAGACCGGACTTTTTTCAGGATATTATGAAAACGCAAGGTGTATTGGGCGGGATTCAGGCATGAGCATTTATCATTTGATCTTCCAGAATCTGAAAAAGAATATGAAAAACTATTACCTTTACGTTTTTGCGCTGGTGTTCAGCGCCGCCCTTTATTTCGCGTTTGTCACGATGCAATACGATCCGGCGCTTGATGAAATGAAAAGCTCCATAAAAGGAGCGGCAGCAATCCGGGCCGCCTCCATACTGCTTGTGGCGATCGTGTCGGTATTTCTTTTATACGCCAACACCATTTTTATCAAACGCCGCGGCCGGGAAATCGGCTTATTCCGATTAATCGGCATGACTAAAATGCATATTTTCCGCATACTCAGCACAGAAAACTTCATTTTGTATTTCGGATCGATATGGATCGGTATTTTTGCCGGCTTTTCTCTCTCGAAATTATGTATGATGATGCTGTTTCATACAGTCGGTGTGAAAGCCTCTGTCTCACTGTTTTTTTCAAGCAAGGCGCTCGTTCAGACGTTAATTGTGTTCGGGGCAATTTATGTGCTGATTATGATGATGAATTACCTATTTATTAAACGGCAAAGCATTTTGTCTTTATTTAAAACCGCGTCATCGTCAGAAAGCAGTATAAGACGGCTCTCTTGGGTGCAGATGACAATCGGCGTCATCGGTATTGCGGCCATTATCGCCGGCTATGCCGTGTCCGCAGATTTATTCGGAGGCAGTTTTACAACCATGAATGAACTGTTTTCGGCAATGGTGTTTATTCTCGGCTCGGTCATTATCGGAACCTATCTGTTTTATAAAGGTTCGGTCAGCTTTCTGGCGAACCTCATCCGGAAATCAAAAGGCGGGTATCTGAATGTCAGTGAAGTTCTGTCTTTGTCATCCATCATGTTCCGGATGAAGTCAAACGCCGTGCTGCTGACGATTATTACGACGCTTTCGGCGCTGGCAATCGGTTTACTGTCTTTAAGCTATATCTCGTACTACTCCGCGGAAAAATCGGCTGAGCAAAATACAGCCGCGGACTTTGCGTTTGATAACCAAAAGGAGACTGACTCATTTACCGCTTTATTGAAGAAAAACGGAATTGAACACAAAGTAAAAACAATCAAGACCATTCAAGCCGGTGTCAATATGAAGAATATCGTAAACGGCGATATGAAAAGCTTCAAACAAGACCCGTCCAGCTTGGCGCTGCCGATTGTCAGCGAGAAAGACGCAGAAGGAGTGTCACTCTCCGACGAAGAAGCCGTGTTTACCGGATATAATGATATGATGAAAAGATTTCTCGACTTGAAAACGTCAGGTTCCATTGATATAAACGGCAAAACGGATAAAATACCGCTGGCGTATAAGGGCTTGAAGAACGACTTCCTCCTGTCATATACATTTACAAGCGGAGGGCTGCCGACCGTTATCGTCACGCAGCACGTATTTGACAGGATCGAGAAAGATATCGACCCGTCCATTCAGGGAAAATCAAATCGGTTTTTCGGCATTACACTCAAACATGAAGAGGACGTCCAAAAAGCTGATGACCTGTTTCAGGCGCAGCATTATTCAGACGGCGCCCTTTCACAGTTTGAAACGGCTGACACCCAAAAGAAAAATATGGGGCTGATCATGTTTATTGTCGGATTTTTAGGCTTAACCTTTCTGATCACTTCGGGCTGTATCCTTTATTTTAAACAAATGGGCGAGTGTGAGGATGAGAAGGCTGATTACACGATATTGCGGAAGCTCGGCTTCACAACGGGAGATCTGCTGAAAGGCATCCGCCGGAAGCAGGCGTATCATTTCGGCATTCCGCTCGTTCTCGGGCTGTTCCACAGCTATTTTGCCGTTCAGTCAGGGTGGTTTTTATTCGGAACGGAAGTATGGACGCCGATGATTATCGTCATGGCGCTGTACACGCTGCTGTACTCCATTTTCGGCATGCTGTCGGTGCTTTATTATAAAAAGGTCATTCGGTCCGCATTGTAAAACAGGTTGAGGAGCCCCGCTGTGCGGGGCTTTTTTCTGCATGAATAGAAAAAAGCGATTTTTAAAAGAATAGACATACGTCATTTTTTCGCGCGGGGGAGCCTTATGCAGAAGTATTTTCAATTGAAATCTGAAACAGGGGCTTTTCATCTTTTTTCTAAGGAACACATTTTCACGCTGTTGATCATCGGATTGCTGGGGGTATGCGTGATCGTATTCCGGAAAAAGCTCCATCACGGCCGGCCGAATCGCGTTTTCCGATATGTGCTGTTCATTCTTCTAGCTGTGTCGCAGATCAGCTATCATATATGGCTGCTATGGCATCATGCCTGGTCGCTGAAAACATCTCTGCCGCTGCAGCTGAGCGACCTTTCCGTCTATTTGGCGATGCTGATGGTCATGACAAAAAGCAAAAAGCTGTTCGCCTTTCTCTATTTTGCCGGCTTGGGCAGCGCCATACAAGCGATGGCCACACCTGATTTAGGGGCGTATTCTTTCCCTCATTTTCGGTACATCGTATTTTTCATCTCGCACGGCTGTGTGTTTCTAGCCTGTCTGTTTATGGCCGGTGCCCAAAAGTACAGGCCGTCGGTGCGCGCGCTCTGGGTGTCATTGCTGACTGTAAATCTGTACGGGGCGTGTGTCTTTTTGATTGACCATGTGCTGAATGCAAACTACCTCTATTTAATGAAAAAACCGAAGACCGCTTCGCTTCTGAATGTTCTCGGCCCTTGGCCGTGGTATCTTCTTTCAATGGAAGCTGCGGTGATGCTGAGCTTTTTCATTCTGTATATTCCGTTTTGGCTGCTGAGAAAAAGAGCATGAATCCCGTTTATGTTTGTGAAGCCGATCATTTGTAATTTTTTCAACATTCCGGCATTATTTTTTTCAGATTCTGATGTTGTAAAAAGGCGTCCGCGGCGATAAAATGAATCTGCTATGATAACGTGATCGATACGGAGCTGCAGCTTGCGGTTTCCGTTTTTTCATGGGTTTTTTTATAGAGAAAGGGGGATCGGTATGCCGCGCGCTTTGAAGATATTAATTATCGGAATGTTTATCAATGTGACGGGCGCATCTTTTTTGTGGCCGCTGAATACGATCTATATTCATAATCATTTAGGGAAATCGCTGACTGTCGCGGGGGTTGTTCTGATGCTGAATTCCGGAGCCAGTGTGGCGGGGAATTTATGCGGCGGATTTTTGTTTGATAAAATCGGCGGATTCAAATCCATTATGCTGGGTATTATCATCACCTTGGCAAGTCTTCTCGGACTCGTTCTGTTTCACCAATGGCCCGTTTATATTTGGCTGCTCGTCATTGTCGGGTTCGGTTCCGGCATCGTGTTTCCGGCCAGCTACGCCATGGCGGGAGCGGTCTGGAAAGAGGGCGGACGGAGAGCTTTTAATGCGATTTATGTAGCTCAGAATGCAGGTGTCGCGGTCGGTTCAGCACTCGGCGGAATGGTTGCGGCGTACTCGTTTACGTACGTGTTTTTAGCCAATGCTTTGCTGTATGTGCTGTTTTTCCTTATCGTATTTTTCGGGTTTCGAAATATTAAAACCGGAAATGCGGGCCAGGTCTCTGTACTGGACTACGAGCCTGTCAGCAGCAGAACGAAATTTACGGCGCTTCTTATACTGAGCGGGGGGTATGTTCTCGGGTGGATTGCCTATTCGCAGTGGTCCACAACCGTTGCGTCACATACTCAAAGCATCGGTATGCCGCTTTCATTATACAGTGTGCTCTGGACCGTAAACGGAATACTGATTGTCGCCGGACAGCCGCTTATAGGTGCTGTTCTGAAAAAATGGTCCGGGGCGTTAAAAACGCAGATGGTCATCGGCTTTTGTATTTTTATCGTCTCGTTCGGCGTGCTCCTTGGCGCCAAGCACTTTCCGATGTACCTTACCGCGATGGTGATTTTAACGATCGGAGAAATGCTTGTCTGGCCTGCCGTGCCTACTATTGCCAATCAGCTTGCGCCCAAGGGGAAAGAAGGGTTTTACCAAGGGTTCGTCAACAGTGCGGCGACGGGCGGCAGAATGATCGGGCCGCTCCTTGGAGGCGTGCTGGTTGATCAATACGGCATGAGCGTGCTGCTTTTGTTCCTGATGGCGCTTCTTGTCGTCAGCATCCTAGCGACGGTGCTGTATGACAAACGTCTGAAAACCGTTAATAAACAAAACGTCCAAGTGCGATGACGACATAAAAAATCCCGCTGTTTCGGCGGGATTTTTTATTTATAAGAGCGGAAGCACGTTGACGGCGTCCTTAACATTTAAATACGTCTTTAATGAAGTAAAGCTGGCATCAAGCTGATTCATTTTCATGGCAAGGGAAGGCTTGATACCGGTGATGATCAATTCTGTGCCAATTAAATTAAGCAGATGATGCAATTTGAAAATCCGGTCTGCGGTCTGTTCGTTTACCTCAGCTAAACCTGATAAGTCTATAATTAAGTAATCATCTTTAGATGCGGTTAATATGTCTGTCAAAGTTGTCACAATGGAATCAAATCGTTCTTCTGTTAAATTCCCCACTAACGGCATGGCGGAGATCCCGTTTCGAATCGGAACGATCGGCGTTGACAGCGTCGCAATTTCTCCGAGGGAATCCTCAAGAAGCTTTTCGTACTCTTTCTGCTCTGTGATGTCTTTTTGAAAACCGACAAAATAGAGCTTGTCTTCAACATAAAGAGGATCAATATTGAGTTCATTCCAAAACGGGGTGCCGTCTTTTTTGACATTTTTCAGCCGCACCGTGATCTTTTCTTTATGTTTTAGGCCTTTTCTTATTTTCGCGACTTGTTTTCGGTCGGTTTCTTTTCCTTGCAGAAATCTGCAGTTCTTACCTAATATCTCTTCGGAAGAATAGCCTGTCATATCCATAAATCCCTGATTCGTATAAATGATGGGATTGTCCTCAAGAGAGGGGTCTGTAATCACCACGCCGATGCGTGCGTGATCAAGCGCCTTTTTGATAAGCTCCAGCTGCTCCAGATTTCCGAGTACATTTGAGTCAGCCATATAAAACCCCCTTTTGGCCGTAAAGCTGTGCACTTTTTTCAGCCATTGTTTCTCCCCTTTTTAAATGAATCTACAGTAACCGTAGCATAACACATGTTCTGTTTCAAGCAGCCGCAGTTTGCAATTTGTCATTCGGGCTTGTCCTCATATACACTGAATATATAAGGGGAAGGCACATCATCGCTAAGTAAGTGACTAGGTCATTGTCACTGGGTGAAAAATGAATCTAATGCATCAAGCTTACCGATCATGTGTTCACATATAATGGAAGAAACAAGCTTTTTACTTTCCTGCTCATTCGCCGGTATGTAGATATCGAAAATCATCGTATTCGTAAGGGGGCTGGATGGCCTGAAGTCGCTTTACTAAATAAGGGCTTTAGGAAGGTGATGAAGATGCTGCATCAGGTAATTATTGCTTGTGTAATTGGAGGAATCATGGGGGTTCTCGGTCATGTGAAAAAAAGAGGCAGGCTGGAGAAACCCAGAATGACAAAGCGGTTTATCTATCTCGGTTTTTTGGAAGATGGTTTTATCGGAATGGCTGCTTCCATCTTACTTGTCTTATCCGCTGACCCCGATTCAGGAATTCAACTCGTCATCTTATCCATAATCGCAGGCTACGGCGGAGAAGCTGTTCTCAGGAGCTTTGATTTTGTCAGGGAACAAAACAGTGATTCGGCCGAAGCAAAACCACACCAGCAAAAAAATCCTCCATCAAAATAATATCCCCGCTCATGACCCGTTCTGGGTACATTCCCATTGTATACAAACCTGCTTGCACTTATGAACAGAATTCTATAAAATACAGGTAAGATTACGGTAGCGATAAGAACAGTGAAGAGGAGCAGTAAGAAGCAGATTTTGCAGTCAGAGAGTTGACGGCCGGTGCAAGTCAATCAAGTCTGTTTCCGAACTCGCCTCAGAGTTGCAGCGGCAAAACCGCTGACGCATAACTGCGTTAAAAGTATCAAGTGAGTGCGGCTTAAAACCGCGCTAACGAGGGTGGTACCGCGGGAAACAAAAATCTCTCGTCCCTTTTTGGGATGAGGGAGTTTTTTTTAGTTTTAGAATAATCTGAATATCATCTTCCTTATCCCGTCAATACTTGGACTACATACGCCGTATTCAATCAGAAGGAGGTTTTTGCGTTGAGTTTTCAGCACGAAAAAATAGAAAAGAAATGGCAGAATTACTGGTTGGAGCATAAAACGTTCGCCGTCAGCGAAGAGAGTGACAAGCCGAAGTTTTACGCGCTTGACATGTTCCCGTATCCTTCAGGAGCCGGCCTTCATGTCGGGCATCCGGAAGGCTATACGGCAACCGATATTCTTTCACGCATGAGACGCATGCAAGGGTACAACGTGCTTCATCCGATGGGATGGGACGCGTTCGGGCTTCCCGCCGAGCAATACGCGCTTGACACGGGGAATGATCCGGCTGAGTTTACGAAACACAATATCGATAATTTCCGCCGCCAGATCCAATCGCTCGGTTTTTCATATGATTGGGACCGTGAAATCAATACGACTGATCCTGACTACTACAAGTGGACGCAGTGGATCTTCACCAAGCTGTATGAAAAAGGTCTCGCTTATGTAGACGAAGTGCCGGTTAACTGGTGCCCGGCACTCGGAACGGTGCTTGCGAACGAAGAAGTCATTGACGGTAAAAGCGAGCGGGGCGGCCATCCGGTTGAACGCCGCCCGATGAGACAATGGATGCTGAAAATCACTGCTTATGCGGACAGGCTTCTTGAAGATTTAGAAGAGCTTGACTGGCCTGAAAGCATTAAAGACATGCAGCGCAACTGGATCGGACGCTCAGAAGGCGCAAACGTCCATTTCGCGATCGACGGCACTGACGACACATTCACGGTGTTTACGACAAGACCGGACACGCTGTTCGGCGCGGCTTATGCCGTGCTGGCTCCAGAGCATGAGCTTGTGGAGGCCATCACGACGGCTGAACAAAAAGAAGCGGTAGACGCTTATATTAAAGAAGTTCAGGCGAAAAGTGACCTGGAACGGACGGATCTTGCGAAAACAAAAACGGGCGTCTTCACGGGCGCATATGCGGTAAACCCGGCAAACGGGGAAAAGCTGCCGATCTGGATAGCTGATTATGTCCTCGCCTCTTATGGAACGGGCGCTGTAATGGCCGTGCCGGCGCATGATGAACGCGATTTTGAATTCGCCAAAGTGTTCAGCCTGCCTGTCAAAGAAGTCGTAAAAGGCGGAAACACGGAAGAGGAAGCGTATACGGGAGACGGAGAACATATCAATTCCGGCTTTCTGAACGGACTGAATAAAGCGGAAGCGATTGAAAAAATGATCGCCTGGCTTGAAGAAACGAAAAACGGTGAGAAAAAAGTGACATACCGTCTGCGTGATTGGCTGTTCAGCCGCCAGCGCTATTGGGGCGAGCCGATTCCGGTCATTCATTGGGAAGACGGCACTTCAACAGCCGTTCCGGCAGAAGAGCTGCCGCTGATTCTGCCGAAAACCGATGAGATCAAACCGAGCGGAACAGGTGAATCACCGCTTGCCAACATTAAAGAGTGGGTAGAGGTCACTGATCCTGAAACGGGCAGAAAAGGCAGAAGAGAAACGAACACGATGCCGCAATGGGCAGGAAGCTGCTGGTATTTCCTTCGCTTTATCGACCCGAAAAATCCGGATCAGCTCGCTTCACCTGAGAAACTGGATAAATGGCTGCCTGTCGATATTTACATCGGAGGAGCGGAGCATGCCGTGCTTCACCTTCTGTACGCGCGTTTCTGGCATAAATTCCTCTATGATATCGGTGTCGTACCGACGAAAGAACCGTTCCAAAAGCTGTATAACCAAGGAATGATTCTCGGGGAAAATAATGAAAAAATGAGTAAATCCCGCGGAAACGTCGTTAATCCGGATGAAATTGTGGCGTCTCACGGAGCAGATACGCTCCGCCTGTACGAAATGTTTATGGGGCCTCTTGACGCCTCTATCGCCTGGTCTGAATCAGGTCTTGACGGAGCGCGCCGCTTCCTTGACCGTGTATGGCGTTTGTTTATCGAGGAAAACGGCGAGCTGACGGGCAAAGTGACAGAAGGCGCGGGCGAAACTCTTGAGCGCGTCTATCATGAAACGGTTATGAAAGTGACAGAAAACTACGAAGCTCTTCGCTTTAATACGGGCATCTCTCAGCTGATGGTCTTCATTAATGAAGCCTACAAAGCGAATGAACTGCCGAGAGAATATGTCGAAGGCTTTGTGAAGCTGCTTTCTCCTGTTGCGCCGCATTTGGCGGAAGAACTGTGGGAAAAACTCGGCCACGAAGGTTCGATTGCATACGAAGCCTGGCCTGCTTATGACGAATCAAAACTGGTGGATGATGAAGTGGAAATCGTCGTCCAGCTGAACGGAAAAGTAAAAGCGAAATTAATGGTTCCCGCTGATGCTGATAAAGCAGCATTAGAACAGCTCGCACAAGCTGACGAAAAAGTAAAAGAGCAGCTTGAAGGAAAAACGATCCGAAAAATCATTGCCGTACCGGGCAAGCTTGTCAATATCGTCGCAAACTGACCGGACGAATCCCCTCTCCTACAGAGAGGGGATTTTTTATCAGGCCTCTATCATAGAAATCGCACCGCGGGCTTTGGTATACTTACACCATAAAGATGAATGGGAGTGTCACATATTGAAAATAAATGAAATCAGCACAGCCGCACTTGAAGAAAAATTAAAAGCGGGAGAAGAGCTGTATCTGATTGATGTCAGAGAAGATGAAGAAGTCGCCGAAGGAATGATTCCGCAGGCTGTTCATATCCGCATGGGGGACATCCCAGAAAAGATGGATGCGTTTGACAAGGACAAGGAATATGTATTTATCTGCCGTTCCGGAAAAAGAAGCATGAACGTTTGTATGTATTTACATGAGCAGGGCTTCCGTACGGTTAATGTTGAAGGCGGAATGCTGGAATGGGAAGGCGAAACAAAGCCGAAGAAATAACGTTGTGAAGTGAAAGAAGAAAAGGGATGCACGTCTTTTCTTCTTTTTTTATAGAAAAAAACGGGAGGCGATCAGGTGAAACCGGTCATACGCGCTATGAAAGCAAGTGATATCAAACAGGTCCGGCAAATCGCGGAACGAAGCTGGCATCATACGTATGAAGGGATTATCCCCAGACACATTCAGGATCAGTTTCTCGAATCCGCCTATCAGGATGAGATGATGGAACGCCGGCTTCGTCATTCACTGTTCCTTGTGGCAGAAGAAAAAGAGGGAAAACATCTCGGTTTTGCAAATGCCACCTCGGTTCAAAAAGACGGGAAAGCGGAGCTCGCTGCTATTTATATTGATCCGGATTGTCAGGGAAGCGGGATAGGCACGGCACTTCTTAAAGAATGCATCAGACAGTCCGGCGGGATAAAAGAGCTTTATGTCCATGCAGAAAAAGAGAACCGCCCCGCCTTGTCCTTTTATCAGGCTAAAGGATTTCAATGGGTATGTGAATTTGAAGAAGACTTTAAAGGACACACTTTACAGACGGTCAAACTGGTGCTGAACATATAAAGCGTCCGGCCCCCTCAAGGGCCGGATCGCGTAGATCAATGATAAGCCGGAAGCCAGTCTTTGTGCGCTTCAAATAAGTCATCGCACAAAGATATGATGTCATTCATGGAAAGCTCGGCGCTCGTATGCGGATCAAGCATCGCCGCCTGATAGACGGCTTCCTTTTTTAAAGTGACGGCCGCTTCAATGGTTAAAAGCTGTGTGTTGATGTTCGTTCTGTTGAGCGCCGCGAGCTGTTCCGGAAGTTCGCCTGAATAGCACGGCATAATTTGATTTTTGACGGCGGCGCACGGCACTTCTACGATCGCTTTCGCCGGCAGATTCGGTATCAGCCCCGTATTCAGCACATTGCCGCCGAACATAAACGGATGCCCCGTCTCCATCGCTTCTATAATTCTCGAACCGTATTCTTTCGAGCGTTCATGCGTCAGGTTTTGATTGTTGATGATGCCGTCTCTCATCGTTTCCCAATTTTTGATTTGTTCTGTGCATCTCCTCGGATATTCATCAAGCGGAATTTGGAGTTCATCTATCAGCTCCGGATATCGGCTTTTTATAAAATACGGGTGATATTCGGCATTATGCTCAGATGATTCCGTGACGTAGCAGCCGAACTTATCCATCAGTTCAAATCGAACCATGTCTTTATGTTTTGTCTTTTGTTTTTCGCGGGCACGTCTTTTAATTTCCGGATATAGATCAATTCCGTCTTTTTTGATCTCCAAGAGCCAAGCCATGTGGTTGATGCCGGCAATGCGTTCTTCCGTACCTTCGTGATCCATGCCGAGTGAGTCAAACAGATCTTTCGTACAGACCTGCACGCTGTGGCACAGGCCGACCGTTTGCACATTTGTATGTCTGAGCATCGCGCCGGTCAGAGAAGCCATCGGATTTGTATAGTTTAACAGCCATGCATCCGGACAGACTTCCTCCATGTCTTTTGCGATATCAAATAAAACGGGGATGGTGCGGAGGGAGCGGAAAATGCCGCCTATTCCGACAGTATCGGCGATCGTTTGGCGGAGGCCGTACCGCTTCGGAATGTCAAAGTCGATGACCGTCGCGGGTTTATAGCCGCCGACCTGAATGGCGTTTATCACATAGCCGGCGTGTTTAAGCGCCTGTTTTCGATCATCATAAGAGATGATAGAAACGCTTGTATTATATCGGTCTCTCATATTTTCAAGCATGAGCTGGGATTCTTTCAGCCGCACAGCATCAATATCGTAAAGCGCGAATTCAAATCCGTTTAAAGCTTCAGTCAGTAAACAGTCTCCCAGCACATTTTTTGCGAAAATCGTGCTTCCGGCTCCGATAAACGTAATTTTCTTCAACAGAAATTCCTCCCTTTTCTTTTCAGCCTTTAACCGCCCCGGAGGACAGCCCTGAGATAAAATATTTTTGAAGCGCCAAAAACAAAACGACCATCGGCAGCATCGCCATAATCGCGGCTGCAGCGACTAAGTGGAGATTGTTCGCATTTTCGCCGAAAAATCCCGCCATAGCCACGGTCAATGTCTGCACCTTTTGATCTTGTAAAAAGAAAATCGCAAATTGGTAATCATTCCAGATAAACACGCAGGAAATGATGCAGACTGTTGCGGTAATCGGTTTCAACAAGGGAAACACGATCGTATAGAAAGTCCTGATCAATCCCGCGCCGTCCATCCGGGCCGCTTCCTCAAGCTCTTTCGGAATGGAAGAGCGGATAAACCCTGAATATAAGAAAACGGTCAGCGGCATATATGCAGCCGTATTAATGAGAATGGCTGCGGCATGCGTATTGATCAGCCCCGCATCAGCGACCATCTTGTATAAAGGAACCATGGAAGTCAAAGGCGGGATAATCATAATTGAAATCAAAAGGCCGAAGACGATTTTATTCAGCTTCGTATTTCTTCTTGCAAGCGGATATGCGGCAAGCGAACCCATGAAAATTAACAAAGCGGCGGAAACGGCCGTAATGATGATCGTGTTCAGAAAGGATTGCCCGAGAGAGGCCCGCTCCCATGCTTCACGAAAATTCTGAAAAGAAAAAGCGGAAGGCAGCGACCATTTTGAACTGTAGTCTCCTTTTGCTTTTAAGGACGTGGTCAGCAGAATGTAAAAGGGGACAATATGAACGCATGAGATGACGGCAGCCAATAGGGTAAAGATCCGCATTCGGGCTGTTTTCATGACGTTTCCGTCTCCTTTCGCTTGAAATACACGAGAGCCGTAAAGCTGATGACGAGAATAATGATGGACATAAACACACCTTGGGCGGCGGCATATCCCGCATCCTGCCGTTTAAAATATAAATCATACATAAACGTCGACATTGATTGAGAAGAATTGCCCGGCCCGCCTGCGGTCAGCGCGAAAATGACATCAAACAGTTTCAGCCCCCCGATGATATTGATGATCATGTTGATGGTGACAGCCGGCATCAGTAAAGGCAGGGTAATGGTGAAAAACGGCTGAAGACCGCCCGCGCCATCCATTTTTGCCGCTTCGTAATAATCTTTCGGAATACTTTGCAGCCCTGCCAAATACACAATCATCGCAATGCCTGCGTATTGATAGGTGTTAATCATGACGATAATCCAAGGGTTCGCCGACGGACTTGCCAGGGCATTGACAGAACCGGCTCCCAGCGCGCCAAGCACATCATTCAGCGCACCTCCGTCATATGAGAAAATAAAATACCAAATGTATCCCATAATCAGCGGACTGATAATGACGGGCAGGTAGACGATCGTTCTTGTGATCGCCTTCATTTTTAAGCTCTGATTCAAAAGCAAAGCATATAAAAGTCCGAGCATATTCTGAAAAAAAGTGCTTCCGAGTCCGTAAAGCAAAGTGTTTTTCACAACGAGCCACGTGTCCGGGTCTGTAAAAAGCCTTTTATATTGAGTGATACCCACCCACTGATACGTCTGCGAAAAACCGTTCCAGTTTGTAAATGTGATAAAAGCGCCTTTGACAAACGGAAAAATCATAAAAATAAAAACCGTGGCAAGAGCAGGAACGTACATCCACCATAGTGACGCGGGTTTTACAGGTTTCTTATTTTGATATCCGGCAGTTTCTCTTGCAAGATTACTCATTCTTTTTCAGCTCCTTGTGAATCAGACTGAAGACGGAGCCGTTTATATTCTCTGCCGAGTTTCGCCGAAATTTCAGCAGGAGTTAAAATATCAGCCATCAGCTCCTGTCCGGCTGTTCCCATCACATCCCACATTCCGTTCGGCAAATAAAGCCGGTCGAAATAAGGCTGCACCTTAATATGCTGATAGCGCTTATAGTCATTTGCATAGAAAATGTCCGTTTGCACATTCACTAATCCGGCCGGGAGCGAGGTCGCTTCGGCAATTGATTTTGCGTTTTCGGGACGGGCCATAAATGCGATAAACTGTTTCGCTTCTTCAAGCCGCGGGGAATCCTTGGATGCCGCAAGCGTATAACGTTCGCCCCCGATCCATACCGGTGCGTCTCCCTTGTGGATAGCCGGGGTCGGTATGATGCCGACTTTTACCTTCGGATTGATTTGCGCGACGTCTTGGCCGAGGGTGCCCCCCTGCAGCGTAAAGGCGATTTTGTTTTGCGCCATCAGTTCGATGAGCTGGGACCGTTTTGCTGTCACGGCATCTATATTAAGCAGGTTTTCCTTTTGCATCTCTTTCAGTTTGTCAGATAAATAGGTGAAGTGTGTCCAGCGGAAGCTTCCGTTTAACAGCTGTTTTTTGTAACGGTGAGCGGGATCTGTGATGAGAAGCGGTGCGGCGAATTGATCGTAATATTGGGCAAATGAACTTTTTTCATAACCGGCAAACCAGAAGGGGGTGACTGTTCCGCCGCTTTTTTCTTTAATCTGTCTCAGTGCCTTCATCAAATCATTCATCGTTTCCGGCGGTTTAATGCCGTACTTTTCCAACAACGTGCGGTTGTAGGCCAGTCCGTCCTTTGCCTGATTCAGAGGGAAGGCGTATATTTTGCCTTTGGTGTCCTTAAGCATGCTGTTTAAATTCGGATCGAGCCGCTTCGTCCAAGACATCCCGCTGAGATCGGCTGTATATTCTCCGTAGCGGAGTTTGGCCCAGCCGTGCGTGTCGAAAAGATCAGGCATGTCATCGGCCGCCATTCGGACCCTCATCATATTTTCGTAGTCATTGCCTGGGAAATGAACGTTTACTTGAATGTCCGGATGTTCTTTTTGGAATGCATCAGCCAATTTTCTGAATACCGCGCGTTCGCTGTCTGAGGAAATGGTCGAATAGACTGTCAAGGTTTTCTGCTTTTCTCCTGAGCTGCTCTCTTTTGCCGAGCAGCCGGTAAGTATCATACAAGTAAAAGAAAGAAACAAAACCAGTAAGCGTTTCATCTTTTCCTCCTTTAAATATGATATAAACGCTGCGGGAAACGTCACCTCCTTTCTTGTGAACCGCAGCTTTGTCTGACAATCAGTGAAGTGGGAAGCGTCACGGCCAGCGGGACGGTTCTGCCATTTAAACGGTCGAGAAGCAGTTTGACGCCCGTCCGGCCCATCTCTTCCGTGTATACTTTTACCGTTGATAACGGCGTGCTGGCGTATTCTGCTTCATCAATGCCATTGAAGCTGACAATCGCTGTATCACGCGGGACTTGAAGGCCGGCCTCCTGCAAGGCTTTTAAAGCGCCGACGGCCATTGAATCACTTGCGATAAAGAAAGCGTCAGGCAGACTCCCGCCTTTGATGGCTTCCTTCATCAGCCGGAAACCTTCGTGCATGCTGTATTCGCCTACGAGCACATGCTCCGGCTCGGCGCCGGCCATTTGTAAAAAAGCGGTCAGACGCTTATCTTCAATCGTTTGATTGCTGTTTATACCGTTTATGACGGTATGCTCCCGCTCACGGCCGCCAATATAGCCAAGCCGCTGATAGCCGAGTGACAGCAGATGTTCTATCGCCTTTTGCGCTGCGGCATAAAAATCCACGCTGACGGAGTCGTAGCGGGCGGGATCGGGTGTGCCGTTGATAAATACCGCATGCTTGAAAGCGGCGCAGATATTCGTAAGCGCCTCGTCTTGGAGGCTGCCGATTACGATCACACCGTCCAAATCGTGAAATAATTGCTCTTGGAAAGAACCGAGATGGATAGAAGAAGTGATAAAGATTTTTTGATGAAAACATTCTTCTTCAATGCCTTTTCTGATCGCTGAGAAATAAGGATCCTGCCGTTCTTCCTCCGGTGACAGGCAGCTGACAACGCCGATCAGAGGCGCTGAATCGCTGCGGCTGCGGTTCTTTCGTTTTTTTGCCGCCGGCTGATAGCCCAGCTCATCGGCGATCCGCAGGACTTTTTCTCTTGTTTCTTCAGTCACGGCCAAAGAGTCATCTCTGTTCAAAATTCTTGATACTGTCGCACTGGATACAGATGCTTGTAAGGCAATATCTTTGAGGCGGACCATTTTGCACCTCCTTTTTACTAAAAATTTACTAAATAGAAACGAACTGGTTATGATTAAAATGATATTATCACATGTCAGTAAGCGTTTTCAATAACGATTTTCGGTTATTTTTAGTAAAGATCAGTAAAAAAGAAAAACTTGTTTATTCTCTATCATAATTCATTTCTACCGGAATAAATTGATAGGGAAAGGAGAGGATGACGTGCTGAAGATAGCTGTGTTTGATGAGGAGCATGAAAAGGATTTGCAGACTGAAGTCAATTCATTTTTAAAGGGGATTTCTGAAGAACAGCTCGTTGATATCAAATATACGGTAGCGGCAGCCTGTGATCCGGAAGGGGAGCAGCTTTATTGTTTTTCCGCTCTCATTTTATATCGGAAATAAAGAAGCCCGGACGAATGGCCGGGCTTCACTGTGCATTATGCTTTTTTGACGCGGGGACTTCTCGGCTTTTGGTATTTCTCCGCTTGTTTGATTCCTTTTCTTTCACTCGCTAATGACTTGTACAGAGACACGATCATCAGAAGGATTACGACTGAAAACGGAACCGCAGCGAGAATGGCCGTGTTTTGCAGTGCGGCAAGGCCGCCGGAATATAATAAAACCGCTGCCACGGCAGACTGGATAATGCCCCATGTGACTTTCACCCGGTTTGAAGGGTCCAACGAGCCGTATGTCGTCTGCATTCCAAGCACAAATGTCGCTGAATCGGCTGATGTAATAAAAAATACAGCGATCAGAACAAGCGTCAACACGGATGTCACCATTGTGAGCGGATAGTGGCTGAGAGCGCCGAACAGCATCGTATCCGTCGACAATCCGGCGACATTGAAGACGCCTTTCTGCTGAAGATCCATTGCAGATACGCCGAAAATCGCAAACCATAAAAAGGCCAATATACAAGGTGTCACTAACACACCGATTAAAAATTCCCGGATGGTCCGGCCCCTTGATACACGGGCGATAAAAATGCCGACAAACGGAGACCAGGAAATCCACCAGGCCCAATAGAAAATAGTCCAGCTGTTAATCCATTCGCGTTTTTGGGGATCATTCGGTGACAAGCGGAAGCTCATCTGCACGATATTTTGGATGTACTGGCCGATAGAATCGGTAAATGAGTTCATAATCAGCACCGTCGGGCCTACAATAAGCATGAAAAGCATTAATATACCCGCGAGCACCATGTTGGTATTGCTTAAGTATTTAATTCCCTTGCCGATTCCGCTCCACGCAGAAATTAAGAAAAGCACGGTCACGACAACGATCAAGATCAGCTGAATGGAAAATGTCTTCGGAATGCCGAATAAATAATGCAGACCGCCGTTGATCTGAGTCGCGCCGAGCCCCAAGCTTGTCGCCACACCGACAACCGTTGCAAATACGGCGATACAGTCAATCGTCTTGCCGATCGGACCGTTCACTTTATCGCCTAAAATCGGTGTCAGTGTGCTGCTGATCAAACCGGGGGCATCTTTTCTGAATTGAAAATATGCGATACATAAAGCGACGACGGCGTATATGGCCCAAGCGTGCAGCCCCCAATGGAAAAACGTATACCGGAGCGCATCACGAAAAGCTTGGGGCGTTTCTGTTTCACCTGAGGGAGAGCTGATCGCGTAATGGCTGATCGGTTCCGCAGCCCCGTAAAATACAAGGCCGATTCCCATGCCTGCGCTGAATAGCATGGCAAACCATGATAATAAGCCGAATTCCGGTTTTTCCCCGGGTTTTCCAAGTTTTATTTTGCCGATCGGACTCACGGTGAGAAAGAGACAGAAACCGACAAATATTGAAACGGCCAGCAGATAATACCAGCCGAAAGAATCCGTAACAAAACGTTGTGCCGTATCTGTCACTTGCTGCAGGCTGTCAGGTGAAATAACTCCCCATAAAACCGCAGCGGCTGTGATAACGATCACAATCCAAAAAACACTGGAGATATTCTTTTTCTTCAAACGTTCTCACCCTCTGACTATTTTTTCAATACGCCATTTGCTTTAGTATGATCGTACGATTGCAGATCATCCCTTTGTTCCTATTCCCTCAATCAGGTGAAACAAAACGCAGAAAACTCTATCATGTTTTTGGTCAATCTTCAACGGGGACGCTCACGGTAATGTACTTAAAACTTTTTACAGCGAGTGTGAGTAACGTCCTGCATTCAAGCCGGCGAGACGGCCCGTAACAAGAGCTGACGTGATATTATAGCCTCCGGTGTAGCCGTGAATGTCAAGGATTTCCCCGCAAAAATATAGGCCCTCCATTTTTTTAGACGCCATTTGTTTCGGTTCAATCTCTTTTACAGAAACACCGCCGCCCGTGACAAACGCTTTGTCCAAAGAAAGCGTTCCGTTTGCTGACACCGTAAATTGTTTGCAGTCTTTGACAAACGCCCTGAATTGATCCTTCGGCAGCTCCGTAAAGCTGATCTGAGGATCAAGGCCGTTCCGCTCCAGAAGGAAAAGCAGGTACCGTTCCTGCATCCATGGTCTGAGCGCGTTTTTGAGCGCTTTTTTCGGCGCGTCTTTCAGCTCCTTGTGCATCCGCTGAAATAACTCTTCCTCGATGATGCCGGGAAACAGATCGATGCGGAGCTTGACCTCGGGCTGCTTTTTCAGTTCTTTGACGACAAACTGGCTGCAGCGGAGAATGGCCGGGCCTGACAAGCCGAAATGGGTAAACAGCATGTCCATCACATGTGTGACGACAGGTTTGCCTTTTTTATTCAGGACGCTGACGGCCGTGTTTCTAAGAGACAGCCCCTGAAGGGTTTTTTGCTTAATAAACGGCTCTGACGATGTAACCGGCACTTCTGTCGGAAAGAGTTCAGTCACGGTGTGCCCGGCCGCTTCCGCCCATGCATAGCCGTCTCCGGTGCTGCCGGTATGGGGGACTGATTTTCCGCCGACCGCGATAATGACGGCGCGTGCGTTAATGTGTTCGTCATTGTTTGTCGTAATGCCCGCTGTTCTGCCATTCTCGTACCGCACTTCTTTGATTTTTTCATTTGTGCGGATGGTGACATTCAGTTCTTTTAAACGGTTCAAAAGCGCATCGACAACGCTTTGTGCTTTGTCCGTCACCGGGAACATGCGCCCGTGGTCTTCTTCTTTCAGCTGAATGCCGAGGTTTTCAAAAAAGGCGATAATATCTTCATTATTAAATTCGGAAAATGCGCTGTATAAAAAGCGGCCGTTGCCGGGAATGTGTTTGATAATCTCTTCAACAGGGAGGCGATTGGTCACGTTGCAGCGCCCGCCGCCGGAAATCGCCAGCTTCCGTCCCAGCTTGTTTCCTTTATCAATTAATAGAACATCTGCCCCTTCTTCACCTGCGGCAATGGCAGCCATTAAACCGGACGGGCCGCCGCCGATCACAATCACGTCATAATGTTTCATATTTCATCAACAACTTTCTTTTTCGCGTATAATAGGCGGAAATGTCCGCTTCCTGCTATTATAGCGAAAGAAAGGGATTCCATAAACGTGTTTTGTGTTTTTAAAGCTTCCCAAAAAGTTTCCCGCTGTAATTATTACCGTCTATTTGCCCAATTGTGTTAAAATAGAAAAGTTGAATCTTCGTAGAAAATGGTGATGAGGAAACATGTCAAGCAAATTGTTAAGGGGCACGTTCGTGCTGACGCTCGGCACCTATATATCGCGGATTTTAGGGATGATTTATCTGATCCCGTTCGGAGCGATGGTCGGAGCGACGGGCGGAGCTTTGTTTCAATACGGATATAATCAATATACACTGTTTTTAAACATTGCCACGATGGGATTTCCCGCCGCGGTTTCAAAGTTTGTCTCGAAATATAATTCCAAAGGAGACTATGAGACGAGCAGGCGGATGCTGAGAGCGGGAATGTCGGTTATGCTCGTTACCGGGATGATCGCTTTTTCGATTCTTTATATTTCGGCGCCGTTTTTTGCGGAAACATCTCTCGGCGGCGCAAGTAACAACGGGCTTACGATTGACCACGTCGTTTATGTCATCCGGATGGTCAGTCTGGCACTTTTGGTTGTGCCGATTATGAGTCTTGTACGCGGTTTTTTCCAAGGCCACCAGATGATGGGGCCGACAGCCGTTTCTCAGGTTGTGGAGCAGCTTGCCCGGATCATCTTCTTATTGGGAGCAACATATTTGATTTTAAGAGTGATTAACGGCGGCCTTGTCATCGCAGTCGGATATGCGACTTTCGCAGCGCTGATCGGATCATTCGGAGGGCTTGTCGTCCTTTATATTTATTGGAATAAGCGGAAGGGCGATCTTCTGGCGATGAAGCCGAACCTCGTCCCGTCAGCGAACTTAAGCTATAAAAAAATGTTTATTGAGCTTTTCAGCTATGCCGCTCCTTACGTTTTTGTCGGACTGGCGATTCCTTTGTATTCTTATATCGATACGAATACGTTTAATAAAGCGATGATTGCGGCGGGCCATAAGGACATCAGCCAGGACATGCTGGCGATTGTTACCCTCTATGTGCCGAAGCTTGTCATGATTCCGGTTTCTCTTGCGACCGCTTTCGGTCTGACGCTGATCCCGACGATAACCGAATCATTTACGAGCAGGAATTATAAGCTTTTGAACCAGCAGATTAACCAGACGATGCAGATCATTCTGTTTCTGGTTATCCCCGCCGTTGTCGGGATGTCGGTGTTATCAGGGCCGGCCTATACGTTCTTCTACGGTTCTGAAAGCCTTCGTCCGGATATCGGACAGGATATTTTGTTCTGGTACGCGCCTGTCGCGATTTTGTTTTCTCTGTTTACAGTAAACGCCGCGATCCTGCAAGGGATTAATAAGCAGAAATTTGCGGTCGTGAGCCTTTTCATCGGCGTCATTATAAAAGTGGTGCTGAACGTGCCGCTGATCAAACTGTTTCAGGGAGACGGCGCCATATTGGCAACGGCGCTCGGTTATATCGCTTCTCTTCTGTACGGTTTTATTATGATTAAGCGCCATGCGGGCTATTCGTATACCGTGCTTATGAAGCGGGTCATTTTAATTGCGGTCTTATCCGTTGTGATGGGAGTCGCGGTCAAGCTGACTCAATGGCTGCTCGGTTTCTTCGTAACGTACCAAAGCGGCCAGCTGCATGCGGCAATTGTCGTCTTTGTCTGTGCTGCTGTCGGCGGTGCGGTGTACATGTTTGCCGCGTACCGAATCGGATTTTTGCAGAAAATGTTTGGAAACCGTCTGCCGCGGGTTTTAAGAAGAGGCAGGCATTCCGCCCATTGAGGAATAATGAACAGTCCGCTTATTGCGGGCTTTTCTTTTTAAAGGAGAGGATCAGGATGAGACTTGATAAGCTGCTTTCAAACAGCGGATTCGGCTCAAGAAAAGATGTGAAAAAAATCGTCAAGGCAGGGGCTGTCATGATTGACGGAGAGCCGGCGAAAGATGTGAAAACCCATGTCGATCCCGATAAACAGGACATCACGGTATACGGAGAGCCGGCAGACTACCGGGAATTTATTTATGTCATGATGAATAAGCCGCAAGGAGTGCTGTCAGCTACAGAAGACAGCCGCCAGCAAACGGTGGTTGATCTGCTGACGCCAGAAGAACAGAGATTCGAACCGTTTCCGGCGGGGCGTCTTGATAAGGATACCGAAGGATTTCTGCTTCTGACCAATGACGGGCAGCTCGCTCATCGTCTGCTTTCTCCGAAAAAGCACGTGCCTAAAACATACGAGGTCCGGTTAACCTCACCTCTGTCACCGGAAGACATCATCAATCTGGAAAAAGGCGTCGTCATTGAAGGGGGCTATAAGACGAAGCCGGCAGCCGTTGAAACCATCACTCAAAGCCCTGATGAAACGGTCATTCATTTGACGATTACAGAAGGCAAGTATCATCAGGTGAAGCTGATGGCAAAGGCTGTCGGAAATGAAGTGGCTTATTTAAAACGGCTTTCGATGGGGGCTGTTTCTCTTGATCCGGAGCTTAAGCCGGGAGAATTTCGCGAGCTGACTGAAGAAGAGCTTGCAGCGCTGAAAGATACTGAAGTGTAATCGATATCAGAAAAGCCCAAAACAGATTTGTTTTGGGCTTTTTATATAGAGGAACAAAAAACAACAAGGCAAAGACGCTGCTTTGCCTTGCAGCATGTCAGGCCGAAAAAGGCCTTATGTAATTGTTCGCTTAAGATGTAATTTTTACTTTTTTTCGTGTTGTCTCCCACTTGCCTCGGCTAGGACTATGAACAAGATCATTGTATGCTAACACATTTAAGTCTCGCTGAATGGTTCTAGGTGTAATGCCGAATTCATCAACCAGTTCCTGTGTTGTCACAAGACCTTTTTCCTGGATGAACATGTAAACTGATTTAATCCGAGTCAGCATACGATTTGTTGAAGGTTTCAAAAAACCACTCCCTATCATAAGATCGGATGGACTTGATATACCACAACTTTCGACTCTAAAACTTCGTACGAATAAGCAACAAAGGCAGACATTCTGTTTTTTCTCTTTTAACTGCCTCCATTATACACGATATGGCGGACATGAATCTAGGAATAAGCGCAGATAATTTTTACCAATTGAGCGCCGCCTTGGTGCATTACTATGCCCGGCCCGCTTTTATTATTATGGAAACTGAAACTTTTTTTATACGTGTCCGTATGAAAACGGGGGAGGGAGAAAGCTTGGGAGACTTATTGAATGTAAACATCGTCTGCGCCGGTTATGCTGACAGGCCGAAGGTGATCTCAAATGTATCTCTGTCGGTCAGCGCGGGGGAAATTGCCGGGTTAATCGGGGCAAACGGGGCGGGGAAAAGTACGGTGATTAAGGCGATTCTCGGGCTGTGCAGGGATATAGAAGGCGGTATTGAATGGAATGATTCATCCTATGCTTACATACCGGAGCGTCCGAGTTTTTATGAAGAACTGACGCTTTGGGAGCATCTTGAACTCACAGGGTCATTGCGGGGGATAGAAGCCGGAGAGTGCCGTGAGCGGGCCGGGCGGCTGCTTGATGAATTTTCATTGACAGCGGTAAAACATGAATTGCCTTCCGGTTTTTCAAAAGGGATGCAGCAAAAATTGATGCTCATACAGGCGTTTTTGGCGAAGCCGGATATTTACATCATTGATGAGCCGTTTATCGGACTTGATCCGATCTCAACGAAGCTGTTTACCGACATGCTGATTGCTGAGAAGGAAAGGGGCGCGGGTATTCTAATGTGCACCCATGTTCTGGATACCGCCGAAAAAATCTGCGACCGGTTTTATTTGCTGGATCAGGGCGCTCTGCTTCTTCAAGGCACGTTAGCGGAGCTTCAAGAAAAAACGGGGAGCCGTTCATTGTTAGATTGCTTTTATTCAGCGGTTCGGAGCAGTCAGCGATGACCGGGCGGGCTTTGTTTTTTCAAAGGATGTTTCATTTCTGGCGGTATCAATGGAAGGTGTTTCAGACGGTCATTGATTGGACGGTCGCGCTATATATCGTTCTTCCTGCTGCCGCATTGGCCGTTTATCAATATGCTGAATGGCTGAACGGCAGGGGGCTTCTTGATAGAGCTGCCGGAGTATTAGGCTGGGGCTGGCTGTATGTCTTCAGTGTCCTGCTGTTATGCACCGGTTTTATTCATACCTTTTTGCTAGAAGCGGATCATGTGTTTTTGGTGCATGCAAAATATCTGATGAAAAAGCTGAAACGGTACGCGCTTTTGTATTCGATGTTCCTTTCACTTATCAAATGGGGCGTGCTTGCCGTGCTGTTATTTCCCTTATGGCGCCAGTACGGTGACTGCACCTTCTCGGCATATTCAGGCATTTTTTGCTGTCTGTCCGGCTTTCATGCTGCGATATTGGCAGTGCATCGGCAAAGAAAAATCAGACGGCAGACAGTCGGACATCAGGCGGCAGGCTGGCTGAAAGCGGCGGTTCTGTTGGCGGGCGCGTGTTTCATGATCCGGTTTGCCGCCGAGTTGTACTGGCTTTGGCCGGCAGGATGTATATTGTTCATCTGCTCCGTTCTATTGACTTGGAAAGAAGCGGAGTCCTTATCAGCTTTTGAGGAAGAAGTGCTTGAGGAGAACAGGCGCAAGCTTTCATTCGCCGCCTCTGTTTTGATGCTCAGCCATGATGTACAGCTGCCGAATGTAAAAAAGAAAGGGCGGAGCAAGCCGTTTTTATATCCCGGCTCAAAGCACATCTTTACAAAACGATCGGCGTATACGGCGTGGAAAGAATTGTTTTTTAAAGTGCTGATCCGAAATGGCGGGTATCTCCGGCAGCTTTACCTTTTAACCGCGGCTTTTACGGCTCTTATTCTCGTTCTTCCGCTTTTGCTGAAGCCGGCAGCCCTCATTTTATTTACACTGGTCAGCCGATATGCTGCGTCGCTTCTCTTTGACCGGATCACGGACAAACCGGTTTTAAGCGGTATCAAAAGAGACAGTGATGACTATTTCCGGGCGAGAAACAGCGTATTAACCCTCATTCAAATCATCTGTTCCGGATGGTGCCTCATTGCTGCGGTTTTTTCCGCCCTCTATATGTGAAAAATCCCTTTCCGAAAAAGGAAAGGGATTTTTTTAATGTCCGTTCAAAATAAAAAGCTGAATAAAAAACAGCACCGCAAAGATGATGACTAAAGGATGGATTTCGCGCCATTTTTTCTTAGCGAGCTTCACAAGCGGGTATGAAATGAAGCCGAGCGCGATTCCGGTTGAAATACTGGATGTTAAAGGCATCGCCAAAATAACGAGAAAGGCCGGGAATGCTTCATCAAGCTCATTCCAGCGGATATTCGACACCGCTCCCATCATCAGGCTGCCGACAATAATCAGAGCCGGTGACGTAATGGCGGACACTTCTGATAAGACGCTGACAAGCGGACTGAAAAACATGGAAACGGCAAACATAACGGCAATCGTCAGCGCCGTCAGGCCCGTTCTTCCGCCGGCGGCCACCCCTGCTGAAGATTCAACGAACGCGGTCGTCGGGCTGGTGCCGAAAATGCTTCCGACCGTCGTAGCGGTCGAATCAGCCAAAAGCGCTCTTCTCGCATTCGGCAGCTGATTGTTTTTGATCAATCCTGCCTGTTCGGCGACACCGATCATGGTGCCGGTCGTGTCAAAAATCGTAACGAGAAGAAAAGAAAACACAACGGCGTACAGACCGTGGTGCACGACATCCCCGAGGGCTCCGAACGGATTTGTTATTAAAAGCCCCTCAGGCAGGTGCGGGAAGGACATGAACCCTTTTGTAAAATGAATCTGACCGGTCAAAAAGGCAATGACAGCGGTCAGCGCCATACCGATGAACAGAGCCCCGTTTACATTCAGCACCATCAGCACGATACTGATGATAAGCCCGATAAGCGTTAAAATGACGGCAGGTGAATGAAGATCACCGAGTGCGACTAAATTAGATTTATCAGCCGTGATGATACCGGATTGGCGCAAACCGATAAATGCGATAAATAAGCCGATGCCGGTCGTAATTCCGTATTTTAAATTGCCCGGAATGGCTTCTATTAGTTGTTTTCTTAAAGGCGTTAACGATAAAATGATAAAGATGACTCCCGCGATAAATACGGCGCTGAAAGCCGTCTGATACGAAATGCCGCTGCCTGCGCCGACAACATGAAAGGCGAGATACGCGTTTAAGCCCATGCCGGGGGCAATGGCAATCGGAAAATTCGCAGCGAGAGCCATCCATAAAGTTCCGACAATGGAAGCGATAATCGTGGCGGTGAACACCTGGTCAAACGGAATTCCCGCATTTGAAAGGATCACCGGGTTGACGACAATGATATACACCATTGTAAAGAAGGTGGTCAGTCCCGCGGTAATTTCTCTTTTTATTGTCGTTTGATGCTTGTCGAGATGAAACATAAGTACCTCCAATGACGAACATTTTTTCAAAACATCATCTATATTATTCGTTTTATGAACATTTTGCAAGTCTTTATCAAGAAAGGGGATTTGTGATGAACTGGGAAGTTGAAGTTATCCGAAACAAAGAAGATCTCATCCGAGACACGCAGAAATTTTTACAGATCAACAGCGTAATGGACGAATCAACAGCCGGCCCCGGCCGGCCGTTTGGGGAAGGCGTCAATGCCAGCCTGACTTCACTGCTGGAATTCGGTGAAAAAGAAGGCTTCACCGTCAAAAATCTTGACGGCTATGCGGGCCATATTGAGTGGGGGACGGGTGACGAAATTGTCGGCGTTCTGTGCCACGTCGATGTCGTTCCGCCCGGAGACGGCTGGACAAGCGATCCGTTTTCAGCCGAAATCAGGAACGGCCGGATATATGCCAGAGGCGCCATTGATGATAAAGGGCCGACAATGGCGGCGTTTTACGCGCTGAAAATCGTCAAAGACATGCAGCTGCCTTTATCCAAACGCGTGAGAATCATCATCGGAACAGATGAAGAGAGTGATTGGAGATGCGTGGACCACTATTTCAAACACGAAAAAATGCCTGACATCGGATTTGCCCCTGACGCCGATTTTCCGATCATTAACGCGGAAAAAGGAATGATAGATGCCACACTGCGTATTGCAAAAAGAACTTCTGACAAAGACGCAAAAAACGCGCTTCTGTCATTCCGTTCAGGGCTGCGCTTGAACATGGTGCCGGATGCGGCTGAAGCGGTCATTGAAGGGGCCGGCCTGGATGCCGTGCACGCATATTTCAGCAACTGGCTGGAGCAGTCAAAAACACAAGGTGAAGCGGTTTCGGAAAACGGAAAACTGACGCTTCGGGTGTTCGGAAAATCATGCCACGCGATGGAACCGAATAATGGTGTCAATGCCGGCTTAAAGCTTGCTGAATGCCTTAACGGAACGGAACTGGATGAAGCCGGAAAACACTTTGTCAAAACCGTCAGTGACTATTTTTTAAATGATACACGGGGCAAAAAGCTGAAGATTGATTGCAGGGATGACATCAGCGGAGAGCTTACATTGAATGTCGGCATCTTTACATACAGAAAGGGTGAGGGCGGAGAACTCGGCATCAACATCCGTTATCCCGTCACTTCGGACAGCCAAGTGATTCGTGATGCCTTTATGTCCGCTGCTGAATTTCGGCTTGAAGAATTTAAAGACAGCAAACCGCACCACGTATCTGCCGATCATCCGCTCGTAAAGACGCTTCAAAAGGTTTATGAGGGACAGACGGGAAAGAAAGCGGATTTGATTTCAATCGGCGGAGGAACGTATGCGAGATCCCTTGCGGCGGGCGTGGCGTTCGGACCGCTGTTCCCCGGCCGGCCTGACAGCGCGCATCAAAAGGATGAGTACATTGAAATTGATGATCTTCTCCGATCAACCGCTTTATACGCCGAAGCCATTTATGAGCTTGCCAAGTGATCACAAAAAGGGACGCCGAAAGCGGCATCCCTTTTTTATCATTCAAATGACCATAAATCCGTTGATAAATAACGTTCTCCCGTATCGGCCGTCATACAGATGACGATCTGTTCGGAAGGGAGGCGTTTTGCGGTTTCAATGGCGGCAAAGCAGGCGGCGCCTGAAGACGGGCCGACGAGTATACCTTCTTCCCGGGCCAGGCGCCGTGTTGTCGTATACGCATCTTCATCAGATATTTTCATGATTTCATCGTAAACGTCCTGATTCAATATGCCGGGAATAAATCCGGGGCTTGTCCCAACCAGCTTATGAGCGCCGGGTTTTCCGCCGGACAGTACCGGCGATCCCGCGGGTTCGGCGACATGAACAATCATATCAGGGAAAAGCTCCTTCAGCGTTTCTCCGGTTCCGGTAATAGTTCCGCCCGTTCCCGCCGTTGCAACAAAAGCACCGAGCGGCCTGTTGAGCTGCTGAACGGCCTGATAGATTTCAATCGCGGTCGTTTTTCGGTGGGCGTCCGGATTTGCGCCGTTATCGAATTGCATCGGGATAAAACTTCCCGGAATCTGTTCGGCGAGTTCTTTCGCTTTTTTGATGCTGCCGGGCATTCTTTCAGCCCCCGGCGTTAATACCACCTCGGCGCCGTACGCTTTAAGCAGGTTGATGCGTTCTTTCGTCATCGTGTCAGGCATGACGAGGATTGCTCTGTAGCCGCGGGCCGCCGCGTTCATCGCCAGACCGATGCCTGTATTGCCGCTTGTCGGTTCGATGATGACAGAGCCGGGTTTTAAATGCCCGCTTTTTTCCGCTTCAATGATCATATTGTAAGCCGCTCTGTCTTTGACACTGCCGCTTGGGTTAAATGATTCTAATTTTAAATAGACTTGAGCTGCATGTTCTGGCTGAAGGCGATTGAGCTTTACGATCGGTGTGCCGCCGATCAGCTCCGCCGTGCTGTTTGCGATTTTCAAGACCGGCTCATTCCTTTCTGTATAAAACGTTCGGTACATAATATCCTATCATAATAAGCGGACAGGGTTCTCCTCTCCGCGTATCCGTTTTATAATAACACCATAACAAAAGAGGGGAGATCCTCATATGAAAGCTTCATTGCCGCATTATTTTATCGGCATTCCGATTCCTGCTGACATTGCTGAACCGATTTGGGAAGCAGCCAGAAAGGAGCCGGCGTTAACATTCAAAAAATGGGTGCATCCGCATGACTATCATATTACACTCATTTTTCTCGGGGCTGCGGATGAAGCCCGGCTTGCGAAACTATTGCCTTTGCTCACATATGCTGCGTCGAAAGCGCAGCCGTTTACCGTACAGTTTCAGCATCTGGATGTTTTCGGCGACCGCAGACAGCCGAGAGTGCTTCACCTAGAACCTGAACGGAATGAACGGCTCTTTGATTTGCGGGAAAATATAAAACAGGCTGTTTTAAAAGCCGGTTTTCAAGTGGAAAAACGGCCGTATCATCCTCATATGACGATGGCGCGGAAGTGGGCGGGAGACCGGCCGTTTCCGGACGATGTGCCGTTTGAAAGCGGCAGGGTGCAAAGCGCCGTCAGCCGATTTTCCCTGTTTCAGACCCACCTTGACCGGTCGCCAAAATACGAAGAAATCGCACAGTTTCAATTGACATAAACAAATATTCGGAGTGGGGAAATCACATGGCACAGATCATCAAAATTCACGATTGCATATCAAGATATGAGCTTGATCCATATCATTATATGAACCAGTTTATCCGGCTGAAGAAAGAACGCTGGGAGGCTCTCCTTGAAGCGTATGACCGGAAAACAGAAGAAAAAGAAACAGAAACGCCTCAAGGCGGTGAAACCGGCCAAACGTCGGCCCGAAAAAAATTTTTCTTAAAAAAGAGAAAAGAAGAAATAACGGCCGATATAAATGAAAAGAGGCACCAATGGTTTGATGAGCCGGAGGAAGAAGAGGCGCTGTTCGGACATCTTCCGTCTCAAAAGTCTGAGCTCGCGTCTTTTTTCAAAGAACAGCTGTATGACTTTCAATTAAAATGGGCGAGCTCCACGCTTTCTCAAAAGTCTGAGCTTTCGCAGGCGGTCAAGAGGGACAGGATATTAAAAATGCTGGCTCAAAAGCTGCCCGATTCCTATTTTGTGATGTATCATCCGGTTCTTCAAATCCAGCAGGCGTCCGTCGAGCTGAGCATCATCATCATCTCCCCGCTGGAGATTTTCTGCGCTGCTTTTATGGAAGCTGAAGAGGACAGCGTATATATCGGATCAAAACATCGTTTTTGGGAAGAGAGGGGTTCCGGCAGCACGCGCCAAGTATTAAATCCGTCTCTCAGCCTGAACCGCACGGGCTCGGTCGTTTCGCAAATCGTAAAAGAAAAGCAGGCCGACATTCCCGTCAGGAAGCTTTTGCTCAGCAGAACGTCTTATTTTGATTACCCGGAGCCGCCATTCGGGCTGGATATAGCCGATAAACGGACCGCCGCAGAGTGGCTGGAAAAGCAGCGGAAAAATACGGCGCCGATCAAGCACCATCAGCTGAAGGCGGCGAAGGCACTTTTGTCTTACGGCTTGAGCGATTCAAGCCGGAGACAGGAATGGCTTGATTAAAACGGACGTTTGGAGGCTGTCTCTTCTTCAATGAAGCAGGTGAAAACAAACGATGAGTCAATGGTTTTTTATTATTAATCCGGTCTCAGGAGGCGGGAGGGGGCGGCGTGTCTGGAAATCGGTTCAAAAAGAGCTGACCAGACGCGGTGTCAGCCACCGCTCCTTTCTGACCGGACATCCCGGGCATGCGGAGGTGCTGGCGAGACAGATTTCAACGATGCAGGATCATAAGCTGAAGCGGCTTTTTGTCATCGGCGGTGACGGCACGATGCATGAAGTCATTAACGGACTGAAAGGAATGGATCAGATTGAACTGACCTTTGTGCCCGCCGGTTCGTACAATGACTTTTCCAAAGGCCTCGGTGTTAAGAAGTCGGCGCTCCTCCATGAAATCAAAGGTCTGCACCGCCCGCTCACACGGAAATTTTTCGGGGGAAGCATCAACTTTTTTCATGACAAAGCACAATCTCTTTATTTTATTAACCACCTGTCTGTAGGGTTTGACGCCTCGGTTTCGAAGGCAGCCGCGGAGTTTCCGTTTTCGCGTGTTCTTCGGTTTCTGCGTCTCGGTTTTGTGATTTACCCGCTTGCGCATATACATACGGCCTCGGGATTTCAGCCGTTCCGGTTTGCATGCACGGCAGACGGCCAAAGGCATGAATTCCGCAATGTCTGGTTTGTCATTGCGGCAAATCATCCTTATTACGGAGGCGGTATGAAAGCGGCGCCTTCTGCAAATCCCCGCCAAAACAATTTTGATATTGTCATTGCGGAAAACCTGTCCTTTTTCTCGCTGTATCGTTTTTTATGGGCGATGAGCTTTGGCCGGCATATCAAAATGGACGGAGTGACGGTGATAAAGGGGAAGGAATTCATTTTTGAAACAGATGGGAAAATTCCGTTTCACGCTGACGGCGAACTGGTCGGAACGACGCCGTTTCGGCTGATGCCGGGCGGGGCGCCGTTAAAAATAAAAACATAATAAAAATAAAACCCGTCAAATCTTTCTCGGCAAAGAACCGTTTGCGGCATAAATCTTCAGAATTCATACGTGTTCTTGCTAGTTTTGCTTGACGAAGTTTGTGCTGTAGCGCTAAAATTTATAAGACGGCTATTGATTAGCATATGAGACTCTCAATAGCTGTCTTTTTTATTCTCAAGAAATTGTTTATGACAGGCTGCTCCGCCGAAAGAGAAAGGCTGGAGGCCTATTCTAAAATATTTTAAGAAATGATGGGTTGAACATTGATATGAACTGGTTGGGACAATTACTAGGTAGCGATTGGGAGATCTTCCCCGCCGGAGGAGCTACAGGAGATGCATATTATGCGAAACATAACGGCCAACAGCTTTTTTTAAAACGTAATAGCTCGCCCTTTTTAGCCGTGTTATCCGCCGAAGGCATTGTTCCGAAGCTGGTTTGGACGAAACGGATGGAAAACGGAGACGTTATTACGGCTCAGCATTGGATGACGGGCAGAGAGCTGAAGCCGAAGGATATGAGCGGACGCCCGGTGGCTGAGCTGCTCCGCAAAATCCACACATCTAAAGCCTTGCTTGACATGCTGAAAAGATTGGGGAAAGAACCGCTCGATCCGGGCGCTCTTTTGTCGCAGCTGAAGCAGGCCGTCTTTGCTGTGCGGCAATTTTCGCCGCTCATTCAGGAAGGCCTTGCTTATTTGGAAGCTCATGTGGATCAGGTGCAATTCGGTGAAAAAGTCGTTTGCCATTGTGATGTGAATCATAATAACTGGCTTTTGTCTGAAAACGACCAGCTGTATTTAATAGATTGGGACGGCGCGATGATAGCTGATCCGGCCATGGATCTTGGCCCTTTATTGTATCATTACGTCGAAGAGCCAGCGTGGGACAGCTGGCTTGGGATGTACGGCATGAAGCTCACGGAAGGGCTTCGGCTGCGGATGGCGTGGTACATGTTATCAGAGACCATCACCTTCATCGCCTGGCACAAATCAAAAGGGAATGACAAAGCGTATCATGATGCCATGGAAGAGCTTCATGCCCTGATGAAGCGGATTGTCAAGTAGTCAGGAGTACGAATCCATCTGCTCCACCCATTGGGACAAATGGTTTTGGTGCTCCTGAATATGCGTGTCGATGGAATCGGCCGTGATGCCTGACTGGCTGTAGCGGTATACATCCTCGAGCACGTTTTTTATATTTGAATCAAGCCCGGTGTTGGCCATCAGCGATTTGATGACGCGCTCGAGCTGTTCATACTCGGCAACCGTGCCGCAGCAATCCAACTGGTGGTCGGCCAGTATGTCCTTTAATAACCGGACCTGATGTTCGCTTGTTAAGCCCATGATTCATATACACATCCTTTCTGTGTCATACATTGTGCAAAGCGGTGCGGTTTTATGCATCACATGAGTGTTCCGGACCGGGGAGCCTCTTTTTTTATGCAGCCGGAGCCTTTAAAAGGCGCTTGCGGCTCTTTTTGTTTCATGGTATGTTGTTACTCGAAATTATAGATAGAGGTGTCAATCATATGAGAATGCGCCATAAACCTTGGGCGAATGATTTTCTGGCAGAAAACGCTGACATCGCCATCAGTGATCCGGCTCAGTATAAAGGGCGGTGGAACACGGTCTTTGGCAATGACAACCCGATCCATATTGAAGTCGGTACGGGAAAAGGGCAGTTCATTTCAGGAATGGCCAAGCAGAATCCGGATATCAACTATATCGGAATTGAGCTGTTTAAAAGTGTCATCGTCACTGCCGTCCAAAAAGTAAAGGACAGCGGGGCTCACAATGTCCGTTTGTTAAATATAGACGCGGAAACACTGAATGACGTATTTGAACGGGGAGAAATCAAGCGCGTATATTTAAACTTTTCTGACCCTTGGCCGAAAAACCGTCACGAAAAACGCCGTTTAACCTTTAAAGCGTTCTTGAAAAAATACGAAGAAGTCATGGGCGAAACGGGTGAGATTCATTTCAAAACCGATAACCGCGGGTTGTTTGAATACTCTTTGAAAAGTTTTTCCGAATACGGCCTGCTCCTGAAGGAAGTCAGTCTCGATCTGCACAACAGCGATCCGAAAGGCAATATTATGACAGAATACGAAGAAAAATTCTCCGCGCTCGGCCAGCCGATTTACCGGGCTGAAGTTGAATGGAGAACAAAAGACAGACTCTGATGCGGGAGTCTGTTTTTTTATTTCTCCATTTGCTACCATTACATCAGGAGGGATCAAGATGGAGACATTGAATATTGGGAATATTTCATTAACATGGCTGGACGGCGGTGTAACGCATATGGACGGAGGAGCGATGTTCGGCGTTGTCCCGAAGCCTTTATGGTCGAGAAAATACCCTGTAAACGACAAAAACCAGATTGAATTAAGAACAGACCCGATTCTGATCAGAAAAAACGGCCTGAATATTTTGGTTGACGCGGGGATCGGCAGAGGGAAATTCTCCGATAAGCAGAAAAGGAATTACGGCGTAACGCAGGAGTCCAATCTGAAAAAATCTCTGAGTGAACTCGGGCTTTCCTGTGAAGACATTCATATTGCGGCAATGACCCATCTTCATTTTGACCATGCATGCGGCCTGACGGAATACCGCGGAGAGGAGCTTGTCTCTGTTTTCCCGAACGCCCGCATTATCACTTCTGCGACAGAGTGGCAAGAAATGAAAAACCCTAATATCAGATCGAAAAATACATACTGGAGAGAAAATTGGGAGGCTGTACAAGATCAGGTCGAAACCTTTGAGAACGCGTATGAGCTCACAGAAGGCATTACGATGCACCACACCGGCGGCCACAGTGACGGACACAGTGTCATTGTGTTAGAAGACGGAGGGGAAACGGCTGTGCATTTTGCCGACCTGATGCCGACAAACGCCCATAAAAATCCGTTATGGGTGCTGGCATATGATGACTATCCGATGACCTCCATTCCGCAAAAGCAAAAATGGCAGGCGTTCGCGGCAGAGAAAGACGCCTGGCTGATTTTCTATCACGACACGATTTACAGAGCCGTAAAATGGGGCGAAGACGGCGAAGTGGCGGCGTCTGTCAAACGGGAGAAAAAATAAGCGGATCAAATGATTTACCTGTATGAATTTCGGGAATAAAAGCAAACCTAAGACAAATTGCTTTGAAAGGAAGAGACAGGTGAATCAATTTCAAGTGACAAAAGATGGAGAAATCAAAACAACTCTGCGCGGATTAGAAGTTCTTTCTACTCCTTTTTTAAATAAAGGGGTGGCCTTTACACAAGAGGAAAGAAAGGAACTCGGACTCGAGGGATTTCTGCCGCCGAAGGTATTGACAATCGAAGAGCAGGTGAAGCGGGCTTACGAACAGTTCAGTTCGCAGCCTGACGAGCTGAGCAAAAATGTGTACTTGACTGCTCTCCATGACCGGAATGAAACATTATTTTACAGGCTGTTAAATGATCATTTAGGCGAAATGCTGCCGATCGTATATACGCCGACAGTCGGCACCGCGATCCAGCGTTACAGCCATGAGTACAGAAAACCCCGCGGTCTGTATTTGTCGATAGATGATCCTGAGGGAATGCGCGCCGCATTTCAGCAGTTCGGAAAAAATGAAAACATTGATTTAATCGTTGCGACAGATGCCGAGGGCATTCTGGGAATCGGTGATTGGGGCGTCGGCGGCATCGCCATTTCCGTCGGAAAACTTGCGGTGTATACGGCAGCGGCCGGAATTGACCCGTCACGAGTGCTTGCGGTCGTATTGGACGCGGGGACGAATCAGGAAAGCCTCTTAAATGATCCGTTTTACGTCGGAAACCAGCATTCAAGAGTGCGCGGCGAGAAATATGACCGCTTTATTGATGAGTATGTCTCGCTTGCCCTCGAAACATTCCCGAATGCGCTGCTTCATTGGGAGGATTTCGGCACGGCTAACGCCCGCGGCATATTGAAACGGTATAAAGATAAAGTCTGTACGTTTAACGATGACATTCAAGGAACGGGCGCGGTATCGCTTGCAGCTGTTTTAGCCTGCGCGAAAGCATCAAAAGTGCCTTTAAAAGAACATAAAGTCGTCGTCTTCGGCGCGGGAACGGCCGGTATCGGAATTGCTGAGCAGCTGCGTGAAGCAATGGTGCATGCCGGATTAAGCGAAGAAGAATCATACAGCCGCTTTTGGTGTATCGACAGAAACGGACTGTTAACGGATGACATGAAAGACTTGCGTGATTTTCAGGTTCCGTACGCCCGGCCTGCCGATGAAGTGAAAGAGTACAGCCGCAGCGGTGAAGGCGGATCAATTGATCTGGCGGAGACGGTCCGTCAGGCCAAGCCGACGATTCTGATCGGCACATCTACTGTATCAGGCGCATTTACGGAAGAAATCGTCAAAGAAATGGCCTCACATGTCAAACGGCCCGCTATTTTGCCGATGTCAAATCCGACCACATTATCAGAAGCAAAACCAGAAGACTTAATTAAATGGACAGAAGGCCGCGCGCTTGTCACGACGGGCAGTCCGTTCCCGCCTGTTGAGTATAACGGCGTGACGTACCATATCGGCCAGGCGAACAACGCACTCGTATTTCCGGGACTCGGACTCGGCACGATTGTGACAAAGGCAAGACTCATTACGGACAATATGTTCGTCGCCTGCGCGAATGCCATCGCCGGTATGGTGGATGTCGGCAAGCCTGGGGCGCCAATGCTCCCGAAAGTGGAAGATCTTAGGACGGTATCGGCAACTGTAGCGGTAGCCGTAGCGAAAGCGGCCATCCAGGACGGTGTAGCGGAAACGGAGCCCGAGGATCTGATCCAAACGGTGCAGGACGAGATGTGGCACCCTGTATACAAACGGATTCGGCCGATGTAACCGAATAAAGCCCAAAACGCTGATGGTTTTGGGCTTTATTTTTTGCTTGTCCGAATTATGAGGCGACAGAATCAATGACATCGACAATCTGGCCTGTTTTTGCATTGACCATGACTTCATATTGCTCCAGCTCGCCGAAAGCCGAACGTGTCACACCGGTTTTGTATACCTGGATGGTTTCTCCGTTTACCTGGTAAGGCTCAGGCTCTGTGTAAATCCACGATCCGTCTATCGGTCCGCGCTGTTTAAAAGCCGCTTTCACGATACGGAGCGCTTTTTCTGAAGAGATATAAGGTTTCATCGCATACTTTTTCACTGCGATGG
The DNA here is from genome assembly GCF_001184225.1 of Bacillus sp. JFL15. Taxonomy (NCBI): domain Bacteria; kingdom Bacillati; phylum Bacillota; class Bacilli; order Caryophanales; family Bacillaceae; genus Bacillus; species Bacillus sp. JFL15. Next base: position 508,694 of record NZ_KQ236689.1, on the reverse strand, counting down.
CAGCGAATAATCCGACTCCTGCACCTAAGAGAAAATGACGTAATTTCAATATGAAGCACCTCCAATTATGTCGTAGTTTTTATTATACAGAAGATGCCAGACAGTGTTAAGTAAAGCGGCGGTTTGGCAGCCCATTCAATCTGACCGCTTGGAAAACAGTTGTTTTTCTAATAAAATAAAAGCATTACATAGAAATGAGGGGAAAATATGAATGAGGAAACGAAAACGCTTTTCCGGACGCTGACGCAGCTTCCCGGCGCACCGGGAAATGAACATCAGGTCCGCTCCTTTATGAAATGGGAGCTTGCGAAATATGCGGATGACATCGTGCAGGACAGACTCGGAAGTGTTTTCGGCGTAAGGCGCGGTGCTGAAGATGCGCCCACTATTATGGTAGCAGGCCATATGGATGAAGTCGGATTTATGGTAACGCAGATTACGGATAACGGCATGCTGAGATTTCAGACGCTCGGCGGCTGGTGGAGTCAGGTGCTTCTGGCCCAGCGCGTCGAGGTTCAGACGGATAACGGACCTGTCATCGGCGTCATCTCAAGCATCCCGCCCCACATTTTAACGGATGCCCAGCGCGCAAAGCCGATGGAGATCAAAAATATGATGATTGATATCGGTGCAGATGACAGAGAGGACGCGGTCAAAATGGGGATCAGACCGGGGCAGCAGGTCGTGCCGGTCTGCCCGTTCACCCCGATGGCCAATGAGAAGAAAATATTGTCCAAAGCGTGGGATAACCGCTACGGATGCGGATTAAGCATTGAATTATTAAAAGAGCTGCACGGAAAAGAGCTGCCGAACAACCTGTACGCCGGGGCCACCGTTCAGGAGGAAGTCGGCCTGAGAGGGGCGCAGACAGCGGCCAACATGATTCAGCCTGATCTCTTCTTCGCGCTTGATGCCAGCCCGGCAAATGATATGAGCGGCGATAAGGAGCTGTTCGGCCGTCTCGGTGAGGGAGTGCTGCTCCGCATACTCGACAGAACGACGGTCATGCACCGCGGGATGAGAGAGTTCGTCCTTGATATGGCGGAAACGCACAATATCCCTTATCAATATTTCGCTTCCGGCGGAGGAACGGATGCCGGGCGGGTTCACATATCAAACAGCGGGGTTCCGTCAGCCGTCATCGGCATTTGTTCAAGATACATTCATACAAATGCCGCCATCATCCATGTCGATGATTATGCCGCGGCGAAAGAAATGCTCATTAAGCTGGTCATGGCGAGTGACAAGCAGACGGTCGAAACGATCAGAGAAAATGTGTGAAAAAATAAGCAGGCCCGCATAAGGCGGCCTGCTTATTCTGTTTCAAATAAATAAGAGAGTGCTTTCATCGCTTGATTGACGGTTTCCACCGTAATATTCGCTTTGCCGGAAAGCTCTTTCAGCGGATGGTGCAGCTCTTTCGGACGGATCAGAATGAGCGGCTTGCCTTTTGCGATGGCATAAGAAGCATCCATCGCGGTATTCCACTGTTTATATTTCTCGCCAAACAGGGCGATCACAAAATCGGCTTTTTCCATCAGCACCTCTGTACGGAAATTGTTGATATCAGAAGCTCTGGCGTCCTTTAAAACAGAATCAGGCTGCTCGCCCATAATCTCTTCTCCGATATTGTCTGAGCGCTCATGGTTTTCCATCGGTCCGACAAACGTAATCGGCAGGTGCAGCGCTTTTGCTTTGTTCTTGATCTCGTTCCGCCAATCGCTGTGGATTTCACCGGCTAAATATACGACAAACTGCATCTTTTGCTCCTCCTTATTCCATATTCAGATTTTCGTACAGCTATAAGCAAAATGGTAAACGAAACTTGCTTGATAATGCAAATGAAATATGATAATGATATTGCATATAGTTGGTCTTGCTGTAAACAGTCTGGTATGATCCAATTGGACAAACATCAGCATACAAAAAAACTCAAAATCCAGATGGAGGAATGACAATGAAAAAGATTGAAAGCACGGAAGAATTGCAAAAAGCGGTACAGGACGATTGGGCGGTATTTATGTTTTCAGCGGATTGGTGCCCGGACTGCCGCTTTGTGGAGCCGTTTCTCCCTGAGCTGGAAGCGGACTTTCCTGAATTCACTTATTACTACGTAGACCGCGATCAATTTATCGATACATGTGCGGAATGGGAAATCTACGGCATTCCGAGTTTTGTGGTATTTAACGAAGGAAAAGAAGTGAACCGCTTCGTCAGCAAAGACCGCAAAACAAAAGAAGAAATCGAGCAATTTTTAACCGATTCCCTTGCTAAAGCATAAAGGAGGCCACGGGCTTTGAAGATGACGTCGAGGAAGCTGTCGGATCTATTAAAACAGCGCCTGCAGCACGAGAACCGATCCTTCTTTTTTGACAGAGAAAAAGACACCCTCCGTGTTGAGGATCAAACGACCAAAAAAGGCATCACATTAGAACTTCCGCCGATCATCGCCAAGTGGGAGACGAAAAAAGAAGAAGCGATCGACGAGATCGTCTACTATGTGTCAGAAGCGATGGAGGCGATGGGAGGAAGCGGACAGGAGATGTCCGGAAAGGAAGCCGGAATTTATCCGGTGATCCGCTCCACGTCATTTCCTGATCAAACGGGCGACGGCATTCCGCTCGTGTATGATGACCATACCGCCGAAACCAGAATCTACTACGCGCTTGATCTCGGCAAGACGTACCGCTTAATTGACAGCCGGATGCTTGAGAAAGAAAACTGGACAAAAGAACGGATCAGGGAAACGGCATCATTCAATCTCCGCTCGCTCCCTTCGGTCGTGAAACAGGATACGGTTGCGGGCAATTATTTTTATTTTTTCAGAGCGAATGACGGCTATGACGCCAGCCGGATTCTCAATGATTCGATTCTTCATGAATACAAACAGGCCGCTGAAGGCGAATTAGCGATTTCTGTCCCGCATCAGGATGTATTAATACTTGCTGACATTCGAAATGAATCGGGTTATGATATTTTAGGGCAAATGTCCATGAGCTTCTTTGCAAGCGGCACGGTGCCGATTACGGCCCTTTCATTTCTCTATAATGAAGGCAGACTGGAACCTGTGTTTATCATGGCGAAAAGCCGGCCGAAAAAGGATTAGAAAGGATTTTTCTTATGAACGCTTTTTACAATAAAGAAGGTGTGGGAGATACGCTTCTGATCTCTCTTAAAGATGCAGCACGTGAAGAAATCGGCTATGAAAGAGAAGGCGATGTCGTCCGAATCTTTAACAAAGAAACAAAAGAAACGACGGGCTTTAATATTTTTAACGTATCTTCTTATTTACAGATTGAGGACAACGGCCCTGTCGCATTGTCTGAGACATTCGTTCAGGACGTGAATGAAATACTGAACAGAAACGGTGTTTCAGAAACGCTGACAGTTGACCTTTCTCCGAAATTTGTTGTCGGTCATGTTGAATCGAAAGAAAAACATCCGAATGCGGATAAACTGAATATCTGCCAAGTGAATGTGGGAGAGGAAACCCTTCAAATCGTTTGCGGCGCGCCGAACGTAGACAAAGGACAAAAAGTCGTCGTCGCTAAAGTCGGCGCAGTGATGCCGAGCGGACTTGTCATTAAAGACGCTGACTTAAGAGGCGTTCCGTCAAGCGGTATGATCTGCTCTGCGAAAGAACTCGCTTTGCCGGATGCACCGTCGGAAAAAGGCATTCTCGTTCTTGAAGACAGCCGCGAGGCCGGCGAAGCATTTCAATTCTAACTCCCATAAATAAGCGCACAGAATCGAATGATGTGAGAGAAAGCCGTTAAGCAGGCCTGCTTAACGGCTTTCTTCAGTTGGGAGCTTAATCTTTTCTGAGCGGCCCGGCAGTGGTATACTAAATATCGTCCCAGACTACTAATAAGGGAGTTAGAGAGTGATTAAACATGAGTTGGCTGAATAAATTTTTTGACTTATTTTTAGGTGAAAAAGAAGAAGAGCATGAACATGAACCGAACACACATGCCCAAATCCCGAAACAGCAGATACCGGATCAGCCAGAAGGCAAATTAACGCGCATGGAAGATCCTAAAATATATTACGAATATCCGAAAGGGAATTTCCGCTTTCCTGTCGTTCCGGACGGCTATAAGCGAACGGAACAGAGACAGCAGGAAAGGCATGAACGCCGCCATCCGTCCCGGGGATATGCCGCCGGGAAGGAGCAAATGGAGCGGGAGCGGAAACAGCATACATATGAAGAGCCGGAGCCGGTGAAAAAGCCCTTTAAACCGTCCTCCATTCCTTCACCGGTCTACGGTTTTCAATCTCAGCACAGCATTAAAAAAACGCCTAATCCGCAAAAACAGCGTGAAGAGAGCGTGACATTGCTGTCAGAGGAGCAATTTGTTCCGCCAAAGTCCGGTCAGGAAACGGAAAAAGAGCCCGCATTCACAGCATCCGGCATGACAAAACAGACGGACACCCGGCCGGAACCGTCTGTGAAACAAGAAACGGAAGAATTCCAGGCCGCCCAAAAAGAGCAGCCGCACACTGAGGCTGAGAATGCAAAAGAGCAAGTGTACAGTGCATCAGAACCGCGCCAGGCTAAAGACCTGCAGCAGCCGGAAAGCACGGAACCTGCCGGCTATACAGATCAACAAGAGCTGGAACAAACCGAGCCGCAGCCTTTAAATGAGACTGAGTATGAAGCGTCCCGGCCGTCTGAACACACAGAAGAACAAGCGCCGCAGCAGGAGGAGTATCAGCAGTCTGAGACGGAAGCCGCTCAAGCTTTTGAAACCGCTGGGGAACCGGTATATACATACTCAGAACCCGCTGAAGAGGAAGTTCAGCCGCAGTCTGAATCGCCTGAGGCTGACGCGGAACAAAAAGCAGATGAACAGCCTGAGTTCAACGAAGCCCCTCAGCATTCTGAACCGGAGCCTGAATCTGCAGTCATCGAGCCGCCCGAAGCCCCGGCCCCGCCTGCCGAAGAAAAAACGAAGAATCACGAACAGCCCGTGAAAACGGCGGAGCGGCCGAAAGAGCGCAGTGTTCCATTTAACGTCATGATGCTTAAAAGCGATAAACACAAGCAGGCGAAGACGCCAGAGGGCGGTGCGGGCTATGTTTTCCCGAATCTGTCGCTTCTGGACGTACCGCCGGCGCAGAGACATGACGACCAATCATGGATTGAAGAACAGCGCGAGCTTTTAAACGTCACGCTGAAAAACTTTAATGTGCGCGCCCAAGTCGTTCATGTCACACAAGGCCCGTCCGTCACAAGATTTGAAGTGCATCCTGAGCCGGGAGTGAAAGTAAACAAAATTACAAACTTAGCAGATGATATAAAGCTGAGTTTATCTGCCAAGGATATTCGGATTGAGGCGCCGATCCCCGGCAAAAACACGATCGGCATTGAAGTTCCGAACCGCGTAAGCAAGGTCGTTGATTTACGGCAGATGATCAGAAGCGCCGCTTTCAGGACGAATCCGTCTCCGCTTACAGCCGCGCTCGGTGTCGATATTTCCGGCAACCCGGTCGTCATTGATTTGAAAAAAATGCCGCACGGCTTGATTGCGGGTGCGACAGGATCGGGAAAAAGCGTCTGCATCAATACCATTTTGGTCAGTCTGCTTTATAAAGCAGATCCGAGCGATGTCAAAATGCTTTTGATTGATCCGAAAATGGTCGAGCTTGCGCCTTATAACCAAATTCCGCATTTAGTCAGCCCCGTCATCACGGACGCCAAAGCTGCAACCGCGGCGTTAAAATGGGTTGTGGAAGAGATGGAACGGCGGTATGAACTGTTTGCTCATTCAGGTGTGAGAGATATCGGCCGCTTTAATGAATTAACGGCCGATCATAAGACAGGCGAAAAGCTCCCGTACCTCGTAGTGGTTATTGATGAGCTTGCCGATTTAATGATGGTCGCGCCGAACGATGTGGAAGAAAGCATTGCCAGAATCGCGCAGAAAGCGAGAGCCTGCGGCATTCATCTCCTCGTCGCGACACAGCGTCCGTCTGTCGATGTCATTACCGGCATGATCAAGGCGAACATCCCGACGAGGATCGCATTCTCCGTCTCAAGTCAGGTCGATTCCAGAACGATTATCGACATGGCGGGGGCGGAAAAGCTGCTCGGAAAAGGCGACATGCTTTACTGGGAAAACGGTACCGGAAAACCGGTGCGTCTGCAGGGCAACTTTGTGTCAGACAGCGAGATCGACCGCGTCGTCTCTCATGTCAGAAAGCAGCTCCCGCCTTCTTATTTGTTTGAACAGGAAGAACTGATCAGGCAGGGAACCGCCCTCAAGGAAGAGGACGAGCTGTTTCCTGAGGCGTGCCAATTTGTCGTGGAGCAAAACAGCGCCAGCACCTCCAGCCTTCAAAGAAGGTTCAGGATCGGCTATAACCGTGCGGCGAGGCTGATTGACATGATGGAAGCTGAAGGCATGATCTCAGAAGCGAAGGGCAGCAAACCCCGCGAAGTGCTGATTACGGCTGCTGACATTGCTCAAGAATAAGAATATCGTTCATTTTTCTCACAAACATGGTATGATAATGGATGGACCATCAAACAGCATCACTGTCACGCGCTGAAATATCATGCGGCAGGTTTAATCAAAAAGAAAGTTACAGATACTGACGATAACGTAAAAATAAATGGAAGCGCCGCTGTGCGGGCTTTTCGCCCGCGGCGGTCGCAAAATGAAATGAGCGTCATATACTGGGGAACAGATAGACGTTTGTTGGAGGTACGATTATGACTGTTTATCATTTTGTTGGAATAAAAGGGACAGGTATGAGCCCGCTTGCTCAAATCCTGCATGATACAGGGTATCAGGTGCAGGGATCGGATATCGAGAAGCAGATTTTTACTCAGGCTGCCCTTGAAAAAAGAAATATCCCGATCTATCCGTTCAGCCCCGATAACATCAAACCGGGCTTAACGGTAATCGCCGGAAACGCATTCCCTGATTCTCATCCGGAAATCGCAAAGGCGCTCGCTGAAGGAATTCCTGTTATCAGATATCATAAATTTTTAGCTGAATATATGAAAAAATATACAAGTGTCGCGGTTACGGGTGCACACGGCAAGACGTCCACTACGGGTCTCTTGGCACATGTGATGCAGCAGGCGAAGCCGACTTCGTTTCTTATCGGAGACGGGACGGGCAGAGGAAATGAAAGCAGTGAATACTTTGTATTTGAAGCCTGCGAGTACCGCCGTCATTTCTTAAGCTATCAGCCTGATTATGCGATCATGACGAATATTGATTTTGACCACCCTGATTATTTCGCCAACATTGACGATGTGTTTGATGCTTTCCAAAACATGGCGCTTCAAGTCAACAAAGGCATCATTGCCTGCGGTGATGACGAGTATCTGCCGAAAATTCACGCCAATGTGCCTGTCGTTTATTACGGCACGGGAGAAGAAAACGATTTTCAAGCGAGAAACATCGTGAAAAATACGGAAGGCACGACATTTGACGTCTTTGTCCGCAATACGTTTTACGATACGTTCTACATCCCGGCATACGGCCATCACAATGTCCTCAATTCATTAGCGGTCATTGCGCTCTGCCACTATGAAGAGATAGACGTGAACATGATTAAGCGCGGACTTGAATCATTCGGCGGCGTCAAACGCAGATTCAATGAAAAAGTGATCGGCAGCCAGGTGCTGATAGACGACTACGCCCACCATCCGACTGAAATTAAAGTCACCATTGAGGCGGCGCGCCAAAAATATCCGGAACGTGAAATCATCGCGGTATTCCAGCCGCATACGTTTACACGGACGCAATCATTCCTTGATGAATTTGCAGAAAGCTTGAGCGCGGCCGATCGCGTGTATCTGTGCGACATTTTCGGCTCTGCCCGCGAGAACGTCGGCAAACTCACCATCACGGATCTGCAGGAAAAAATCGATAACGCAGAACTCATTGAAGAGAATGACACATCCGTGTTAAAAGCGCATAAAGACGCAGTGCTGATCTTTATGGGCGCCGGAGACATTCAAAAATATATGAGGGCCTATGAAAACGTCATAGCGTAACAAAAAAAGCAGTGGGGCTCTCACTGCTTTTTTGCGCGTGCTGCAAAGGGATTTACCGATAAACGGAGAAATAGTATACATACAGCCCCTTTCATATATGTTTATCATTTTAATAATTGGGTATATACCATTATATCCTGCAATAAGGAGGTATTAGATGATTATCATTCTTTACTTAAGCGTCGCACTCATTGCCGTAGCATTTCTCATCCTCGTCATTTATCTGTCAAAAACATTAAAGTCCGTGCAGATGACCTTAACAAACGTAGCGTCGACTTTAGACGGCCTTGAAGGGCAGATGAAGGGCATCACCGCCGAGACAACCGAGCTGTTACATAAGACAAACCGTCTCGCGGAAGACATTCAGGAAAAATCAGAGAAATTAAATACGGTTGTCCATGCTGTGCAGGAAGTGGGAACTTCCGTCCAGCAGTTTAATACATCCATAAAGCAGGCAGCCGGTTCCGTTTCGGCCTCTGTCAGAGAGAACCAGGATAAGATCAGTCAGGTTGTCACCTGGAGCCAGGCCGCTATGGAAATATGGGACAAGTGGAAGCAAAAGAAAAAAACATCGCTTTAATCATAAGAAAAATCCACTAAGGAGGAATCATAATGAGCAAAGATGGAATCAATAGTAAGGATTTTTTAATCGGAACGCTGATCGGGGGAATTATCGGCGCGACAACGGCTTTGTTTCTGGCGCCTAAATCAGGCAAGGAGCTGCGCGACGATCTCGGCAGCCAGGCTTCCGCATTGAAGGATAAGACGGACAGAATGACGGCCGACGCGAAAGAAAAAGGCTCTCAATATGTCAGCATCGCCAAGGACAAAACATCTAACATCACCCAGCTGGTAGCTGATCAGTCAGGCCAGATTATGAATAAAGTGAAGGATTTAAAAGACCGTTCTAAGAGCACACTAACCGAGAAAGCCGAAGAGACGAGAAGCGAAATGCAGGACACGGCCCAAAGCATCAAAACCGAAGCGGAAGATGCAGGGGAAAAAGCCGGTCAGGCAAATCGCTGATCTTCAATAAGGAGAGATAACAGACATGACAAAGCAGCTGATATCGTCAGAAGAAGAGTTCAAAAATGCCGCTGAGAAAGAAAGCACGTTCGTGTTTTTGAAACACAGCACAACCTGCCCGATCAGCCATGCGGCGTTTCAGGAGTTTGACGCCTTTGCATCGGAGCATTCAGAAGTGCCTTCTTATTACCTGCAGGTGCAGGACAGCCGGCCGCTTTCAAACTATATCGCCGAGACATACGGCGTGAAACATGAAAGCCCGCAAGTATTCGTCATTACAAACGGCGAAGTGAAATGGCACGCGTCTCATTCCCAAATCACAAAAAACGCAATAGAGCAGCACCTTTCATAATTTACTGACCGCCGATGATACCGGCGGTTTTTTTTTTGAAAAAAACTATTGATCATTTCAGCCATATCATGTAGGATAACAATATACGTTACTTCAACGCATAAAAGCTTAAAAGCGTTTTGGTGATAAAGTAAAATGTGAAAAAATTTATTGTTTCATATTCCTATTTTCGCATAACTGTAGTAAGATGCATGTTAACCATTAAAATAAAACATAGCATAGAAGGGATGAAAAAGATGAGCAACAAGGAATTAGAGAGCCTAAGACAGCAGGCAGACGCACTAAACTTACAAATCCTTAAATTAATCAATGAACGCGGAGCCGTTGTAAAAGAAATCGGTAAAGCAAAAGAAGCACAGGGTGTCAACCGATTTGACCCCGTCAGAGAGCGTACAATGCTTAACCGCATTATTGAAAGCAATGACGGCCCGTTTGAAAACTCAACAATCCAGCATATTTTCAAAGAAATTTTCAAAGCCGGCCTTGAGCTTCAAGAAGAGGATCACAGCAAAGCGTTGCTCGTCTCCCGGAAGAAAAAAGCAGAAGATACGATCGTTGACATTAAAGGCGAAAAAGTCGGTGACGGCGATCAGAGATTCATCGTCGGTCCTTGTGCCGTAGAAAGCTATGAGCAGGTTGCGGAAGTAGCGGCCGCTGCGAAAAAACAAGGCATTAAAATCCTGCGCGGAGGTGCGTTCAAACCCCGCACAAGCCCGTATGATTTCCAAGGTCTCGGCGTAGAAGGCCTGCAGATCCTCAAACGCGTCGCTGATGAATATGACCTCGCGGTGATCAGTGAAATCGTTACGCCTGCCCACATTGAGCAAGCGATTGATTACATTGACGTCATTCAGATCGGCGCACGTAACATGCAAAACTTTGAATTACTGAAAGCCGCAGGTTCGGTTAAAAAGCCGGTATTGTTAAAACGCGGTCTTGCCGCAACGATTTCAGAATTCATCAATGCAGCTGAATACATCATGTCACAAGGAAATGACCAAATCATTCTTTGTGAGCGCGGAATCAGAACGTACGAAACAGCAACGAGAAACACGCTTGACATTTCTGCCGTGCCGATTTTGAAACAGGAAACTCACTTGCCGGTGTTTGTTGACGTCACACATTCAACAGGCCGCCGCGATCTCCTGCTTCCGACAGCAAAAGCGGCGCTTGCGATCGGCGCTGACGGCGTGATGGCCGAAGTTCACCCTGATCCTTCCGTTGCCCTTTCAGACTCTGCGCAGCAGATGGATATACCTGAATTCGAAAAATGGCTGAACGAATTAAAGCCGATGGTTAAAGTAAAAGCATAATAAAGTGTTCCGTTCTTTAAGGGCCGCCTCGTGCGGCCCTTTTTCGTTTCTTCATTTTATTTAATTATAAAATGAAAGTGAACGTTTTCATCACTGGGAAAAACGTGTATAATTTCATGAGAAGTATTTAAATTTGATGAATAATGAAAAATAATGTACACTACTGACTTACGCTTACAACCATAAACGACAGAATGCGAAAACGCACGACATTTCTTTACATAAAGTGTTTATGCTATAGATAAGGATAAGTGTATCCAGTAAAAGGAGTGGTTTCAGTGAGCAACATTACGATATACGATGTGGCCAGAGAAGCAAATGTCAGCATGGCGACTGTTTCCCGCGTCGTAAACGGCAATCCGAATGTAAAACCGACGACCAGAAAAAAAGTATTGGAAGCCATTGACCGGCTCGGCTACCGCCCGAACGCGGTGGCAAGAGGACTGGCAAGCAAAAAAACGACAACGGTCGGCGTCATCATCCCTGATATCTCAAGCATTTTCTACTCGGAACTTGCCCGGGGAATTGAAGATATCGCGACGATGTACAAATATAATATTATTTTAAGCAACTCGGACCAAAACCTTGAGAAGGAGCTGCACCTGTTAAACACGATGCTCGGCAAACAAGTGGACGGTATCGTATTTATGGGCGGCAACATTACGGACGAGCATGTCGAAGAATTTAAGCGCTCTCCTGTGCCGATCGTATTGGCGGCATCAGTGGAAGAACAGGCAGAGACGCCTTCTGTCGCCATTGATTATGAACAGGCGATTTATGATGCCGTTAAGCTTTTCATTGAGAAAGGGCATCGCGATATCGCATTTGTCTCCGGACCGATGGCAGAGCCGATCAACCGCTCGAAAAAACTGCAAGGGTACAGACGGGCGCTTGAAGAAGCGGGCATCCCGTTTAATGAGCAGTTCGTAGCGGAAGGCGATTACACCTATGATTCCGGAATGGAGGCGCTTCAAAGCTTAATGGGCCTTGAGCGGAAGCCGACGGCAATCCTTTCTGCAACGGATGAAATGGCGCTCGGCATTATTCATGCGGCTCAGGATCAAGGTCTGTCGATTCCTGACGATCTTGATATTATCGGTTTTGACAATACGAGATTGAGCCTGATGGTCCGCCCTCAGCTTTCCACAGTCGTGCAGCCTACTTACGATATCGGAGCCGTGGCGATGAGGCTTTTGACAAAACTGATGAACAAAGAGCCGGTTGAAGAGCATATCGTTGAGCTGCCTCACCGCATCGAATTAAGACAATCAACAAAGTCATAAAAAAACGGAAAAGCAAGCTTCACTCTGAGGAGTGGAATCTTGCTTTTTTACTTGAGTAAGGAGAAGATATGAAACGTTTTGATTATCTGACACCCGTTGGATTTATGTTAGGATGTATTATTGTCGCAATCGGAATTCTCTCAGGAACGGGACTTGCGGGAATCAGTTCATTTTTAGATCTGACTTCTTTTTTAATCGTCACAGGCGGCCTTGCCGCGGCGGTCTTTATCAGCTTTCCGCCTCGCGATTTAAAGAAAACCCCTTCTGTTTTAAAACAGGTATTTTCCCGTCAGGATGACAATGTGAAGGACCTTGTCAGAGTATTTGTCAGCCTTGCGGAGCAGGCGCGAAGACAGGGGCTGCTGTCTCTGGAGGACCGGGCGCGCGAGATCAAGGATCCGTTTTTGAAAAAAGGGCTTTTGCTTGCGATTGACGGCTGGGACGAAGAAACGATCCGGCTGGTGATGGATTCTGAGATCGCCGCGATGGAAGAACGCCACAGAAAAGGAAGACGCGTTTTTGAAAAAGCCGGTGATTTCGCGCCCGCCTGGGGAATGATCGGGACGCTTGTCGGACTCGTGCTCATGCTTAAAAATTTAAATGACCCGCATACCCTCGGGCCGAACATGGCTGTTGCGCTATTGACGACGCTGTACGGCGCGCTGCTTGCCAATCTCGTGTTTATCCCTATCGCGGCAAAGCTTGAAGAAAAAACGGAAAGTGAAATTTTCATCAAACAGGTTATGATCGAAGGGGTTGTCGGCATCCAATCGGGAAAAAATCCCCGCAACCTCGAAAGTCAGCTCGTCGTTTTCAGCTCAAGAGAAGACTGGCGTAAAGAGCAGCCAGTGAACAAGAAAAAGGGCGCTGTCCATGAAGCTTAGAAGAGAGCGTTTTGAAAGAAGAAACAAACCGGAAAATTCCGGCGGTTCACCAAGATGGATGGTAACGTTCGCTGACTTGATCACGCTCATTCTCGTGTTCTTTATATTGCTTTTTTCGATGTCGCAAATAGACGCAGAAAAATTTCAATCAGCCGTTTCATCGATTCATACAGACGGCAGCGGGGGTGAGCCGGCGTCATCAGACAAAGCAAACGAAAATAAAGAACAGGATTTGCTGCTGCAGAACGTGAAAACATACATAAAATCGCACCATTTGAGTTCCAAATTAACGGCGAAGCGCGATGAGCGCGGAGTGGTCCTTGTGCTGCAGGAGGCCGTTCTGTTTCAGACAGGGAAAGCGGATGTGCTGAAAAACGCCGAGCCAGTCCTGCATCAGATCGCAGTGCTTTTGAAAACAATTCCGAATGACATTCAGGTGGAAGGCCATACGGACAGCCGCCGGATTTCAACCTATCAATTCCCGTCAAACTGGGAGCTGTCGTCTGCAAGAGCGGCGAGTGTGATCCGGTATTTTACCGCGAAAGAAGACTTTTCCGCCAAACGGTTTATTTCAGTCGGATACGCGGATACAAAACCTGTGAAGGACAACAAAAGCCCCGGTCATATGAATGAAAACCGCCGTGTGGAAATTGTCATAAAAAAAACGACCTCCTCGTAAGGGTCGTTTTTTTATTTTGTTTTATACCGCTGTTCAGACCGGATGGCAAAAAGCGCTTTTTCCACGGTTTGGACGTTTTTTTCTGATATTTCTTCTTTTCGGGGAATCGGAGGATATAATTGTTCAGGGTCACTCCAAAACGCGGGCAGGGTATAGGGCGAGTGTTTCTGCCATTTATGAATCCACTCCTGCGGTATGCGCTCCCCGGGATCAATCCCTTTCATCTCAAGCCATATACGGCTCCATGCTCTAGGAACCACTCGCCAAATATCGTATCCGCCTCCGCCGACCGCGATCCATCTGCCGCTGCAATGTTGATGGGCTAATGAGTGAGCGAGCCGGGGGATTTCCTGATAAATGGAGATGGTAGTAGACAGGTGTGTCAATGGGTCGTAATAATGGGCGTCCGCTCCGTTCTGGGTCAGGATTACATCCGGTTTAAAAAAAGCCGCGATTTCTGAAGCGGCCGTTTTGTAAGCGTGAAGAAAGGAATCGTCCTCTGTGAAAGCGTCCAGCGGAATGTTAAAAGAATAGCCGTAGCCTTGCCCGCTTCCTTTTTCCAGCACTTGTCCCGTCCCGGGAAATAAATAACGCCCGGTTTCGTGAAATGAAACTGTGCAGACATCTGACCTGTCATAAAACGTAAATTGAACGCCGTCGCCGTGATGAGCGTCGGTATCAATGTATAACACCTTTGCCCCGTAGTTTTTCTGAATGTATTGGATGGCCACGGCGCTGTCATTATAAATACAAAAGCCCGATGCCCTGCCGCGGAAGCCGTGGTGAAGGCCCCCTCCTAAATTGCAGGCATGCCTCGCCTGTCCCGTCATGACATAATCTGCCGCTGTTAAAGTGCCGCCCACCAGAAGCGACGCGGCTTCATGCATGCCGGCAAAAACGGGGGTGTCTTCCGTTCCGAGCCCGTAGCTTTCTCCTTCTGCGGCAGGGAGCCGGCCCGCCCCCGCTAGTTCAACCGCCTGTATGTAATCCTCTGTATGAACGAGTGCCAGCTCTTCTTTAGAGGCCATGCGCGGAGCGGCGATATCTCCCTCTTCAAACGCGTCCGCCGCCTGAAGCAGCTCGTATGTCAAAAGCACGCGCTGCTGATTGAACGGGTGATCCTGGTGAAATTGATACGTCTGATAAGAAGGCGAGTAAACAAAAACGCTGTCTCTCATGACTGATCCCTCAATTGTTTCGGCCACAAGACATTGTACCCGGCTTCATGAACGCTGCGGATAAAAGGGAGCGGATTCATCGTCTTCACCCGGAAGACGAGTATATTTGCCCCGGCGGAATCATGGGGGTAAACGAGCACGCTCAAGATTTGCAGCTGAAGATCGCGGCACATGCAGCTGAGATCAGCAAGACTTTTGGTCATATCCGTCACCAAAATTTCCACCTGTGATCCCGGCTGGGCTGCGCCTGTCAGGCTGACAAAGGTCCGGAGTACATCGGTTTTGGTTAAAATGCCCGTCAGCTTATGATTTACCGTAATCGGCAGACATCCGATGCCATGCTCATAGAAAGAAGCCGATATTTCCTCTACGAAATCAAGCGGATGGGCGCAGATGACATTCCGTTTCATAATGGTTTCCACTTTGTTTGTCAGAAACGCGACGCGGTCTTCTTGTTTAAAGCTGCCTGGGCCCGCCTGTTTAATGTCTCTGTCTGTGACGATGCCGGCAACGTGCAGTTCTTCGTCGATGACAGGGAGATGGCGGATATGATATGCCTTCATTTTATGTACGGCTGTTTCTATGGAGTCGTTTTTTGTGACGGTGATGACGTCCCGTTTCATGATTTGTTCTGCAATCATCTTTTTATCCCCTTTGTATGTCAGTCAATACATAAATCGCTGATAAAAACGAAGTCTGTCGAACTGTTCAATTGACTCCTGACTGACGTGCCTGCCGATGCGGGCCATCAGACAATTGGCCGGATGAGAGCTGATTTCCGGTTCATCCGTTGCAAACCAGACAAGACCTCCGGCATTCATCATCTTTTCCATGATCTTTCTGTACTCCCACACGTCTTTTTTCATCCCTTTTAAATCCCAATGCCAGTAATATTCTGTCGTCATGATGATGTACCGTTCCATCTGTTCATCCATCATGCTGACAGTCAGCAAAGTTTTTCCGACAGAACAGCCTCTGTAGCCGGGAGCGACCTCGATCGCCCCGAGTTCAAGGAGATCTTCCATATTTCCGTCAGACCACCGTTCAAGCGGATCAGGATATAAATACGTCACATAGCCGATAATCGTCTCTCCGTCCCTGGCGATGATGATCCGCCCTTCGGGAAGCCCGGCTATTTCGACTAACGCTTTGTGCTGTTCATGAGGAAGGCGAAAGGCTGTCAGGCCTTCATGAAACTCATACTGTGCTAAGTTCTCTGGAGGAACGGGCCCTTCTACCAAAAGAGGGCCGGCTGCTGTCTGAATAGATGAAGAATGGTACGTTTTATGATGTTTCACTG
The DNA here is from genome assembly GCF_001184225.1 of Bacillus sp. JFL15. Lineage (NCBI taxonomy): Bacteria > Bacillati > Bacillota > Bacilli > Caryophanales > Bacillaceae > Bacillus > Bacillus sp. JFL15. The sequence goes on along the minus strand of NZ_KQ236689.1, from coordinate 492,665 downwards.
ATTCACCGCCTGTCGGTTCTTAATAAAAACACATCTCCTTTAAGCATAACAAAATATAAAGCGTTTTCAATAGTACGGTAATTTATATTTTAAAAATTGAGAAAACTGTGAACATCTACTATAATTAGTCTATAGATAAGCAAAGGGGGATGTTGCATGAATTTGAAAACGTTGCCAGCGGAAAAGGGGAATTATCATCTGCAAAATTATGAGGAAACATACCGCAGCTTCGATTGGAAAGAAGTCGAGACGGAGTTTTCCTGGCATCAGACCGGAAAGCTGAATGCCGCGTACGAAGCGATTGACCGTCATGCCGAATCATTTCGCAAAAACAAAGTAGCGCTGTATTACAAGGACGCAAACCGGGAAGAAAAATACACGTTTAAAGAAATGATGGAGGAATCGAATCGGGCGGGAAATGTGCTGAGACGGTATGGAAACGTTGAAAAAGGGGACCGCGTTTTCATTTTCATGCCGCGTTCGCCGGAGCTTTATTTTATCATGCTCGGCGCAATTAAAATCGGTGCGATTGCCGGCCCTTTATTTGAAGCATTTATGGAAGGCGCCGTGAAAGACCGCCTGTTGAACAGCCAGGCCAAGGTTGTCGTGACAACACCTGAACTGGCTGAACGGATTCCGGCGGACAGCCTGCCCGACCTGGAGCATATCTTCATTGTCGGCGGCAGCAAAGAAGCCGGAGATAAAATCATTCATTATGATAAAGCGGCTGAAGGAGCAAGCACGAGACTTGATATTGAATGGATGGACAGAAGAGACGGCTACCTGCTTCACTATACATCAGGGTCAACAGGAACACCTAAAGGCGTGCTTCACGTTCATGAAGCCATGATTCAGCAATACCAGACCGGCAAGTGGGTGCTAGATCTTAAAGAGGACGATATATATTGGTGCACGGCGGACCCGGGCTGGGTGACCGGGACGGTGTACGGGATTTTTGCGCCGTGGCTGAACGGAGCGGCGAATGTGATCGTCGGGGGCAGATTTAGTCCGGAAAACTGGTACGGCACGATTGAAAAGCTCGGTGTGAGCGTCTGGTACAGCGCTCCGACCGCTTTCAGAATGCTTATGGGCGCCGGAGATGAAATGGCGTCCAAATTTGATCTTACTTCACTTCGTCACGTCCTGAGTGTCGGAGAACCTTTAAACCCGGAGGTTATTAAGTGGGGACATAAAGTGTTCGGCAAGCGCATCCATGATACGTGGTGGATGACGGAAACAGGCGGACAGCTTATCTGCAATTATCCGTGCATGGAGATCAAGCCGGGTTCAATGGGGAAACCGATTCCGGGAGTGGAAGCGGCGATCGTTGACAACCAAGGGAATGAGCTTCCGCCGTACCGAATGGGGAACCTCGCCATTAAAAAGGGCTGGCCGTCCATGATGGATTCCATTTGGAATAACAAAGAAAAATATGAATCTTATTTCATGCCGGGCGGCTGGTATGTTTCCGGAGATTCAGCTTATATGGATGAAGACGGTTATTTTTGGTTCCAAGGCAGAGTCGATGACGTCATTATGACATCCGGCGAGCGCGTCGGCCCGTTTGAAGTCGAAAGCAAACTTGTTGAACATCCGGCAATTGCCGAAGCCGGTGTCATCGGAAAGCCGGATCCTGTCCGGGGGGAAATTATTAAAGCATTTATCGCGCTCAGAGAAGGGCATGAGCCATCCGATCAGCTGAAGGAGGACATTCGTCTTTTTGTAAAACAAGGGCTGGCTGCCCATGCCGCACCGCGGGAAATTGAATTCAAAGATAAACTTCCAAAAACACGGAGCGGAAAAATCATGAGGCGTGTGCTGAAGGCGTGGGAGCTGAACCTGCCGGCAGGCGACCTGTCCACAATGGAAGATTAAAGAGACGGCGTTGACATCACATCTTATTTATGTTAAAAATGAGTAAGCTTCATACGAAAAGGTTTTGATTGAGACAAGTAGGATATCTGATTGTTCCAGAGAGCTGATGGCCGGTGAAAATCAGCACATAAGATATGCCGAATACACTCATGAACCGCTTTTGCGAACAAAGCCCTTCCAAGGCTTTCAGTAGTGGAAGAACGGACACGGTCCGTTATCAAAAAGAGTGATAAAAGCTTTTTTATGCTTTTATTAGTAGGGTGGTACCGCGATTATATCGTCCCTTCGTTTTAAACGAAGGGGCGTTTTTTATTTCCATAAAAAAAGGAGCAGACAAAATGACTAACTTATTGGAAGATTTATCCTTCCGCGGCTTAATCCAGCAAATGACGGATGAGGAAGGACTGAATAAACAGCTGAACGAAGAAAAAATCCGTTTATACTCAGGTTTCGACCCGACGGCGGACAGCCTGCACATCGGACACCTTCTACCGATATTGACACTGCGCCGTTTCCAGCTTGCAGGCCACCATCCGATTGCGCTTGTAGGCGGAGCGACGGGGCTGATCGGCGATCCGAGCGGTAAAAAAGCAGAGCGCACGTTAAATACTCAGGATATCGTTGTCGAATGGTCGCAAAAAATTAAAAACCAGCTTTCCCGATTTTTAGATTTCGATGCAGGAGAAAACCCAGCTGTCATAGCGAATAACTTTGACTGGATCGGAAAAATGAGCATCATTGATTTTCTCCGCGACGTCGGAAAGAACTTCGGAATCAACTACATGCTTGCGAAAGATACTGTAAGCTCAAGAATTGAAACCGGAATTTCTTACACGGAATTCAGCTACATGATCCTGCAATCCTACGATTTTCTGAATCTGTACAGAGAAAAGAACTGCAAACTCCAAATCGGAGGCAGTGACCAGTGGGGCAACATCACGGCAGGTCTTGAACTGATCAGAAAATCGGAAGAAGAAGGGGCGAAAGCGTTCGGCCTTACCATTCCGCTCGTCACAAAAGCTGACGGCACGAAATTCGGCAAAACAGAAGGCGGCGCGATTTGGCTTGATAAAGAAAAGACATCGCCGTATGAATTCTACCAATTCTGGATCAATACAGATGACCGTGACGTCGTCAAATATTTAAAATACTTTACTTTCTTATCAAAAGAGGAAATTGAAGCTTATGCTGAAAAAGCGGAGACGGCTCCAGAGAAAAGGGAAGCGCAGAAACGCCTTGCTGAAGAAGTGACTGTACTTGTACACGGCCGTGAAGCGTTTGAGCAGGCCGTTCATATTTCTCAGGCGCTGTTCAGCGGCAATATTAAAGAGCTTTCCGCTCAAGACGTCAAGGTAGGTTTTAAAGACGTGCCTTCACTTGAAAAAGACCGCTCTGAAGAACTGTCTTTAGTAGACGTGCTTGTGGAATCTAAGTTGTCGCCTTCAAAACGGCAGGCCCGCGAAGACATTCAAAACGGGGCTGTTTACATTAACGGAGAGCGCCAGACGGATATCGGTCATCTGCTGACGGCGGAAGACCGCATCGAAGATCAATTTACCGTACTGCGCCGCGGAAAGAAAAAATACTTCCTGATCACATACTGAAAATAAAGAGCAGTCCGGCCGCTCAATGCGGCAGGCTGCTTTTTTATGTTTTGCGAATACTGCACCGGGAAATGAGTACAGTACGTAGTATAAGCAAAACAGGGAAGGGGCGCTGCGCCATGAATTTCATGTTTACCATTGCGAAAGAAAGATTGCAGCTGGATCATTGGGAACAGCAGCAAAGCATGAACGCCGAAGTCAAAGCCGAAGAAACTGAGGCGGAAGAAGAAAATCCGACCTCATAAAACAAAAGCCTCCATTCCCAAGGGATGGAGGCTTTTGTTTGTCACCATATCAGTCTGACGGCGGCCATCAGTACGACACCTGTAATAACCGTGATGGATAAGCTTTTCGTCCGCATTGCGCAAAGCAATGTCGGGATGAGGACGATCATTGCTTTCCAATCAAAGGTCAAAGTGCTGTTTGTTTTTACGATCATGCTTTCCGTTACCAAGGCGGTCAAAATACAAAGCGGAATAAAGGAGAGCCACTTTAAAGCCAATTCCGGCATCTGAATGTTCCGGACAAATATAAAAGGAACAATGCGCGGCACAAGCGTAACAATCATGCAGCCGAGTATAATCCAGATCATTTGCGTGCTGATGCTCATTTGTCCGTCACCACCCCGATTGTTGCCACAATTACGGTTGAGACGATGACCGCGATGTGTGACGGGACGAAATACGATAACAAGATCATAAAAATGATCATATAGAGAATAAGGGAGAGGCTGTGTTTCAGCTTTTCCGATGCGGACGACTGCAATTGCAGCACTAAAAGCGCCGCAAACATAGCGGGCAAAGCAAAGTCCAGACCGAGGGCGTAAGGATCAGATATCCATTGTCCGAGAAGCCCGCCCATCACACAAGAAATAACCCAGCACGCATAGGCGGTTATATTGAGGCCATTCATCCACTTATCGTACAGCCTGCCGTTCTGAACCGCCTTGTTCACTGCTACCCCGAAAGATTCGTCAGTAAGCAAAGCACCGAAGCCGATATTCTTCACCAAAGAGTATTTTGTGAAATAAGGCGCGATGGTCAGGCTCAGGAGCAGGTGCCGCAGATTGACGATGAACGTCGTTAAAATAATGGCAGAAATCGGACTCCCGGAAACAAGAAGTGAGCAAATAATAAATTGGGCGGCGCCGGCATAGACCAATAAGGATAACAAACAAATTTCAAGAATACTGAGGTGTGAGGCAACGCCAACAATGCCAAAAGCAAAACCGACACTCATATAGCCCAGCAGTGTAGGCACACAATCCCGCACCCCCTGTAAAAACGTATCGTTCATTTCCCGGGAAACGGCTGTTTTTTGCACTTCTGTCTGAATCATTTTTATACTCCTTCCTTAGAGATTATAATGATAACGACTAATGAAAAAATCAAAGAAAATACGGCTCACATTTAAATGAAACGATTTCCGGTGACGACATGAAATAACGCATGGTTTTGTTTCATCAGACCTTCAACTTTTTCAGCTCCGACTTCTTTCACAAGCTCCGCAAACATCAGGTCATGCCTCATATATTCCATGGCCACGAGAACGAGAGCGGGATCTTCTGTTTTAATGGCCCAGGCATTCGTCTGCGGGGAAAAATTGGCGATTAAGACTTCTTTATTATCCCGTGCTGCTATCGTTAATCTTCCGCCCATGCGTTTTTCCGCCACTTCAGGAGACATATTATGATGTGTCGTATTTCCGAGCTTCACTTCCGGAGGGCCGAACACAATCGAAAAGACGGGTAATTTTTCGGCGGCGCGTTTGTTAACGGCCTCTTGAATAAAGGGAATCTGCTGTTCCCAGACAGACAGCCATAACTCTTCCTCGGCTTTTTCAATCATATCCTTCAATTCATTGATGACATGATCATTTGTGCTGATGCGGCGGATGACATTCATCTCCTGCTCGCTTTCAAGCGCCAATAATTTCTCTTCAAGATAGCCGAAGGAGCTCTCGAAGTCATGCCGCAGCCGATCGATTAATTCCTTTCCGGCAAGCGGGGCATATGTAACCGGATCAGACGGCACAATATAGACAGCGCCTTTATCAACTAATTTTCCCAATACTTCATAGATCATTGAGCGGGGGACGCCTGACCTTTTACTGATTTCATATCCGGTAACAGGCGAGTGTTTCAACAATCCGATATATGCTTTGCATTCGTATTGAGAAAATCCGAATTTCTGCAGTTCTTTCAGAACATCCTCCATAAACATCCTCCATAGTGGTTATTCATGAAACTACTATAATGTAAGCGGTTGTATGTTGTCAATGGGACTTGAGTGCTGAAAGAACAATTCGCTTGTGTTGTCGCTTTCCAACTTATTTTGGGGTGAGTTACTTGTATGGCTCTTGTGAAAAACGTTGCCGTAGACCCACACGGATGCCATTTGATACGATAAATTCATGAAGTCAAAAAGAGGAGGATCACGGTGGAAAACACCTCTAAAATCGCTTTTTTATCAGTGATAAGCAATTCTCTGGTCGTCATGCTCAAAATAGCGGTAGGCATGGTAACCGGGTCTGTCGCAATACTTTCCGAAGCCATTCATTCTTTTTTAGATCTGATCGCCGCTTTCATCGCGTTTATTTCCGTCAGGATTTCAAAAAAGCCGGCTGATACAGGGCATCCGTACGGCCATGGAAAGGTCGAGAATCTGTCCGGAACGATCGAAACAATGCTGATTTTTGCGGCGGGGATTTGGATGATATATGAATGCGTTCAAAAACTGGTAAACCCGGAGCCTGTTCATCTGCCGGTATTGGGAATCGTTGTGATGCTTGCGGGAGCTCTTATTAATTTGATCGTCTCGAAATTAGTAAAAAGAGAAGCTGTAAAGGTTAATTCCGTGGCAATGAAATCAAATGCCCTGCACTTACTGACTGACGTGTACACATCATTAGGCGTAGCGGCAAGCCTTTTGGTCGTTACATTAACGAAGTGGTACATACTTGATCCGATTATAGGTATGGTGCTGGCGGTGTATATCATATATGAAGCGTTTAAATTAATGAAAGAAGCATTTCCGCCGCTGATTGACACCCGTTTGTCAGAGGAGGAAGAAAAAACAATTTTAGAGATTATCGAAACATTCCATCACGAATTTATTGAAATTCACGATTTTCGCACAAGGCGGTCCGGCCCGCAGGAGTATATTGATTTTCACATGGTCGTGGCGTCTCACGTGACGATTAAAGACGTGCACGACTTGTGTGACCGCATTGAAAGGGATATTACGGATGAATTTAAACAAGCACAAGTGATGATTCATCCCGAGCCGGAGAGTGAAAGGAAGAAATAAATCTGTTCTTGTATTTTGCGTTTTAACAGAGAGGCCCGTTTACACGGGTCTTTTTGTTATGTAAATGACTATTTCTATCACGGATTGAGAGAGAAGCTTATACAAGAGAGACTTTCATTTCATACGTTATGGTGTAAAGAAAAAGGGAGGTGAATACGATTGAACGCTATTTCTGTTAAAGAAATTGAACATGGAGTCGCCGTTGCTCATAGAGAAGGGTTAGGGGAGTATTTGCACCAAGAACCGGTTTCCAGAAAAAGCAAGCGCCGTTCACGCAGCCAAAAACGGACGCACCGGACACACCGTTCACGCAGCAAAAAACGGACACACCGGACACATCGTTCACGCAGCCAAAAACGGACGCACCGGACACACCGTTCGCGCAGCAGAAAACGGACGCACCGGACACACCGTTCGCGCAGCAGAAAACGGACACACCGGACACACCGTTCGCGCAGCAGAAAACGGACACACCGGACACACCGTTCACGCAGCCAAAAACGGACGCACCGGACACATCGTTCACGCAGCAAAAAACGGACACATCGCACAAGACGGTCCCATCAGAAACGACGCTCTTCCCGCAAACGCTGTTTTAAATGCTGACTGTAGAAACGATGATATATGATCTGCTATAATGGCAATAAAGGGACTGGATAAAAACTCCAGTATCACCTGCGGACACTGAACTGACAACATGACGCTGTTTGTTCGTGTCCGTTTTTGATTTTTGAACAACATGCCGAAGGATAAAACAGGAAGGGATGACGCCGAATGAAGCTGAATGAGGAAATGTATCAAGACTCTGAAGGAGAAACAATCTATTCGCAGGATATCAGCAGCAAGCTTTTGCATATTACGGACAGCGGGCATATCAGCGTTGACTTCATCAGCATAAGCAGGCTGCGGAAGGCTTCGAAAATCGCGATCTTAGGTGACAGCGTCGCCCGGGGGCTGCGTGCGAAATACAGCTTTGGTGACATTCTGAAAGACCGGACAAACGCCGAAATCACCAATCTGTCTGTCAGCGGCGTCAATATGAGTAACAACGGAAACGATAACATTTATCAGCAATCGCTTAAAACGTCGGGACAAGATGTCATTATCGTGCAGGGAACAGATGATGATTGGTGCGGCCACATCCCCATCGGCACAGATGAAAAAGATATCACTTCATTTTACGGAGGTTTCTGCCAAGTCATTCAGCAGCTCCGCAACAGAAATAAAGGCGCGAGCATCATTGCAGTGACCCCGACGAAACAGGCGAAAATGTCAAACGGAAAAATCGTCCGCCGTGATACTGATAAAAATAAACTGGGTTTGAAGCTGGCTGACTATGTGAAAGCCCAGAAAGAAGCCTGCACCCTGCTTTCTGTACCGTATGCCGACCTATTTGATACAGATCTCATCGACCCGTATAATCCCGCTTTCCGTAAAATGTGCATGTCAGAAGGCCTTCATCCGAACGAGACAGGGCATCAAATTATCTTTCAGGAAATCTGCCGAAATTTTTATTATTACTACGGATGAAACAGCACTGAAAGGTTATTTTCGGCTTTTCTCTTCTAAAAGCTTAATCATTCTTTGAGTTGCACGCCGTTGCGCTCTTAAAAGCGAGACGATATTTCCGGTAAAACCGTTTAAAATGATAAGCAGAAAAATGATTATCCACATAAGCGAACCTCCCGTCGAGTGTTGAAAAACCCACTCTTTATTTTACTTATTATGGATGAGGGAGAGAATAGGTCTAACTATTGGTGTTTCTTTATAAATCCATAAAAAAATGCACAGACTGAACTGGTCTGTGCATTTTTATTCGCTTATTTCAGCAGATTCAATGATTCGCGATTAAAGGCTTCCAAATCGTCAGGTGTTCTGCTTGTTACAATGTTATGGCTGACAACGACTTCTTCATCTTTATAATTTGCGCCGGCATTGATTAAGTCTTTGCGGATGCTGCGGTATCCCGTGATATCTTTTCCTTTCAGAAGGTCGGTATCAATCAGCAGCTGCGGGCCGTGGCAGATCGCAAAAACGGGTTTCTGATTTTCCACGAATGCTTTAGTAAATTCACCCGGGCGGTCATCTCCGCGAAGCAGATCCGGTGAAAAGCCTCCAGGAATTAATAACGCATCGAATTCAACGGCGTCTGCGTCTGAGATCGCTTGATCGATCTTTACTTTTTCACCGTGCTTGCCGGTCACTTCTTTTCCTGCTTCCAAATCTATGGTCACCACACTGTGGCCTGCTTTTTTAAATGCTTCTGCCGGGCTTGTATATTCAATATCCTCGAATTGGTCTGTTATCAGAACTGCGATTTTTTTGCTCATCATCATGCCTCCTGTGTAGTTTGTATATGACAAGGATATCAGGCAAATCGCGCTCTCTCAACGTATTTGCTTGGAGATAAAGCATAAAAAAGACCCCTCTGAAAAAGAGAAGCCAAAAATGTACGGAGGTCTGCTGAAACTTGCGTGTTTAACTTGAGATAAGGCAAGAAATCGAACCAATTACTTTTTGTGTCTTTTTTTATGCTTTTTACATCCGCATTTCCCGGGATCGCCCGGATCAATAACCTCATGAATTGTTTCTTTCTGATATACGTAAACCACTTCTTTGTCAGTATACGTGTCAGTCACAATATACTTAGGGTCACAGTAATATACTTTCGATTTTTTACCCATTCATCTCACCTCCCGTACTTTATTAAATGCTGACAACGGACAAGTACACCACGGCAAGTCCACATTTTGAAGTTTGCCATAAGGGGCGGATAGTATCTGTATGGTTTTTCCTGAATTCGCTTCAAATTGGGATGGTTAACGCTTTTTAATCAGGGAAATTTATAAAAAAGAATTCAACATCATTCTTTTCTCAGTTCAACGAGATGCTGACATCTTTGGAGGGATTTCTGAATGCTCGATGAAAAAACAATTGAAATCGTTAAAAGCACAGTGCCGGTCTTAAAAGAGCATGGTGAAGAAATCACAGGACGATTTTATGACCTGCTGTTTCAGCATCACCCTGAGCTGCTGAATGTCTTTAATCAGACGAATCAAAAGAAAAAAACCCAGCGTACAGCTTTGTCGAATGCTGTGATCGCGGCCGCCGCCAATATTGACCGCTTGGAAAACATCGTTCCCGTCGTGAAACAAATCAGCCAAAAACACCGGAGTATCGGAGTTAAGCCCGAGCATTACCCAATCGTTGGCAAGTACTTGTTAATCGCGATAAAGGATGTGTTAAAAGACGGAGCTTCTCCTGAGGTCATTCAGGCATGGGAAAAAGCATACGGCGTCATTGCAGACGCATTTATCGGTATTGAGAAGGAGATGTATGAACAAGCGGAAACACAAAAAGGCGGCTGGAAAGACTATAAGGCGTTTAAAATTGATAAAAAAGTAAAAGAAAGCAAAGAGATCATGTCTTTTTATTTAAAACCGGAAGACGGACAAGTTCTCCCCGAATTCAAAGCGGGACAATATATCAGTGTAAAAGTATACATTCCGGATACGGGTTATACACATATCCGCCAGTACAGCCTATCCGATGTGTCCGGTAAGGATTATTACCGGATTTCCGTGAAAAAAGAAGGGGTTGTTTCCTCTTATCTGCATGACCAATTACATGAAAAAGATTCAATTGAGATCAGCGCTCCGGCCGGTGACTTCGTATTAGACCCTGCTTCCAAAAAGAATCTTGTTCTCATCAGTGCCGGTGTCGGAATTACCCCGATGATCAGCATGTTAAAGACGGTTGCCAAAGCCCAGCCGCAGCGAAACGTTCTCTTTATCCATGCGGCAAGGAGCGGCGAGTATCATGCGCTGCGGCATGAAGCTGAAGAAGCCGCGGAACACTCATCTGTTGACACCGTCTTTATTTACAGTGAGCCGTCCGAACAAGACCGTTCAGAAAACATTCGTTTTCGGGAAGGCCGGATTGACAAACAGCTGTTAGAAGAAGTGATGACAGATAAAGATGCTGATTTTTACCTGTGCGGATCACCGTCGTTCATTAAAGAAATGAAAAAGCTGATTTCCGAATTCAATGCACCGCCGGAATCGATTCACTATGAATTATTCGAACCGCAGCTGAGTATGGTGTGATTGAAGAAGGAAGACGATGATTTTAATGTATGAAGCACCCGGATTGGGTGCTTTTTTTATTCTCTTGCAAGGAAGGTTCCGCTGCCCACAGACAGGGAAACAAAGATACAAATCAGGGTAAGGTCACCCGCATTAAATGGGATGGAGGTGAATTGTCTTATTGAATATAAGTCCAAGACGGAAAGCCTGTTGGCGCTGAGGAGGAAATAGCGTGAAAATAGGGAGCGTCTTATCAGCAGAAAAAAAGCCATGTGCAGTATGCAATAGAAGAAATAGGGAAAGCAGGATGAGTCCCTACTTTCTCTATTTCTTCGTGATACCGTAATATAAAATCACTATCTCGCCAATGGCAAGTACTATACGAATGATAATTAATTTGGATTGCAGCATACTATCCGTTAAATTTCATTTAAACAGACTGGGTAGAAAGCACCAAAAAGAACACTTATACACAGAATATTCTTCTTTTTACATCATAATAGATAGTATTCAATAATTCATCTCTAATTTGTTTTTTTACAAAAAGAACCAGTCGTACATCAGCAACTAGTTCAATTTTTGTTAGGATTAGAATTTGATAACTCTATATTTATAATACTTTGGTTTCCAGTCTAACTCTAAATGTGCATACAAGTGTGCACTTGAATGTGCAGAGTATCTTGGATATCCTTTATATACATCATAGATAACTGCTGTATGCTTCCACTTTTTTGATGACTTAGAATACATTTGAATAACGTCACCTGTTTTCACATATTTGGAAACAGCCTTGGGGCTCGTTAAATTGTAGACTTTGTGTTTTTTAGTTCCTGCCCAATATGAATAGAAATCTGAAACCACAGTCCATGAAGTTGAATACGTTCTAGCTGAGCTTTTAGGTACTGATTGATTGTACCAACCTTTAGTTGTTTTATGGTGACCCCGATTAAAACTGAATCCTGTGGTATTCATAGGCATACCACCAGCTAAAACTACTTGTGAAGCATAGTTGGTACAATCTCCTCCACCACTACTTTCCCCATAGTATCCATATTTACTCGTCTTCTTATTCCAATTATTAACCATATATTTTTTGGCCGCTGATCTATTATAGCTAGAGCTTAAGAGTGAAACCAAAAATGAATTGGAGTTGGTACTCGCAATGTAGTCAATAGGAATTTGTTCTGATTCCTCTTTGATTTCTTCAACTTTTTCTTCAGCTTGCTTGTCTTTTTTTATATTCTCTTGTTGTACTTGTTTAACAGTTTCATTTTCCACTTTTTTAGAAAGGTCAAAGTTTTCAAGATCTACTTCACCATTCTCATCCTTTTTTTCTTCCTTGGCAGCGTATTTAGCCAATTCCTCTAAGTAAGTATCAGAGTAGACTTCCATTAAAGAAAAATTGTAGCCTGATTTTGTTATTTCATCAGCTTTTTCATTAATTCTTTGAAGAAAATTAATGTAATCCTGAGAATTAATGTTATAATTCAAATGTTGTGATTTTAAGTACTTTTGTACTTCGGTTTCCCCTTGCTTAACTGTTAAATTCTCATTTGTAGCTTTAACTGCTTGGGCATTATTAAGAAAAGTAAAACTCAAAACTGATGTTACTAAAAGACTCAATGCAACTTTTTTCATTTGTTTCTCCTTTTTTGTATTTATGGTACTATTATATAGTAATTACTTTTAAAGGGAAAATCAATACATTTTTTGGAGGTTGTTTATGAAGAACGAGTATAAAAGGCCCGTTTTATTTACAGTTTCTGCTTTGGTGATCATTTTCCTAGTGTTTTTTTCATTAAAAATCTATAACCATTACAATCTCGAATATCCTAACTGGGAGGGTAAAAGTAAGGATCATAACTGGGAGGTAGTCTTTAAAAAGAATGAAGATGCTCCAAAGGAGTTCAGTGGGGAGATCCTTTGGATTGGCGATAAAGATAAAACTGATAAAACTTATATAGAATCCATAACAATAATGAAAGGTAATAAAACACTTCTTGATTCTTCAGATTTTAACAGCGATATCCCTTTGAAAGATTATTCAGGTGGTACCTCTAGCGATGGATCAGCTAAAGAAAAATCATTTTCATTTTTAGAACGCTTAGAAGAATCTGATCTAAAAGGATCTAAGATAACGGTTCAAGTGAAATGGAAACAAGATAACCAATCATTCAGTACGGAAAAGTTCGTTCTTTCAAAGAAAACTATATTTAATCACTAAATTTATTGAGTTTATTCTAACCAGTTCTTAATCTGAACTGGGAGAAGATTTAATTAAATAAGTCCAAGACGGAAAGCCTGCGGACACTGATCATTGTACAGATTTACTGTGCTCTGATTGGTGTCCGTTTTTTGTTTTCCGAAAGCGGCAAAGAAATGCTCATATAAATGCGTAGGGTTCATTTCCTAAAAGGCGGGGAAATGGGGTTGGCAAAGGATGAAACGTGCCGGGATCGGCGATGTGATAAGAGAAGAATATAAATGCCCTTGTGGAAGTGGGCAAGTAGTTTATGGAAAAGAAAATATTCCTAGTTTCAGAAGTATCGAGATTGATTGTTACTGTAAGCAATGTAATGAAAAATACGATTTCGGTAGAGGAACGGCAACATTAAAAAATAATTATTAGTTTGAATTGCGCTCCTTCGGGAGGGCTTTTTATGTTCTCTGTAAACTGCGTCCGGTAAATCGTTCGACAAAATTCGTGAATGGTTCCATTATCATACTCTTTTACCGATAATATCAGAGAGGAGATGATATTATGAGCACAGATATAATAGTTGCTATAATAAACGGCTTGGTGACAATTTTAGTCGGAATTATTACAGCTCGTGTTGCTTATTTAGGCTCAATGAGAGGTGCAAAGCTTCAAATTGAAAAGGCCAATGCGGATGCCGAGAGAGTTAAGAAGGAAGAAGAGGAATTAGCCAAGAAATTTATAAAGTCATTCCTATACATGGAAATAACGGAAAATATAAAAAAGATTAGTCCGCAACAAATTAGATCAATTAGGGAGCGGGCAGAAGACAAAGTAAGTGTATCAACTTATTTAGAAATAAAACCCAAACTTAGCTTTGACACTTACAATGAAGTAAGACATACACTCAATAAAATTAACGATGTTTTGTTTGTTGCCGAAGTACTTAGAATTTATAAATGTTTTAAAATTTTGAAGGACAATGGCAAACTGAATGATAAAAGCGTAGTAGTAGCAGGAGAAATATATGATGCATTGCAACATTGGATTAAAAAGTTACACATTGAGGAGCATCTTGAATAGAGATGCTTTTTTATATTCTCAGTATACTGCTTCCGGTAAATCGTTCGACAAATTACGTAAATGGTTCCATTTTAACTCTCTATTGCTGATAATAAGGTGAGGAGGTATAAGACTTGGATTTTAAATGGTTATTTACTTGGATGACTAATTGGATAAACGACAATATACCAGAAAAAATGCAGCCAGCTATTTTAACTTCTGCTACTACTCTAATTGGAGCATTTATTGGTGCTTGCGTTGCACAATATTTTTCTCATCGGCTTGGGTTAAAAAGAGAAAAAAAGAGTAATCAGCGAATTTTTTACAATGAATTATTTGCACCTATTTTGCTTAAAATGTACACATATTGTGACTATGTTACGGAATTTAACAAGAGAATTTTGAAAGATGATCATCCAATTGATGAAAATCAACTATTATGTGAAATAAATGATCACATTGGTAAAAATCTAAAGCATGCATCTCCTAAAATAATTAATGCATACAATAAACTGAAACAATTTGAATATGTTGACGATATGTTAGGAAAAGGCGAGGATATTGCACAATATCATCTTTTTGAAGAAATTCTGAATGAGTTAATTAAGATAGCTCCTTATGATCGCAAGTCTAAGAAAGAGATATCAAAGTATCGTACTATGTATTTTCTTCTAAAAGTACTAACATATTTACATGGAAAGAAAAGTGCCGCTCAGTTTTTAGAATGCAGATTTATATTTAAGAAAAATAAACTTTATAGCAAACTTACTTATAAATATTTATCTTTTTTCTTTGAAATAAGATATATGCCATTTGTTCATTTCTTTTATAGTGTAGATATTTACTATAATCATTTAGATATATTAGTGAAGAAAAAAGATAGACCATTTGCTAAGCCTTTTTTTAAGGTCAGAAGAGATTTGGAAGAAATGGAGTATAGTAAGATAATGAATCCATGAATCAACATAATACACCACTATGAGTCTTTCCGAATGGAAAGACTTTTTATATTCTCTGTAAACTGCATCCGGTAAATCTCAGGATAGACTACTGGCTGTTAACAGTCCGAGTACGGGAGAAGTTTAGAAAGAATATGATTGGAGGGAGTATATGAAAACAATTAGTCAAGCCTTTGAGGAATGAGGAAAGAATATGAGATGTGCAGCTGAAAGAATGCCAACGCCCAAGCCGCTTTCCACAGAAGCTTTTATTATGTTGAGTAAAGGAGATAGAGCGTGGAAACAATTTATGCGCACCCATTTTTGAGACGTCATGGTTTATTTCGCTCACGTGCTTCTGCTTATCGTGTGTA
This sequence comes from Bacillus sp. JFL15, assembly GCF_001184225.1. Lineage (NCBI taxonomy): Bacteria > Bacillati > Bacillota > Bacilli > Caryophanales > Bacillaceae > Bacillus > Bacillus sp. JFL15. Next base: position 477,222 of record NZ_KQ236689.1, on the reverse strand, counting down.
GTCTGTTCAGGTAAATCAGAAAAGGAATAAGCATGGCAAGGCAACGTGACGAATTAGACAAAATTTATAATACAGCACGCTGGAAGCGAGTAAGAAAAGTCGTTCTGAGTAGGGATGGCTATTTGTGTTGTGAGGACGTTGTCGTGGATTAATAACGGAGGCAAATACCAACACATTAAGAGATGATCCAAGCGTGGCATTTAATCTTGATAATCATAAAACGATCTGTTTAAAGTGCCACAACAGGAGGCACCTGGAAATAAGTGGTGGGGAGGAGGAATAAACGATTATATGTAAGTAACACTTATAGCGGAAAATATGGAAGGGTTTTTCTCCATAATAGAGAATTTTTAGGGAAGGATATTAAAGCAGGTAAAACATATTTAAAGTCGTATTACCCTAAAAAGACAAAGTTTTTTATGTCCCAACATACTTCGGTAGCCGGCTGGAAAGCTTCACTTCCAGATGATTCCACTTGAATGTTGGCTCCTGCTCTTGCGAATAAAATAGCATTGCTCTAATAGTAAGAGGTGGCTCAATGGCAGTTTTTGTTGAAAAAACGCTCCAAGGTCTAAAAGAATTAATTGATGAAAAAGGCCGCTTGAAAATTTTAGGGAATGAAGGAACGCTTTTAGAAACAGAATGTACTTTCTCTAAAGGCGCAACAGATCTGGAGATTGAGAGTTTTGAGAAGAAAATAAAAGTCTCACTTCCTGAAGATTATAAAACCTTTTTAAAATTGCATAACGGAGCCAGAATATTTGATTTGTTGATTTACGGTGAGAATGTGGGTGGGGGTTTGCATATTCTTAATTTAGAAGAGATTGAAAAGTATATGCAAAATGGTTTTTTAGAGCCTCAGTTTATTCCTGTCGCACATCTGTTAGACGGATGTTATTTGTTAATTGACAAAACCAAAATTTCCACAGATCCAAACTATTTATGGTTCCGCGGATTTATTGAGTATGAACCAATGCAACTTAATTTTGAGATATTCTTAGATAGGTATATTTTATCTCAGGGATCAAGTTTTTGGGAATGGAATATCTATACTGCTGAGAATTATTACAGAACTCACCAGAGTGATGAGCTTTAAATCATCCGTATACGGCCGATTTCAGCCCATCAAAATAACCAGCAGGAACAATAATGCCTTATAAAAGAAGTATTGAATTTCCTAAACATGCTATTTTAGCCGAGGAGAAAATGAGGCACCTGGAGGGATTATATTTGAAAAAATTGATTCTTTGTACAGCCCTAACCTTCGTTACGTTAAGTGGTTTAGCTGCAGTTAAGATTAATCAAGAATCATCAGATGTTAAAATAATAGAGCGCCCGGTCGGTACTCTAAAATTAGCAGAGCGGCCAGTTGGCACATAAAAAAAGCCCTGGACAGGGGCTTTTTTTAATAAAGAGAGGGGGCATCTGTCCACCATTCTGACAGCCCAAAAGAAAAACCCTAGAAATGTTGATATAACAACGTTTCTAGGGTCTAATCCAATGCTCTTTAAAGAGCATTTTACTTAACGAGAGTAGAACTCAACGATAAGCGCTTCGTTAATTTCCGGAGCAAGCTCAGAGCGCTCTGGAAGACGAGTGAATGTACCTTCAAGCTTTTCAGCGTCGAAAGTAAGGTACTCAGGAACGAAGTTGTTTACTTCTACAGATTCTTTGATGATAGAAAGGTTTCTTGATTTTTCGCGAACACCGATTGTTTGACCAGGTTTTACTTGGTAAGACGGAATGTCAACGCGGCTTCCGTCAACAAGGATGTGACCGTGGTTAACTAATTGGCGTGCCTGACGGCGAGTGCGCGCAAGACCAAGCTTGTACACAACGTTATCAAGACGTGCATCTAAAAGAATCATGAAGTTTTCGCCGTGTTTACCAGTCATTTTTGCAGCTTTGTCAAACAATGTACGGAATTGACGTTCGTTTACACCGTACATGTGACGAAGTTTTTGCTTTTCTTGCAATTGCAAACCGTATTCTGATAGTTTTTTACGCTGTCCCGGACCGTGGGGACCTGGTGCGTAAGGGCGTTTTTCTAATTCTTTACCTGTACCGCTAAGAGAGATTCCTAAGCGGCGGGACAGTTTCCATGATGGACCTGTATAGCGAGCCATAATGTGACTCCTCCTTTGGTTTTATTTTGTGGAAAATAAAAACCGTCTGTTCGATCCGACCGTGCACATTTTGTTTTCATGTATCCTCGCTCCAGCAGCAGAGAGTTACACGATACACCTTACAGCTAAGGAACAAAATGCAAACACAGAAGCTGAACAAAAAGGCTGCAATATTTCACACAAAGAACATTATATGATTTTTCTCCGCCGCCGTCAACCATTTCTCCATGAAGACTGCCGGTTTATGATATAATGTACAAAAATGAGTAGTACATGTTTAGGTGATAAAAATGAAAAAACAAACAATCGATGAAGTGACGGCTTTTCATCAGAAAATGCTTTCTTTTTTCTTAACGAAATCTGAATCCGTCTCATTATCCGACTCGCTGTTATGGCTGGCCTCAGCTCTAGAATCCTGCTTTACATCTCTTTCATTGACCCTTTCACCGGCTGAATCAGCACGTTTCACCATAAAAACAGAAGAGGAACCGAATTATGCTCCGCTGAAAGAGAGTGACGGCCGTTTTATGATCAGGAATCAGACGTCCGGCAGATCCTTTTATCTGCGCACGGAAGGCGGGCTGCCGATCCCGGAATCATTGCCTGAGCTCGTTACTCAATTTATCAATCAATCTGTGAGACAGAGCGGGCTGTTTGACAAAACAAAGCATCAGCGGAAAATCCACAGAATGACAGAAATGTTCCATTCGCTTTTAGATCAGGATGAAGTATTGGAAAAGCTGCAGGCGAGTTTGAGGAAGGCTTTCCAGTCTTTCCGTTTTTCACTGTTCATCTCGCAGGACCAGGATACGGACAGACAGCTCCCCGCAAAAGAATTGCATATGGACGGAGAAGACGCCGATCAGTTTGCCCTGCAGGTGTTTTTATCAGGCAGAATGCTCAGGAAAGGCAGGTCATCTGCTTACCTGCCGATCAAAGGCCAGCAGGGGACTTACGGGGTTCTGAAGACGGAGGGAATGCAGGACGCCGCGCTTTCGTGCAGCACGCTGAGTGAAATGCTGCTGCTTACGGGCGCGGCGGGAAAAGCATTTGAAAATGCGCAGCTGTATGAGCAATCGAAAAAAAGCATTGCGAATCTGGAGCTCATTAATGAAACATCGCGCCAGCTGAATCAGCGTCTCAGGCTCACTGATACGATGCGGGAGCTCGCCGCCATCATGACCCAATCGTTTTACGCCGAAGAAGTGGCTTTTTTTCATATTGATTATTTTGAGACGCAAAATCTGCTTCCCGGACATACCGCCTTTTTTAAGACAGAACGCGCCAACCCGTATATCAGCATTGTGAAAGAAAAGCTGTTCGAGGGAGAAAAGGGTGTGTTTATCGGCAGCGGAAAGACCGTATTCGGCGAAAATGGCTACGGTTCGCTGATGGCGGTGCCGATGATCGAAAATGACACCGTCTTCGGATTTGCGATTTTATTGAAAAAGGATTTGTATGCTTTTACGTTTGAAATGTATAAGCTTTTTCAGGCGCTCATTCACCATGCGACATTGGCTGTAACAAACTCCATGCTGCGCGACAGGCTTGAGCATCTTGTTCAGACAGACCAGCTGACGGAGCTGTATTCAAGAACATATTTGGATGAGAAAATTCAATACAGCATGAAAATCCATAAACGGGGTGTATTTATCCTCGTTGATATCGATAATTTCAAGCACATTAATGATACATACGGACATCAAACGGGAGATTCGATCCTCATTCAGGTGGCCTCCGTTATGAAAAACCATATCCGCGAGCACGATGTTGCCGCGAGATGGGGAGGCGAAGAGCTGGCTGTCTATCTGCCGAACATCAACGTGTCATCCGGAGAGCGCATTGCCAAAAGGCTCGTCCGCGCCATCCGGGAAAACACCGAGCCGCGCGTAACGATTTCCTGCGGCGTTTCCTGCTGGTCAAAGACTGGCCCTAAGCCGTTGAAAATGCTCGTTCAGCAAGCGGACGAGGCGCTTTATATCGCCAAACGGAGCGGTAAAAACCGGCTGATCATCCATCAAAACAGCACGGCGACGTAAAAAAGGAGCCGGCCTGCGGGCCGAACTCCTTTTTTATCCTAATCGTTTTTCAAGCGTTTCAACAAACTTTGCTAAATAGGTTTCGTCCGTTTCATCAAAACGGTTTTTCACGGGGCTGTCAATGTCCAGCACACCGATCACTTCTCCGTTTACGCGGATCGGGAGGACGATTTCTGACTGGGAAGCCGCGTCACAGGCAATGTGTCCCGGGAACGCATTCACATCGGCAATCCGCTGCACGGCGCCGTTGGAGTAGGCAGTGCCGCATACGCCTTTGCCGAACGGAATGCGCACACAGGCAGGAAGTCCTTGAAACGGTCCGAGTACAAGCTCGCCCTCTTTAGCGAAGTAAAACCCCGCCCAATTGACCTCATGTAATGAATGGTATAAAAGCGCTGACGCATTCGCGTAATTTGCGATCGCATCCGTTTCATCTTCTGTCATGGCTTCGAGCTGTTTAACCAGAAGCTGATAACTTTTTTCTTTATCTCCGGACTGTTTTTCGACATGAAACATGGAAAACCCTCACTTTTTCTATAATATCAAACAAAGTTCCGGCCGTTCTGCCGGCATTTGTCGAGAAGTTCTTACAGGAACGGCGCCTTTCTGCTTGAATTGTAAACACATAAAGGGGTGAGCCGTATGAAAGTAAGCACCAAAGACAAAATTATTAACGCCGCTGTCCTGCTGTTTAACCAAAAAGGCTATTCCGGCACGTCCGTCCGTGAAATCGCAAAGTCAGCTGATGTAAATGTTGCGCACATCTCCTACTATTTTAAAGGGAAAGGCGGATTAATGGAACATTTAGTTTCCGAGTTTTACGAAGGCTATACTGAAGCGCTGGAAAAAGCCGCCGGCAGTGTGAACGGTGAAGACGCGCAGGAACGCATCCTGCGGGTGATTTTCGATATTTTATCCTATCAGCACGATCATCGTCAATTAACACGTTTTGTGTATCGGGAAGTGACGATTGATTCCGTGCTTATCAGGGAAATTATGTCTACTTACTTAATGAAAGAAAAATATATTTTCCAGCTGGTGATTGAAGAAGGGCAGTCACGCCACAAACGGCTGACGCTGCCCGTGCCGCATTTTATTCTGCAATTGAAATCCCTCTTGATGATGCCGTATCTCCAGCCTCAATATATTACGGAGGTGCTCTATATGCAGCCTCATGAGCCGTACTTTTATAAAAGGTATTTTGAAGAGGTGAAGATTTGGATCGAAAGCGTGTTCCGCCATCCCGATGCGGCGCTTATGAAGTGACGATGCTTTTGTACGTTTCATAGGAACTGCCGACATCTTCCGCTTGATGGGCATCCGACCCGAATATGAGCGGGATTTTTTTTTGCTTCGCCGTCTCAGCCATCCAATCCTCTATATATACTTCCCCGGCAAACTTCTTTCTGAGTCCGGATGTATTCACATCCAGCTCCATTCCATGCTCTTTCACGGCGTCAAGACAGCGGGCCGCAAGCTCTCTTATTTGAGATGACATGCTGTAAGGGAAAAGGCGCGTGAATTTTTTGACGAGCGTGATATGGCCGACCCGTTTTGGCTTAAATGGTCCGAGCGGTGTTACAATGGAAGAATACACAGTTTTGTAGTATTGCTCATATACGGCTTCAACGCTGCCGAAGTGCGCGGCCAGCTGCTGAAACGCATGCTCATCAAAATCAAGGCATATATAAGACGGACCGGCCTTCAAAAAATGAACGGATAAAATGCCGTCATCCAGTGAGGGGCCGTATGTGTTAAGAAACGCCGCGGTTTCTTCTTCATACCCTGTGATAAAATCGGTTTCAAGCCCAGTCAGAATGCTGATTTGTCCCTTGTATTCCTTTTTCAGCTGTGACAGCCGCTCCAAATAAACCTCCAGCTGTCTGAGATCCATTGCGCTGTCTTGAAGCGGTACAGGGTCTTGAAAAGACGGAGGAAGGGGGGCATGCTCTGTAAATGTGATCGAGTCAAAGCCTTTTTCCAAGGCTTTTTCGACATATTGTTTCAGCGTGTCTTTCGAGCCGTGAGGGCAAAAAGGCGTGTGGATATGAGCGTCTCGTTTTTCCATTTGTGTCACTCCATTAAAAAATTGCAGAATCCTGCCGAAATTATGCAAAAAGTTTTTGATTTCTGGTCAAAAAATGTTGGTTACATGGTATCATAATAACAATGAAAACGACAGATTTTCTCAATACATATATTGAAATCTTTCTGAATACATAAAACACCCTGACAGATTAAGAGAACAACAAGGGGGCTCATTATGGAGTTAGTCATCGGATTATTGGTTATACTGCTCGCGCTCTTTGCGGCGGGCTACTTTTTCAGGAAAAAAATTTATACGGAAATTGACCAGCTGGAGTCATGGAAGATTGAAATTTTAAACCGTTCGATAGTGGAAGAAATGTCCAAGATCAAACATCTGAAAATGACCGGAGAGACGGAAGAGTTCTTTGAAAGATGGCGCGAAGAGTGGGATGAAATTGTCACAGCCCATCTGCCGAAAGTAGAAGAGCTCCTTTATGATGCCGAAGAGAACGCCGACAAATACCGGTTTAAAAAAGCGAATCAGGTGCTTGTCCACATCGACGACCTCCTCACCGCTGCTGAATCAAATATAGAAGGCATACTGCGTGGGATCAGCGACCTTGTGACGAGCGAGGAAAAAAGCCGCGGAGAGATTGAACAGGTGCGTGAGCGGTATTCAAAAGCGCGGAAAAACCTTCTGGCGTACAGCCATCTCTACGGTGAGCTTTATAACAGCCTGGAGACGGATCTCGATGAAATTTGGAGCGGCATAAAAGAGTTTGAAGAAGAGACGGAAGGCGGCAATTACATCAAAGCGAGAAAAGTGCTGCTTGAACAGGACCGCAGGCTGGATCAGCTTCAAACATACATAAATGACGTTCCGAAACTGCTCGCGGACTGTAAACAGACCGTGCCGAACCAAATTGCCAAGCTGAAAGACGGCTACCGGGAAATGACGGAAAAAGGCTACAAACTGGAGCATATTCAAATCGAAAAAGAGCTGGAAACACTCACAAATCAAGTGAAACGGGCCGAAAATGCGCTTTTGGAAGAATTGGATGTCGACGAAGCGTCCGCCATTCTTCAGCTGATTGATGAAACCATTCAATCGATGTATGAACAGCTGGAAGGCGAAGTGGAAGCCGGTCAGTCCGTCTTAAGCAAAATGCCTGAACTGATCATCGCGTATGAGAAGCTTGAGGACGAAAAAGAGCGCACAAAAACCGAAACAGAGCTCGTCAAGGAAAGCTATCAGCTGACGGCGGGAGAAATCGGCAGACAGAACGCGTTCGAAAAACAGATGGAAACGATCGGCCGGCTTCTTGAGCAGGCGAGAGAAAAACTCGACGGTGAGCATGTCGCTTACTCCCTGCTGATTGAGGAAGTCGAAGCCATCGAAAAACAGCTGGAAGAGGCTCAGAAAGAGCATGCAGAATACCGTGAAAATCTGCAGGCGCTCAGAAAAGAAGAACTGCAGGCGCGGGAAACGCTGACGCATCTTCGGAAAACCATTTCTGATACGGCCAGAATGCTGCAAAAAAGCAACGTGCCGGGGATTCCCGAGCAGGTTAAGGACAAGCTAGAGACGGCAAATCATCATATAGAAGAAACCGTCAGCCAATTGGAAGAGCTGCCGCTGAACATGGAGGAAGCCGCCAAACACCTTACCGAAGCTGAAAAGATGGTTGAAGAAGTCAGCGAAGAGGCGAAGGAACTTGTCATTCAGGTGAAGCTTATTGAGCGGATCATTCAGTACGGCAATCGCTTCCGAAGCCAGAATCACATTTTATCTGAACAGCTGAAAGAAGCTGAACGGCTGTTTTACGCTTACAGCTATAATGAAGCTTATGAGATGGCAGCAGAAGCTGTTGAAAAAGCAGCTCCCGGCGCCGTGAAAAAAATTAAAGCTGATCAATCCGCTTCATAGCCGTACAGGCAAAAACTGCACCCTGATGTACATCAGAGGTGCAGTTTTTTTGTTTCTCACGGAATATAAAAAGCGCCTGCGGCTGATATCGTCAAGCCGCAGACGCTGAATGTTACGATTTCACTTTATTTAATTCGATAGGAGGGCTGGTAAAAAGCGTGATAATGCAGCCGATGAGCGCTCCGGCGATCCCGGGAAGCACCCAGCCGATTCCCATGTTGTAAAGCGGAAGATTTGCGTTTAAGAATGAATCTAATGATCCGAGCGGAATGCCGGCTGCCTTCAAGCCGTCCAGAATGCTGAAGAGCCCGGTTCCGATCAGGCAGGCGATATAAACTTCCCGTCTTTCCTTAAAGATTTTATCAATAAAGGAAAGGACGATAATGACAATCGCCAGCGGGTAAATGGCTGATAAAATAGGAACTGAAAATGCAATGATCTCAGCAAGCCCGAAATTTGAAATCGCCAGGCTGAAGAGCGTGACAATCGTAACCACCATTTTGTATGATAAAGCGGGAATCAATTTTGAAAAATATTCGCCGCAAGATGTAACAAGCCCGATGCTTGTCGTTAAACACGCAACGGTGATGGCAGAGCCGAGAACGATGTTGCCCAGTGAACCGAACAGGTAATCAGATGAAGCTGATAAAATCTTTGCGCCTTCGCCGAGCGGCCCTACAGCGTCCGTGCTTGTCGCTCCCAAATAGGCCAAAGATAAATAAATGAATGTCAAACCTGCCGCCGCTATAAGACCCGCTTTAATACAAGCGGCCGCGAGCGCTTTACGCTGGGTGACGCCCCTGCTTTTAACAGCGTTGACGACAACAACACCGAAGACGATCGAAGCGAGCGCATCCATTGTTTTATAGCCTTCCAAAAATCCTTTGAATACCGGTGTTCCGGAATATGCCTGATGTACGGCGCCCAGTCCGCCCATCGGAGTGACAATGGCTTTTACGACGATGATTAAAATAATACCGAATTTAATAGGAGTCAAAATCTTTCCGACTCTGTCCACGATTTTGGAAGGATTAAGAGCTAAATAATACGTAATGGAAAAAAAGATTAGCGTGAAAACAAATAACGACAGTCTTTCGGGAACACCATGCAAAAACGGAACTGCGCCGATTTCATATGAAACGGTTCCGGTTCTCGGAATCGCAAAAAGCGGTCCGATTGATAAATAAAGCACAACGGTGAAAATAGTGCCGAATACCGGATGAGCTTTATCGGTAAGCCCTTTTGCATCTTTACCAGTTAATGCGATGGCGATGATACCCAAAAGCGGCAGACCAACGCCGGTCAGTAAGAAACCGCCCATCGCTTTCCAGACATTATGCCCAGCCGCTTGTCCAAGCTCCGGCGGATATATCATATTTCCTGCCCCGAAAAAAAGTGCGAAAAGCATGAAACCGATAATAACGGTATCTTTGACAGGTAGTGAGTGTTTCATAAAAGTCCTCCTAAATACTATGTTGAAATATTCTGTCAATTAATTGTCAGACAATATAACAAAACGAACATTACTTATTATATGGCAATGTACAGAGAAGTCAATACTCGATTTATTGCGAATTTATATTTACTTTTGTTATGGTAGCATAAATATCATACGATGTACCGTTTTCATAAAAGGAGTAAAAAAAATGATATATTTAGACAACAGCTCAACGACCGAGCCGTATGAAGAGGTATTGGATGTGTACAAACAGACGAGCAGCCGGTATTTCGGCAATCCTTCGTCCCTGCACCGATTAGGAACTGAGACGGAACAGCTCCTTGAAGCGGCCGCTCAGCAAATAAAAAAAACCTTGCGTTTGAAAAATTATGATATTGTATTTACATCAGGCGCGACTGAAGCGAACAACGCTGCGTTAAAGGGAGCCGCCTGGGCAAACATGAGTAAAGGAAAACATATCATTGCTTCAGCGATTGAGCATCCTTCCGTGACGGAAACGCTTGATCAGCTGACAGAGCTGTTTGGCTTTGAGGTCACATATCTTCCGGCCGATCAAGGCGGCTTCGTTTCTTTAGAAGACGTAAAAGCGGCCATCAGGCCGGACACAATACTCGTCAGCGTTATGCATGTCAATAATGAAGTCGGCTCCATTCAGCCCGTAAAAGAAATCGGAGCGCTGTTAAAACAGCACCGGAATATTCTGTTTCATGTTGATCATGTACAGGGCATTCATAAAGTCCCGCTGTCTATAGAAGAAGCGGGTATCGACCTTTGCACCATTTCAGGGCATAAATTTCACGGCTTAAAAGGAACCGGGGCGCTTATCGTCAAAAAGGGAACGCGGCTCATTCCGCTTATGACGGGCGGCACCCAGCAAAAAGGCATCCGTGCCGGGACAGAACATACATCAGGCGCCGTTTCCCTTGCGAAAGCGGTCAATCTTTCTGCACGTGACATGAATGAGCGGCTTTCTTCTATGGAGGCGGCTAAGAATGCGCTGATGGAAAGGCTGAGCGGGACGGACGGGGTCGTCATCAACACCCCCGTAAAAAACAGCGCCCCGCATATCATTAATTTTTCCGTTCCGGGCGTCAAGGCGGAAGTGCTGCTGCACATGCTTGAGGAAAAAGGAATATATGTTTCAACGACCGCGGCATGTTCGGCAAGAGAGCACAAGCCGAGCCGTGTTCTTCTGCAAATGAATAAAGGCGAACAGATTGCATCAAGCAGCATCAGAGTCAGCCTGAACTTCAGCCACATGGCTGATATTACAGAACCGTTTATGGCCGCGCTGGCGCCGGCTGTTCAAAAACTAAAAAAAATGATGAGGTAGCAAATGAATTACGATCATATTTTAATCCGTTTTGGTGAAATATCCACAAAAGGAAAAAACAGACGCAGTTTTATTGAGAGATTAAAACAGAATATCCGCCTGGTATTAAAGGATTATAAAAAGGTAAAATACTTTTCAAACCGGGATCGGATGTCAATTACACTTAATGGAGAAAACCCGGAGGAAATTTGTTCCTTATTAAAGAATATATTCGGCATTCAGAGCTTCAGTCTCGCCATTAAATGCGAAAGCAAGCTTGAAGAGATTAAAAAAACGGCATTAGCCGCGATGGAAGGCCAATATAAGCCGGGGAATACGTTTAAGGTCGAGACCAAACGGGCTTACAAGCAGTTTGAATTAGATACGAACGCGATGAACGCTGAGATCGGCGGCCATATTTTGAAAAACACGGATGGATTAACCGTCGATGTGAAGAATCCCGATATTCCGCTTCGGATTGAAATCAGGGAGGAAGCGACATTCCTGACCATTCGTAACGAAAAAGGCGCTGGAGGGCTTCCTGTCGGTTCCGCGGGGAAAGCGATGCTGATGCTTTCCGGCGGTTTTGACAGTCCGGTCGCCGGCTTTTACGCGATGAAACGGGGATTATCAGTGGAGGCCGTGCACTTCTTCAGCCCGCCGTATACGAGCGAACGGGCAAAGCAGAAAGTCATGGACCTCGCGGGATGCCTCGCAAAGTTCGGAGGCAGTATGACGCTTCATATCGTACCGTTTACAAAGACGCAGGAGCTCATCCAAAAACAAATCCCGGAAAACTATACGATGACGGCGACGCGGCGTCTCATGCTGCAGATCGCGGACAGAATCAGAGAAGAACGAAAAGCGCTCGCGATCATTACGGGGGAAAGCCTCGGCCAGGTGGCAAGCCAGACGCTTGAGAGCATGTATGCGATCAATGCCGTTACGGCAACGCCTATTTTGCGTCCTCTGATCGGAATGGACAAAACAGAAATCATCGAGAAATCAAAAGAAATCGGCACTTATGAAACAAGCATTCAGCCGTTTGAGGACTGCTGCACCATCTTTACGCCGCCAAGTCTGAAAACACGCCCGAAAAAAGAAAAAATCGAGCATTTCGAAAGCTTTGTTGATTTTGAACCGCTGATTGCAGAGGCGGCAGCCGGTATTGAGACCATTACTGTTTACTCAGAACAAGAAGCTCACGATAAATTTGCCGGCCTGTTTTAGAACTGTATACAATTACCAAAGTTTTTTTGAATGAGGACATGTGTTTTATCACATTCTATACTCACAAGGAGGTGATACACATGTCACAACAATCAAACAGCGGAAACAGCAACCAGCTTTTAGTGCCAGGAGCTGCACAAGCTATCGACCAAATGAAGTATGAAATCGCTTCTGAATTCGGTGTAAACCTTGGACCGGAAACAACTTCTCGCGCCAACGGTTCTGTCGGTGGAGAAATCACAAAACGTCTTGTTTCTTTTGCTCAGCAAAGCATGGGCGGAAGCAGCCAGCAGCAGTTTTAATCACAACTTCACATAATGGCTAAGAGAGCGGGGAATTCCCCGCTCTTTTTTCATGAATAAAGCTAGAAGGCATGAAGCAATTTATGCATATCTTTATTGTTACGTCCTATGTTTATGTATAATAGGGAAAGAAAGTGAGGAGTTGTTCGTGTTAAAACGAGAAGATTTAATCGCCCCAAAGAACTATAACCTAGTAAATGAAATCGAAAAGTTCAGCCGTTCCAAAGAGAAGAACGCGCTTATTTGGGAAGATCATACAGGCAGCAAGAAAGTCTGGACATATGAAAAACTGATGGAAGAAACGAATAAAATCGGAGCCCGCCTGAAAGGTCTCGGATTTGAAAAAGGCGATAAGCTGATTGTCATGGTTCCGAGAGTGCTTGAAGCGTATGCTGTGTATTTAGCGATCTTAAAAGCGGGGATGGTCGTCATTCCTTGCTCGGAGATGCTTCGCGCCAAAGATTTGGACTACCGCATTAAACACGCCGAAGTGAAAGGCGTTATCGTTTATCCTTCATTTATAAATGCGTTTGATGAGGTGAAAACCGATCAGCTCGTGACATTGGCCATTGGTGAAAATGATGCCGGCTGGAAAAACCTCTTAACGATTGAAGCGGACGGAGACAGTTTTCAAACCGCTGATACAACTAGAGAGGACATGGCGTTTTTATCCTATACTTCAGGAACAACCGGCCAGCCTAAAGGCGTTGTACATACACATGGCTGGGCTTTTGCCCATTTAAAAACATCCGCCGGTGCATGGCTGGATATTTCTGAAGACGATACAGTCTGGGCCACCGCGGCGCCCGGCTGGCAGAAATGGGTATGGAGCCCGCTGCTTGCCGTTCTGGGAAGCGGCGCAACAGGATTTATTTATCACGGCAGATTCGACGCCAAGACGTATCTGGAGATGCTTGAGCGCCATCAGATCAATGTCTTCTGCTGTACGCCGACTGAATACCGCCTGATGGCCAAGGTGGAGGAATTGGACAAGTATGACCTTTCTGCCCTTCACAGCGCAGTTTCTGCGGGTGAACCTTTAAATCGGGAAGTCATTGACATCTTCCGGAAACATTTCGGCATTAAAGTGAGAGACGGCTACGGCCAAACGGAGAGCACTCTGTTAGTCGGCGTCCTGAAGAATATGGATATTAAGCCGGGAAGCATGGGGAAACCGACACCGGGAAATCAAGTAGAAATTATAAACGATGAAGGCGAAATATGTGAAATAGGCGAAACGGGCGATATCGCCGTGCACTTGAGCACACCGGCCTTATTCAAGGAATATTATAAAGACCCTGAAAGAACGAAGAAGCAGATTCGCGGAGATTACTTTTTGACAGGCGACCGCGCGAAAAAAGACGAGGACGGCTACTTTTGGTTTGAAAGCCGCAATGATGACATTATCGTCAGCTCCGGATATACAATCGGGCCTTTTGAAGTGGAAGACGCGCTCGTCAAGCATCCGGAAGTGAAAGAATGCGCCGTCGTGGCGAGCCCGGATGAAATCAGAGGTTCAATCGTAAAAGCTTATGTCGTTTTACAAAACGATGAGAAGCGCAGTGACGAACTTGTTAAAGAACTGCAAAACCACGTAAAAACGATTACGGCGCCTTATAAATATCCGAGAGAAATTGAATTTGTCGAAAGCCTGCCGAAAACGGCATCCGCAAAAATCAGACGGGTAGAGCTGAGACAGCGTGAAGAACGGCTGAAGGCGGATAAAAAAGCTTAATACAGAAAAAGGGTGAGCGGGGATGAAAGCGATTTGGCACGGCGGCACCATCTATACAATGCTTGACGAGAACCATGTCACTGAAGCCGTCTATACCGAAGACGGCATCATCAGACAGACGGGCAGCTTTCAGGAGCTCCGCGAGACATACGGTTCGCCTGATACGGAGGAAATCGACTTACATGGGGCCGTCATGTTTCCTGGTTTTACAGACAGTCACATGCATTTGATCGGACACGGTGAAAAACAGCTCCGCCTTGATTTGTCACAGCTGACGTCAAAAGAAGCGATACTTCAGGCTGCAAAAGAAGCAGAGCGTGAATTAGAAGATGGCGAATGGCTGATCGGCGAAGGCTGGGATGAAAATCTGTTTGAACAGCCGGTTTACGTAACGAAGCATGACCTTGACCCGCTCTTTCCCGATCGCCCCGTCCTGCTGAAACGGGTATGCAGGCACGCTGCTGCAGTCAATTCGGCCGCATTGCGCGCGGCGGGGATTACAAACGATACACCTGATCCAAACGGCGGGATTATCGTCCGGGACAGTGCCGGTCCGACAGGCCTTCTGCTGGATAAAGCCCAAGAGCTTGTGACTCAGGCTCTTCCGCCCGTCTCGCTTCACTATGTCAAACGCGCTCTTCAAACGGCAATCACGGACTGCTGGTCAAAAGGCCTGACCGGCGGGCATTCCGAGGATCTGGCATACTACGGAGACGCGTCCGTTCCCGTTGCCGCGTATGAGTCTTTAACAGGCAGCGGCCTGTTTCCTTTTCGGGCACATCTGCTTGTTCATCACGAAGCCGTCGACAGGTGGAGCGCTCTGGAAAAAACGACAGGGCCTTATCTGGAATACGGAGCGATGAAAATCTTTGCAGACGGCGCGCTCGGCGGCAGAACGGCTCTTTTGAAAAAGCCTTATCATGATGATCCGTCTGTTTCCGGCGTTCAGGTGCACGATGACGAAACCCTTGCCGCTCTTGTTTATAAAGCGAGAGAGAAAGGGATGGAGATCGCCGTGCACGCGATTGGCGACCTTGCATTTGAAAAGGTGCTCGATGTGATCGAAAGATACCCGGCAAAGCCCGGACAGCTAGACAGGCTCATCCATGCGCAAGTATTAGATCACGGTTTGATGGAAAGAGCTGCCCGGCTTCCGATCGGCCTTGATCTTCAGCCGCATTTTGTGGCCAGTGATTTTCCGTGGGTGATTGACAGGCTCGGAGAAGAGCGGATGAAAACGGCTTTTTCCTGGAAAACCCTGCTGTCGAAAGGGCTGCTGTGCGCCGGAGGTTCAGATGCCCCGATAGAACCGGCAGATCCCATTCTGGGCATTCAATCGGCTGTGCTCCGTACAAGCAAGCAGCACCCGGAAGGTCCGGCCTATTATGAAAAAGAGTGCCTGACCGTGTACGAAGCCATTCAGCTTTACACGGAGGGAAGCGCGGCAATCATCCATAAAGAACATAGCCGCGGACGGATAGCTTCCGGCTATGATGCCGACTTTACCGTTCTCAGCGGCGATCCGTTTAAAACGGACCCGAAAAAGCTTCATGAATTGGAAGCTGTCAAAACCGCCGTCGGCGGCCGTATCGTATATGAAAAAGAGGACAGGCGTTAATGCCCGTCCTCTTTTTTTATGATAAAAATGAGCGCTTTACTTTTTCCCAGAAAGAGTTGTCCTTCAGTTTGACCGTTTTGATTTTTTTATCGGATAGTGTAATCTCAACCTTTTTGACATTTCTCGTGCTGAGCGCTTCATTATCAAGTCCGATAATCGGATGCTCATTGCCGTCCTGCACCACCTGCAGTGTCAGCTTCCGGTCCGCGCTTAAAATAAACGAAGATCCGAGGGTGCGGTATGTGTTGTTATTCAAAGAGGCCAGTTCGGATACCTGCATGCAGGAAATCAAAGGGTCAACAACAGCGCCTGAAACGGATTTATTGTAGGCGGTGCTGCCTGTCGGGGTGGAAATGATCATGCCGTCGCCCCTGAAGGTCTCGAAGTGAAGATCATCGATTAACACATCCATCACAAACGTTTTAATAATGCTTGAACGGATGGAAACCTCGTTTAAACAGTGAAAATGATTGCTGTCGTCCACCGTTACGTGAATGAGCGGGTATTTTCTGACCTCAAGCTGTTCCGCGGTCATGCTGTCCGCCATTTTTTCAGGCTCATCGCTGTGAAAATCACAGTACAAATGGGCTTTTCCTTTTTTAGCGATGCCGACATACAGGCAGTCATCACGGAATCCGGTTTTTCTGACGGCCTGCAGAAATGAGCCGTCGCTGCCGATGCTGGCGATAATCCCGGCATCCTCCGGTTGGGCCGCAACTGTAAAACCGTGCGATTTGGCAAGCTGCTTCAGAGAGCTGACTTGTTCTTTTGTTTCGTTGTCTTGTTTGTGAAAAAAATAAACATTGCGGCGAAGATCGGTCATATCTCCATTCCCCTTTGCTGTCATATTTACGTTTTTCTCCCATCAGATATTGTGTTAAAATACCTGTGGCAATAGTGTAACATGTTTCCTGTTTATCCGTTAAGTGAAAGCGCTTCATGAAAAAAGTGAATCTTTTTTTCCAGGAGAACGTACGAATAGTGACAGAAAAGGAGGCAGAACAAATGAATGCAAAAAGATGGATTGCGCTCGTCATCGCCATCGGCATTTTCGGCGTATCAGTCATTGCAAGTGTGACTGTCGGGGTGCTGAAAAATGTCGGAGATACAGGGTCTGACTTTGCATCCCTGACAGATGACACAGAGGAAGTGACGCTTGATAAGGGAAGCCCCGGCAGTAAAATCGCCGTGCTTGAAGTGGACGGCACGATTGAGGATAACGGGGAGTCCGCAGGCCTGCTCAGCTCAGGCGGGTATGATCACAGATCATTTTTAAAACAAATAGAGCGTGCGAAAGAAGATAAAAGCGTCAAAGGAATTGTCCTGAAAATCAATTCCCCAGGCGGAGGCGTGTACGAAAGCGCGGAAATACATAAAAAACTGGAAGAACTAAAGAAAGAAACGAAGAAACCGATTTATGTATCCATGGGCTCCATGGCGGCATCGGGAGGCTACTACATCTCAACGGCCGCTGATAAAATCTATGCTTCACCGGAAACGCTCACCGGCTCACTCGGTGTCATCATGGAAAGCGTCAATTATTCTAAGCTCGCTGATGAACTCGGCATCAAGTTTGAAACCATCAAAAGCGGCGCGCATAAAGACATCATGTCACCGACCCGCGACATGACGAAGGAAGAAAGAAAGATCATGCAGACGATGGTCAATGATTCGTATGAAGGGTTTGTCAATGTCATTTCAAAAGGCCGGCACATGTCAAAAGCGGATGTGAAAAAAATTGCCGACGGCCGTGTTTACGACGGCAGACAAGCGAAAAAAATCGGCCTCGTTGACGATCTCGGTTTTTACGATGATACGATCAGCGCGATGAAAAAGGACCATAAAAATATGAAAAACGCTTCAGTCATCACGTATGAGGAAGGATTCGGATTAGGCTCGCTCTTTTCCATGAGCGCAGCGAAAATGTTTAAAAGCGAAATTGATTTTCTGAATATGAAAGAGCTTATTTCGCAATCCGGTTCGCCGCGGATGATGTATCTCTATGCAAAGTAGGGGGGAAGAAAGAATGGACGCAACTTACGAAGGCTTTCACGGCAAAGAAGAGGAAGCCGAACAACAGGGGGCGCTCGACCCGGCTTACGCGGGCTTTTGGATCCGGTTTTGGGCGTTTCTTCTCGATTGGCTGGTGATCTGGGGGCTTAACCATCTCATCGTTTCACCGGTGTTCACGCTGATGAATTTACCGAAAACAAGCGGAATGTTTACAATCTCAGCCTATTCCGTCACAACTTTGATCGTCTACCTCGCCTATTTTGTGTTCATGACAAAATGGTTTCATCAGACACTCGGCAAAATGGTCTTCGGGTTAAAAGTCACTTCTTTGACGCCTGGAAAACCGCTGACATGGGGCACCGTCATTTTCAGGGAAGCAGTGGGGCGTTATATCGATAAAATCTGGATTCTTTATATTGTCATTGCGTTTACGCCTAAGAAGCAGGGAATTCATGATCTTATTGCTGACACAACGGTGATTCACGAAGCACTGTACCGCAAATAAAAGCAATAAACCCGGATAAACATCCGGGTTTATTTTTTTTGGTTTTGGCGATAATGCAGCTAAGGAAGTGAAGCTTATGGGATATGCCGCAGCAGCTGTTATTCTCATTCTCATTTTGTTCTGGCTGCTCATGAGGATGAAAATCCATCTGACTTTCGAATATCTGCATGATAAAGATAACGACAAAATGACGTTTAAACTCTCTGCCTTATACGGGCTGATCCGTTTTAAAAAAACGCTGCCCGTTATTAAAGTAAACAGCGAAGATGCGTCAATTGATGTCAAGCAAGACACAAAATCTAAAATAAAGGGTCAGCAAAAAGAGAAGAAAAAAATCACATATGAAGATGTCAAACAGACCATTCACAGAATAGAAATGATTCTGCAGCAGGTCGTCAGAATGCGTCAAATCGGCGCCTCATTTCTTGCGGGAGTCCGCGTGACGAAGTTCGAATGGGTGACGGTTATCGGAATAAAGGACGCCGCCGTTACGGGAATCGCCGCCGGCGGCTTGTGGGCCGTAAAGGGAGGCATTACGGCGTTGCTGTATGACCATCTGCGTTTTATACATAAACCGGTGTGCGAAGTCATTCCGTCTTTTCAAGTGCCTGCATCCAAGACGCATTTGCAGTGTATATTCTTTTTTCGTTTTGGACATCTTATAGGTGCAGCTTTCAAATTGCTCAAATACGGGCGGAACGGACTTTCTATCATACGAAAGAAACAGCCGGTTCCGGTTGCTTCAAAGAATGATTCATCAGTTTAAGGAGGAGCGCACATGGCAGACCATCCCATTCAAGGTTTAATGAAAACCGCTATGGAAAATTTGAAAGAAATGATCGACGTGAATACAATCATCGGTGATCCGGTTGAAACGCCTGACGGCAGCGTAATCTTAACGGTTTCAAAGGTCGGCTTCGGATTTGCGGCGGGCGGAAGCGAGTTTGGAGCAAAACCGGCTGAAAAAAGAACCGAGGACGACGAAAGAAAAGAGCAGAAGCTCCCGTTCGGCGGCGGAAGCGGCGGCGGAGTATCCATTACGCCGATTGCGTTTCTGATTGTCGGAACAAACGGCGTGCGTATGCTTCATTTAGACGAGAACACCCATTTGATTGATAAACTGTTAGACTCCGCGCCTCAAACGATTGAACGCATCCAGCATATGTTTAAAAAGAATGAAAAAGGCCGGAACCAAAAAAGAACGGATATTGATTTATAACAGAAAAGTTAACTGCCGCCCGCAGTTAGCTTTTTTTACGATGCGGCATAACCTTTGCAGTTTGCATAAAACTCGACTATGATAGAGCTATACATAGATAAGGGAGGAATCAGAATGGCTGAGATTACATTTAAAGGCGGAGCCGTGACGCTGATCGGACAAGAAGTGAAACCGGGTGACCAAGCTCCTGACTTCACGGTTTTGACAAACGGATTAGAAGAGAAGACATTAGCAGATATGAAAGGGAAAGTAACGATCATATCCGTTATTCCTTCCATTGACACAGGCGTATGTGACGCGCAGACGCGCCGTTTCAACGAAGAAGCAGCAAAACTCGGCGATGTGAACGTTTATACTATCAGCGCCGACCTCCCGTTTGCACAAGCGCGCTGGTGCGGAGCGAACGGAATCGACAAAGTTGAAACATTATCGGATCATAAAGAGATGTCATTTGGTGAAGCATTCGGTGTTTACATCAAAGAACTTCGTCTTTTGGCGCGTTCCGTATTCGTTCTTGATCAGGACGGAAAAGTCGTTTATGCGGAATACGTAAGCGAAGCGACAAACCACCCGAATTATGAAAAGCCTATCGAAGCTGCAAAAGCGTTAATCAAGTAAAGAGAGAAAAAGAGCTCCGGGTGCTGCCGCGGAGCTCTTTTCATGGCAAGGAGGAAACAGTATGCAACACGACCATGTCGGTCAGATTTATGAACTTTTAGATGAAGCCGCCCAAGTAATAGCAGAAGGCCTTCAGCTGTCTTATATTGAGGGGCTTGCGGAAGCGGGAGAGATGTATTTTCTCGAAACGGCCGAACAGCTTCGGCTTCAGGAAAAACAAACCGAACAGCTTAAAAGCCTGCTTGCGAAAGCGGACTTCAAACAATGGGAACCTGAATGGATCCGCAAGGCGTTCCAGCTCGCCATTTTAAAAGGATTGAAAGATAAATCCCATCCGAACAGACAGATGACGCCTGATACGATCGGCCTTTTCATCAGTTACCTCGTGAATAAATTTACGGGCGGCCAAAAAGGCCTGACATTGCTGGACCCCGCCTGCGGCACCGGAAACCTTCTATTGACCGCGGCAAACCAGCTTTCTGACAAAGCGGCAAAAAGCTTCGGCATTGAAATCGATGATGTCCTTCTGAAGATCGCTTATGCCCAGGCGAATCTGCAGGAAAAAGAAATGGAGCTGTTCTGCCAGGACAGTCTTCAGCCGTTATTTATCGAACCGGCTGATGCGGTCCTCTGCGATTTGCCGGTCGGCTATTATCCGAATGACGAAGGCGCAGAAGCGTTTGAGCTGAAAGCGGATGAAGGCCACTCATTTGCCCACCACTTATTCATTGAGCAGAGCGTCAAGCATACAAAACCGGGCGGATACTTGTTTTTTATGATTCCGAACCATCTGTTTGACAGCGCCCAAAGCGATAAACTGAAGCGGTTTTTTGCGGAAAAAGTATATATCAACGCCCTTCTTCAGCTGCCGGCTACTCTGTTTAAAGACGAAGCGCAGGCAAAGAGCATTTTAATTTTGCAGAAAAAAGGCGAAGGCGCAAAGCCGCCGAAACAAACGCTTCTGGCCAACCTTCCTTCCTTCGCGAACCAGCAGGCGATGCGGGAGATGATGGCAAAATTGGATCAATGGATTCAAAAAGAAAAATAATGGCGAAAAAGCAGGGTGGGACGCAAAATCCCGCACTGCTTTTTGCTTTTGAAAATGAATGGATATCAGGCTGCTGACACAACTTAAGGAAAGAACATAACATTCCGTAAGACCGAGCCGTCCATTTGGCACAGTGCGGATTTATCAGAAAATAACGACTTCATTTTGTAAGCGGTACCAATATGGATGTTGACTTGAAATGCTGAGTTGACAATGTTTAAATGGAAAAGTCAGATATTTTTTGGACTGCAGTTACGGTCTGGGAAAAAAGAACGAAACAAACGAAGAAGAATTTTGATAGGAGCGTCATTTATGTCTAAAATTATTGCAATTAACGCAGGAAGCTCATCTTTAAAATTTCAGCTATTCGAAATGCCTTCAGAAAAGGTGCTAACAAAAGGTTTAGTAGAACGGATCGGTATCGCCGACAGCGTTTTCACAATCTCTGTTAACGGCGAAAAAAATACAGAAGTGACAGATATTCCGGATCATGCGGTCGCGGTGAAGATGCTGCTTCACAAGCTGACTGAATTCGGTATTATAAAGGATTTAAATGAAATTGACGGAATCGGCCACCGTGTTGTTCACGGCGGAGAAAAATTCAGCGATTCTGTTTTGCTTACGGATGAAACAATCCGTGAGATTGAAGAGATTTCAGAACTTGCGCCGCTTCACAACCCGGCTCACATCGTCGGCATTAAAGCCTTTAAAGAAGTGCTTCCGGATGTACCTGCGGTTGCAGTATTTGATTCGGCGTTCCACCAAACGATGCCTGAGCAATCTTACTTGTACAGCCTTCCGTATGAATACTACGAGAAATACGGCATCCGCAAATACGGTTTCCACGGCACATCTCATAAATACGTGACACAGCGCGCAGCTGAGCTTCTTGGCCGTCCGCTTGAAGACTTGCGCCTGATTTCCTGCCACCTGGGTAACGGAGCAAGTATCGCAGCCGTCGAAGGCGGAAAATCAATTGATACGTCAATGGGCTTCACACCGCTTGCGGGTGTTGCGATGGGAACGCGTTCAGGGAACATCGACCCTGCCTTGATTCCGTACATTATGGAAAAAACGAATCAGACGGCTGATGAAGTATTAAATACATTAAATAAAAAGAGCGGACTGCTTGGCATATCCGGTTTCTCAAGTGACCTTCGCGATATCGTGGAAGCTTCAAAAGAAGGCAACGAAAGAGCCGAAACGGCGCTTGAAGTGTTCGCAAGCAGAATCCATAAATACATCGGTTCTTACGCTGCGAGAATGAGCGGGGTTGACGCGATTATTTTCACTGCCGGTATCGGTGAAAACAGCGTTGAAGTCAGAGAACGCGTGCTTCGCGGCTTAGAATTCATGGGCGTTTATTGGGACCCTGCGCTGAACAACGTGCGCGGCGAGGAAGCGTTTATCAGCTACCCGCACTCTCCTGTCAAAGTCATCATTATTCCGACTGATGAAGAGGTCATGATCGCGCGCGACGTTGTCCGCCTTGCACAATAATGATCGACAAAAAGCACATCCTTAAAGGATGTGCTTTTCTATTGAATGCCGAAGCGCCAAACGTTACGATATGCTTAGTACATAAATGATGAGGTGAAACAATGAGTGTGCATGAACATAAACAGGAGGCCCCGTCAGCGGTGCGCTGCAAAGTGATCACAGTCAGCGACACGAGAACGAAAGAAACCGATAAAAGCGGGCGCGTCATGATGGATTTCATCAGGGAAGCGGGATTTGAGACGATCGCTTATGACATCGTAAAAGATGAGAAAGGTGAATTGCAGAAAGCCGTTTTATCCGGCTGTATGGATGAATATACAGATGCGGTGCTGTTAAACGGAGGGACGGGCATTGCCGAAAGGGATGTCACCATTGAAGCGGTCACGCCGCTGTTTTCAAAAGAGCTCCCGGGATTCGGCGAGCTGTTCCGCATGCTGAGCTATACGGAGGACATCGGTTCCGCCGCCATTTTGTCCAGAGCGGCAGCGGGCGTGATCCAAAATACCGCAGTCTTCTGCACGCCGGGCTCCTCAGGCGCCGTCAAGCTTGCAATGAAGAAACTGATTATTCCTGAACTGCCCCATGTGCTCCGGGAGATCCGAAAAGACTTATAAATGTATAAAAAGGCTTTGCTCCGCTCAAAAAAATGGGTGGAGTTTTTTTTATAAAAAGCTTGAAAAAACAAAATTTACTTGTTACAGTGTATACATACAAAATGCATTTTTATTAATTAAAACTAATTTTTATACAAAAGGAGCTTTTAACATGGCAGAACAGAAAAAGGTTGTATTGGCATACTCAGGAGGTCTTGATACTTCTGTAGCGATAAAATGGCTGCAAGAACAGGGATACGATGTTATTGCATGCTGCTTAGACGTAGGGGAAGGAAAGGATTTGGCATTCGTTCAGCAAAAAGCGCTGGAAGTAGGCGCTGTAAATTCGTACGTGATTGATGCAAAAGAAGAATTCGCCCAAGAGTACGCGCTTATTTCTATGCAGGCTCATACAATGTATGAAGGCAAGTATCCGCTCGTATCTGCACTGTCCCGTCCGTTAATCGCGAAAAAACTCGTTGAAGTTGCAGAAAAGGAAAACGCAGTGGCCGTGGCGCACGGCTGTACAGGAAAAGGCAATGATCAGGTTCGTTTTGAAGTATCCATTAAATCATTAAACCCTGATCTGGAGGTCATCGCTCCGGTCCGTGAGTGGCAATGGTCGCGTGAAGAAGAAATTGAATACGCTGCAAGCCGCGGCATACCGATTCCGATCAATCTTGACAGCCCTTATTCCATCGACCAGAATCTGTGGGGCCGCGCCAATGAATGCGGTATATTAGAAGACCCGTGGGCGGCGCCGCCTGAAGGGGCATATGACCTGACAGCATCTCTAGAAAATACGCCGGACGTTCCTGAAATCATCGAAATCGCATTTGAAGCCGGTGTGCCGGTTTCAATCGACGGTGTATCCTACCCGCTTGCTGATTTGATTCTCAAGCTGAACGAGACTGCCGGAAAACACGGCATCGGCCGGATTGACCATGTCGAAAACCGCCTGGTCGGCATTAAGTCCCGTGAGGTTTATGAATGCCCGGGCGCAATGACTTTGATTACGGCTCACAAAGAGCTTGAGGATCTGACTTTAGTGAAAGAAGTGGCTCATTTCAAGCCGGCAATTGAACAAAAACTGTCTGAAATCATCTATAACGGTTTATGGTTCTCACCGTTAAAAGACGCGCTGCTTGCATTCCTGAAAGAAACCCAAAAGCACGTCACCGGCGTTGTGCGCGTTAAGCTGTTTAAAGGCCATGCCATTGTAGAAGGACGCAAGTCGGAATATTCTCTCTACGATGAAAAACTTGCGACATATACAAAAGACGATGCGTTTGACCATCATGCGGCAATCGGCTTTATCGAGCTTTGGGGACTGCCGACAAAAGTAAACAGCATTGTGAAAAAGAAGGAGCAGATTGAAGCATGAAGAAGCTTTGGGGAGGCCGTTTTCAAAAAACACCGGAAAAGTGGGTCGATGAGTTCGGTGCATCCATCACATTCGACCAAAACTTAGTCAAAGAGGATATTACAGGGTCTCTCGCTCATGCGGCAATGCTGAAAAAATGCGGCATTCTGACGGAGGAAGAAGAAGGCGCCATCCGTCAAGGGCTGCAGACCCTCCTGCAAAAAGCTGAGGAAGGAACGCTTGAATTCTCTGTTGATTATGAAGATATTCATTTGAACATTGAAAAAATGCTGATTGAAGAAATCGGACCGCTCGGCGGAAAGCTCCATACAGGCAGAAGCCGGAACGACCAAGTGGCGACAGACATGCATCTATATTTGAAAGATCATGTCTCCCATATCATCGGGCTGATTGAACAGTTCCAAAAAGCGCTGATCGAAAAAGCAGAGGCCAATGTCGAGACCATTCTGCCGGGGTACACCCATTTGCAGCGGGCCCAGCCGATTTCTTTCGCCCACCATCTGCTCGCCTATTTTTGGATGCTTGAACGGGATAAAGAGCGTTTCCGTGACGCGCTGAAGCGGATTAACATATCGCCTCTCGGATGCGGGGCGCTTGCCGGAACGACGTTTCCGATAGACCGCAGCTATTCGGCGGAGCTGCTCGGTTTTGACTCCATTTATGAGAACAGTCTTGACGGGGTCAGCGACAGAGATTTTATTCTCGAGTTTTTAAGCAGCAGCAGTATGCTGATGATGCACCTTTCACGTTTCTCGGAAGAAATCATTCTATGGTGCTCGCAGGAATTCAGATTCATTGAATTGGATGATACGTACGCAACGGGAAGCAGCATGATGCCGCAGAAGAAAAACCCGGACATGGCGGAGCTGATCCGCGGAAAAACTGGACGCGTATACGGTGATATGATGGGGCTTTTCACGATTATGAAAGGGCTCCCGCTCGCATACAACAAAGACCTTCAGGAAGATAAAGAAGGTATGTTTGACACGGTGAAAACCGTTGAAGGAAGCCTTCAGATTTTTACGGGCATGATTGAAACAATGACCGTAAACAAAGACATTATGAAACAGGCGACAAAACAAGATTTTTCAAACGCGACGGAACTTGCCGATTATTTAGCCAAAAAAGGCATGCCGTTCAGAGAAGCGCACGAAGTGGTCGGCAAGCTTGTGTACAGCTGTATTGAAAAAGGAATCTATTTAAGTGATATGGCATTTGAAGAATTCCTTCAAGCCAGCAGTCTCTTTGAAGAAGATATTTATACCGTGCTTGATCCGCATCATGCGGTTGAAAAAAGAATGAGCGCCGGCGGAACGGGCTTTCAGCAGGTAAAACAGGCGCTCGTAAAAGCAAAAGCCTGCGCCGGCGTTTAATTTGCTAAAATTTCCTTCATATTTTCCCGTCATATCAGACACGCTACATCTATAATGATGGGAGGTAGAAGGAATGCGCAAAGAACAAGACCGCTACATCTATGATGAAAAAGAAAGTGAAGAAACGGCCCGGCTCATCTCAGAGGCATACCAAAGCGGTTATGTCGGTCTGGAGGAAGCCTCAGCCCCTTCGGAAAATTAAGCTGTCTGTAAAGACGGCTTTTTTCGTGCGGATGAAGTGCAAAAAAGTGATATTGCCGCTTGTTTATAGTAAAGTAGAGGGAGAAACGACTTTATTTTATTGAAGCGGCAACGTTGCTTGGGGAGGGTATTCAATGTGCGACATGCTCTAATCACTGCCGGCACGAAGGGATTGGGCCGAAAAGTGACTGAAATGCTGCTGGAAAAAGGCTTTTCGGTCACAGTGAATTACAGACAGGACGAAGAAGCCGTCGCTTGTCTGAAGGCTGATTATCCCCGGTGCCATGACAGATTGCAATTCGTTAAGGGCGATGTAACCCGAAAAGAAGATCTCATGCGGATCGCCGATGCAGCCCTTCAGCGGTTTGGAAGAATTGACATACTGATTAACAACGCCGGGCCGTACATATTTGAGCGCAAAAAGCTTGCCGATTACTCCGATGACGAATGGTATGGCATGCTTGAAGGGAATTTAAGCGCCGTTTTCCATCTGTTTAAAGCGGTTATCCCGGTAATGAGACAGCAGCGCTTCGGCCGGATTATTACATACGGCTTCCAAGGCGCAGATCATGCCCCCGGCTGGCTTCACCGTTCCGCTTTCGGGGCGGCTAAAGTCGGATTGGCTTCGTTAACGAAAACCATCGCGATTGAAGAAGCCGAATCAGGTATCACGGCCAACATGGTCTGCCCGGGTGATATTGTAGGAGATATGAAAGAAGCGTCTATAGAAGAAGCAAGACGGAAAATCGGGAAAGAAAACACGCCGATCGGGAGGTCCGGAACCGGAGAAGACATTGCAAGAATCATCGCCTTCTTATGTGAAGAGGATTCCGATCTTGTCACCGGAACGGTCATAGAAGCAACAGGCGGGCTGAATGTGATTAACAGGCATCAATCCCTGTAAGTTTTTTCGTTTGTCAAAAAGGGAACTTGATAAATATTAATTTTTTATGAGGTGAAAACGATGAAAGTGACTTATCACGGACATTCTGTTATTCAAGTGGAAACGAAAACCCATAACATTATTTTCGATCCGTTCCTAACCGGAAACAGTCTGACCAATCTGAAGCCGGAAGAAGTGAAAGCGGACGTCATTCTGCTTACTCACGGACACAATGACCATGTCGGAGATACAGAGCAGATCGCCAAACAAAACGACGCACTCGTTATTGCGCCGAACGAGCTGGCCGTTTATCTCGGCTTTAAAGGGTTAAACGTCCACCCGATGCATATCGGCGGAGCGCGCCAATTTGATTTCGGCAAAGTGAAACTGACACAGGCGTTCCACGGATCGGCGGTCACTGATGCAGAAAACAAAACCATCACATACACCGGGATGCCGGCCGGGATTTTATTAACGATTGACGGCAAAACGATTTTCCACGCCGGCGATACGGCGCTGTTCTCAGATATGAAACTGATCGGGGAACTGAATCACATTGACCTGGCGTTTCTGCCGATCGGTGATAACTTCACCATGGGGCCTGAAGATGCGAAACTCGCGGCTGAATGGCTGAGAGCGAAACAGGTCGTTCCCGTTCATTACAATACATTCCCTGTCATTGAACAGGACCCTGACGCTTTCGCTGAAAGTCTGCCCGGAGGCGTCGGCAAAGTCATGGCGGTCGGCGAGACCATTGAGCTTGCCTGACATATGTGTCAAAGACCTTCTGAACCAAACGTTCAGAAGGTCTTTTTATGATGACGCCTTTTTTCGGGCGTCTCATTGCGAATGAATCCCCCGTGCCCTTATAATAAAAGCAGAAGACTGTCCTTAGAGGTGAAACGTTTGGCAACAAAGCATGAACAAATCCTATCGTACATAGATTCGCTTCCTGTCGGTGAAAAAATTTCGGTCAGAAGAATTGCGAAAGAAATGAAAGTCAGTGAGGGAACGGCTTACAGAGCCATTAAGGAAGCCGAAAATAAAGGGTTCGTTTCCACTATTGAACGTGTGGGAACCATCCGGATTGAACAGAAGAAAAAGGAAAATATTGAAAAGCTGACATATGCCGAGGTTGTCAATGTGATAGATGGCCAGGTGCTCGGCGGAAAAGCCGGTCTGCATAAAACGCTGAATAAGTTTGTGATCGGCGCGATGGAGCTTGACGCGATGATGCGTTATACGGCGGCTGGGAACCTGTTAATCGTCGGAAACAGAATCAATGCCCACCGCCAGGCGCTTGAAGCGGGCGCGGCTGTTTTGGTAACCGGAGGATTTAATACCGACGACAGCATTATCGAGCTGGCCGATATGCTTGAGCTTCCGATTCTCTCCACAAGCTATGATACCTTTACGGTAGCCGCGATGATCAACCGGGCGATCTATGATCAGCTCATAAAAAAAGAGATTGTGCTCGTGGAGGACATTTTGACTCCCGCCGATCGGACAGTGACGCTGTCTCCTAAAGATAAGCTGGAGAAATGGTACGAAAAAAACGATGAAACCGGACACGGCCGCTTTCCTGTCATTGACGGGCAAATGAAAATCCACGGGATTCTCACACCGAAAGATATCGCCGGACATGACCGGTCAGTCCCGATTGAAAAAGTAATGACCAAAAACCCTGTCACGGTCATCGGGAAAACGTCTGTCGCCTCAGCGGCTCAAATGATGGTTTGGGAAGGAATCGAAGTGCTTCCGGTGACAGACGGGAACCACAGACTGATCGGCATGATCAGCCGTCAGGACGTCTTAAAAGCGCTGCAAATGATTCAAAAGCAGCCTCAGGTCGGGGAAAAGCTGGATGATATCGTTTCAAGGGGATTTAAAGAAGAGGAAGATGACAAAACGCCGGCCGTCTATCAATATGAAGTCACGCCGCAGATGACCAATCAGCTCGGGACGATTTCTTACGGGGTGTTTACGACAATTTTAACTCAGGCCGCCAGCCGATTTTTACGCTCCCGCAAACGCGGCGAGCTGGTCATTGAAAGCATTACGATTTTCTTCTTAAAGCCCGTTCAGATGGAATCGGTCATTGAAGTGAAGCCGCGCATTTTAGAAGCGGGCCGGAAATTCGGGAAAATGGAAGTGGAAGTGTCAAGCCAAAGCGGCATCGTTTCAAAAGCGATGCTCATGGTGCAGCTGATGGAGAGAAGTTAAGGGACGCATCTCGGTCCCTTGACATTCATTATGCGTGGTCTCTCTCCGCTTCTTTTGCATGGATAGGTTCATAATGCTTATAGGCTTTATACCCGGCCCATGCACTGCCTGCTCCGATTAAAATGAAGACGCCGCCGATGACGAGGGTCAGGACGGAGTGAAACAGAATCATTTGGTTTACTCCGTACAAAAGCACCAGCGCGCCTAACGCCATACTTGATTTAGCCGAAAAACATTCCTTCTCCAGCGCCCGTTTCGTCTGGATGCCTTTTACTTTGTAATACACGTAAAAGCAGGCAGAAAGCCCGATGAGAAAAACAAAAACCAGCATAAATGAAATCCTCCATTATATGAGTTTGCAAAACCGTTTATACCGTTGCTGAAAGATTTTCCTTTTCCATGGATAAAGAGTATGATTAAATGAATAAAAACAAAAGGAGAAAACGATGAAATCCGAATTGATCAGAACCATATCATTATATGACACCATTATCTTACATAGACATGTGAGGCCTGACCCAGACGCTTACGGATCACAGTGCGGCCTTACGGAAATCCTGCGGGAAACGTATCCCGAAAAAAATATTTTTGCCGTCGGACAGCCTGAGCCGTCCCTGTCTTTCTTATATTCCCTCGATGAGGTGGGTGACGAAACCTACAAAGATGCTCTTGTCATCGTGTGCGACACCGCAAACCAAGCACGGATCGACGATCAGCGCTACCATTCCGGCGCAAAGCTCATGAAAATAGACCACCATCCAAATGAAGATCCGTATGGCGATCTGTTATGGGTCGATACGAATGCAAGCTCTGTAAGCGAAATGATCTATGAGCTGTACCTGGAAGGAAAGCAGCACGGCTGGAAGCTGAATACGAAAGCAGCTGAGCTGATCTACGCGGGTATCGTCGGTGATACGGGACGCTTCTTATTCCCGAACACCACAAAAAAGACATTAAAATACGCGGGAGAGCTCATTGAGTTCCCATTTTCATCGTCAGAGCTGTTTAATCAATTGTATGAAACGAAATTAAATGTGGTGAAGCTGAATGGCTTTATTTATCAAAATGTGTCATTGTCTGAAAACGGCGTCGCTTCCGTTTTCATTAAAAAAGACATTTTGGAGACATATGGAACCACCGCTTCTGAAGCGTCGCAGCTCGTCGGAACACTCGGAAACATTTCCGGTATTCGCGCTTGGGTGTTTTTCGTAGAAGAAGACGACCAAATCAGAGTCCGGTTCCGTTCAAAAGGCCCGGTCATCAATGGAATTGCCCGGAAATACAATGGCGGCGGACATCCGCTTGCAGCCGGCGCATCCATCTTCAGCTGGGATGAAACCGGTCCGATTCTTGCTGATCTTGAAGAGATATGTAACGAACACAAGTAGAGGGGAGACCCTCTTTCTTAGTGTTCATCTGTCACGGGGATGAACCAGCAGCCGAAATCAGTCAGGTCTTCGTAGACGCGGAGATTACAGATTTGGAGTTCTTTTTTTATGAGGGAAGCGAGTGTGTCTGTTTCTGCATATGCGGAATAGCCTTTTCTGATTCGGTCTGCATGATCTTTTGCCAGGCGGCGTTCACTAAAAACCTCCATTTTCCCTTCCTCCCTTCAGAATCATTGAAAATGTCTCATTTACAGTTTATAAAAAAGCGGAGAAAAAAGCGACAGATCTATGGAAATTTTTTAAAAATGACATAATTACGTCGCAAAAGAAATATGAATTTCGACAGACAATCTCGTATAAATCGTCAGTTCCTTTACTTGAGCTTTATATTCCTTTTCATTTATGGTGTACACCTTGTTTTCAATCGTCCGTTTTAAAAGCTCCTTTGTTTTATACACGCTCTCAATATCCTTTGTGATGACTTCAGAAATATCATCTTTCACCTGTTCTTCAAATTTCATCTTATCAGGCTGGGCGATTCTGTATTTTTCCCCATTGATCAGCTTCACATCAACACTTTGGATAAGCAGTCTTTGTTTATTATCCTCATTTAATTTATGAAGGTCTTTCTGATAGATGGAGATCTGGTTTTTCAAATCCCGTGCGTGCTCCCGCTGTTTTTCAATTAACGTCACCTGTTCTTCCTGAAACGTTCCGTATGTAAACAGAAAGAACAGCCAGCTGACGATGGCTCCGCACATCATTCCCGCAAAAAAACGCTGCCATCCCGGTTTTTTATAATACTCGGGAATTCTCATGAAGGCATATTCTCCTGAGCCAGCCATGACACAATCAGCCAGCCGGTCTGCGCGCCGCCCATCGCTGAAATTATTAATAGAAGCTGTTTGAAGATGTCGCGCGTGTTGCCTTCAAACAGCCCCCGCTCAAAACTGTATACGGCGTCAAATGTTCCTCCGATGGCCGCGACAAGCGCCCAGATCTTCAGCCTGTTCGCCAATTTTGTAATCGCCGTAAGCGGAGGCTCGCCTGATAAATAAGCTCCGACGCCGCCGATGAGCGCTCCGCCGAGCAAAACGCCGAGGGCGATAAAATAACTGCTGATAAAATTCGCCATAAAGCCGGCTTCCTGATCCATATATACACCACCTCACTTTTCTATCATATTGAGCAAAGCGGACAAGTATGATGATGAGTCAAAAAAGAACATTTGTTTCTTAAGAAAACCCGTCTTATAATGTAGAAAGGCAAAATGAACGTATACGGAAAGGAGTGGCGGCATTGTCTTTTGTTCATCTGCAAGTGCATAGCGGCTACAGCCTGTTAAACAGCGCCGCTTCTGTAAAAGATCTTGTTACACAAGCGAAGGAGCTCGGTTATTCTTCATTGGCGCTGACGGACGAAAATGTGCTGTACGGCGCCATTGAGTTTTATAAAGCATGCAAGTCAAACGGAATAAAGCCGATTATCGGTCTGACGGCTTCTATATACACGGACGAAACGGAACTTGAAGCACGCCCGCTTGTTCTTTTGGCGGAGACAAATACCGGTTATCAGAACCTGCTGAAAATCTCAAGTGCGCTGCAATCCATAGCAAAGGGCGGCATGAAGCGAAAATGGATGAAGAGCTATCATGAGGGGCTGATCGCCATTACACCCGGTGAAAACGGGTACATTGAAAGTCTGCTGCAAGCCGGGAAATTTGAAGAAGCGGTCAAAGCTGCCGAAGGATTCCGGGAACTGTTCGGAGAAGACCGTTTTTATTTAGGATACCAGCCGTTCAAAGGTCATGAGACGTTATCGGAAGATATTCTCCGCCTGTCAGCCGAGACGGAAATCCCAGTCTGCGCTGCGGGGGATGTCCGTTATATCAAGAAAGAAGATCAAGATGCGTACCGCTGCCTGTGCGCCATTAAAGCCGGTGAGAAATGGGAGGATCAGAGCGGAAATCTGCCGGATTTACACTTGAGGCCGCCTGAAGAGATGGCGGAGCTTTACACGCGGCATCCGGAAGCGATTGAAGCATCCGCGCGTATCGCCGGGCAATGCCGGGTCGATGTCAGCCTCGGACAGACACGCCTTCCGTCTTTTCCGGCGCCGGACGGCAAATCAGCCGATGATTATTTGGCGGAAGTCTGTCACGAGGGGCTGCGTCTCCGTTTCGGCACTCCTGATGAGCGCGCCGTCCGCCGGCTTGAATATGAGCTGGACGTCATCAGGCGCATGAAATTCAGTGATTATTTTCTCATCGTATGGGACTTTATGAAGTACGCGCATGAAAAGGGCATTGTGACAGGCCCGGGAAGAGGATCTGCGGCAGGCTCGCTTGTCGCTTACTCTCTTTTCATTACAGACGTGGATCCGCTGAAACATTCTCTGCTGTTTGAAAGGTTTCTTAATCCGGAGAGGATCAGCATGCCCGATATTGATATCGATTTCCCAGATACGAGAAGGGATGAGGTCATTCAGTATGTACAAAATAAGTACGGGGCCATGCACGTCGCCCAGATTATCACCTTCGGAACATTGGCCGCAAAGGCGGCGTTAAGAGACACCGGGAGAGTGTTCGGAATCAGTCCGAAAGAAGCTGACCAGCTTGCCCGCCTGATTCCGTCAAAGCCGGGAATGACGCTTGAGGAAGCGAGGCGGCAGTCCGCTCAGCTGAACAGGCGGCTGTCTGAATCCGCCGTTCTTCATAAAGTGTTTCAGGTCGCCAGGAAAATTGAAGGTCTTCCGAGGCATACGTCAACACACGCGGCCGGCGTTGTTCTCAGTAAAGATCCGCTTTCTGAAGTTGTCCCTCTTCAAGAAGGGCATGACGGCGTGTATTTAACGCAGTATGCGATGGATCACTTAGAAGATCTGGGTCTTTTGAAAATGGACTTTTTAGGTTTGCGCAACCTGACGCTTATTGAATCCATTAAAACGATGATTGAAAAAGAGACGAATACGAAAATTGATTTTTCTGAGATTTCTTACCAGGATGAAAAAACGTTTTCCCTATTGTCAAACGGCGATACGACGGGCATTTTTCAGCTGGAATCATCAGGAATGAGAAGCGTGCTGAAGCGTTTGAAGCCGTCGAGGCTTGAAGACATTGTCGCGGTGAATGCGCTTTACAGACCGGGGCCGATGGAAAATATTCCATTATTTATCGACCGGAAGCACGGGCGGGCGCGTGTGGAAGTGCCGCATGAGGATGTAAGAAATATTCTCAGTGACACGTACGGCGTCATCGTCTATCAGGAGCAGATTATGATGATCGCCTCGCGGATGGCAGGGTTTTCATTAGGTGAAGCGGATCTGCTCAGACGGGCTGTCAGTAAAAAGCAAAAGGACATTCTGGACAGAGAGCGAAGCCATTTTGTTGAAGGGTGCTTAAAAAAGGAGTATTCTGTAGTCACTGCAAACGAGGTCTACGATCTGATTGTCAAATTCGCCAACTACGGATTTAACAGAAGCCATGCTGTCGCATACAGCATGATCGGCTATCAGCTCGCCTATTTAAAAGCGCACTATCCTTTATATTTTATGTGCGGTCTTTTGACGAGCGTCATCGGCAATGAGGACAAAATATCGCAATATCTGCATGAAGCGAAGGGGAGCGGGATCCAAGTTCTTCCGCCGTCAATAAACAAGAGCGGTTTTCCGTTTGCGCCGGAAAACGGAGCCGTCAGATACAGTTTGCGGGCCGTGAAAAACGTAGGCGTCTCGGCAGTGAAAGATATTTATAAAGCAAGAACACATAAACCGTTCGAGGATCTTTTCGATTTCTGCTTTCGCGTACCTGCAAAAAGCGTGAATCGGAAAACAATCGAAGCCCTTATATTTTCTGGCGCCATGGACGAATTCAATCAAAACCGCGCCTCCTTGCTGGCCTCCGTTGATGTCGCTTTAGAGCACGCTGAACTTTTTCGTGCAGACGATGACCAAATGGGATTGTTTTTGGAAGAATCGTTCTCCATTAAGCCAAAATATGTAGAGGCTGAGGAATTTCCGCTCGTGGACAAGCTTCGGTTTGAAAAAGAAGCTCTCGGTGTTTATTTCTCAAGCCATCCTTTGTCCGCTTTCAGGGATCTCTTGAAAAAACGGGGTGCGCAAGCGATCGCAAAAGCGCGTCAGGCGCCTAAGGGGCAGCTGTCGATCGGCGCTTTGCTCGCAGGCATCAAAACGATTCGGACAAAGACAGGTCAGCATATGGCGTTTCTCACATTAAGCGACGAAACGGGAGAAATGGAAGCCGTCGTGTTTCCTGACCAATACAGAAGGCTGTCTCCGCTGTTAAAAGAAGGCGCGCTTTTATTCGCCGCCGGAAAAATGGAAGAGCGGCAGGAGAAGACACAATTCATCATGTCATCCGCCTCTCTTCTTGAGGAGACGGAGACAGACAGAGCGCCGTCTGTTTACATCAAAATCGAAGGCAGCCGGCACAATCAGGAGTTTTTGGAAAAGATGAAGCGTATTTTACTGGAGCATAAAGGGGAAACCGGCGTTTATCTTTATTATGAAAAAGACAAGCAGACCATCAGGCTGCCCGACACCTTTCATATTCAGGCGGACCATCAGGCGTTGTACCGTTTAAAAGAGCTGCTGGGCCGCGAAAACGTCGTGTTAAAATAGTGGTAACAACAATGGTTTTGTTATACAATTGAAACAATTGTGCTATCTTATTTAAAGATTCTGAAATTTTTCACCTCCAGAGATTGTACCAGTCTATGCGGCAGAATATGTAACAAAGTACTTAAAAGGAGTGTTTAGCATGTCATTAAGAGAAGAAGCGTTACATTTACACAAAGTAAACCAAGGAAAGCTTGAATCAAAAGCAAAGGTGGAAGTCAGAAATGCGGACGATTTAAGCCTTGCCTACTCTCCGGGGGTAGCTGAGCCTTGTAAAGAGATTTATGACGATAAAAATAAAGTATATGATTATACAATGAAGGGGAACATGGTAGCAGTCGTAACAGACGGATCAGCGGTTCTCGGTCTCGGTAATATCGGGCCTGAAGCTTCACTTCCGGTTATGGAAGGAAAAGCGGTTCTGTTCAAAAGCTTCGCGGGCGTGGACGCATTCCCGATCGCGCTCAACACAAACGACGTGGACAAAATCATCGACACGGTGAAGCTGCTTGAACCGACATTCGGCGGTGTCAATCTTGAAGATATTGCGGCGCCGAACTGTTTTATCATTGAAGAGCGCCTGAAAAAAGAAACAAACATTCCGGTTTTCCACGATGATCAGCACGGCACTGCCATCGTAACCGTAGCCGGACTTGTAAACGCGCTGAAATTATCAGGAAAATCCATGTCATCTATTAAAGTTGTGGCAAACGGAGCTGGAGCGGCAGGCATCGCGATCATCAAGCTTCTTTACCATTTCGGCGTTCGCGATATCGTGATGTGCGACTCTAAAGGAGCCATTTATGAAGGGCGTCCTGCCGGCATGAATGCGGTGAAAAACGAAGTGGCCAAGTTTACAAACCAAGACCGCAATGACGGTTCGCTGCAGGATGTCATTAAAGATGCAGACGTCTTTATCGGCGTATCAGTCGAAGGCGCTTTGACAAAAGAAATGGTGGAAAGCATGGCGAAAGATCCGATTATTTTCGCAATGGCCAACCCGAATCCGGAAATCATGCCTGAAGACGCGCGCGCAGCCGGCGCAAGCGTAATCGGAACAGGCCGTTCTGATTTCCCGAACCAGGTCAACAACGTACTTGCATTCCCTGGAATCTTCCGCGGAGCGCTTGACGTTCGCGCGACTCATATCAACGAAGAAATGAAAATAGCTGCGGTTGAAGCGATCGCTTCCCTCGTTTCAGAGGATGAATTAAGCGCGGAGTATGTCATCCCGGCTCCATTTGACAAACGCGTGGCTCCTGCCGTTGCGAAAGCCGTTGCGAAAGCGGCGATGGAAACGGGCGTCGCCAGAATTACGGTTGACCCTGAGGAAGTGGCTGAAAAAACAAGACAGCTTACGGTCATCGGCGAATAATAACACAAAAAGAATTGGCAGCGCGTTGGGAAAAACAACGCGCTGCTGTTCAATATACGGACTGCTGGCATTTTTTTAAGGGCAGGTCTTAAAAAAATTTCAGCAGAATCCTTATTTCTTTTGAAAACGCTGACAGATAAGGCTGAGCAACGCTTTTGAAGGTCTGTCATCCGTCCGTTTCCGCCTGCTTTTCAGCAAAAAATGTCGAATGGAGGATGACACCGTTTGACAAAAAAAGTACAATAGTTTCGGTAAAGTTATTATTAAGTCTATCTAATCGGAAGACATGCAGTGAAGAGAACCCTTCACAAAAGGGAGGTAATCATTTGTTAAAGGATATATTCACAAAAAAGAAAAAATATGCTTCCGTGCCGTCTGAGCAGGCAAAACATGATGTTCCGGAAGGCATTATGACAAAGTGCCCCAAATGTAAAAAAATCATGCTCACAAAAGAGTTAGATAAAAACCTGCGCGTCTGCATGAACTGCGGGCATCATTTCCCGATGAATGCAAAGCAGCGCATTGAAATCCTCCTGGATGAAAATTCATTCGAAGAATTCAACCAGGGAATGATATCTGAAAACCCGCTCGGTTTCCCGGGATACTTAGAAAAAATCGAAAAAGACCGTGAGAAAACATCGCAGAATGAAGCGGTTGTTACCGGAAAAGGGACCATCAGCGGATTCCCTGCCGTTATCGCGATCATGGATTCGACATTCCGCATGGGCAGCATGGGCTCGGTTGTCGGCGAAAAAATCACGCTGGCAATTGAAAAAGCGAAAGAGGAAAAAGTCCCGTTCATCATCTTTACCGCTTCCGGCGGCGCACGTATGCAGGAAGGGGTCTTAAGCCTTATGCAGATGGCGAAGACAAGCTCTGCATTGAAACTGTTCAGTGAAGAGCAGGGGCTGATTATTTCGGTTATGACCCACCCGACGACAGGCGGCGTATCGGCCAGTTTCGCGTCTCTCGGTGATTATAATTTCGCTGAACCGGGCGCCTTGATCGGATTTGCCGGAAGACGTATTATTGAACAGACGATCGGAGAAAAACTGCCGGAAGATTTCCAGACGGCGGAATTTTTATTAAAGCACGGCCAGCTTGATGCGGTGATTCACAGAAACGACATGAAAGACAAACTCGCATTTCTGCTGGACATGCACCAAACAGGAGGTGAGCATGAGTGGCTGCAAGATTAGAATTTGAAAAACCGGTGATTGAACTGCAGACAAAAATCGCCGAACTGAAAAAATTCACCCAAGATTCGGAGATGGATTTAAGCGCTGAAATCGCAAGGCTTGAAGACCGGCTCAGCAAGCTCCAGGATGAAATTTATAAAAACCTGAAGCCTTGGGACAGAGTGCAGATCGCACGCCTTCCCGAACGGCCGACGACCCTTGATTACATTCAATACCTGTTTACCGACTTTTTTGAGTGCCACGGAGACAGAACATACGGAGACGATGCTGCGATTGTCGGCGGAGTTGCCAAATATCACGGCATGCCGGTCACCGTCATCGGTCATCAGCGCGGAAAAGACACGAAAGAAAACCTTGTCCGCAATTTCGGGATGCCTCACCCTGAAGGCTACCGTAAAGCGCTTCGCCTCATGAAGCAGGCGGATAAGTTTAACCGTCCGATTATCTGCTTCATCGACACGAAGGGAGCGTATCCCGGCAAAGCGGCGGAGGAACGGGGACAAAGTGAAGCCATTGCTAAGAACCTGTTCGAAATGGCCGGCCTGACAGTGCCTGTCGTTTGTATCGTCATCGGCGAAGGCGGCAGCGGAGGGGCGCTTGCATTAGGTGTGGGCAACCGCATGCTGATGCTGGAGAACTCGACGTATTCCGTTATTTCTCCTGAAGGAGCCGCGTCCATTTTGTGGAAAGATTCCAGCCTTGCCAAAAAAGCTGCTGAAACCATGAAGATTACTGCGCCCGATTTATTAGAATTAGGAATTATAGATAATATGATTAAAGAAGTGAAGGGCGGAGCTCACCATGACATCAAGCAGCAGGCGGGCTACATTGACGGCATCCTAAAAGAAACATTAAAATCTCTTCTCCCATTGAACGCCGAAGAATTGATCTCACAGCGCTACGAAAAATACAAAGCCATCGGAAAAGTTTCGGTTGAGGATCAATATATCGGGGCAAACTGAATAGACGTGAAGCCTATGGCTCACGTTTATTTTTTGTGTTTTTTGTGATATTCCTTAAATTTTATTTAAAAACAGTTTATTTAATTGTATAATAGGTAAGGTTTCATGGGAGCTCAGGCGTCCCTTTTCATTGTTTTAGGGCAATGATCATGATATGTTTAACATATATATGTTGCTGAGGTGAATAGGAAATGAAGCGTATAGGAGTATTAACGAGCGGCGGGGATTCCCCGGGGATGAACGCAGCGGTGCGAGCGGTTGTGCGTAAAGCTATCTATCACGATGTAGAAGTTTACGGAATTTATAACGGTTATTCAGGATTAATCAGCGGAAAAATAGAGAAATTGGAACTGGGTTCGGTCGGTGACATCATCCACCGAGGAGGAACAAAGCTGTATACAGCCAGATGTCCTGAATTCAAAACAGTTGAAGGCCGTGAAAAAGGAATCGAAAATTTAAAGAGACTCGGTATTGAAGGTCTTGTCGTGATCGGCGGAGACGGTTCGTATATGGGTGCGAAAAAATTAACGGAGCACGGGTTTCCGTGTGTAGGTGTACCGGGTACGATAGATAATGACATCCCGGGAACTGATTTTACGATCGGATTTGATACGGCGTTAAACACCGTAATTGATGCGATTGATAAAATCCGTGATACAGCTACGTCGCATGAGCGTACATACGTTATTGAAGTGATGGGACGCCATGCAGGCGACATTGCTTTATGGGCAGGTCTTGCAGGCGGAGCGGAATCCATTTTAATCCCTGAAGCGGACTACGATATGGAAGAAATTATCGGCCGTTTGAAGAGAGGGCATGACCGCGGCAAAAAACACAGTATCATCATCG
This sequence comes from Bacillus sp. JFL15, assembly GCF_001184225.1. Lineage (NCBI taxonomy): Bacteria > Bacillati > Bacillota > Bacilli > Caryophanales > Bacillaceae > Bacillus > Bacillus sp. JFL15. The sequence continues at coordinate 437,478 of NZ_KQ236689.1, read as the reverse complement.
TTGCTGAGGGGGTAGGCAGCGGGGTTGAATTCGGAAAACGCATCGAAGAAGAAACAAACCTTGAAACACGGGTATCCGTTTTAGGGCACATCCAGCGCGGCGGATCTCCAAGCGCTTCTGACCGGGTTCTTGCAAGCCGCCTCGGCGCTTACGCGGTTGAGCTTCTGCTTAAAGGAAAAGGCGGACGCTGCGTAGGTATACAAAACAACAAGCTTGTAGACCATGATATTATAGAAATTTTAGAATCAAAACATACTGTTGAACCAAACATGTATCAGCTTTCAAAAGAACTGTCTATTTAAGACGGACGAAGCTGAAGATTTCAGAAGGAAGTGAACGAGTTGAAAAAAACAAAAATCGTTTGTACAATCGGTCCGGCCAGTGAAAGTGTAGAAATGCTGACAAAATTGATGGAAGCGGGTATGAATGTTGCTCGTCTGAATTTTTCACATGGTGATTTCGAAGAGCACGGCGCAAGAATCAAAAACATCAGAGAAGCAAGCAAAAAGCTCGGCAAAAACGTGGGGATTCTCCTCGATACGAAAGGCCCGGAAATCCGCACGCACGATATGGAAAACGGCGCGCTTGAGCTTCAGGCGGGAAATGAAATTATCGTTTCTACAAAACAGGTGCTGGGAACGCTTGAAAAATTCTCAGTTTCTTATGAAGGTCTGGCAGACGACGTGTCAGCAGGGTCTATTATCCTGCTGGATGACGGTTTAATCGGATTGGAAGTGATTGAATCAAATCCGGAAAAACACGAAATCAAAACAAAAATTTTAAACAGCGGCACGCTGAAAAATAAAAAAGGCGTAAACGTTCCCGGCGTCAGCGTCAACCTTCCGGGGATTACTGAAAAAGACGCTAAAGACATCGTCTTCGGTATCGAGCAAGGCGTTGATTTCATCGCTGCGTCATTTGTACGCCGCTCTACGGATGTTCTGGAAATCCGCGAACTGCTTGAAGAGCATAACGCGTCTGACATTCAAATCATCCCTAAAATTGAGAACCAGGAAGGCGTCGACAATCTTGATGCGATTCTGGAAGTATCTGACGGCTTAATGGTAGCGCGCGGAGACCTCGGCGTAGAGATTCCGGCTGAAGAAGTGCCGCTCGTGCAAAAAGAAATGATCAAAAAATGCAACGCGCTCGGCAAACCGGTTATTACCGCGACTCAAATGCTTGACAGCATGCAGCGCAACCCACGTCCGACTCGCGCTGAAGCAAGTGACGTTGCCAATGCTATTTTCGACGGCACAGATGCGATCATGCTTTCCGGTGAGACGGCTGCGGGACAATATCCTGTTGAGGCGGTTCAAACAATGTTTAACATCGCCACACGCACGGAAGAATCTCTGAACTACAAAGAAATTCTGTCTAAACGCAGAGATCAGGTCGGCATGACGATTACCGATGCAATCGGCCAATCCGTTGCGCACACGGCAATCAATCTGAACGCGGCAGCTATCGTTACGCCTACAGAAAGCGGCCATACGGCGCGTATGATCGCGAAATACCGTCCGCAGGCTCCGATTGTAGCCGTTACAGTGAATGAGTCTGTATCACGCAAACTCGGCCTTGTATTCGGTGTCTTCCCGGCAAGCGGCCAAAACGCGAATTCTACAGATGAAATGCTTGAAGATGCAGTTCAAAAATCACTTGACAGCGGACTCGTGAAACACGGTGATCTGATTGTCATTACAGCCGGTTCTGTCGGTGAATCAGGCACGACGAATCTGATGAAAGTCCACACTGTCGGCAGCGTAATCGCAAAAGGACAAGGCATCGGACGCAAATCAGCATTCGGTCCGGTTGTTGTTGCAAAAAATGCGAAGGAAGCTGAACAAAAAATGACAGACGGCGCAGTATTGGTTGCTTCAAGCACTGACCGTGACATGATCGCTTCGCTTGAAAAAGCATCAGCGCTCATCACGGAAGAAGGCGGTCTGACAAGCCATGCCGCAGTAGTCGGTTTAAGCTTGGGCATTCCGGTTATCGTCGGTCTGGAGAACGCAACTTCAGTTTTAACAGAAGGACAGGTTATCACAGTTGACGCTGCCCGCGGCGCTGTGTATGAAGGCCGCGCAAGCGTTCTTTAAACAGCTTTAAAAAAGAGAGGGGGGTTCTCCCTTCTCTTTTGTCTTTAGGTTGATTTTCCTATTCCCATGCGGACGGTGACGCGCTTTTAGAAGGGCAGGAGGGCAGAAAAATGAGACTTTTATTCTTACTGTTTATCGTGTGTCCGGCAATTGAAATCGGCTTGTTTCTGCTGGCGGGAAAATGGCTCGGCGTTTTTCCGACCGTCCTTCTCATCATTTTGACAGGCGTGCTGGGCGCCTTGGTGGCAAAAAGACAGGGAATTGATGTATATCATCGGGTGATGCGCGACCTGCAGCACGGCAGCATGCCGGGGGACGCGCTTCTTGACGGAATATGCGTCTTTATCGGAGGCCTGCTTTTGATGCTTCCGGGTTTTTTGTCCGATATTGCAGGGGCCTGTCTTCTGATTCCGTTCACTCGGAACCGCATGAAGCCGCTTTTGTTCAAATGGCTGAGAGGAATGTCAAAAAACAAGCGGATCATTATCAAATAAAAACGGCAGCCTTTTTGCAGGGCTGCTGTTTTTATTTGGACTGCACAGTAATATAGGCCCATATTTCTTTTAAAGCGCCCGTTGTGATAAAGGCCTGAATGAAAACGAGCAGCGCAGGCCCCGCAGCCAGTCCTAAAATTCCGAACAGCTTAAAGCCGGCAAACAGGGCGATTAAGGTCGCAAGCGGATCAAGCCCGATTGACTTGCTTAAAATCTTCGGCTCCGTCAGCTGGCGCTGAATGAGAACCACAATATATAAAATACCGAGACCGATCGCTTGGGGAAGCTGACCGGCAATGGCCAAATACATAATCCAGGGAACAAATACCGATCCAGCGCCGAGATACGGGAGAAGATCCACCAGGCCGATAAAAAAGGCAATGGTCGCCGCATGCTCAATTCCTAAAAGAAACAGTCCGATAAAGACAATGATCATCGTAAAAAGGATGAGCACGGCCTGCGCCTTAATGAAACCGGCCATCGCTTTTTTCAGTTCTCCCGACACGGCCTTGGCGTTTGCCGAAACGCGTTCCGGAAGAATGGAATAAAGCATCGCTTTCAGCTTGTGCCAGTCCTTTGTCATAAAAAAAGTCGCCAGCATTGCGAATACGAAGACGGCAGCCGTATTGGGAAGGAAAGCAATCCATTTCGGCACCAGCTCTAAAAGATGTGAAAGCATCAGCCCCGCATTTTTAGCGGCTGTATCACCGAGGGTCTGGATATGCGTCACGATGGATGCCTGCTGATTGGTTTCCAGCCCGTTAAATAAGACAGTCAGCTCGTGGTACAATGGCTGAATGCGGGAAGTGAAGAACTCCTCGCAATACGTTATAAAGGCGCTGATATGGGGAGGGAGCGTTTTGGCCAGATAGGCGGTTCCCGAGATGATTTCCGCAACGAGAAAAGTCGCCGCGCCAAGAAGAATCAGCAAAAAGAAGGCCAGGACAATGACTGTATTGACTGATCGGGGCAGCCCCGTCAGTTTGTCCAGCCAGTCAACCACGGGAATGATCGCCGACGACAGAATAAGGGCGATCAGAAACGGATAAGTTAACGAAAATGAGGCGTAACCGGCCGCTAAAGCGCCGCCGGCCGCAGCTAGTACAAACAGCGCGCGGAAAAAAACAGTTGCATAGTGCGGATTCACATCGATCCTCCTCTCGGTCGGCACGTCCTATTACATTAGTTTATTCGTCAAAAAAAAGGATATGAATACAGTTATGATGAAGGATGGTGCTTTCAGGATGTTTACACAGGCGAATTTATTTTTACTATTATTGCTGGCCATCGCATTGATAGCCAAAAACCAGTCATTGCTTTTTGCCGTCGGCTTTCTTATTGTGATAAAAGCTGTCGGTCTTGACCAGAAATTGTTCCCGGTGATTCAGTCAAAAGGAATCAACTGGGGGGTCACCGTCATTACAATCGCCGTTTTAGTGCCGATTGCGACAGGTGACATCGGTTTTAAACAGCTCGGAGAAGCGATGAAATCATATTATGCGTGGATCGCTCTCGGCGCCGGAATCGCCGTTGCCTTAATCGCCAAAAACGGTCTCACCTTATTGGAAAACGATCCTCATATTACAACGGCGCTGGTGATCGGCACGATACTTGCCGTCGCGCTTTTCGGCGGCGTCGCCGTCGGTCCGTTAATCGGCGCCGGAATTGCCTATCTGGCCATGCAGATCGTAAAAATATTCACTTCGTAAAGTAAAAAAGCGGCTTAAAGCCGCTTTTTTTTTGCGGAAAAAGAGGAAAAAACCGCGTAAAATCAAGAAAATGTGCGAGAAAGAAAAAAAAATTATAGGTAAACATTTAACAAATGTCTGATTATTGTTTATAATAAGAATAGGCTTAAACTTAAATAAGCTTATAAGAATTTGTTATGTTCCTCTATAAGCATATCGGTTATGTAACCGCAATCAATGAAATGTAAGCATTTTCTTAAAGGGGAAAGGGAGTGTTTACATGATTCATTTTAAGTAAGCCGTATGTTTTATGTACTCTTTAAAGGGGAATTTTGATTGAAAAGGAGAGGTTGAATATGACAGCAACACGCGGTCTTGAAGGGGTTGTAGCAACAACATCATCTGTAAGCTCTATTATCGACGATACCCTTACATATGTAGGGTACGATATTGACGACTTGACAGAGAATGCAAGTTTTGAAGAAATCATTTATTTGCTGTGGCATCTGCGCCTGCCGAATAAAACAGAGCTTGCTGAACTGAAAAAACAGCTTGCGAAAGAAGCTGCCGTTCCACAAGAAATCATTGAGCACTTCAAATCCTATCCCCTCAATAACGTACATCCAATGGCTGCGCTCCGGACGGCAATTTCATTACTCGGTCTGACTGACAGTGAAGCCGATGTCATGAATCCGGAAGCGAACTATAGAAAAGCCATCCGTCTGCAGGCGAAGGTGCCGGGCATTGTCGCCGCTTTCTCAAGAATCCGCAAAGGACTTGATCCTGTTGAACCGAAGGAAGAGTACGGTATTGCGGAGAACTTCCTTTACACTTTAAACGGTGAAGATCCTTCTCCGATCGAAGTGGAAGCGTTTAACAAAGCGCTCATTCTTCATGCGGATCATGAGCTGAATGCATCAACATTTACGGCGAGAGTATGTGTCGCCACCTTATCCGATATTTACTCAGGCATCACGGCAGCCATCGGCGCATTAAAAGGGCCGCTTCACGGCGGAGCCAATGAAGCCGTCATGAAAATGCTGACAGAAATCGGAGAAGTGGAAAATGCCGAGCCTTATATCCGCAGCAAAATGGAGAAAAAGGAAAAAGTGATGGGCTTCGGACACCGCGTGTATAAGCATGGGGATCCGCGCGCCAAACATTTAAAAGAAATGAGCAAACGCCTGACGAATCTGACGGGTGAAAGCAAATGGTACGACATGTCAATCCGTGTCGAAGAAATTGTGACATCTGAGAAAAAACTTCCGCCTAACGTTGATTTCTATTCCGCATCTGTGTACCACAGTCTCGGCATTGACCACGATCTGTTCACGCCGATCTTTGCGGTCAGCAGAATGTCCGGATGGATCGCGCACATTCTTGAGCAATACGATAACAACCGCCTCATCCGCCCGCGCGCTGAATACACGGGTCCGGATAAGCAGACTTTTGTTCCGATTGACGAAAGAGCCTGATCAAACGGGAGGCTGGTGATTTTCATGTCGTTAGCCTCTTGTTAATCAAGACCAAGTTGGTTTACAATTTTGATAGAATCTTGAGAAAAATCATTTTATTTTCTATACAAGAAAAATAAAATGTTTTCTAAATATGAATTACATACTGGGAGGTAATATTGTGTCACAAGGTGAAAAAATTACAGTCTCTAATGGAGTATTAAACGTACCAAATAATCCGATTATCCCGTTTATTGAAGGTGACGGCACAGGCCCTGATATTTGGAACGCCGCTTCTAAAGTATTGGAAGCCGCTGTTGAAAAAGCATATAAAGGCGAGAAAAAAATCACGTGGAAAGAAGTTTATGCCGGTGAAAAGGCTTATAATAAAACAGGTGAGTGGCTTCCTGCCGAAACGCTGGAAGACATCAGAGAGTACTTCATCGCTATCAAAGGACCTCTGACGACACCGGTCGGCGGCGGTATCCGTTCTCTGAACGTGGCGCTGAGACAGGAACTTGATTTGTTTACGTGCCTGCGCCCTGTCAGATATTTCACTGGAGTGCCTTCTCCGGTCAAACGTCCTGAAGATACGGATATGGTCATTTTCCGTGAAAACACGGAAGATATTTATGCCGGAATTGAGTATGCGAAAGGTTCTGAAGAAGTTGAAAAGCTGATCAGCTTCCTGCAAAATGAAATGGGTGTTAACAAAATCCGTTTCCCTGAAACATCAGGAATCGGCATCAAGCCTGTTTCTGAAGAAGGAACAAGCCGCTTAGTCAGAGCTGCCATTGAGTATGCGATCGAAAACGGCCGTAAGTCTGTCACGCTTGTCCACAAAGGAAACATCATGAAGTTCACTGAAGGGGCATTTAAAAACTGGGGCTACGAGCTTGCCGAAAGAGAATACGGAGATAAAGTATTCACTTGGGCCGAATATGACCGCATCGTCGAAAAAGACGGAAAAGAAGCGGCTGATAAAGCGCAGAGCGAAGCGGAAGCAGCAGGAAAAATCATCGTCAAAGACAGCATCGCTGATATTTTCCTTCAGCAGATCTTAACCCGTCCGAGCGAATTCGACGTCGTAGCGACGATGAACTTAAACGGAGACTATATCTCTGATGCGCTTGCCGCTCAGGTAGGCGGAATCGGAATCGCACCGGGAGCGAACATCAACTATGAAACAGGGCATGCGATTTTTGAAGCGACTCACGGAACGGCTCCTAAATATGCCGGCCTTGACAAAGTCAACCCGTCATCGGTTATCCTTTCAGGAGTGCTTCTTCTTGAACACCTGAACTGGAATGAGGCTGCTGACCTAGTCATTAAAGCTATGGAAAAAACGATTGCTTCAAAAGTAGTAACTTACGATTTTGCAAGATTAATGGACGGTGCAACTGAAGTGAAATGTTCAGAGTTCGGTGAAGAGCTTATCAAAAACATGGACTGAACCTAAAGCAGACTTCTAATGAAGCCAAAAAAGGAGAAGAGAATCATGGGAAAAACACGCAGTAAAGTTTCTGTTATCGGAGCAGGATTTACGGGAGCGACAACAGCCTTCCTTACAGCTCAAAAAGAGCTTGCGGATGTTGTGCTCGTTGATATTCCTCAATTAGAAAACCCGACTAAAGGAAAAGCGCTTGACATGCTCGAAGCAAGTCCGGTTCAAGGATTTGACGCGAAAATCACAGGCACGTCCAACTACGAGGACACAGCCGGTTCTGATATCGTCGTCATCACGGCCGGAATTGCGAGAAAACCAGGCATGAGCCGTGATGATCTCGTATCTACAAACGAAAAAATCATGAGAAGCGTCACACGTGAGATCGTGAAATATTCTCCTGACTGCATTATCGTCGTGTTAACAAACCCTGTTGATGCGATGACATATGCGGTGTACAAAGAATCAGGCTTCCCGAAAGAACGCGTTATCGGACAATCCGGAGTGCTTGACACTGCGCGGTTCAGAACATTCGTCGCTGAAGAATTAAACCTGTCAGTAAAAGACGTGACCGGTTTTGTTCTTGGAGGACACGGTGACGACATGGTTCCTCTCGTCCGTTATTCCTATGCGGGCGGCATTCCGCTCGAAACACTTATCCCGAAAGACCGTCTTGATGCGATTGTAGAGCGCACAAGAAAAGGCGGCGGGGAAATCGTCAACCTTCTCGGCAACGGAAGCGCCTACTATGCGCCTGCTGCATCACTGACAGAAATGGTAGAAGCCATTTTGAAAGATCAGCGCCGCGTGCTTCCGACTATCGCTTATTTAGAAGGCGAATACGGTCATGAGGGCATTTACTTAGGCGTACCGACGATTATCGGAGGAAACGGCCTAGAGCAAATCATTGAGCTTGAACTGACAGACTATGAAAAAGCACAGCTGAGTAAATCAGTTGAATCTGTCAAAAACGTGATGAAAGTATTGTCATAAGAAAAAAGGGAAGGCTTCCGAATCAGAAGCCTTCCTCTTTTTACAATTAATGAAAGCGTTTTCTTTTTCTCTGAACGATCCTTTCTCTGAAAATGATCAAAAAGGCGAATTGTCTGAACGGGCAGTATTGGATAAAATGAAATCATAAAGTGATATGCAGCACATAAAATAGAGAAAATTGGATGTCGGGGAAAATAGACAGCGGAGGGCGCAGCATGAACAAAAAAATTTTAGTTGTAGATGATGAACAATCTATCGTTACTCTTTTACAGTACAATCTGGAACGGTCCGGCTATGATGTCATTACCGCATCAGACGGCGAAGAGGCTCTGGAGCAGGCAGAGAAGGAAAATCCGGATTTAATCGTACTGGATGTCATGCTGCCGAAAGTGGACGGAATCGACGTCTGTAAACAGCTCAGACAGCAGAAAATGATGGTTCCGATCTTGATGCTGACAGCAAAAGATGAAGAGTTTGATAAGGTGCTGGGACTGGAGCTCGGAGCGGATGATTACATGACAAAGCCGTTCAGTCCGAGGGAAGTGACTGCGCGGGTGAAAGCCATTTTAAGAAGGGCTGACATTTCTTCGCTGTCACAAAGCAGAGAAGAGGAAAAGGACGGGCAGATCCTTATCGGCGAGCTGAAAATTCTTCCGGAGCATTACGAAGCGTACTTCAAGTCAGAACAGCTGGAATTGACGCCTAAAGAATTTGAACTGCTTCTGTATTTGGGAAAACACAAGGGAAGAGTGCTGACGAGAGATCTTCTGCTGAGCGCAGTCTGGAACTATGATTTTGCCGGGGACACCCGGATTGTTGACGTTCATATCAGCCATCTGCGCGACAAAATCGAATCAAATACCAAAAAACCCATCTATATTAAAACAATCAGAGGTTTGGGGTATAAACTGGAGGAGCCAAAAATGAATGAATAAAGTCCGTGTGCGTCTGTTCGCTTTACTCGTTGTATGTATCATATTGGTTTTCAGTGTTCTCGGCCTTTTTTTACAGCAGCTTATTTCTTCAGCCGCTAAAGACAGAACGGCGGATCAGCTGAAAAAGGAATCGGTATACATAGCGGGCCTTCTTGACACCGGCCGAATCGGCAATAAAAACAATGAAACGGTGGTCCGCGACGCCGGCCGCACCCTTGGTATAAACGTCTCCGTGCTCAATGAGAAGGGTGACGCCGTATTTCATTCCGGCAGGCATGCTGATGATTCAGCCGTAAAGGAGTTCATTTCTCACAATAAAAATGAGGCAGCCATACAGTCGGGTAACAAAGTGATCCGCGGCGCTGCCGTAAAAGATGACGCCGGCCAAACGGCGGGATATGTGCTCGTTTCCTCGGAAATCAGCGGCGGTTCAAGTATTACCGGAGAAATGTGGGGCATGCTGGCAGCAAGTCTTTGTACCGCTTTTATCATTATCGTTTTCTTTTATACAAACATGACGTCCCGTTACAAAAAATCAATCGACGCCGCGACGAAGGTGGCGACGGAGCTGTCCAAAGGCAATTATGACGCCCGCTCCTACAGCGGTTACGCAAGGCGGTCTGACCGTCTCGGGCGTGCGATGAACAGTCTGGCGGTCGATTTGATGGAAATGACGAGAACGCAGGATATGCAGCGCGACCGTCTGTTAACCGTCATTGAAAATATCGGTTCAGGTTTGATTTTAATAGACGGGAGAGGTTTTATTAATCTCGTGAACCGATCGTACACGAAGCAGTTTCATACAAAGCCTGAACGTCTGCTTCGCCGCCTTTACCATGATGCGCTTGAGCATGAGGAAATCATTCGGCTCGTCGAAGATATTTTTATGACGGAGACGAAAAAATGCCAGCTGCTGAGACTTCCCATCAATATTGAGCGGCGCTACTTTGAAGTTGACGGCGTTCCGATCATGGGTCCTGATGATGAATGGAAGGGCATTGTTCTCGTTTTTCACGATATAACGGAAATTAAAAAATTGGAGCAGATGAGGAAGGACTTCGTCGCCAATGTTTCCCATGAACTGAAAACGCCGATCACTTCGATTAAAGGCTTTACGGAAACGCTGTTAGACGGGGCGATGAAAGATGAAAAGGCGCTTTCAGACTTTCTGTCTATCATTCTGAAAGAAAGTGAGCGGCTCCAATCCCTCGTACAGGACTTATTGGATTTATCCAAAATGGAGCAGCAAAACTTTACGATGCGAGTAGAATCCTTTGACGCCGCAAAAATCCTCCATGAAATCGAAGCCCTTTTACAGCATAAGGCTGAGGAAAAAGGCATCAGTTTTCAGCTCGATCTTCCGGAGGAGCCGATTTTTGTGACGGGTGATGTGCACAGGCTGAAGCAGGTATTCCTGAATCTGGCGAACAACGCTTTAACCTACACGCCTGAAAAAGGGACGGTGGCGATTTCGGTAAATGTGAAAGAAACCGCTGTTGATATCAAAGTGTCCGATACGGGAATCGGTATTCAGAAGGAAGAGATTCCGCGGATATTTGAGAGATTTTACCGCGTGGATAAAGACAGAAGCCGCAACTCGGGAGGAACCGGGCTCGGTCTTGCCATCGTAAAGCACTTAATAGAAGCCCATGAAGGCAAAATCGAAGTCACAAGCGAGCCGGGACAGGGAACTGTGTTCACTGTGACGCTGAAGCGGCCGCCGGCAGCGTGATCAGCTTTACAAAGGATTAACAATTTCTTCATGACCTGTTAAACCTATCTTGTTAGGATGTAACAGAACCCCTTCATCCAAGGAGCCAATTTTGACGGCGGGAACGTGTTTTCTTGTTCCCGTCCTTTTTTGCGTTTTGACGGGGTCCGCTCATTTTCCTTTCAAATTGAACTTTGTTAAAATAAGAGAAGCTGTGAGATTAAAAAAACAGAGGAATGACGAGCTTTTGCTCTTAGGAGGATATTGAATGACGGAACGAAAAAAATTAGTGCTTGTCGACGGAAACAGTCTGGCGTACCGGGCGTTTTTTGCATTACCGCTTCTAAGCAATGAAAAAGGCATTCATACAAATGCCGTATACGGGTTTGCGATGATTTTAATGAAAATGCTGGAGGATGAAAAACCGACCCACATGCTGGTGGCTTTTGATGCGGGAAAAACGACTTTCCGCCACAGCACGTTTAAAGAATATAAAGGCGGAAGACAAAAAACGCCGCCGGAGCTTTCTGAACAGATGCCGTTCATCCGTGAGCTCCTCGATGCTTATAACATCAGCCGCTATGAGCTTCCTGAATACGAAGCGGATGATATTATCGGCACACTTGCCGTATCTGCTGAGAAAGACGGCTTTGAAGTAAAGGTATTTTCCGGAGACAAAGACTTAACGCAGCTTGCAACCGGGAAAACGACCGTTGCCATTACGAGAAAAGGCATTACCGACGTGGAAGATTACACGCCGGAACACGTCGAAGAAAAGTACGGTCTGACACCGCTGCAAATCATTGATATGAAGGGATTAATGGGGGATTCCTCCGATAACATCCCGGGCGTTCCCGGCGTCGGCGAAAAAACGGCAATTAAACTCTTGAAGCAGTTCCATTCGGTTGAGAAACTGCTTGATTCAATTGATGAAGTCAGCGGGAAAAAATTAAAAGAAAAGCTCGAAGAATATAAAGAACAAGCCCTGATGAGCAAAGAGCTGGCGACGATTATGACAAATGCGCCGATTGAAGTCAAGCTTGACGATTTAGATTATCAAGGGTTCGACCGTGAACAAGTCGTAGCCATTTTTAAAGACCTCGGTTTTAACACGCTGCTTGAGCGGCTCGGTGAAGATAGCGGAGAAACGGCGGAAGAAGATTTTGAGGACATCAATGTTGAAACGGCCGAAGAAATCACTGAAGCTATGCTCGTTTCGCCGTCCGCTTTAGTCGTCGAACAAATCGGGGATAACTATCACGAAGAACCGATACTCGGCTTTTCCATCGTGAATGAAACAGGCCTTTATTATATTCCGAAAGAAACCGCCATCCAGTCCGAAGCGTTTAAATCCTGGGCTGAAGATGAGTCGAAGAAAAAGTGGGTGTTTGACAGCAAACGCTCCGTTGTCGCTTTGCGCTGGCAGGGAATTGAGCTGAAGGGAACGGAATTTGATGCGCTTCTTGCTGCCTACATTATAAACCCGGGCAATTCGTACGACGATGTCGCGAGCGTAGCGAAAGAATACGGCCTGAATATCGTTTCAAAAGATGAAGCGGTTTACGGAAAAGGCGCAAAGCGCGCCGTTCCGGCTGAAAAAGAGCTTGCCGATCATCTCGCGCGAAAAGCGTCTGCCGTTAACAGCCTCCGGGACAAACTGCTGCACGCGCTGGAAGAAAATAATCAGCTTGAATTATATGAAGATCTCGAACTCCCGCTTGCGCTTATTCTCGGAGAAATGGAATCAATGGGCGTCAAAGTGGATGTTGATAGACTGAAGCGAATGGGCGAAGAGCTCGGCGCGAAGCTGAAAGAATATGAAGAAAAAATCCATGACATCGCCGGTGAACCGTTTAACATCAATTCACCAAAACAGCTCGGCGTCATTCTGTTTGAAAAGCTCGGCCTGCCGCCAGTAAAGAAAACAAAAACAGGCTATTCCACTTCAGCCGATGTGTTGGAGAAGCTCGCAGACAAACATGATATCGTCGCTTACATTCTGCAATACAGACAAATCGGCAAACTCCAATCGACTTATATTGAAGGGCTGCTGAAAGTCACACGCAAGGATTCTCATAAGGTGCATACGCGATTCAATCAGGCATTGACTCAAACCGGGCGCCTCAGTTCAACTGATCCGAACCTGCAAAACATTCCGATCAGGCTGGAGGAAGGACGGAAAATCCGTCAGGCTTTCGTTCCGTCAGAACCGGACTGGCTTATTTTCGCCGCTGATTATTCACAAATTGAGTTAAGGGTGCTTGCGCATATTTCAAAAGATGAAAATCTGATTGAGGCGTTTACGAATGATATGGACATTCACACAAAAACCGCAATGGATGTGTTTCATGTCAGCGAGGATGAAGTGACACAGGCGATGCGCCGTCAGGCAAAGGCCGTCAATTTCGGGATCGTTTACGGTATCAGTGATTACGGGCTGTCTCAAAACCTCGGCATTACCAGGAAGGAAGCGGGCGCTTTTATTGACCGCTACTTGGAAAGCTTTCCGGGCGTCAAGGCGTATATGGAAGAATCGGTGCAGGAAGCGAAACAAAAAGGATATGTGACGACTCTTATGCAGCGCCGCCGCTATATCCCTGAGCTGACAAGCCGCAACTTCAACCTGCGGAGCTTTGCGGAACGGACGGCCATGAATACGCCGATTCAGGGAAGCGCCGCTGATATTATTAAAAAAGCCATGATTGATATGGCAGCTGAGCTGAAGGAGAAAAAACTGAAGGCAAGGCTGCTGCTTCAGGTGCACGATGAATTGATTTTTGAAGCGCCTAAGGAAGAAATTGAAATATTAGAGAAGCTGGTTCCTGAAGTGATGGAGCATGCTTTGGCATTAGACGTGCCGTTAAAGGCGGATTATGCTTCAGGACCGTCTTGGTACGATGCAAAATAAATAAACAGAGAAAAAGGAAGTGATGATTGTGCCGGAATTACCAGAAGTTGAAACGGTCCGGCGCACTCTGACCGGTCTTGTGAAGGGGAAAACGATTGAATCGGCGGACATCAGATGGCCGAATATCATCAAAAAACCCGCCGAGCCGGAGGAATTCGTGCGGCAGATTGCAGGAGAAACCATCCGATCCATCGGAAGAAGGGGAAAGTTTTTGCTTTTCCACCTGGATCATTATGTCATGGTGTCCCATCTCCGGATGGAGGGGAAATACGGTCTTTATCAGGCCGATGAGCCTGACGACAAACATGTTCACGTCGTGTTTCGCATGACGGACGGAACAGAGCTCCGCTACCGGGATGTCCGGAAATTCGGCACGATGCATTTATTTGCGCCGGGAGAGGAACTGAATGCATTACCGCTTTCACAGCTCGGACCCGAACCAGATGATGAAGCCTTTACCGCCGCCTATTTAAAAGAGCGGCTGGCAAAAACGAACCGCGCGGTGAAAACCGCCCTGCTCGATCAAAAAGCGGTCGTCGGTCTCGGCAACATTTATGTCGATGAAGCTTTATTCCGGGCGCGGATTCACCCTGAGACAAAAGCGAACAGCCTGTCTGACGGACAGATAAAAACGCTTCATACAGAAATTAAAGACACCCTTCAGGAAGCGATTGACGCGGGCGGGAGCACCGTCCGGTCTTATATCAATTCTCAAGGGGAAATCGGAATGTTTCAGCTCAAACATTACGTATACGGCAAAAAGGATGAGCCGTGCAAAACGTGCGGCACGATGATTTCTAAAATCGTAGTCGGCGGAAGGGGTACGCATTTCTGCGCCCAATGCCAAAAAAAATCATAAACTGAAGCTGTTCAAGCAGGCGGCAGCAGAATGACTTTTTCTAACACAGTTGATGACCTTTCTCCATATATATATTGTGATTCACCCAATAGGCATATGTCACAATTGCCGATCAAGAGAAAGGGAGAAACGGATATGGAGATTGTTTCTTTGCTGCTTTTGGCTTTTGCTGTCAGCTTGGACAGTTTTTCAGTCGGGTTTACGTATGGATTGAGAAAAATGAAAATCCCGTTCAAAGCGATTGCCGTGATCGCTTGCTGTTCAGCCTCTGTGATGTTTATATCCATGCTGATCGGCCATTTTCTGACAAAGATTTTCCCTGTATCCGTCACGGAGAAACTGGGCGGGCTGATCTTAATCGGAATCGGGGCATGGGTCATCTATCAATTTTTTAAACCGGCGAAAGAGCCGGATTACTTATTACACGAAAAAACGCTGCTAAACCTTGAAGTGAAATCGCTCGGCATCGTGATTCACATTTTGAAAAAGCCGACCAGCGCCGATATTGATCAATCCGGAACCATTAACGGAGTCGAAGCGCTTCTGCTCGGTATCGCCTTATCTATTGACGCCTTTGGCGCCGGCATGGGAGCGGCCATTCTCGGTTTTTCTCCGGTTATGATGAGCGTGACCGTCGGGGTGATGAGCTCGCTGTTTGTGTCATTCGGCATCAACGCCGGGCATTTTCTTTCAAGGTGGAATTGGATAGATAAAATGACATTTTTGCCGGGGATCCTGCTGATTATCATCGGGATTTGGAAAATGTAAGAAGGAGTGGGCTTTTTGAGCTTGGTCATCGGTTTAACGGGAGGCATCGCCAGCGGCAAAAGCACGGTAGCGCGCATGCTGATCGACAAAAAAATAACAGTCATTGATGCGGATGTCATCGCTAGGCAGGCGGTGGAAAAAGGAATGCCGGCTTACGGACAGATCGTTGAAGCGTTCGGAAAAGACATCCTGCTGGAAAACGGCGGCATTGACAGAAAAAAACTCGGTTCTATCGTTTTTACGGACGAACAGAAGCGTCTGATGCTGAATCAGATCGTTCATCCGGCAGTGCGTGCGGAAATGATGAAACAGCGGGATGAAGCCGTTGCGCGAAAAGAGCGGTTCGTCGTTTTGGATATACCGCTTTTGTATGAAAGCGGGCTTGACTATCTGGTCGGCAAAGTGCTCGTCGTCACCGTACCGGCAGACATTCAGCTCAAACGGCTGATGAAGCGGAATTCACTTACAGAAGAAGAAGCGATGAGCCGGATAACGTCGCAAATGCCTTTAGCAGACAAAACAAAAAAAGCTGACGCCGTCATTGATAACAGCGGCAGTCTTGACTATACGAAGCATCAGCTGGAGGAAATATTGAGCAGCTGGACATAAATAAACACCGTTCGGAAAACCGAACGGTGTTTTTCTGGTTAAAAATCAAAATTGTCAGGGTCCGGGCCGACACGGAGATTTTCGTTCAGATCATCAATCCGCTTCATATCGTCAGCTGACAGTTCGAAATCAAAGACATTTGCATTTTCTTCAATACGGTGTTTTTTAGTTGATTTCGGAATGGTGATGACGCCGTTTTGCAAATCCCAGCGCAAAATCACTTGAGCGGCTGATTTGCCGTATTTCTCAGCGATTTCCTGTAAGACGGGATGATCAAGCAGCTGGCCTTGCATCAATGGCGACCATGCTTCAAGCTGAATATTTTGTTCGGCGCAGAAAGCGTGCAGTTCTTTCTGAGTCAGACGGGGGTGGTACTCCACCTGGTTAATCATCGGCTTGATTTCCGTTTCTTTCATGAGATGTTTCAGATGGTGAATTTGGAAATTGCTGACCCCGATCGCCTTAATGCGTCCATCCCGGTAGAGGGTTTCGAGCGCCCGCCACGCATCGATGTACTTTCCTTCGACAGGCCAATGGATCAAATATAAATCTAAATAGTCTAAACCGAGTTTTTCTAAACTTGTGTCAAACGCTTTTAACGTTTCTTCATACCCTAAATCGGCATTCCACACTTTTGACGTGACAAAAATGTCTTCACGTTTTAATCCCGCTTCTTGCAGCCCTTGGCGGATCCCTTCGCCGACACCCTCTTCATTTCCGTAAATCGCGGCGGTATCAACACTGCGATAGCCGTGCGCCAGTGCCGTTTTCACCGCATTGACGAGCTCCGCGCCTTCCTCTACTTTAAATACTCCGATACCGAACCAAGGCATCTTTACGCCGTTATGCAATGTCGCTTTTGCTTGTAAATGTGTTGTCATGTATATGTTCCTCCTATTGTTTGTTTGTTAAAAAAATCAAAATGCGCTGAAGAAAAACTCACCTCCTTTCAAGGACAGTGCGATCCCGCTTTTCAAGCTTTCTGCTCCATCCGGTTAACACGACCGCGCTGAGCACCATTAACGCCCCGATCCAAGCGGTATGAATAATCCCGATTGAATCTGTTATAATCCCGCCGGCAAAAGAACCGATTGCGATTCCGGCATTAAATGCCGCGATGTTTAAGGCTGATGCTGTATCAACGGCGCTTGGCGCAAAACGTTCACTCAGCATCACGACATATACCTGAAGCCCCGGCACATTCATAAACGCCAACAGCCCCATAAAAATAATGGTGATCAGTCCGGCTGTTTTAAACGGCGCGGTAAAAGTCAAGACAAACAGCACAGCCGCCTGGACAATGAACATGTAAAACAATGCTCTCAGCGGATTCCGATTTGATAACCGGCCGCCGATCATGTTTCCGATCGCAATCGCAATTCCGTAAACAAGCAGGATGGCCGCGACGGTTTCTTTCTGAAAACCGGTTACTTCCTGAAGAAGCGGAGATAAATACGTAAACACGACAAACGTTCCGCCGTAGCCTAACGCTGTAATAATAAATAAAAGCAGCAGCCGGCCGTTTTTGACGAGTTTTATCTGTTCGGAAAATGCGGTTTTCGTTCCTTTGCGCAAATTTGACGGAACGAGAAGCGCATTTGTGAGGAATGCAATGACTCCTACCGCGACGATGACGGCAAATGCGATTCTCCACCCGAATTGCTGGCCGAGATAGGTCCCGAACGGAACACCGGTCACTGTAGCCACCGTCAGCCCCGTGAACATAATGGAAATCGCGCTTGCTCTTTTATGCTCCGGCACGATATTGGCGGCGATGGTTGCCCCGATAGACATGAAAATGCCGTGGGAAAAAGCCGAAATGACCCGCGCCGCCAGTAAGACGCCGATTGAGGAAGCGCTCGCTGCAAGTGTATTTCCGGCGATAAAAATCAGCATTACCCAGAGCAGCAGCGTTTTCCGCGACATGCCTGATGTAAGAGAAGTTAAAACCGGGGCGCCGAATGTTACGCCCAGAGCATACATGGAAACGGTAAGTCCCGCCGTTGTCACAGGTATATGCAGATCATGAGATATAAGCGGCAGCAGTCCGACGCTGATAAATTCGGTTGTGCCGATCGCAAAAGCACTGACGGCTAATGCCAGCAGCGCTGGTAAATAGCTTTGGCGATGTGAAGACATCTGTTTTCCTCCTTGAACGAAATTGTATGGTTGAAATGATGCCGGGTAAACGATATAAGTATAAGAGTACATTCCTTTTCAGCCGGCAAATGTCATTATGATCGATAGATGAGTCATTGAAAAGAACGTACTTTTAAGTGCCATAGGCACTTTTTAGTTCCTATAGATGAGGAGGAATTACCGTTGCTGAAGAAAAAATACAATATATCTGTAGAGGCGACGCTAGAAGTGATCGGCGGAAAATGGAAGTGTGTGATCCTCTGCCACCTGATGCGCGGAAAAAAGCGGACAAGCGAATTGAAGCGGCTTATGCCGGACATTACACAAAAGATGCTGACACAGCAATTGCGGGAATTGGAAGCTGACGGCGTCATCAACCGGATCGTGTACAATCAGGTGCCGCCGAAAGTGGAATACGAATTGAGTGAATACGGCCACAGCCTGGAAAGAATTTTAAACGCGCTGTGCGACTGGGGCGCGATGCATATTTCTAAACGGTACGGCGAGGTGTCATCCGTATTAGAGGACAGCATTTTAAATGACAAATTTAAAGATCCGGAACAAATATAAGAAAAAAGCAGGCAGCCAGAGATGCTGATCCTGCTTTTTTTATGGAAAAAAGATCATTTTATATGCAAAAAAACCGATTGAACAACATATTGATCGGTATAAGGGCGGATTTTTATCAAGTTGTACTGGCGGATTTCTTTTAATGTGTTATACTATATATAATTAAAATTAAATTAGAGTGGCATATTAAAAAGGGGTGACCTGGGCATGAAGGTAAAAGTAGCAATCAACGGGTTTGGAAGAATCGGAAGAATGGTGTTCAGAAAAGCAATGGAAGATGATCAAATTCAAATAACAGCCATTAATGCAAGCTATCCCCCGGAAACGCTTGCTCATTTGATAAAGTATGACACAATTCACGGCAAATACGGTCAAGAAGTCGAAGCCGCCGAAGACAGTCTGATCGTCAACGGAAAACATATTATGCTGTTCAATCGGCGGGATCCGAGAGAGCTTCCGTGGAAAGAGTGCGGAATAGACATCGTTATAGAGGCAACGGGAAAATTTAATTCAAAAGAAAAAGCGATGAGCCATATTGAAGCAGGGGCGAAAAAGGTTATTTTAACGGCTCCGGGTAAAAATGAAGACGTTACCATTGTCATGGGAGTGAATGAAGAAAAGTTCAATCCGGATGAACATGTAATTATTTCAAATGCATCCTGCACGACAAACTGTCTTGCACCGGTCGTCAAAGTGCTTGATCAGGAATTCGGGATTGAGAGCGGCCTGATGACGACCGTTCACGCTTACACGAATGACCAAAAAAATATCGACAATCCGCATAAAGATCTGCGGAGGGCGAGAGCGTGCGGAGAATCCATCATTCCGACTTCTACAGGCGCGGCTAAAGCGCTGTCGCTCGTGCTGCCTCATCTGAAAGGAAAACTTCACGGCCTGGCTTTGCGGGTTCCCGTTCCTAACGTGTCCTTAGTGGACCTTGTCTGTGACCTGAAAACAGATGTGTCGGCCGAGCAAGTGAACGCCGCGTTCCAACGAGCCGCAAAGACGTCAATGTACGGCATTCTTGATTATTCGGATGAACCGCTCGTTTCTTCGGATTATAATACGAACTCACACTCGGCGATCATTGACGGGCTGACGACAATGGTGATGGAAGACCGAAAAGTAAAGGTGCTCGCCTGGTATGACAATGAATGGGGATATTCCTGCCGGGTCGTTGATCTTATCCGCCACGTCGCCGCGCGAATGAAACACCCGTCAGCTGTGTAGAATAAAGATCATGGACATTTGTTAGAAAAAACCCTTAACGCCATATTTGCAAAAAAACACTCCTTGCAAAATAAACTTAAACACAGTATACTATCTTTCGTGAACTTCTTGCTCGTGACTGCTTCGGAATTACTTAAAGGGTTAGGACCTCTCCGGACTAACTTTCCCCCGTGGTAAATGGCCGGGTCAGTTCTCGGAAATTCACTTTTTTAATTCTTGTTAAGGGGGGTCCATGATTATGGAAACAATGGGGCGTCACGTCATCTCCGAGCTGTGGGGATGCGATTTTGATAAGCTCAATGACATGGATTTTATTGAAAAAACGTTTGTAAATGCTGCTTTGAAATCAGGAGCTGAAGTGCGCGAGGTCGCATTTCACAAATTTGCACCGCAAGGCGTAAGCGGAGTCGTTATTATCTCTGAGTCACATTTAACGATTCACAGTTTTCCTGAACACGGATATGCAAGCATTGATGTTTATACTTGTGGAGACCTGGATCCTAATGTGGCTGCTGATTACATTGCGGACGCATTACATGCAGATACAAGAGAAAACATTGAAATACCGAGAGGAATGGGGCCTGTACAGATTAAACAGGCACAAGCGAAAGTACTGTAATTTTCAAAACGCAAACACAAGGGAGCTAAGCTGAAAAAGCCATTACGCGCTTTGAAGCTGATGCTCCTTTTCTAATGTAAAAAAACAGCATTGCTTTTTCTTTAAGCAATTTTTTTGTAAAATAGAGAAAGATAAGGCCGGTCTATCGGCTCTCCCAACACAATAGGCTCATCCTAGATACGTTGGCGGGCATTTACCGGAAGCTTGCGAACCGCATTACAGCAATGAAACAGATGGGAGCTGATCCAATTGAAATGTCCTTCATGCCAGCATAACGGTTCCCGCGTACTTGATTCACGGCCTGCGGACGAAGGGAAATCAATCCGCAGAAGGCGGGAGTGCGAAGCCTGCCATTACCGCTTCACTACATTTGAGAAGTTTGAAGAGATGCCTCTGATCGTCGTGAAAAAAGAAGGTGTCCGGGAAGAATTCAGCCGTGAAAAAATGCTGCGCGGATTAATTAAAGCCTGTGAAAAAAGGCCCGTTCCTTTAAAAACACTTGAAGACATGTGCTTTGACATTGAAAAAGAGCTGCGAAACCAAGGCGTATCTGAAGTCAAAAGCGAACTTGTCGGAGAAATGGTGATGGACCGGCTGGCGAAAATAGATGAGGTGTCTTATGTCCGCTTTGCCTCGGTCTACCGGCAGTTTAAAGATATAAACGTGTTTATTGATGAATTGAAAGATTTAATAAAGAAAGAGCGCTAAAGAGCTAAGAGATGATGTCTGGCTCTTTTCTCATGAGCAAAATTGGCATTTGATAGATGACGGAAACGGTGTAAAATGAGAGTAGAAACATATCGGAAGGTTTGAGAATCATGGCTGACTATTGGAATGACGTATTGCCTGTAGATCCTTATACGGTCAAAAGCCGTTCGCTTCTTCAGGATGTCGACAGACAGGTTTTGACACATCTGTACCAGCCGCTGATCGGTTCATTTGCATTCTCTCTGTATATGACTTTATGGGGGGAGCTTGAGCAGAACCGTTTGTGGGGAGCTGAATCCACGCACAGACAGCTGATGGGCATGATGCAGGCAAATTTAAAAAAGATTCATCATGAACAGGGGAAGCTTGAAGGAATCGGGCTGCTGAAAGTGTATATCCGGGAGTCCGAGCAAAAGGAACGGATGTTTATTTATGAGCTGCTGCCCCCGCTCAGACCGAATGATTTTTTTGAAGACGGCATGCTGAATGTCTTTCTTTATAACAGAGTCGGTAAAACGAAATACCAGCAGCTGAGACAATTTTACACGCATCCTTCCGTCGGCGCGGACGCAAGGGAAATTACGCGTCCGTTTAATCACGCCTTTGCCTCTTTTCAGCCGAGCGAATGGAAAATGACGCCGGATATGGAAGAAGCGATGAAGCTCCCCGAGGACTATGAGACGGCGTCTGTCGGACAAGCGCCTTCCTATACGGTGACGGAGGAAGTGTTTGATTTTGAGCTTTTCATGGCGGGACTGTCAGAAACGATGATACCGCGCAAATCAATCACGCAGGACGTGCGGGAGAGCATTAAAAAGCTTTCATATTTATACGGAATAGATCCTATCTCCATGCAGCACGTCGTCATGACCGCTATTAATGAACAGGATACGATAACGGCCGAAGCGCTGAGGAAAGCGGCCAGCGACTGGTACCAAATTGAAAGAAGCGGGAAGCTTCCGGAACTGATTGATAAAACACAGCCTGTCCGCCTGCGGGAAAACAAGACGGAAAAGGACGATTCATTGAATGCCGAACTCATTGCACAGCTTGAGACCATATCACCGAGAAAGCTTCTTCAGGACATTGCGGACGGGACCGAGCCGTCCAAAGCAGACTTGCAGATTATCGCTGATATTATGTTCGAACAGAAGCTTGAGCCCGGTGTCACCAATGTGCTGATTTATTATGTCATGCTGAAAACGGATATGAAGCTGTCCAAAAACTATATTCAAAAAATCGCCGCTCACTGGGCCAGAAAGAAAGTAAAAACGGTCCGGGAAGCAATGAAGCTCGCAATAGAAGAGCACAGGCAGTATCTTGATTGGGCGGACGGCAAAACAAACGGCGCTGCGCGCGGCAAAAAAACCGTCCGGGAAGAAAAGCGCCCTGATTGGATGAAAGAAGAAGAAACCGGGAAGAAGTCTGAACAGCAGCCGGCTCTTTCCGCGGAGGATCTCGAAGAACAGAAGAAAAAAATGATGGAAGAAATGAAAAAACTGAAAAAATACTCTGCCTACTGAGACAGAGAAGCGGGGTGATACTGAATGGAACCGATCAGCCGATCCTTAGAAGGCGTGACGAAGAGACCTGACTTTCAAAAACGCCTGGAACGAATGCAGCAGCAAGTCATGGCCGACAAAGACGTCCAGGCTTTTTTGAAGGAACAGAAAGATGCAATTAATCAAAGCATGATTGACAGAGGGTTAAATAAACTGTACGAATACGTTCAGCAAAGCAAGCAGTGCGCCTTCTGTTCAAAAGACAACGAGACGAACAGCCTGCTTGAAGGCTATCATCCGAAGCTTGTGATCAACGGACGTTCTATTGATATTGAATATTACGAATGTCCGGAAAAGAGAAAGCTCGACCGCCAGAAAAGACAAAAGTCCCTGATGAAGAGCATGTATATCCAGCGGGATCTTCTCGGCGCGACGTTTCAGCAGATCGACATTACAGATCCGAGCAGACTCGGCATCTTCCAGCATGTGACGGATTTTCTGAAGAGCTATAATGAAACGGGCAAAGGCAAAGGGCTGTACCTGTACGGAAAATTCGGAATCGGAAAGACATTTATTCTAGCCGCCATTGCTAATGAGCTGGCGGAAAAAGAGTATTCATCAATGATCGTATATGTTCCCGAATTTGTCAGAGAGCTGAAAAACTCGCTCCAGGATCAGTCGCTGGAGGAGAAACTGAATATGGTCAAAACGACGCCCGTCCTGATGCTTGATGATATCGGAGCGGAGTCAATGACAAGCTGGGTCAGGGATGAGGTCATCGGCACCGTGCTTCAGCACAGAATGAGCCAGCAGCTTCCCACGTTTTTCTCGTCTAATTTTTCACCTGACGAGCTGAAGCATCATTTTACGTATTCACAGCGGGGAGAAAAGGAAGAGGTAAAAGCGGCAAGATTGATGGAGCGGATTTTATATTTGGCTTCGCCTGTCCGTCTTGATGGGGAAAACCGCCGCCGTCCATAATGCCGGCGTCCAAAGGGAAGGATTTGAGGGAATGAGGAATAAGAAGGCTGTCACATGGGCTGCGGCTGCGGCGGGAGCGGGCCTTTTGCTGTGGGCAAACCGCAAATATCTGAATCTGTCGCCTAAGGAGATCCGTCTTTGGGTGTTATCGTTCGGTGTCTTTGCGCCGCTTGTGTTTATCGGAATTTCCATCGTCAGGCCTTTTGTGCTGTTTCCCGTATCAATCGTTTCCGTCGCCGGAGGATTGGCGTTCGGACCGTTTTTCGGCACCGTGTATACGCTGGCGGGCTCAATGGGCGCTGCGGCCGCGTCTTTTTTTGCGGCCGGGCTGTTTGCCTTTAAAGAAAAAAGCCGTCACGGAAAAATGGAAGCCATTCAAAAGCAGATGAAAACCAATGGCTTCTTTTATATTTTTATCCTTCGCATTCTGCCTGTAAATTTTGATGTGATCAGCTATGCCGCGGGTCTTTCGAAAGTCAGGCCGATGACATATTTTTTGGCGACCGCAGCGGGCATCATTCCGGGGACGATCGTTCTGAATGTGCTTGGCGCGAGCTTTATGTCCGGAAATGTGCTGAACATGCTCGGAGTCATCTGTCTTTACATCGTGTTTTTATCGCTTCCCCTCATCTTTAAGAAGAAGGTCCGCCATTTGTTCGGCGGTGAAAGCTAACCTTTACGTCTATTTTAAAAACATCCCCCATATACTTGTAACAGATGCCGTAAGGGGGGACAAATATGCTTGAAGTGATCTTTGAAGATGACCACGATACCGCCGCTTTTTTACATCTCATTCAGCAATCGGACGACCGGAGACATTTTATTGTCCGTGAAGGCATAAAAAAAGTCGGAATCGCAAGGTCTGAATCGGCTTTTTGCGTCCAGCGCTTTATTGAGCCGATCCTGGTCAGATTTTTTTTAGAATGTAAAGAAGACGAGCATATGCTTTCGCTTATTGAAGACGAATACTGCTTCACCGATCAGGATGAACAGCAGCAAATCCTTCAGCTTGCACACAGCATTATGGAAGGGGAGCTTGATGATCATCCGTTTGAGCCGAAGAAAGAGCCGCGCACACAGTTTATTTCAGAAGCGCTCCGGACGATTTCACTTGATGCGGGTGTTTTTTCCGTGCTTTCGTTTCAGACGTTCCGGCTCGGCAGGTATTATGAGCGGCTCAGGGAATATACCGAGGCTGCGATAGATGAATACCGGATGGAACAGGAATATCAAAACTTTATCCAGTCTTTGAGAGATTACGTGACATCCAATCCGCCGCGGATGAAGAAAGTCCATATCGTACATGACCGGGCTTTTACACTGTGGGAGCTGCGCTATGTGTCAGAACGGGAACAGAAAAAATACATAGACAGACGGTTTGTGCGGGAGCACCCGATGTATATAGATTCCCACCTGCTTGCGCCGCTGATCTCTATCGCGCCTGAGACGGTAGAACTGTATACGGACAAACCGGAGCATATGATGTCCAGAACGATTCAAAACGTGTTTCAGGAGCGGGTGCGTCTTTTTCCGTTAGGCGCGTTTGCGGCGGAAAAGACGGAAGGATAGCTGCACAGACGGCCTTGCGGCAGCAGCGGGGCTGTCTGTGCGAAATCAGACGAAAAACCGAGTTGCATTTTTCTCACAGACATTTTATAATACATAACAGATTAATGATTGCTACACGTATTGATAAGGACATGAAGCATTGATACCGGCTTTATAAGAGAGGAGAGCCCAGGCTGAAAGCTTTCCAGCTATGGATCATTGTCTTTACCGCCTTTGAACTTCAGCTGTGAACGCCGGAATAAGCGCCAGTAATAGCTGACGGGAACTCCCGTTACAGAGTTTAGAGCCGCAGGTGCCGAAAAAAACCGGCCGCGCGGAAAAAAGGGTGGAACCACGATTCCGTTTATTTAACCTCGTCCCTTTCATAGGGGGCGGGGTTTTTGATTTGCATAAAAAAAGGAGTGACGAAGATGTCAGATATGATCAACATCACATTTCCGGACGGAGCGGTAAAGGAATTTCCGAAAGGAACAACAACAGAAGATATCGCGGCATCCATCAGTCCGGGATTAAAGAAAAAGTCTTTAGCCGGAAAACTGAACGGACAGGAATTTGATTTAAGAACGCCGATTCAAGAGGACGGTGCCGTAGAAATTATTACAGAAGGCACAGAAGAAGGCCTGAATATCATGCGTCACAGCACGGCGCATTTATTGGCTCAGGCGATTAAACGCATTTATAAAGATGTGAAATTCGGAGTAGGCCCCGTTATTGAAAATGGGTTCTATTATGATGTTGAAATGGAGCAGGCGCTGACGCCGGATGACCTTCCGAAGATTGAAAAAGAAATGAAACGCATCGTCGGTGAAAATCTGCCGATCATCCGAAAAGAAGTGAGCCGTGAGGAAGCAAAAGCCATGTTTGCGGAAATCGGCGATAATCTGAAGCTTGAACTGCTGGATGCCATCCCAGAAGGAGAAACGGTCTCCATTTATGAGCAGGGCGAATTTTTTGACCTCTGCCGCGGCGTGCACGTGCCGTCTACAGGAAAAATTAAAGAATTTAAGCTGCTCAGCCTTGCTGGCGCATACTGGCGCGGAGACAGCAAAAACCAAATGCTTCAGCGCATTTACGGCACGGCTTTCTTTAAAAAGGATGACCTGAAAGAGCATTTGCGCATGCTTGAAGAAGCGAAAGAACGCGACCACAGAAAACTGGGCAAAGAACTAAAATTGTTCGCCAACTCTCAAAAAGTCGGACAAGGCCTGCCGCTTTGGCTGCCGAAAGGCGCGACCATCCGCCGCGTGATCGAGCGCTACATTGTGGATAAAGAGCTGAGTCTCGGCTATGAACACGTCTATACGCCTGTTCTCGGAAGCAAAGACCTGTACGAAACATCAGGTCACTGGGAACATTATCAGGACGGCATGTTCCCGCCGATGGAAATGGACAATGAAACGCTTGTGCTCCGTCCGATGAACTGTCCTCACCATATGATGATTTACAAACAGGACATTCACAGCTACCGGGAGCTTCCGATCCGCATCGCCGAGCTCGGAACGATGCATCGTTATGAAATGTCAGGGGCGCTTTCAGGTCTTCAGCGCGTACGCGGCATGACGTTAAATGACGCGCACATTTTCGTCCGCCCGGATCAAATTAAAGAAGAATTCATCCGCACGGTCCGTTTGATTCAAGACGTATACGAAGACTTCGGCCTGAGTGATTACACATTCCGCCTGTCTTACCGCGATCCTGAAGACACGGAAAAATATTTTGATGATGATGAGATGTGGAATAAAGCGCAATCCATGCTGAAGGCGGCAATGGATGAAATCGGCCATGATTACTATGAAGCGGAAGGCGAAGCGGCGTTTTACGGCCCTAAGCTTGACGTGCAGGTGAAAACGGCGATCGGCAAAGAAGAGACATTGTCAACCGTGCAGCTTGACTTCCTTCTTCCGGAACGCTTTGATCTCACTTACGTCGGGGAAGACGGCAAACAGCACCGTCCAGTCGTTATTCACCGAGGCGTCGTGTCAACGATGGAACGCTTTGTTGCTTTCTTAATCGAAGAGCACAAAGGCGCTCTTCCGACATGGCTTGCGCCTGTGCAATTCCAAGTCATTCCTGTATCACCGTCTGTGCATCTTGACTACGCGAAAAAAGTGCAGGAGCGCCTGCAGCGCGAAGGCCTGCGTGTCGAGCTTGACAGCCGGGATGAGAAAATCGGCTATAAAATCCGTGAAGCGCAAATGCAAAAAATCCCGTACATGCTTGTGGTCGGTGACCAAGAAGCTGAAAACGGCGCGGTAAACGTCCGGAAATACGGCGAGCAGAAATCCGAAACCGTTTCATTGGACGATTTTGTGAAAAAGGCTGTAGCCGAAGCGAAAAAATAAACAGACACACAAAAACCCCATTCTGAATGAATGGGGGTTTTTTTTTATCTTTGTTTCTGCTTCTCTATAATCGCAAACAGCTCGTGAAGATCGCTGATCACATAATCAGGCGTAATATCTGTTTCATTTTTCTTATTCGTCCGGTTTACCCACACCGTCGTGATGCCTGCCCGTTTCGCTCCCAAAATATCAGTGTTGAGATTATCTCCGACCATTATGGCATCTTCTTTTTTCAGCTTCAGGAGGCTGAGGCAGTGTTCAAATATAGAGGCGTCGGGTTTCCCTTTTCCGAAAGCGCCTGAGATGACGATTTCATTAAAATAAGGCGCAAGCTCAGGAACGCCGGCAAGTTTTTCTTTTTGCAGGCTGGGATCGCCGTTTGTCAGCAGAAGCAGTTCATAAACACCTTTCAGCTTATCAAGCACCGCAAATGTTTCATCATATACATACGGGCGCTGTCTGCGTTCCGCCGCGAAAAACTCCGCCAAATATTCGCCGTAAGCCGCATCGTCTATGCCGACACTTTTTAAGCCGTTCGTCCAGGCGTTTCGTCTGTATTCCGGCGCAATCTGATTCAGCTGTTTAAATCCTTCGCTGACCGGCTCGGAGAAATTCGCCCACAACCCTTCAAACGGATTAATGCCGATCATGACCGTATAAGGATAGGTTTCGTATGACATATACAATTCCCGTGCCGCTTTCCGAACCGCTTCTTCAAAAGTGTGCGGGTCAAGGCCATATTTTTTTTCTGCTTGTAAACATGTTTCCCTGAATGTTGTTCTGACGCTTTTTTCATCCCATAACAGTGTATCGTCCAAATCAAAAAATACGGCTTTCATGATCTTCTCCTCTTTGTTATATTCTGAAACTCTCTGCCGCAAGGCTCCCGTTTATTCTACAATAGATACATAGACTGCGAAAGATTTGTTTTCAGATGATTTGAAAAAAACAGGCAGATTTGTGTCATATTCTGTCTCAAGCGTTAAAACGTGATAAAATAAAATTTGAAAGAACAGGTGAAAAAGCATGCTGCATTTGATCATTATGATGCTGGAAAGAGTCGGAATAATCGTCATATTGGGCTTTGTTCTGGCTCATACCAGATTGTTCAGACAGGCGCTCCAGCAGCCTGAGAGCTATAAAGGCAAAGCGGTGCTGATTTCAATTTTCTCGCTGTTCAGTATTATCAGCAACTATACGGGAATAGAAATTCAGCAGAATACAATTATGAATAATGACTGGGTGTTTCAAATTAATCCGTCCGGTTCAATTGCCAACACGCGGATTATGGGTGTTGAAATCGGCGGACTCTTGGGCGGCCCGTATGTAGGGATCGGTGTCGGCATACTGTCCGGCCTGCATCGTTTATCACTAGGCGGCGCGACCGCAGTCAGCTGTGCCGTCTCATCCGTTTTAGCCGGGGTTTTGTCCGGCTGGATCGGGCGGTATTTCAGAAAGCGCTATGCAATGCCGACACCGCGAGTGGCCGCGCTGGTCGGACTCGGGATGGAATCATTGCAAATGCTGCTCATTCTTTTAATGGCCAAGCCGTTTTCTGACGCTTGGACCCTAGTGAGCATCATTGGCATCCCGATGATATTGGTGAACGGGTCAGGGACTTTTATTTTTCTTTCGATCATTCAATCGATGATCCGGAAGGAAGAACGGGCAAGAGCTCTTGAAACCCACAGGGTGCTGATGATTGCCGACCAGACGCTTCCGTTTTTCCGTCAGGGGCTGAATGAAAGCTCATGCAAAAGCGTCGCTGCCATCATCCACAGGCAAACAGGAACGGACGCGGTATCGCTTACGGATAATGAAAAGATTTTAGCTCACGTCGGAGCGGGTGCCGACCATCATATTCCGTCTGAAAGCCTGATCACCGGATTGTCAAAACGCGTCATTAAAACGGGGCATATTATGAAAGCGACATCAAAGGAAGAAATTGAATGCACGCACGATCCCTGTCCGCTGCATGCGGCGATCGTATTGCCGCTGACGTCAAACGGCAAAACAATCGGGACGCTGAAAATGTACTTTAAAAGCCCGTCCGGTTTAAGCCGGGTTGAAGAAGAGCTCGCAGAGGGTCTCGCCATGCTGTTTTCCACCCAGCTTGAACTCGGCGAGGCGGAACTGCAGAGCAAATTGCTGAAAGATGCAGAAATAAAGGCGCTTCAGGCACAGGTCAATCCGCATTTTCTGTTTAATGCAATCAATACGATTTCTGCTCTTTGCCGTACGGATGTGGAAAAAACCCGAAAGCTTCTGCTGCAGCTCAGCGTCTATTTCCGTTCCAACCTGCAGGGGGCAAGGCAGCTGCTCATCCCGCTTTCTAAAGAACTGAACCATCTGCAGGCATATTTGTCATTGGAGCAGGCCCGTTTTCCCGGGAAATATAAAATCAGTCTTGAAATTGAAAACGGTTTGGAGGACATCGAAATTCCTCCTTTTGTGCTGCAGATCCTCGTCGAAAATGCGCTCCGCCATGCATTTTCAAGAAAGCAGGACAGCTGTGCCGTCAATGTCAGCGTGGTATCCGCCGGCCCGTCGGTTTTAATGCGGGTGAGGGACAATGGACGGGGAATTGATCCGGAATTGCTGTCCGTGCTCGGAAACCGTCCGCTGCCGTCTAAAGAAGGAACGGGAACCGCACTTTACAATTTAAATCAGCGGCTGATCGGGCTGTTCGGCCCTGAAGCCGCTCTGCGATTGGAAAGTGAGCCCCAAAAAGGTACGGACGTATCATTTGAGCTGCCTTTGAAACTGATGACTAAAGGAGAAGAACATGCTGAAGGTGTTAATCGTTGATGATGAAATGCTGGCAAGGGATGAATTAGCTTATTTGCTGAAACGGACGAATGAAGTAGATGACATAAACGAGGCGGAAAATATTGAATCCGCTTTTGACAGCATGATGGATCAAAAACCGGATCTGCTGTTTTTAGATGTTGATTTGTCAGGAGAAAACGGATTTGACATTGCCAAGCGGCTGAAAAACATGAAAAATCCGCCGGCTGTCGTTTTTGCGACGGCGTATGACCAATTTGCTTTAAAGGCCTTTGAAGTCGATGCGCTCGATTATTTAACAAAGCCTTTTGATGAAGAAAGAGTCCGCCAGACAATCAGAAAGTTTAAAAGAGTGAAGCAGGACAGGGCAGAAGCCGTCTCAGAACAGCAAACCGCAGCCGGAGCGCATAAGCTTGCGGTATCAGCCGGCGAATCCATTGTCATTTTAGATACGAAGGATATTATTTTTGCGGGCATGGAGGACGGGCACGTTTCCGTCAAAACGTTTGCCGCGTCTTATTCCGTTCATGAAACCTTGGCTGTCATTGAGAAAAAGCTGCCTGAGACGGGCTTCTTGAGAGTGCACCGCGCGTTCATCGTGAATACGGAGCATATTACGGAAATTCATCCGTGGTTTAATTCGACCTACAATCTGATCTTAAAAGACGGCTCTAAAATTCCCGTCAGCCGTACATACGCTAAGGACTTAAAAAAGCTGCTTCATATTATATGAGGCGGCTTTCTGCATTTCAGCAGCCGTTTTTTGCATTTCAGATTGAATATTCTGCCGTTTGTGATGAAAGCGCTTAATAAGCCGGTTTCTCTTTTATAATGGACCTAACTTAGAGAAAGAGGTGAAGAAAATGAGTGCGAAGAAAGTGTACGGATTTCTGACACAAGCATTTATTTTTGCCGGCATTATGCTCATATCTAATGGGATTGCAGCGGTTGTCCCCATTCCTATACCCGCTTCCGTAGTAGGTTTGGTGCTATTATTTGTCCTTTTATGCCTGAAAGTGATAAAACTTGAACAAGTAGAAACGCTGGGAACATCATTAACGTCACTGATCGGATTTTTATTTGTCCCGTCGGGCATCTCCGTGATGAATTCACTTGGCGTCATGCAGCAGTACGGCGTGCAGATCGCACTCGTCATCTTACTCGCCACCATCATTCTGTTAGGGGCGACGGGCCTTTTTTCTCAGCTGATTCTGTCAGTCAGCCAAAAACGTCAGAAGGCAGCTCCGGCTGATAAACAAACGGTGCGCCGTTCCAATCAAGAAAATGAACTTGTGCAGCATTAGGAGGGAAATCGGATGAGTCCATATTTCGGTATTGTCGTTTCACTTGCGGCCTTTGGCATCGGCACGTATTTATTTAAAAAAACGAAAGGCTTTTTCCTCTTCACCCCGCTGTTTGTCGCGATGGTGCTTGGCATTCTTTTTCTGAAGCTCGGCGGTTTTTCATATGAAGATTATAAAAGCGGCGGAGACATTATTAAGTTCTTCCTGGAGCCTGCGACGATTGCTTTTGCCATTCCTTTATACAAACAGCGTGACAAGCTGAAAAAATACTGGTGGCAGATCATGTCGTCTATCATTGTCGGCTCTATCTGCTCAGTCACGATTGTCTATCTGATCGCAAAAGGCATTCATCTTGACGCGGCCGTTATGAAAAGCATGCTTCCGCAGGCGGCGACAACGGCAATTGCCCTTCCGTTGTCAAAAGGGATCGGCGGCATCACCGACATCACTGCTTTCGCCGTCATTTTCAACGCCGTCATTGTCTATGCTCTCGGGGCATTATTCTTAAAACTGTTTAAAGTGAAACACCCGATCTCTAAAGGATTGGCTCTCGGCACATCCGGACACGCACTCGGTGTTGCGGTCGGTATTGAGATGGGAGAAGTAGAAGCGGCAATGGCAAGTATCGCGGTTGTCGTCGTAGGAGTGGTGACGGTGCTGGTCATTCCGGTATTCGTTCAGCTCATTGGTGGATAAACCCGGATCATACACCCGGGTTTTTTATTGTCCGGCCCATCCGCGGACGGCAAAGAACGAAATTTCACATTTTTCCTTGCGCTCCCCCCGGTGCCGTGTTAAAATGAAAAAGTTGATCCGGATAAGTCATTCTTGACTAACGTTCCGGTATTGTGTAGAATAGTTATTGAATTGAATATAAATCACAAGCAGAGGCACCCGCTTCTCACCTGATTGACACATTCATGTAGTTGGCAGGTTGACCGTACATTTTTATTTATGCAGATGTTCGTAGTGTGGGTGTGTTGTCATGCCCGCACTTTTTGTTTGCCTGCAGAATGCAGTCAAAACGCGTTGTGAATCAATTCGAAGAAACTATGGAGGTGGCTCATTATTAGCAAAGATCAATTGGTTAATGAGGGTATCCGTGCACGTGAAGTTCGTCTGATCGGACAAAATGGCGATCAGCTCGGCATCAAGTCCCGTCAGGAAGCACTTGAAATCGCCGGCCGCGCAAATCTTGACCTTGTGTTAGTTGCAGCGAATGCAAAACCGCCTGTATGCCGCATCATGGACTACGGTAAGTTCAGATTCGAGCAGCAGAAAAAGGACAAAGAAGCACGCAAAAATCAAAAAATCATTAACTTAAAAGAAGTTAGATTAAGTCCGACAATCGATGAGCATGACTTTAACACGAAATTGCGAAATGCGATTAAATTCCTTGAAAAAGGCGATAAAGTGAAAGCTTCTATCCGCTTTAAAGGACGCGCAATCACTCATAAAGAAATCGGCCAGCGCGTATTGGACCGTTTCTCTGAAGCATGTGCGGAAGTTGCGACAGTCGAAACAAAACCAAAAATGGACGGCCGCAGCATGTTCTTAATGCTCGCGCCGAAAAACGAAAAGCAATAAGGAGGAAATCCCATGCCAAAAATGAAAACTCACCGCGGATCTGCTAAACGTTTTAAAAAGACAGGTTCTGGGAAGTTAAAACGTTCTCATGCATATACAAGTCACTTATTCGCCAACAAATCCCAAAAGCAAAAGCGTAAGCTTCGCAAGGGTGCTATTGTAAGCGCAGGAGACTTCAAACGTATCAAACAACAGCTTGCTAACATCAAGTAATCGGACAAGGAACAATTAGGAGGGAAATATAATGCCAAGAGTAAAAGGCGGAACTGTGTCGCGTCAGCGTCGTAAAAAGGTTCTTAAATTAGCAAAAGGTTATTTCGGTTCAAAACATAGATTATACAAAGTAGCAAACCAGCAGGTCATGAAATCTGGAAACTACGCTTTCCGTGACCGTCGTCAGAAAAAACGTGACTTCCGTAAGCTTTGGATCACTCGTATCAACGCAGCTGCTCGTATGAACGGTCTTTCTTACAGCCGTTTAATGCACGGTCTTAAGCTTTCAGGCATCGAAGTAAACCGCAAAATGCTTGCTGATCTTGCTGTAAACGATCTTACTGCTTTCAATCAGCTTGCTGATGCTGCTAAAGCTCAGTTAGACAAGTAAGTTGAAAAAAGCCGCTCTCTTTCCGGGAGCGGTTTTTTTACGTAAAGGGTGACAATTAATGGCTCTCTTCATTTATGCCGTACTGATAAACGGATACGGCTTTTGGATCATGGGCGCTGATAAAAGAAGAGCGAAAGCGCACAGATGGAGAATATCAGAGAAACGAATATGGCTCACAGCCGCCATGTTCGGCTCACTCGGCGTATGGCTCGGCATGCGCACCTTCAGGCATAAGACAAAGCACAAAGCTTTTTTATACGGGGTGCCGCTGCTTTTTCTCGTTGAAGCCGCTCTTGTGGTGATCTATTTGAATGATAAATAAAAAGCAGGAGGGCTCAGCGCCCGCCTGCTTTTTTTGCTTTTTTAATGGGCTGGTCCCAATCAATCTTGCAATTCGGGTACCGCTCCAATACCTTTTTCTCAACTTCTTCGAAATCATCTGCAGAAAAGCTGCTCAGCTTTTCCGGAGTCTCAGTCCATACAAATATCGTATGAATAAACAGCGGATGGTCTTTGGAAGGGATATGCTTCTCTCCTTCAAAGAGCACTCCTTTATAAGTAAGCTGGAGATTTTTTCGCGTGTTTTTCTGTTCATCAATAAAATAAAAATTTTCTTTTGATTGTGCCAGTCTGAGCCTTCTCTTCGGATTTGCGTAGAATTTGACCGCCATGTAAATAAAATAAATAAGAAGTGCAAGCAAGACAATCCTGAATACTGTAATGGCCATCTGTGTGAAGGCACCTCCTCACCTTTGTCATGATCTGATGTAATACGAAAAACAAAACAAAAGGTTTCATTTTTTTAAAAGAAATAGATAAAAACATTTACCCGTTTTTCAGGCGAATTAATCGTATGCTTCTGCATCGGTTCTGTATAATAAGAAGGGTAGTGAAAAAAAGGAGGTTTATTGATGACAAAATTAGATGAAACGCTCACCATGCTGAAAGCGTTAACGGACGCAAAAGGGATACCGGGAAATGAGAGAGAAGTCAGACAAGTGATGAAATCATACATAGAACCATTTGCCGATGAGGTCACAACCGACCGGCTGGGAAGCTTAATCGCCAAAAAAACCGGCGAAGAAAACGGTCCGAAAATCATGATCTCAGGGCATTTAGACGAAGTCGGTTTTATGGTGACGCAAATCACTGATAAAGGCTTTCTCCGCTTCCAAACCGTCGGCGGCTGGTGGTCTCAGGTGATGCTGGCCCAGCGCGTCACCGTCGTGACAAAAAAAGGAGACATCACGGGAATCATCGGTTCGAAGCCGCCGCATATTTTACCGCCTGACGCCAGAAAAAAAGCCGCCGATATCAAAGAGATGTTCATCGATATCGGGGCGTCCAGCCGTGAAGAAGCAATGGAATGGGGCGTTCTTCCGGGTGACCAGGTTGTGCCGTATTTTGAATTTACAGTGATGAACAATGAAAAACATTTATTGGCGAAAGCATGGGACAACCGTATCGGCTGTGCGATTGCCATCGATGTATTAAAAAATCTGAAAAACAGCGATCATCCGAATGAAGTATACGGAGTGGGAACGGTTCAAGAAGAAGTCGGGCTGCGCGGGGCGAAAACAGCGGCGCATACCATCCAGCCTGACATCGCGTTCGGTGTGGATGTCGGAATTGCCGGAGATACACCGGGAATTTCTGAAAAAGAAGCGCAAAGTAAAATCGGCGAAGGGCCGCAAATTATTCTGTATGACGCATCTATGGTCTCTCACAAAGGGCTGCGCGACCTTGTCGTAAACACGGCGGAAGAAGCGGGAATTCCGTATCAATTCGATTCCATTGCCGGGGGCGGGACGGATTCAGGTTCCATTCATTTAACCGCAAACGGAGTGCCGGCGCTGTCTATTACGATCGCAACGCGCTACATTCACACTCATGCCGCTATTTTGCATCGGGATGATTATGAGAATACGGTAAAATTGATCACAGAAGTAATTAAAAAATTAGACCGGGAAACGGTTGACCGTATTACATATCAATAATGAACGGAAGAATCTGCTTTTTTTAAGCAGATTCTTTTTTTGTATGTACAAATATGATCACGATGACTACAATAAGAAAAGACATAGAAAAATCTTACAGAATATTTTTGTAAGCGCTTTAAAAAAGGGAGGAGTTATGAAATGAAAAACAGATTCAAACGCATGATCCGCTTTTCGTGCGCAGCCGTAACAGCCGGGCTGCTGCTGTCTTCATCTCCTGCATCTGCCGCGTTTTGGGGTGCGTCGAATGAATTGCTGCACGATCCGACAATGGCGAAAGAAGGAAACACGTGGTACGCATTCGGAACCGGTTTGGAAGGTGAGAGGGGACTTCGTGTCTTAAAGGCGGGCAGCGGCGGCGTGTGGACCGTTCAGAAATCAATTTTTACTTCCCCGCTGTCTTGGTGGGGCAATTACGTGCCGAATTACGGGCTGAATCAATGGGCCCCCGATGTTCAATATTATAACGGAAAGTATTGGCTTTACTATGCCGTTTCTTCATTCGGCAAAAATACCTCCGCGATCGGTCTTGCATCATCTACAAGCCTCAGTTCGGGAAACTGGAAGGACGAAGGGCTCATCATCCGTTCAACAAGCGCCAATAACTACAATGCAATTGATCCGGAGCTGACAATTGATAAAGACGGAAATCCATGGCTTGCCTTCGGTTCTTTTTGGAGCGGCATTAAGCTGACAAAGCTTGATAAAAACACAATGAAACCGACCGGATCCCTTTATTCCATCGCCTCAAGACCGAATAACGGAGGAGCTTTGGAAGCGCCTGCCATCACCTATCAGAACGGCTACTATTACTTAATGGTGTCGTTTGATAAATGCTGTTCAGGCGTGAATAGTACGTACAAAATTGCTTATGGAAGATCCAAAAGCATCACCGGTCCATATCTTGATAAAAGCGGGAAAAGCATGTCAGAAGGCGGAGGGACGATTCTTGATTCCGGCAATGACCGCTGGAAAGGCCCGGGCGGCCAAGACATTGTGAACGGAAATATTTTAGTGCGCCATGCGTATGATGCCGAAAACAGCGGAATCCCGAAGATGCTCATCAATGATATCGATTGGAGTTCAGGGTGGCCATCCTATTAATTGAGCAGCCGGGCATGTGTGTCCGGCTTTTTACTTGCAATAAAAGATTGACAGTTTGATTCCTCCTTAACTATAATAAAATTGTTCGTACAAATAAAAAGTTAAAAGTTTAATATTTTAATTTATACGTATATTTTTAAATGCAAGCGCTTTATTTTGACAGGAAGGGGAAATGAATGTGCTTCAGAACAAAGATTATGAATTTTGGTTTGTGACGGGAAGCCAGCACTTATACGGAGAGGAAACGCTTCAGCTTGTCGATCAACACGCAAAAGGGATATGTGACGGTCTCAGCGGGGTGTCATCAAGATACAAGATCAGGCATAAAGCGGTTGTTACGTCATCTGAAACAATCAGAGCGGTTTTGCGGGAAGCGCAATATCAAGAAAACTGCGCCGGGATCATCACGTGGATGCATACATTTTCTCCGGCGAAAATGTGGATTGAAGGTCTTTCCGCCTTTCAAAAGCCGATGCTTCATCTGCATACCCAATATCATCGCGACATTCCGTGGGAAACGATTGATATGGATTTTATGAACAGCAACCAATCTGCCCACGGAGACCGGGAATACGGATATATCCAGTCAAGAATGGGGCAGACGAGAAAAGTCATTGCAGGCTATTGGGATGATGAAGAAGTTAAACGTGACATTTCACAATGGATGAATACTGCTGCCGCTTGGAATGAAAGCAGGCATATTAAAGTAGCCCGGTTCGGCGACAACATGCGGAATGTAGCCGTTACTGACGGAGACAAAGTCGGCGCCCACATTCAATTCGGCTGGCAGGTTGACGGGTACGGAATCGGTGATCTTACCGAGGTGATGAACAATGTCACCGATGCAGAAATTGAAGCGCTTTATGAAGAATACGACAAATTGTATGTCATCAGCGACGAAACGAAACAGGATGAAGCAAAAGTTTCTTCCATTAAAGAACAGGCGAAAATCGAACTTGGGTTAATGGCTTTTCTTGAACGGGGCGGATATACAGCGTTTTCGACCTCCTTTGAGGTGCTGCACGGAATGAAGCAGCTTCCGGGGCTTGCCGTTCAGCGTCTCATGGAAAAAGGGTACGGATTTGCCGGCGAAGGCGATTGGAAAACTGCTGCCTTGGTGCGAATGATGAAAATAATGGCGGACGGAAAACAAACCTCCTTCATGGAAGATTACACGTACCATTTTGAGCCGGGGCGTGCGATGATTCTCGGATCACATATGCTTGAAGTATGTCCGACAATTGCCCTTGATCGGCCGAAAATCGAAGTCCATCCTCTCTCAATCGGAGGAAAGGAAGATCCCGCCCGATTGGTCTTTAACGGAATCGGCGGTTCAGCCATCATCGCAAGTATCATTGACATCGGAGGGCGGTTCCGTCTCATTCTGAATGAAGCGGAAGGCACGGAAATTGAACATGACATGCCGAATCTGCCTGTGGCGCGGGTGCTGTGGAAGCCTGAGCCATCGCTGAAAACAGCTGCGGAAGCATGGATTTTGGCGGGAGGCGCCCATCATACCTGTATGTCCTTCCGGCTTACGGCTGAACAGATGCTTGACTGGGCTGAAATGGCAGGCATTGAAAGCGTCTTTATTTCCCGCAATACCGAAATACGCGAGCTGAAAAAAGAGCTGAAGTGGAATGACGCATTATACCGGCTGGGAGGAAATTGATATGGCGTATACAATTGGTGTAGATTTCGGCACATTGTCCGGCAGGGCGGTGCTTGTCAATGTCCGGACAGGAGAAGAAATCGCCTCCGCGGTCAAAGAATACACTCATGCTGTTATCGACCGTACGCTGCCGAAAACGGGGGAAAAGCTCCCTCGTGACTGGGCGCTTCAAGATCCCGCCGATTATATTGAAGTTTTGGAAACGGCGATTCCGAGCCTGCTTCAGCAGTCGGGCGCTGATCCAAAAGATGTGATCGGCATAGGAATTGATTTTACGGCCTGCACCATTTTGCCGGTAGACGGCGCGGGACAGCCGCTTTGTATGCTTCCGGAATTTGAACGGGAGCCTCACAGTTATGTGAAGCTGTGGAAGCATCATGCGGCTCAAAAGCATGCAGACCGTTTGAACGCGATTGCCGAAGACACAAAAGAAGAATTTCTCAAAAGATACGGCGGTAAAATTTCTTCCGAATGGATGATCCCGAAAATCATGCAAATTGCGGAAGAAGCGCCGCATATATACGAGGCGGCAGATCGGATTGTGGAAGCGGCAGACTGGATCGTCTATCAATTGTGCGGTTCATTGAAGCGGAGCAACTGCACGGCCGGCTACAAAGCAATTTGGAATGAGGAGACGGGATATCCGCCTGATCATTTTTTCGAAAGGCTCAACCCGTTAATGAAAACGATTACAAATGATAAATTAAGCGGAACCATTTATTCAGTCGGAGAAAAGGCAGGAGGACTGACCGAAAAAATGGCGGAGCTGACCGGGCTTTTGCCGGGGACGGCCGTTGCCGTCGCAAATGTTGACGCTCACGTATCAGTGCCAGCGGTCGGCATTACAGAGCCGGGGAAAATGCTGATGATCATGGGGACGTCCACCTGTCATGTGCTGCTCGGCGAGGAAGAACATATCGTCCCCGGTATGTGCGGAGTTGTCAATAACGGCATCTTGCCTGGATATGCGGGATATGAAGCGGGGCAGTCCTGTGTCGGCGACCATTTTGATTGGTTTGTTAAAACGTGCGTTCCGAAAGACTATGAGAAGGAAGCCGAGGAAAAACAGATCGATATTCACGAGCTTTTAAGCGAAAAAGCAGCAGAGCTTGCTCCGGGGGAAAGCGGTCTTCTCGCGCTTGACTGGTGGAACGGAAACCGGTCAACCTTGGTGGACGCCGATTTGACGGGCATGATGCTCGGCATGACGCTGCACACGAAACCGGAAGAAATCTACAGGGCATTGATTGAAGCGACGGCGTTCGGAACGAGGATGATTATCGAAACGTTCCGCGAAAACGGCGTACCGGTCGAGGAGCTTCACGCAGCCGGAGGAATCGCTGAGAAAAATCCATTTATCATGCAAATTTATGCAGACGTCACAAATATGGACATTAAATTATCCGGGTCTCCGCAGGCGCCGGCACTGGGCTCCGCGATTTTCGGAGCGCTCGCTGCGGGACGGGAAAACGGGGGTTTCTCCAATATTGCTGAGGCTTGCGCACATATGGGGAAATTAAAAGACGGCTCTTATGTCCCGAATCGGGGAAGAGCTGAGATTTATGACAGCTTATATGCGGAATACAAAGAGCTCGTTCACTACTTCGGCAAAGAAAACAATGTCATGAAACGCCTGAAAGCCATTAAAAACCGTGAGTTCGCAAAAGGGGAGAGCCGCCATGCTTGAAGCGTTAAAAGAAGAAGTGCTCGCCGCCAATCTGAAGCTTGAGGAACATAATCTTGTCACGTTTACATGGGGGAATGTCAGCGGCATTGACAGAGAAAGCGGGAGAATCGTCATTAAACCGAGCGGTGTCGATTACAGTGAGCTGACCGCAGACAAACTGGTCGTCCTGAATGAGGACGGAGACATTCTGGAAGGCTCGCTGAAGCCGTCTTCTGACACGCCGACCCATCTTTATCTGTATAAAGCCTTTCCCGCTATCGGCGGAATCGTTCATACGCATTCCCGCTGGGCGACGAGCTGGGCGCAGTCAGGAAGAGACATTCCCGCGCTCGGAACGACTCACGCGGATTATTTTGAAAGCGCTATACCTTGTACGAGGAAAATGTATGAAGAAGAAATTGTGAAAGATTACGAATATCATACAGGCAAAGTCATAGCGGAAACCTTTCAAAATGAATCGTATGAACAAAATCCGGGTGTTCTTGTCCACAGCCACGGTCCGTTCTGCTGGGGAACGGACGCGCTGAATGCCGTGCATAACGCTGTAGTGCTCGAAACCGTGGCGGAAATGGCCTACCATTCGCTTATGCTGAACAAACAGCTCAGCCCGATAGACAGAGTGCTGCATGATAAGCATTTTTACAGAAAACACGGGGCGAATGCTTATTATGGCCAAACTTGACGCATCCGGGTTTCTGATTGATTTAGACGGAACCGTATTCAGGGGGCAGGAGCTGATTGACGGCGCAACAGAAGCCATTCATACTCTTCAGTCCCTGGGCAAAGCCGTTGTCTTTTTAAGCAACCGCGGCAATCTATCAAGAGCCATGTGCCAAAAGAAACTGCTTGGTGCCGGTATCCGGACGGATGAACGGAGCATCGTGCTATCCTCCAGTGTGACGGCATCATTTTTAAAGAAGCATTATCCTTTGTCAAAGGTGTGGGTGTTAGGAGAGAAAGGGCTGACGGATGAACTCGCTTTAGCGGGTGTCACCATGGCGCAAAAACCGGAGGCGGCAGACTGGCTTGTTATCTCTTTGCATGAAACTGTCACCTATGAGGATCTGAATCTCGCTTTTCAGGCAGCTTCCTCCGGCGCGCGCATCATCGCCACGAACCGGGACCGCTCGTTTCCGAATGAAGGCGGCCATGCTATGGACGTTGCGGGAATGATCGGGGCCATTGAGGCATCTGCCGGAGTAAAAACGGAGCTTGTCGTCGGCAAACCGTCTTGGCTGATGGCTGAGGCAGCATGTGAAGCGCTCGGGCTTTCTCCGGGAGAATGCGCAATAATCGGAGACGGCCTCGAATCAGATATCGCAATGGGAAGGCTGTACGGGATGAAAAGCGTATTGGTTCTGACGGGATCGGCAAAACTTGGGGAGACCCGTCTCTATGAGCCTGACATCGTGCTCGACTCTATTAAAGACCTGACAGAATTAGCGAAGGAGGGAATCCTTTTATGAAACTTTCTCCGGCGGACATTCAATCCGAGTTTAATAAGGAAGGAGGCAGCCGCTCTCCTATTCAAATAGAAGACATCATCATCGGAGCGGATGCAAAAGAAGAGCTTTTCAGATTTCTTCAAAAAAAATGCTGGAAACATCCGGCGATCGTCTGTGACCGGAACACTGACGAAGCGGCGGGAGGGATGCTTGCGGACGAATTGAAGGCCGGCGGAATCAAAGCGGCAAAGATCATCATTCCGGAGCATGAAACAGGAACCGCTGCGGCTGATGAAAGGACACTGATCTATACGCTGATCAATATCGCGGAAGAGACGGATGTCATCATTGCGGCCGGGTCAGGAACGATTCACGACATTACGCGGTTTGCCGCCTGCCAGCGCGGTTTGCCGTTTATCTCATTCCCCACCGCTCCTTCAGTCGACGGATTTACATCGGCTGGAGCCCCGCTCATATTAAACGGCATCAAAACGACGATTCAAACGAAAGCGCCGATCGCCTTATTTGCGGATACGAATCTATTAAAAGAAGCGCCGCGCGTAATGACAGCCGCGGGCTTCGGAGACATGCTCGGAAAAATAACTTCGCTGGCAGATTGGGAGATCTCCCATAGGCTTGCGGATGAGCCGTACTCAGAAGCCGGGGCGAAACTTGTGAAAGACGCGCTTTGGCAGTGCATTGATCACCGTGCTGACATTGCCATGGGAACAGAGGCCGGCATTCGCATCCTGATGGAAGCGCTGATCGTTTCGGGTCTTGTCATGCTTGCCCTTGATCACTCCCGTCCCGCCTCAGGAGGAGAGCATCACATCTCGCATTGGATTGAGATGGAACTGCTGAAGACGAAACAGCCCCCGATTCTCCACGGTGCGAAGGTGGGCTGCGCATGCGTGGTGCTGAGTGATATTTACAAAGATCTGGCCTGCCACGAAAAGCTTGCAGAACTTCCGACGCACTTTCGCGAGGCGGTTCAATCAGCATATGAAGGGCTTCCTGACGGCAAAACAATTGCCGGGTGGCTCACATCTGCCGGAGGTCCCGCCAGTTTTGATGAAATCGGTGTAAAACAGGACCTTGTCAGCGACGCCCTTAAGCACGCACACACACTGCGAGACCGTTATACCGGCTTAACCATCATAAATGAAAATGTCGCGCTCTTTGCACATCATTCGCCGCACGGCCTGAAGCGGAAGGGGGAATGACATGAAAAAAACGACCGCTGCATGTTTGGCGCTGATGATGTTCTTATTATTTACCGCCGGCTGTTCACAAGAACGGACTGCCGGCAGGGCGGGAGAAACGGAGCTGACATTTTGGACGTTTAACGGACTGCACGAACAGTTTTATCAGGAAATGGCCAAAGAATGGAATCAGAAATATCCGGAGCGCAAAATTAAGCTGAATACCGTTGTTTATCCTTATGGACAAATGCATGATAATCTATCCGTTTCCCTGATCGCGGGGGAAGGGCTTCCTGATATAGCCGACGTGGAATTAAGCCGGTTCTCGAATTTTCTGAAGGGGAAGGATATCCCGCTTGCCGATCTGACTCCGCTGATTGAAAAAGATCGCGATAAGTTTGTGGAAGCGCGCCTGGCCTTATACAGCAAAAACGGCAAACTGTACGGCCTTGACACACATGTAGG
Source organism: Bacillus sp. JFL15 (assembly GCF_001184225.1). Taxonomy (NCBI): domain Bacteria; kingdom Bacillati; phylum Bacillota; class Bacilli; order Caryophanales; family Bacillaceae; genus Bacillus; species Bacillus sp. JFL15. The sequence goes on along the minus strand of NZ_KQ236689.1, from coordinate 394,002 downwards.
GACGACCGTGATGTTTTACAACATGGATATTATGAAAAAGGCCGGCGTTGATCCCGCATCGATTAAGACATGGGAGGACTACCGGCTGGCGGGGAAAAAAGTGCGCGAAATCGCGGGGAAACCGATGGGAACGGTTGAAACAAATGATTCCGCCACATTTCTTTCCATGATTTCACAGCAAGGATCAGGCTACTTCAGCAAAAACGGAAAGTTGATTCTGAACAATAAAACGAATATAGACACATTGAATGACTTAAAGGACATGGTAAATGATAAAACCCTTTTGCCGGCTCCCGGCGGCGGCCATCACAGTGAAGAATACTACGGTTTTATGAATCAGGGCGGGGCAGCGTCAGTGCTGATGCCCATCTGGTACATGGGACGGTTTATCGATTATATGCCTGATTTAAAAGGGAAAATGGCGATTTACCCTATGCCGGCCTGGAAAAAAGGCGGCGACAGATCAGCGGGCTTGGGCGGAACAGCCACCGTCGTACCGAAACAGGCCGAACATCTGAAGCTCGCGAAAGAATTTCTCGGATTTGCGAAAGGTTCAAAGGAAGGAAATATTAAGCTGTGGACGGTGCTCGGCTTTGATCCGCTCCGCTGGGACGTGTGGGATTCAAAAGAATTGAAGGAGAAAAACAAGTACACGGATTTCTTCCGGAACGGTACATCCATTTTTTCCACGCTCCTTGAAGTAAAAGATGAGATCAATCCGATTTATTTGCATGAAGACTTTTCTAAAGCGGCTGATCTCGTCGTCAGACAGGTGCTGTTCGATGCGCTGAAGACGCAGGAAAAAACACCTAAGGAAGCCTTGGACGAGGCGGCACAGCAATTGGAAAAATAAGAAGCCGCCCATTTTAACGGAGAAAGCGGGGGAGCTTTTATGAGACCTGTAAAGACAGAGGCAGCGCAAACCGTTTCCGCAGCCCGGAAGAAGCCGCGCCGGCGCAATGTGCTGTATTCCAAAAAAGCGGCGCCTTATCTTTTTACGGCGCCTTTTATCATTTCGTTTCTCGTTTTCTTTTTGTATCCGATCATCAGCGTGTGTATCATGAGCTTTCAGCGGATACTGCCGGGAGAAGCTGCATTTGTCGGGTTTTCCAATTACACCTCTCTTCTTAATCCAACCTTTTACACCGCACTGTTTAATACCTTGGAATATACCTTCTGGACGCTGATCGTGCTGATTCCGGTGCCGCTTCTTTTGGCGGTGATTCTGAATTCGAAGCTCGTCAGATTCAGAAATGTGTTTAAATCGGCACTGTTCGTACCGGCTTTGACATCGACGATCGTCGCGGGGATTATATTCCGGCTGATGTTCGGAGAAATGAATACGTCGCTGGCAAACGAGCTGATGATGAAGCTTGGCGTATCGCCTCAAAACTGGCTCAATAACAAAGGAACCGGCATGTTTTTAATGGTGCTGCTTGCATCATGGAGATGGATGGGCATTAACATTCTTTATTTTCTGGCCGGATTGCAAAACGTGCCGAAAGAATTATACGAGGCGGCTGAAATTGACGGGGCGAGTACGTGGAAAAAGTTCCGGCATATTACCCTCCCGTTTTTAAAGCCGGTATCGGTTTATGTGTTAACGATCAGTATTATCGGCGGTTTCAGAATGTTTGAGGAAAGCTATGTGCTTTGGCAGAATAATTCCCCGGGCAATATCGGCCTCACGCTTGTCGGTTATTTATATCAGCAGGGGCTTGCGTACAACGAAATGGGATACGGGGCCGCCATCGGAATTGTCCTTTTGCTTGTCATCTTACTTGTCAGCCTTGTGTCGCTGAAACTGTCCGGTTCGTTTAAAGGGGAGGGATAGATGGTGCGTAACAATCACATGTTTTCCGTGTACAGAGTCGCGTTTACCTTGTTTTTTATCATGCTGAGCCTGCTGTATATCTTTCCGATGATCTGCCTATTGCTCGGTTCATTAAAGCCGTCATCTGAGCTGATGCGCATCGGACTGAATCTGCGTCTTGATCCGGATGTGATGAGCCTTGATAACTACACGTATTTGTTCAACGGGGGAAGCATTTATTTTAAGTGGTTTTTTAACAGCCTGCTGCTCGGCGTTCTCACCACGGTGCTCACGCTGTTTTTTTCCTCAATGATCGGCTACGGACTCGGTGTGTACGAGTTTAAAGGCCGAAATGTTATTTTCGTTCTTGTGCTGATCATTATGATGGTGCCTCTGGAAGTGATGATGCTTCCGTTATTTAAACTGACGGTGGGGCTTCATTTGATTGATTCTTATACGGGGGTGATTCTGCCGTTTATTGTGTCGCCTGTCGCCGTGTTCTTTTTCAGGCAATACGCACTCGGCCTCCCGAGGGATCTGCTCGATTCAGCGAGAATGGATGGCTGCACGGAATTCGGCATTTTCTTCAGAATTATGGCGCCCCTCATGAAACCGGCATTCGGAGCAATGATCATTCTCCAATCTTTAAACAGCTGGAATAACTTTTTATGGCCGCTGATCGTGCTTCGGTCGAAAGAAATGTTTACGCTTCCAATCGGACTGTCAGGGCTGCTGAGTCCGTACGGCAACAACTATGACATGCTGATCTCCGGTTCCGTTTTTGCGATACTGCCGGTGATTATCATATTCTTGTTTTTCCAAAAATACTTTATTTCCGGCCTGACAGTCGGCGGAGTGAAGGGATAGAGAGAGGGAGGAAACATAATGAAAAAAGCGGGAATTACAGCAGATAAAGAATATATCATCGGTGAAGTGGACAAACGGATGTACGGATCATTTATAGAACATATGGGCCGGGCGGTGTATAAAGGCATTTATGAGCCCGGACACCCGAAAGCCGACAAGGACGGGTTCAGAACAGACGTACAGGAGCTGATCAGAGAATTACAGGTGCCGTTCATCCGCTATCCGGGCGGGAATTTTCTCTCGGGCTACAATTGGGAAGACGGCGTCGGACCGGTGAAGGACCGACCGCGGAGGCTTGATCTGGCATGGCAGACGACAGAAACGAACGAAGTCGGGACGAATGAATTTTTAACGTGGGCAAAAAAAGTGAACGCCGAAGTGAATATGGCGGTCAATCTCGGGACGAGAGGAATTGATGCCGCCCGGAACCTCGTCGAGTACTGCAACCATCCTGAAGGGTCATACTGGAGCGACTTGCGAAAATCGCACGGCTATGAAAAACCTTACGGCATAAAAACGTGGTGCTTAGGAAATGAGATGGACGGCCCTTGGCAGATCGGGCACAAAACGGCGCATGAATACGGACGGCTCGCCGCTGAAACGGCAAAAGTGATGAAATGGACGGACCCGACGATCGAATTGGTGGCCTGCGGAAGCTCAAACAGCAGCATGCCGACCTTCATCGAATGGGAGGCGGAGGTGCTTGAGCATACGTACGAGCATGTGGATTACATCTCACTGCATACGTATTACGGCAACCATGAAAATGATCTTGAAAACTATTTGGCGAAGTCGATGGATTTAGACCATTTTATCAAATCCGTCACAGCCGTATGTGATTATATGAAAGCGAAAAAACGGAGCAAAAAAACGATTCACCTTTCTTTAGATGAGTGGAATGTATGGTATCACTCCAATGAAGCGGATAAAAAAGTGGAGCCGTGGATTACGGCCCGGCCGATTCTGGAAGACATCTACAATTTTGAAGATGCGCTGTTGATCGGTTCATTGCTGATTACGATGCTGCAGCATGCGGACAGACTAAAGATCGCCTGTCTTGCCCAGCTTGTCAACGTGATTGCGCCTATCATGACTGAAAAGGGCGGAGAAGCATGGAGGCAGCCGATCTTTTATCCTTACATGCACGCCTCTGTCTACGGGAGAGGGACTTCGATGAAGCTGCTGATTACCTCCCTGAAATACGACTCAGCGGATTTTACGGATGTGCCGTATGTTGATGCCGCAGCCGTTTACCGTGAAGAGGATGAAGCCCTGACCATTTTTGCGGTCAACAAAAGCAAGGAACCGATAGAAACGGAGATTAAACTGAGAGGGTTTGAAGATTACCGCATCATTGAGCATATCGTGCTGGAGCATCAGAATATGAAAGCGACCAATCAAAAAAACAGAAAAGAAGTTATGCCTCACTCAAACGGAACGTCTTCCGCAAACGCTGAAGGGATAACGGCTCATTTTACGCCGCTGTCATGGAATGTCATCCGTTTATCAGGAAAATAATGTTCCGAAAAGCCGGGCTGTGCCGCCGGCTTTTTTTACGCAAAAATCATCTCCCGTTATCTGATAATTGTGATAATATTTAGAAAAAGAGAAAAGGGGCTGGGATTAAATGAATGCGATTACAATCGTCATAGCGTCTATATGCATTTTGGCGATCGCCTATCGGCTTTACGGTACCTTTATGATGGTCAAAGTATTAAAAATCAATGATCAGACACCGACTCCGGCCCATGTGCTTGAGGATGGGAAAGATTATGTGCCGACGAATAAATGGGTGTCATTCGGCCACCATTTCGCGGCAATCGCCGCTGCCGGCCCGCTTGTCGGACCGATTCTCGCAGCTCAGTTCGGCTATCTGCCCGGGCTTTTATGGCTGTTAATCGGGGCGGTGATCGGGGGAGCCGTGCACGATATTGTCGTATTGTTTGCATCTATGCGGAAAAATGGGAAAACGCTTTCTGAAGTCGCCAAAGAAGAGCTCGGCCCGGTAGCGGGCTTTTGCACGGGTCTTTCGATGCTGTTTATCATTACGATCACGATGGCGGGGCTGTCCATGGTTGTGCTGCACGCACTTGAGAAAAACCCGTGGGGAACGTTTGCGGTGGGGATTACGATTCCGATCGCGATGGGGGTCGGCGTCTACTATAAAAAAACGGGCAATCTCAAACTTGCATCAACTGTCGGTTTTCTTTTGTTAATGGCCGGCGTTGTGATCGGGCCGCGGCTGCAGACAACGGCTCTCGGCGACATGCTGACGTTGGATGCGAAAACACTCGCGGTGGCGCTTCCCGTCTATGCTTTTTTCGCCGCGGCGCTTCCGGTTTGGCTTTTGCTTGCCCCGCGTGACTATTTAAGCAGTTTTATGAAAATCGGGGTTTTTGCCGCTTTGATCGCAGGCGTCTTTTTCGTCAATCCCGCCGTTAAATTCCCGGCCGTAACGGAGTTCATTCACGGCGGCGGACCGGTGATCGCAGGACCTGTCTGGCCGTTTATTTCAATAACGATTGCCTGCGGCGCCATTTCAGGCTTTCATGCGTTTGTCGGTTCCGGCACAACGCCGAAAATGCTGGATAAATGGAGTGATATCAAGCCGGTTGCTTTCGGAGCGATGCTTGTCGAATGTCTCGTCGGGATTATGGCGCTCATAGCAGCCGCCGCACTTGAGCCAGCCGATTATTTTGCCATTAACAGCACGCCGGAAATTTTCCGCGCCCTTGGGATGAACGTCGTCCATCTGCCTGAATTGAGCAAAGAAATCGGTCTCAGTCTGGAAGGAAGAACGGGCGGCGCTGTTACGCTTGCCGTCGGAATGACGTATATCTTTACGGAGATTCCGTTTTTCAGTCATTTGGCTTCATACTTTTTTCAATTTGTCATTATGTTTGAAGCGGTGTTTATTTTAACGGCGATTGATGCGGGAACCCGTGTCGCCCGCTACTTGATCCAGGAGTTTTTCGGAGAGGTGTATAAGCCTCTGAAAAAAACAGACTGGCTGCCGGGCTCGATTTTCTCAAGCGCGCTCGCCTGCCTGCTGTGGGGCTATCTTCTGTATTCGGGCGACATCAGCTCCATTTGGGCGCTGTTCGGCGTGTCCAATCAGCTTATGGCGTCCGTCGGATTAATCATCGGTGCGACTGTCGTATTGAAGATAGCCGATAAGCGGCATTATATGCTGACATGCCTGATTCCTCTCGCTTATTTGTACGTGACCGTCAACTATGCGGGTTATTGGATGGTGCGGTATGTGTATTTGAATCCCGAAGCGGCGGGATACAATGTGCTGAATGGCGTTTTATCTATTATCATGCTCATTCTCGGGCTTGTGATTATCATGGCGGCTGTGAAAAAATGGGCAAACATTTGGCGTGATCCGAGTGCCAGATTGGAAGCTTCAATACCCGGATAAATCCGCCCCGAACTGTAAAACTTGCAGCATCATAAAAGCAGAGAGCCGTTCGGTCTCTCTGCTTTTTCCGTTTATGACAAATCCGCCGCTTTCAAAAGGTAATCCGCCAAATGTACCGCGCGGACACGGTCTGTTAATCCTTCGCGCAAAATGCCGAGCTGCATTTGCAAAAGGCATCCGGGGTTGGCTGTCACGATGACGGTTGCTTCCGTTTTTCCGGCGGCTTTCATCTTGCTGTCTAATATTTTCATAGACATCTCTGACTCTGTTATATTATAAATTCCCGCCGACCCGCAGCAACTGTCGGCCTTTTCCATTTCTCTGTACTCGGCCCCTTTAATGCTTTTCAAAAGCATGCGCGGTTCCTCTGACGTATGCATCACATTGCGGAGATGGCAGGAGTCCTGATATGTGACGATATGAGGGGATTGCGCCTGAAGGTTCCTTTGATGGAACTTCAGTTCAACCAGTACGGATGAAAAGTCTTTGAGCTTCCGGACGAATTGTTCGGCACGGTCCGCCCATTCAGGTTCATCCTTCAGTAAATGCGGATATTCCTGAAGAAAGGCGCCGCATCCGCCGGCGTTTGTAATGATATAATCTGCGTCAAGCGCTTCAAAAGCCGCGATATTCCGCTTGGCCAGTTCTTTTCCCGTCTCTTTTTCTCCGCTGTGCCCGTGAAGCGCGCCGCAGCACGCCTGACCTTCCGGAACCGCGATCTCACATCCGGCCGCCTGTAAAAGCGCTGTTGTCGCATGATTTGTTGCTAAAAACATCGTATCCATTAAACAGCCCGAGAAAAAAGCGGCCCGTTTTTGAACAGGACCCGAGGCGGGAAGAAAACGCGGCCGTTCCTTCATGTCTTTCCGTTTCGGGACGGGCGGGAGCACTTGTTCCATCGTGCGCAGATGCTCAGGCAAAACGCGCAGCATACCGGTTTTTCTGACGGCGGTCTGCAGTCCTGATCTTTGGTATATCCCGAGAAGATTCGCCGCTGTCCGCATGCGGTTTTGATGGGGAAAAAGCCCGGTAAATGCCGCTTTCCGCAAGAGGCGCACGCCCGGCTTATGTTTTTTATTTTGATGAATGATATCCCTTGCTTCTTCAAGCAGCTGTCCGTAATTGACTCCTGCCGGACAAACGGGCTCGCATGCCCGGCAGCCGAGACACAGCGAAAGTGAGCGCTCGACATCTTCATCCGGCTCGATCAGTCCGTCTGTGACGGCTTTCATCAGGGCGATCCGGCCGCGCGGCGAATGGGATTCTTGAAATCCTGATTCGATATAGGTCGGACAGGAAGGAAGGCAGAAGCCGCAGCGCATGCAGTTCAGCAATTCACCTTCATCCATGCGGTTTTTGAATTCTGTTTGAATTTGTTTCTGCTCTTTAGCCGTTGTCATTTCATCACCACCACGCGTTTCCTTGACGCATTGGCGAATATTTTTCCCGGATTCAGCAGGTTTTGGGGATCGAGCGCTTGTTTGATCGCTTTCATGGCGGTGATGCCTTCTGTTTTCAGCTTCATTTCTAAATACGGCGCTTTTACGATGCCGACCCCATGTTCACCCGTTATCGTTCCTCCCAGCTCAATCGCTTTCTCAAAAATGGCGGCAAAGGCTTTTTCGACACGTTCTATCTCCTCTGTATTTCGGATATCGGTGGTGCACGTCGGATGGAGGTTGCCGTCGCCTGCATGGCCGAATGTGCAGATGGACAAGCCGTATGTTTCTGCAATCTCGTTAATGGCTCTGACCATATTGGCAATTTGTGATCTCGGCACGGTGGCATCTTCCAGAATCGTCGTCGGTTTCAGTCTGGCAAGGGCTGATAGTGCGGACCGTCTGGCCTCTGTAAGGGCGAATGCTTCCTCCTCGGTTTCAGCCGTTTGGACGGATACGGCGGCTCCGTTTCTACAGATGGCTTCGATTTTTTCCATATCGCGTCTGACCGTGCCGCTGTCACCGTCCTGTTCGATCAGCAGTACGGCTTTTGCGTCTGTCGGAAGCCCGATCTTGGCGTAATCTTCAATGACCTGCAGTGTCGGCTGATCCAGAAATTCGAGTGTCGCCGGAATGATTTTTTCAGCGATGATGGCAGAAACCGATTCTGCAGCCGCTTCAATATGTTCATAGAGTGCGAGCAGCGTTTTTTTCGTTTCCGGCTTCGGAACAAGCTTTAAAGTCGCTTCCGTCACAACACCGAGCGTCCCCTCTGATCCGACGAAAAGCCGGGTCAGATCATAACCGGCGACATCCTTTGTCAGCTTTCCTCCTGTGCGGATGATATCGCCTGAAGCCAAGACGGCTTCAAGGCCGAGGACATAATCCCGGGTGACACCGTACTTCAGGCCGCGCAGTCCGCCGGAATTTTCATTAATATTTCCGCCGATCGTCGATATTTTCATGCTGCTCGGATCAGGCGGATAAAATAACCCTTTCCGTTCAACCGCATGAATCATATCTTGCGTGATCACGCCCGGCTGGACGGTTGCCGTCAAATTTTCCTCATCAATTTCAAGAATTCGGTTCATATGTTTGAATAAAAGAACAAGACCGCCCTCAGACGGACATGTGCCGCCGCATAAGTTTGTGCCTGAACCCCTCGGCACGATCGGAATGTCATGCCTGCTGCAAATCGTTAATATACGGGACACGTCATCCGAACAGCGGGGGGCGATTACCGCATCCGGCATGGCTTGCAGCTGAGGGGCTGCATCGTACGAATACACAAGACGGCCAGCCGCCGAATCATCATAATTCTCCTTCCCGACCGCCCGGATGAACTGTTCCTTTGCCTCTCGTGAAATCATATTCTCCCAACCTCCCGATTAGAAAAGCGTTTTCATTTAATTGTAAATAAAAATGATTTCGTAAACTATGGAGAAATAGATGAAAAATGATGGTGATATCACGTGATTTTTGTATGTTGATCTAAAAAGCGAAGCGCCAAATAAAAAGCCGTTATGTCTTCAGGGCGGTCAAGCTTCATATTTGTCAGCGATTCCAGTTTGGAAAGACGGTAGCGCAGCGTATTAATATGAATATGCATGTCATCAGCGGTGCGCTTTAACGATAACTGCCGGTCGAAAAAGGCGCGCAGCGTATCCAGAAGTTCTTCACGGCCGAGCACATGCTCGAGAACCCGCCGTGAAAATTCAGACCGTGTGCCGGGCGCAATATCGGCAAGACACATATCCAGTTTTAAATCTTCTTCAAAGACGGCCTGCTTGTCAATAGCGCCCGCCGAAAGAGCTTTCTCCGCCTGTCCGTATGATTCCGTCAGGCGTTCTCCCGGAACGATCCGCCCAATGCCGGCCGTGACAGGCTGCCCAAAAACAGTGTTCATTCTTTTGACGAGCTTCTCCTTAGAATCCGAGTTTGTTTCATGATTAATGAGAATACGTTCATTTCCCCAGCGGACAAACAGGTCTTCAGGGTATTCACTTTGCCAGAGGCGCCCGAGCTCTTCTGCTTCATATTGCTCATAACGGCCTTGAATGAGTATGATTCGGCGTTGCGCATGAAGGTCTGCTGCAAGGAGCTTTGCTTTTTCTAAAAAACCCGGCGACCATTCTTTTAACTGCAGCCAATCCACCATAAAGGATTCAAGCATTCTCTCACGCCATTGCACTTCTTCCAGGTGGCGCGTTTCTTTTATAAAAAGTTCCGTCATTTTTCTGAGCAATTCCCCGAAAGGCAGGATATCGTCAGGGTTTCCTGTCAGACCGAATACTCCGATCACCTCATGACCCGAAAAAACGGGGAGGTTCAATCCTGCTTTTACGCCCTCGAGCCGTTTTTCATCTTCTTTCGTAATGATGACATTCCGTTTTTCCCGCGCGCAGATAAGAGCTCCTTCATGAAAACATCCGGCGCGCGCAGCGTTGGTGCCCGCGATGATCATTCCTTTTGTATCGGCAATAATCACTTCGCGGCTGTACATATGTTTGACTTCGGCAATCAATTTTTTTGCCAGTTCCGGCTGTAACTGCATTGGCGATCCCCCTCGCCATTATTATACAAAAAAAACCGGGTGTGCCATCACCCGGTTTCATGCTTATTGCGCAGGTTTTAATCCGCCTTCAAGTGTTTTGAGCATTTCATTTTTTTCTGAGTCTGACGCATGCTGCCAAAGAACTTCGAATAAGACACCGAGACCCGGAAGCATTTTTTCTTCACCGCTTTGGATGGCGTCAACGATAGTATGCTCCAGCTGATCCTGGTTATTGCCGGTCACATTGGCAATAACGGCGTTGCGTAAATTAAGATCCATTACAACCGCTCCTTTTTTCCTGAATGTGATACGCATATTCTTACCGCGCACGCGGTTTATTATGTGCTGTTCTTGAGATATAATAACAACATGCATGAAAAAAGGAGAGCGCAGAAATAAAGTGAAACGAATTGACTCGGCAAAAAACCAAAAAGTGAAGGACTGGAAAAAACTTCACACAAAAAAAGAGAGACATAAAACGAATACATTTCTGATAGAAGGAGAGCATCTGGCAGAAGAAGCGCTCAAGTCAAAGGGAACGGTAAAAGAAATTCTCGTAAAAGATGAGAGCGTCATCCCGGCCGATCTGGACATGAGCATTCCGTGCTATGTGCTGAGCGAAGATGCGTTTTCAGCCGTGACGGAAACGGAAACGCCGCAGCAGATCGCCGCAGTCTGCCATATGCCGGACGAGAAGCCTGACCGGCTGAAGCGGCTGCTTCTGATTGATGCCGTGCAGGATCCGGGGAATTTAGGAACAATGATCAGAACGGCAGATGCGGCGGGGATTGACGCCGTTGTCCTCGGTGAGGGAACGGCAGATCCATACAACGGAAAAACGCTGCGTTCAGCCCAAGGATCTCACTTTCATATTCCCATTTTGAAACGTCCGCTCGACGAGTTTACCGATGAGCTGAAATCGCAAGGCGTCGCGATCTACGGCACGGCGCTTGAAAACGGTGCGGCTTATCAAAGCGTGAAGCCTGAAGAATCGTTCGCGTTAATCGTCGGGAACGAGGGGGCGGGAGTGGACGCCGGCCTTCTGCAAAAAACGGATCTCAACCTGTACGTTCCGCTGTACGGACAGGCGGAGTCGCTGAATGTGGCGGTGGCGGCTGCCATCCTCGTCTATCATCTCAGAGGATAGGTTGCGCAAAGCTGCGAATTTCACTATAATAGATAGCAATAATGTAAAAACCGTGACAGAGGACGTCAATTTTTTCACAAGCTGCCTTCCAGGGAGAAAATGCCGCCGACTGAAAGCATTTTTATCGCAGCACAGAAATTGATTTTCACCTCTCGAGTTGTCACCGGGACCGCGCCAAACGCGCGTAAAGGTGAACCGGAACGATCGTTTCCGTTATGTCAATGAAGCTGTCGGCAGATGAAGTCTGCCTTAAAAAGGGTGGTACCGCGGCCACAACTCGTCCCTTCTCTCAAGGGGCGGGTTTTTTTGTTTTCTGAAAAAGGCATAGAACGGTTTGGTTTACATAAAAGGAGGATGCATGATGGAAGAGAAGCTTAAACAGCTCGAACTGGAAGCTGCAGAAAAAGTAGAAGCGGCAGGTTCATTAAAAGAAGTTAACGACATTCGGGTGCAATATCTCGGAAAGAAAGGGCCGATTACAGAAGTTCTCCGCGGCATGGGCAAACTGTCCGCCGAAGAACGCCCGAAAATGGGAGCGCTCGCCAATGAAGTGAGAGAGCGCATTGCAGCAGCCATTACGGCGAAAAATGAACAGCTTGAACAAGAAGAGATGAATAAAAAACTCAGCAGCCAGACGATTGACGTCACATTGCCGGGCAGTCAGGTAAACATCGGCGGGCGCCATCCGCTGACGGTCGTTATTGAAGAAATTGAAGATTTATTTATCGGCATGGGGTATACCATCGAAGAAGGTCCTGAAGTGGAAACGGATTATTACAACTTTGAGGCGCTGAACCTGCCGAAGGAGCACCCGGCCCGCGACATGCAGGACAGCTTTTACATTACAGAAGAAATGCTGATGAGAACGCAGACGTCACCGGTGCAGACGCGCACGATGGAAAAGCATAAAGGCAAAGGCCCCGTCAAAATCATTTGTCCCGGAAAAGTGTATCGCCGCGACAACGATGACGCGACACATTCCCACCAGTTCATGCAGATTGAGGGTCTCGTCGTGGATCGCAAAATCAGCATGAGCGATCTGAAAGGCACGCTTGAATTGGTCGCCAAAAAAATGTTCGGCCAAGACCGTGAAATCAGGCTCCGTCCGAGCTTTTTCCCATTCACTGAACCTTCTGTCGAGGTGGATGTGACCTGCTTTAAGTGCGGCGGACAAGGCTGTTCCGTCTGCAAAAAAACGGGCTGGATCGAAATTCTCGGCGCCGGCATGATTCACCCGAACGTGCTGAAAATGGCCGGATTCAATCCTGAGGAATACCAGGGCTTTGCTTTCGGAATGGGTGTGGAACGTATCGCAATGCTGAAATACGGCATTGAAGATATCCGCCATTTCTATACCAATGATGTCAGATTCATTTCGCAGTTTAAACAGGCGTAAGAGGAGGATACACATGTTTGTTTCATATAAATGGTTAGAAGATTACGTTGACTTGCAGGGAATCGACCCGGCCGTGCTTGCAGAAAAAATTACGAGAGCCGGTATTGAAGTTGAGGGTATCGAGTATAAAGGGGAAGGCGTAAAAGGCGTTGTCATCGGACACGTGCTTGAGCGTGAACAGCACCCGAATGCCGACAAACTCAACAAATGCCTTGTCGATATCGGTGCGGAGGAACCTGTTCAGATTATCTGCGGCGCCCCGAATGTTGATAAAGGACAGAAGGTTGCCGTTGCAACAGTCGGTGCCGTGCTTCCCGGCAATTTCAAAATTAAAAAAGCCAAGCTGCGCGGCGAAGCGTCTCACGGCATGATCTGTTCTCTCCAGGAGCTCGGCATTGAAAGCAAGCTCGTGGCGAAAGAATATGCGGAAGGCATTTTCGTGTTTCCGAATGATGCTGAAACGGGAGCTGACGCAATGGCAGCCCTTCAGCTTGATGATGCGATTTTAGAATTGGGCTTAACGCCGAACCGCGCCGACGCAATGAACATGCTTGGCGTGGCTTATGAAGTTGCGGCTATTCTCGGCACCGAGGTGAAGCTTCCGGAGACTTCATATGAAAAAGCAGCAGAAAAAGCGGCGGATGCTGTTTCCGTCAAGATTGAAGATACGCAGGCCAATCCGCATTACGCCGCAAAAATCATTAAAAACGTCAAAATCGGCCCGTCTCCGCTTTGGATGCAGACGAAGCTGATGAATGCAGGCATCCGCCCGCACAATAACGTTGTGGACATCACAAACTTCGTCCTGCTTGAGTACGGCCAGCCGCTTCACGCTTTCGATTACGACCGGTTCGGTTCAAAAGAAGTCGTCGTCAGAAAAGCGGCGGAAAACGAAACCATCGTGACGCTGGATGAACAGGAGCGCAAGCTGTCAAGCAGCCATTTGGTCATCACGAACGGAGAAAAAGCGCAAGCCGTTGCGGGAGTCATGGGCGGAGCAGAATCTGAAGTCCGTGAAGACACCACCACGATTTTACTGGAAGCCGCTTATTTCGACGGACAGACCGTCCGCAAAGCGTCGAGAGACCTCGGGCTGAGAAGCGAAGCGAGCGCCAGATATGAAAAAGGCATTGACCCGGCACGCGTTCTGCTGGCGGCTGAACGGGCCTGCAGCCTCATTCAGGCGTATGCCGGCGGAGAAGTGCTCTCAGGCACGGTCGAAGAAAACCATCTGGAAATCGAAGCGAACAACATTCATGTATCTGTTGACAAAGTGAACGCCGTGCTCGGCATGACAATCACTAAAGAAGAAATCATCAGCATTTACAAGCGCCTCGGTTTTGCAGTCGGTGAAGCAAAAGACGTTCTGGTCGTAACGGTGCCGTCACGCCGCGGAGATATTAAAATCGAAGAGGACCTGATTGAAGAAGCGGCAAGACTGTACGGGTATGACAATATTCCGTCCACGCTTCCGGAAACGGCCGGCACGACAGGCGGCTTGACACCGTATCAGGCAAAACGCCGGAAAGTGAGACGTTTCCTTGAAGGAGCGGGTCTTTCACAAGCGACCACATATTCATTGACGAATGATAAAAAAGCGGCCGCTTTTGCGATCGAAAAATCATTCAATACGATGCTTGCTCTGCCGATGAGCGAAGAAAGAAGCATTCTCAGACACAGCCTCGTGCCGAATCTGCTTGAAGCCGTTTCATACAATCTGGCCAGACAGACTGATTCCGTTGCTTTATACGAAACGGGTTCTGTATTTCTGACGAAGGAAGAAAACACAAAACCGGTTGAAAAAGAACGGGTTGCCGGAGCCGTAACCGGATTATGGCGCAAAAACCTATGGCAGGGTGAGAAAAAGCCGGTTGATTTCTTCGTCGTCAAAGGAATCGTTGAAGGCCTGCTGCATCAATTGAATGTGTCAGACCGGATTGAATTTGTCCAGTCAGAACGCAAAAACATGCATCCCGGCCGGACCGCAAACATTCTTTTGAACGGCTCACTTGCCGGATTTATCGGACAAGTGCACCCGGCAATAGAAAAAGAGCTGGATATTAAAGAAACGTATGTGTTCGAGCTTGATCTTCACGCGCTTCTGACCGAGGAAACAGAACCTGTCGTGTATACGGCGATTCCGAAGTACCCGTCCGTCACACGCGACATTGCGCTTGTTGCAGATAAAACCGTCACAAGCGGACAGCTCGAAGCCGTGATCAAAGAAGCCGGCGGCGCGCTATTGAAAGAAGTCACCGTATTTGATGTGTACGAAGGTGAGCATATGGAAGAGGGCAAAAAATCCGTCGCCTTCTCGCTCCAATATGTCAACCCTGAACAAACATTGACAGAAGAAGAAGTGACAAAAGTCCACGAAAACGTGCTGAAAGCGCTGGAAGAAACATATCAGGCCGTATTAAGAGGATAAAGAAAAAGCTTGCAGATCACTCTGCAAGCTTTTTTGTTATGACCTTTTCCGTTCTGCAAGGCGTTTCGCTTTTTGCGTATTGGCAAAATGCAGTTTAGTGAACGTCCTGAGCGCATCTTCTCCTTTATTGATGATCAGCTTGGCGGCAGCTTCATCGACGTGCGGCCCCGCGCCTTTCGGAATCGTCATCCCGGCTTCCCGGGAAAGCTTATCCATTTCAATTAAGAAAGAATACCGCGCGATGATAGAGGCTGCGGCGACGGAAAGATGTATGCCTTCCGCCTTCGTGCTGAAAAACGTTTTTTCTTTTACGATATCCCGCCCGGAAAGATGCTTAAAATAAATGCCGGGCTCTGCAAATTGGTCAATCAGAATTGCTTCCGGTTTGACGCCGTTCATTTTCCTCAGCAGATTGGAAATCGCCTGATTATGAAGGAGCGCCTTCATTTTCCCCTGGCTCAGGCCTTTTTCCTGCATCTGATTGTATTTTTCATTTTTTAACACAAGCAGGCTGTAAGGAATAGTTTTAATTAACAGTTTGGCGATTTCAATAATCTGCGGATCTTTTAAATCTTTCGAATCCTTCACGCCCAGTTCTTTCATTAAAGAAAGCTTTGTTTTGTCGGCATAGGCGCAGGCAACCGTTATCGGTCCGAAGTAATCGCCTGTTCCGACCTCATCTGAGCCGATTACCGACATGGACGCAATGCCCGCCGGGGGAGCGTAGAGCGGGTCGGCCGCTTTTTTGACGGTTTTCTTTGCTTTCGGCGCCTCAGCCGTTCCCCAGCGGGCCGCTTCTGTGCCGGCGTTTTTTCCTTGAAAGAGAACCTTGCCCGAACGGTAGGCTGTAATGGTACAGCCCGGCGGCTTAGCCTGGAAGACGGCGCCCTGCGGAACGGCCGGAGTAAGGGAGCCGGCATAGGATTGTTTCATTTGTTCTATAGCGGAAGCGGATACTTTTATAACAGAATGGGACACGATATAATCTCCTTTTTTGGCACTTTTCACTGTATATACCAGTGTATCATAACAGCCTGAGGCTCGTCTTTCCATTCAATCGATAATCGTGGTATGATAGGAACTAGGATTCTCGCGGAATGGAGGAGAAACGTTGTCTGACGGCAAAAAAACCAAAACGACAGTAAACATTTACGGCCAGCACTTCACCATTATTGGGGAAGAAAGCAAAGCGCACATGCGTCATGTGGCCGGAATGGTTGATGATAAAATGAGAGAAATCAATGAGAAAAATCCATATCTTGATATAAATAAGCTCGCTGTTTTGACTGCGGTCAATGTCGTGCATGATTATATGAAACTGCAAGAAAAATATGAATTACTGGAGCGGCAGCTTAAAGAAAAGGAATGAACACCATATGATAGATATCATCATCTTAGTTTTGCTCTTGATGGGCACATTGCTTGGATTGAAAAGAGGATTTATCCTCCAATTTATATATTTAACGAGTTTCATCCTCTCGATTGCGTTTGCGGCGCTTTTTTACAAAAACCTGGCCCCGCATTTAAGTTTTATACCCGCGCCTGATTTTTCCGGCGGGCAGGCGGCTTTTTCTTTTATTAAAGGAAACGTAGAGACGGCTTATTACAACGCGATCGCGTTTGTCATTTTGTTTATCATTGCAAAGATTCTGCTTCGGATTATCGGAGCGGCGCTTAATATCATCGCAAGCATTCCGGTCATTAAACAGATCAACAAACTGCTTGGCGGGGTGCTCGGGTTTCTGGAAGTCTATTTATTTGCGTTTATCCTGTTATACGTCGCATCCGTACTGCCGGTAAGCGCGCTTCAGGATATGCTCGCACAATCGACGCTTGCAAATATCATCACGCATCATACGCCGTATCTGTCTGGGCTCCTGCAAGAACTGTGGGCCCAGTACGGGGCATAAAAAACTTCTCTTGACCGGAGAAGTTTTTTTCAAGCTCTGCGTCAGTTGTGCCGGAGAAGAAAAATTTGTATGATGAAAAGCAGGAAACGACTGGGGGTTAACAGTATGCATAAAAAAGATATCATCAGGCTGCTTGAAACGATTGCGGTCTATATGGAACTGAAAGGGGACAACCCGTTTAAAATATCAGCCTTCCGAAAAGCGGCAGCGGCGCTTGAGCAGGATGACCGCAGCCTGTCGGAAATCGACGACATGATGTCTTTATCCGGAATCGGAAAAGGCACCTACGGCGTCATTCGTGAATATATGCAGGAAGGTGTGTCCAGCACGCTTCTCCAATTGCAGAAAGAAGTCCCGGAAGGCTTGGTTCCTCTTTTGAAGCTTCCGGGCCTAGGCGGCAAAAAAATCGCCAAACTGTATCAGGAGCTTGGCGTTCATGACGCGGAATCGCTGAAAGAAGCATGCGAGCAGCAAAAGGTGCAGGGGCTCGCCGGTTTCGGAAAAAAAACGGAGGAGAAAATCCTTCAGGCTCTCGGAGAAGCCGGAAAACAGCCGGAACGTTTTCCGATCGGCTATGCGCTCGGCATTGCTTCAGTAATTGAAGAACATTTGGACCGGCTGACGGATATTCAGAAATATTCCCGGGCCGGCAGTCTCAGAAGAGCGCGGGAGACTGTAAAAGATCTCGATTACATTATCGCTACAGATCATCCGGAGGCTGTCAGAGATCAGCTTCTGTCCCTGCCGAACGTAAAAGACGTGATAGCGAGCGGGGATACAAAGGTATCAGTCACCCTGACCTTTGAATATGAGACGAGTGTGGATTTCCGGCTTGTGACAGAGGAGCAGTTTGCGACCACACTGCATCATTTTACCGGCTCGAAAGATCACAACATTAAGATGCGCCAGCTGGCGAAAGAGCGCGGCGAACGGATCAGCGAATACGGGGTAGAAACCATAGAAACGGGAGAAGTCAAAACGTTTCCGAGTGAAGAAGCCTTTTACGCCCACTTCGGTCTGCCGTTTATTCCTCCGGAGCTCAGAGAAAGCGGGCAGGAGGTCGACACGTACCGGGAAGAAACGGACCTTGTGGAGCATAAAGCGATAAAAGGCGATCTCCACATGCACTCAGCCTGGAGTGACGGCGCATTTTCCATCAGGGAAATGGCAGAAGCGTGTATGGCAAAAGGCTATCAGTACATGGCGATCACCGACCATTCCCAATATTTAAAGGTAGCCAACGGGTTAACGGCCGAACGGCTCAGAAAACAAGCGGAAGAAATTGACGCGTTAAACGCTGAGTTTGAAAACTTTCATATTTTTAAAGGCGTAGAAATGGACATTCTCCCCGACGGTTCGCTTGATTATGATGACAGTGTTCTGTCTGAAATGGATCTTGTCATCGCATCTATCCATTCAAGCTTCAGCCAGCCGGAGCATGTCATTATGAAACGGCTTGAACAGGCGCTGACGAATAAGCACGTGGACATTATCGCCCACCCGACGGGCCGCCTGATCGGCAGACGGGCCGGCTATGAAGTCGACATCGACATGCTGATTGAGCTCGCAGCCAAAACAAATACGGCGCTTGAGCTGAATGCAAACCCCGCGCGTCTCGATTTACGGACTGAGCATCTGATCAAAGCAAACGAAAAAGGCGTGACTTTGGTCATTAATACGGATGCCCATAATATAGAAATGCTCGATGACATGAAAACGGGCGTGACCGCTGCGCGCAAAGGCTGGACTGAAACAAAGAATGTGTTAAACGCCCGGCCGTTACATGAGGTCAAAGCATTTCTGACGCGCAATGATTAAGTAAGGAGGACCATAAAACCGTGCAGCAAAAAGTGTTATCATCACTTGAATTTCATAAAGTAAAAGAACAGATTACCGCACATGCCGCCTCATCGCTCGGCCGGGAAAAGCTTCTGCAGCTGAAGCCTTTAACGGATCTCGCCGACATCCAAAAACAGCTGGATGAAGTCGAAGAAGCATCCGCGGTCATGCGCTTAAGAGGCCATGCCCCGTTCGGCGGGCTGACCGATATAAGATCGGCTTTGCGGCGGGCGGAAATCGGCAGTGTGCTGACTCCGACGGAATTTACCGAATTGTCCGGGCTGCTGTATGCCGTTAAACAAATGAAGCACTTTATCAGCCAAATGACAGAAGACGGCGTCAGCATTCCGCTGATACAGGCCCATGCAGAAGAACTGATTACATTGGGCGATTTGGAAAGGGAGATTAACTCCTGCATTGATGATCACGGCGAAGTGCTAGATCATGCATCCCCCGCCCTAAGAGGAATCCGGACGCAGCTCAGGACGCTTGAATCAAGAGTGAGAGACCGACTTGAATCGATGCTGCGTTCATCTTCCGCTTCAAAAATGCTGTCTGACACCATTGTTACGATCCGGAATGACCGCTTTGTCATTCCGGTCAAACAGGAATACAGATCAAGCTACGGCGGAATTGTTCACGATACATCTTCATCCGGTGCGACACTTTTTATTGAACCGCAGGCGATCGTAGATATGAACAACTCGCTTCAGCAGGCGAAGGTAAAAGAAAAACAGGAAATCGAACGGATTCTCCGGATGCTGACGGAGCATACGGCTGAACACACACATGAAATCGCTAAAAATGTAGAAGTGCTGCAGACATTGGATTTCATTTTCGCCAAAGCGAGATACGCAAAAGCGATGAAGGCGACAAAACCATTCATGAACGGAGACGGCTTTATCCGTCTCAAAAAAGCGCGCCATCCGCTGCTGCCCCAAGATCAAGTCGTCGCCAACGATATTGAACTGGGCGGAGATTATTCAACGATCGTCATCACGGGCCCGAATACGGGCGGTAAAACCGTTACGTTAAAAACACTCGGGCTGCTGACGATAATGGCGCAGGCAGGATTGCACATACCGGCTGATGAGGGATCAGAAGCCGCCGTATTTGACAATGTGTTTGCCGATATCGGAGATGAACAGTCGATCGAACAAAGTCTGAGTACGTTCTCATCCCACATGGTCAATATCGTCAGTATTTTAAAAGAAGTGTCTGAAAACAGCCTTGTGCTGTTTGATGAACTCGGTGCCGGAACAGACCCGCAGGAAGGGGCGGCGCTTGCCATGAGCATTCTTGACGAAGTCCACCGGACAAACGCCAGAGTGCTTGCGACAACCCATTATCCGGAACTGAAAGCATACGGATATAACCGGCAAGGCGTCATGAACGCCAGCGTTGAATTTGACATTGAAACACTTTCGCCTACCTATAAGCTCCTGATCGGAGTACCAGGCCGAAGCAACGCATTTGAAATTTCAAGACGCCTCGGCCTGCCGGAGCATATCATCGGCCAGGCGAAGTCAGAAATGACCGCCGAACACAACGAAGTCGATCTGATGATCGCATCGCTTGAAAAAAGCAAAAAAAGAGCGGATGAAGAGCTTTCTGAAACCGAATCAATCAGAAAAGAAGCAGAAAAACTGCATAAAGAGCTTCAGCAGCAAATCATTGAGTTGAACGCCCAAAAAGATAAAATGATGGAAGAAGCCGAACAAAAAGCGGCGGAAAAACTGGAAGCCGCCGCAAATGAAGCCGAACAGATCATCCGCGAGCTCCGGTCCATCAAGCAAGAACACAGATCCTTTAAGGAACACGAGCTGATTGATGCCAAAAAACGTCTCGGAGACGCGATGCCGGCTTTTGAAAAATCAAAGCAGCCGGAAAGAAAAACAGAGAAAAAACGCGAGCTGAAGCCGGGCGACGAAGTAAAGGTGCTCACATTCGGACAAAAAGGGGCGCTTCTTGAAAAAACCGGCGAGAAAGAATGGAACGTCCAAATCGGCATCCTCAAAATGAAGGTGAAGGAAAAAGATCTCGAGTTTCTCAAATCGGCTCCTGAACCGAAAAAAGAAAAAGCAATCACCGCCGTAAAAGGGAAGGATTATCACGTATCCCTTGAACTTGACCTCAGGGGAGAGCGTTACGAAAATGCCCTCAGCCGCGTCGAAAAATATTTAGATGACGCGGTGCTTGCCGGCTACCCGAGAGTGTCCATCATTCACGGAAAAGGCACGGGCGCCCTCAGAAAAGGGGTGCAGGATCTTCTGAAAAACCACCGCAGCGTGAAAAGCGCACGGTTCGGGGAAGCGGGAGAAGGAGGATCAGGCGTAACGATTGTCGAACTAAAATAAAAAGGGAGAAAACGTCATGAATGCTTTTTGGGAAAATGAGCTTGTTGAAATCGCGGCTTATTACAGTGTGGCCGTCTTGTGTCTCGTCATTTTTCTGACCGTGTTTGAATTGGTGACATCCTATAAAAACTGGGTGGAAATCCAAAAAGGCAATCTTGCGGTGGCAATGGCGACCGGAGGGAAAATTCTCGGTATCGCGAATGTCTTTCAGCACAGCATCGCCCAGCATAATTCGCTTTTGCAAATGATCGGCTGGGGCGTATACGGATTTATTATGCTTTTAATCAGCTATTTTATCTTTGAATTTCTGACGCCCCGGTTTAAAATTGATAAAGAAATTGAAAAAGATAACAGAGCTGTCGGCTTTATTTCATTTGTCATCTCAGTCGGCCTGTCATTTGTGGTGGCCGCCGGGATTTAAGGGGACGGGGAAAAATGGAGAAGCTTGCGAAAGTGCTGCTGTCGGCAGCGGGAATTTTTCTGTTCATCGGACTTATTTATCTGGTCATGACATCTTAATACTGAAAAAGGGCTGCCGAATTGAAATCGGCAGTCTTTTTATTGAGAATACCAGTTCATGCTCATCGTATCAGAGCAAATGACGGCTTCCCAATTCATGGCGCGGATAACAGACAGCATGTCTTGATCCTCCATGAGAAAGAGTGTTGTGAAAGAATCGTACACACTCATAAAAGCGGCGCGCCGCTTTACATCGGCAATCATCATGTCAGCCTGCAGCAGTCCGCATACATCCGAAGGCGACGTTTGCTTGAGCGAAAATAGGCCTTCCGCTTCGATCGGCTCATAAAAAGTGCAGCGCTCAATGCCTTTTGAACGAAACACGTCCAAGAGTCCCGGTATCAAAAATGGCGAAGTGACATCATCGCTCGGCAAGTACAGATCGGGATGATGAAGCCGATTTAACAGCTCGGCGGATTCAGGATGTGCATATTCATCCCGCAGTGCCATGACAGCGGTCATAAGGAGAAGCGCCATCTCTTTTTCAGAGCGCAGTCCGCAAATGGTCATGGCGGTTTTCCAGGAAACGGGTCTGCCCGTTGCGATGATCTCCTCATCACTCGGATAGATATGCTCAAAAGGCCGCTTGCGCTTTTGCGCTTCCCACCCATCCGGCATTCGGACAAAGGGATGAAGCAAAAAGGCGGCTGAAGTAAACGGCTTCGGCAGCTGGCGCAGGATAGGAACTCCCTCTTCAAAATACAGTGTTTCCAGCAAACTCAACACCTCCTGAACTCGAAAAATCACATGAAACGCTTTCCAATTCCAATCAGCCTTCTGCTATAATAATAGCGTATAGGAAAACAGAAGGGAGAGGTTTTATGCAGTCTGAAAAGCCATGGCTTTCTCAATATCCCGAAGAGATTCCGCATGAGCTTGAATTTACCGGTCAAACCCTGCCATCCAATCTGACAAACTCCGCAGCTCAATTCCCGAACCAAACCGCCATTTATTTTCTCGGAAAAAAACTCACATTCCAAGACGTTCTCACAGATTCATTAAAGCTAGCCGCTTTTTTACGCAAAACAGGCCTGAAAAAAGGCGACAGAGCCGCCATTATGCTGCCCAATTGTCCGCAGTCGGTCATCGCATTTTACGGCGTATTGTTCGCCGGGGGCATAGTCGTTCAGACCAATCCTCTCTACACGGAACACGAGCTTGAGTATCAGCTGCAAGACAGTTCGCCGCGCGTGATCATCACCCTCGATATGCTGTTTCCGAAGGTGATAAAAATGAAAACGTTGTCAATCATTGAACGCATTATTACAACCAGTATCAAAGACTTTTTGCCGTTTCCGAAAAATATGCTTTATACACTCACGCAAAAAAAACAAGTGCATATCGATTATGACGGACATGAACAGTTTCACAGCTTAGCGGACATTTTAAAAAATGAAAAAGCGGAGAAGGCGGAGGAATTTGATATTGATCCTGAGCATGACATCGCCGTGCTTCAATACACGGGCGGAACAACCGGCTATCCGAAAGGCGTCATGCTCACGCACAAAAACATTCAGGCCAATACAGAGATGGGCGCCGCCTGGATGTACAAAATGAAAAAGGGAGCCGAAAAAGTGCTCGGCATCGTACCTTTTTTTCATGTGTACGGATTAACCGCCGTGCTGAATTTCTCCATCATGCAGGGGTATGAAATGATTCTGCTTCCTAAATTCAATCCTTTGGATACCTTGAAAACAATTGACAGGCAAAAGCCGACAGTTTTTCCGGGAGCTCCGACGATTTACATCGGGCTTTTGCATCATCCGGAACTAAATCAATATGATTTGTCCTCCATAAAAAGCTGTCCGAGCGGTTCAGCGGCGCTCCCGGTCGAAGTCAAACAGAAATTTGAAAAAGTGACCGGCGGAAAGCTTGTGGAAGGCTACGGATTATCCGAAGCATCACCGGTGACCCATTCAAATTTCATCTGGGGAAAAAATAAGCCCGGCAGTATCGGCTGTCCCTGGCCCAATACCGACGCCGGAATCTATTCAGAAGAAAAAGGCGGGCTTGCGGAGCCGTATGAACACGGCGAGCTGATCGTAAAAGGCCCGCAGGTTATGAAAGGCTATTGGAACAAGCTGGAGGAGACGGCCCGTGTCATCAGAGACGGCTGGCTGTTTACCGGAGACATGGGATATATGGATGAGGAAGGATTTTTCTACATCGCCGACAGAAAAAAAGACATCATCATTGCCGGGGGATACAACATTTACCCTCGTGAGGTGGAAGAGGCGCTGTATGAGCATGAAGCCGTTCAGGAAATCGTCGTAGCGGGCGTTCCTGATTCTTACAGAGGGGAAACGGTGAAAGCATTTGTCGTTTTGAAAAAAGGCGCCGAAGCGGATGCCGATGAGCTTGATGCGTTTGCCAGAGAGCGGCTTGCGCCGTACAAAGTCCCGAAGCTGTACGAATTCAGAAAAGAGCTTCCGAAAACGGCCGTCGGAAAGATATTAAGAAGGCGTCTCGTCGAAGAGGAAGATGCTTCTCATGAAAACAAGGTGCCTTAAAAGAAAAACTTGACAAAACCGGGAATCCTTTTTATCATGAAGTTATGAATGAATAGTCATTCATTTATTGAAGGAAGGAACGATGACATTGAACCAAAAACGGCCAAAGTATATGCAGATTATTGATGCAGCAGTAGAAGTCATAGCGGAAAACGGCTATCACCAATCACAGGTGTCCAAAATCGCCAAGCAGGCCGGCGTTGCGGACGGCACCATCTATTTATATTTTAAAAACAAAGAGGATATACTCATTTCTCTTTTTAAAGAAAAGATGGGCCAGTTCATTGAACGCATGGAAGAAGAAGTAAAAGAAAAAACGACGGCAAAAGAAAAACTCGCTCTCGTCATTAAGCAGCACTTCACACTGCTCGGCAATGACCGCCACCTCGCGATTGTGACCCAGCTTGAGCTCAGACAGTCGAATATCAAGCTGCGCCTGAAAATCAATGATATTTTAAAAGGTTATTTAAACATGCTGGACACCATTTTGACCGAAGGAATCGAGTCGGGCGAATGGAAAGACAATCTCGACGTCCGCCTCGCCCGGCAGATGATATTCGGGACGATAGATGAAACAGTGACAACATGGGTGATGAACGATCAGAAATATGATCTTCCGGATTTGTCAGACAAGGTATTGGAACTGTTGGTGTCAGGGATTCATCAAAACTAAAGGGGGTTGACGGATGAACAGCCTTTCAGTGGCGGTTGAACAATCTGTCGCGGTGATCACCATCAATCATCAGCCGGCCAACGCGCTGTCCGGTGCGGTTTTAGCTGAATTATCCGGTCTGTTCGACCGGTGTGAAACAGATGACAGCGTCAGAAGCATCATCATTCGCGGTGAGGGAAAATTTTTTTCGGCGGGCGCCGATATAAAGGAATTTACGTCGCTTGATGATCTTGAGCAATCCTCTGCCATGGCGGATAAAGGCCAGCAGCTGATGGAAAGAATTGAAGGGTTTCCGAAGCCCGTTATCGCGGCGATTCACGGCGCTGCGCTCGGCGGCGGTCTGGAGCTTGCCATGGCCTGCCATATCAGAATCGCCACATTGGATGCAAAGCTCGGCCTGCCCGAGCTGAATCTCGGCATTATTCCGGGCTTTGCCGGGACGCAGCGCCTGCCCCGGTACGTCGGCACGGCGAAAGCGCTTGAGATGATCGGCACTTCAGAACCTGTGACCGGAGAAGAAGCGCTCAGCCTCGGGCTTGTCACAATAGGCGCCGAAAATGAAGAGGAGCTGCTGGAAAAGGCGAAAACGCTAGCGGGCAAGTTTGCGGAAAAAAGCCCGCAGTCGATGGCTTCCCTGCTTGAGCTTCTTTATTCAAACAAAGTCTATTCTTATGACGGCGGCTTAAAGCTCGAAGCAAAGCGCTTTGGGGAAGCATTTGCATCAGAAGACGCAAAAGAAGGCATTCAGGCATTTCTCGAAAAAAGAAAGCCTCAATTCGGTGGGCGAAGATAAAGGGGATAAGAATATGAATCTATTTGTACTGATGAAACGGACGTTTGACACAGAAGAGAAAATCGTCATTGAAGCAGGAAAGATTCAGGAAGACGGAGCCGAGTTTATCATTAATCCGTATGATGAATACGCCATTGAAGAAGCGATTCAGCTGAAAGAAGAGCATGGCGGAACCGTTACCGCCGTAACCGTCGGCGGAGAAGATGCGGAGAAAGAACTCCGCACCGCTCTTGCGATGGGGTGCGACCAGGCGGTATTAATCAATATTGAGGATGACCTGAGCGATCCCGACCAATACTCCATTTCCACGATCTTATATCACTATTTCAAGGACCGGGAATATGATCTGATTCTCGGCGGAAATGTCGCGATTGACGGCGGTTCCGGCCAAGTGGCGCCAAGGCTTGCCGAACTGTTGAACATTCCTTGCGTCACAACGATTACAAAACTGACAATCAGCGGCGATGAAGCTGTGGCAGAGAAAGACAACGAAGGGGATACCGAAGTCATTAAAACCTCACTTCCTCTAGTCATCACGGCACAGCAAGGCTTAAACGAGCCGCGCTATCCGTCGCTTCCGGGCATTATGAAGGCGAAGAAAAAACCGCTGGAAGAGCTTGAGCTCGATGACCTCGGCATTGATGAAGATGATGCTGCACCGAAACTCAAAACGATCGAACGTTTTCTCCCGCCGCAAAAAGAAGCGGGCAAACTGATCGAAGGAGAAGCCGCTCAGCAGGCGAAGGAGCTTGTCTCACTGCTGAGAAAAGAAGCCAAAGTCGTATAAACTGATATTAAAGAAACTGGGGGATGTCAGAATGGGAAAAAAAGTGATCGTACTCGGAGAAATTCGTGACGGCGCCTTACGGAACGTCACCTTTGAAGCCATAGCCGCAGGCAAAACCATTTCCGGCGGAGGAGATGTCATCGGCGTGCTGTTGGGAAAAGGCGCGGCTGATGCAGCATCAGAACTCATTCAGTACGGCGCCGATAAAGTATTTACGGCCGATGCAGCGGGACTTTCTCAGTATACGGCGGACGGATATGCCGCGGTTCTCGGGGATCTGATCGAAAATGAAAAGCCCGATGCGGTTATTTTCGGCCATACTTCTATGGGAAAAGATTTGTCACCGAAGCTTGCGGCCCGGTTTGAAACGGGGTTGATTTCAGACAGCACGGATGTAAGCGTTACCGGAGACAACATCGTTTTTACAAGACCGATCTATTCCGGCAAAGCCTTTGAACAGGTGATTTCAACCGATCCTTTCATCTTGGCGACAATCCGTCCGAATAACATTCAGGCATTAGAAAGAGATGCAAGCCGCACGGGTGATATTGAAGAGCTTGCGGTCCCGCCGGCAGATTTGCGGACGGTCATTGAAGAAGTAGTTAAAAAAACAGCGGACGGCGTGGATTTATCAGAAGCGAAAATCATCGTTGCGGGCGGTCGCGGGGTAAAAAGTAAAGATGGGTTTGAACCGTTAAAAGAACTTGCCGAAGTGCTGGGAGCAGCGGTGGGCGCTTCGCGCGGCGCGTGTGACGCGGATTATTGCGACTATTCTCTTCAAATCGGCCAAACGGGGAAAGTCGTTACACCGGATTTGTATATTGCCTGCGGGATTTCCGGAGCGATTCAGCACTTGGCGGGGATGTCAAACAGTAAAGTGATCGTTGCCATCAACAAAGACCCGGAAGCGGAAATATTCAAAATAGCGGACTACGGAATTGTCGGCGATTTGTTCGAAGTGGTTCCGCTCCTGACTCAGGAATTTAAAAAGGCCAATATTCATTCATAATCAAAACCCTCTGGCTTCATTTGTCAGAGGGTTTTGGTTTGTGATGATTGGTTCGCACAAATTATGTATTGGCAAAATAACAGATTGAGATGTACGAACCAATATAATAAGCTTTCGGTAAAGCGCTTACAAACTTATCCTTTCAGCATACATCCCAGATACATAGATTGGCTGTAGTGCTTTCATTCTTATTAAGGGAAAGGAATGATCAAGTATGTCTCACAATACGGCAGTCATTCAAACGGATATCACACGGGGAACCATTAACAAAAACATATACGGACATTTCGCGGAACACTTAGGAAGAGGCATATATGAGGGCATCTGGGTCGGAAAAGATTCCGATATTCCGAATACCGGCGGAATCAGGACGGATGTCGCCTCCGCCCTCAAACAGCTCCAGATTCCCGTTCTCAGATGGCCCGGCGGCTGTTTTGCTGATGAATATCATTGGGCAAACGGCGTAGGGGAACGAAAAACCATGCTGAATACCCATTGGGGCGGAACGATTGATTCAAACGAATTCGGCACGCATGAATTTATGATGCTTTGTGAACTGCTCGGCTGCGAACCGTACATCGCCGGAAACGTCGGCAGCGGAACGGTTAAGGAAATGGCTGATTGGATTGAATACATGACGTTTGAAGCGGGCACGCCGATGTCCGACTGGAGAAAGGAAAACGGGCGGGAAAAACCGTGGAAGCTCAAATATTTCGGTATAGGAAATGAGAACTGGGGCTGCGGCGGAAACATGCATCCTGAGTATTATGCCGACCTTTACCGGAACTTTCAAACCTATGTCCGCAATTACAGCGGGAATGAAATCTATAAAATTGCCGGCGGTGCGAATGTCGATGATTACCGCTGGACAGAAACATTAATGAAAAAAGCCGCTGATCTCATGGACGGGCTGAGCCTGCATTATTACACAATACCGGGCGACTTCTGGGAGGGAAAAGGGTCAGCGACGGAGTTTACGGAAGATGAATGGTTCATCACGATGAAAAAAGCGGCCCATATGGATGAATTGATTACAAGGCACAGCGCCATTATGGATCAGTACGATCCGGAAAAAAGAGTCGGTCTGATCATTGATGAATGGGGCACATGGCTTGATCCTGAGCCTGGCACGAATCCGGGCTTTTTGTATCAGCAAAATACGATCCGCGACGCGCTTGTCGCTGCCACACATTTTCACATTTTTCATCAGCACGCAGACCGTGTGCAGATGGCCAATATCGCGCAAACAGTCAACGTCCTTCAAGCAATGATCCTGACAGAAGGGAAAAATATGCTGCTGACGCCGACATATCATGTGTTTGATATGTTTAAGGTTCATCAGGACGCTTCTCTTTTGGCCGCAGAAACAAAAGCGGCCGAATACGAATGGAAAGACGGCCGGCTCCCGCAAGTCAGCATTTCGGCGTCCAAACAGAAAAACGGCGGCATACATATCAGCATTTGCAATATCGATCATTTGCACAAAGCTGACGTGAAGATTGAACTGCGGGGCATGAAAAAGATTGGGAAGCCTTCCGCGACGATTCTGCATGCTGAAAAAATGAATGCCCGCAATACATTCAGCAGCCCGGAAAACGTCAAACCGAAGCCGTTTTCCGGGTTTACGCAGAAGGGCGGAAACCTGGAGGCGGAGCTTCCTCCGATGGCGGTTGTATTAATCACGCTGCCGGCGGGTCCATCTTAAGTTTTGAACGCCTGCTGATCGGTTATCATACATTCTATAAATAAGATTATTTTCGGCGGGTTCGGGAGAAAATAATATAAGCATTAAATTAGCATGAACGAATGGGAGATGCTATACTAAAAATCATCATTTGACATTGGAGGAATAACAAATGGCTATCGTAAAAGCAACTGATCAATCGTTCTCAGCTGAAACAAGTGAAGGTGTCGTATTAGCTGATTTCTGGGCTCCTTGGTGCGGACCTTGTAAAATGATCGCGCCCGTTCTTGAAGAGCTTGATCAAGAAATGGGAGACAAACTGAAAATCGTCAAAATCGACGTGGATGAAAACCAAGAAACTGCCGGTAAATACGGCGTCATGAGCATCCCGACACTTCTTGTGTTAAAAGACGGAGAAGTGGTTGAAACATCTGTCGGCTTCAAACCGAAAGAAGCCCTTGAAGAGCTTGTAAACAAACATCTGTAAGCCGAAAGTTTCCGTTACGGCTGCGGCAGGGCGATTCCTTTAAAAGGGATCGCCTTTTTTGATCTTCCAAAAGCTGAGAATGGAGAAAAACAAATGTTCGTGATACACTGAATGGACACAAGAAATGAATGTAAGGAAGGGTAACGTATGAATAAACAACTGAAAGAAAAGCTGGCCCTCCTTCCCGATCAGCCGGGCTGTTATTTAATGAAAGACCGTCAGAAAACAGTCATCTACGTGGGGAAAGCGAAAGTGCTGAAAAACAGGGTGAGATCCTATTTCACCGGTTCTCACGATGCAAAAACCCAAAGGCTTGTGACGGAGATTGAGGACTTTGAATATATCGTGACTTCCTCCAATCTTGAAGCGCTTATTTTGGAAATGAATCTGATTAAAAAATACGATCCGAAATACAATGTCATGCTGAAAGATGATAAAACCTATCCCTTTATTAAAATCACCCATGAACGCCATCCGCGGCTTATTGTCACCCGCAATGTCAAAAAAGACAAAGGGCGCTATTTCGGCCCGTACCCGAATGTACAGGCGGCGCGGGAAACGAAAAAACTGCTGGACCGCCTTTATCCGCTCAGGAAGTGCTCGAATCTTCCGGACCGTGTCTGTCTCTATTACCATCTCGGACAATGCCTCGCTCCATGTGTAAAGGATATTTCCGAGGAGACAAACCGCGAGCTTGTGGAAGACATCACCCGCTTTTTAAAGGGAGGGCATAACGAGGTCAAAAAAGAGCTTGAAGAGAAAATGGCAGAGGCGGCGGAAAAGCTTGAATTTGAACGGGCTAAAGAATTCCGCGATCAGCTTGCTTACATCGAATCGACGATGGAAAAGCAGAAAATGACCATGAATGACCTTCTGGACCGCGATGTGTTCGCTTATGCGTACGATAAAGGCTGGATGTGCGTCCAAGTCTTTTTCATACGCCAAGGAAAGCTGATCGAACGCGATGTCAGCATGTTTCCGATGTACCAGGAAGCGGATGAAGAATTTCTGACCTACATCGGCCAGTTCTATTCGAAAAACAATCACTTTCTGCCTAAGGAAATTCTGGTGCCTGACAGCGTTGACAGAGACATGATCAGCGAGCTTTTGGAAACCGCCGTGCATCAGCCGAAAAAAGGCCCGAAAAAAGAACTGCTTCTGCTTGCTCACAAAAACGCGAAAATCGCCCTGCGGGAAAAGTTCTCATTAATCGAGCGGGATGAGGAACGGTCAATCGGAGCAGCCGAACGGCTCGGCGAAGCATTGAACATTTACACGCCGCACCGGATTGAA
Source organism: Bacillus sp. JFL15 (assembly GCF_001184225.1). Classification (NCBI taxonomy): domain Bacteria; kingdom Bacillati; phylum Bacillota; class Bacilli; order Caryophanales; family Bacillaceae; genus Bacillus; species Bacillus sp. JFL15. Next base: position 363,073 of record NZ_KQ236689.1, on the reverse strand, counting down.
GCGTTTGACAACTCCAATATTCAAGGCACAAACCCTGTATCGGCTATGATTGTCTTTATTGACGGAAAACCGAATAAAAAGGAATACCGCAAATATAAAATTAAAACCGTAACAGGGCCTGACGATTACGGATCAATGAGAGAAGTCGTCAGAAGAAGATATTCGAGGGTGCTCCGCGAAAATCTCCCGCTGCCGGATTTAATCATCATTGACGGCGGAAAAGGGCAGATTAACGCGGCGCGCGACGTGCTTGAGAATGAGCTCGGCCTTGATGTCCCGGTAGCGGGATTGGCGAAAGATGATAAACACCGAACATCCAACCTTCTGATCGGCGACCCGCTAGAACCAGTATTTCTGGAGCGGAACAGCCAGGAATTTTACCTGCTTCAGCGCATTCAGGATGAAGTTCACCGTTTTGCGATCAGCTTTCACAGACAGATCCGGGGAAAAAGCGCCTTTCAATCCGTATTGGATGATATCCCGGGGATCGGCGAAAAACGCAAAAAAATGCTCTTAAAGCATTTCGGTTCTGTCAAAAAGATGAAGGAAGCAAGTCTTGACGATATCAAAAAAGCCGGTGTGCCGGCTGCGGCCGCTCAGCTGCTGTTTGAAAAATTGAAAAAATAGTATTGTGCTTTTCTGAAAAGTCTGCTAGAATGTGAACTAATTTCATAAGATCGTGTTATATGGTGAAGATAGAGGTGCGAACTTCAATAGTATGCCTTTGGAGAATGATGGATTCTGCGAAAAAGGCTGAAAGGGGAGTTCGCCGAAGTGAAACACATCCCATCGGTGTGCTTTGCTGGCTTTGCATTAAATAAATGTAAAGCTGTCAAGAATTCATTTTCTTGGAGGGCTATCTCGTTGTTCATAATCAATCGTAATGATATGAAAAAGCAATGAGAGCTATTCCTCTCATTGCTTTTTTTATTGTGGACACAACGCTCTTTTCTCCTCACCCGCACGAACCAAAATGTAAAGGGTGGTCTAGTATGGGTCTTATCGTACAAAAATTCGGAGGCACTTCCGTCGGGTCTGCCGAAAAAATTCAAAATGCCGCAAATCGCGCTATTGCTGAAAAGAAAAAAGGCCATGACGTCGTTGTCGTCGTTTCGGCAATGGGAAAATCAACCGACGCGCTCGTCAATCTGGCGGCGGAAATTACATCTGAGCCAAGCAGACGCGAGATGGATATGCTTCTGTCTACGGGAGAGCAGGTCACGATTTCGCTTTTGGCCATGGCGCTTCAGGAAAAAGGATATGACGCCGTCTCTTATACGGGCTGGCAGGCGGGTGTCCGCACGGAGGCCGTCCACGGCAATGCGAGAATTACGGATATTGATATCACTGCAATTCAGGCGCAGCTTGCAGAAGGCAGGATTACAGTTGTCGCCGGTTTTCAGGGAGTAACCGAAGACGGCGGCATCACGACGCTCGGACGGGGCGGTTCCGATACGACGGCGGTCGCTCTTGCCGCAGCTTTAAAAGCGGATAAATGCGACATTTACACGGACGTTCCGGGCGTGTTTACGACAGATCCGCGGTACGTCCGGTCAGCGAGAAAACTGGCGGGAATTTCTTATGATGAAATGCTGGAGCTTGCAAATCTCGGAGCGGGTGTTCTTCACCCGCGGGCGGTTGAGTTCGCGAAAAACTATCAAGTGCCTTTGGAAGTGCGGTCAAGCACGGAACATGAAGCTGGAACATTAATTGAGGAGGAATCATCAATGGAGCAGAATTTAATCGTCAGAGGAATTGCATTTGAAGACCAGATTACAAGGGTGTCCGTCACGGGCCTGACAAGCGGACTGACAACACTTTCAACGATCTTCACCGCGCTGGCGAAACGAAACATCAACGTTGACATCATTATTCAGGCACAAGCGGATAATGGGGAAGCAGACATTTCTTTCTCCGTGAAAACGGAAGATTCCGCGCAAACGGTCGCTGTGCTTGAAGAATATAAAAACGCGCTTGACTATGAAAAAATCGAAACTGAAAGAAAGCTGGCGAAAGTATCCATTGTCGGATCAGGCATGGTCTCCAATCCCGGCGTCGCCGCGGACATGTTTGCCGTACTGGCGGAAAAAAATGTACAAGTCAAAATGGTCAGCACATCTGAAATAAAAGTATCAGCGGTTGTCAGTGACAATGATATGGTGAAAGCCGTCGAAGCGCTTCATGATGCGTTTGAGCTTTCTAAACAGCCGTCTGCCGTATAAACGGGCAGGCAAAAAGGCGGGACTTTTAGTCACCGCCTTTTTTCAATTATACAGGGTCCTTCATATCCCATTTCACGGTCAGGACGACTTTATCCGCTCTCTTTTTGACCTGTTCATAAGATTCTGCAATCTGATCGTTCATCAATTGAATCTGTTCGGCTATAAAACCGGCTTCAAGCTGAAAGCACGGCTCTTTCTGGTGTTTGAGCCTGCTGGATACGAGCGGTCCTTCCAGCTCAAATTCCAGCTCTTGCTTTTTTGATCCTGTGTTTGTCAAAGTTCCCCAGCCGGCTTTTTCAAAAAAGGCGGGGATTTCTTCCCACGATTGAAGAGGAAATTTGCGGGCGAGGCGTTTTCCCGCCCAATACATCATGGATGAATGCTCCGGGCCGAGGATATCCGGAAGCACGATTTCCCGGATTAATTCGTAGCCGTATGCGCTGACGCCGAGTTCAGTTAAAGGTTCTAAAGCTGCTTCATAATTATTCTTCATATTATGTATTCCCCTCTCTCCTTCGTTTATTATAGCTTAAACAGGGGGGAGGATTACAGGATGATCCTATAAAACACGTGAAAAAAAGTGAGAAAGGTATTGCAGGAAAATAAAATTTTCACGTCAAATAATCAATTCCGAAAATTATAATTTATGTACACGTTTTCTTGACGCCCTTTTGAGGGAGGAGTAAAATGAAATTGTCAATAAATTTTAATAAAGTGCTTACAATTGAAACGAAGTGGGGGCAGAGATTTTAGCACATTTCGCACTTAAATCAAACAGGGGGTAAAGTAATGTCTGGGAACAGAGAGTTTTATTTTCGAAGATTGCATTCCTTGCTCGGTGTGATTCCGGTCGGCATCTTTTTGATCCAGCATTTAGTCGTCAACCAATTTGCCGCAAGGGGAGCGGATGCGTTTAACAAGGCGGCCGGCTTTATGGACAGTCTGCCGTTCAGGTATGCGTTAGAAATTTTTATTATTTTCTTACCTTTAATTTATCATGCGGTTTACGGTGTGTACATAGCATTTACTGCGAAAAACAACGCTGGCCACTACAGCTATTTCAGAAACTGGATGTTTGTGCTTCAGCGTGTCACCGGTATTCTCACCCTTATTTTCGTCAGCTGGCATGTGTGGCAGACGCGGATTGCCGCACAGATGGGCGCTGAAGTCAACTTCGATATGATGGCGAATATTCTGAGCTCGCCGTTTATGCTCGGATTTTACATTGTAGGCGTTTTATCAGTCATTTTTCACTTTTCAAACGGCTTATGGTCTTTTGCGGTCACATGGGGGATCACGGTCACGCCGCGTTCTCAAAGAATTTCGACTTACGTGACGCTGATTATATTTTTAGCGCTTTCATACGTGGGTCTAAAAGCGATTTTTGCGTTTGTGTAAGAGAACTAGATTACTAGAGGGAGAGGGGCTATCATGAGTCAATCAAGCATTATCGTAGTCGGCGGGGGTCTTGCCGGCCTCATGGCGACAATTAAAGCAGCGGAATCAGGCACGGCCGTTAAATTGTTTTCCATCGTTCCGGTCAAACGCTCTCACTCGGTCTGCGCGCAGGGCGGGATAAACGGAGCTGTCAACACAAAAGGGGAAGGAGACTCTCCGTTTGAGCATTTTGATGACACGGTTTACGGAGGCGACTTTTTAGCAAACCAGCCGCCTGTAAAAGCGATGTGTGAAGCGGCGCCGTCCATTATCCACTTATTGGACCGCATGGGGGTTATGTTTAACAGAACGCCGGAAGGGCTCTTGGACTTCCGCCGTTTCGGGGGTACACAGCATCACAGAACCGCATACGCGGGAGCGACGACGGGTCAGCAGCTTCTTTACGCACTGGACGAGCAGGTGCGCAGATATGAAGTAGCGGGTCTCGTCACAAAATACGAAGGCTGGGAATTCCTCGGCGCCGTTCTTGACGATGAGCGCACGTGCCGCGGTATCGTAGCCCAAAATCTGACCAATATGCAAATCGAGTCATTCCGTTCTGACGCCGTTATTATGGCGACGGGAGGACCCGGAATCGTATTCGGCAAATCAACAAACAGCATGATCAACACGGGATCTGCCGCATCAATCGTTTATCAGCAGGGTGCTTACTACGCTAACGGCGAATTTATTCAAATTCACCCGACTGCCATTCCCGGAGACGATAAACTCCGTCTGATGAGTGAATCGGCGCGCGGCGAGGGCGGAAGAGTCTGGACGTACAAAGACGGAAAACCTTGGTACTTCCTCGAGGAAAAATATCCGGCTTACGGAAACCTCGTGCCGCGGGATATTGCGACACGCGAAATCTTTGACGTGTGCGTGAATCAGAAACTCGGCATCAATGGAGAAAACATGGTGTATCTCGATCTTTCGCACAAAGATCCGAAAGAGCTTGACGTTAAGCTTGGCGGCATTATCGAAATCTATGAAAAATTCATGGGAGATGACCCGCGTAAGCTTCCGATGAAAATTTTCCCTGCCGTTCACTATTCAATGGGCGGCCTGTGGGTTGATTATGATCAGATGACAAGCATCCGCGGACTGTTCGCGGCGGGTGAATGTGATTATTCAATGCACGGAGGAAACCGTTTAGGGGCAAACTCTCTGCTTTCCGCCATTTACGGAGGAATGGTTGCCGGTCCGAATGCAGTGAAATATGTTGCCGGACTTGAAACATCGGCTGAAGATCTGTCTTCTTCATTATTTGATTCCTACGTGAAAAAAGAAGAAGAAAAATGGGCAGACATCATGAAGATGGACGGCGATGAAAATGCCTACGTACTTCACCGTGAACTCGGAGAATGGATGACGGCCAACGTAACGGTGGTCCGCCACAATGACAAGCTTTTGAAAACGGATGATAAAATCCAAGAGCTGATGGAACGCTTTAAGAAAATCAATATTAATGATACGACAAAATGGAGCAACCAAGGGGCGATGTTCACCCGCCAGTTCTCCAATATGCTTCAGCTTGCCAGAGTCATCACGCTCGGCGCATACAACCGAAATGAAAGCCGGGGAGCGCACTATAAACCGGATTTTCCTGAAAGAAATGACGATGAGTGGCTCAAAACGACAATGGCTAAACATGCCGGTCCGTTTGAAGCTCCGGAATTTGAATATCAGGATGTCGATGTATCACTGATTGCGCCCCGTAAACGCGACTACTCGAAGAAGAAGGTGGCGAAATAATCATGAGTGAGAAAAAGATACGGTTTATCATTACACGCCAGGATACGCCCGAAAGCGCGCCATACGATGAAGAATTTGAAATCAATTACCGCCCGAATCTGAACGTGATTTCCGCCCTGATGGAAATCCGCAGAAATCCCGTGAATGCAAAAGGGGAGAAAACAACTCCGGTCGCATGGGACATGAACTGTCTTGAGGAAGTATGCGGCGCCTGCTCCATGGTCATCAACGGCAGACCGCGCCAGTCATGTACGGCGCTGATTGATAAGCTGGAACAGCCGATCCGTCTGAAGCCGATGAAAACATTCCCGGTTGTCCGTGACCTTCAGGTTGACCGCAGCAGAATGTTTGATTCACTGAAAAAAGTGAAAGCATGGGTGCCGATTGACGGGACTTACGATTTGGGACCGGGACCGAGAATGCCGGAAAAACGCCGCCAGTGGGCATATGAGTTGTCTAAATGCATGACCTGCGGCGTCTGCCTCGAAGCCTGCCCGAATGTCAACAGCAAATCGAAATTCATGGGGCCTGCCCCGATGTCGCAAGTTCGTCTGTTTAACGCCCACCCGACGGGCGCGATGAACAAGTCAGAACGTTTAGAAGCTTTAATGACAGACGGCGGTCTCGGAGATTGCGGGAATTCACAAAACTGTGTTCAATCCTGCCCGAAAGGCATTCCGCTCACGACTTCAATCGCTGCTTTGAACAGAGATACCAACTTACAAGCATTTCGCAATTTCTTCGGAAGCGACAGAGTATAAGATAAAGAAAAAGAGCCTCTTCCGCACGGGAGAGGTTTTTTTTATAAGGAGCTGAAGGTGATGAAACAACCGCAATACATTGACATCCCGTTTGAAGAATGGAGACAGTCGTTTTCTTTCTTTACTGAAGTGTCGGTTCGCTTTTCAGAAACGGATATGTTCGGCCATATGAATAATGTAACCCCTTTCATCTATTTTGAAGAAGCCCGGATCGCTTACTTTAAGCAGCGCGGCATGGAAGCGCAAAATGCGGAAAGGATGACAGTCGTCGCAAGCCAGCAGTGTGACTATATGCGTCAGGTGATGCCGTATGAAAATCTGCGGATTTATGTCAAAGCAAGCTCTGTCGGAAATGCGTCCGTCACCCTTCATTACCTTGGAGAAAACGAGTCAGGCCTGCCGTGCTTTACCGGTTCCGTCGTTATGGTACAAGTATCAAAGACAAGCGGAAAAGCGGTCAGCTGGACGGAGCGGGAGAAAGGTATTCTGCTCGCCTGAACGGATAACTATTTCTTTAAGTGACGTCACCTCCGAAGCGGCTTTTACATATGATATCTTGACTATATAAACCCATTCGTTTCAGATTCGCTCTCACCTTAGCAAGGAGGGTTACAATACTTGAAGGAGAAAGATTTTCAATCAAAGCCGCTGCTGACCAAAAGAGAAAGAGAAGTATTCGAATTGCTCGTTCAAGACAAGACAACAAAAGAAATTGCAAGCGAGCTATTTATCAGTGAAAAAACTGTACGGAATCACATTTCAAATGCCATGCAGAAGTTAGGTGTGAAAGGGCGTTCGCAAGCTGTTGTCGAGCTTCTTAGAATGGGTGAGCTAGAGCTCTGATTCTTGCCGGTCTTCCTTCTTTACGAGAAGGAGCCGGTTATTTGTGTTGGCGCCCGGGTGATAGGCATGCGATGAAAATCCCGGTTTTTCCTTTTTCTCCGTCAGTCTTGCATTTTCTTAAAAAAAGAAGGAAAATAGACACGGAGCGTGAATAGCCCAGAAAGATCCTTGAGTGAGGGATGGACAAATGACATCAAAATCTGTAGAGCATGTTGCGGATATCGAAAAATCACTCCGCCATATCGCTGCGATCATTAAACAAAAAGGACGAGAAATCCTTAACCAATATGCAATTACACCGCCGCAATTCGTAGGCCTTCAATGGCTTTATGAATTGGGGGATATGACAATAGGCGAATTATCAGGCAAAATGTATTTGGCTTGCAGCACGACGACGGATCTGATAGACCGCATGGAAAAAAATAAGCTTGTCGAACGGGTGAAAGACCCTGCTGACAGACGGGTCGTCAGAATTCATCTTCTCGCTGAAGGAGAGCGCATTATTCAGGAAGTGATTTTAAAAAGGCAGGCATATTTGCGGGATATGTTTGAGACATTTTCCGAAGAAGAAACAGCCGTCTTCGAAAAATCATTATTGAAACTGCAGCATGAAATGAAAAGAAAATGAGGCGATTTTGTTGGAACAGCCGATAGGAGTCATTGATTCCGGGGTTGGCGGGTTAACCGTTGCTAAGGAAATCATGAGACAGCTACCGAAGGAAAATATCATCTATGTGGGAGATACAAAACGCTGCCCGTACGGCCCGCGTCCTGAAGAAGAAGTTCTTCAATACACGTGGGAAATGACCGATTACCTGCTGGAAAACCACCATATCAAAATGCTCGTGATCGCTTGTAATACGGCCACGGCCATTGCTTTGGAGGATATTCAGCGCAAAACGGATATTCCGGTTGTCGGGGTCATTCAGCCGGGTGCGAGAACGGCGATAAAGGTGACGAAAAACCAGCATATCGGCGTCATCGGCACGATAAATACCATTAAAAGCAGAGCGTATGAGCAGGCGCTGCTCGGATTAAATGCAGACCTTCAAGTCGAGAACACGGCTTGTCCGCTGCTGGTGCCGTTTGTGGAAAGCGGACGGTTTCTGCAGGAATCGGCGGAGGAAGCGGTCGGAGCATCGCTTGAGCCTTTAAAAGGTACAGCAATTGATACCTTGATTCTGGGATGCACGCATTATCCGATTTTGAAAGAACCGATTCAGGACTATATGGGAGATCATGTGAAAATCATTTCCTCCGGTGACGAGACAGCGAGAGAAGTGAGCACCATCTTGTCTTATAAAGGTTTGTTAAACCAATCGAATCGTGCACCGGAGTATCAGTTTCTTACAACGGGAGAGCGGAACGGTTTCGCAAAAATTGCCGAAGACTGGTTCGGCCATGAAATCGGCCATGTCGAGAGCATCTCCCTTCAAGAGCCGATCAGAAAATAAATCAAAAAAACCCGCTGTTTACGGCGGGTTTTTTTGCGCATCCCGGTCTATTTCCCGGACAGGGCTCGTATACATCATAGTACAAACAGCCTTAGGAGGGAAAAGTATGCTGAAAAAAGGACCTGCAGTCATTGCTGCAACATGTCTTACTTCGGCTTTTGTATTATCAGGATGCGGTTTGTTTCAATCCGATAAAACAGCCGGGGAAATTGACCCGCCTCAAGACATTTCATATGTAAAGGGTGAAGCGGGGATACAGGCAAAATCAAAGCAATCAGAAAAAAACGGCACGTCTAAAGCCGACCAGCCGGCCAATACAGTCATGAGAGAGCTGTATCTGATTGATAAAAACGGCTATGTCGCAGCACAGACACTGCCTCTTCCGAACAGTGAGGGAACCGCAAAGCAGGCCCTTGAGTATTTGGTTCAGGGGGGGCCTGTCTCAGAAATCCTGCCAAACGGATTCAGAGCGGTGCTTCCTGCGGATACGACGGTAAATGTTGACATTAAAAAAGACGGTACCGCCGTCGCTGATTTTTCGAAGGAATTTAAAAACTATAAAAAAGAAGACGAACAAAAAATCCTGCAATCGATTACATGGACGCTTACCCAATTCAGCTCCATAGATAAAGTCAAAATCAGAATGAACGGGCATGAACTGAAAGAAATGCCTGTAGGCGGCACGCCGATTACGGGCGACTTAAGCAGAAAAGACGGAATTAATATTGAAACCGCCGGAGTGAATGATCTGACAGACACCCATCCGCTGACTGTATACTATCTGGCGGAAACAGAGACGAGCGAATATTACGTGCCTGTCACAAAGCGGATTGACAATTCGGAAACAAATGACATCACCGCTGCCGTTGAACAGCTCGCCGACGGGCCGGGCAAAGCAAGCGGGCTTTTGACGGACTTTAATAACGATGTTAAGCTGCTCAGCAAGCCGGAAGTAAAAGACGGCCGGGTTACACTTGACTTTAACAGCTCTATTTACGGAAGCGCTGATGAAAAAACAAAAATGGTATCATCGGGCGTACTGGACAGCATCGTTCTCACATTAACCGAACAGCCGTCGATAAAAAGTGTTTCTATAAAAGTAAACGGAAAATCAGAACTGGTGAATGAAAAGGGTGAATCCCTTTCAAAACCCGTTTCGAGACCGTCACAAGTGAATACGGGTAGTTTTTAATTTGTGATTTTTGATATACTAGTAAAAAAGAGGTTAGCGATCCGGGCTGCCTCTTTCTTTATTCACAATCCGGAACAAAAGGTTTATGTACATATAATCGGAGGTAAAATATGAGACACGACGGAAGACAGCACGATGAGCTGCGCCCTATCACATTTGATTTGGATTTTATCACTCACCCGGAGGGCTCTGTTTTAATTACAGCGGGAAATACAAAGGTTATCTGTAATGCATCTGTGGAAGACCGGGTGCCGCCATTTTTGCGCGGCGGAGGAAAAGGCTGGATCACAGCGGAATACAGCATGCTTCCCCGCGCCACGAATCAAAGAACGATAAGAGAATCTTCAAAAGGAAAGGTCTCCGGCAGAACGATGGAAATCCAGCGTCTGATCGGGCGTGCGCTTCGGGCCGTCGTTGATTTGGAAAAGCTCGGCGAACGGACGATCTGGATCGACTGTGACGTCATTCAGGCGGACGGCGGAACAAGAACGGCTTCCATTACAGGCGCCTTCTTGGCAATGGCCATTGCGGCCGGAAAACTCGTGAAAAGCGGCGTTATCAAAACTTCTCCCGTGACAGATTATCTTGCGGCCATTTCTGTCGGGATGGATAAAGAAGAAGGTCTGCTTTTGGATCTGAATTATGAAGAAGATTCAACGGCTGAAGTCGACATGAATATCATCATGACGGGAAGCGGACGTTTTGTTGAGCTTCAAGGGACGGGCGAAGAAGCCACATTCTCCCGTGAAGATTTAAACGGACTGTTAAGCCTTGCCGAAAAAGGAATCCAGACGCTTATTCAAAAGCAAAAAGAAGTGCTGGGAGAAACATTGCCTGAACTGAAATAAAGAAAGAGAGGCCTGATCAGCGTGAAAGAAGCTATTATTGCGACACACAATCCGGGAAAAGTAAAAGAATTTAAGGAAATACTCGAACCGAAAGGCTACAGCGTCTCTTCTTTGGCGGAAATCGGATTTACGGAAGAAATTGAGGAAACCGGGCATACCTTTGAAGAAAACGCCATCTTAAAAGCGGAAGCCGTGGCAAAAGCCATAAACAAAATGGTCATTGCAGACGACTCCGGTTTATCAGTGGACAACCTTGGAGGCAGACCGGGCGTTTATTCAGCCCGTTATGCCGGCGAAGCAAAAGATGATAAGGCGAATATGGACAAGGTGCTGTCAGAATTAAAAGGCATCGAAAAAGAGCAGCGTACGGCCCGTTTCCGCTGCGCCCTTGCCGTCAGCATGCCGGGGCAGGAAACAAAAACGGTTGAAGGTCATGTTGAAGGGTATATTGCGGAAGAACCCGAAGGAGATAACGGGTTCGGCTATGATCCCATATTTATTGTAAAGGATAAAGATAAAACAATGGCTCAGCTGACAAGCGCTGAGAAAAACAAAATCAGCCACAGGGCGGAGGCGCTCAAGAAACTGTCAAAGCTGCTTGACGCGTAAGGGGGAGCGTAATGCAATGAAAGTGCTGATAATAAGTGACAGTCACGGCCTCGAAGACGAATTGGAGACGATCTCGAAGCGGCACGAAGCCGAAGCGGATCTGATGATTCATTGCGGTGATTCAGAGCTTGATGCCGCACATCCCGCGCTTGTGCCGTATCACACGGTGAAAGGCAATTGCGACTTTGGCGTCGGGTTTCAGGAGGAGCTCCTGCTGGACGCCGGTTCAAAGAAAATTCTGGCCGTACACGGACATCTTCACGGCATTAAACAGTCACTTTTAACTGTTTTTTACCGGGCGGAAGAGCTTGGGGCGGATATCGTCTGCTTCGGCCACTCGCATATTGCCGGGAGTGAAGTGCTTCGGGGCAAGCTTTTGATTAACCCTGGCAGCATTCGCCTTCCGAGAGTCCGCAATGTGAAAAGCTATGCCATTCTTACTCTTACAGAAAGTGAAGGCACTGTGACGTTTTACGACGAAACGGGTCAGGAATTGAAGGACTTGGGGAATACAATCAGCTTTTAACATTTGATGGGGGAGATTTCTTTCTTCCCCATCAAAAGTTTCTAAAAAAATATTGACTTATGATATGAACCTGTATATAATAAATCTTGTCGCTGATACATAAAGCAAAACCTGTCCCAGTAGCTCAGCTGGATAGAGCAACGGCCTTCTAAGCCGTCGGTCGGGAGTTCGAATCTCTCCTGGGACGTACAAAAAAAAGAGCTGGTGACATCAGAGTGAAAACTGATGACGCTGGCCTTTTTTATCGGATGACCATATTGTCAATTCGCTGACATCATGGTAAAATGATCAGCAGTACGATTTGATTTTCATGTCCCAGTAGCTCAGCCGGATAGAGCAACGGCCTTCTAAGCCGTCGGTCGGGAGTTCGAATCTCTCCTGGGACGTATAATAAAAAACCTCAAGCCCTGACAATGGGTTTGAGGTTTTTTTGTATTTGTTTTTGTTTTATGAAATAAAAGTCCTGTATTTAATGAAAATTGTAAAGAAATTTTAATATAAATGAAACTTAATGAAATATTTACCGTAAGAAATATATGTATAAAGATACTTAAGGCGCCCTTGAGTGATAAAATATCTGATTTCTATTATTTATTTTGTTAATAGTTGATAGAAAGACAGCGGGAGGAATTAGCTTTTGAAGTACGCATTTGCATATAAAAATGACAGGATAGAAACGATCTTTTGCGGAAAAGACGAGCTGTTTGAGGAACTGAAACAATTTTTAATGACTCAATGCGGTTTAATCATTGTTGAGGTTTCAAAGGCTGATTACGATACGGAGCAGGAAATGAATCAATGGAATGACCGTTATACACTGTAAGTAAGAAAAAACCGGCCGTGGGAGACCGGTTTTTATATTATCTGAATCCGCTCGGAGCGCTGAAGCCCCCGGCATGGCCGCTGAAACCGCCCCCGAGCGCGCCGGGATGGGACCCTGCGCCGAGGCTTCCGCCGACATCACTGAAGGTTTGACCGTAGTACCCGCTTGTATAAGGGTATGGGACGAATTGCTGCCCGGCGAATGACAGCGAGCTTTGCGGGGTCTGCTGTCCGTATCCGTATGATGGAAATCCCTGCTGAAAAGAAGGGCCGCCCTGAAACGGAGCTGTATGCATTGGTGCCGGAGGATAATAAGACTGCGGCGGCAGAACCGGTAAAGGCGGAAATCCGGGAGGCAGGCCTTGCATGCCTGATAACATCTTATTCATGACATCACTCATTTCTTCACGAGATAAGAACAGTGTATGCGTATGTCTGTATAAAGAGCCTGTTCAATCTGAACGGAATATCTGACAAGCAGACCGAAAAGAACATGAAAAATTGTGTAATAAAATGTGACATAATCGTATAAGAACGGAAAAATTTCATGTAATCTTGAGAGATTAACAAAAAAATGATAAAAACTTTTAACATTTACAGATCCCTTTGTACCAGTAATGAAAGCGTATACAAAGTAGATTGATTAATCTAAATTGTCTAATAATTATAAAAATGCTGTTGACACTGTCTGCAAACGGGCGTAATATGAGTTCAAACAAAAATAAATAAATGATTCACACTAAAAAGAAAAATCATAAAACACTGAAAAACAAACAAATGAGGGTTCTTTTTTTAAATAAAAGAGCCGCCATAATAAAAAGCGCAGAAGAGGATAAGTAGCTTTGCAGAAGTTTTTTACAGAGAGCCGGTAACGCTGAGAGCCGGTAAAAACAAAGCAAAGTGAACTCACCTCAGAGTGCCGGTCTGAAATGTGAAGAGTAGGACTCGGCCGAGTGAACGCAACGTTTACTCGTTATCAAAACGGATAGTAATTATCCATGAGACGGTCTTCATATGACCGTAAACAAGGGTGGTACCGCGGAAAGCAAAGCCTTTTCGCCCCTTTTGGCTATCGCATGAAATGCTTGGCTGAATGTGGGTGGGAAGGCTTTTTTATTTGCGTCAGCCGGCGCTGCGTTTTATGAATTTGATTTTAGAAGGGAACATTGAAAAGGAGGAACTGAAAATGGGCACAAATGTACAGGCGGATACTACGTCTGCCGATTGTACAAAGACAATGAACGGGGCTCTGATGCTGATTGAATCATTAAAGAAAGAAAAAGTCGAAATGATCTTCGGATATCCGGGGGGAGCCGTTCTTCCGATTTACGATAAGCTTTATCAATCAGGATTGGTTCACATCCTGCCCCGGCACGAGCAAGGCGCGATTCATGCGGCCGAAGGGTATGCGAGAGTCTCGGGGAAGCCGGGGGTTGTCATCGCTACTTCAGGACCCGGAGCGACAAATTTAGTGACCGGTCTTGCGGACGCGATGATTGATTCACTGCCGCTCGTAGTGTTTACCGGCCAGGTGGCCACTTCAGTCATCGGCAGCGACGCTTTCCAGGAAGCCGACATTTTAGGAATTACGATGCCGATTACGAAACACAGCTATCAGGTCCGCCGTCCGGAGGATCTTCCCGGTGTGATCAAAGAGGCTTTCCATATCGCCACGACGGGAAGACCGGGTCCGGTATTAATTGATATTCCGAAGGATGTCGCAGCATTTGAAGGGGAATTCAGATATGATCATGAGATCAATCTTCCGGGTTATCAGCCGGTAAAAGAGCCTAACTATCTGCAGATCCGAAAGCTCGTAGAAGCTGTCAGCAGTGCGAAAAAGCCGGTTATTTTAGCCGGAGCGGGTGTTTTGCACGGTAAAGCTTCAGAAGATTTAAAAAATTATGCCGAACAGCAGCAAATACCGGTAGCCCACACGCTTCTCGGTCTGGGCGGTTTCCCGGCAGACCATCCTCTCTTTCTGGGAATGGCGGGAATGCACGGCACATACACAGCGAATATGGCGCTTTACCACTGTGACTTGCTGATCAGCATCGGAGCTCGGTTCGATGATCGTGTGACCGGAAATCTGAAGCATTTTGCAAAATCGGCCAAAGTGGCGCACATCGATATTGATCCGGCTGAAATCGGAAAAATTATCGAAACGCAGATCCCGGTGGTCGGCGACAGTAAAATCGTCCTTCAGGAACTATTGAAGCAAAACGGAAAACAGGGACAGTCAGCTGAATGGAAACAGCAGCTTTCCGAATGGAAAGAAGAATATCCGCTCTGGTATACAGACGACAGTGAAGAGGGCTTAAAACCCCAAAAGCTGATTGAGTATATTCACCAATTCACAAACGGAGAGGCGATTGTGGCGACGGATGTCGGTCAGCACCAGATGTGGGCGGCTCAGTTTTATCCTTTCCGAAAGGCTGATAAGTGGGTGACCTCGGGAGGGCTCGGCACAATGGGCTTCGGCCTTCCGGCGGCTATCGGAGCGCAGCTGGCTGATCGTAACGCCACGGTCGTTGCCATCCTCGGAGACGGCGGTTTTCAGATGACCCTGCAGGAGTTAGATGTCATCCGGCAGCTGAATCTTCCGGTCAAAGTGATTATTTTGAACAATGAATGTCTGGGCATGGTCAGACAGTGGCAGGAAATCTTCTATGAAGAACGCTACTCTGAATCCAAATTCTCGGCGCAGCCTGACTTTGTCAAATTGTCAGAAGCCTACGGCATTAAAGGCATCCGGATTACATCAGAAGAAGAGGCGGAAGAAGAGCTGAAAAAGGCGCTTTCATCAAAAGAGCCGGCCGTTATTGACGTCCGGGTCGCCAAAAGCGAAAAAGTATTCCCGATGATTGCGCCGGGTAAAGGACTTCATGAAATGGTGGGGGTGAAACCTTGAAACGCATTATCACATTAACGGTGGTCAACCGCTCGGGGGTATTAAACCGGATCACCGGCCTGTTTACAAAAAGACACTATAATATCGAAAGCATCACTGTAGGCCACACGGAAACAAGCGGTGTTTCAAGAATTACATTTGTCGTCCATGTGGAAGGCGAAAACGACGTTGAGCAGCTGACAAAGCAGCTTAACAAACAAATTGACGTCCTGAAAGTGACGGATATTACAAACCAATCAATTGTACAGCGTGAGCTTGCACTGATTAAAGTTGTTTCTGCACCGCCGACCAGAACGGAAATCAATGGAATCATTGAGCCGTTCAGAGCTTCCGTCGTTGATGTCTCAAAGGACAGCATCGTCGTTCAGGTCACTGGCGAGTCTGATAAAATCGAAGCCCTTATAGAGCTTCTCAAACCTTACGGCATTAAAGAAATCGCGAGAACAGGCACAACGGCTTTTGCGAGGGGAACCCAGCAAAAGGCGTCATCCAATAAAACAATTTCTATTGTATAACACAAAAAAGGGAGAGATTAAAATGGTAAAAGTATATTATAACGGTGATATCAAAGAGAACGTATTGGCAGGTAAAAAAGTAGCGATTATCGGTTACGGTTCACAGGGTCACGCACATGCGCTGAACTTAAAAGAAAGCGGAATTGATGTCATTGTCGGCGTCAGACAAGGCAAATCATTTACACAGGCCCAAGAAGACGGCCACCAAGTATTTTCTGTAAGAGAAGCGGCTGCCCAGGCTGACATCATTATGGTTCTTCTTCCGGATGAACAGCAGCAAAAAGTATATGAAGCTGAAATCAAAGATGAATTGACGGCGGGCAAATCATTGGTATTCGCACACGGATTTAACGTCCATTTCCATCAGATCGTGCCTCCTGCTGATGTAGATGTCTTCCTTGTCGCCCCTAAAGGACCGGGACACCTTGTCAGAAGAACATATGAACAAGGCGCCGGCGTACCGGCATTGTTTGCCATCTATCAGGATGTATCAGGCGAAGCGAAAGACACGGCTCTTGCTTACGCAAAAGGAATTGGCGGGGCGCGTGCCGGAGTTCTTGAAACAACATTTAAGGAAGAAACGGAAACGGATCTGTTCGGTGAGCAGGCTGTTCTCTGCGGAGGTTTAACAGCGCTTGTCAAAGCAGGTTTTGAAACGCTGACAGAAGCCGGATACCAGCCTGAACTCGCATACTTTGAGTGTCTGCACGAACTGAAATTGATCGTAGACTTAATGTATGAAGAAGGCTTGGCGGGCATGAGATACTCTATCTCCGATACGGCTCAATGGGGAGATTTTGTATCAGGACCGCGCGTAGTCGATGCGAAGGTAAAAGAATCTATGAAACAAGTATTAACGGATATTCAAAACGGTACATTCGCAAAAGAATGGATCGTGGAAAACCAAGTGAACCGTCCTCGCTTCAATGCGATCAATGCAAGTGAAAACGAGCATCAGATTGAAAAGGTCGGCAGACAGCTTCGTGAAATGATGCCGTTTGTCAAACAAGGTAAAAAGAAGGAAGCGGTGGTCTCCGTTGCGCAAAATTAACGTTTTCGACACGACCCTTCGTGACGGTGAACAATCTCCCGGGGTCAACCTTAATGCGCGGGAGAAACTGGCGATAGCCAAGCAGCTTGAAAGACTCGGGGTGGACATTATTGAAGCGGGATTTCCCGCTTCATCCCGAGGTGATTTTTTAGCCGTGCAGGAAATCGCAAGAACGATTAAAAATTGTTCGGTAACAGGGCTTGCCCGTTCTGTCAAAGGTGATATCGACGCAGCCTGGGAAGCGCTGAAAGACGGGGTCAGCCCGCGGATTCACATCTTTATCGCCACCTCAGACATTCATCTGAAGCATAAGCTGAAAATGACGAGGGAAGAGGTTAAGGAAAAAGCGGTTGAAATGGTGAAGTATGCAAAAGAACGTTTCCCGATCGTTCAATGGTCAGCAGAAGACGCATGCCGCACCGAACTTCCGTTTTTGGCTGAAATCGTAGAAGAAGTGATTGATGCCGGCGCGAGCGTCATCAACCTGCCGGACACTGTAGGCTACCTGACGCCGGCGGAATACGGAAACATCTTTAAATATATGAAGGAACACGTTCCGAATATCAGCCGGGTAAAGCTCTCAGCTCATTGCCACGATGATCTCGGAATGGCGGTTGCCAACTCACTTTCGGCAATTGAGAACGGCGCTGATCAAATTGAATGCGCCATTAACGGCATAGGAGAAAGAGCCGGGAACGCCGCGCTTGAAGAAATCGCCGTTGCGCTTCATGTCAGAAATGACGCGTATCAAGCTGATTCATCTCTCACTCTTCATGAATTGAAGCGGACGAGTGATCTTGTCAGCAAACTGACGGGAATGGCCGTTCCCCGCAATAAAGCGATCGTCGGAGATAACGCTTTCGCCCATGAGTCGGGTATTCACCAAGACGGTTTCCTGAAAGAAAAATCAACATATGAAATTATTTCACCGGAACTTGTCGGTGTGACAGCGGATGCGCTCGTGCTCGGAAAGCATTCCGGACGCCATGCGTTCAAAGACCGCCTGAATACGCTTGGGTTCCAGTTTGATAGTGATGAGATCAATAAATATTTTACGATGTTTAAAGAACTGACCGAAAAGAAAAAAGAAATCACCGATGATGACTTGATTTCTCTTATTTTAGAAGAAAAAGTGACGGACAAAAAAATCGGCTATGAATTTTTGTCTCTGCAAGTGCATTACGGGACGTCTCAGGTGCCCACTGCAACAGTCTCTTTGAAAAATCAGGAAAACGAACAGCTGATGCAAGAGGCGGCAACAGGGGCAGGCAGCGTAGAAGCCGTTTATAACACGCTCGGGCGCTGTATTGATAAAGATATTGAACTGATAGATTACCGCATTCAATCCAACCGAAAAGGCGAAGACGCGCTGGCTCAGGTTTACGTCAGAGTGACCGTGAACGGAAAAGAATCATCAGGGCGGGGAATTGCGCAGGATGTTCTGGAAGCTTCTGCAAAAGCATATTTGAATGCTGTGAACCGTCAATTAGTGCTGGATTGCAATATAGACGGATTAAAGAGACGGACTGCGGTCGGCTCGTAATAGAAAGGAGAACGTTTGATTTGAAAAAACGCATTGCTTTGCTTCCCGGTGACGGAATCGGACCGGAAGTGGCGGAATCAGCGGCAGATGTATTGAAAAGCGTTGCCGAACAATTCGGACATGAATTTGAATTTGAAAACGGGCTGATCGGGGGAGCGGCTATTGACGCCCATCAAAACCCTCTTCCTGAGGAGACGGTGGCTCTTTGCGAGAGGTCTGACGCCATCCTGCTCGGTGCAGTCGGCGGACCGAAATGGGACCAAAATCCTCCGGAGCTCAGACCGGAAAAAGGCCTGCTCGGCATCAGAAAAAAACTCGGCCTGTTTGCCAATCTGCGTCCGGTGACCGTATTTGAAAGCCTGTCTGAGGCATCTCCGCTGAAAAAAGAATATATCAGCGGCGTTGACTTTGTAATCGTCAGGGAACTGACGGGCGGCCTCTACTTCGGAGAGCCGAGCAGACAGTATGTCAATGAAGCGGGAGAAAAAGAAGCGGTCGATACCCTCTTTTATAAGAAAGAAGAAATCGAACGCGTTGTCAGAGAAGCCTTTAAAATGGCAGCCGGCAGAAAAGGAAAAGTGACGTCAGTTGATAAGGCGAATGTGCTTTCCTCAAGCAGGCTGTGGCGTGAAACGGCAGATGAAATCGCAAAAGAATTTCCTGATGTGACGCTTGAACATATGCTTGTCGATAATGCTGCGATGCAGCTCATCTATGCTCCGAACCAGTTTGACGTCATCGTAACTGAAAACATGTTCGGCGATATATTAAGTGATGAAGCCTCCATGCTGACAGGTTCGCTCGGCATGCTGCCATCAGCCAGTCTATCAAGTTCAGGTCTTCACTTGTTTGAACCGGTGCATGGATCTGCGCCTGACATCGCCGGTAAAGGGATGGCCAATCCGTTTGCGGCGATTTTATCAGCGGCGATGCTTTTGAGAACATCTTTCGGGCTTGAAAACGAAGCGCAGGCGGTAGAAAAGGCGGTTGCAAAGGTGCTTGCAGACGGCAGCCGTACACGTGATATCGCCCGGGACGGCCAATATGCCGGAACGCATGACATTACTGAAAAAGTAAAAGCCGCAATAGCCGGCGCAAATACACAATCTATAGTGTGACGCTTTAAAGAAAGCGGTCTTAGTTCATAGGTAGAGGGAGGAAACAAAGATGATGCCTCGAACAATCATCGAAAAGATTTGGGATCGGCATGTTGTAAAAAGCGGTGAAGGAAAACCCGACCTTCTCTATATTGATCTGCACTTAATTCATGAGGTGACGTCTCCTCAGGCGTTTGAAGGATTAAGGCAGAAGGGAAGAAAAGTCAGACGGCCGCAGAATACATTCGCGACGATGGATCACAATATTCCGACCGTCAACCGTTTTGACATTAAAGATGAAGTCGCAAAGCGCCAAGTAACCGCGCTTGAAAGAAATTGCGAGGAGTTCGGCGTCCGTCTTGCGGATCTTCACAGCGCAGACCAGGGGATCGTTCACGTAGTCGGACCTGAGCTTGGTCTGACACTTCCGGGGAAAACGATCGTTTGCGGAGACAGTCATACATCGACTCACGGCGCATTCGGGGCGCTTGCCTTCGGTATCGGCACAAGTGAGGTGGAGCATGTTCTCTCCACACAGACACTATGGCAGCAGCGGCCGAAAACGCTAGAAATCCGCGTTGACGGAACGCTCCAAAAAGGAGTGACCGCGAAGGATGTCATCTTGTCGGTCATCGGAAAATACGGGGTGAAATTCGGTACCGGATATGTCATTGAATACACCGGGGAAGTATTCAGAAACATGTCTATGGACGAACGCATGACGGTCTGCAATATGTCAATAGAAGCGGGAGCCCGTGCGGGACTGATCGCTCCTGATGAAACGACGATTGAATACTGTAAAAACCGTAAATACGCGCCAAAAGGCGAGGAATTTGAAAAAGCCGCCGCAGAATGGAAAGCGTTAAAAACCGATCCGGGCGCCGTATACGATCATTCCATCGTGTTAGACGGCAGCGAGATTTCTCCAATGGTAACTTGGGGCATCAACCCAGGCATGGTTCTTCCGGTCGATGCCCAAATACCTGCGCCGGAAACCATTGATTCTGAAGACGATAAAAAAGAGGCCATCCGCGCCTACGAATACATGGGGATTGAACCGAATCAAAAAATTGAAGAGATTAAAGTCGAGCATGTGTTTATCGGCTCCTGTACAAATTCGCGGATGACCGACCTTCGCCAGGCTGCTGATATGATCAAAGGCCGAAAAGTCGCCGACAGCGTCAGAGCCATTGTGGTGCCGGGCTCTCAAAGCGTGAAACAGCAGGCGGAGGAAGAAGGGCTGCACCGTGTGTTTCTTGAAGCGGGCTTTGAATGGAGAGAATCAGGCTGCAGCATGTGCCTCAGTATGAACAATGATGTCGTGCCTGAAGGGGAACGATGCGCTTCCACATCCAACCGCAACTTCGAAGGCAGACAGGGAAAAGGCGCGAGAACACACCTTGTCAGTCCTGCTATGGCCGCAATGGCAGCCATTCACGGGCATTTCGTCGATGTAAGAAAGTTTTATCAAGAAAAAACAGTTGTGTAAGGAGTGTGCGAAAAGATGGAACCTTTAAAAACGCATACCGGAAAAGCGGCCGTCTTAAACCGGATCAACGTTGACACTGACCAGATTATTCCGAAACAGTTTCTGAAAAGAATTGAAAGAACCGGATACGGCAGATTCGCGTTTTTTGATTGGAGATACCTTGAGAACGGTGAGCCTGATCCTGAATTTGAATTAAACCGCAAAGTCTATGAGGGCGCGTCCATATTAATTGCCGGAGAGAATTTCGGCTGCGGATCATCCCGTGAGCATGCTCCTTGGGCGCTGGATGATTACGGATTCAAAATCATCATTGCTCCGTCATTTGCCGATATTTTTCATCAAAACTGTTTTAAAAACGGAATGCTTCCTATCCGTATGCCGTATGATCAATGGAAAAAACTCGCCGGTCAATATGAAAATCAGTCTCTTAATATGACGGTTGATTTGGAATACCAGCTCATCCATGACAGTGAAGGAAGAGAAATTTCATTTGAAGTCGATCCGCACTGGAAGGAAATGCTGATTAACGGCTATGACGAAATTTCATTAACGCTCCTGCTGGAGGACGACATTCAGCAGTTTGAATCGAAAAGAAGTTCTTGGCTTCAAGCCTGAAAAAAGCCGCCCGGAATTTATCCGGCGGCTTTTTTTGCCATGTGCGTTATCCTTTCTTGTGTTTCATGACGCGTGTTGATACACTTGAACAAAATAAGCGCCTGAAAGGAAATAGAGTATGACGCATGACAAGAAAAAAGCTGATATCATTCCTTTCCCCCGTCTGAAAGAACGCTTGGTTGATAAAGGGATGGCCGCCATGAAGGATAAACAGTACCAGGAGGCCCTCGAACTGTTTTCAGAGGCGGTAAGCCACGGTGATACCGAGTCCGACGTACATTTAGGCATGGCGATTTGTTTTCTGGAGCTCGGGGAATTGGAAGAAGCAAAACAAGTTTGCGAGAAAATGCTGAACGAAGGGTACGGCCATTATTTTACCGTGCTGCAGGTGTACATGACCATTTTGATTCAGCTGAAACAATATGAAGAAGTCAAAAGCACAATTGAAGCTGTGCTGGAAGAAAACCAGCTCCCCGCAGAAAGTGCGGAGCAATTCTACCGGCTGCTCGAATTCAGCCGCAAAATGACCGATCCCGATCAGCAGGACGAGGTGTGGGAGGAGGAATATGAAGACGTTCTTGATGCGGAAAAAGTGCTGAACAGCCCCGCTGAACAAATGAACCTGATCCATTCTCTCAAAGACCGCAATATTGCGAAATACACAGGTCTTTTAAAAACGATTCTGCAAGATCCGGGCGCGCATCCGCTTATCAAGACGATGATTTTGACGCTGATGGCGGAGCACGATTACAGCAAGCCGGTCCATATTACAAAATTCGGCGATTCAATGACCGCGATACCGAGTGAAACAATTCAGCCTGATGCGGCGCCGATTTTGCACCGCGTTCTCCGGGTGCTTGATGAAACGCTGGGCAATGAAAACCCTACATTATACGCCGCCGTTGAGGAACTGTGGAGAAGGCATCTGTACGTCCTGCACCCTTTTATGCCGAAGCTTTTGAGCGCTGATTTATGGGCTGCAGCGCTTCATAAGGTCGGTTACGAGATGCACGGCATTGACATTGAGCCGGAGGAACTTCATATGATGTACGAGTTTGACAGCCGCGAACTCGAAGAAGCCTGCACGATGATTAAGGATATTGAAGAAATTTCTTATTTGTAAATCACGCCATATAGTTGAAAGCGATAGGCGTTATGTTATAATATAGTGGTTGTATTTATGTATAGCGGTTTAACTGAAATGAGAATTACGGTTGGACAGGCTGCCAGTTCATTACATAATGATTCTGATTCAAAGCGGTTTTTTCTTTGACAAAGCCGCGGATTGCTTTAGAATGGAAGACCGACACAACCTGAATAGATTTTTGGAGGGAAATACATGTCTGTAAAATGGGAAAAACAAGAAGGCAACGAAGGCGTATTAACAGTTGAAGTTGATGCGGAAACGTTCAAAACAGCTCTTGATGATGCATTTAAAAAAGTAGTAAAACAGGTTTCTATTCCTGGATTCCGCAAAGGGAAAGTTCCGCGCGGTTTATTCGAACAGCGTTTCGGCGTTGAAGCTCTTTACCAGGATGCTTTAGATATTTTACTTCCTGTAGAATACCCTAAAGCGGTTGAAGAAGCCGGCATTGAGCCTGTAGACCGTCCTGAAATCGATGTTGAAAAAATCGAAAAAGGCGAAAGCTTAATTTTCACTGCAAAAGTGACTGTAAAACCGGAAGTGAAACTTGGCGACTACAAAGGCTTAGGAATCGAAAAAGATGACACTGCCGTTACTGATGAAGACGTACAAAACGAACTTAAAGCGCTTCAGGAGCGTCAGGCTGAGCTTGTCGTAAAAGAAGAAGGCGCTGTTGAAAACGGCGATACAGTCGTTCTTGACTTCGAAGGTTTTGTTGACGGAGAAGCATTTGAAGGCGGAAAAGCTGAGAACTACTCACTTGAAGTAGGATCAGGTTCATTCATCCCGGGCTTCGAAGAGCAGCTGACTGGTCTTGAAGCAGGAGCTGAAAAGGATGTTGAAGTAACATTCCCTGAAGAGTACCACGCTGAAGATCTTGCAGGCAAACCGGCTGTCTTCAAAGTGAAAATTCATGAAATCAAAGCGAAAGAGCTTCCTGAGCTTAACGACGAATTCGCAAAAGACGTTGACGAAGAAGTTGAAACGCTTGCTGAATTAACTGAGAAAACAAAAAAACGCCTTGAAGAAGCGAAAGAAAACGAAGCTGACGCTAAATTGCGTGAAGAGCTTGTGCTGAAAGCATCTGAAAACGCTGAAGCTGATGTTCCTCAAGCGATGATCGACACTGAGCTTGACCGCATGCTGAAAGAATTCGAACAGCGTCTTCAAATGCAAGGCATGAACCTTGAGCTTTACACTCAATTCTCAGGTCAAGATGAAAACGCGTTAAAAGAGCAAATGAAAGAAGATGCCGCAAAACGCGTAAAATCAAACCTGACTCTTGAAGCGATCGCTCAAGCTGAAAACCTTGAAGTGACTGACGAAGAAGTTGAAGCTGAGCTGACTAAAATGGCTGAAGCTTACAACATGCCGGTTGAAAACATCAAGCAGGCAATCGGTTCAACTGACGCGATGAAAGAAGATTTAAAAGTTCGAAAAGCAATTGATTTTCTTGTAGAAAACCGTTAATATGGTTCATAATAATAGACATAATGAAACAGGGCGCGATTATTTCGTGCCTTGTTTTGTACAATTATGATATAACTCTTTTTCTTGGGGCAAGATAGTCATTGCCGGGCTGTTTTTTGTCATACATATAGAATGTGCAAGCGCGAAACACATTGTTACCGTCTTACTGGAAAGTATGGTAAAATGCAATACATACTCGATCGTAGCAAGAACCGTTTTCTTTTGCCCTTCAGGTAAAAGAAAAAGTGAGACAAGATTAAGGGGTGAAAGAATGTTTAAATTCAACGAGGAAAAAGGACAATTAAAATGCTCGTTCTGCGGAAAAACGCAAGATCAGGTTCGTAAGCTGGTTGCAGGACCGGGTGTATATATATGCGATGAATGCATCGAGCTCTGTACAGAAATCGTAGAGGAAGAGCTCGGTACAGAAGAAGAAGTCGAATTTAAAGACGTTCCGAAGCCGCAGGAAATCCGTGAGATTCTGAATGAATATGTCATCGGACAGGATCAGGCGAAGAAATCACTTGCGGTTGCGGTATACAACCATTACAAACGCATCAACTCCAACAGTAAAGTGGATGATGTTGAGCTTTCTAAAAGTAATATTTCATTAATCGGGCCGACTGGAAGCGGGAAAACACTTCTCGCTCAGACGCTTGCGCGTATTCTGAACGTTCCGTTTGCGATCGCGGACGCTACATCTCTGACTGAAGCCGGATATGTCGGTGAGGACGTAGAAAACATCCTCCTCAAGCTGATTCAGGCTGCAGACTATGATGTGGAAAAAGCAGAAAAAGGCATTATTTACATCGATGAAATTGATAAAGTAGCGCGAAAATCTGAAAACCCGTCCATTACACGCGACGTATCAGGCGAAGGCGTTCAGCAGGCGCTGCTGAAAATTCTTGAAGGAACGGTTGCAAGCGTGCCGCCTCAAGGAGGACGCAAACATCCTCATCAGGAATTCATTCAGATCGATACGACGAACATTCTGTTCATTTGCGGCGGTGCATTTGACGGCATTGAACAAATCATCAAACGCCGTCTCGGACAAAAAGTCATCGGTTTCGGCTCAGATAATAAAGCGGCAGACCTGGAAAAAGAAGAACTGCTTTCTAAAGTTCTTCCGGAAGACTTGCTTCGTTTCGGTCTGATTCCTGAATTCATCGGCCGTCTTCCTGTCATTGCAAGCCTTGAGCAGCTTGACGAAACGGCACTGGTTGAAATTCTGACTAAACCTAAAAACGCACTCGTCAAACAATACAAGAAAATGTTAGAACTTGATGATGTTGAGCTTGAATTTGAAGGCGAGGCATTATCTGAAATTGCGAAAAAAGCGATCGAGCGTAAAACAGGCGCACGCGGCCTGCGTTCTATCATTGAAGGCATCATGCTTGACGTTATGTTTGATCTGCCGTCCCGTGATGATATTGAAAAATGTGTCATTACCGGATCGACAGTCGCAGACGGTGAAGCGCCTCGTCTTGTATTAAAAGACGGCACAGTTGTCGGCCAAGATAAAACATCAGCATAACATGACAAAACCTCCTGACTCGAATTGATCAGGAGGTTTTTTTCTTGTCCCGACCCTTCTGAAAATGTTTATTCCGGGCTTTGCTGGGAGATACTAGCGGACAGAGGAATGAATTGGATACATAAATCGTTTTCAGGAGGGACCAGCATGAGTTGGACAGGGATCGCATTATTTGTACAGCTGTTTTTCGGGATAGTCATCGGATTATATTTTTGGAATCTGCTCAAAAACCAGCGTACACAAAAAGTGACGATAGATAAAGAATCAAAAAAAGAAATGGAACAGCTTCGCAAAATGCGCGCCATCAGTTTATCAGAACCTTTATCAGAAAAGGTGCGGCCGAAAAGCTTTCAGGATATTGTCGGCCAGGAGGATGGGATTAAAGCGTTAAAAGCTGCGCTTTGCGGTCCGAATCCGCAGCACGTGATTATTTACGGGCCTCCCGGAGTCGGCAAAACGGCTGCGGCGCGTCTGGTATTGGAAGAAGCGAAAAAGCATAAACAGTCACCATTTCAAAATCAGGCCGTTTTTGTTGAGCTTGATGCGACGACCGCGCGATTTGATGAACGGGGTATTGCCGATCCGCTTATCGGTTCGGTGCATGATCCGATTTATCAGGGAGCGGGAGCGATGGGTCAGGCGGGCATTCCGCAGCCGAAGCAGGGGGCTGTGACTCATGCGCACGGCGGCGTCCTATTTATTGATGAAATCGGTGAGCTTCACCCGATTCAGATGAATAAAATGCTGAAGGTGCTTGAAGATCGGAAAGTCTTTTTAGACAGTGCGTATTACAGTGAGGAAAATACGCAAATCCCGAATCATATTCATGATATTTTTCAAAACGGGCTTCCCGCGGATTTCCGCTTGATCGGAGCGACGACAAGAATGCCGACTGAAATTCCCCCCGCCATCCGTTCGCGCTGCCTTGAAGTGTTTTTCCGTGAGCTGGAAAAGGATGAGCTTAAAACCGTAGCGAAAAAAGCGGCCGACAAAATTCAGAAAGAGATTTCTGATGAGGCTCTCGATGTACTGACCGCATATACGAGAAACGGCCGTGAAGCCGTCAATATGATTCAGATTGCTGCCGGCATGGCGGTAACCGAAGACAGAAAAGAAATTACGACAGAAGATATAGAATGGGTTGTTCATTCCAGTCAGCTCACACCTAAAAACGAGCAGAAAATCGCCGATGAACCGCAAGTCGGCATCGTGAACGGACTTGCCGTATACGGGCCGAACAGCGGCGCATTGCTGGAAATCGAAGTGAATGTCACGCCTGCACAGGACAAAGGAAGCCTGAATATTACGGGGATTGCAGAGGAAGAGAGCATCGGCAGCCAATCGAAGTCGATCCGCCGCAAAAGCATGGCGAAGGGATCGGTGGAAAACGTTCTGACGGTTCTTCGTACAATGGGCATCAAACCTTCGGACTATGACATTCATGTCAATTTTCCGGGCGGAGGCCCTATTGACGGACCGTCAGCAGGTATCGCGATGGCTGCGGGGATTTTTTCCGCGATCCACCGCATCCCTATCGACCATACGGTGGCGATGACGGGAGAGATCAGCCTGACGGGTCTTGTCAAACCGATCGGCGGCGTCATCCCGAAAATTAAAGCCGCGAAACAGGCCGGAGCTAAAACCGTCATTATTCCTTACGAAAATCAGCAGTCCATTCTGAAACGAATAGACGGAATCACCATTAAGGCGGTAAAAACGTTCCAGGAAGTACTTGACGCCATATTGGTTGATCCGCCTTCAGAACAAAAACCGTTTGATATCCAAATGAATAAAGAATCCGTATAAACCCCATTTTTATAATGGGGTTTTTTTATGGAGGACATCTTTTCCTTTTTCAGAACAGAAAGAAAGGGTATACTACGAAGAGACTGTTTTATATACTGGGCAGGCGGTAAGCCGGTTAAAGCCCGATCCCGGAATTGTACAACGATGAAAAAGTTGTATTATAATGGTTCATACTAAAGTCACGGAGGTGTCAGTCATATGGCAGAAGATACAAAACGCAGCATCCCGCTCCTCCCTTTAAGAGGTTTATTGGTATACCCGACGATGGTTTTACATTTAGATGTAGGCCGGGACAAGTCGGTTCAGGCTCTTGAACAGGCAATGATGCATGATCATATGATTTTTTTAGCCACTCAGCAGGATATTTCGATAGACGAACCGGGTGAAGACGACATTTTCACCGTCGGCACTTATACAAAAATCAAACAGATGTTGAAGCTGCCCAACGGTACGATCAGAGTGCTTGTAGAAGGTATTCAGCGGGCGCAAATCCTTGAATACACCGAACTAGAAGATTATACTTCGGTCGATATACAGCTGATGCATGAGGACGATTCGAAAGACGTAGAAGATGAGGCGCTTATGCGGACGCTGCTGGACCATTTTGACCAGTACATAAAAATTTCAAAAAAAATCTCCGCAGAAACGTATGCGGCTGTGACTGATATTGAAGAGCCCGGCAGAATGGCGGACATCGTCGCTTCTCATCTCCCGCTGAAATTAAAGGACAAGCAGGACATTTTAGAAACGGCGGATATTAAAGAACGTCTGAATAAGGTCATCCGTTCGATTAATAATGAAAAAGAAGTGCTGGAGATTGAGAAAAAAATCGGTCAGCGCGTCAAACGTTCGATGGAGCGCACCCAAAAAGAATACTACTTGCGTGAACAGATGAAAGCCATTCAAAAGGAACTTGGCGACAAAGAAGGTAAAACCGGTGAAGTTCAGTCGCTCACGGAAAAGATAGAAGAAGCGGGCATGCCTGAGCGTGTCAAAGAAACGGCGCTTAAGGAATTGAGCCGTTACGAAAAAGTGCCTTCAAGCTCAGCGGAAAGCTCTGTTATCCGCAACTATATTGACTGGCTCATCGCCCTGCCGTGGTCGGATGAAACAGAAGATAAACTGGATATTAAAAAAGCCGGGGAAATCTTAGACAAAGAGCATCACGGTTTAGAGAAAGTGAAAGAACGGATTCTGGAGTATCTGGCCGTGAAACAGCTGACGAAAACGCTGAAAGGGCCGATTCTTTGTCTGGCCGGACCGCCGGGAGTCGGAAAAACATCTCTTGCAAAATCAATCAGTACGAGCATGGGACGCCGGTTTGTGAGAATTTCACTGGGCGGAGTGCGCGATGAATCTGAAATCCGCGGCCACCGGCGTACATACGTCGGAGCGATGCCGGGCCGGATTATCCAGGGAATGAAAAAAGCCGGCAAACAAAATCCGGTCTTTCTCCTCGATGAGATTGATAAAATGTCATCTGATTTCAGAGGCGATCCGTCTTCGGCGATGCTTGAGGTGCTGGATCCGGAACAAAACAGCACATTCAGCGACCACTATATTGAAGAGACGTTCGATTTATCGAAAGTGCTTTTTATCGCGACTGCGAATAACCTTGGTTCCATACCGGGCCCTCTCAGAGACAGAATGGAGATTATCAGCCTGTCAGGTTATACTGAGAACGAAAAGCTGGAGATCGTAAAGGATCACCTGCTTCCGAAACAGATTAAAGAGCACGGGCTCACAAAGAGCAGCCTGCAGATTCGGGATCAGGCCATTACTGACATTATCCGCTACTATACGAGGGAAGCCGGCGTGAGAACGCTTGAACGCCAGATTGCGGCCATTTGCCGAAAGGCTGCAAAGGCCATTGTTTCTGAAGAGAGAAAACGCATTACCGTTACAGAGAAAAATCTGGCCGACTATCTCGGAAAACGGATATTCAGATACGGACAGGCGGAAACCGAGGATCAAGTCGGAGTTGTCACGGGTCTGGCGTACACGACGGTCGGCGGAGATACGCTTTCAATCGAAGTGTCACTGTCACCGGGAAAAGGAAAGCTGATTCTGACCGGGAAGCTCGGAGATGTCATGAGGGAATCCGCGCAGGCCGCTTTCAGTTATGTCCGCTCGAAAACGGAGCAGCTCGGAATCGACCCGAAATTCCATGAGAAGTATGACATTCATATCCATGTCCCTGAAGGAGCGGTGCCTAAAGACGGCCCTTCTGCGGGAATTACGATGGCTACTGCGCTCGTATCGGCATTAACGGACCGTGCGGTAAAACGCGAAGTCGGTATGACCGGGGAAATCACGCTGCGGGGCCGCGTGCTTCCGATCGGCGGACTGAAAGAAAAGGCGCTCGGCGCGCACAGAGCGGGCCTGACCACGATTATTGCGCCTAAAGATAACGAAAAAGATATAGAGGATATTCCTGAAAGCGTCAGAGAAGGACTGAAATTTATATTTGTGTCTCATCTCGATGACGTGTTGGAACATGCCTTAGTAGGAGAGAAGAAATGAAAGTCACAAAGTCAGAAATCGTGATCAGCGCGGTCAAACCTGAGCAGTACCCTGTTGGGGGGCTTCCGGAAATCGCGCTGGCGGGAAGATCAAATGTAGGAAAGTCATCTTTTATCAATTCATTAATCAATCGGAAAAACCTGGCCAGAACGTCATCAAAACCGGGGAAAACACAGACCTTAAACTTTTACATCATCAATGATGAATTGCATTTTGTCGACGTTCCCGGGTACGGGTTTGCGAAAGTTTCCAAAAGCGAGCGGGAAGCATGGGGGAGAATGATTGAAACTTATATGACGACCCGTGAAGAGCTGAAAGCCTGCGTGCAGATTGTCGACCTCAGACACGCGCCGTCTGCTGAAGACGTGAACATGTATGAATTCCTGAAGTATTACGGCATTCCCGTCATCGTCATTGCGACAAAAGCGGATAAAATTCCAAAAGGAAAATGGGACAAGCACTTAAAGGTTGTCAAGCAGACGCTTGATATGGACCCTGAAGATGAACTGATTTTATTTTCCTCTGAAACAAAAAAAGGAAAAGATGAGGCGTGGGGAGCCATTAAAAAAATGATCAGCCGGTAATGAAAAACCCAAAACGCAGTGCGTTTTGGGTTTTATCGTATAGTTTTGTTCCGCTTGATAAACAATAATAAAAGGCTGATTCCGATGAAAACATACGGCCAGTATGTTTTGAAATGTTCGGTCGGAATGTGGACGGACTCCAGCCACGCCGTAATTTGTTTAAAGAAGTATAAAAAGAGGGAAAAACCAATCATGGCAGCCGCTTCGTATACATATTCTTTTCTGGCAGCCGCAAATAAGGAGAACCCGAATATAAAGAGCAGCATTTCAAAATCTCCCGGCCACCATGAGAGTTCAGGTTTGGCGAAAAAATGCAAACCTATACCGAACAAAAGCATGCCGATTAGGACGTGAGATCCCGCCGCTTCCTTTTTGCCCTGATACAAGAGTACGGCGCCCAAAAGCATAAGGAGCACCGGCCATTCTCCCTGATTTGCAAACAGGTGAACCTGTCCGCTCTGAAGCCAAGCGAATAACGAAGCGGCAAGCAGAAGTCCCGGTAATAAAATTGATGTTTTTTTCATCCTGTCACCTACCCGCAGTAAAGGATTTTTAGTATGATGATTACAGAGGAAACGAAGCTTTTTATACTATAGCATAACATGTTTGAAATCTGTTCACATTTTCACGAAGAAACTATGTTATAATCATTATAAATAATAAATTCTATGTTAGAATGATTATAAATAAAATGCGATGTACGGGGGTGCATGAAAGGCTATGCATATTCTTGTTGTGGGAGTAGATTATAAATCCGCCCCTATTGAAATACGCGAAAAAATAAGTTTTCAGCCGGATGAGCTTGCAGAAGCGATGCTCCGTTTAAAAGAAGAAAAAAGCGTTCTTGAAAACATTATCGTGTCAACCTGCAACCGCACTGAAATTTATGCGGTGGTCGACCAGCTTCATACCGGCCGTTATTATATAAAGACATTTTTATCCGAATGGTTTTCTCTGCCGAAAGAAGAGCTGTCTCCGTTTCTGAAATTTTATGAGAGCGACGCGGCGATTGAGCATTTATTCCGAGTGGCGTGCGGTTTGGATTCCATGGTCATCGGAGAAACGCAAATCCTCGGCCAGGTCCGTTCGAGCTTTAAAACAGCGCAGACAGAAAAGACAATCGGCACCATTTTCAATGAGCTGTTTAAACAGGCAGTGACCGTCGGTAAACGCACGCATGCTGAAACCGATATCGGCGCCAATGCCGTATCCGTCAGTTACGCGGCCGTTGAACTCGCGAAAAAAATCTTCGGCTCTCTGTCAAATAAGCACATTTTGATTATCGGTGCGGGAAAAATGGGCGAGCTTGCCGCAGAAAACCTGCACGGCCAGGGCATAGGAAAAGTAACGGTCATCAACAGAACGTTTTTAAAGGCAAAAGAACTTGCTGACCGTTTTTCCGGAGAAGCGCGCAGCTTAAACCAGCTTGAACATGCACTTGCTGAAGCTGATATTTTAATCAGCTCGACAGGCGCAAGTGATTTTGTCGTGTCTAAAGATATGATGGAGAGAGCGGGCAGACAGCGGAAGGGCCGCCCATTATTTATGGTGGATATCGCTGTTCCGAGAGACCTTGACCCTGCGCTGAACGATCTTGAAGGTGTTTTTCTGTACGATATTGACGACCTTGAAGGAATCGTTGAAGCCAACTTACAAGAACGCCGTGAAACTGCTGAAAAAGTCGAGCTGTTCATTGAAGCGGCAATTGTTGAGTTTAAGCAGTGGCTTAATACGCTCGGCGTTGTGCCGGTCATTTCGGCGCTTCGTGAAAAGGCGCTGTCTATCCAGTCCGATACGATGCAGAGCATTGAGCGCAAGCTGCCTCATCTGACGATAAGAGAGAAAAAGCTTCTCAGCAAACATACGAAGAGCATCATTAACCAAATGCTGCGCGATCCGATTCTGAAAGCGAAAGAGCTTGCGGCTGAAGCGGATTCTGAGGAAAAGCTGAAGCTGTTTATGCAGATTTTCGATATTGAGGATGAAACCGGCCGTCAGCTGGACAAAAGCCTGGATAACCGCCAGACGGTTCATTCGCTTCAAAAGGCAGAAACAAAAACGGGCTTGCGTCCGCTTGTAAGTGAGTGAGCGCTGTATGATTGATACAGCAATGGCAAGGCTTAATGAAGCGACAATTGTGATTTACGCAATAAGCGTCCTTTTTTACTTTATAGATTTTCTTCAACACAACCGGAAGGCTGGGAAAATGGCCTTCTGGTTGCTTTCTATTGTCTGGACTCTGCAAACGGTCTATCTTTCTTACTTTATGTGGAAGACGGGCAGATTTCCGGTCTTAAATATTACAGAGGCCCTTTACTTTTATGCGTGGGTGCTTGTCACGCTCTCACTTGTTGTCACGCAGATCCTGCGGGTTGATTTTATCGTGTTTTTCACGAATGTCATCGGTTTCTCGATGATTGCGATCCATACATTTTCACCGACGGATCAGCATTCGGCCGCCTTTTCCGGCCAGCTGGTCTCAGAGCTTTTGGTCATTCATATTACAATGGCGATTCTCTCATACGGCGCGTTTTCCCTTTCTTTTGTCTTTTCGCTTCTTTATCAGTTTCAATATTCTTTATTAAAGAAGAAAAAATGGGGAAAATGGCTGTTGAGAATTGAAGATTTGTCAAAACTTGATTATATGGCTTACGTTTTAAATGTCATCGGGGTCCCGATGCTGCTGTTAAGCCTGATATTAGGCGTGATCTGGGCGTATGTGTCTCTGGAAACGCTGTACTGGTTTGATTCAAAAGTGCTCGGCTCGTTTATTGTGCTGCTTTTATACAGCTACTATTTATATATCAGAATGATTAAGGAACTGCAGGGAAAAGTGGCGGCGTTATGGAATTCAGCATGTTTTCTCGTGCTGATGATTAATTACTTCCTGCTCGGAAGCCTGTCGCAATTCCATTGGTTCAGTTAACGTCACGCGCCCAAACAGATTCGGGAGGAAAGAAAATGAGAACGATTAAGGTAGGTTCCAGACGGAGCAAGCTGGCTATGACCCAAACAAAATGGGTGATTAACAAACTGAAGGAATTGAATCCTTCCTATAACTTTGAAATCCGGGAGATTGTCACAAAAGGCGACCGCATCCTCGATGTCACACTGTCAAAAGTGGGCGGCAAAGGTTTGTTTGTCAAAGAGATTGAACAGGCGCTGCTGCATCAGGAGATTGATATGGCGGTCCACAGCATGAAAGACATGCCCGCTGTTTTGCCTGATGGTCTTGTCATCGGCTGCATACCAAAACGTGAGGATCCGCGTGATGCGCTGATTTCGAAGGGGCATCAAAAGCTGGAGGACATAAAAGAAGGCGGCATTATCGGCACCAGCAGTTTAAGAAGAAGCGCCCAGATTCTTGCTGAGCGTCCTGATCTTACTATTAAGTGGATCAGAGGAAACATAGATACGAGACTTCAAAAGCTTGAGACGGAGGATTACGATGCGATTATTTTAGCTGCTGCGGGTCTTTCAAGAATGGGCTGGAAAGATGATGTCGTATCTGAATTCCTCGAACCGGACCGCTGTCTGCCTGCGGTCGGCCAAGGCGCTCTTGCCATTGAATGCAGAGAGTCGGATGAGGAGCTTTTGAAGCTGTTTGCGCAATTCACCGATGAGTATACGCAGCGCACGGTGGCAGCCGAACGGGCTTTCTTACACGCGATGGAAGGCGGCTGCCAGGTGCCGATTGCCGGGTATGCGTCCGTCAATGACAGGGATGAAGTTGAGCTGGTCGGTCTGGTTGCATCTCCGGACGGAAAGACGATTTATAAAGAAACAGCGGCGGGACATGATCCGGAAGAAATCGGGAAACGCTGTGCGGCGATGATGTCTGAAAAAGGAGCGAAAGACTTAATCGACAGCGTGAAACAGGAGCTCGATCAGGATGGCAAATGACCTTCCTTTACAAGGAAAGACCGTGCTTGTCACCCGGAACAAAAGACAGGCCGCTCCGTTTCGAAAAAAAGTGGAGGCGCTCGGCGGAACGGCTGTTTCCGCTTCGCTGATCGCTTTTCAGGAAGCGCTCCCGGATGAATGCGCGGACAGTCTCCGGGAAGACCTTTCTGAGCCGGGGTGGCTTGTGTTTACAAGCGTAAACGGCGTCCGGTTCTTTTTTTCCTACCTTGATCGGCACGGTCTTGCGCTTTCCGGACGGAAAAAAATCGCTGCCGTCGGTGAAAAGACTGCGCGCGCCTTGAAAGAGCGGGGAGCCGGGACGGATGCGATGCCTGACGAGTATGTGGCCGAATGTCTGGCTGATACATTAAAACGGCATGCATCAGCTGCCGAACCCATTTCAGTGATAAAGGGCAATTTATCACGCGATGTCATAAAAGCGGAGCTTAAGCCGCTTGGCTATCAAATAAGGGAATGGGTATTGTACAATACCATTCAGGATGAACAAGGCATGGACGAGCTGAGACAGGCTGCATCCCGCTCTCATTTTGATTTTATTACATTTACCAGTTCATCGGCGGTGCATACGTTTATGCATGCAGTCGGAAACGGAGAAAAAGCGTGGGAAAACAGCGGTGCGAGCTATATCAGCATCGGCCCTTTGACAGAGAAAGCCCTATTGGAATACGGGATCTCATCCCATGTGCCTGACACTTATACGATTGAAGGCATGCTGGACGTCATGTGCAGCATGTCGGGAAAGGATAGATAATGATGAATCAAACATTTAACAGACACCGCCGTTTGCGCGCGAACGCTGCGATGAGAGATTTAGTAAGAGAAACACGTCTTCACCCTTCAGATTTTATTTACCCTCTATTTGTCGTTGAAGGGCTTGAAGGAAAAAAAGAAGTTTCTTCCATGCCGGGGGTTTACCATGTATCCCTTGATTTATTGAAGGATGAGATGGCTGAGCTGATATCACTCGGCATTAAATCGGTCATCGTTTTCGGCGTGCCTGAAGAAAAAGACGCCTGCGGAACACAGGCTTTTCACGATCACGGCATTGTGCAAAAAGGGATTGCTGAAATTAAAAAGCATTATCCTGAAATGATCGTCATCGCTGATACATGCCTCTGCGAATACACGGACCACGGCCATTGCGGTGTCGTCAAAGACGGAGAAATCCTCAATGACGAGTCGCTTGAATTGCTGGCTCAGACAGCCGTCAGCCAGGCCAAAGCAGGCGCTGACATCATCGCTCCTTCAAATATGATGGACGGTTTCGTCACAGTGATCAGAGAAGCGCTTGACAAAGAAGGGTTCACAAATATTCCGATCATGTCTTATGCAGTGAAATATTCAAGTGAATTTTACGGTCCGTTCCGCGACGCGGCTGACAGCACGCCGCAGTTCGGCGACAGAAAAACTTATCAGATGGATCCGGCCAATCGCCTGGAAGCGCTTCGTGAGGCAGAATCAGACGCTGCAGAAGGCGCTGACTTTTTAATCGTCAAACCGTCTATGTCATACTTAGATATTATGCGTGATGTGAAAAACCGCCATCACCTGCCGCTGGTCGCTTATAATGTGAGCGGGGAGTATTCCATGGTGAAAGCTGCAGCCCAGAACGGCTGGATTAAAGAAAAAGAAATGGTGCTTGAAATTTTAACGAGCATGAAACGTGCAGGCGCTGATCTGATTATGACGTATCATGCAAAAGACGCAGCAAAATGGCTTGCTGAGTAACGATTTCATTTGACGGGAGCTGAGGCAGATGAGAAGCTATGAAAAATCAAAAGCCGCTTTTAAAGAAGCGCAGAAACTGATGCCGGGCGGAGTGAACAGTCCGGTGCGCGCGTTTAAATCAGTTGATATGGATCCGATTTTTATGCAGCGCGGCAAAGGATCGAAAATTTTTGATATTGACGGCAATGAATATATTGACTATGTGCTGAGCTGGGGACCGCTCATTTTGGGCCACACCAATGACCGCGTCGTTGAAAGCCTGAAAAAAGTAGCAGAAAACGGGACAAGTTTCGGGGCATCCACTGAAGTGGAAAACGAACTGGCCAAATTGGTCATTGACCGTGTGCCGTCTGTTGAAATCGTGCGGATGGTCAGCTCCGGCACAGAGGCGACAATGAGCGCCCTTCGTCTGGCAAGAGGATATACTGGCCGCAACAAAATTTTAAAATTCGAAGGCTGTTACCACGGCCACGGTGATTCACTGCTGATCAAAGCGGGATCGGGAGTGGCGACACTCGGTCTTCCGGACAGCCCGGGCGTACCTGAAGGGATTGCGATGAATACGATTACCGTTCCGTACAACGATTTGGAAAGCGTTGCACTCGCATTCCGGGAGTACGGTGAAGATATCGCCGGAGTCATTGTTGAGCCGGTAGCCGGCAATATGGGCGTTGTTCCGCCGCAGGAAGGGTTTTTACAAGGGCTTCGTGACATTACGGAACAAAATGGCGCGCTGCTCATTTTTGATGAGGTTATGACCGGTTTTCGCGTGGACTATAACTGTGCGCAAGGATATTTCGGCGTGACGCCTGATTTAACTTGTCTCGGCAAAGTCATCGGCGGCGGTCTTCCTGTCGGTGCGTATGGCGGCAAAGCCGAAATCATGGAAAGAATCGCTCCGAGCGGTCCGATCTACCAAGCGGGAACCTTGTCAGGAAATCCGCTTGCCATGACAGCGGGACTTGAGACGTTACAGCAGCTCACACCTGAATCTTATCAAGAATTTGTGAAAAAAGGCGATATGCTTGAAGAAGGCATTTCAAAAGCCGCTGAAGCACATGGGATTCCGCACACGTTTAACCGTGCGGGTTCAATGATCGGATTCTTTTTCACAAACGAGCCTGTCATTAACTATGAAACAGCCAAATCATCTGATTTAAAGCTGTTCGCCAAATATTATAAAGGGATGGCTGACGCAGGCGTATTTCTGCCGCCGTCTCAATTTGAAGGATTGTTTCTCTCCACTGCGCATACAATGGAGGATATCGAAAAAACCATTCAAGCCGCTGAGAAAGTGTTCCAGACGATCAGCCGCTGATACCGAAAAGCCGATGCAAGCAAGTCTTGTATCGGCTTTTTTCAATGCCTCCTTTATCATATTTATCCATATTGCGGCATACACCTTTAGTGACATCTAATTGTAAGGATTAGATGAAAGGAGGATATGAACTTGCCGCATAATCACCGGTTGCAATTTTCTGTTGAAGAATCAATCTGTTTCCAAAAAGGACAGGAAGTTTCTGAATTACTTTCGATTTCATTAGACCCGGATATCAGGGTGCAGGAAGTAAATGATTATGTCTCAATTAAAGGATCATTAGAACTTACTGGCGAGTACAACATAGATCACAGCAGTCAATTCGAAGAGCTTGGAAGAGAGCTGAGACATGTAGAGGAAGTGAGGGCGAGGGAGGATGGCACGGCTGAGCTCCTTCATTGCTTCCCGGTGGACATCACGATTCCGAAAAACAAAGTGAGCCACCTCAATGACGTTTTCGTTTTTATTGATGCCTTTGATTATCAGTTAACGGATTCAAGGATTTTAACCATTCAGGCTGATTTGGCAATTGAAGGGCTGCTTGAGGAATCCGAGCCAAAAGAGCCGGAGATCCCTCTGTATGTGGCGCCTGAATTTGCCAGAGAAGAAATGATCAATCTTGCTGACCATTGCTCTGAGGAAGAAAACGAACCTGAATTAGTGATACGCCAGAGGCCTGAAGAACCTCTGCCTGAAGATGAAGAACCCCTGGCTGTATCAGAAGAAGCGGCACAAGAAGCCGGGGAGAATGAGGAAGAGACTCCGCCTATACTCAGGCAGGAGGAAGAGGAAGAAGAGGAGGCTGAGGAAACTGAAGAACCTGCCCCTGTTCTGAGGCTGGAAGAGGCGCCGGAACCTGTCTCATATACTGAGCCTCCCCCTCCCGCTGCCATCCTGGAGGAAGAAGAGCCGGAAGAGGCTGAGGAGCTTGAGGAGCCTGCAATCATGGCGGCTGAGAGGAGTGAACCTGTATCTGAGGATGATTCAGCGGAAATGCTTGAAGAAACAGCAAATGATGTTGAACCGTTTTCCCCTGCTTTTACTCTGACCCCGCATGCCGATAAAGCAGAGATTGAGGAACAGCCCGTCCTTCAAAAAGAAGAGCAGCCTGAGGCTGAACCGCTTCTCCGTCAGAGTGATCAAGAGGAGGCGGAAGAAGCCGAAGATGAGCCTGCGGTTTTTGAAGAAGAGCAGGCGCCCGCTTATCGCGAGTTCGTTCCGGAACCGCGGGAAGAGGAGTTTTACAGCGCACCTAAGTTTCTTGAGGAAGAAGCTCAGGCTGATGAAGGATTTGAAGTTGAGGTGAGGAAGATGGCGCAGCCGGAGGAGGAAACCGGGGAGCCTCTTGATTTGTCCTTTCAGTTTTCCAAACTGCCTCCTGAGGAACCGGCGGCATCTGAGCCGCTTAAAGCAAGAGAGAATCAAGAAGCGGCACCGAAAACGGAGCAGAGGGAAAATGACAACTCTCATTATTTGACGAAATTATTTACCAGAGAAGAAGAAAAGTTTTCAAGAATGAAAATCTGCATCGTACAGCAGCAAGATACAATCGACCGGGTGTGTGAACGATATGACATCACATCCCAACAGCTCATCAGAACGAATGCTTTATCGTTTGATGACGAGCTGGAAGAAGGTCAGCTTCTGTATATACCTGAATATAATAACAGCCATGCGTAAGCACAAAGAGGCCGTAAAAATGTGGTGAATGGAATGGAAGCAGTCCAATCAGTGCTTCAGGAATACGGGCTGGCGGCCGAGTATATTGAGCCTGTCAGCCCGCATGTATGGAAAGTCTACTCAAACCACGGCATTTTTGCTTTGAAACAGCTCAAGCCGGCCCGCAGCAGTGAATTTACGGACTATATGATTGAGATTGAGGAGAAAGGCTACCGTTCATTTGTTCCGATCTACCGCACGCATGCAGGCGATTTTTTTGCGGGAAGCCGGACGGAGGCGTCTTATTATTTAATGCCCTGGCTTCAGTACGATCAGGAAGAAGAACGGGATCAAAAACATGTTTACCTTTTTAAAGAGGTGGCGAAGCTCCATTCCGCGACCGTGAGGGACATCCAAATCCGGACTGAAGACATCAGCGGCTTTTATGAACTGACGAAAAGAGATTGGGAAAATGATAAGCTCGTCTATGAACAATTTGCCGACCGGGCGGAAAAAGAGTGGTACCTTTCTCCTTTTGAATTGCAGGCTGTTACGTATCTTACAGAAACGGTTTCAGCCGTTAATTTTGCTCTTGAACGTCTGGAAGAATGGTTTGACGCGGCAAAGGATCATGACAAAACGAGAGCGGTGATCAATCACGGCAGCTTATCGAGCCGCCATTTTCTATATAATGATGTGGGAACGGGCTTTTTTACAAATTTCGAGAAAGCCGGGCTCGGACCTCCGCAAAATGATCTGCTCGGCTTTTACTCCAGAATGTTCAGAAGCTATCCGAAAGCGTGTCCGGAGTGCCTTGAATGGTTTTATACGTATCACAAATCATTCCCCCTCCGTGAAGCGGAAATCAGCCTGTTCCTCAGCTATATGGCTTATCCGAGCGGCATGTACAAAGTGCTGAAACGGTATCAAACCGCCCAAAGGGGTTCTGAGAAAGAAGAGTGCACGCAGTTATTAAGAGCGTTTTGGCAGATGAAAAATGTTGAACCTTTTCTCATGAAGGTGTATCAGATTGAGCAGGAGAAAAAAAGAAAGGCGGAAAACGAGTCCTCTTCATAGCGGGACTCGTTTTTTTATATCCATTCCAAATGCAGGGCGCATGCTAAAAACAGCAGGATGGCAAGCAGCAGGACGTCAAAAGTCGTCGGAAAGAAAATCGTCCTGATCCCCTGAAAGATCGTAATCGGTATAATGACTTGCGCTGATACAAGGCGGACCTGTCTGGCCCACGGGGGGAGCGAATAAGAATTGAATTTTTTTCTCACGGCAATTCCTCCTTACATTCGCCTTTCTTTGTATCGTATGTGAGGGAAAGGGCGGGGTGCATGCCCATTTATGTATGACGGCAGCGGTTTTTGGAAAAGATGATTGACGAAACAAAAACACTTTTACTATAATAAAGAACATAATAAATAAGATCATGAGCTGATATAAATACACCTGCTTTGAACGGGAAGAGTACAAGAAAGACGCATGAAGAGAGAGAAGCTACTGTGCTGAAAGGCTTCTTATGCCGTCTCATTGGAAGGTCGCCCGGGAGCATAATTTCTTGAACATACAGTAGAGAAATTCGGGCCGCACCCGTTATCCGTTTAAGTGCATGAACATATCTGTTCATGAAAAAAGGTGGTACCGCGAAAGAGCTTTTCGTCCTTTATCAGGATGAAGGCTCTTTTTTAGTTGCTCAGCCATTTCTAAACATGCTGGAGGGTTATCATGGATACAAACGAACAAACAATGCCGACAAAATATGATCCGTCTGCGATTGAAAAAGGCCGCTATGATTTTTGGCTGAAAGGAAAATATTTTGAAGCGGGCGGCGATCAAACGAAACAGCCGTATTCTGTCGTCATTCCGCCGCCGAACGTGACGGGCAGGCTGCACCTCGGTCATGCGTGGGATACGACGCTGCAAGATATCGTTACGCGTATGAAACGTATGCAGGGCTATGACGTGCTCTGGCTTCCGGGGATGGATCACGCCGGGATTGCCACTCAGGCAAAAGTCGAAGCGAAACTCCGCGAACAGGGTACAAGCCGCTATGACCTTGGCCGCGAAAAGTTTCTTGAAGAAACGTGGAAGTGGAAGGAAGAGTACGCTGATTTCATCCGCAGCCAATGGGCCAAAATGGGGCTCGGGCTCGATTATTCGCGCGAACGTTTTACTCTTGATGAAGGGCTGAACAAAGCCGTGCGAGAGGTATTCGTCAAATTGTACGAAAAAGGTTTGATTTACAGAGGCGAATATATCATCAACTGGGACCCTGCCACAAAAACGGCTTTGTCCGATATTGAAGTGATTTACAAAGACGTACAGGGCGCGTTTTATCATTTGCGCTATCCGTTAGCAGACGGTTCAGGCTCAATTGAAATCGCGACCACCCGTCCGGAAACGATGCTTGGCGACACGGCTGTCGCGGTTCATCCTGAAGATGAGCGCTACAAGCACTTAATCGGAAAAACGGTGATTCTGCCGATTACAAACCGCGAAATTCCGATCGTCGGCGATGATTACGTAGACATGGAATTCGGATCAGGAGCCGTTAAAATCACGCCTGCCCATGACCCGAATGACTTTGAACTCGGAAACCGCCACAATTTAGAACGGATTCTCGTCATGAATGAAGACGGAACAATGAATGAAAAAGCGCTGCAATATAACGGAATGGACCGGTTTGAATGCCGCAAAAAACTCGTCAAAGACCTTCAGGAGACAGGCGTTCTCTTTAAAATCGAAGACCATATGCATTCAGTCGGACACAGTGAGAGAAGCGGCGCCGTTGTTGAGCCGTATCTGTCCACACAATGGTTTGTCAAAATGCAGCCGCTGGCCGATGCGGCGGTTGACCTTCAGTCGAAAGAAGAGAAAGTTCACTTCGTTCCTGACCGTTTCGAGAAAACGTACCTGCACTGGATGGAAAACATCCGTGATTGGTGTATTTCCCGTCAGCTTTGGTGGGGCCACCGCATTCCGGCTTGGTATCATAAAGAAACAAAAGAAGTGTATGTCGGCCTTGAAGCGCCTGAGGACAGCGAAAATTGGGAACAGGATTCAGACGTGCTTGATACATGGTTCAGCTCCGCGCTGTGGCCGTTTTCTACAATGGGCTGGCCTGATGGAAATGCTGAAGACTT
Source organism: Bacillus sp. JFL15 (assembly GCF_001184225.1). Classification (NCBI taxonomy): domain Bacteria; kingdom Bacillati; phylum Bacillota; class Bacilli; order Caryophanales; family Bacillaceae; genus Bacillus; species Bacillus sp. JFL15. The sequence continues at coordinate 320,541 of NZ_KQ236689.1, read as the reverse complement.
TAAGCGTTATTACTCAACCGATGTGCTTGTGACAGGGTATGACATCATCTTCTTCTGGGTATCCCGGATGATTTTCCAAGGTCTTGAGTTTACAGGTGAGCGCCCGTTCAAAGACGTGCTGATCCACGGCTTAATCCGTGACGAGCAGGGCAGAAAAATGAGTAAATCCCTTGGGAACGGCGTTGATCCGATGGATGTCATCGATAAGTACGGAGCGGATTCACTGCGCTACTTCCTGGCAACCGGAAGCTCACCTGGACAGGATCTCCGTTTCAGCTATGAAAAAGTGGAATCCACATGGAATTTCGCAAATAAAATTTGGAACGCCTCCCGTTTTGCTTTAATGAACATGGACGGCATGACGTGTGACGAACTTGATCTGTCTGGTGAAAAATCAGTTGCTGATAAGTGGATTCTTACAAGACTGAATGAAACGATTGAAGACGTAACCCAGCTTGCGGATCGTTATGAATTCGGAGAAGTCGGACGCCATCTGTACAACTTTATCTGGGACGATGTGTGCGACTGGTATATCGAAATGGCGAAGCTTCCGCTGTACGGGGAAGACGAAGCGGCGAAGAAAACAACCCGCTCTGTTCTTGCTTACGTGCTTGACCAGACGATGCGTCTTCTGCACCCGTTTATGCCGTTCTTAACAGAGGAAATCTGGCAGCACCTTCCTCATGAAGGCGAGTCAATCACGATCAGCTCTTGGCCTGTTCCGGTTCCGGAACATACGGACAAAGAGGCAGCGGCGGATATGAAACTGCTTGTTGAATTAATCCGTTCTGTCCGCAATATCCGTAGCGAAGTTAACACGCCGATGAGCAAGCAGGTTGAACTTTACATTAAAACATCTACGGAAGATATTGCCGGACGCCTTGAGAAGAACCGTTCTTACGTTGAGCGTTTCACGAATCCGAGCACGCTGAAAATCGGGACGGATATCACCGCGGCAGACAAAGCGATGACAGCTGTCGTCACCGGAGCGGAAGTGATTCTGCCGCTTGAAGGGCTGATTAACATTGATGAGGAAATCGCCCGTCTGCAAAAAGAATTCGACAAGCTGACAAAAGAAGTCGAACGCGTTCAGAAAAAACTCGGCAACGAAGGATTCATCAAAAAAGCTCCTGAGCAAGTCATTGAAGAAGAACGCGCAAAAGAGAAAGACTACACGGCAAAACGCGAAGCTGTCCGGCAGCGGATCGCAGAGCTGAAAGGCTGATAAAACAGCGGGGCGGTTTCCTAAGAAACCGCCTTGTTGTATAAAAGAGGGGATTTCATTGTTTAATACGTACAAAGAAGCGATCAGCTGGATTCACGGCAGACTTAAGTTCGGCGTTAAGCCGGGCCTTCTCCGTATGGAAAGGCTGATGGAAAAATTGGAACATCCGGAAAAGAACATCCGCGCCATTCATGTCGCGGGCACAAACGGCAAAGGCTCCACCGTCTCTTTTATCCGTTCCGTGCTTCAAGAAGCCGGTTATACGGTCGGCACATTCACATCTCCCTACATCATTACGTTCAATGAGCGTATCAGCGTAAACGGCACGCCGATTTCTGATGAGGAATGGAGAGCGCTCGTTAATGAAATCAAACCGATAGTCGATGAGATTGATAAAACCGATGCCGGAACGGTGACAGAATTTGAAATCATTACAGCGTGTGCATTTTTATATTTTGCGAAGCGGGATGATATCGATTTTGTCATTTTTGAAGCGGGGCTCGGCGGCACATTCGATTCAACCAATATTGTGAAACCGCTTTTGTCGGTCATTACAAGCATCGGACATGACCATATGGCGATTTTAGGCAATACCATCGAGGAGATCGCCGGGCAGAAAGCCGGTATTATTAAAAATGCCACTCCGGTCATTACGGGTGTCAATCAGCCGGAAGCACTCGGCGTTATTGAAGCGGAGGCCGAAGAAAAGCAGGCTCCGTGCCAGTCGCTATATAAAACATGCAGACTGTTTAATGGTGCGGCGCTTCCGTCCGGCGAAAGCTTTTCGCTGGAAACGGAAACGAAATGTTATGAGGACGTTCAAACGTCGCTGATCGGCATTCATCAAAGGCAGAATGCGGCCTTGGCGATATTGGCCGCTGAATGGCTGAATCGCCTGAAAATCACTGCCATTTCTGAAGAAGCATTGCGAAACGGTCTGAAAAAAGCTTCATGGCCGGGCCGGTTTGAACGGCTTCAAAGCCGCCCTTTAGTGTTTGCGGACGGCGCCCATAATGAAGAAGGCGTTGATACGCTGACAGAAACGGTCAGGCAGCGATTTGCTGATAAAAGTGTCCATGTCGTATTCAGCGCATTAAAAGACAAACCGTATCAGGAAATGATTAAAAAGCTTGAAACCGAAGCAGATTCCATTCATTTTGCGTCATTTGACTTTCCGCGTGCCGCAAGCGCCGAAGACCTTTACAATGCAAGCGGTCTTGCGGATAAGACCTTTGATGAGAACCCGGACAGTGTGAAAGAGTGGATAGAACAAAAAGACGGAGCGGATGATGTCATCATCATTACCGGTTCTCTATATTTTATTTCAGAAATGAGAAAGCGGCTGATTTGACAGCCCCTGGAACACCCGGCAAGCCATTTTACGGTTTTGCCGGGTGTTTTTATGAGAAAACACATTTTCAGCCATTTCAGGCATGGTATTTTTCTATGCTACAATCTGAGCCAGATTGATAGAAAAGGTGTGGTCTGAATGCTTTTCATTCTGTTTGTTCTCGGTCTGATTTTCGGTTCTTTTTTTTATACAGTCGCATGCCGTATTCCGCTTCGAATCTCGGTTATTTCGCCGCGCTCATCCTGTTCGTTCTGCGGCTTGCCGCTCTCCTGGGGGGAGCTTGTGCCCGTTGTTTCCTATATCTTGCAAAGAGGAAGGTGCAGACACTGCCGTGCGAAGCTGTCAGTGATGTATCCGGCAGCGGAATGCTGGACGGCATGTTTATTCACGGCTGCCGGTATCCATTTCGGTTTCTCAAAAGAGCTGCTAATCGCGCTGTTATTTTTGTCTCTGCTGATGATTGTTACTGTGACGGATCTGCAATATATGCTGATTCCTGACAAGGTTCTGCTGTTTTTTCTTCCGCTTTTTATCGCCGGCCGTATTTTTTCTCCGCTGGATTCATGGTATGCGGGGTTTGCCGGAGCTGTTTGCGGATTTGCTCTGCTTGTTTTTATCATGTTTGTCAGTAAAGGAGGCATCGGCGCAGGTGATGTGAAGCTGTTTGGAGTGATCGGACTTGCGCTCGGCGTGAAGCTCGTCCTTATTGCATTCTTTCTTTCCGTTATAATCGGGTCCGTATACGGTATGTGCGCCGCAGCGGGAGGCAGGATTGGTAAAAAGCAGCCTTTCCCGTTTGCGCCGGCCATCGCAGCCGGGAGCGCCGTGAGTTACTTATACGGTGAAGAGCTGTTCGCGTTTTACATCACACTCGCTTCAGGCGGAGATTGAAAAATTTGGCGAACGTTTTTTGGACAAGACGACAAAAGTCTTGTTCTTTTTTTTTACGCCTATGCTAAAGTGTGAACCATGATCAGTTCAAGGTACGGCCAAGACGAATGCAAGGGGGAAGAGACGTTGAAAAAAAGGAAAAGCAAAAAGAACAGCAAAGCCAAAAACAATGCCCTTAAAGTAACAATTAACGGAAAAGAAGAAACGATGTATGGACAAGAAGGTGTGAATGAAGGCGGGGAGAAAACCGTCACATTTTCAAATTGGGAAGAAACAAAGAAGGCGGAGCAGGAGATTGCAGCATCTCATGAAGATCCGAAAGAAGAAGATTTCAATTGGGATGATGAGAAGAATCAAGAGGTATTTGAAGACGATCCGAAAGTCGTCCCGCCATACCAGAAGAAAAACACGGGTCCTCATTTTCCGAAAAAGAAGCAGCCGTCTTCTCCAGTTAAAAAAGCGGTCACGACAATTGCCGTTGCGGCTGTTTTAGGCACCGGCCTCGGCCTTGTCGCCTTAAATATGTCGGGAAGTAAAGAAGCCTCCGCCCCCGCCTCCGCTGACAAAGGTTCACAAGGACAGACGGTGAAAGCGGGAGACGTTTCAAAAGATAAATCAGAAACAAGCGGCACAGGAAAAGCGGAACAGTCAGACGGAAACTATAAAACATTTGCGGTGCAGGCCGGAAAATTTTCATCAGAAAAAGGAGCGCAAACGCTTGTTGACCAGCTGACTGAAAAAGGATACTCGGCTGTCTCTCTGGCAAAAGAAGACGGGTACACATATGTGATCGCGGGTCTTGCAGCGGAAAAAAGCTTATCACAGCAATTGGGCCAGACACTGATAGACCATGATTTTGAGGCTTGGGGCGGAAAAGAGCTCAGCTTTGCGGTCGATTCAGGATTGGAAGGCTCTTTTAAACAAGCATCTGAGCTCTCGGCCAAAGCGATTACCGGCAAAGATATTTCAAAAACGGATGTGGCTGAAGCAGCCAAGGCCGCAGACGGCGCAGACGCAGCTGACAAAAAGCAGAAAGAGGCCGTGCTTCAAGCGCTGAAAGAACTGGAAACGTCCGGTTCCGAATCCGGCTGGAAAGCTCAAAAACAGCTTTTAAGCGTTGTGAAATAATAATCTCTCAATTCCCGTCATCCGGCGGGATTTTTTATTTTGTCATCAAAAAGTTATTTTTCTGAAATTGTGGTTGCCCGTTTGATTTGGTAGGATAGACAAGTATCTTTTTTTTCTTAAGCAAACCCTGAAAGGATGACAATCATGACGAAACGCTTAATACTCGCATCACAATCTCCGCGAAGAAAAGAACTCCTTAATCTTCTTCAGATTCCTTACAGCATTATTGCGAGCCGCACAGATGAAAAATTAAATCGAAACCTTTCGCCGGAAGAAAACGTCCAATGTTTGGCCGAGCAAAAAGCCGGTGCTGTATTGGCCGAAAATCCCGATGCAGCCGTTATCGGCGCTGACACGATGGTGTGCATAGACGGCGAGTGCCTCGGCAAACCGCGTGACAGAGAAGAAGCGGCACACATGCTGCGGAGGCTTTCCGGCCGAAGCCATCAAGTCATTACGGCGGTCAGCATTCAGACGCATGACCGGAAAGAAACGTTCTGTGACACGACGGAAGTGACGTTTTGGCCGCTCAGTGAAGACGAAATACAGCTCTACATTGAAACTAAAGAACCGATGGATAAAGCAGGTGCATACGGCATCCAAGGAAAAGGCGCGCTTTTAGTGAAAAAAATAGACGGTGATTTCTATTCTGTCGTCGGGCTTCCTGTCGCTAAAACAATGAGAGCCCTGAAAGAATTTAATATAAAAGCTTGATGTTCAAACCGGGAAGGGGAACAAGGAGGGGTTGATCATCCGTGATCTGCCGTTAAAATTAAGAGATTTCCCCGAAAATGAAAAACCGAGAGAGCGGCTTCTGCACTTCGGAGCCGAACATCTGTCTAACAATGAACTGCTTGCCATCCTGCTGCGGACGGGAACGAAACACGAGTCCGTCATGAACCTCTCTCACCGGCTGCTGCGGACGTTTGACGGGCTTCGCCTGTTAAAAGGCGCTTCTGCTCAGGAGCTTTCCAGCATTCCCGGAATCGGCACGGTGAAGGCCGTTCAGATTCTTGCCGCAATTGAGCTGGGCAGCCGTATTCATAAGACAGCCGCAGGGGAGCACCGGGTCATCCGTTCTCCCGAAGACGGCGCGAAGTATGTGATGGAGGACATGCGCTTTTTATCCCAGGAGCATTTTGTCTGTTTATATTTAAATACTAAAAATCAAGTCATTCATAAACGCACCGTTTTTATCGGAAGTCTGAATTCATCTATTGTCCACCCGCGGGAGGTGTTTAAAGAAGCTTTCAAACGATCCGCCGCATCCTTCATTTGCGTTCACAATCATCCTTCAGGAGATCCTACACCGAGCAGGGAAGATATAGAGGTAACCAGGCGGCTTTTTGAGTGCGGAAATTTAATCGGCATCGAGCTGCTCGATCATTTGGTCATTGGTGACAAAAAATTTGTGAGTTTAAAGGAAAAAGGATATTTGTAACACTTTTTTTTTCGTTGATTTAAGATATAATAGATTTTATGAGTTTTTCCCTTTAGGGTATTTTTGCTTTAAGAAAGGAAGATACATACATATGTTCGGAATTGGTACAAGAGACCTTGGTATAGATTTGGGAACTGCGAATACGCTTGTGTTTGTTAAAGGTAAAGGAATTGTTGTGAGAGAGCCGTCAGTCGTTGCTCTGCAAACGGATACGAAATCGATCGTTGCGGTCGGTAACGATGCGAAAAACATGATCGGAAGAACTCCGGGCAACGTGGTTGCGCTCCGTCCGATGAAAGACGGCGTTATCGCTGATTATGAAACAACTGCGACAATGATGAAATATTACATTAATCAGGCTGTGAAAAATAAAGGATTATTTGCGAGAAAGCCGTACGTTATGGTGTGTGTGCCGTCAGGTATTACTGCCGTTGAAGAACGGGCGGTCATTGACGCGACAAGACAAGCGGGCGCACGCGACGCTTATCCGATTGAAGAACCGTTTGCAGCAGCAATCGGCGCGAATCTTCCTGTATGGGAGCCTACGGGCAGCATGGTCGTTGATATCGGAGGCGGAACAACTGAAGTGGCGATCATTTCATTAGGAGGCATTGTCACGTCTCAGTCAATCCGCGTAGCCGGTGACGAAATGGACGACTCAATCATCAGCTATATCAGAAAAACATATAATCTGATGATCGGTGACCGTACGGCGGAAGCCATTAAAATGGAAATCGGTTCAGCAGAAACCGGTGAAGAAAATGCGTCAATGGAAATCCGCGGCCGCGACCTTCTGACAGGTCTGCCGAAAACGATCGAAATCACGGGAACAGAAATTGCAAATGCCCTGCGTGATACAGTTCTTTCAATCGTTGACGCGGTGAAGAGCACGCTTGAAAAAACACCGCCTGAGCTGGCCGCTGACATTATGGACAGAGGTATTGTGTTAACCGGGGGAGGCGCCCTGCTCCGCAATCTCGACAAAGTCATCAGCGACGAAACGAAAATGCCTGTACTTATCGCTGAAGATCCGCTGGATTGTGTTGCGATCGGCACTGGAAAAGCACTGGAGCACATCCATCTTTTCAAAGGAAAAACAAGATAATCAGGAGTTAAATAGAAGAGGTGTATCACGATGCCGAACAAACGGTTAATGCTATTACTTCTGTGTATTATCATATTGGTGGCTATGATTGGATTCTCGCTGAAGAACGGCCGTAATACCACCTGGCCTGAAAAGCTGATCGGTGATACGACGGGAGTATTTCAAAATATTTTTCACACGCCTGCCGAATATTTTGCAGGGTTCTTCGGGGACATAAAAGACCTGAAAAACACGTACAAAGAAAACGAACGCTTAAGGCAAAAGCTGGACGGACAGACACAATATGAAGCGAAGCTCCAAGAACTCAAAGATGAAAACAAGAAGCTGCGTGATGAACTCGGACATGTCAAATCGATTTCCGACTATGATCCGATTTTAGCGACCGTTATCGCCAGAAATCCTGATCAATGGTACAAGCAGATCATGATCAATAAAGGAACAAAGCAGAAAGTGGCCAAGGACATGGCGGTCACAAACGAAAAGGGTGCGCTTGTCGGGAAGATCAAAAGCAGCGGACTCAACAGTTTCACATCAGCCGTTCAGCTGCTGAGCGATGTTGACCGCAATAACAGAGTGGCCACCAAAATCTCCGGCAAAAAGGGAAGCAAAGGCTACGGTTTAATTGAGGGGTATGATAAAAAGAAACAGACCCTGAAAATGACCATCCTTGAACCGGATGAAAAACGCGAAGTGAAAAAAGGCGACCTTGTGGAGACCTCCGGAACGGGCGGCGTATTTCCTCAAGGGCTGACGGTCGGCGAAGTAACCGATGTCGAATCAGATGCTTACGGCCTGACGAAAATCGCTTACGTTAAACCGGCTGCCAACTTGTATGATCTTGACCATGTCATCGTTGTCAATCGAAGCGTAGCAACAGGGGAGGAAGGATCGTGAAACGTTTCCTTCTCCCTTTGATTATGATTTTGGTCTTTTGTGCGGAAAGCATCTATACAGATCTGGTGCATTTTCCTTTCGTTTCCGACGAGCAGCAGGTCGTTCCGCATTTTCTTTTGCTTGCGCTGATTTTTATGTCCGCTTATATCAACCAAAAGCATGCGGTGATCTACGGTCTCATTTTCGGACTTCTTTATGACATCAATTATACGGGTGTTTTAGGCGTTTATATGTTTGGTTTTGCCGGTTTATGCTACCTGGCGGCCAAAGCGTTTAAAGTGCTGCAGACAAATGCCCTGATGGTCATTCTGGTCGCTGTGCTGAGCGTATGTGTGCTTGAATTTTACGTTTACGGCATTCAGACGTTAATCCGCAGCGGCACAATGACGTTTAACGACTTTGTCATTCAGCGGTTTTTGCCGACCGCTGTGCTGAATATTGCGGGAGCCATTATATTAGTCCTGCCCTTTAGGCTGTTTTATATAAGTCTGAAGAAAGAATTAAGAGATGAGTAAAAAGGATTTTATCTTTTTTTGACGAAAAGAGTATGTTGTTGAGGTGAACATTGATGAAGACCAAAAAGCAGCAATATGTAACAATAAAAGGAACAAAAAACGGCTTAACATTGCATCTGGATGATGCGTGTTCTTTTGATGAGCTTCTCGATGGTCTTCAAAATATGCTGTCGATTGAACAATATACTGATGGCAAAGGCCAAAAAATCAGTGTTCATATCAAACTCGGGCATCGGTATCTGTATCAGGAACAGGCAGAGCAGCTGACTGATCTGATCGCGTCAAAGAAAGATTTAGTCGTGCATTCAATTGACAGTGAAGTCATCGCCAAAGAAGAAGCGCAGCGGATGAAAGAGGAGCAGGAAATTGTTTCTGTTTCTAAAATCATCCGTTCAGGTCAGGTGCTTCACGTAACGGGAGATTTGCTTTTAATCGGAGATGTGAATCCCGGCGGTACGATCAGAGCCGGAGGAAATATATTTGTTCTCGGTTCATTAAAAGGGATTGCCCATGCGGGTTATAACGGAAATAACCGGGCTGTGATCGCCGCATCCGAAATGATGCCGACACAATTGAGGATCAATCATGTGTTAAATCGCTCCCCAGACCACATTCAAAAAGGGAACGACATGGAATGTGCTTATTTAGATACTGACGGAAATATGGTCATTGAACGCCTTCAACAATTGGCTCATTTAAGACCTGATCTAACAAGGCTTGAGGGAGGAATGTGAAATTGGGTGAGGCTATCGTAATAACTTCGGGAAAAGGCGGAGTAGGTAAAACAACAACATCTGCAAACCTCGGTACCGCCTTAGCCATTTTAGGGAAGCGCGTCTGTCTGGTAGACACAGATATCGGACTGCGCAACCTTGATGTCGTAATGGGTCTTGAAAACAGAATTATTTACGACTTAGTAGATGTAATTGAAGGCAGATGCAAGACGCATCAGGCGCTTGTCAAGGACAAACGTTTTGATGATCTGCTTCATTTAATGCCGGCTGCCCAGACAAGCGACAAAACGGCTGTTGTCCCTGAGCAGATCAAATCGCTTGTGCAGGAGCTCAAGCAGGAATTTGATTATGTCATTATCGATTGTCCGGCCGGAATTGAACAAGGCTATAAAAATGCCGTTTCCGGAGCTGATAAGGCGATTGTGGTGACGACGCCGGAAATATCAGCGGTTCGGGACGCTGACCGCATTATCGGACTTTTGGAGCAGGAAGATATTGAACCGCCGCGCCTCATCGTGAACCGCATCAGAAATCACCTCATGAAAAACGGTGACACGATGGATGTGGATGAGGTTGTTCATCATCTGTCTATTGATCTCCTCGGAATCGTTGCCGACGATGATGAAGTGATCAGAGCTTCAAATATCGGCGAACCGATTGCCATGAATTCTAAAAACCGCGCCAGCATTGCTTACCGCAATATCGCCCGGCGTATTTTAGGAGAATCCGTTCCTTTGCAGGTGCTTGAAGAGCAGCAAAAAGGGATGATGGCGAAAATCAAGTCGTTTTTCGGCGTGCGTTCATAAATATACTGGAATACAAAGATCTGATAAAGCCCAGCTTATCAGGTCTTTTTTGTTGTTCAACAGGGCGCATATTTGCAATGGACAAGGCATAGGATGTACAAACCCAACGATTGCAAAGGATGATGGCGATGAGTCACAGAGCTGATGAAATTAGAAAAAGACTGGCCAAAAGGAGAAAACCGCGCCCTGAACCAAAACGGACTTTCGTTCAAAATGCCCGACCGCAGAAGCCTCCCGCATGGCAGACGGTCAAGGAGCAGGAAAAGCACAGGCTCCTTCCGGACTATGAATATCAAACGGAACATCCGCCCGAATTTAACGGACGGCATCCGTTGATCAATGCTCATTCTATTATTTTGAAATGCCTGCTGGCCGCCTGTCTCGTACTGATTTCCGCTATCGCCTATAAAACTGACAAACTGCCGCTGAGTCAGATTAAACCGGCGATTGCACAAACCTTTCAAAAAGAATTTCAGTTTGCTGCCGTGAATCATTGGTTTGTATCCTCATTCGGAAACCCGCTCGCTTTTCTCACCCCGGGAACGAAAAAGAAGGACGGTCAGGTAGCGGTCAGCCAGGATATGGCTGTTCCCGCCGCGGGGAAAATCCAGCAAAACTTTCAGAATAACGGAGAAGGCGTCGTTGTTGAAACAGCCAGTGAAGCCATCGACAGCGTAAAAGAAGGCTACATTACGGAAGTGAGCAAAGATGAAAAAACAGGGCTGACGGTGAAGGTGCAGCATGCCGACAATACAAGCAGCATTTACGGCCGGCTCAAAGATGTTGACGTATCATTGTATGACTTTGTCGATAAAGGAAAAAAGATCGGTTCAATCAAGCTTAACGATAAAAGTAAAGGACAGTATTATTTCGCGATTCAGGATGGCGATAAATTCATAGATCCGATTCAGGTGATCACATTTGATGAATAAATGGCTCAGCCTTCTCTTCAAAATTCATGTCCATCCTTTTCTTTGGATTATCATGGGGCTTGGTCTTCTGACGGGGCACATTAAAGCGCTGCTGTGTCTTTTGCTGGTCGTATCCGTTCATGAGCTGGGGCATGCTGCTCTGGCTGTGTTTTTTTCGTGGCGCATTAAACGCGTCTTTCTGCTCCCTTTCGGCGGGACGGTTGAGGTGGAGGAGCACGGAAACCGGCCGCTTAAAGAGGAATTCGCGGTCATTCTGGCGGGCCCGCTCCAGCATGTGTGGCTTCAGGCGGCAGCCTGGCTCCTTTTTATGTCCGGCTTTACAAGTCAGCAGACATTTGAGATGTTTACCTTTTATAATCTCTCTATTCTCTTCATCAATCTTTTGCCGATCTGGCCGCTTGACGGCGGAAAGTTCGTGTTTTTATACTTCACTAAACAAATGGCTTTTCAAAAAGCGCATCTCCTCAGCCTGCAGACATCAGCCGTTTTTGCGCTTTTGCTCTGCTGCTGGATTGTTCTGGCCGTCCCCCTCCAGGTCAGCGCATGGGTGCTGTTCGTCTTTCTCGCCGCTTCTTTATGGGATGAATACCGCAAGCGGCATTATATTCAGCTGAGGTTTCTTTTAGAGAGATATTACGGTAAAAACCGCGATGTCGCCATGCTGCATCCTTTGACTGTCGCAGCCGATGCCAAAGTAAAGCATGTCATGGCCGAATTTAAACGGGGCTGCAAGCATCCCATTATCATAGAAAAAGCCGGCGAGAAGCTCAGCCAGCTTGATGAAAATGAAGTGCTTCATGCATATTTTGCCGATAAACGGACAGATTCCTCCATGGAAGACCTGCTGCTGCCTTACTAGAAATAGATTGACATATCTCTTTAGGTCTGATATATTTTTTAATGTTATGGATATGTAGCACCAATGCTACAACCGCTCGGGACAGGTGATAAGAGCTTTAAAGCCCCCTGTTGCTGGCGAGTCTTAGTCTAATAGGAGGTGCAGAGAATGTACGCAATCATTAAAACAGGCGGAAAACAAATCAAAGTTGAAGAAGGTCAAACTGTTTACATCGAAAAACTTGCTGCTGAAGCAGGTGAAACAGTGACGTTTGAAGACGTATTGTTTGTTGGCGGAGACAGCGTGAAAGTCGGCAACCCAACAGTTGCAGGCGCGACAGTTACAGCTAAAGTTGAAAAACAAGGCCGTGCGAAAAAAATCACTGTTTTCCGTTACAAGGCAAAGAAAAATGTTCATAAAAAACAAGGTCATCGTCAGCCTTATACTAAATTGACAATCGAAAAAATCAACGCGTAAGCATGATTGAGGCAACAATTCGAAGATCCCGAAATGACGGGGGCATTTTGTCCTTTGAAATGACGGGACATGCCGATTTTGCTGAACATGGACGAGATCTCGTTTGCGCCGGGGTTACGGCTGTCGTTTTCGGGGCGGTCAATGCGGTTATCGCGCTGGCTCCTCTCGAACCGATTCTTGATATAGGCGAGGACGGGGGTTATTTCTACTTTGAATTCCCTGAAGCCGCTGATCAGGAAGCTTTGCAAAAAGCGCAGCTGCTGATTGAAGGCATGATTGTTTCTCTTGAAACGATCGAGCGGGATTACAGTGAACACTTACGGTTGACTGCAAACCAAATATAGGAGGTGAGTTACATGCTTAGATTAGATCTTCAGTTTTTCGCTTCTAAAAAAGGTGTAGGTTCTACAAAGAACGGACGTGACTCTGAATCTAAACGTTTAGGCGCTAAACGTGCAGACGGTCAATTCGTAACAGGCGGATCTATCCTTTACCGTCAACGCGGAACGAAAATCTACCCAGGTGAAAACGTGGGCCGCGGAGGAGATGACACTCTTTTTGCAAAAATCGACGGAACTGTTAAATTCGAACGTTTCGGCCGTGACCGCAAAAAAGTGAGCGTATATCCTGTAGCTCAATAATGACACAAAAAACTCCGGTCGTTGACTGGAGTTTTTTTTGCAGTAAGCGGAGTAACATCAAGAATGAAAAGCAGAGGATGCGTGAGTGAACCCCGCCTTGAATGAGGACATCAGCTTCTCATACCCACTGGATATGTTCCCCAAGCAGTGATACCAAAAATGTTTCTGCCTGGCATCCGCAGTGCATGCGATCCGAAAAAGGAACATGATGAACCAGGAAAAACAAGTGTTTTTCTAACAAAGCCTTCTCTGTTATAATTCATAGTACACACTTATCAAGACTCCTAAAAAGAAATTAAACGATTGGGAGTGCGAAAATGAAGGATGTATCGAAGAAACAAGAAGAACCTGTAAGCGATGCGGCTCTGATTAATGAGCTGATCCAATTAATGGGCCATTTCCGTCATGATTGGATGAATAAGCTGCAGCTGATAAAAGGAAACTTAAGTTTGCAGAAGTATGACAGGGTCGTTGAAATAATCGACGAAATGGTCATAGATGCAAAGCACGAGTCAAAGCTCTCAAACCTGAAAACCCCGCACTTGGCGTTTGACTTTCTTACATTTAATTGGAAGTCCCGTTATATGAGGCTCGAATACGAAGTGCTCGGAGAAATTAAAGATTTATCGGCATATGATCAAAAGCTGTCGAACCTGATGAGAAAACTGTTTCATCTGTTCGGTCTGGCGGTAAGCAATGAAAGTGAAAATCATCTGACCGTATCGCTGCAGACGGATCACCCTGACAGACAGCTTATTGTATATCTCGATTTTCATGGAACGATTGCGAATGCAGATGTGTTTGATGAATTTCGCAAATCGCGGTATGAGGACTTTGATGTCATGCAATTTGAGCTGACCGGCCATGAATGTGTGGCCGAAATTGGAATGAACTAGCGGTTTTTTACGGTTTAGAACGGAGGATATTATGTTTGTAGATCAGGTGAAAGTATATGTAAAAGGCGGCGACGGCGGTAACGGAATGGTTGCGTTCCGCCGTGAAAAATATGTGCCGAAAGGCGGTCCTGCCGGCGGTGACGGAGGGAATGGAGGCGACGTCGTCTTTGAGGTTGATGAAGGATTGCGCACGCTTATGGACTTCCGGTACCAGCGCCATTTCAAAGCGATACGCGGCGAGCACGGCATGTCTAAAAACCAGCACGGCAGAAACGCGGACGATATGGTTGTTAAAGTTCCGCCCGGCACAGTCGTTACGGATGACGATACAAAACAGGTCATTGCCGATCTGACTGAACACGGACAGCGCGCCGTCATCGCAAAAGGCGGACGCGGCGGACGCGGGAATACTCGTTTTGCGACACCGGCTAACCCGGCACCGCAGCTGTCAGAGCACGGAGAGCCCGGAAAAGAGCGCTATATCGTGCTTGAACTGAAGGTGCTTGCAGACGTAGGTCTCGTCGGCTTCCCGAGCGTCGGAAAATCTACGCTTCTGTCTGTCGTTTCATCGGCAAAGCCGAAAATCGCCGATTATCATTTTACAACGCTTGTTCCGAATCTGGGCATGGTGGAAACGGATGACGGAAGAAGCTTCGTCATGGCGGATCTGCCCGGCCTGATTGAAGGAGCGCACGAAGGAGTCGGCTTAGGCCACCAATTTCTCCGCCATATCGAACGGACGCGCGTCATCGTTCATGTCATTGACATGTCAGCGATGGAAGGCCGTGATCCGTATGAGGATTATGTGACCATTAATCAGGAGCTCAGTGAATACAATCTGCGGCTGACGGAGCGTCCGCAAATTATCGTTGCGAATAAAATGGACATGCCAGAAGCGGCTGAAAATCTTAAAGCGTTTAAAGAAAAGCTTCGGGATGACCATCCTGTCTTCCCGATCAGCGCGGTGACGAGAGAAGGGCTCCGCGATCTTCTGTTTGAAGTCGCCAACCAGCTGGAAACAACGCCTGAATTCCCGCTGTATGATGAAGAAGAACTGGCGGAAAACCGCGTGATGTACACGATGGAAGATGAAGAAATTCCATTTAACATTACCCGTGATCCGGACGGTGCGTTTGTGCTTTCAGGTGACAGTCTGGAACGCCTCTTTAAAATGACTGACTTCTCCCGTGACGAATCCGTCAAGCGTTTTGCAAGACAGATGCGCGGAATGGGCGTTGATGAAGCGCTCAGAGAACGCGGGGCTAAAGATGGCGATATCATCCGGCTTCTGGAATTTGAATTTGAATTTATTGATTAAAAAGACGGAGAGCTTGCGATGCAGGCTCTCTGATGTAAGAGGGAGGGGTGCAGGTGAAAGAAGAGACATTTTATTTAGTGCGTGAAGACGTTCTGCCTGATGCGATGCGGAAAACCCTTGAAGTCAAAAAACTGCTGGACAGAAAAAAGGCTGAATCGGTTGCAGATGCCGTGCAGAAAGTTGATTTAAGCAGAAGCGCTTTTTACAAATACCGAGATGCGGTTTTCCCTTTTTACACGATGGTCAAAGAACAAATAATCACACTTTTCTTTCATTTGGAGGATCGGTCAGGCGCGTTGTCCCAGCTTTTGCAGGCGGTGGCTGACTCAGGAAGCAACGTGCTTTCCATTCACCAGTCGATTCCGCTTCAGGGCAGGGCGAATGTCACGCTCTCAATCAGCACATCCGCAATGGAAGAAAACATTCATACGTTAATGAATAAACTGAGAAAATTTGATTTTATAGAAAAAGTTGAGATCTTAGGGTCAGGCGCGTAAGGAGAGAAGAGAAACATGAGAGTCGGTTATTTAGGGCCAGAAGCCACATTTACACATCTAGCAGTCAGTTCCTGCTTTCAAAACAGCGTGACACAAGCACCTTATCATACAATACCTGCGTGCATGGATGCGGCGGTTGCGGGAGAAGTGGATCTTGCATTTGTTCCTTTGGAAAACGCGCTGGAGGGATCGGTTAACTTAACGATTGACTATTTGATTCATGAGCAGCCTCTTGCGATTGTGGGGGAAATGACGCTGCCGATTTACCAGCACCTGCTCGTTCACCCTTCGAGAGAAAATGAGTGGAAAAAGCTTGAGAAAATTTTTTCTCATTCACATGCGATTGCGCAATGCCACAAATTTCTTCATCGGCATTTTTCGTCTGTTCCTTATGAGTATGCGAAGTCAACAGGTGCGGCTGCTAAGTATGTGAGTGAGCATCCGGAACTTCCGATCGGCGTGATTGCGAATGAAATGGCGGCTGCTACATACGGATTGAGCATCGTGAAACGGGATATTCAGGATTATCAGGATAACCACACGAGATTCGTCATTCTTTCGCCTGAAAAAGACGTCTCATTTGAAGTGAATGCAAAACTGTCATCAAGATCGAAAACGACGATGATGGTGACGCTTCCCCAAGATGACCAATCAGGCGCACTGCACAGGGTGCTGTCCGCTTTTTCATGGAGAAACCTGAATTTATCAAAGATCGAATCGCGCCCGACAAAAACGGGTCTCGGCAACTATTTCTTTATCATTGATATTGAACAGGCGATGGATCAGGTGCTCATTCCCGGAGCCGTTCAAGAGATGGAAGCCCTCGGCTGCCGGGTCAAGCTTCTGGGAACATATCAATCCTATTCGATATAAAAAAAGCCCTTCTGGGGGCTTTTTTTTAATCTTTTATTAATATACCCGCCTCGTCTAAGGCTTGGCAGGCTTGATCAATCCGCTCTTTCGTCGGTGCGCTTAACGTATGGAGATGCACGCCTCCTGTCAGTTGTGAAAGGTAAGCGGCATTTGTCGAGTTAATGTGATCCATGAATTGTTTAACTTCTTTCCGTGTGCTGACTCTTATGGCAGCGGTTAAATCGCCGTATACGGGGTGTTCAATGATGACGTCCTTTATGGTGACCCCTTCATCGACGATGAGTTCAAGCTCTTCTTCCGTCCGCTCCGGGCCGTGCAGGCAGGCGACAATCCGTTCGGCGTTTTTTTCGCCGCCGGCATTCATGCTGATGTATAAATAGCCTTGGCTCGTTGCGATAATCGGTTCGCTTTTTGCTTTCAAGAGTGATATATCCTGCACGATCACCTGTCTTGAGACATTTGCTTTTTTGGCCAATTCGCCCCCTGTTAATGGTGAGCCGGCTTCTTTCAGCCATTGAAGCAGCATGTCTCGTCTTTTCGCCCCCGTAAGCTTCGTTCCTTCTGTCAAATTGCTGATTCTCCTTTCTTTTGCTCCCATAGCGCCGTAAATGTATGTATCAGCATATCGAGCTGTTCACATGTTGTTTCATTTCCGAATGAGATCCGGAAAAACTGCCGCGCTTCCCGTTCGGTTTTTCTCAGCGCCTTCATAGCTGAAGAAGGGCCGTGACTGCCGGCGGAACATGCGCTCCCGGTTGAGATGCAAATATCATTACGATTACATTCTAACATAACATATTGTCCTTCAAAGGAGTGAAAAAAACACCCGACAATGTGGGGCAGGCATTCACCGCCGGTTTCTTCCTCCGAAAATGTAATAGGGAGGCCCTGAAGCCGAATTTGTTCATAAAAATATTTCCTCAGCCTCTCTGCATGCTCACGGTGTTCCGCCATGTGTTTCACTGTATACTCCGCAGCAGCGGTAAAAGCGCCTATGGCCGGTACATTCACGGTACCGGGCCTGAACCCGTTTTCATGCACGGTATGCGGATAAACCGGCTTCCAGCTGACGCCGGGCCGAATGTAAACAGCCCCGGTGCCTTTCGGGCCGTATACTTTATGACCGGAGACGGAAAGGGCGTCGATTCCCGTCTGATCTGCATCAATCGGCAGTTTGCCGAAACTTTGAACACAATCGCAATGAAGCAAAATGTTTCGATGGTGAAGAAAAGCGGCCAGGCGATCCACTGGCTGGATGAGACCGGTTTCTGAATTGGCGTGCTGTATAGAAACAAGCCCCGTGTCAGGACGGATATGAGCCGCCAATATGTCCTCGGTTATAAGGCCGTTTCTGTCGGGGTAAATGACAGTGACTTCAATTCCCTGATCAGCTAAAAACGCCGCGGCATTATGGATCGAATGGTGTTCCATTGCGGTCGTAATAAAATGTTTTTTGTGAGAGGGAAGGCCATGCAGCAATGATTGGACGGCCAGAATGTTCGCTTCCGTGCCGCCGCTTGTAAAATAAATGCCGTCTGCCGCTCCGCCGATCAATTTTCCTGCAGACTGTCTGCAATATTCCAGCACATCCGCCGCTCTCCCTCCGGCATCATGAAGGCTGCTTGCATTTCCGAAAACTTCTGTACTGAGATGCTGAAAGACTTCCGCGGCTTTTTGGCTTAAAGGCGCTCCCGCCGCATAATCAAGATAAATCATACAAGCCGTCTCCTATCCGTTTATGTTAAAAAAAGCTTGAGTTTATTTTATCCTTGTGTAAATATAGGTGTCAAGACAGGTGTAAATATAACAGGAGGGTGATTATGTCTGGAAAAACAATTATCATCATTGGTTCGGGGACGGCGGCCCTTGCCTGTGCTTCTGCATTTCCTCCGTCATACCAAGTGACCGTCATAACGAAAAGAAACGTAACAAACAGCAATTCGCATTATGCTCAAGGCGGGATTGCTGTTTCATATGCAGAAGATGACTCCATTGACTCCCATGTGAACGATACACTGTATGCGGGCTGCGGCCATAATGACGTGACAGCCGTGCGGGATTTGCTGCAAAGCGGACAAAGCATGATAAACAGGCTGATAGAAAGTCAATTTCCATTTGATACGAAATCAGACGGAACATTTTGTCTCGGCAGGGAAGGCGCTCATTCCAAAAGACGAATTCTGCATGCCGGGGGAGATGCGACCGGGCGGATTTTGGTTGAGTATCTGCTTCGGCAGCTGAAGGACGGCATACGGATTATTGAACACGAAACGGCTGTTGAGCTGCTGATTGAACACGGACGGTGCGCGGGCGTTGCCGTAAAGGATGCTTCAGGCTCCGTTTCTTACAGAAGAGCGGATTGCGTAGTGCTTGCATCAGGCGGCTGCGGCAGTCTGTATCAGTATCATACAAATGATTCCGCCATAACGGGAGACGGCATCGCTCTTGCCTTACGTGCGGGAGCAGAGATCACGGATATGGAGTTCACCCAGTTTCATCCGACCCTCCTTGTGAAAAACGGGACTGTGTACGGGCTGATTTCTGAAGCTGTGAGAGGGGAAGGCGGATATTTAACGGATCGTTCAGGCCGCAGAATCATGACGGGCAGACACGCGCTTGAAGATTTGGCGCCGAGGGATGTCGTTTCACGGGCGATTTTCGAAGAAATAATGAAAGAAAATCCAGTTTACATGAATTGCAGCCGAATCGCCGATTTTAACAAACGTTTTCCGACCATAACAGAAATTTGTAAAACAGCCGGCGTTGATATTGAAAGCGGAATTCCCATAGCCCCGGGGATGCATTTTTTAATGGGCGGAGTAAAAACCGATACATGGGGGAAAACGTCTGTGCCTGATCTCTACGCCATAGGCGAGACCGCCTGCACAGGCCTGCATGGGGCAAACCGGCTTGCGAGCAACTCGCTGCTGGAAGCTTTGGCAAGCGGACAAAGGTGTGCGGAACATATCATTCAAACACCGTTAAACGGAAGATATAAAAAAGCTTCGAAAAAATCTGACGTCATCTTACAAGTGCCGGACACAACGCTTCACATACTCCAAGCCAAAATGACAGCCGGAGCGGGCATCGTCAGAGATAAAGAAAACATGCAGGCGCTGGCATCCTGGCTTAACAAAGTACCTGTTCATCATATGAATGTGAAGAATATCACAACGGAACAAGCGGAGCTGTCCTGCTTATGGCAGACCGCACAACTCGCCGTATCTTCTGCTCTTATCCGGGAGGAAAGCAGAGGCGCCCATTTTCGCGCTGATTTTCCCGGGACAGAGAAAGAGTGGCATGGAAAACAAATCATTCATTCAACATCAGGAACAGTTATCAGAAAAAACGAAGGGATTGGGGAAATATGGACATTCTGCAGCTGAAGCAAATGCTGACACATTTTTTTCAGGAAGATATCGGAACGGGTGACGTAACGTCACAAGCGATTTTTTCGGATCAGCAATGTAAGGCCGAGATTATCGCAAAAACAGACGGTGTGTTTGCCGGAGAAGCCGTTATCCGTGAAGGATGGAAACTTTTAAACAACGATATCCGCGTCCGCTCTCTGAAAAAAGACGGAGAACGGATGAAAAAAGGGGACGTGCTTGCTGAAATGGAAGGCCCGGCGGCGGCTCTTCTTACGGGGGAGCGTGTCATCCTGAATCTTATACAAAGAATGTCAGGCATTGCGACAATGACGGATGAGGCCAAAAGGCGTCTTGATGATCCGTCCATTAAGCTTTGCGATACGAGAAAAACGACACCGGGGCTCAGAATGCTGGAAAAATACGCCGTCCGGATCGGCGGCGGCTGTAATCACCGCTTCGGCCTATATGACGGCATCATGATTAAAGATAATCATATTGCCGCCTGCGGATCGATAAAGGCGGCAATGGAGCGGGCAAGAAAAGCGGCGGGGCAGATGCTTGCGGCAGAAGTCGAAATCGAATCCGAAGAGCAGCTGCTGGAGGCAATAGAAGCGGGCGCAGACGTTATTATGTTTGACAACTGTCCGCCTGCGACCGTCCGGCGTTTTGCAGCCATGACACCGGCCCATATCAAAACGGAAGCATCCGGAGGCATAACGCTCGACACATTGCCTGCTTATAGAGGAACAGGCGTACAATATATTTCACTCGGATTTCTGACTCATTCAGTAAAAAGCGCCGATATCAGCATGGATGTTGCGGCGGCGGAACAGGGGGATTTTTCATAATGTCTATCTTTGACGTATTAACTGCATCAGCTGAAATGATGCCGAATCATTATAAAAACTTGAGTACCGAAGAAATGGAGGAGCGGGTCGCCGCGATTAAACGGTCCTTCGGAAAACGTCTGTTCATTCCGGGACATCACTATCAAAAAGATGAAGTGATACAATTTGCCGATACTGCCGGTGACTCCCTGCAGCTTGCCCAAGTAGCCGAAAAAAATAAAGATGCGGAATATATTGTGTTTTGCGGCGTGCATTTTATGGCGGAAACGGCTGATATGCTGACTGATGATAACCAAACCGTCATTTTGCCCGATATGCGTGCCGGCTGTTCGATGGCTGATATGGCTGATATACAGCAGACAGATAAAGCATGGCAAGAGCTTCAAGAGCTGTACGGTAACACCATCATTCCGTTAACATATGTTAACTCGACGGCGGAAATTAAAGCATTCGTCGGGCGGCACGGCGGAGCAACCGTCACTTCTTCGAATGCCCGGAGCGTGCTGGAATGGGCTTTTAAACAAAAGGAAAGAATTTTATTTTTGCCGGATCAGCATTTAGGCAGAAATACAGCATATGACCTCGGCATTCCGCTGACAGAAATGGCTGTATGGGATCCGGCTCAGAACCGATTGCTTACCGACCACCCGGAAAACATTAAGGTCATCCTTTGGAAAGGACATTGCTCCGTACACGAAAAATTCACAGCGGAAAATATTTCTCAGCTGCGACAGCGGGATTCTGACATCCGCATTATCGTTCATCCGGAATGTTCGCGGGAAGTGGTCTCGCTAAGTGATGACAGCGGATCTACCAAATTCATTATTGATACGATTGAACAAGCTGAGCCGGGAAGCAAGTGGGCTGTCGGCACGGAAATGAATCTTGTGCAGCGCCTCATTCAATCGCACCCGGATAAACAGATTGAATCACTGAATCCGGATATGTGTCCGTGTCTGACAATGAATAGAATCGACCTTCCGCATTTATTGTGGTCGCTTGAGCAGCTTGAAAAAGGCGAGCCGAAGGGTGTCATTAAGGTTCCGGAAGCGGTTCGGACAGAAGCGCTTCGTGCGTTGAACAGAATGCTGAGCCATACGTAAAAATAAAAAACTCCCCTCCTTTCCAAATTTTTTATCATCATGCCCAGCTCGCCTGCATATAGTGTGAAGAAACGTATTGTAATGACAAATGTACCGTTCACGTTTTGTGCATAGGAGGGGAAAACGTTGAAAATTCATATCGTTCAAAAAGGCGATTCGCTCTGGAAAATAGCTGAAAAATACGGAGTTGATTTTGAAGAATTAAAGAAATTGAATAATCAGCTGAGCAATCCAGACTTAATTATGCCTGGAATGAAGATAAAGGTGCCTTCAGAAGCCGTTCCGGTCAGAAAAGAACCAAAGGCAAACTTCGGAACGTCTGCGCATAAGCATGAGCATCCATATGCCAAAGAAAAACCGAAATCAGTTGTGGATATCGAAGACACCATACCGGAAGAACCAAAGCCGTCAATTCCGTATGTGCCGCCGATCTCTGAAAAGCATGAAAATGTGCTGCCGGAAGCTGATATGAATCAGTATTATCCGACCAATCAGCTGTTTCAGCCGTGGTCGCCTCCTAAGCCGGAGGAACCGGTGACACATTTTGTCGAGCCGAAAGAAAAAGAGCATGACAATAACATTCCACAACAGGAGGAAATGATCAACATGGAAAACGCGAATTACCCGAATATGCCAAAGGCGCCTGAAGCCGGAAAGATGGAAGAAGAAAACGCAGCTTATCATCTGCCGAACATGCCAAACATCCCGAATGTCCCGTTTCCGAATATGCCGGCCGTTGAACCGCCTTTTATGCATTATCCGATTCCGTGCATGCCTTGTCCTTGTCCTGTTCCGGTGACACCGATGCTGCCGGGTTCGGGATTATGCCATCCGTGCTTCCCGGTAGGCGGAGGTTTCGGCGGTTTTGGAGGAGGTTATGGAGGCTTTCCGGTAATGCCGATGCCGTTACCGTACGGATTCCATCATCACGGATTCCATCATCCGGGATTTGGGCCGCAAGCTGGTTACGGTGAATATGAAAACCAGGCCCATGAAAATGCAGAGCATTTTGATGGTTTTACATCTGGTTTCGGCGGTGCTCCATACGGACATATGCCGTATTACGGCGGCTATTCATCACATTACGCAAACGAGCCTCATCACGATGGAAAATTTAAGGACGATGATTGCGGCTGCAATGATTCGCATCATCACCATCATCACCACCACGGTTCACATCATCATGGCTCACATCACCATCACGCCAATATACCTGTGCAGCCATATCCGAATATGGGCGCAAATGCCGGATATTTTATGCCTTACGGCGGAGCAAATCCCAATGCCGCGCCGAATCAGCCGAGTCCAAATCAAGTATTCGGACGGCCGGAGGAAGATGAAGACTAATCTGTCGGGACGATGTATGTCGTTCCTTTTTTTATGTCCGAAGAAGAATGGACATAACTGACAAGCTTAAACCCGCCGCCGGCCGCACATCCTAAACATGAGCGGAAAACGCTCACACAGCGATGAATCCACGGGGGGTTTTTCCATTGGGCAAAAAACTGATGACGATCGCAGGCGTTTTAGCCGTGACTGCAAGTTTAACGGCATGCGGAGCAAATAATGCCATGAATGACGGACGCTACAATCAGACAACACGTCCGGTCGGGTATTATTCAAATGACAATGATAACGGCAGACGCCAGTACGGAATGGACCATCAAGGACCTGTTTCCGAAATGATGGAAAACCGAAACGGCCGCCGGGATACGACAAACGTGTCTTACCGAAATGCGCCGAATAACGGGGTTCCGTTAACAACGGACGGCACATATAACGGCCGCAACGCCAATACGCCGCCGGCCGCTATGTCTTATAATGGGTATGACAATGCCGAAAACATCAGAATGGCGGCAAAAATTGCAAACCGCGTGAAAAAAGTAAAAGGCGTACAGGATAGTCAGGTCGTCGTGACTGACACGAGAGTCGTCATTGCCGTCAGAACAAATCATCCTTTTACGAAAAATGATGATAAACATGTCAAACATGCAGCCAAAAAATTCGCGGACGGCCGCGCAATTCAAGTATTTACTGATAACGCCACTTTTACAAAGCTTCAAGACATGAACAAAAACAGCCGTTAGACGGGACTGCCGGATGATTTCATCCGGCAGTATTTTTTCATCATTTCTTTACATAGTCTTAAAACGCTCTTTATATTGCGCTGTTAACATAAAAGCAAAATAAAATGTAACGGAGGAGCCGGGATGAAAAAAACGGAGCGCGACAAAAGCTGCGGGACAAAAACTGTGTATTTGACTGTAAGAGGATACCGACTCAAACTGACGCCCGGACAGATGAAACTGATATCAGCCTGCCGGGCATAATAAAGCGGGGCAGCCTTCATAAGAGGGCTGCTTTTTTTTCGGCGAAACCGTCAAAAGAAAGAAAACGGTTAAGCACCGGCATCTTTGGTCAAACTAGCATCAAGAGTTTGATTGAATAAAGAGGTGTTATTGGTGAAACGAATTTGCGGTGGGCGTCTTTTATTTATGCTTATCTTATCAGCTGCAGTCCTGATTTGCGGAGGAAACAGTGCATACGGGGCAGAGGTCGAGCATTACGGGCCGCTTCGGGTGCACGTCCAGCTGGAAAAGGTTTATCTTGACGGTGATGTCGGCATCGAACATACGGATGAAACCGTTTTGGCGATGGAAGACTTTTGGGCCGCATACGCCGGCTGGACGCTCGTTGAGCAGAAAAAAGGTTTCGTCCTTTTCCGTAAGCATGTTGATGATATTTCTCCGCTCAGTAAGGTAAACGGTTATATCGGTGTCACGGACGGAGGAGTGATTTCCACTTTTCACGGCCGTCCCGGATCGCTGTCGGAGCCGATCCAGTCTTTCTTTCAAATTGATTTAGAGCGGTTGGAAAGCCGATTGCAAAAGCATTTGGAACACGGTATACCGTACAGGACAAAAGCGGAGTTTGAAAGCGTGATCGATCATATTAAGACTTACAGCGGCTGACTTTGACGCAAGACATGTGACACATGTCTTTTTTTTTCTGAACGGAAGGTGGCAAAGCGAACATACGTTAACTTTTCTATAAGACTTTGGCTGTTTTTGTGTTACAATGATAAGCAGTCAAAGAGGTGAATAGGTGTGATTGAATTCGTGAAGGGGACGATTGATTACGTATCTCCCCAATACATCGTGATTGAAAACGGCGGAATCGGCTATCAGGTCTTCACTCCGAATCCGTTTATTTATAAGGTAAGCAATCAAGAGACCATTTTTACGTATCATCATATAAAAGAAGACGCCTTTTCTCTGTACGGCTTTTCAACCAGGGAAGAAAAAGCGCTTTTCACAAAGCTGCTGAACGTCACCGGCATCGGGCCGAAAGGGGCGCTCGCCATTCTCGGTTCCGGTGATCCGGGAGCCGTCATCGAAGCGATTGAACAGGAAGATGAAGCCTTTTTGGTGAAATTTCCGGGTGTTGGCAAAAAGACAGCGCGGCAGATTATTCTTGATTTAAAAGGCAAACTGGCCGATGTCGTGCCTGAAATGATTGACAACCTGTTCAATCATGAAGCGCGCATTGAAAAACAAGAGGCTGAAACGGCGCTTGACGAGGCGCTTGAAGCGCTCAGGGTTCTCGGCTACGCCGAAAAAGAAATTAAAAAAGTGCTTCCTCACTTAAAAGAGGAAACGGTGCTTTCAACAGATCAATATGTGAAAAAAGCATTGCAAAAATTATTAAAGTAAGGTGATGTTCATGGATGAACGGCTCGTTTCAAGTGAAGCAGACAGCCATGAATCAATAATCGAGCAAAGCCTCAGGCCGCAGAATCTCGCCCAGTACATCGGCCAAAAGAAGGTGAAAGAAAATCTGCGCGTGTTTATCGATGCGGCGAAAATGAGGCAGGAAACGCTTGACCACGTTCTTTTATACGGGCCTCCGGGTCTCGGAAAAACAACGCTTGCGTCGATCGTGGCCAATGAGATGGGTGTGGAGATGCGGACAACGTCAGGGCCGGCCATTGAAAGGCCGGGAGACTTGGCAGCCATTCTGACGGCGCTCGAACCCGGTGATGTGCTGTTTATAGACGAAATTCACAGGCTGAACCGTTCAATTGAAGAAGTGCTTTACCCGGCGATGGAGGATTTCTGCCTTGATATCGTCATTGGTAAAGGCCCGTCCGCCCGCTCCGTCCGTCTTGACCTTCCGCCTTTTACGCTGGTAGGAGCGACGACCAGAGTGGGATTATTGACCGCACCGCTCAGAGACCGGTTCGGGGTGCTGTCGCGCCTTGAATACTATACGCAGGAAGAGCTGACAGATATCGTGTCACGAACGGCTGAAGTATTTGAAGTGGATATCGAAGAAGCGCCGGCTCTGGAAATCGCCAGACGGTCAAGGGGAACGCCGCGGGTTGCAAACCGGCTTCTCAGAAGGGTGAGAGATTTTGCCCAGGTGCTCGGCGACAGCCGCATCACGGAAGAAATCGCTCACGACGCGCTCGAACGTCTTCAAGTCGATGCGCTCGGCCTTGATCATATTGACCACAAGCTGCTGATGGGCATGATTGAAAAATTCAGCGGCGGTCCGGTCGGCCTTGATACGATTTCCGCGACAATCGGCGAAGAACCGCATACAATAGAGGATGTGTACGAACCGTATCTGCTGCAGATCGGATTTCTTCAGAGGACGCCGAGGGGACGGGTCGTGACCCCGGCAGTGTATGAGCATTTTCGATTGGAGGCGCCCGCCTGTGACTGATTTTCCGAAGGTTCTCATGGTTCTCGGTGCTGTTTTGCTTATTGCCGGCGCAGTCTGGCACTTTGTCGGACGGCTGCCCGGAGATATTTTCGTTAAAAAGGGAAATGTCACATTTTTCTTTCCCGTTGTTACTTGTATTGTAATCAGTGTGATACTATCCATCCTGCTCAATTTTTTCGGCAGAATGAAATAACAATAGACAGAATAAAGGTGAAATAATGAAAGTCGATTTATTTGATTTTGAACTGCCTGAACGCCTCATTGCCCAAGTGCCGCTGAAAGAGCGTGACGCATCGCGGCTGATGGTGCTTGACAAACAGACGGGCGGGCTGACGGACAGTTCATTTAAAGAAATTGTCAGCTTTTTTAAAGAAGGGGATTGTCTCGTCTTGAACAATACCCGTGTGCTCCCTGCCAGATTATTCGGCACAAAAGAAGATACGGGAGCGAAAGTGGAGCTCCTGTTGTTAAAACAGGAAGAGAATGACACATGGGAAACGCTTGTAAAGCCGGCGAAACGCGTAAAAAAAGGAACGGTCCTGACATTTGGAGACGGCCGGCTGACAGCGGTCTGCACGGAGGAACTTGATCACGGCGGCCGGAAAATAGAATTCCGGTATGACGGGATTTTTTACGAAGTGCTTGAATCGCTCGGTGAAATGCCGCTTCCTCCTTACATTAAAGAGCAGCTTGATGATAAAGAACGGTATCAGACCGTCTTTTCAAAAGAAATCGGGTCCGCCGCAGCTCCGACTGCCGGACTTCATTTTACGGAAGAGATTCTGGACGAGCTGAAGCAAAAGGGTGTGCGGATTGAATTTATCACCCTGCACGTTGGACTCGGGACATTCCGCCCAGTCAGTGCGGATGATGTGGAAGAGCATAACATGCACGCGGAATTTTATGAAATGACGGAAGAAACCGCCGCCTCTTTAAACGAGATCAGAAAGTCGGGAGGGCGCATCGTGTCGGTCGGGACGACATCAACGCGCACCCTTGAAACCATTGCCGGCGAGCATGACGGCGTATTTACCGCTTCAAGCGGCTGGACGTCGATCTTCATTTATCCGGGATATGAATTTAAAGCGATTGACGGCATGATCACCAATTTTCACCTGCCGAAATCTTCGCTAATCATGCTTGTTTCTGCACTTGCCGGCAGAGAGCATGTACTTTCCGCCTACCGTCATGCGGTAGAAGAGGAATATCGTTTCTTCAGCTTTGGCGACGCCATGCTGATTATCTAATTTGAATGACAGGAGGCCTCATACAAAGTGGCTGAACAACCGATACGTTATGAATTTATAAAGGAATGCAAACAAACGGGAGCGCGCCTGGGCAGAGTTCATACGCCCCACGGCTCCTTTGAGACGCCTGTATTTATGCCGGTCGGCACGCTTGCTACGGTAAAGACGATGTCTCCGGACGAGCTGAAATCTATGGATGCGGGTATTATTTTAAGCAATACGTACCATTTATGGCTCCGCCCCGGACATGACATTGTAAAAGAAGCTGGCGGGCTTCATCAGTTTATGAACTGGGACCGCGCGATTTTAACGGATTCCGGCGGTTTTCAGGTCTTTTCATTGAGCAAGTTTCGTAATATAGAAGAAGAAGGCGTACATTTCCGCAATCACTTAAACGGAGACAAGCTGTTTTTATCTCCGGAAAAAGCGATGGAAATTCAAAACGCCCTCGGTTCTGATATCATGATGGCCTTTGATGAATGTCCTCCGTATCCGGCAGAGTATGATTACATGAAACGCTCTGTGGAACGGACCAGCCGCTGGGCGGAACGCTGCCTGGAGGCGCACGGGCGCTCTGATGAGCAGGGGCTGTTCGGAATCGTACAGGGCGGAGAGTATGAAGACTTGCGGACACAAAGTGCCAAAGACCTGGTTTCACTTGATTTTCCGGGTTATGCCATAGGCGGATTATCTGTCGGCGAGCCCAAGCACGTCATGAACAGAGTGCTTGAGTTTACAACTCCGCTTTTACCGAAGGACAAGCCGAGATATTTAATGGGTGTGGGTTCTCCGGATGCCTTAATTGACGGCGCCATCCGCGGCGTTGATATGTTTGACTGCGTGCTGCCGACCCGGATCGCCCGAAACGGCACGGTGTTCACGAATGAAGGGCGTCTGAACATGAAAAACGCCAAATATGAGCGCGATTTCCGACCGATTGACGAAGAGTGCAGCTGTCATACATGCAAAAATTACTCCCGCGCTTACATCAGACATTTGATCCGCTGCAATGAAACGTTTGGAATTCGATTAACAACTTACCATAACCTTCATTTTCTGTTACACTTAATGGAGCAGGTCAGACAAGCTATCCGAGAGGATCGTCTTGGTGATTTCCGAGAAGAGTTCTTTGAGCGTTACGGCTATAATAAGCCAAATGCGAAAAGCTTCTAAATAAAACCATTTTTGAAAGGAGGGAAACAGATGGGTACTTTAGGCACAATCGTTCCTATTATTTTGATGTTTGCAGTGCTTTATTTCCTGCTCATCCGTCCGCAGCAAAAGCAGCAGAAGGCCGTACGCCAGATGCAGGAAGAGCTGAAAAAAGGAGATTCAGTGGTGACAATCGGAGGATTGCACGGCACTGTTGAATCAATTGATGAAAGCAAGGTCGTCATTAAAACAGGTGATAACACCCGTTTAACATTTGACCGCCGCGCAATCAGAGAAGCTTCTGCTGAATAACAGCGAAGCTCATACATACTAAAAAAGAGCGGATTCTCCGCTCTTTTTTTATTACGCTGATCTGCTTCCCTTCAAATTCACTCCGAAAATCCCGCCCAGCATACTGACTCCCAAAAAGCCGAGATGAAACAAAAGCTGACCGGATGTAAATGATTTTCCGAACCCTAAATATTGAAAAAGCAAGATGATTAATGAGAAACAAACGGCGGTTAACGCTCCGATCATCCAGCCTTTTTCTTTTGCTTTGCCGCCGGAAATAAAACCGCCGGCAAATAAAGAAAGAAAAGAAAGCGCGGTGACCAGCCAGCTGAAAGATGACTCTTCCATTGACGTAACCGTCAGCAGCAGTGAAATCGCCAGACTCGTAAGAAGCATCACTGCAAAGATAGCCACTAAGCCGTACAAGACGCCTTTACCCACTTGTTTCGTTTCTTCCATTTTGATCTCCTCTCCGCTCTGCGGCCTGACATATGACAAGCCGGAGCCTGTCTTTTTCTAAATGTATTCTCTGAATGTTCGGATTAGACGTAAAAGCATCATGTTCAGTTCATTTCTTACATAAAACAGAGCGGATCGCAAATGCTATGACCGTTGGAGGTGCGATATGGGAGATATTTTCATTATTACGTTTCGTACGATAGTGCTTTATTTTATCATTCTTGTGATTTTCAGACTGATGGGAAAACGGGAAATCGGAGAACTGAGCATTTTAGACCTTGTCGTTTCCATTATGATTGCCGAGATTGCCGTATTGGCAATTGAAAATGTAGAAGATAAGCTTTTGCATACCATTGTGCCGATTGTCATTTTAATGATTATTCAAGTAAGCCTTGCTTTTGTCTCGCTCAAAAGCCAAAAAATACGGCAGCTGCTTGACGGAAAACCCACCATTATTATAAAACAGGGGAAAATTGACGAACGGGCGATGAGATCGCAGCGCTACAATTTTGACGATCTTCTCATGCAGCTGAGGGAGAATAACATCGAAAGGATTTCTGACGTATCATATGCCATTTTAGAGTCATCAGGAAAACTGTCAATCGTCAAAAAGAAAAACAATAAGGATAAGCAGCTGGAAACACCGCTCATCGTCGATGGAATCGTTCAAAACGAGCATTTAGACCGAATCGGGAAAGATAAACACTGGCTCGAAAAAAACTTAGCGAAAAGAGGATATCAGGATCTTTCGGAAATATCATTCTGCACGTTTACAGACGGGGCTTTTTTTATTGATATCAAAAATGAAAAAGGGGAGCCTTAAACCGGATTTACCGCGTCACAAACCGTCCGATGACCGGAATCCGGATCAGCTCCTCCCTTTTAATCAGCCTGAATAACAGCAGAAGCACGATATATAGTATGACGGTCATGGCAATCCAGCCTGTAAGATTAACAGCCTCTGACCCTGAAAAATGAACGGCGCGCTTTATGAATCGGCTCACATAACCGCAGATGAATATGACTGCAAAACAGAGCGCGTATTCTTTTATTTTAATGCTGATCGGAAGCACTTTGCTTACAGTGGCCGCATGGAGAAGGGTGACGAGCACCATTCCCGTCACAATCGCCAATGCCGCGCCCATAATGCCCAGAGAAGGCCTGGTCGCCAGCACAAAAATAAGGCCTGTTTTAACAGCGGCGCCGATAAAACTGTTCATCATGGCGGCTCCGGCTAAATTAAGCGCCTGCAGCACCGCTTGAAGGGGCCCCTGAAAATAATAGAGCAGAAAAAACGGCGCCATGACTTTAATAAAAACGGCCGCATTGGTCGATCCGTACATGACGGACATCAGCTCATCAGCGAAAGAGAATAAAATAACCACCGAAATGCCCCCGCTTAAAAGGCACAGCCTCATCGCCTGTTCCAGACGGTATTCGACAACCTGCAGCTTTTTTTGCTCCATTCCTTCACTGATCGCAGGAACAAGGGCCGTTGACAGAGAATAGGTTATAAAGCTGGGCAGCGTCAAAACCGTCATGGCAAATCCGGTCAGCTCCCCGTACTGGCTGGTGGCAGCAGCGGTGGCGACTCCTGCAATCGCAAGGCTCTGCGCGACGACAATAGGCTCAAAAAACCAAGACAAGTTTCCGATGAATCGGCTTCCGGTTGTCGGGAGCGATACGCTCATCAGCTGACGGAAGGTCTCTTTTCCATTTGCAATCGATTTGAAAAATTGTTTTCTGATTCTGATTGTTTTTTTAGCTTTGAAACAAATGAATAAATAAATAAGAGAGGCGAGCTCTCCGATGACAGACGAAATCATGGCTCCGGCTGCGGCATATTCAATCCCGTACGGCAGAAACACTGTCGTGCAGACCGCGACAAGTGAAATCCGCACAATCTGCTCAAGCACTTGGGAAAATGCCAGCGGGTTCATATTCTGCCTGCCCTGAAAATAACCGCGCAGCACGCTGGAGATTGCGATAATCGGCACGACGGGCGTAATCGCCAGAAGCGGGTAAACCGTGCGTTGATCAGTCAGCATCGTTTCCGCCATAATCGGCGCAAAGCATAAAAACAGCGGCGTAAAGATGAGACTTAATATCCCGGTGATGGTAAGCGACATCACTAAAATGTGTTTCATTTTCTGCCGGTCCCCCCGGGCGCTTGCTTCAGCGACAAGCTTGCTGATGGCAACAGGGAGGCCGAATTGGGTCAAAGTGGTGGCCAAGAAAAATGTCGGGGCAGCCATCATGTACAATCCGACCCCTTCTTCACCGATAAACCGGGCGATGACCACCCGATTGACAAAGCCGAGCATTCTTGTAATCATCCCGGCTGCGATGAGAATAAGAGTGCCCCTTAAAAAAGTCTGTTTTGCCATTTTATAACCCCTGCCTTCTCAAACTACCTGGAATCATATACAATAAAGATATGCGCCGATGTCGTCCGAGCATGACAAGTCTTCGAGAAAAAGGGAAAAAGGAGCGAGCGCCCATGGAGAAGCATCCCGCCGAAATGTATAAGGATCATTTGCGGCCTTTTTTGTACAGTAAACTTGAAGAGTTCAAAATTCTTGGATACGATGATGTTGAACACGAGAGTTTATGGTCATACCTCATACATAAAAAGTGGAAACAGAAAACGGAAATGCCGCTGTATGAATTGGCCGGCGATATTTTATCAGTTAAAATTGGCGATTTTATGAACTATGCAACCGTTGAAGCTTTTAAGTCGTCTAATTGGCTGGAAAGCGATGAAGGTCAGGAAGCTTTGGATGAACTGCTGAGATAATGATTTGACGGCATAGGTTTAAGGAGGAAATACATAATGAAAAAAGGACGCTTGATTGCGTTTTTCCTGATCGTATTATTAATCGGCACAGGGCTGGGGTATTTTACAAAACCGGCTGCCAATAATATTACGTTAGGATTGGATTTACGCGGCGGGTTTGAAGTACTGTACGACGTGCAGCCCGTCAAAAAAGGCGATAAAATCACAAAAGACGTGCTCGTCAGCACGGTGCAGGCGCTGAACCGCCGGGCTAACGTTCTCGGCGTAAGCGAGCCGAACATTCAGATTGAAGGGAACAACCGCATCCGCGTACAGCTGGCGGGCGTCACGAATCAGAACAGGGCGCGCGAAATTCTCTCAACGGAAGCGCAGCTCTCATTCAGGGACACGAATGATAAAGAGCTTTTAAACGGCTCTGATCTCGTGGAAAACGGCGCGAAGCAAACTTTTGATCCGACAACGAACGAACCGATTGTCAGCGTGAAACTGAAGGATGCGGACAAGTTCGGAGAAGTGACGAAAAAGGTCAAGAAAATGGCGCCTAATAATCAGCTCGTCATCTGGCTCGATTATCAAAAAGGCGATTCATTTAAAAAAGAAGTCGGCAAAAAACATCCGAAATATGTATCCGCTCCGAATGTGAGCCAGGAATTAAATACAAAGGATGTCACGATTGAAGGCCAGTTCACCGTTCAAAAAGCAAAGGACTTGGCCAATATTTTAAACGCGGGCGCACTGCCTGTGAAACTGACCGAAAAATACTCTACTTCAGTAGGGGCGCAATTCGGACAGCAGGCTTTACATGATACGGTTGAGGCCGGCATCATCGGGATTGCAATTGTTTTCTTATTTATGCTGCTTTATTACAGACTGCCGGGACTCATAGCGGTCATTACGCTTTCTGTATACGTGTATATTACGCTGCAAGTGTTTGACTGGATGCAGGCTGTGCTGACTTTACCGGGTATTGCGGCGCTCATTTTGGGTGTCGGGATGGCGGTTGACGCCAACATTATCACCTATGAACGGATAAAAGAAGAGCTGAAACTCGGCAAATCCGTCCGCTCGGCTTTCCGTTCAGGGAACAGACGGTCATTTGCGACGATCTTCGATGCGAATATCACAACGATCATCGCAGCGGTCGTGCTCTTTATTTTCGGGACAAGCTCTGTAAAAGGGTTTGCGACGATGCTGATTTTGTCAATACTGACAAGCTTTATTACAGCTGTCTTCCTTTCAAGATTCCTGCTCGCCCTTCTTGTGGAAAGCAGATGGCTTGACCGGAAAAAAGGCTGGTTCGGCGTCAAGAAAAAACACATTATGGACATTCAGAAGACCGACGAAAATACTGAACCGCATACGGCATTCCAGAAATGGGATTTCACGAGCAAACGAAAATACTTCTTTATTTTCTCAAGCGTTGTAACCGTTGCGGGAATTATCATCTTGCTGGTCTTTAAGCTCAACCTGGGAATCGATTTTGCAAGCGGTGCGCGGATTGACGTGCAGAGCAATCATGCCTTGACGGCGCAGCAGGTTGAAAAAGACTTTGACTCTCTCGGCATGGATCCGGAAAACATCGTGCTCTCGGGTAAAGAGAACCATGTTGCCGCAGCCCGGTTTGTCGGAGAGCCATCTAAAGAAAAGATCGCTGAAATCAAAACGTACTTTAAGGATAAATACGGAGCTGAACCGAATGTCAGCACGGTATCGCCGACAGTCGGAAAAGAACTGGCCCGTAATGCCTTATATGCCGTGGCAATTGCATCAATCGGCATCATTATTTACGTGTCAATCCGTTTCGAGTACAGAATGGCTATCGCCGCGATTGTATCCCTGCTGTATGACGCTTTCTTTATCGTCGCGTTTTTCAGCATTACAAGGCTGGAGGTTGACGTAACCTTTATCGCCGCTATTCTCACCATAATCGGTTACTCGATAAATGATACGATCGTTACATTTGACCGGATACGCGAGCAGATGAAAAAACGCAAGCCGAAGTCATTTGCCGATCTGGAACACATCGTGAATCTGAGTTTGCAGCAAACCTTTACACGTTCGATTAATACGGTCTTGACCGTTGTGATTGTAGTCGTCGTGCTGCTTATTTTAGGCTCATCGTCAATTACGAACTTCTCAGTCGCCTTATTGGTCGGTTTATTGACAGGGGTTTATTCTTCTCTTTACATCGCTTCACAGCTGTGGCTTGTATGGAAAGGAAAAGAATTTAAAGGGAAAAAATCAATCGAAGAGTAAAATGGGAACAGGCTGTCTTGCAGAAGGCAGCCTGTTTTTTAGGCTGCGTTGAACTTAAAACCTGCATTTGCTATAATGACATACGCTTACATAATCAATCATCATTGTAAAAACATGTAGGAGGGTTCTTATGAATGTTCGTGAGTCGGAACTTCCGGGCATCGGCCAGAAAGTTGAAATCATTACGAAAAATCATGATAAAATCAGTATTATTCTTCATGATGACGGCAGAAGAGAGCTCTATTACTTCGATGAGAAAGACCATGACGAATGCTTGGCATCCGTTGAATTTAACGATGAAGAGGCGAGGCAGATTTCCGCTATTTTAGGCGGGATGACGTATAAGCCGAAAACGCTGGAATCTGTGGAAGTTGCACTTGATGATCTCGTTATTGAATGGTTTAAAGCCGAATCCCGCGCACCGGCTGTCAGCCGCACAATCGGAGATTTGGATATCAAGAAGCATTACAACGTCCAGATTATTGCGATCGTAAAGAAAAACCGGCAAAAACAGCTGAGTCCCGGCATTGATACCGTGATTGAAGAAGGGGACACCCTCGTCTTATCCGGGGAAAGAAGCGGATTGAAAAGGCTGGTCCGTGAGCAGTTAACGGCCCGGATTTCCTGAGACCGGGGTTTAATCCCTGGAAAATGAGGGAAAAGATAAGAATTAATAATTGGGGGCTGACGTATGAATAAACAATGGACTATTATATTCGCTTTACTATTTACTCTGATTGTCGCCATTTTTGCTGTCATTAACGTGCGGGCGGTTGAGGTTGATTATCTGTTCGGCACCGCTGAATGGCCGCTGATTTTAGTCATTTTAGGCTCTGTGTTAATGGGAGCGCTGATCGTATTTTCAGCAGGTATATTTCAAGTGATGAAGCTGAAGCGGGAAATTAAAATGCTGCGGAAAGAAAACAGATCCGCTGCTGAATTGCCGGCTGATCCGGACGGCAGAAAACCGGCCGCACCGCCGGAAGAAATACTGGAAGAGAAAAAAGGATCAGAATAACATTTGAAACCCCTCAGTCCGCTCTAGTATAATAGGGTGGTTGAGGGGTGAATTTATGTTAGCGTCAAAAATGCGCTGGGAAATCCAGCAGCCTGATCAGGAAAAGGTCAAATCACTCACAGAACAATTGGACATAACACCTCTTGTGGCATCGCTGCTTGTAAAAAGAGGTTTTGATACTGCCGAAAGCGCAAGGCATTTTTTACATACAAAGGATGCAGACTTTTATGACCCGTATGAATTAAAAGGAATGCGGGAAGCAGTTGATCGGATAAAGCTGGCGGTTTCTCAAGGGGAACCGATTATGATTTACGGAGATTACGATGCAGACGGCGTTACAAGCACATCAGTGATGCTGACGGCACTCAGACAGCTGTCAGCAAACGTTGATTTTTATATTCCCGACCGTTTCACAGAAGGCTACGGCCCGAATGAACAAGCTTTCCGCTCCATAAAAGAGCGGGGTTTTTCGCTTATCATTACAGTGGATACGGGCATCGCCGCCGTTCATGAAGCTGAAGTCGCAAAAGAGCTGGGCCTAGACGTCATTATTACCGACCACCATGAGCCGGGACCCGAGCTTCCTGACGTATTTGCGATCATCCACCCGAAGCAGCCGGGCTGCAGCTATCCGTTTAAAGAATTGGCCGGCGTCGGTGTGGCGTTTAAGCTTGCCCACGCGCTTACGGGTTCTTTGCCGGAAGCTATGCTGGACTTAGCGGCAATCGGTACGGTTGCGGATCTGGTGCCGCTGCACGATGAAAACAGATTAATTGCGTCACTTGGGATCGAAAAGCTTCGGACGACAAATCGGCCGGGTCTCAAAGCTCTGATTAAGCTTTCCGGCGGGGATATCGGACAAGCTGATGAGGAAACGATCGGGTTTCAGGTTGCACCGAGGCTGAATGCCGTCGGAAGAATAGAACAAGCTGATCCCGCCGTGCACCTGCTGATGACCGAAGACCAGTTTGAAGCGGAGGAATTGGCTTCGGATATTGACCGGCTGAATAAGGAACGCCAGAAAATGGTGAAAACCATGACCGAAGAGGCTGCTGAAATGGTTCAGCAGCAAGACGGAAACCCGTCTGCTATTGTAGTTGCAAAAGTCGGCTGGAACCCGGGGGTTGTCGGTATTGTCGCATCGAAGCTCGCTGAACGTTTTTATCGCCCCGCTGTCGTGCTGGGGATAGATGAGGAGCAGGGAATCGCCAAAGGCTCGGCGCGAAGCATCACGGGTTTCAACCTTTTTACGAGCCTTTCACAGTGCAGAGA
The DNA here is from genome assembly GCF_001184225.1 of Bacillus sp. JFL15. Taxonomy (NCBI): domain Bacteria; kingdom Bacillati; phylum Bacillota; class Bacilli; order Caryophanales; family Bacillaceae; genus Bacillus; species Bacillus sp. JFL15. The sequence continues at coordinate 283,437 of NZ_KQ236689.1, read as the reverse complement.
CATTCTTCCTCATTTCGGCGGGCATCCGATGGCCGCAGGAATGACGTTAAAGGCTGAAGATGTGCCGGATTTAAGAGACAGGCTGAATCAATTAGCTGAAGAAACCCTTACGGAAGAGGATTTTATCCCGATTCAGGAGGTTGATCTTGTCTGCGGCGTCGAAGACATAACCGTTGAAAGCATTACAGAATTGAATATGCTCTCGCCGTTCGGCATGCTTAACCCTAAACCGCATGTCATGGTGGAAAACGCCGTGCTTGATGAAGTGCGCTTGATCGGAGCGAATAAAAATCACGTGAAAATGACGGTGAAAAATGATGCCGCCGTTCTCGATTGCGTCGGCTTTAACAAAGGAGAGCTGGAAGCCGGAATTGTCCCCGGATCAGCGATTTCCATTGTCGGCGAAATGTCCATTAATGAATGGAACAACAGAAAGAAACCTCAGCTGATGATTAAAGACGCTGCGGTGCTGGAATGGCAGCTTTTTGATATCAGAGGCAAGCGGACGTGGGAAGATACGGTTGCTGCGCTGCCGAAGGAAAAACGGGTGCTCATCAGTTTTAACGAAAAAACTGTCCGAAAACTTCGTGGCGAAGAGCTGCCGGACGAGCTGGTTCAGATCGCGTCGGAATCCGAGGCGGAGGCTCTTCCGCTTGACGGAAAGTATGCCGTCTTTCTGGATGTGCCGCCGTCAGAGGAGCGGCTCAAGCGTTTGCTTGACGGGAAGAAGCCGGAACGGATTTATTTTGTTTTTATCAATCATGAAGAACATTTTCTGTCCTCATTTCCATCGCGGAGTGATTTCAAGTGGTTTTACGCATTTCTCTTGAAAAGGGGCAATTTTGACTTAAGTAAGCATGGTTCGGAGCTTGCGAGACACAAAGGATGGTCAATTGACACAATCAATTTCATGACAAAGGTGTTTTTTGATCTCGGTTTTGTTAAAATAGAAGATGGTGTGCTGTCTGTCGTGAGCGGCGCGAAAAAACGCGACCTCGCAGATTCGCAAACCTACCAGGTAAAACAGCAGCTGATGGAATTAGACCAGAAGCTCAATTATTCCGCGGCCCATGAGCTGAAGGAATGGCTGAATAAGCTGATGAACCAAGGTTCAGAGGCTTATGAAAGTACGAGGAGGACATAGAACAGATGGATCTTAAAAAATACGTAACAATTGTGCCCGATTACCCGAAAGAAGGCGTACAATTTAAAGATATTACGACATTGATGGACAAAGGCGACGTATACCGTTACGCCACTGACCAAATTGTTGAATATGCAAAAGAAAAAGAAATTGACTTAGTTGTCGGACCTGAAGCGCGCGGCTTTATTATCGGCTGTCCGGTTGCATACGCTCTCGGAGTCGGTTTTGCGCCGGTTCGGAAAGAAGGAAAACTTCCGCGTGAAGTCATTAAAGTCGATTACGGTTTGGAGTACGGAAAAGACGTACTGACGATTCATAAAGATGCGATCCTGCCGGGACAGCGCGTGCTGATTACTGATGACTTGCTTGCAACAGGCGGCACGATCGAAGCAACGATTAAGCTTGTCGAAGAACTGGGCGGCGTCGTAGCCGGTATTGCGTTTTTAATCGAGCTTTCTTACCTTGACGGCAGAGACAAGCTTGACGATTACGATATTTTAACATTAATGAAATATTAACCGCATATGGAAAAAAGCACTCGTGTCAGGGTGCTTTTTTCCTGTTATTTCATCATCCTGACAGATTCTTTAGGTGTTTTGAACTTCTGCCCTTTACATCTCTCGTTTTTTTCTTGATAATAAACTAATACAGTTTACATTTAAAAAAGGTGATTCCATGGCGAACGAACAAGTATTGACTGCCGAGCAAGTAATAGATAAAGCGCGCACGTATCTGCCGGAGGAGCAGATTGCGTTTGTTGAGAAAGCTTACCTGTATGCGCAAGACGCGCATCGCGAACAGTACCGCAAATCAGGTGAGCCGTACATCATTCATCCGATTCAGGTGGCGGGAATCCTCGTCGATCTGGAAATGGACCCTTCCACGATTGCGGGCGGTTTTCTGCATGATGTGGTGGAAGACACGGATGTCACCCTCGATGACCTGAAGGAAGCATTCTCTGAAGAAGTGGCGATGCTTGTCGACGGTGTAACGAAGCTCGGTAAAATTAAGTATAAATCTCAAGAAGAGCAGCAGGCGGAAAACCACCGAAAAATGTTTGTCGCTATGGCTCAGGATATCAGAGTCATATTGATCAAGCTGGCGGATCGCCTTCATAATATGCGGACGTTAAAGCATCTTCCGCAGGAAAAGCAGCGGAGAATTTCAAATGAGACGCTGGAGATTTTCGCTCCGCTGGCACATCGGCTCGGGATTTCGAAAATTAAATGGGAGCTGGAAGACACCGCTCTCCGTTATTTGAATCCTCAGCAATATTACAGAATCGTCAACCTCATGAAGAAAAAGCGCGCGGAACGCGAACTTTATGTCGAAGAGGTTGTCAATGAAGTGAAAAAACGCGTTGAAGAAGTGAATATTAAAGCGGACTTTTCAGGACGTCCGAAGCACATCTACAGCATTTACCGCAAGATGGCGCTGCAAAATAAACAGTTCAATGAAATATATGATCTGCTCGCCGTCCGTATTCTTGTCGGAAGCATTAAAGACTGCTACGCCGTACTCGGCATTATTCATACGTGCTGGAAGCCGATGCCGGGCAGATTCAAGGATTATATTGCGATGCCTAAGCCGAATATGTATCAGTCCCTGCATACGACCGTAATCGGGCCTAAAGGCGACCCGCTGGAAGTGCAGATCAGAACATTTGAGATGCATGAGATCGCTGAATACGGGGTGGCCGCGCACTGGGCATATAAAGAAGGCAAGGCTGCAAACGAAGAAGCGACATTTGAGAAAAAACTGTCCTGGTTCCGCGAAATTCTGGAATTCCAAAACGAGTCTACCGACGCGGAAGAATTTATGGAATCGCTGAAAATCGATCTGTTTTCTGACATGGTATACGTATTTACGCCAAAAGGCGATGTCATTGAACTGCCGTCAGGCTCTGTGCCGATTGATTTTTCCTACAGGATTCACTCGGAAATCGGCAATAAAACAATCGGAGCGAAAGTGAACGGGAAAATGGTGACGCTTGACCATAAGCTCCGGACGGGCGACATCGTTGAAATCCTGACGTCCAAGCATTCGTACGGACCGAGCCAAGACTGGGTCAAACTCGCTCAGACGTCGCAGGCCAAACACAAAATCCGCCAGTTCTTTAAGAAACAGCGCCGTGAAGAAAACGTCGAAAAAGGCCGTGAACTTGTCGAGAAAGAAATTAAAAATCTTGATTTTGAAGTGAAGGATGTTTTAACGCTCGAAAACCTTCAAAAGGTTGCCGACAAGTTTAATTTCTCAAATGAAGAGGATATGTACGCGGCTGTCGGGTATAACGGCATTACCGCTTTGCAGGTGGCCAACAGGCTCACTGAAAAAGAACGGAAGCTGCGTGATCAGGAAGAACAGGAAAAAATCGTTCAGGAAGTCGCTTCCGAGCCGAAACAGTATCCGCAAGGAAGAAAACGGGAAGCGGGTGTGCGCGTGAAAGGCATCGACAACCTTCTCGTCCGTTTGTCGAAATGCTGCAATCCCGTGCCCGGAGACCATATTGTCGGTTTTATTACAAAAGGCCGCGGTGTATCCGTTCACCGTGATGACTGTCCGAATGTAAAAACGAATGAAGCGCAGGAACGTCTGATCCCTGTTGAATGGGAACATGAATCACAGGTTCAAAGACGCAAAGAATATAACGTTGAGATTGAGATTTTGGGGTATGACCGTCTCGGGCTGTTAAATGAAGTGCTCCAGGCCGTAAATGAAACGAAAACCAACATTTCGTCTGTATCCGGCAAATCCGACCGCAATAAAGTCGCTACGATTCATATGGCGATTTTTATTCAAAACATCAATCATCTGCATAAAGTGGTCGAGCGGATTAAGCAGATCAGAGACATCTATTCAGTCCGACGGGTTATGAACTAAAAGGAGCTTGCTATGAAATTAGTTGTTCAGCGTGTAACAGAAGCGAGTGTGACGGTTGACGGCGCTGTCGCCGGCCGGATCGGACCCGGTATTATGGCGCTTGTCGGCGTCACTCATGAAGATACAGAGGAAGATGCCGCTTACTTGGCGGATAAAATCGTGAATCTCCGGATTTTTGAGGACGAAAGCGGCAAGATGAATTTATCGCTTTTAGATACGGGCGGAGAGATTTTATCAGTTTCCCAGTTTACGCTTTACGGCGAAACGAAGAAAGGGAGACGCCCGAATTTTATGAATGCGGCCAAGCCGGATCAGGCTCTGCTCCTTTATGAAAAGTGGAACGAACTTCTTCGGGAAAAAGGAGTCAAAGTTGAAACGGGAATATTCGGGGCCATGATGGATGTTCAGCTGACGAATTCCGGGCCCGTTACATTGATTATGGATTCTAAACAATAAAAAAGCTGCCGTTCGGCAGCTTTTTTTTATGATTGAAAATAATGTTCCAATCCGCTTTCAATTCCGTCTGTCACTTTTTCCTGGTAAGAGCCGCTATGTATGATTGTTTCTTCTTGCGGTTGACTGAGATAGCCGAGCTCATACAGCATGGCAGGCCGTTTATTTTCCCTCAGGACGTAATAATCTCCAAACAAAACGCCGCGATCAGGAATAGGTGAACGCTTCGCTACTTCAGAATGGACGTCTGAGGCAAGCTGGCGGTCCTTAGACGGACTGTAATAATAAGCCGTGCTTCCTCTCGTTGACGTATCGGCATAGCTGTCATAGTGGATGCTGATAAAGGCATCCGCATTCCGGTAATGGGACGTTGAAACCCTGGCCTGCAGGCTGATAAATGTATCATCCTGCCTTGTGATATACACGTTTGCCCCGGCCGCTCTCAATTTTCCGGCTAACAGCTTAGCTGTTTTAATCGTTACGTTTTTTTCAAACTTTCCGGAGTAGCCGATCGTTCCGCTGTCTTTTCCTCCGTGTCCGGGATCAACGACGATCGTTTTGTTTTTGAGCGATCCGCTGCCGCCTGACGTGTTGGGAGAAGGTGCTTCTCCTGTTTCTTCACCGCTTTTTGACGTTTGCACGACCCAGTTTGCCACATATGCCGTTTGACCGTTTTCCAGCCGGACTTCATACCACTTGCCGCTTGAACCGACTATCGGATAGGCTGAGCCTTTATCCGCTCTTTTTACGATAGAAGCGGAAGTCGAGGCTGAGCTCCTTAGGTTGGTGCCGCCGTAAACGATATACGCTTTTTTCGAGGAGCCTGAGCCCTCAGAGCCGTCTCCCGATTCGGTCGGGGTGTCCGATGAGTCGGAATCCTTTATGATGTAGTGGCTTGCTGCCCAGCCTTTTTGCCCGTTTGCTTCAATTTTCAGCCAGCCGTGGTCTTCGCTTAAGATGGAAACCTTTGCTCCGCGTGATAATTTAGTGATAATCGCTGAATCATGTGACGCTGCACTTCTGACATTCAATGAAGAAACGCCTACCGTCCCGTTCTTTGAACCGTTTTGGGATGAAGTTGCTTTCGAATCCGATCCGCCGCTGTCTGCGGTGACGTATTCGGAAGAAACCCACCCGCTTGTGCCTTGATAAGAAATATTCACCCAGCCGCTGTTCTTGTCCAGCACAGAAGCATGTGCGCCTTGCGGAAGTTTGCCGATGACTTCATATGATGTCCCCGGGCCTTTTCTGATGCGGAGATCAGGGTCGTTGGAAGTGACCGTTCCGCTTGTTGCGGATGAATGGTCTGCTCCTCCGGCTGTTTTTGATATCAGCCAGGAAACGACCCATCCGGTCTTACCGGGACTCAGCTGGAGCTGTACCCAGTCTCCCTCTTCTTTTGTGATCGGGTATCTTTCCCCTTTTTTCACTTCAGCCTTTATTCCATAGCTCAGGCCGGGACCGCCTCTGACATTGATCTTGTCTGTCGCGATAACCGCTTCTCCCTCAGCGGCGATTGCGGTATGAAATGACGGAAGAAGTGCCGTGATGATGACGCCGCATAAAATAAGAGCAAGAGTTTTCTTATTCATGGCTGTCCTCCTTTCTGAACTAACTAAAATACATTCTTGTATAATATCGTATTTTCCTTGTTGAATGTTAAATAAAAATAAAATGGTTTGTTTATACTAGTTGTAAATACAGCGAAAAGGTGTGCAAATCATGAAATATCAACCAAAAATGGGACGCGCGCTGCATGATGCGGAAGGAAATCTGCACTTCAGTGATCAGAGCGATAAAGAGAAGGCGGGTTTTCTTGAAGAGACGGCGACGGAGTTCGGTCTTTTATCGAAAGATGCAGTCGCAAGGAAAAACAGACGGAATAAAACTTGACAGGGGAGTGCAATCCCATTATTATAATAGAAATTGATGTACATAAGTCAAAATAACGATTTTGAACCGATAATGGAGAAGAGTAGGTCAGAATGCATGGAGAAGAGAGGAACCGTCCCGGGCTGAAAGCGGATCCGCACTGCATCTTTCTCGAAACAACACTCCGGAGGTTCCCTGCTGAACGCTTTTGCGAGTCATTAGGCAGCGGACGTGAACCTGCGTTAACGGTCAGAGCGGGGATGCTTCAGCATTCCAACTAGGGTGGCACCACGGGTATAACTCTCGTCCCTACTATACATGTATAGTAGGAGCGGGAGTTTTTTTATTTGAAGAAAGACATTAAGGAGGCCTGTTACATGGCATATCACATTCCAAGAGGCACACAGGATATACTGCCGGGTGAATCAGACAGATGGCAGTTCGTCGAACAAATTATGAGAGAGACGTGCCGCACTTATCAATATAAAGAAATCCGCACGCCGATTTTCGAGCATACGGAATTGTTCGCAAGAGGCGTCGGTGAATCTACAGATATCGTGCAGAAAGAAATGTACACGTTTGAAGACCGTAAAGGGAGAAGCCTGACGCTTCGGCCGGAAGGAACAGCCGCCGCAGTCCGCGCGTTCAATGAAAATAAATTATTTGCGAACCCGGTGCAGCCGACGAAGCTGTATTATGTCGGACCGATGTTCCGTTATGAACGTCCGCAGACGGGACGCTTCCGCCAATTCTATCAATTCGGAATTGAAGCGATCGGCTCCAAAGATCCGGCTGTGGATGCTGAAGTCATTGCGCTTGCGATGAGCATTTACCGTAAAGCCGGTTTGAAAAATGTCAAGCTTGTGCTGAACAGCCTCGGTGACCAGGAGAGCCGCAAAGCCTACCGTGAAGCACTCGTCAAACATTTTGAACCGCGCATCGGAGAATTTTGCTCAGACTGCCAGTCGCGCCTGCACACAAATCCGCTCAGAATTCTTGATTGCAAGAAAGACAGAGAACATGAACTGATGAAATCGGCACCGTCCATTCTTGATTACTTAAATGAAGAATCAGCCGCTTATTTTGAGAAAGTCAAACAATACTTAAACGGTCTCGGCATCCCGTTTGAAATTGATCCGAACCTTGTCAGAGGACTTGACTACTACAATCATACCGCTTTTGAAATCATGAGCAACGCGGAAGGTTTCGGAGCGATTACAACACTTGCCGGAGGGGGCCGCTATGACGGGCTTGTTGAACAGATCGGCGGACCTGAAGCGCCGGGTATCGGATTTGCAATGAGCATCGAACGTCTGCTGGCAGCCATTGACGCTGAGAAAGCAGAGCTTCCCGTCAATCAGGGGATTGACTGCTATATCGTGACGCTCGGAGAAAAAGCGAAGGATTATTCCGTTTCCCTCGTGTACAAACTGAGAGAAGCGGGCATCTCAAGTGAAATCGATTATGAAAACAAAAAAATGAAGGGCCAATTCAAAACGGCTGACCGCCTCGGCGCACGCTTTATTGCGATTTTAGGGGAAGATGAACTTGCCCAAAATAAAATCAATGTAAAAGATGCGGAAACAGGCGAGCAGCGTGAAGTGGTGTTAGACGAGCTGATACAAGTGTTAAAGGCAGATCAAAAGCAGTGAAGGAGAGGAACGCTATGTTTGGAAGAACATATTATTGTGGCGAGATAACTGAAAAAGCGATTGGCGAAACCGTCAAACTGAAAGGATGGGTGCAGAAAAGGCGCGATCTCGGCGGCTTGATTTTCATTGATTTGCGCGACCGTTCGGGTATTGTGCAAGTCGTGTTCAATCCTGACGTCTCGAAAGAAGCCCTTGCCGCGGCAGAAGCAATCAGAAACGAATATGTGCTTGATATCGAAGGCACGGTTTCTGCCCGTGAAGAAGGCACGGTGAACCCTAACCTGAAAACCGGTAAAATTGAAATTAAAGCCGAAGCGGTGACGGTACTCAGCACGGCGAAAACGCCGCCGTTTCCGATCAGTGACCAGGCGGCTGACGTTTCTGAAGACGTCCGGTTAAAACACCGCTATTTGGATTTGCGCCGCCCGGCGATGTTTCAAACATTGCAAATGCGCCATCAAGTCACAAAATCCATCCGCCATTTCTTGGATGAAAACGGATTTCTTGATATTGAAACCCCGATTTTAACGAAAAGCTCTCCGGAAGGCGCCCGTGATTACTTGGTGCCGAGCCGGGTGCATGAAGGGGAATTTTACGCTCTTCCGCAATCGCCGCAGATTTTTAAACAGCTTCTGATGGTATCTGGTTTTGAACGGTATTATCAAGTGGCCCGCTGTTTCCGCGATGAAGACCTGCGTGCCGACCGCCAGCCGGAATTTACGCAGATTGATATCGAAATGTCCTTTATGAGTCAAGAAGACATCATGGCTCTGGCGGAAAAGATGATGGCGAAAGTCGTGCTCGAAACAAAAGGCGTCGAAGTATCGCTGCCGCTTCCGCGAATGACATATGAAGAAGCGATGAACAGCTACGGTTCCGACAAGCCTGACACCCGCTTCGGCATGCTGCTGACGGACGTATCAGACATTGTGAAAGATACTGAATTTAAGGTGTTCTCATCAGCTGTAGCCAACGGCGGTGTTGTAAAAGCGATCAATGTTAAAGGAGCTGCCGGCGACTACTCCAGAAAAGATATTGATGCGCTCGGCGTTTTTGCCGGAAATTACGGCGCGAAAGGTCTCGCTTGGGTCAAAGTTGAAGCTGACGGCGTAAAAGGCCCGATTGCGAAATTCTTTGATGATGAGAAGCAGGCAAAACTGGCTGAAGCGCTGGATGCTTCTGAAGGCGATCTGCTCCTGTTCGGCGCTGATAAGTTTGACGTTGTGGCTCAATCCCTCGGTGCGCTGCGCTTAAAGCTCGGTAAAGAACGCGGCCTGATTGACGAAAGCCTCTTCAACTTCCTGTGGGTTGTGGACTGGCCGTTACTGGAGCATGACGAGGAAGAAGGCCGTTTCTATGCGGCTCACCATCCGTTTACTATGCCTGTCCGTGAAGACCTTGATCTGATTGAAACAGCGCCTGAAGATATGAAAGCGCAGGCTTACGACCTCGTCTTAAACGGTTATGAACTCGGCGGAGGCTCCATCCGGATTTTTGAAAAAGACGTTCAGGAAAAAATGTTCGGGCTTCTCGGCTTTACACAAGAAGAAGCGGAGGCGGAGTTCGGATACCTTCTTGAAGCCTTTGAATACGGCGCTCCTCCGCACGGCGGAATCGCGCTCGGTCTGGACCGTATCGTTATGCTTCTTGCAGGCCGTACAAACTTAAGAGATACGATCGCTTTCCCGAAAACGGCAAGCGCAAGCTGCCTTCTTACGGAAGCGCCCGGCGAAGTGAGCGACGCCCAGCTTGAAGAACTTCACCTTTCTGTCAAAAGAAAAGTGAAACAGTAAAGATCAGCAGTTTGTTTCTTGAAAATCAAAATCTGCTGTGATATGATTTTGACAAGTTAAATAAAGTCCTGATGTGTTAGTTGTACACCTAGTTTTGACCGAACATTTTTTTGCTTTGGGAGCCCGTATTTTTAAATGGCGTACATGCCTCTTTTCATTCGGTAAAGAGGACTTACAAGATTTGAAAAAGGGCACCCACCTGCTGAGAGCGGGTTCAAAACGAAGGAAAGCTGCAACGGCACAATTGGGACTTTATTTTTTGTGCGCTGAAACCAGCGGCTTTTTGACAAGCCGAGTTTATAAAACCAGAATGTGGAGTGAGGTTCTTGTTACATCAGTTTTCCAGAAATGAGCTAGCGATTGGAAAAGAAGGGCTGGACACGTTAAAAAACAGCACGGTGGCCGTTCTCGGCGTCGGCGGAGTCGGTTCATTCGCAGCCGAAGCACTGGCGAGGTCCGGAGTGGGACGGATCGTCCTTGTCGATAAAGATGATGTTGACATTACAAACGTAAACCGCCAGCTGCATGCGCTCTTGTCGACGGTGGGGCAGCCGAAAACGGACTTGATGAAAGCGCGGATCGCGGATATTAATCCGGATTGCGATGTCGTCGCCTTAAAAATGTTTTATACAGAAGAGACATATGAGCAGTTCTTTGAGTATCCGCTCGATTACGTCATTGACGCGTCGGATACGATTCATTATAAAATTCATCTGATGAAAGAATGTCTGAAACGGGATGTTCCGCTGATTTCGAGCATGGGAGCGGCGAATAAAACAGACCCGACACGCTTTCAGATTGCTGATATTTCAAAAACCCATACTGATCCGATTGCCAAAGTCGTCCGCACAAGGCTTCGTAAAGAGGGTATTAAAAAAGGCGTACAGGTCATTTTTTCTGATGAAAGCCCGATCGTCATCCGTGAAGACGTCAGAAAAGAAGTCGGGAATGATGAAGCGAAAATCCGCAAAGCGCAAATGCCGCCGTCTTCCAACGCCTGGGTTCCGTCAGTGGCCGGTCTGATTATGGGCGGACATGTCGTGATGGAGCTCTTAAAGGACATCAAGATTAAACGGGTTAAAGATAAATAAAAAGAAAAACAGCCTTCTTTAAGAAAGGCTGTTTTTTATTTGAATCCGCCGCTTGTACGGACGGTTTGGCATGTATCAAACAAAAAAGACAAGAACACATGGGGTGTCCTTGCCCGGTTATTTTTTCTTCATCAGTTTTTCATATACTTGCTTTATGGCGGCTTCAAATTTCCCCGTTTGTTTCGGTTTATAGTATTGTTTGTTTTTTAACGGATCGGGCAAGTATTGCTGTTCGACCCATCCGTTCTCGAAATCGTGAGGATATTGATAGCCGATCCCGCGTCCGAGCTCTTGGGCCCCTTTATAGTGGGCGTCTTTTAAATGTTTCGGCACATCGCCGATTTTACCCGCTCTGATATCTTTGATCGCCTCATCAACGGCTGAGATGGCGGAGTTTGATTTTGGCGAGAGGCATAATTCGATGACCGCATTGGCCAGCGGAATTCTCGCTTCCGGAAAGCCGATCCGTTCTGCGGTCTGAATCGCGCTCAGCACCCTGGGGCCTGCCTGCGGGCTTGCAAGGCCGATATCCTCATAGGCGATCACGAGAAGTCTTCTTGATATGCTTTCAAGGTCGCCGGCTTCGATCAGACGGGCCAAATAATGAAGGGCTGCGTTTGCGTCAGAGCCCCGGATTGATTTTTGGAACGCGGATAACACGTCATAATGCGCATCTCCGTCTTTATCATGGGTATAGCTTTTTTTCTGCAGACATTCCTCCGCTGTTTCCCGTGTAATCCGGATCGTGCCGTCGCTTGATTCCTTTGTGGAGAGCACGGCAAGCTCCAGCGCGTTCAAAGCGGAGCGGACGTCTCCTCCGCACCCTTGCGCGAAATGATCCATCGCGTCGTCGTCCACCGAAACGCTGTAAGAACCGAGTCCGCGGTGTTCATCTGTAAGCGCTCTTTTCAATGCCTGCTTAATCAGATCGGGTGTTAACGGTTCGAGCTCGAATATCTGGGTCCGGCTTCTGATGGCCGGGTTAATGGCATGATAAGGATTGGCAGTCGTCGCGCCGATTAAAATAATCATGCCGTTTTCTAAATAGGGCAGCAGAAAATCCTGTTTCCCCTTATCAAGCCTGTGCACTTCATCAAGGATTAAAATGACCTGGCCTGACATTTTCGCTTCCTGTACGACAATCTCCATGTCTTTTTTATTATGAATGACGGCATTCAATTTCCTGAATGCGATGCTTGTCGATCCTGCGATCGCCGTGGCGATGGACGTTTTTCCGATGCCCGGCGGACCGTACAGGATCATGGAGGATAAGTGCTTTGCACGCACCATTCTGCCGATGATTTTATCTTCTTTGACCAGGTGTTCCTGGCCGATAATGTCTTCGATATTGGCAGGCCGCATCCGATACGCCAGTGGTTTCATGAACATCTCTCCTTACATATACAGGGTAACGGAAAACGGACGATTAGAAAAGCGAATTGCGGCAGGCCCCGTGTTTCAATGAAAATTAGGATAAGTTATGTTATAATAACAGTTGGTCTATAAGATACTAAACAGATTATTCATATCCATTTACTTGTATAAATTAACAATTAGAATTGACTGGGGTGTTCATATTGAAAATATCGACAAAGGGAAGATACGGGCTCACCATTATGATCGAATTGGCGAAAAAGCACGGAGACGGTCCGACGTCGCTCAAAAGCATCGCCCAAACAAACAGCCTTTCTGAGCATTACTTGGAACAGCTTGTATCACCGCTCAGAAACGCCGGACTCGTAAAAAGCATCAGAGGCGCTTACGGGGGTTATGTGCTCGGCGGGCAGCCTGAAGAGATCACGGCCGGAGATATTATCAGAGTGCTGGAAGGACCGATCAGCCCGGTGGAAGTTCTTGAGGATGAAGAGCCTGCCAAGCGGGAGCTATGGATCCGCATCCGCGACGCCGTAAAAGACGTGCTGGACAGCACGACGTTAGAAGACCTTGCGAGCTACACGGACGGCGAGCAGGAAGCTTATATGTTCTATATTTAAACCAGAGGTGTAAAAAACAATGGAACGGATTTATTTAGATCACGCCGCGACTTCTCCGATGGATGAGCGTGTGCTTGAAAAAATGAAGCCGCATTTCTTCGGCAGCTTCGGCAACCCGTCAAGCATCCATTCATTCGGAAGAGAGTCCCGGAAATGGGTCGACGAAGCGAGAGCGGACATCGCCCGTGAAATCAGTGCGAAAGAACAGGAAATCATTTTCACAAGCGGCGGCACGGAGGCTGATAATTTAGCGATTTTCGGGACGGCTGCCGCGCGGAAGAATGAAGGGAAGCATATCATTACGACCGCTGTTGAGCATCATGCCGTACTGCACGCTTGCGAAAAGCTGGAAGAAGACGGTTTTGAGGTGACATACCTCAACCCCGGCCCATCAGGACGGATCAGTGCAAATCAGGTGAAAGAAGCGCTCCGTGATGATACAATCCTTGTTACCGTCATGTATGGCAATAACGAAGTCGGAACCATTCAGCCGATTGACGAAATCGGAGAGCTGTTAAGCGGGCATCAGGCCTATTTTCACACAGATGCCGTCCAGGCATTCGGTTATATGCCGATTGACGTGAAAAAAAGCAGAATTGACATGCTGTCTGTTTCCGGTCACAAGCTTAACGGGCCAAAAGGGACAGGCTTTTTATATGTAAATCAAGAGGTGAAGCTGTCACCGATTCTTCTCGGGGGAGAGCAGGAACGAAAGCGCCGCGCGGGGACGGAAAATGTACCGGGCATCGCCGGCTTAAAAGAAGCGGTCGTTCTTTCAAACCGTGAGCGGGAAGAGAAAACAGCGAAGTTTAAGGAGTTTAAAAACATCATCATGAGCACGCTGGAAAGAGCCGGCGTGACAGCGGAGGTGAACGGAGATGCCGAGAACTGCCTGCCTCATATTTTAAATCTTTACTTTCCCGGTGTGCCGGTGGAAGCGCTGCTGGTCAATCTTGACATGGAAGGCGTTGCCGTCTCCAGCGGATCCGCGTGTACGGCGGGATCCGTTCTTCCGTCCCATGTGCTTACGGCCATGTTCGGAAGTGAAAGCGGCAGACTGACCTCGTCAATCCGTCTCAGCTTCGGCCTCGGCAATACGGCGGAACAAATCGAAACAGCCGCCGAAAAGCTTGCCGACGTCGTTAAACGGCTTGCTTAAAACGGCGGACTTACGTTTTTAATGGAGTGAATGCAAATGGAAAAACGGCCGGAGAATACAAGAGTCGTAGTCGGCATGTCCGGCGGAGTGGACTCTTCTGTGGCGGCCCTTCTGCTGAAGGAGCAGGGCTACGATGTAATCGGAATTTTTATGAAAAACTGGGATGATACGGACGAAAACGGTTTTTGCACGGCGACGGAAGATTATGAAGACGTCATCCGGGTCTGCAACCAAATCGGAATTCCGTATTATGCCGTCAATTTTGAAAAGCAATATTGGGAAAAGGTATTTCAGTATTTCCTTGATGAATATAAAGCCGGAAGAACCCCTAATCCGGATGTCATGTGCAATAAAGAAATTAAGTTTAAGGCTTTCTTGGATCATGCTTTATCACTTGGCGCGGATTACCTTGCGACGGGCCATTACGCCCGCGTGGACAGAAGCGCAGGTACAGTGCGCATGCTTCGCGGTCTGGATGAAAACAAGGACCAGACTTATTTTCTGAATCAGCTCAATCAGGAACAGCTCAGCAAAGTCATGTTCCCGATCGGTGATCTGCAAAAAAGCCGCGTGCGGGAAATCGCCAAAGAAGCGGAACTTGCGACAGCTGCGAAAAAAGACAGCACGGGAATCTGCTTTATCGGCGAACGCAACTTCAAAACGTTTCTCAGCCAATATCTCCCTGCTCAGCCGGGCGATATGATGACAATGGACGGAGAAGTAAAAGGGCGTCATGACGGACTGATGTATTATACGATCGGACAGCGCCACGGTCTTGGAATCGGCGGAAGCGGCGAGCCGTGGTTCGCAGTCGGTAAAGATCTCGAGAAAAACATTCTGTATGTCGATCAGGGATTCCACAATCCGCTTCTGTATTCCGATAAAATCACGGCGACAAATATCAGCTGGACGCGTCCCGGTCTGATGGACAGCGGCGAAATGACATGCACGGCGAAATTCCGCTACCGTCAGGAAGATCACAAAGTAACGGTGAAAATGACGGGTGCCGATGAAGCGGAAATCATTTTCGACGGGCAGGTCCGCGCCGTAACGCCGGGACAAGCCGTTGTTTTTTATGACGGAGAAGAGTGCCTCGGCGGCGGAACGATAGATGACGTTTATAAAGACGGAACAAAATTGTGGTACGTATAACACATGTAAAAAACCTCAACTCGCATGTTGGGGTTTTTTAGCGAAAGGAAGTTAAAAATGGATTATAATAAAATCGGAATTGATGCCATGCAGGAGGGCGATTTTGAAAAAGCGGCAGAGGCTTTCACGAAAGCGATTGAGGAAAACGGCCAAGATCCGGTGCCGTACATCAACTTCGCAAATCTGCTTTCTTCAGTGAACGAACTTGAACGCGCGCTTGCATTTTACAATAGAGCGCTTGAATTGGACAATTCAGCGGCAGCCGCTTATTACGGAGCGGGAAATGTATACGTGATGAAGGAATCGTTTTCCGAGGCGAAGGATATGTTTGAAAAAGCGCTTCGCTCCGAAATGGAAAACGGAGACTTGTTTTATATGCTCGGAACCGTTCTCGTCAAATTAGAGCAGCCGAAGCTTGCGCTGCCGTATTTGCAGCGGGCCGTTGAATTAAACGAAAATGACACGGAAGCGCGCTTCCAGTTCGGAATGTGTCTCGCAAACGAAGAAATGCTGGATGAAGCATTGGCGCAGTTTGAGACGGTGATTGAACAGGACCCAAGCCATGCGGACGCATTTTATAATGCCGGGGTCGCTTACGCTTACAAAGAAAATCGTGAAAAGGCGCTTGAGATGCTTGAAGGCGCAATCGGCATACAGCCTGATCATATGCTCGCACTTCATGCGAAACAGCTTATCACTCAATCATAACAAAAGGAGGGAAGGCTCGTGGATCAGCTGAACATCGAAGAACAGCCGTATGTAAAAGGCGTCATTCATACGGTCATTTACCACAATGACACCAACCTGTATACAGTGCTGAAAGTCAAGGTTGCAGAAACGTCTGAGGCGATCGAAGACAAGGTCGTATCCGTAACGGGCTACTTCCCTCTGCTGCAAGAAGATGAGACTTACACATTTTACGGAAAAACCGCCACACACCCCAAGTTCGGCCTGCAATTTCAGGCTGAACACTTTAAAAAAGAAATTCCGACCACAAAAGAAGGGATCATTCACTATTTATCAAGTGATCTGTTTGAAGGAATCGGAAAAAAAACGGCGGAAGAAATCGTCAAAAAGCTTGGAGACGGCGCGCTTAATAAAATTCTGGCTGATGCATCGGTGCTTTATGATGTGCCGAAAATGTCAAAAAAGAAAGCGGACAAACTGGCGGGAGAGCTGCAGCGGCATCAGGGGCTGGAGCAGATTATGATCTCTCTGAACCAATACGGTTTCGGACCTCAGCTATCCATGAAAATTTATCAGGCTTACGAAACGGAAACCTTGGAGAAAATTCAGGAAAATCCTTATCAGCTTGTAAAAGACGTTGAAGGCATCGGTTTTGTGAAAGCCGACGAGCTGGGCGGGAAAATGGGGCTGTCAGGAAACCACCCGGAGCGGGTCAAAGCGGCTATCTTATATACGATTGAATCAACGTGTCTTTCAGAAGGTCATACGTACATAGAGACAAAGCAGCTGATTATCAATACGCAAACGCTTCTGAATCAGTCAGCTGAAGGCGGCCGCGTCACGGAAATGGATGCGGCTGACGGCATCATCGCCCTCGGGGAGAGTAAGGACATCGTCATAGAAGGAGAACGCTGCTATTTTCCGTCCTTGTTTTACGCGGAACAAAACGTCGCAAAACGCGTGCTCGACATTGCGGCCCAGACGGAGTATGCCGATCAGTTTCCTGAATCGGAATTTCTTCTTGCGCTCGGTGAACTGGAAGAACGGATGAACGTTCAATACGCTCCGAGTCAAAAGGATGCGATTCAAAAAGCGCTGTCCTCGCCGATGCTTTTACTGACCGGGGGACCGGGCACGGGAAAAACGACCGTTATCAAAGGCATCGTGGAATTGTACAGTGAACTGCACGGAGTATCGCTTGACCCTGGTGATTATAAAAAAGATGAAGCCTTTCCGGTGCTGCTTGCCGCGCCGACCGGAAGAGCCGCAAAGCGAATGAGCGAATCAACGGGTCTGCCGGCTGTTACGATTCACAGGCTGCTCGGCTGGAATGGCGCTGAAGGCTTTACCTACAATGAAGATCAGCCGATTGAAGGGAAACTGATTATTATAGACGAAGCGAGTATGCTCGATATTTGGCTCGCCAGCCATTTGTTTAAGGCGCTCCCTAAGCACATTCAGCTTATCGTCGTCGGTGATGAAGACCAGCTTCCTTCCGTAGGGCCCGGGCAGGTGCTGAGAGACCTTTTGGCTTCTGAGGTGCTGCCGACCGTGCGTCTGACAGATATTTACCGTCAGGCTGAAGGGTCATCCATCGTTGAACTTGCGCATGATATGAAAAAGGGACTGCTTCCCAAAGGGCTGACCGCGCCCACAAAGGACCGCTCGTTTATCCGCTGTAATTCTTCACAAATTAAAGAAGTCGTGGATCAAGTCGTCTCGAATGCGCTAAAAAAGGGGTATACTTCCAAAGACATTCAAGTGCTCGCGCCGATGTACAGGGGAAAAGCGGGAATTAACGAACTGAACGTGCTTCTTCAAGACATCATGAATCCGCCGAAAGAAAAAAGGCGGGAGCTGAAATTCGGAGATGTCGTCTACAGGACGGGCGATAAAATATTACAGCTTGTCAACCAGCCGGAAAACAATGTGTTTAACGGAGATATCGGCGAAATCGTGTCTATCTTTTATGCCAAAGAAAATACGGAAAAAGAAGACATGGTCGTCGTCTCGTTTGACGGGAACGAAATCACCTTTACGAAAAAGGATTTCAGCCAGTTTACCCACGCTTACTGCTGTTCCATTCATAAGTCGCAGGGCAGCGAATTTCCGATTGTCGTCCTGCCTGTCGTTAAAGGCTATTATCGAATGCTCAGGAGAAATCTCCTTTATACCGCCATTACAAGAGCCAAAAAATTTCTGATTCTTTGCGGAGAAGAAGAAGCGCTTGAATGGGGCGTCAAAAACAATGATGCCACCGTCAGACAGACGTCACTTAAAAACAGGCTCACAGAGCAGACTGAAGAGATGGATGCAGAATTGGCCGCCCTGCAAAAAGAGCTGCCGTTCAGTGTATACGATGCGAATATTGGAATGGAAGGCATCACGCCTTTTGACTTTATGGAAGAAAAAGCGTAAATAAAACCCGGCGTATGTTCATGCGCCGGGTTTTCGCCTGTGGAAGTCATTTCAAAGTATGGCGCCCGGCTTCTTGGCAAAACCTATACGTGTTCAACAAAAGGTGGTTGATCACACTTTGAGAACATGCCATGCAGCTGAAGGACGAATCGTATATGACGAACACACCCGGCGCAGCCTGGGGATGATATCGGATGTGTGTTTCTCTCTTGACGGCCGGTTTCTCGGTTTCGTGCTTGAGCAGAAACGCCTGTTTCACAACCGCCATCTTTTTTTAGCAGCCAGTGATATAAAAGAGATGGAACAAGAAGCCGTAGCTGCCGCCAGAGCTCACTTGCAGCCTTTGCCGAAGAGCTGTTTCACCTTTGAACAGATTAAGATGCAGCCGGTGAAATCGCCTGATGGTGAAATGTTCGGTTTGCTGGAAGATGTATACTTTTGTTTGGACAAGGGCATAATCGTAGCATATGAACTCTCGGACGGCTTCTTTTCAGATCTGGCAGGCAGACGCCAAGTGCGGCGCGCTGCCGATACGCTTATTGAAGCGGGGAAAGACGGCATCGTCCTGAACGGATAAGAGGTGTAGTCTGTGCTTGTATGTCCGAACTGCAAAAGTAAAGATATCGGCAAAATCGGCGTAAACCAATACTATTGCTGGGGCTGCTTCATAGAGCTGACGGTGGCCAAAGGCAAAATTGCGACACATCAAGTAGAGGAAGACGGCACGTTAAGCAGTCTTGATGATTTGTTTTCTGAAGACGAACGCAGTATCAATTTTTAATGTTGAAAGGAGATACGCGCGATGGGCAGAACAATGACCTCTCTATTGGCTTTAGGAGCTGGAGCCGTTATGTATCGTATGGCTTCTCAGTCCGATATGCTTAATAAAAAAGGTATGAAACGGATGAGAAGACGAGTTATGAAAATGTTCTAAGCAGAAAAAAGGATACTTCTTCGGAAGTATCCTTTTTACGTTTGTCTCGCTTCCAGCCGCCGGGCTAGAAGAGATAAGCTGTAATTGACCGCAAAGTACATCAGGGCCGCCAGCAGAAAAACCGGAAAAAAATAACCCCCGTCAGCGCTTTGTCCGTTTAAAATCTGAGCATTATGAACCAGCTCGGGCAGAGCGATGACCACCGCAAGTGACGTATCCTTTAATAAAGAAATAAATTGGCTCACAATCGGAGGGACCATACGCCTGAGCGCCTGCGGCATGACAACGAGAAAAAGAGTCTGCGTGTAGGTCAGCCCTGAAGAACGCGCCGCTTCAATCTGGCCTTTCTCAACGGATTGCAAACCGCTTCTGATGATTTCTGACAGCATGGCTGATTCAAAAATCGTCAGCGCTGTGATGGCGGCTGCGGTAATTTCCAGTTTGATGCCGATTTCCGGAAGGGCAAAAAACGTAAAGAAAATGATTAATAACAGCGGCAGGTTGCGGATGGTTTCGACAATGGCGGCTATTATGCCAGAGACAGCAGGGATTTTCGCATAGCGCAAAGTGCCGGCGGCAAGCCCGAAAATAAAACTCAGGACAATGGAAATAAGCGCAACATAAAGCGTGATCAAAAAGCCGTTCCATAAAAACAGCAGATGGTCAGGTGTATAGGCGCCGCTAAAATCCATGTTGTTCACTCTCCTTCTTTAATAACTTTTTCCGAGGCGTCTTTCCAAATAGTGAACCCCGATGCTGAGCGGTACCGTTAAAATCAAATAAAAAAGCGCCACAAAGATATAAACATCAAACACGACGAGAGTGCTTGAAGAAACGAGATCGGCCTGATACATCAAATCCAGTCCCGCCACCACGCCGAGAATTGATGAGTTTTTGACAAGGTTGAGAAATTGGTTTCCGAGCGGGGGAATTACGATTTTAACAGCCTGAGGGAGAATCACGTATCTCATTGCCTGACTGTAGGTGAAGCCTGACGATCTGGCCGCTTCCATTTGTCCCTTAGAGACAGTCTGAATTCCGGCTCTGATGGCTTCTGCGATAAAGGCGGATGTATAAATCGTCAGTGCGATCGTTCCCGCCTGAAAGCCGTCCAGTCTCAATCCGGCATTCGGAAGTCCGAAATAAAAAACGAATGTGATGAGGAGAAGCGGAATGTTCCGGATAAATTCCACATACGCAGTGCCGATCCATTGGAGCGGTTTGAGCGTCGTGATTCTCATGACTGCGATCAGAACGCCAAGAGCGAAGCTGCCGGCCAGCGCGATGAAGCTCGCAAGCAGTGTGTGCAGAAAACCGTCCAGATACATATCGAAGTTTTCCGTTAAGATTGTAAAGTTCATGTTTTTCACTCCTTATAAAACGGGGATGAGCATGTCTGCTCATCCCGCGGTCGATTCTATTTTGCCGGTTCTTCTTTAATCCATTTTTTGTAGATTTTTTCGTACCTGCCGTCGGCTTTCATTTTTTTCAAAGAGGCGTTGATTTCTTTGACGAGCCCGGATTGGCCTTTTTTAACGGCGATTCCATAAGGTTCATCGGTGAATGTGTCGCCTGTCAGCTGATATTGTTTATTTTCATCTGCCATGCCGTATAAAATCGCATTATCCGTGGTGAGCGCATCTCCCTGTCCCGCTTTAAGCGCAGTGAACGCTTCGGCGTAATTTTCAAATTCCAGCACTGAGGCGTCGGGCGCTTTTTCCCTGATGTTCTGTGAGGATGTGGAGCCTTTTACCGCCAATACTTTTGAGCCTTTTCCCAGGTCCTCGGTGCTTTTGATCCGGCTTCCTTTTTTGACGAGCAGGGACTGCCCGGCTTCAAAATAAACGTCTGAGAAATCAACTTCTTTTTTCCGCTCATCCGTGATCGTCATCGTGGCCGTGATGGCGTCGATATCGCCGTTTTGCAGCATCGGAATTCTCGTTTTTGACGTCACTTCTTTAAACTCCGCTTTTTTCTCATCTCCCAGAATATCTTTTGCAATCTGTTTGGCGATATCAATATCAAAACCTTCGATATCCCCGGAGCTTGGGTTTTTCAGTCCGAATAATCTCGTATCGGTTTTAACGCCGAAGATGATTTTGTCTCCGTCTTTAATAGAAGCTAACGTGTCTTTTCCCGTGCCCTTTGAACCCCCGGACGTTTCTTTCCCTCCGCAGGCGGCCAGCATCAAGACGGCCAGCAGTGAGATCAATCCGAAAGATAACCATTTTGTTACGCGTGACATAAGCGTTCCCCCGTTTCTTTTCAGTGATTTAAAATACGGCTTAAGAATAAACGCGCCCTCTCTTCACGCGGGCTTTCGTAAAACTCAGCCGGTGCAGCTTCCTCTAAGATGGAGCCGCTGTCGATAAACACGATGCGGTCCGCCACTTCTTTGGCGAATCCCATTTCATG
Source organism: Bacillus sp. JFL15 (assembly GCF_001184225.1). Taxonomy (NCBI): domain Bacteria; kingdom Bacillati; phylum Bacillota; class Bacilli; order Caryophanales; family Bacillaceae; genus Bacillus; species Bacillus sp. JFL15. The sequence goes on along the minus strand of NZ_KQ236689.1, from coordinate 261,793 downwards.
TGTGACGACTACCATGGTCATGCCTTCCTTTGCGAGTGTTTTCATGACATCCAGCACTTCTCCGATCATTTCCGGATCAAGCGCGGATGTCGGTTCATCAAACAGCATCACCTCGGGCTTCATCGCAAGTCCTCTGGCGATGGCGACGCGCTGCTGCTGGCCGCCTGAAAGCTGTGAAGGGTAAGCGTCCGCTTTGTCGGGTATGCCGACTTTTTTCAAGTAATATAAAGCCGTTTCTTTTGCTTCTTCTCTTGATTGCTTGAGCACTTTGATCGGCGCGAGCATAATGTTTTGCAGAACGGTTTTATGCGGATACAGATGAAAATGCTGAAACACCATGCCGATATTGCGGCGGACTTTATTCATATCCGTTTTTTTGTCATGGATGGAGGCGCCGTTTACCGTTAAAACGCCTCCATCAACCGTTTCCAGCTGATTAATGCAGCGGAGAAGCGTGCTTTTTCCCGATCCTGATGGTCCGATGACAACGACGACTTCTCCTTTTTTAATGTGCAGATTAATGTTTTTGAGCACGTGGAACTGTCCGTAGTGCTTATTTACATCCTGAAATGAGATCATGGTCATCCTCCTTGGAAAAACATGCGTCATATTGACTAACAGTTATGGAAATTTCTTTAACGTTACGATGATTATACAAATTTTCGGAAAATATATTCAAACTTTTTTGTAATTTCAGATAATTAATTCCACCATGAGGTCTGCGACATAAGGCTGACTTTAGGAAACGGGAATAATTCCGGCTTTCTGTCAAAAGATAAAGCAAGAGGTGAAACATCATGCTTCAAAAACCGCTGCAGCTCTTAATGTGGACGGCTGTATGTCTGCTCGTTTTGTTAACAGTGTATGTCTTTTGTATGCTCGATATGTTATGGTCACCCATATGGCTTGTTATAAAATCTCTCTTTATTCCTATATTCATCGCAGTATTTATTGCTTATCTTTTGCTTCCGATTACTGAATGGCTTCATAAGAAAGGAATGCCTAGAACTTTAAGCCTGCTTCTGATTTATTGCCTGTTTTTCGGCGGAATCGGCTGGGGGGCTTATAAAGGGGTTCCTGTATTAATTGAACAGCTGCAGGATCTGTCTGAGAGCATTCCCGGTCTTGCCGAAAACTACAACAGCATGCTGAGACATCTGCATAATCATACGGATCATTGGCCTGACGGCATGCACCATCGGATGGATAAAATGATTCAGCAGACAGAAACGTTTCTTGCCGGCACGATTGAGAGCACGATCAGAAGCATCCGTTTCGTGCTTGATTATATCCTGATCGCGGCGACGATTCCTTTTCTCGTTTTCTATATGGTGAAGGATATAGACGTCATGAAAAAGACGGTCTGGTATTTGACGCCGAAGTCTTGGAGGAAAAGGGGGAGTGAATTTCTGCGGGATGTGGACGACTCTCTCGGCGATTATATCCGCGGGCAGCTTCTCGTATGTTTTTTGCTCGGATTAATAGCCGGCGTTTCTTTCTGGCTGTTCGGCCTTCCTTATCCGCTGATCTTAGGTCTTGCCATCGGGATTACGAATGTCATACCGTATTTCGGTCCGTTTATCGGCGCTGTTCCGGCGCTGCTCCTTTCGCTGGCGATTTCTGCTAAAGCTGTGATCATCGTAATCGTCACGATTTTTATTCTTCAATTTATAGAAGGAAACATTTTGAGCCCGCTTATTGTCGGGCGCAGTCTCAGAATGCATCCCGTCGTGATTATGCTTGCACTTCTTGCCGGAGGAGAGCTTGCGGGCATTCCCGGCATGATTCTCGCTGTTCCTGCAGCAGCCGTTTTAAAAGTGACGGCCATTCACTTTTTGCGGATCAGGACGGAACATTGACATTCGGGTTCTGCTTGTCTATAATTTCGAGTAGAATACATACGAATCTCGAGTGACGGATATGAGTACGCCGAAGCCCTGTTTAAGAGAGAAGCTCCGATACGCTGAAAGGAGCTTCAGCAGAAGATCGGCCGAAGCTAATCCTGAGTGCAGTTAAAGGCTGCCGCAGTCCTGCGTTACGGGATGAAAGGTGACGGGCCTTTTTCGGCCTGTAATCAGGGTGGTACCGCGAGACAGCTCTCGTCCCTGTGTGAACGCATGGTTTGCATAGGGAGAGGGCTTTTTTGCTGTCGCGAAAGAGAATTTCGGGTAGTGATAAGGAGGAATATAGATGAAACACTTAACTTCTGCTGAAGTGCGTCAAATGTTTTTAGATTTTTTTAAAGAAAAAGGCCATGCCGTTGAACCGAGCGCCTCATTGGTTCCGCATGAAGATCCGTCTTTATTGTGGATCAACAGCGGCGTTGCGACGCTGAAAAAATACTTTGACGGCCGCGTTGTGCCGGAGAATCCGAGAATTGTGAACGCGCAAAAATCAATCCGTACAAATGATATTGAAAATGTGGGAAAAACGGCGCGCCACCATACGTTCTTTGAGATGCTCGGAAACTTTTCCATCGGCGATTATTTTAAAGAAGAAGCCATCACGTGGGCATGGGAGTTTTTAACGAGCGAAAAGTGGATCGGCTTTGATCCGGAGCTGCTGTCTGTAACGGTTCATCCTGAGGATGAAGAAGCTTATACGCTATGGGCGGAAAAAATCGGCGTTCCGGAAGAAAGAATCATCCGTCTGGAAGGGAACTTCTGGGATATCGGCGAAGGCCCGAGCGGACCGAATACGGAAATTTTCTATGACCGCGGCGAGAAATACGGCAATGACCCGTCAGATTCTGAATTGTATCCGGGCGGCGAAAATGATCGTTATCTTGAAGTGTGGAACCTGGTATTTTCAGAGTTCAACCACAATCCGGACGGCACGTACACACCGCTTCCGAAGAAAAACATTGATACGGGCATGGGGCTTGAACGGATGGTCTCCGTTATTCAAGACGTTCCGACAAACTTTGACACTGATTTGTTTATGCCGATTATTGAAGCGGCAGAGCGTATTTCCGGAGATGCTTACGGAAAGGATGCAGTGAAGGACACAGCCTTTAAAGTAATTGCCGATCATATCAGAACGGTCGCATTTGCGGTAAGCGACGGAGCTCTGCCGTCAAACGAAGGGCGCGGGTATGTTCTGAGACGCCTCCTTCGCCGGGCTGTACGATACGCGAAAACAATCGGTATCAGCCGTCCGTTTATGTATGAGCTGGTACCGACTGTTGCAGGAATTATGGACGCTTTCTATCCGGAGGTGAAAGAAAAGCAAGAGTTTATCGCCAAAGTCATCAAAACGGAGGAAGAGCGCTTCCATGAAACATTGAACGAAGGTCTTGCCATTTTATCTGACGTGATAAAGAAAGAAAAGGAAAAAGGCAGCGGCATCATCTCCGGAAAAGACGTATTCAAACTGTACGATACGTACGGATTCCCGGTTGAATTGACAGAGGAATACGCGGAAGATGAGCAAATGAAGGTTGATCATAAAGGCTTTGAAGCCGAAATGGAAAAACAGCGTGAACGGGCGAGAAATGCGCGTCAAGATGTAGGAAGCATGCAGGTGCAGGGCGGCGCATTGCGCGACATTACTGCAGAAAGCACGTTTGTCGGCTACAGTTCCGTAAAAACTGAAGCGAAGGTGATTGAGCTTCTTCATGACGGGCAATTAATCAGCGAGGCGCATGAAGGGGATACCGTTCAGATTCTTCTTGATGAAACGCCTTTCTATGCTGAAAGCGGCGGACAGATCGGTGACAGAGGAGTGCTGAGAAGCCCACAGGCTGTCGTAACCATTAAAGACGTGAAAAAAGCTCCGAACGGCCAGCATGTACACGAAGGCACAGTGGATAGCGGCACGCTTCAAAAAGGCGCAAGCGTCACCGCTGAAGTGGAGGACCAAATGAGAAGCGGCGTGGTGAAAAACCATACGGCAACCCACCTTCTGCATCAGGCGCTGAAAGACGTTCTCGGCACACATGTCAACCAAGCCGGCTCACTCGTTACCGAAAACCGTCTGCGTTTTGACTTCTCTCACTTCGGTCAAGTAACGAAAGAAGAACTTGAACGCATTGAAGGAATCGTCAACGAAAAAATCTGGGAGAGCATTCCGGTAGCGATTGATCTGAAACCGATCAATGAAGCAAAAGAAATGGGCGCAATGGCCCTGTTCGGCGAGAAATACGGCGATATTGTACGTGTCGTACAAGTCGGCGATTACAGTCTGGAGCTTTGCGGCGGATGCCATGTCACGAATACGGCTGAAATCGGCCTGTTTAAAATCGTATCCGAATCAGGGATCGGCGCAGGTACGCGAAGAATTGAAGCCGTGACAGGAAAAGGCGCTTATCAGGAAATGAACAGCCAGCTCAGCCTCCTGCAGCACGCTGCGGACGAGCTGAAATCAAACGTAAAAGACGTGCCGAAGCGAATCCAGTCTCTTCAAGCGGAACTGAAAGAAGCGCAAAGAGAAAATGAATCATTGCTCAGTAAACTCGGCAATGTGGAAGCCGGAGCCATTTTGTCTAAAGTAAAAGACATCGGCGGCGTAAAAGTGCTGGCTGAAAAAGTAAACGCGAAAGACATGAACCACCTTCGCACAATGGTGGATGACCTGAAGGCGAAGCTCGGTTCTGCGGTCATCATTCTCGGCGCCGTGCAAAATGACAAAGTCAACCTGTCAGCGGGCGTAACAAAAGATCTGATCGAAAAAGGCCTTCACGCCGGCAAAATGGTCAAACAAGCGGCAGAAGTCTGCGGAGGCGGAGGCGGAGGCCGTCCGGACATGGCGCAGGCCGGCGGAAAGCAGCCTGAGAAATTGGAAGAGGCGCTCGCATCTGCGGAAGATTGGATAAAATCCGTTTTATAATCCTTTCAACTAGTGTAGAATGATGATAAGATGAGGACCTCAGGCTGAACTTTGCCTGCGAATTTGGGAAAGAGGTGCAAAACGGTGAGCTCGTTTGATAAAACGATGAAATTTAATTTCTCCGATGATTCTGCTGAAACAAACGTCGAAGAAGTGCTGATTACAGTATATGATGCGCTTCAGGAAAAGGGGTACAATCCTATCAACCAGATTGTCGGATACTTGCTGTCTGGAGACCCTGCATACATTCCTAGGCATCGCGACGCCCGGAACTTAATTCGCAAACTGGAACGTGACGAATTAATTGAGGAATTGGTAAAATCCTATCTAGAACAGCATAAAGAGGCGTAAATATACTCATGAGAATATTGGGACTTGATCTGGGAACGAAAACACTCGGCGTCGCTTTAAGCGATGAGATGGGCTGGACCGCTCAGGGCATTGAGACGATAAAAATAAACGAAGCTGAAGGAGATTACGGTCTGGACCGTTTATCCGAGCTGATGAAAGACTATAATGTAGAGAAGGTCGTACTCGGTTTTCCGAAAAACATGAACGGGACGATCGGTCCGAGAGGCGAAGCCAGCCAAACATTTGCGAAACTGCTTGAAACAGCGTACAATGTCCCTGTTGTGCTGTGGGACGAGCGTCTGACGACGATGGCGGCTGAAAAAATGCTGATCGCGGCTGACGTCAGCAGACAAAAACGAAAAAAAGTCATTGATAAAATGGCGGCTGTCATGATCCTTCAAGGATATCTGGACAGTTTAAACTAAGAGGTGAAAGAAATGGAACACGGCGAAAAACACATTACAATTGTCGATGATCAAGGTAACGAACAGCTTTGCGAAGTGCTGTTTACATTTGAAAACGACACATTCAACAAATCTTATGTTCTTTATTATCCGATTGATGCTCAAGACGATGATGAAATCGAAATTCACGCTTCAAGCTTCGAGCCGAACGAAAACGGTGAAGACGGCGAACTGATGCCGATTGAAACGGATGAAGAGTGGGAAATGATCGAAGAAACGCTGAATACGTTTTTAGCGGAAGAAGACGAAGAATAAAATGAACAGAAAAAGCCGGAGCGCATATGCCGCTTCGGCTTTTTCTGTAATAAATTGCCGAATGCCCGCGATTCATGTAGTATAAGAGCTGTTGGGAGGAAAATACTTGTATGAACATCAATCAGACTAAAAATTCATTTCTGCGCAAAAACAAAAAAACGACGATAATACTGTCCTCCGTGATCGCTCTGATCATCATCATTTGCGGTGCTTTTTTCTATGGAAAATCTCTGCTGTCCCCGGTTGACAAAGGCAGCAAAACGACAGTCAATATTAATATTCCGAGCGGTTCTTCGGTTTCGGCAATCGCCGGAATTCTTGAGGATCAGCATGTCATCAAAAGCAAAAAAGCATTCCAGCTGTATGTGAAGTATAAAGGCGCTTCCGGATTTCAGGCGGGATTTTACCATCTGAATAAAGGAATGGACGCTGATGCGATTATCAAAAAACTGACCGCGGGATCTACGGGGTATGCCTTTCAGATCACCGTTCCCGAAGGAAAACAGCTGACACAGATTGCCGACGCGATCGCAAAAGAAACATCATATTCTAAAGAAGAGATCATGGCAAAACTGGACGACAAAACATTTATCGACAAACTGAAAAAACAGTTTCCTGATACAATAACAGACGCTCTTTCAAACAAGAAGCTTAAGCATCCGCTCGAAGGCTATTTATACCCGGCCACATATCCGTTTAATGATCCGGATGCATCGCTTGATAAGATTTTGACGGCAATGATTCAGGAAACAAACACCCGTATCGAAACATATAAATCTGAACTGGAAAAAAAGAAACTTTCCGTCCATAACGCGCTGACGATGGCATCGCTTATCGAAGAGGAAGCCACAGCCAAAGCCGACCGTCACAAAATCGCAAGCGTCTTTTACAACAGACTTGCAGAAAAAATGCCGCTGCAGACTGACCCGACGGTATTATATGCGGCCGGAAGGCATAAGAGCCGGGTCTTCTACAAAGACCTGAAAATTGATTCGCCGTTTAACACGTATAAACATAAGGGGCTGCCGCCGGGACCGATTGCAAACGCCGGGGATTCATCGTGGGAAGCGGCTCTTAACCCTGACAAAACGGATTATCTCTATTTCCTGGCAAAATCAAACGGTGAGGTCGTATTCACGAAAACATTAAAAGATCATAATAAAGCGAAGGAAAAGTATATTTCCAAAAAAGACAGTGAATAAAGGAGGGCAAAAGCTCTCCTTTTATTCCATTCTGAAAGGTTTTATGATAAAATATATCGGGTTGTTTACTTATGGATAAAGAAGTGTCTTAAGAGAGTGTCCCCGCGGATTCGTCAGGGGCACTCCTTTTTAGAACGGAGGCTGTTTGCCGTGAATGATCGGTATGAACAAATAAACGAGTATATAAACGCGATGCTGAAGCCTCGGCCTGATAAAGTGAAAAAGCTTGAAGCCTATGCAAAAGAGCACCATGTTCCGATTATGGAAGAAGCGGGCATTGAAGTGCTGCTTCAAATGCTGTCGATTCAACAGGCGAAAAACATCTTGGAAATCGGCACGGCAATCGGATATTCGGCTATACGGATGGCGCTTGAACTTCCGGATGCGAATATTTACACGATTGAACGGGACGACAAACGCTATGAAGAAGCTGTGAACAATATAAAAGACTTTGAAATGGAAAATCGGATTCACGTACTGTACGGGGATGCGCTTGAACTTTCTGAGTCTGTCCGTGTCACGGCTCCTTATGATGCCATTTTTATCGACGCGGCAAAAGGCCAGTACACGAACTTTTTTGAGCTCTATGAACCGATGCTTGCGCCGGACGGGGTCATTTTCACAGACAATGTTCTGTTTAAAGGGCTGGTGGCACAAGATCACTCGGAAATTGAGCCGAAAAGAAGACGGAAGCTTGTTGAAAAAATTGATCAATATAACCAATGGCTGATGAACCGGCCTGACTATCAAACGGTCATACTGCCGGTCGGAGACGGCATCGCCATCAGTAAAAAGAAGAGGTGAATGATCATGAAAAAACCTGAACTTTTGGTGACTCCGACTTCCGTACAGGATATTCTTCCGCTCATTCAAGCGGGGGCAACGGCGCTGTTAGTCGGAGAACAAAGATACGGCCTGAGACTGGCCGGGGAATTTTCAAGAGAAGATATTAAAGAAGCCGTAAAAACAGCTCATCAAAAAGGCGCGAAAGTGTACGCTGCCGTCAATGCTATTTTTCACAATGAAAAAGTGGACGAGCTGAACGGCTATCTTGCTTTTTTGCAGGAAGCCGGCGTGGATGCGGCTGTTTTCGGTGATCCGGCCGTTTTAATGGCGGCGCGTGAAGCGGCTCCCGGGCTCAAACTGCACTGGAGCACGGAAACAACGGGAACCAACTACTATTCCTGCAATTACTGGGGACGCAAAGGCGCACGGCGGGCAGTGCTGGCTAAGGAATTAAATATGGACAGCGTCATTGACATAAAAGAAAACGCCGAAGTGGAAATTGAAATTCAAATCCACGGCATGACGTGCATGTTCCAATCTAAGCGTTCATTAGTGGGCCATTACTTCGAATACCAAGGAAAAGTCATGGACATCGAACAGAAGAAAAAAGAAGCGGGCATGTTTCTGCATGACAAAGAACGGGGCAATAAATACCCGATTTTTGAAGACGAAAACGGCACGCACATCATGAGTCCGAACGATGTGTGCATGATTGATGAATTAGAGGATCTGATAGACGCCGGCATTGATTCTTTCAAAATCGACGGAGTGTTGAAGTCTCCTGAATACTTAACCGAAGTGACCCGCATGTACAGAGAGGCAATCGATTTGTGCATCGAAAGCCGCGAGACATACGAAGAGAAAAAAGAGAGCTGGATAGAGCGGATTGAAAGCATTCAGCCTGTGAACAGAAGCATCGACACAGGATTCTTCTTTAAAGAAACGGTCTATTAAAAAGGAGGGTGCAACGGATGACAGCCGTAAATCAAACCATTTCCAAAGTCGTAAACGGAAAACGCGTCATTACGAAAAAACCTGAACTTCTTGCTCCGGCAGGAAACCTTGAAAAATTAAAAATTGCCGTTCATTACGGAGCGGACGCGGTTTTTATCGGAGGGCAGGAATACGGGCTCCGCTCTAATGCGGATAACTTTTCTATAGAAGAAATCGCAGAGGGCGTAGAATTTGCCAAAAAATACGGGGCGAAAATATATGTGACAACAAACATTTTCGCTCATAATGAAAATATGGACGGTCTGGAAGAATACTTAAAAGCGTTGGGAGACGCAAAAGTTGCCGGAATTATCGTCGCTGATCCGCTGATTATTGAAACATGCCGGAGAGTCGCCCCGGACGTAGAGATTCATCTCAGCACACAGCAGTCCCTTTCCAACTGGAAAGCGGTGCAGTTCTGGAAAGAAGAAGGTCTTGACCGTGTGGTGCTTGCCCGTGAAACGAGCGGACTGGAAATTAAAGAAATGAAGGAAAAGGTGGATATTGAAATCGAAACCTTTATCCATGGCGCCATGTGTATCGCTTATTCAGGCCGATGTGTGCTGAGCAATCACATGACGGCCCGTGATTCCAACCGCGGCGGCTGCTGTCAGTCGTGCCGCTGGGATTATGACCTGTATCAAACAGACGGTGCAAACGCGGTCGCGCTCTATGACGAAGAAGACGCTCCGTTTGCGATGAGCCCGAAAGATTTAAAGTTGATTGAATCCATACCGCAAATGATCGAGATGGGCATCGACAGTCTGAAAATTGAAGGCCGGATGAAATCGATTCATTACATTGCGACGGTTGTCAGCGTGTATCGCAAAGTCATCGACGCATACTGCGCTGATCCTGAAAACTTCGTCATTCAAAAAGAATGGCTTGATGAGCTGGACAAATGTGCAAACCGGGATACTGCGCCTGCTTTCTTTGAAGGCACGCCAGGTTTTGAGGAGCAGATGTTCGGCGAACACGGAAAGAAAACAACATTTGATTTTGCCGGTCTCGTGCTCGCATATAACGAGGAAACTCAAATGGTGACGCTCCAGCAGCGCAATTTCTTTAAACAAGGTGACGAAGTTGAATTTTTCGGTCCTGAAATTGACAATTTCACATTCACCATCGGCACTATTTGGGACGAAGACGGAAACGAGCTTGATGCTGCCCGCCATCCCCTGCAAATCGTTACATTTAAAGTAGACAAAAAGATTTATCCGAGCAACATGATGAGAAAGGGGAAGTAATCCCAATGGGTAAGAGTCCTGTAGTTATAGGCATCGCCGGAGGTTCCGGATCAGGAAAAACAAGCGTCACCCGTTCCATATACGAACAGTTTAAAGGACACTCGATTTTAATGATCCAGCAAGACCTTTATTATAAAGACCAAAGCCATCTTCCGTTTGAAGAAAGGCTCAACACAAACTATGATCACCCGCTTGCATTTGATAATGACTATTTAATCGAGCATATTCAAGAGCTTTTGAATTACCGGCCGATAGAAAAGCCGATTTATGATTATAAACTCCATACGCGTTCTGAGGAAACCATTCCGGTTGAGCCGAAGGATGTCATTATTTTGGAAGGCATTCTCGTTCTTGAAGATAAAAGGCTTCGCGACCTCATGGACATAAAACTTTATGTCGACACGGACGCGGATCTCCGTATCATCAGACGGATTATGAGAGATATTAACGAAAGAGGCCGTTCTATTGATTCTGTCATTGAGCAGTATGTATCCGTCGTCAGACCGATGCACAATCAGTTTGTTGAACCGACGAAACGCTACGCGGACATCATTATTCCGGAAGGCGGCCAAAACCACGTCGCAATTGATCTGATGGTCACGAAGATTCAAACGATCCTTGAACAAAATGCAATTTTGTAATACCATAGCATAGACATAAATAACTCAGACCATATTATGTATAGGATGGAAGGGAATGAGACAGTTCCCTTCTTTCCCTGTTTATAAACCGAAACATTTGCAGAAAACACACATTCAGTTTAAGATAAACAGTACCTATATGGGAGAGAAGAACGAGGACTGCCCTGTGTTCTCATTCTTGATTTTTTCGTTTATGCTCTCATACATAATCACACGTTATTGTTGAGGGACAACCACCAAGGAGTGAAGGAACATGGCACAAGAAAAAGTTTTTCCGATGACTCAAGAAGGAAAACAAAAACTTGAACAAGAATTAGAGCAATTGAAAACGGTTAAACGTAAAGAAGTAGTAGAACGCATCAAAATCGCAAGAAGCTTCGGAGATCTGTCAGAGAACTCTGAGTATGATTCTGCAAAAGAAGAACAGGCATTTGTGGAAGGGCGCATCACGACGCTTGAAAATATGATCCGCAATGCGAAAATCATCGAGGACGACGGCGGTTCAAATGTTGTCGGTTTGGGAAAAACCGTATCATTCATCGAATTGCCTGACGGTGAAGAAGAATCTTACACGATCGTCGGAAGCGCTGAAGCTGATCCGTTTGAAGGAAAAATCTCAAACGACTCGCCGATTGCCAAAAGCCTGCTCGGCAGAAAAGTGGACGAAGAAGTTACTGTTCAGACGCCGGGCGGAGAAATGCTCGTGAAAATTGTGAAAATTTCATAAGATCCGTTTAACAATGAAACACCTCGTCCAAAATGTGGATGAGGTGTTTTTTATGATCGTATCAAAAAGGCTGAAAACGGCCGTGATTTGTTTTCTGCTCGTGTTTTTCTTTTTGCTTGCCAGGCTGGCTGAAATTCAGCTGTTTTTTACAGAATCTTTTTCAAAATCTAATATTAATCTGATTCAGGAAAGCGTCAAGCAGCGGACTGAAGAAGTCCTTATTTCAGACGGACGCGGCTCTTTTCTTGATCGGAACGGCAAAGAGCTGACCGGAAAAAAGCAGCCTGCCGTCGTTCTGTTTCCCTTTCTCGTGACGCAGGATTGGCCGATTGACCGGGTATCCGCCATTCTCGGGATGAAACAGGATGAGCTCAGGCAGCTTCTCACGGAAGCGAAAAAACCAGTGATCCTAAACAGCAGAAAAATAAAACATCTGACGAAACAATCCGTGTCAAATATCAATTCTTTGAAATATCCGGGCATTTACGGCGTATATATGAAAGACAGCAAAGAAACAAACATAGCCGCTCATCTGTTGGGCGCGACAAATCAGGACCCGGAGCTTTTGAAAAAGAAATATCCCGGCCGTAAGGAACTGCCGATCACGGCAAAAATCGGGACAAGCGGGATGGAACGGACGTTTGATGAGTTTTTGCTGGCGGATCAGGACACAAAACTTTTGTATCATGTCGACGGAAGGGGAAACCCTTTATTCGGAATGGACGTCAAATATACGGCAGAAGCAAACGCGTTTTATCCGCTGCAAGTCAAAACCTCCATCGACCGCAATATTCAAAAAGCAATGGAAGATGTATTGAAAGACCGCGGGTTAAAAAAGGGGGGAGCCGTCCTTTTAGACATTGAAAAAAGCAGTGTGCTCGGAATGGTATCAAAGCCTGACGCCGACATGTCAAAGCAGCAGACACTGCAAAATTACATGCTGACGCCGATTTATCCGGGATCTGTGTTTAAAACGGTGGTCGCCGCAGCTGCAATTGAACAAAATGAAGTGAAGCCGGGCACATCCTTTAACTGCAGTCTCAACCTGTACGGAGAGCCGGGTGACGACAAAGGCACGCTCAGTTTTGGAGAAAGCTTTGCCCAAAGCTGCAATTATACGTTTACAAGTCTTGCGGAAAAATTGGTCAAAAAAGATGACTCCGCTATTGAAAACATGGCGGAAAAACTCGGTCTCACACAGCGGGCGGGCTGGGAAGGCAAGCTGTACCGGGAAGACGGATTCAGGCAGCTGTATAATGAAAAAAGCGGCGTCATTTGGGGAGATGCCAAAGACAAAACCGTCAAAAGAGCAGTAGCCCAGACGGCGATCGGACAGAAAAACGTGAAAGTCACCCCGCTTGAAGTCGCCAATATGATGGCGACGATCGCGCGCGGCGGTGAAAAAAAACAAGTCAAAATCGCGGACAAAATCGAATACAAAAACGGAACGACGATGGCTTCATTCAAAGATCAGCCGTTAAAGGGGAAAACGATCGATAAATATACGGCCCAGCAGCTTCAAAAAATTCTCAGAGAAGTCGTTACTTCACCGAAAGGAACCGGCAGAAGATTTCAAGATCTGCCGTATGCGGTGGCGGGAAAATCCGGAACGGCCCAGACGGGAATGTTTACAAAAGATAAACAGACGCTTTACAACAAATGGTTTGCGGGATACTTTCCCGCAGACAAGCCGAAATACGCTCTCGTTGTGCTGCACATGGACACGCCGGGAGATAAGGCTCTGACAAATACAGTGTTTTATGATATTGTTAAAAAGGTACATGAAAATGAAACAAATCAGACATAGAACAACCGCTCAGCCCATGTTAAAATATATGCTGAGCAAGAGGGATAAAGGAGTGCAGAATGATTGAGCAATAAACAATCTCGTTTTGAAAACCGTGATAAGCGCAGAAAAGCAAATTTGGTGCTTAACATTTTAATTGCTATCGTATCTATTCTTATTGTCGTCGTTGCAGTCAGCCTCTTCATCAACAGTCCGTCCAGCGACGTGAGCCAGAAGCAGGAAACCCCTGCATCAGGCAAGACGAAGCAGACCTCAGATGAGGACATAAAAGACAGCAAAAAAGATACGGCCTCAGACGATGACAAAAAAGATAAACAGGATAAGGACAAATCCGATTCATCTTCAGACTCTGACAGCAAAAAAGACGATGATTCATCGAAAAGTGATGACAGCAAAAAAGCCTCTGATTCAAGCGACCCTTTTAAAGGAGCAAAAATAACAGAGGGCGGCTCATCCAGCGATGTCGATAAAACAATTGTTAACTCAAAATGGAAACCAGTCGGCACAAAGCAGACGGGAGAACATGCGGCGACGTATGACTCAAGCTCCGAAGACTGGTCCGAAATGCTTGACGCCATCTCTTACGCAACCGGCGTGTCAAAAGATCACATGACAGTGCTGTGGCTCGGAAACAATGGAAGCCCGCAAGATGCGAAGGGTAAAGTTTTAGACAAAACGAACGGCAAAAAGTATCAGGTCACCATCACTTGGGAAGACAAAAAAGGCTGGAAGCCGACAAAAGTAGAAACCTTAAAATAACCGCAAAAAAGCAGCTGATTTTTCAGCTGCTTTTTTCTGTCATACGTCAGCTGAAAAATGCACCGACGCGCTGTAAAGGATTCTGCCGTCAACGGCGGTCACCTGATGGGATACAGAACGGACGCGAAGCATAATCGCCTGGTTGTTTTCAATCTGTACGTTTATTTTCTTTTCCAGCTCCTGCAAAGATGCCGCTTCAAAAAATTCTATTTTATCTTTAATTAAATCCAATTGAAAATTCATCAGTATAGATCCTCCTGATTTTTCTTCTGAGTCAATGAAAGTATAAGCCTTTCTGCTGTAATTGCGCAATAATCCCAAAGTATTTTAGTACCCTTTCGCTCTTTTTTGTGATAGGATAGGAACTGTTCCATGATTAATCCATACTATACTCATAGGAATTATAAATTATGGAGAGTGAAAAATATGGGCCGTGAATTTATTCCTTTATTTGAAGATTGGGCAGCGACTTATGACGCCACGGTGCACGGAGCTGACGAACAATATGCTGAAGTGTTTAAAGGGTATGACAAGATTCTTGACAGCATTGTTGCACTTTCGGGTTCTAACGTTTTAGAGTTCGGACCGGGCACAGGGAATTTAACTGCGAAATTAGCCGCCGCGAACAAAAAAGTGTTTGGTGTAGAACCGTCTCCGTCAATGAGAAAACTGGCAGCTGACAAGCTTTCTGACAGAGCTGTGTTCAGTGACGGGGATTTTCTGGAGTTTCCCGCTCCGCCTTTCCAAATAGATACCATCGTCAGCTCGTACGCATTTCATCATTTAACCGATGAAGAAAAGCAAGCGGCTGTAAAGCAATATGGCACAATCCTTCAGAAGCATGATAAAATAGTGTTTGCCGATACCGTCTTTAAAGATCATGAAGCATACGGGGAAGCCGTCAGAAAAGCAAACCGAAACGGCTATCACCAATTAGCGGACGATTTAAAGACGGAACATTATCCGACACTCGGGACAATGAAAAACATCTTTTCAGCTGAGGGATTTGTCGCAAGATTTACGCAGCAAAACGACTTTGTCTGGATAATGGAGGCGATTAAACGGTAAATCGAAGGGATTGTGTATAAATGAAACTGGCAGTCATCGGAGCAATGGAAGAAGAAGTTACGATTTTAAGAAGCAAACTGAAAGACGCAAAACAAGAAATGATCGCTCACTGTGAGTTTACGACGGGAAGCTATGAAGGCGTCGAAGTTATCTTGCTGAAATCAGGCATCGGAAAAGTCAACGCGGCGATCAGCACGACGCTTCTGCTTGACCGTTTCAAACCTGATTATGTGATTAACACAGGCTCAGCGGGCGGATTTCATCATACATTGAATGTAGGAGACGTCGTCATCTCAACAGATGTCCGCCATCATGACGTGGACGTGACGGCGTTTGACTATGAATACGGACAGGTGCCGGGTCTTCCGGCAGCATACAAGGCTGATGAAAAGCTGATCAGCATTACCGAGGAAGCGGTTTCTGAACTGAACGGCATTCAAGTCGCAAAAGGCACAATCGCTACTGGAGATTCTTTTATGAATGATCCGAAGCGGGTTGAAGACGTACGCGCCAAGTTTGCGGGTTTGTACGCGGTTGAGATGGAAGCTGCAGCTGTCGCACAGGTGTGCCACCAGTTCAAAACGCCTTTTGTTGTCATCAGAGCTCTATCTGATATTGCCGGAAAAGAATCTGACGTTTCATTTGATAAATTTTTAGAACAGGCAGCCGTTCATTCAACTGAGCTTGTCCTGAATGTCATCAAACGAATTCACTAAGCGGGGGATTCTCGTTCTCCTCCGCTTTCAGGGGGAGGACACCATATTGAACGTGATAACAGATATTACAGAACTGATCGGACATACACCGCTGCTCCGTCTCAAGCATTTTGATATACCGGAGGGAACAGCGGTTTATGCTAAGCTTGAGATGATGAATCCGGGCGGCAGCATTAAAGACAGGCTGGGCGAGATGCTCATTGAAGATGCGCTTCACACGGGCAAGGTGAAACCGGGCGGCGTTATC
This sequence comes from Bacillus sp. JFL15, assembly GCF_001184225.1. Taxonomy (NCBI): domain Bacteria; kingdom Bacillati; phylum Bacillota; class Bacilli; order Caryophanales; family Bacillaceae; genus Bacillus; species Bacillus sp. JFL15. Next base: position 245,703 of record NZ_KQ236689.1, on the reverse strand, counting down.
ATTGAAGCGACAGCCGGGAACACCGGAATCGGACTCGCTCTGTGCGCCAGAAAGCACCGGCTTCGCGCCGTTTTTTGCGTCCCGGAACATTTCAGCAGAGAAAAGCAGCAGATTATGAAAGCGCTCGGAGCGGAGATTGTGCATACGCCGAGAGAAGAAGGCATGCAGGGAGCCATCCGAAAAGCGCTTGAGCTGGAGAGAGAGATCAGTAATTCTTATGCCGTTCTGCAATTTAAAAACCGAGTAAATCCATTGACTTACTATAAAACCCTCGGTCCCGAAATTTGGAACGCACTCGGTGGCAATATCCACACCTTTGTCGCCGGAGCGGGTTCCGGCGGGACCTTTGCCGGCACGGCAGCTTATTTAAAAGAAAAAAATCCTGCCGTCAAAACGGTGATCGTTGAACCGGAAGGCTCCATCCTGAACGGCGGAGAACCGCATGCCCATAAAACGGAAGGCATCGGTATGGAGTTTATCCCGGATTATATGGACGAGAGCCATTTTGACGCCATTTACACGGTGGAAGACGATAAGGCGTTTTCGTTTGTCAGAGAAGCGGCCGAGAAAGAAGGCCTTTTAATCGGAAGCTCATCAGGGGCGGCTCTATATGCGGCGCTGGAAGAAGCGAAAAAAGCGCCCGCCGGCTCAAATATCGTCACCATTTTCCCAGATGGCAGCGATCGTTATATAAGCAAAAACATTTTCCAAGGAGGTCAGTAAGATGAAGAAAAAAACGCTGATGGTGCACGGAGGAATTACGGGAGATGAAAAGACCGGAGCGGTTTCCGTACCGATTTATCAAGTAAGCACGTACCAGCAGCCGAAAGCGGGCGAGCACACGGGCTATGAATATTCAAGAACGGCCAATCCGACGCGGACGGCTCTTGAAAGTTTAATTACGGAGCTTGAAGGCGGCGCGGCGGGATATGCATTCGGTTCTGGTATGGCTGCGATTACAGCCGTCATGATGCTGTTTGACAGCGGCGATCATGTTATTTTGACGGATGATGTATACGGCGGCACTTACCGGGTGATGACAGGTGTGCTGAACCGCTTCGGCATTGAAGCGGACTTTGTCGATACGAGCAGCAAAGAAAAAGTCCAAAAAGCCATCCGTCCGAATACGAAAGCGATTTATATCGAAACGCCGACAAACCCGCTTTTGAAAGTGACTGACCTCAAACTGATGTCTGACATCGCAAAAGAAGCGGGCGTATTTCTTATCGTCGATAATACGTTTTACACGCCGTATTTCCAGCAGCCGCTCAGCTTCGGCGCTGACATCGTGCTGCACAGCGCGACAAAATATCTCGGCGGCCACAGCGATGTCGTCGGCGGCTTAGTCGTGACGGCTGATAAAGAGCTCGGTGAAAAGCTTCATTACGTGCAAAACTCAACAGGCGGCGTTTTAGGACCGCAGGATTCATGGCTTTTAATGAGAGGCATTAAAACACTGGGACTCAGAATGGATGCCATCAATCACAGCGCCGGAAAAATCGCCGAGCTGCTTGAAGCGCATGATGCCGTTCAGACGCTCTACTATCCGGGATCAGCGAAGCATCCGGGCCATGAGCTGACAAAAGCGCAAAGCTCCGGTTTCGGAGGAATGATTTCCTTTGATATCGGCAGCAGCGAACGCGTCGACGCATTTTTAGAAAAATTGAACCTGTTTACGATCGCGGAAAGCTTAGGAGCGGTTGAAAGCTTAATCTCCGTGCCGTCCAGAATGACGCATGCTTCTATCCCGCGCGACCGCCGGCTTGCACTTGGCATAACAGACGGGCTCGTACGGATCTCAGTCGGTATTGAGGATACTGAGGATTTAACGGCGGATGTGAAACAGGCGCTTGATTCCCTTTTATAAAGAATGGATAGATTTACATTCTCTGTCGGCTGTCAGCTTGTATTATAATGTTGGTAGACTATAAAACTGGCAGGTGACCTTATATGGAGAACAAAAGACTGAAATCATTAATAGAAGATTTTAAGCATTACGCATTTATTCTGCTTGCAGTCAGCACCTTCATTTATATCGGCGCGGTTCTTCCCGGACAAGGGCTGACGGCGGGCCAGAAAATGCTGATGTTTGTAACGGATTGTGTATTTTTAGCGGGCGCTTATTTCTGCGTGGACCGTTCACTTATATATAAAAAGAGGCTGGAAGAGGCCGATGAATAAAAAAAAGCCATTGTCTTTTGACAATGGCTTTTTCATTTCTTATTCAGACGGGGTTTCGCGTAATTCTTTTCCCATTCCTTTTAAAAACTGCAGACCGAAGCCGAGCGCGCGGTTAATATCGGGATCACCGGCGGCTTTCATCAGTTCAAACATACTGACTTTCCGGTCTTCTTTTAAAAAGCTTTGCGCCTGATCCGTTCCGGCCATGACGCTTTCTAAAAGTTTGCCCATAAATTCAGGATCAGCTTTTGACAGCGCGCCTCCCGCTGCCATCATCGTATTCAGGAGATTTGTGACAGGTTCCCGGGAAATCTGTCCGAGCGCGATTTTGGCAATTTCCTCTTTCGCCTGGAGCATATAGCCGGCGGCATCAAAAATGCCCAAGCCATTCAGCTCCGCCATAATAGACATCGTTTTTGCGACGGCTTCTTCATTTTCTGCGAGAAGCGTCTTCAGCTCTTCCAGCTTTTCTGCTTTCAGCTGTTCCTCCGTTTTCGTTTCTTTTTGAATTTCAGTAATTGGGCTTGCCATAATGCTTCCTCCTTTCCTTAATCCGTTAAGTGCACATAGCCCGGACGGTTCCATTTTCGCTGAGCTTCCACACCATTTTGCGGATGACGTTTTTTGTTCCGCGGATTCGTTTTCGGAAGCGGCGGAGTATCACAGGAACCGAGCACTTCCATGCGGACTTTTGTCTGCTTATAGGCAGGCGTATGTGTCCGTGAATCATACGCTGGCCCGGTCAGGAAATTAATCGCCGAATCTTTATCTGTAGAGTTCATCGGCAGATAAAGCTCATTTGCGCGGACGCGGTCTGTTACAAGCGCGTTCAATTTAACCGCTCCAAAAGGAGAGACGAGGCGGATCATTGTTCCGTCGCAAATTCCGCGTTCAGCCGCGAGCTCCGGCGATACTTCAACAAATACGCCCGGCACTTTAGACTGAATGCCTTTCGATTTGTTAGTCATATTTCCTTCGTGGAAATGTTCAAGCATCCGCCCGTTATTAATGTGCAAGTCATATTCTTCAGGGAATACGGCAGGCTCCACCCAATCGCTAAGGGCAAAACGGGCTTTTTTGTCAGGGAAGTTAAAGCCGTCTTCATAAAGAAGCGGAGTGCTTTCTCCCGTAAAGCTTCCCCACAGGAAGCTGTTCCAGCCGGTAAGTACGTCATAGCTAGCTTTTCCGAACAGCGGAGAAAGGCTCGCCATTTCTGAGAAAATATCGCTTGGATGCGTGTAATTCCAATCAGCGCCTAAACGATTGGCGACTTCCTGAATAATCCACCAGTCCGGTTTTGCATCACCAAGTGTCGGAAGCGCCTGATACAATCTTTGCACACGCCGCTCTGTGTTTGTAAATGTTCCGTCTTTTTCAAGAGAAGGAACCGCAGGCAGGATGACATCCGCGTATTGCGCCGTTCTTGAAAGGAAAATATCCTGCACAACAAAGAAATCAAGGCTGGATAAAATGTCATGAACATGGTTGGCGTTTGAATCGACGAGCGCCATGTCTTCACCGACAAGATACATCGCCTTCATCTTTCCTTCTTCAATCGCATGGAGCATTTCAATATTATCAAGACCCGGCTTGCCGTCAATCTCGACACCGTAAGCTTTTTCGAATTTAGCACGGGCCGCATCATCGGTAATATGCTGATATCCCGGAAGCCAGCCCGGGAGAGTTCCCATGTCGCAAGCGCCTTGAACGTTGTTATGTCCCCGCAGCGGATAAGCTCCGGCACCCGGGCGGCGGTAGTTCCCTGTGGCTAGCAGCAGATTGGAAATCGCCGCTGATGTATCAGAGCCGCCTGTATTTTGAGTAACGCCCATGCCCCAAAGAACACAAGTGCCGTCTGCATCACGAATCATTTCGGCAATGCGGATGATCGTATCCTGAGAAAGTCCGGTGATGCGCTCCGCATATTCTAATGTATACTTTTTCAGCGTTTCTTTATAATCTTCAAAGTAGTTGACATTCTCATCAATAAACGCTTGATCGTGCCAGCCCTGGTCAATCATATATTTCGTCACTGCCATGAGCCATACTTGGTCAGTCCCTTGTTTCGGGCTGATAAAGAGGTCGGACCGTTCAGCCATTTCATTTCTGCGCAGATCGGCAACAATTAATTTTTGTCCGTGCAGCTTATGCGCGCGTTTCACGCGTGTGGCCAGAACGGGATGTCCTTCCGCCGGATTGGCGCCGACGATGAGCACGAGGCCCGCTTTTGCAATATCTTTAATTGTGCCGGCGTCTCCGCCCATACCGACGGTGCGGAATAAGCCGTCCGTTGCCGGTGACTGGCAGTAGCGTGAGCAGTTATCCACGTTGTTGGTTTCAAATACTTGGCGCGCTAATTTTTGGATGACGTAGTTGTCTTCATTCGTAATTTTAGAAGAAGAAATAAAACCGACAGAACCGTTGCCGTGCTCGGCCTTGATCGAACCGAGTCTTGAAGCGACAAGATCAAGGGCTTCTTCCCATGACGATTCAACAAATGCGCCGTTTTTCCGGATGAGCGGTTTTGTAATCCGTTCTTCCGAATTCACGAAGTCCCAGCCGAATTTCCCTTTGACACAAGTGGAAATCGCATTAACCGGAGCATCAGAAACAGGCTGAATTTTCAGGATGTCACGACCTTTTGTCCATACTTCAAAAGAGCATCCGACACCGCAGAACGTGCAGACTGTTTTTGTTTTTTTCGTCCGTTTATCGCGCATAGCCGCTTCCACTTCTGACACGGCGAAGATGCTTGTATAGTCGGGCTCCACATTTTTGACTAAATCAATCATCGGCTCCATGACATCTTCTTTGATGCCGGTCATAAATCCGGCCTGGCCGAGCATTGATTTTTCCATCAGTGCGTTACAAGGACAGACAGTGACACACTGGCCGCAGCTGACACAGGAAGATTCATTAATGGCGACGCCTTCGTCCCAAATGACCCGCGGGCGGTCGCGCTCCCAATCAATGGAAAGGGTCTCATTCACCTGAAGGTTTTGGCACACTTCCACACATTGGCCGCAGGCGATACATTGATTCGGATCATAGCGGTAAAATGGGTGAGACATATCCACCGCGCACTTTGAATCGTCTTTCGGTGTATACGGATATTTCTGGTGCTCAATTCCCATCATTTCCGCTGTATTATGCAGCGTGCAGTTTCCGTTGTTGTTATCGCATACTGTGCAGTAAAGCAGATGATTTTCGAGCAGGCGGTCCATGGCCTCTGTCTGAGCCTCTTTTACCCTTCCTGACGTAAGCGAGATTGACATTCCGTTTTCTGCTGCGGTGGAACAAGAGCGCTGCAATTTTCCGTTTACTTCAACAATACAGGTGTCGCATGTTTGAATCGGATCCACTTCCGGTACATGGCATATTTGCGGAATCTCAATTCCGTTTTGATTTAAAATATCTAAAATTTTAGTCCCCTCTGGTGCTTCATACTCCGTGCCGTCGATTGTGACACGGATAGACTGAACGTCTGTCACTTCCAATTCCCCTCCATCTTTTAAAATCGAAAAAAGCCATGCACATAGATACCGGCCTCCTGTGCAGAGATCGGTATAAATACGCATGGCGGAATAGTTCACTAGCAAGTCTTACTAACAGACCAATCCTATCTGTATAAAACGATAGACTCATAACACGTTTCCTATTACGAATCCATCTTCACTGCTTTTATTATAAGGTGATATTTATTATAATACAATACGAAAGGAAAACTTTAACCAGGTGAAATGCTGCAAAGGGGAACCGGGAATGTCTTTCATCGGCTGAAATCGGAGGGGACAATATGTCTAAAAAAATTCATGAATTTAACGATATTATCCGGAAATTGCGCAAAGAATTATTTGGAAAAGGGCCGGAACGAATTCACACCGTTTTTGTGGATAACATGGCGGTATCTACGCTTTACGGCAATTTAAGCGCAAGTGAGCAGTTTATCGCACGCACCCCTGAAGGAAGGGAAATGGTTCACGCCGCGCGGACCAGCTTAATTCAGGAGCTGTATTCCAAACAAACGCCTGAAGGAATGGAAGAGCTCATCGGGGCAAAACTCGTGCATCTGTTTTCAGACATCAAGATCGAAGAGAATATTGCGGTGTCTGTATTTGTATTTGATCGAACAATTGAAGAGCGGCGTGAAGAAATCAAAAGCTGAAAAAATTCAATTGACACGAAATTGTCACATTTGATATGATATGAACTGCCAGCAGTGGCTTAAGGACGATTTTTTATGGAATGTGTGCATGAGCTGTACATGTTCTATAGCTAACATTTTCATTCTGCTTGATATTGTTGTATGGGCATGCATACAAGTTAGGCAGCATTCACACCCGTTTCAGACGGGCTGTTTGAATGCTGCCTTTTTTATTAAGTTCCTTTTGAAAACTGCCGGATGAATTGATAATGGAGGGGTTTAATGATGGCTTTTCGTAAACCGGACGAAATAGCGGAGCTTGCGGTCGAATCAGGGGTAAAAAAGGTGCAATCACCGCTTTCAGCACTGATCGTATTAGGATTTTTAGGAGGAGCGTTTATCGCACTCGGTTATTTGCTTGATATCCGTGTCATCGGAGATCTTCCGAAAGAATGGGGCAGCCTGTCAAGTTTAATCGGCGCGGCCGTGTTTCCCGTCGGACTGGTGCTTGTCGTTCTTGCCGGCGCGGAGCTGATTACGGGAAATATGATGTCAGTATCCATGGCGCTGTTTTCCAGAAGAATATCCGCCGGTTCTTTAGTGAAAAATTGGATGATCGTGACGTTAATGAATCTTGTCGGCGCGCTGTTTGTCGCTTACTTTTTCGGACATGTTGTCGGATTAACTGAAACGGGGCCGTATTTGGAAAAAACGATTGCGGTCGCACAAGGCAAATTGGATATGCCGTTTGGAAAAGTCATTGTGTCGGCGATCGGCTGCAACTGGCTTGTCTGTTTAGCCGTCTGGCTTTCTTTCGGGGCAGAAGACGGAGCCGGTAAAATCGCGGGTATATGGTTTCCGATTATGGCGTTTGTCGCAATCGGTTTTCAGCACGTTGTCGCCAATATGTTTATCATCCCGGCTGCGATTTTTGCAGGCTCTTTTTCATGGGGGGATCTGATTCTTAATCTCATTCCGGCTTTTATCGGGAATGTGATCGGCGGCGCAGTGTTTGTCGGCCTTATTTATTTTATTGCATATTCAAAAAAGGATCAGAATAAACAAGGGATGAAAAGAGTTTCCTGAGGTAAGAAAGATGCCGGAAAACATGGACAATTGAAGCGGAATTCCAGCACATTTTCCGTCCAAATCTTGAAAATAATGTTTACAAATTGGAAGACGGTGGATATACTTACAAAGTAAGAAAAAAAGCAAAGGGAGGTTGAGTCACATGACAACGTTAAACGGCAAGCAAAACCGAAAATTGAACCGATTCAGCCTGTGGAAGAGTTCGTGTCCTTCCTTAACCTCTGCCTGTCAAGCACGTTAATTTCGGAGTATCAGGACATTCGCAGCTCCCCGCAGGGAAAGAAGCACCTGCTTCTTTTGTCTGCGGATTTTGTCTGCCCGCAGCACATATGAAGTTTGCTGCGGGTTATTTTCGCTTGTGCGGATATTGAAAGGGGGTGAGCGATAATGACCATTAATCTCTTCTTTTTGACACTGACCATTTCAAAGCGTTTTAAAAGTGCTGAAGAATATGAACGAGAACAGCAGGTCGAAGAGTTTTACAATGAAGCGAAAGAACGCCAGATGAAACATTTTTATATGAACTGAGTGAACAAAAAGAGCCAAATTGGGGAAGAAGGAGGAGATCATCATGTTCAGAATTGAACTGCTGAATCATTACACAATGGAGAAGGACCAGGTTTAGCTGGAATTTTGCTGTCACCGCGCAGACGGCCTGCATACCATGGTAAAGAAAGATAAATCGGTAAGCGGGTGATAGCATGCAGAGCGGGCAGAACAAAATTCCATCTATCGGACACGGGTATGCGTCAATGCCCCATTCATTTAAACACGGCTACGGCAACCCGTATCGCCGTCAGAGAATGGCGGCGCTTTCCCGGCAGACAAGATATATAACACCGTATTATTGGTATTAGAGCAGGCGGAAAACCTACGTTTTCCGTCTTTTTTTTATGAAAACTGATATAAATTTCAATTAAAACGAAACATTTATGAAGAGAAGTGCGTCTAATTAGCACCTCGTACTAATAGGAGGTAATATTATTTCTGAATAATAAATCTCAGAAATAGAAAAGCGGGTGTTATACAATGTTGCAACATACATCTTCAGCATTAAAACGAATGCGCGCGAAATACTTTGCTACATCAGAACCGGCACAACCAGTCATTCGGCAAATTATGATGGATATACAGGAATACGACCGCATTCTGGAAATCGGAACCGGAAACGGCTCAATGTTTAAACAAATCATCGGACAGCTTGAAAAGGGCAGTCTTAAAAGTATAGAAACATCAAAACGTAAAATACGGAAAACACAGCGCGCAAACCGTTCGGCCATAAAAGCCGGACTCGGAAACATTCAGCATGGGCGGCCTGAAAGCATTCCGTTCGACGACCGCAGCTTTCATAAAGTCTTCTCGTTACATACTGCTGAAACGGTCAGCGATTACCGGACAGCATGTAAAGAAGTGTACCGCGTGCTTCAAATTGACGGGTCCTTTTATATGGTTTTGAAGCCTTCACGAATGAGCGAAAATGATGTAATTCAGGTGCTGCGTGATCAGCATTTCAGAGACATTTCAGTTGTCAGCAGAGATGCATTCCATTTTATTACTGCCATTAAATAGAATATTTCTTGGGAAATAAAAGAGCTGCTTAAGTCATGGCAGCTCTTTTTTATAATTTGGGCATATTTCCTTATTTTTGGCTATTTCACACATGTTTTATATTAAAAAAAGTTTTTTTCTTATACAATAATGATCAGATGACCGTACATTAAAAATTTTGAACAAACGGAATGAATATTCATTCCGTATTTAAAAGGGGGATTAGATGACAGCTTCAAACAAAGTTGAACTCATTATGAAAGCGTCGCTTACTTTGTTTACAGAGAGAGGATTTGACGCAACGACGATCCCGATGATTGCCGCTCAGGCGGATGTCGGAACCGGCACAATTTACCGTTACTTTGACAGTAAAGAAACGCTTGTTAATGTGCTGTATCAGGAAAGTGCGCAGCGTTTTATGAAAAAAGTCAAAACTGATTTTTCGAAAATATCTGTAAGAGAAGGGTTCCATCACCTTTTTTATTGCCTGATTGATTTTACAAAGGAAAGCGAGTATGCATTGTTTTTTCTTGAAACGAATAAGGACGCCTACTTTCTGAATGAAACGAGCCGTAAGCTTCTTGATGAAATCACACAGATGCTTGACGTCTTTTTTCAGCGCGGCAAGTCTGAAGGCGTGCTCCGGAATCTGCCGTCCGATGTGCTGATGGCGATTTTGCTGGGGGCATATCTCAAACTCTATCAGCTTGTCCGGACGGGAAGCGTTGAAATCACAAAACCGTTTCTGAAAGAATTGGAGCAATGTTCTTGGGACGCCATCCGAACTCATTAATTATTCGCCGAAGGAAGGAAGATCGATATGAAACAGCTAAACGCTATACCGCAGCCGAAAACATACGGACCACTGAAAAACCTCCCTCACTTGGAAAAAGAAAAACTTTCACAATCGCTTTGGAAAATTGCCGAAGAATACGGCCCGATCTTTCGTTTTGAATTTCCGAGCTCTGTCGGGGTTTTTGTATCAGGCCGTGAACTTGCGGCAGAAGTCTGTGATGAAAAGCGATTTGACAAAAACCTCAGCAAAGCCTTGCTCAAAGTCCGTGAATTTGGCGGTGACGGATTATTTACGAGCTGGACAAACGAAAAGAATTGGCAGAAAGCGCATCGGATTTTACTGCCGAGTTTCAGCCAGAAAGCAATGAAAGGCTATCACTCAATGATGCTTGATATTGCCATGCAGCTCGTGCAGAAGTGGAGCAGATTAAATCCGAACGAAGAAATTGACGTCGCTGAAGATATGACGCGCCTGACGCTGGATACAATCGGCCTGTGCGGATTTCATTACCGCTTTAACAGCTTTTACCGCGATACACAGCACCCTTTTATCACGAGCATGCTTCGTGCGCTGCAGGAGGCAATGCGCCAATCACAAAGACACAGCCTGCAGGACAAGCTGATGATCAAAACGAGGCATCAGTTCCAGCAGGATATTGAAGTGATGAATGAACTCGTAGACCGGATTATTGCTGAGCGGAGGGAAAATCCGGATGAGAATCTGTCTGACCTTTTATCATTGATGCTTGAAGCGAAAGATCCTGTAACGGGTGAAAGGCTGGATGATGAAAATATCCGCTATCAAATCATTACTTTTTTGATCGCTGGGCATGAAACCACAAGCGGACTGCTTTCATTCGCGATTTACTGCCTGCTGAAAAATAAAGATAAATTGGAAAAAGCCGCTGAGGAAGCCGAACGGGTGCTGACGGGAGAGACACCTGAATATAAGCAGATTCAGCAGCTGACATATATCCGCATGGTGTTAAACGAAACATTGCGGCTTTATCCGACTGCCCCGGCATTTTCCCTGTACGCGAAGGAAGATACGGTTCTCGGCGGAAAATATCCGATTGAGAAAGGACAGCCGGTGACGATTCTGACTCCGCAGCTGCACCGGGATAAAAGCGCGTGGGGAGAAGATGCCGAGTTATTCCGCCCGGAAAGGTTCAGTGATCCCGCGGCAATTCCGGCCGATGCGTATAAGCCGTTCGGAAACGGACAGCGCGCATGCATCGGGATGCAGTTTGCCCTTCAGGAAGCGACAATGGTGCTCGGGCTTGTCCTTAAACACTTTGAACTGATTGATCACACGGATTATGAGCTTACGATTAAAGAAGCTTTAACCATTAAGCCCGGTGATTTTAAAATCCGTGTGAAAAACAAGGACGTGTCCAATCAGCAGCCCGCACAGAACCATAAAGCTGAAAACAGCGGTCACAAAGAAAAAACGGAAGAAATACCGTCTCACGGAACTCCGCTTCTCATTCTTTACGGATCAAATTTAGGAACTGCGGAAGGAATCGCGGAAGAGCTGGCTGACATCGGCAGAAGCAAAGGTTTTTCAACTGAAACCGGCCCGCTCGATGATTATGCCGGGAAATTGCCTGTAAAAGGCGCTGTCGTTATTGTTACGGCTTCTTACAACGGAGCGCCGCCTGATAATGCGGCGGGTTTTGTGAAATGGATGGAAACCCTTGAAGACCAGGAATTAAAGGGTGTTTCTTACGCCGTCTTCGGCTGCGGAGACCGCAACTGGGCCGCCACTTACCAGAGGATCCCACGCCTTATAGACAAAGTGCTTGAAGAAAAAGGGGCAGCACGGCTGACCTCTCTCGGAGAGGGCGACAATGCCGATGATTTTGAGTACAGTCAGGAAGCTTGGGAAGACTCATTCTGGCAGGACATCATCAAGGCTTTTCATATAGAAGCCGCTCCAAAACAGCAGAATAAATCACAGTTATCAATAGAATACGTAAGTGAAGCAGCTGAAACGCCGATTGCCAAAACGTATAAAGCATTTGAGGCGGAAGTGATTACAAACAAAGAGCTTCATACCGAAAGCAGCAAGCGCTCAGTCCGGCATATTGAGCTGCGTCTTCCGGAAACAGAAACTTATCAGGAAGGAGACCATCTTGGGGTGCTTCCGCAAAACAGCGGGAAACTGATCAGCCGTGTTATTCGCCGGTTCGGTCTTGATCCGAATCAGCCCTTTAAGATCAAGGGGCGGCAGTTGCCTCATCTCCCAATGGACCGGGCAGTTAATGCGCCGGAGATTTTGGCGTCACATGTAGAGCTGCAGGAACCGGCAACGAGAGCCCAGCTTCGCGAACTCGCGGCTCATACCGTATGCCCGCCGCACCAAAAAGAATTGGAGCATCTTTATTCTGATGACGCGGCATATAAAGAAAACGTGCTGAAAAAACGAATGACCATGCTTGATCTGCTTGAAGAATATCCGGCTTGTGAACTGCCGTTTGCACGCTTTTTAGAACTTCTGCCGTCATTGAAGGCGCGCTATTATTCAATCTCAAGCTCACCGAAGGCAAAAAGCGGAGAGCTCAGTATCACAGTCGGCGTTGTGACGGCTCCGGCGTGGAGCGGCCGTGGAGAATACCGGGGCGTGGCTTCGAACTATTTAGCCGGATTACAGAATGGCGATCATGCCGTATGTTTCATCCGCTCACCGCAGTCCGGTTTTTCACTGCCTGAAAATACGAAAACACCTCTCATTATGGTCGGGGCGGGCACCGGAATTGCGCCGTTCAGGGGCTTTATCCAGGCGCGGGCTGCCGAAAAAATGTCCGGTCACAGCCTGGGCGAAGCTCATTTATACTTCGGCTGCAGGCATCCTGAAGAAGACGACCTGTACAAAGATGAATTCGACCAGGCGGAGAAAAACGGCCTTGTTACCGTGCATCGGGCGTATTCCAGGTTAGATCAGGATTGTAAAGTATATGTACAGGATGTCCTGCTTCGCGAGACTGCACAGATTATTGCGCTTCTTGACCAAGGCGGCCATCTCTATATATGCGGTGACGGAAGCAAAATGGCTCCGGCTGTGGAAAACGTACTGCTTCAGGCGTATGAAAAGGTGCATAACACTGATTCAAAAGTTTCCTTAAATTGGCTTGAACAGCTGCAAGCAGAAGGAAGATATGCGAAAGATGTTTGGGCAGGTGTGTAACAGAAGCGTGAGGCAAATGAAGAATGTTATTTAATTGAAGAAAGCCGGCACGATATTTGAAATCTACTGAATCAAAAGGAATAGTTATAGGGAGTATCGTGCCGGCCTTATTTTTATTATCGGACAAAAGACACAAACCTTTAATGTTTTTATTGATTTATATGCAGGCGGCTATGTTTTCTTTTTTTGAATTCCGCCATAAATAAAATCGGATAAGACAATACCAGCAAAGCCGAAATAAAAGAAATGATGCCGATCCAATGAAAATGCGTCCAAAAGAAACCGCCGCAAGACCCAGCCGCACTTGAACCGATATAATATGCAAGCAGATATAATGAAGAAGCTTGCGCGCGATGATCACCGGCTGCCCGGCCGACCCAGGCGCTTGCGATTGAATGTGCGCCGAAGAAGCCGAAGGTAAACACGGCAATGCCTGCAATTTTAAGGGCAAGCTGGGGCAAAAGTGTCACCGCTGCACCGGCCAGCATAATCAAAATCGCAATCTTAATCATTTTTGAGCTTCCGAAAAGGTCCGCTTTTTTTCCCATATAGACAGAGCTGAACGTTCCCGCGAGATAGACGATAAAAATAAAGCCGATCACAGTCTGCGACAAATGATAAGGAGCAGCCATTAGATGAAAACCGATATAGTTATATAAAGTGACAAAACTCCCCATTAATATAAACCCCAGAGAAATTAATAAAAGCAGCCGCTTGCGGTGTATGACCGCTCCATATTCTTTAAATGCCGCTTTTACGCCAGCATGCCGCTGAGATGAGTGGCGCGGAGCCGGAAGAAAACGCCAAAACAAATAGCTTAATATTATAGAAAGAATACCGATGATGGCAAGCGCCGGCCGCCAGCCGAATAAATCGGTCAGAAGCCCTGTTAACAGCCTCCCGCTCATTCCCCCGATGCTTGTGCCGCTGATATACAGGCCCATCATTTTCCCGAGGCCCTTCGGATCAAACTCCTCGCCTACATATGTCATAGCGACAGCCGGAACGCCTGCCAGAAAAATACCGAGCAGACCTCTCATCGCCAAAAGCGCCGGAAAAGCCGGACTGAACGCTGTTAATAGACCTAAAACAGAAGTGGCGGTTAACGACAGCACCATCAATTTTTTTCTTCCGAATCCGTCAGATAACGAAGCGGCTGCCAATAATGAAAATGCCAAAACGGCTGTTGAGATGGATAAAGTTAAGCTGGCGGCCGCAGCGGAAATATGAAACTCTTCCGAAAACAAAGGCAAAAGCGGCTGTGTCGTGTAAAGCGTGGCAAATGTCACAAATCCGCTGATAAACAGAGCCAAGCTGGCCTTTCTGTACGCCTTTGTATGAGGCTGAATAAACGTCATGAATGTCCCTCTTTTCTCACTGTTGCTTATATGTGTATCGTACGCTTTTCATTTCAATGTGCCTAATTTATAATAACTATGGAATTAATGCGTATAGGTTATGAAGGAAGGAGAGAAGCCGAAAATGAACTTTCATCATCAAATTGACAGCTTCATTGCAGCGGCTAAAATAGATCATATAAAACAGAAAGAAATACAGGTAACGGAGGAGCGTCATGGCGAAAAAAACAGTTAAAACAAATGCCGTCCGTATCATTGAACAGCAAAACATTTCCTATGAGCTATTAAGTTACAAAACAGATGGGGGACAGCCTGCAGACGGCCTTTCCGTTTCGGAGAAAATCGGATATCCCGCCGAAAATGTCTATAAAACGCTAGTAACATCGGCAGGAACAGAGCGTTATTACGTTTTTGTTGTTCCCGTTGCAAAGGAACTGAATCTGAAAAAGGCTGCAAAGGCAGCAGGTGAGAAGAAAATAGAAATGATTGCCATGAAGGACCTTTTGAGAATCACCGGCTATATGCGCGGAGGCTGTTCTCCGATCGGCATGAAAAAATGGTTTCCGACTTTTATTGATAAATCCGCCGAAACACTGGAGTTTATGATTGTCAGTGCGGGGAAAATCGGATTGCAGGTGAAATTAGCGCCTCAAGATTTAGCCGCAGTAAGCCGGGCATCCTTTACAGACATTGTATAAATGTCCAATGAATCGAACGAAATACACGTTTCAAGGGAGAATGATATGAGAAAAAGATACGAAAACTTGAATGGCGTGAAGAATGAACATGGATTCAGGGACATGTGGAAATGGATGAAGGAACGAAGAGAGAAAAGTAAAGACTTAAGCGAGAACATTCCGAAAGCGGCCGGCAGGGATGTTCATGATGTTGCCATCAATCGGACAAAAACGGCCATTACATGGATCGGCCATTCTTCATTTCTGATCCAAATACAAGGGCTTAACATGATCACCGACCCTGTATGGGCGCGGCGGATGGGCTTTCAAAAAAGGCTGACAGATCCCGGATACGAATTGAGCGAACTGCCTGAGATTGATGCCGTGCTCATTTCACACGGGCATTATGACCATCTTGATTTTCCGAGTATAAAAAAACTGAGAGGAAATCCGGATTTTTACGTGCCTGCAGGACTGAAAAAGCTGTTCATCAAAAAAGGCTGCAAAAAGGTATTTGAAATGAATTGGTGGGATCGTTTTGAGATGCGGGGAGTGAACATATCATTTGTGCCTGCCCAGCACTGGACACGGAGAACGCTTTGGGATACCGATACCTCTCACTGGGGAGGCTGGGTCATAGAAAGCGAAAACGGTGAATCCATCTATTTTGCAGGAGATACCGGCTATTTTGAAGGCTTCAAAGAAATCGGAGAAAGGTTTCATATTAAGGCGGCTCTGATGCCGATAGGCGCGTACGAACCGGAATGGTTTATGAAAGTGTCACATATCAATCCGGAAGATGCCGTGAAAGCGTTTTTGGAGCTGAAGGCTGACAGCTTCATTCCCATGCATTACGGGGCATTCCGGCTTGCTGATGATACAGGACCGGAAGCATTAAGCAGACTGCACAGCGAATGGGACCGACTTGCATTACCTCCGGAAAAACTGAAAGCATTAGCGCTCGGAGAGACATTTTGGCTGTAACGAATAGAGAAGAAGTCATTTCCGAGACGAAAAACCGCTGTTCGGCTGTTTAAAGTTTCTGGTTCAGCCAAAGCTGTTTAACATATCGATTTTCCTGCCCCCCAGTTCTCTTGCTGGGGGTATTTTGCATGAGTGTTTATTCTCTCAGCTTGTATACTTCCCGTGCCATGGATTCAAGTATGTACATGGCGGGGATTTGGGTGGTGATATTCGCATTTTCAACCCATTCTTCCGTCACGTAATATGAAAGGTTTACATCGGACATTTTGGCGATGGTCGAGTGTTTATGGTTTGTAATACTGATGACCCGGCTGCCTTCTTGTTTCAGCTGATTCAGATGAGTGACCGTAGAGTGGCCTTCACCTGAAACCGACAGAGCGATTGTTATGCTGTTTTGGCGGAAATGGGAATGGACCGGAAAGTAAGGATCTTTAATGTACATGGAGAGTTTCCCTAAGCATGAAAAATATCTGGCCCCGTATTCGGCAAGAATTCCCGAACTTCCCACTCCGATAAAAATGACGCTTTCTGCATCGGCCGCAAGGGCTGCGGCTTTCTTCAGCTTTTCTTCCATGCCCCCGCTCATTGTCCTCTCAAAAAATTCGGCAACGGAATGATGGGGGCTCTTTACATTTGTTTTTTTATTTGCCTCCGCATGCATTTTCAGCTTGACCTTAAATTCCGAAAACCCTTCACAGTTTATTTTTTTGCAGAAACGTAAAATAGAAGCCGTAGATACATGGGTTTCATCTGCCAGCTCACGGATCCGCATATAGACGACTTTCTCGCTGTTTTGAGAGATGTAGTTGTATAAAGAAGTTTCAAGCTCGTTAAATGAAGCAATCATTTCGTGTGTGAACATGCAGAGGGATTCTCCTTTTCATGAGAATGGTGAATGTACATCTAATCGTAACATATCATTTTATAAGAAACATAGCGTTATATGTACGTGACAAATCACTTATTGTGTCATTCAGAACAAGACGTCACCCAATGATTTACGGGATGAATAAAGTGCGGATATAATTCGTTCATACGCTATTCGAATCATTTCTTCAAGGGTCTGAAAAAAGGAGGACAATATGGGTGTTAAGCTGATAGCCGTTGATATGGACGGGACGTTTCTGAATGATGAAATGGCATATAACAAAGAGCGTTTTATGAATCAGTATCGTGAATTAAAAGCGCGGGGAATTAAATTTGCCGTAGCAAGCGGCAACCAATATGCCCAGCTGAAATCTTTCTTTCCGGAAATCGAAAGTGAAATCGCTTTCGTTGCTGAGAATGGCGCTTTTGTCGTGAATGCCGGAGAAGAATTATTCGCGGGTAAAATGTCTGAAGATACAATACAAGCGGTATTCGATGCTTTAGAGCGGTATGATGTGAAAAACGTCATTGTCTGCGGAAAAAATAGCGCGTATATTCATGAAAATGCCGGAGAAGATGAATATCTGCATGCCGGTAAGTATTATCATGTGTTAAAAAGGGTGCCGCATTTTGAAAACATCGATGATGACATTTTTAAATTTTCCATCAGTTTCCCCGCCGAACATTGTTCCGCACTGCTGAGCCATTTGAAAAACGACATCGGATCTTTCGTGACGCCTGTATCAAGCGGGCACGGTGACATAGATCTGATCATACCGGGGCTTCATAAAGCAAGCGGGATGAAGCTTCTCCAGAAACAATGGGGGATAAATGATGAAGAATGCGCGGCCTTCGGAGACAGCGGGAATGATTTGGAGATGGTGTCCGCCGTGAAATACGGAGTCGCCATGGACAATGCGCATGAAAGCATTAAACAGGCTGCCGCGCATATCACGCAATCCAACAATGAAGAAGGGGTCTTAAACGCGATTGATGCCATTCTCAAAGATGAAAAACCGTTTGTCTGAAAAAGACGTTTTAACTGCGGAGGTGCTGAACGATGATTAAGTTAGTGATTACGGATTTAGACGGCACATTTTTAAATAATCAAGGCGATTTTGACCGAACATTATTTGAAGAGACTAAACGAGTAATGGCGGAACAGCATGTCGCTTTCGCCCTCTGTACCGGAAAACAGTGTGAAAGGGTGGAGGCTTTATTCGGAGAAGATGCGAAGGATTTTTGGATTTTAGGAGACAGTGCCACACGTATGAAAAAGAACGGCAAATTCATATATGAATCTTTGATCAGCAATGAAGCGGGACTGTCAATTATAAAGGTTTTGGAAAAAATCAGCTGCGGGCACAGCATTATTGCCTGCACAAAAAAAGGCGCGATGGTGAAAGAGAACCTGTCTGAAAGTGAAATGAAATTCGTGAATGCCTCTTATGCTCATGTAACGAAAATAGCTGATTTCACTGAGATAAAAGACGACTTTATCAAGATTACGGTTCATGACCCCGACGCCAACTGTCAGGAAACGAGAGAAAAGCTGCATGAATTTTTTCATCAATTATATATCGTAGCATCAGAAGACACCTGGATGGACATATCAAATATCGGAATACACAAAGGAACAACCGTACAGGAACTGCAGCGATTGTTAGGGGTTTCGCCCGATGAAACAATGGCGTTCGGAGACGGACGCAATGACAAAGAATTGATGGAAGCGGCATCCTACAGCTTTGCGGTCAAAAACGCCATTGACGAAATAAAAGATGCGGCGCATTTTGTCATTAAATCAAATGAGGAAAGCGGCGTCATGCATACGATTATGAGAATATTAGCGCTGCAGGAACAGAACATGAAGACATCGAATGGGTAAATCGCGTGTGCTGAAGTCGGTGCGCAAGGACTTACTAGGGGACGAAAAAAAGCAGACTATCCGAAGGCTGCTTTTTTTCTGCAATTACTTCCTCTTTAATACACTCCCGATATTTTAAAAATAAATAAATATCTATATATGATTGAGTATATTGGTGTAATATGTAATAAATGGAATGGAACGTAATAATGAGGAGGTGTTTGTATGAGTCCGCTGTTGAGTCCTGCGTATATCATTCTCATCTTTCTTCCGGCGGCTTCTTTTCTGTTGGGGATTTTAGGATATTTCATCTTCAAAAAAGTATGGATGATGGTAGGTATTGTTTTCATTTTGTCCTTGATATTTATGTTTATTGTAATAGGTGCCGAGCCGACATTTTTCATTTGGGTGGCTATGATGACGGGGAGCTGTTTTATCTCCGGTTCAATCACTAAGACGATATGGACTTTTGCAAAGCGAAACTATTAGATAGAAGAATCCTGTTTGCACAGCTATACTTCTTTTTATCGATTATCTGTTGGATTATTATTTTGTATGTTATTGTCAGATCGGGCTTTCTGTTAAAAATGTCATTAGACATGTCTGTTTAAAGTTTTGTTCTTTTTACTTAACGGAGCATGATTATTGAACTCGAGGCACATGGAAAAAAGGAGGATTTTTATGTTTCAAACCTTAGACCATTTTTTGAAATCTTGGGAGTTCGAAGCCGATGCGACACAGAAACTATTAAATACTCTGACTGATAAATCACTAAAACAAGAAATCACTTCACAGAACTGGACTTTAGGCCGTATTGCTTGGCATACTGTTGCTGCTATTCGCATCATCATATTAAACACAGATTTAACGTTTCGCGCCCCAGCTGAAGATTATCCTGTTCCCTCTTCGGCCCAGTTGATAGCAGACGGCTATCATCAAGCAAGCAATGCGTTCGTGCAGGCGTTAAAAACGCAATGGATTGACGATACACTTGAAGAACGAATCAGCTTTATGGGTCAGCAGTTGCCCAATGGTTCACTTTTACTGTTTTTAATTCAACATCAAAGTCATCATCGGGGACAAATGACCGTTCTTATGAGACAGGCGGGTTTACCTGTTCCGGGTATTTATGGCCCGGCAAAAGAGGAATGGAAAAAGTTTGGATTGGAAGCTCCGGAATAGGATGTTGTTGTAAGAGCTCGAATGAATAGATAATACCAATCGATGTTGGTATTTTTTTTGTTTTAGTCTTAGAGTTATTAAACCGGGACCATGAAATGCCACGAATCACAGTTAAAAAGATATAAAGCAAGGTGAATAAATGCAGAAAGTTGATTATTATGATAACTAAAATGACTCGATTCAATATGAAAGACTTCAATAAACCAAACGAACCTTTCGTTGTTTCAGGGAGAATCATCCCTTCATATGAAAAATGTGTGGACATATACAGAGGAGATATTTGCTGAACCTTATGTCAAAAAATATGACGATGAAGAAATTGATGTCAGTTATATTGAAGAAGAGGATAAAGTTGTCTTTTTTTATTACGCAGAGAACCACTGTGTCGGCCGGAGTAAGCTTCGTTCTAATTGGAATGGATACGCACTGATTGAAGACATTGACGTTGCAAATAGAAAAAATGGTGTCGGGACGGCTTTATTACATAAAGCGATTGAGTGGACAAAGGAGAATCATTTATGCGGTCTCATGTTTGAAACACAAGATATTAACGTTTCAGCTTGTCATTTTTATGCTAAAAATAACTTTGTCATAGGAGCGGCCGATACAATGCGTTATTGCAATTTTTCAACAGCATATAGCGGGTGTGTGTCGCAATGTATTCATAATATCGGATTGAGGATTTTTCTTTTTTGCATCGAGCCTTATTGTTGTATACCTTAATCTGTATATAATAAGATATATCAATCTATGCAGGGGGAGTTAAGTATGAAGTGCAAAAAAATGAACAGGGTACAATTAAAAGAGGGAAGCGTATCAATGGCCCTATAAACTGCGTATGCCCTCATTAATGGAGGGGAAATTGTGAATACACCTTATTCACAATCAACTTTACGGCACAACCAAGTGTTCATTTGGCTTTGTGTTCTGTCATTTTTCAGCGTATTAAATGAAATGGTTTTGAACGTCTCGTTACCTGATATCGCCAACGATTTTCATAAACTGCCAGCGAGTGCAAACTGGGTGAACACAGCCTTTATGCTCACCTTTTCCATCGGAACTGCTCTGTATGGGAAGTTATCAGATCAACTGGGCATCAAAAAGCTGCTCCTGTTTGGGATTATGGTCAATGGCTTCGGATCAATCATTGGATTTGTCGGACACTCTTTCTTTTCTGTACTCATTCTGGCCCGATTTATTCAAGGGGCTGGTGCTGCCGCATTCCCGGCACTTGTAATGGTTGCAGTCGTACGCTATATTCCGACAGAAAACAGGGGTAAAGCATTTGGTCTGATCGGGTCGCTGGTGGCAATGGGGGAAGGTGTCGGACCAGCTATTGGCGGAATGATCGCTCATTATATTCACTGGTCATATTTGCTGCTTATTCCAACAGCAACAGTTATCACTGTTCCATTCCTGATAAAACTGCTTGAAAAGGAAGAAAGAATCAGCGGGCGCTTTGATATGGCGGGGATTATATTAATGTCTGCAGGCATCGTATTTTTTCTGCTGTTTACAACGTCATATAGAATGTCTTTTCTGACCATCAGTATTCTAGCTTTCCTGATATTTGTGAAACATATTAGGAAAACTCAAGATCCCTTTGTTGACCCTGCACTGGGGAAAAATGTCTTGTTTATGATGGGCGTCCTTTGCGGAGGCCTGATATTCGGCACTGCTGCAGGATTTGTGTCTATGGTTCCTTATATGATGAAAGATGTTCACCATTTAAGTACTGCGGCAATTGGAAGCGGGATTATGTTCCCCGGGACGATGAGCGTCATCATCTTCGGTTACATTGGAGGATTGCTTGTTGATCGGAAAGGTTCTTTATATGTGCTCACCATTGGGATTGTATTGATGTCTTCCAGCTTTTTAATCGCTGCCTTTTTTATAGATGCGACACCTTGGCTCATGACCGTTATAATCGTTTTTGTTTTTGGGGGGCTCTCCTTCACAAAAACGGTTATATCTACAATTGTGTCTGGCAGTTTAAAACAAAAGGAAGCCGGGGCCGGAATGAGTTTGCTTAATTTTACGAGCTTTCTATCAGAGGGAACGGGCATTGCGATTGCAGGCGGTTTATTATCGATCCGTTTGCTGGATCAAAGGCTGCTGCCTGTTAACGCTGATCATTCCGCTTATTTGTACAGTAATATGCTGGTCCTATTTGCAGGAATCATCGTTATGAGCTGGCTGGTAACTCTGAATGTCTATAAACGTTCGCGGAGAAATGACTAAAAAGGGAAAAGGATCAAACTTGATAAAAGTTTTGATCCTTTTTTGAGGAGCTTCCTTATTCCGAAACCTTTTGTCGATCAATGAAAGGAGAGTTAAGGTGAATTACATTTATAAGAAAAAGGAAAAGAAAAATGGAAATTGTATCATATCAATCAGAGATAAATGGGAGAATGCACTTATTGAGTTTGAACAAAAAAATAATCAAATTGAGATTGTGATCAATTACCGTAACGAGAAAACAACTAAGTTTTCACTGCCAATCGAGACTTTTGAAAAAGTGTATGAGGATATTAAAATAGGCCGGAGAAAAAGTTAATCATTCTGTTTGAAAATGACCATGAAGTTCGTAAGTATTATGGTCTTAACACGCATCTGGATTCCCCTGGAAAAGCAAAGGTTTTGGGGATTTATGTTAAAATAATAGTCAGAACCTTATGCAGCGGACAGGGAGTTTCGTTGCTTCATAAGGAGGGGGGAACTATGAAAAATAATATTCACATACTGGGAGCCTCTGGAGTCGGCACTTCAACATTGGGTGCTGCATTATCAAAGCATTTGCCTCATACGCATCTTGATACTGATGATTACTATTGGACAGATAAATTCACTAAAAAAAGAGAAATTCCTGAAAGAAGAAAGCTGCTTGAAAAAGACTTAACAATAAATGAGAAATGGATTCTTTCCGGCGCAGTGTGCCGCTGGGGCGATGATCTAAAAAGTGATTTTGACCTTGTCATCTTCTTATGGATTCCGCAAGATATCCGGCTTGAGAGATTAAGGCATAGGGAATTTCAACGTTATGGAAACGAAGTGTTAGCCGGCGGCAGTAAATATGAAGAATCAAAAACATTTTTAGAGTGGGCATCTTTATATGATAATGCTGGAATGGAAGTTAGAAGTAAAGCTTTACACGAACATTGGATGGCAGATTTATCTTGTCCAGTGTTAAAAATTGAAGGAGATTACTCAGTCAATGAAAGAGTTGACCGTGTCTTGGATTATCTGAATTCTAAATAAACGAACAGAAGCATAGAAAACTCACTTCAGGAAACCGTGAAGGCAGGAATCAAAACGGGAGATCTTGGAGGTCAATCATTAACGTCAGACTTTGCAGAAGCAATTGCAGAAAGGGTCGGACATTAAAGCGGGAAATAAGAGGCGCGATGCAGAGCATCAAAACGCAATAGGACACCTCAATTTAGATTTTCTGTAAGAAAGGCTCTGCTCATAAAAAAACTCAATTCGTAGATTAGTGGCATCAATATTGCCGCAGATCGGGTTAGTGAGGAAGGGATGAGACCCCTTCCTATAAGATACATTACTTTTTTGAAATGGGTATCCAAATTTCACTTTTAAAAGATGGCGATGTTACATCTTTATGCTCATTCCACAGTATTTCTGGGCCTTCAATTTGTTCATAATTTGACGATGGAAACCATTCGGAATAAATCCGCCCCCATACTTCCTGCAGTGCATTCGGAAATGATCCGGCTGCTTCGAATACAGCCCACGTTGAGGCAAGGACTTCAAGCTGTGATAGATGATTTGGGCAATGTTTTGTTGTGGCTGCGCCAATATAGTGATCAAGCTCTCCATTTTCCTCTGTCCGGCCTTCAGAAAAGTTCGTGGATGCACTAATGAGTCCTACAGGCGCTGCATTAGAAAGCTCTTTTAGTTGATTGATTGCTGCTTCATCTAAACTCTCCCACATCGATGCAATGTCAGGATTCACTCCTTTGAACAAAATAGGGACTCTTTTTTTAATGCCGACGATGCGAAATGCCTCTTTTTCTTCAATGCGATAGTTCATTTCATTTCCTCCTTTGATTGATAACTGGAAGGTCATTCGCGGATAAGCTTTAAGTGAATGGCCATTATGTTTAGCTTCTGATGGTCTTATGCCATGCAAATGTTTAAATGCTCGTGCGAAAGAATCTGGTGAGTGATAACCGTATTTTATTGCAAGATCAATCACCTTTACGCTGCTGTCTTTAAGTTCAAAAGCTGCAAGAGTAAGACGTCGTCGACGAATATATTCCGATAATGAAATACCTGCAAGGAAGGAAAACATCCTTTTAAAATGATATTCAGAGCAGAAAGCAAGCCTTGCTGCTTCTTTGAAATCAATATCGTTCGTGAGGTTTTCTTCAATATACGTTAATGCGCTATTCATCCTTTTAAGCGAATCCATTTATTTGACCTCCTTTAACAAAAGAATAACAGGAGCGAAATGTATCTACCCGACATTCCGTGCACAGTTTTGCAGGATAACTTATATGTAATAAATTAAGTGATTCACCTGTATTTGTACAGATAAAGAAAACACCTCATAACTGATTGGGTTTCATAAGATGAAAGAAAATTATCATTGTTTTATATTAAAAAGAAAATAAGAAAAAGCCGGGATGTCAGATCCGGCTTTTCGCAAGTGAAGCATCTGTTTAGCGGAAGAAGGAGAAAAATCAGAATGCTAAATGGTGTAAAAAGTGGCTATTAATACGAAGGATTGAAAAAGAAGAACACGCAGCAGATTCACTTGCTCTTGTTGGGGGGGCAAGTGTTGACAACCCTATTACTGGTTTAATTAAAGAAGGAGTATAAAACCTGTGTCAATGATGTTACGAGATATCTGCGACACAGGTTTTATATGTAGGTAACTCATCTTCTTATATATTTAACAGTGCATTTTTTTATTATGCAATCGTTCATTCTATTTCTGCTTTCAATTTTTCGAACCATTCTAAATTAACCAAGTGATGTGAACGGGAATTTTCGTTCATACGGCGAAAGTAATTGATTGTGCCGGGAATTTCTTGAGTGATGGACAGGTATTCATCAAGGAGCTCGATTCGAGTTTTAGTCTGATTGATTTGTGATTGGATCAGATCCAGTAATTTATTTTTGTCGAATTCATCGGCAAAGAGTAACGCCCCATAAAATTGCAGGTTCACATATTCCGATTTGGTGCCGTATTTGATCATTAATTTCTCGAATTCTGCCCTTCCCGATTCTGTGACGTTAAAGTTACGGATTTCACGCCCGCTGGTTGAGGGTTTCTGATGAATCTGTTCGATAAAACACTTTTCTTCAAGTTGCTGCAGATTGTAATAAAATGAACCTTTCGTGAAGTTAACAATGTATTTGTAATGACGTTTTTCCATTAAGGCCAGAAGTTCATAGCCATGAGCGCCGGGGTTTTGGATGAGCAGGCCAAGGATAAGTAAGGGAATTATGGTTTCATCACCTTCGCCATCCGCGCCTCAAATTCCGCGTACGTGATTTTGCCCGATGCCAAATCCATACTATGAAGGTAAATCTGTTCTGTTTTAGAATAGTCACTATTCACTTTCAGTGATTGCTCCTCTCCCGAAATAGGTTTCAGGATATGGCACTTTTTCGAAAAAGCCTCGAAATAGCGGTAACCGAATTTGCGTTGTGAAGCTGCGTCTAAATGAATGCCATCAGGATTCGCAGTCAAACCCGTTGCAGTAACAAAATAACAATTCGGTTGTTCATTAGCGAAACGCAGCAATTGTTCATTAACCTGTCGAAATTCAATCGCGTGCTGTCCAAAACCGGTCTTCCCAAGAAAGTCACCAAGCCCTCCAATCATCAACGGTACCTCATCAAGTTTCAACTCGCTTCTTAGCGTCTCGATGATAAGGGTTAATTTCTCGTAATAAGTTTCATGCAGCGAACGATAACTGTCACTCTCACCTTGGTGCCAAAGGATTCCGCAAATTTGACTGGATCGGAGGGCGAAGCGGGCTTCGGACAAAGCATGCTGAAAAAGGATGCCTTCCGGATGCCAGTCATTCAATGAACTGCCACCTTCCGCACAAGGGATTAAGCCAATTTCTTCATCGGGATGAGCTTTCGACCATGCATCTGCAAAAGATGCCGCCAGGCCAACGCCGGAAACCGGGCGGTCGCAATTAATCGGCTCTGTCATCATCTGCCACTGTCCATTGCGCAGCATTTTTATTTTTTCATTATAGATAGGATCTACTTCATTCAAAAATCCACGGCCCGCCATATTCGACTGCCCCAACATCAAAAAAGACTTTATCATCTTATTTTTCACTTCTTTACATCAATATTTGGTCTAATTAGACTATAGTCAATTCAGTTTGTCTTGTAAAGTTTTAACAAGGTTTTATTAGTATGTATGATAAGCGCTCCTGTGGCAGCTACACTCAACCTGCCTATACATAAAAACTTAGGGTTATGCCTGGAAAGGATCAATTCCAGCTTGGATACAAAGGGTACATACAGCTTGCTTTGCAACGTCCATCAATTGCATACCGATTCATGAAGACGAATTGCAGAAGTGGAATCCGCTGACAGAGGAGAAAGAGATTGATTTTGAAAAACGAGAATCAGATGCGGTAATTGGTTATGCAGCTTATTTTGAGTTGATAAATGGCTTCCGAAAAACAGTGTACTGGACAAAGTCACAAGCAGAAAAGCACAAAAAGAAATTCAGTAAGTCTGATGTTGGATGGAAAAATGACTGGGACGCGATGGCTCTTAAGACTGTATGAAAAGCAGTTTTGAGCAAGTGGGGGATTCTTTCTAAAAAGCAGTTAGTTATTAATGATTTATCCGAATGGTTCAAGACATGCCAACGATTTTAAGAGATGCGCGAGTTATCCAAATGGATTATGACACACAGAAAATCGAGAAGATCGGTTTTGGTCAGTGTATTTTAAGAGCAGCCCAAGAGGAAGTTGCGCTGACTAAGGATCAAAAATCAGTTCCATCAACTAGCACAGTTAACTTAAGCACAAAAGAAGTAATTGCTGAAGTTTAACATTACCTATGACACACTTGAAAACAACATCGAACAAGAAGTCGCATACAGATGCGACTTCTATCAATAGAAAGTAACCGTAAGAAAAAATTTAAGGATTTGCAGCTCTATAGCCGTATAAACAAATTTAATCCCTCATAATATGTCATCAAACTTAGCATACTCAATATGGATCCCAATTTAGGAGTTTAAGAGCCATTGATGTGCTCATAAGTATCTCTCACACTTTCCGAGCATCTGGCGAGTAAAATACGTCACTATGCATATGCTGTATTTTTTCCCAGTTGGCGGGATTGGTTGTATCAAAAGAGCGGTGCTCCATAATGGCCTGATACAGGGCGGTTTTTTGTTCCAAATGGGCAATGTGCTGTTTGGCTTCTTCGAGCTGGGCGAGCGCATCTTCTTTATGTTCCATCATGAGTGTGTACCGTTGTGGAATGGTCGAATCTCCTTCAAGACAGAGATTCACGTACGTTTTAATGTCTTCAATCGGCATCCCGGATTGCCTAAGGCATTTGACGCCAAACAGCCAGTTGATTGATTCTTCGTCGAACAAACGAATATTGTTTTTATTGCGTTGTACGCTCGGCACCAGGCCTTTATCCGTGTAGAAGCGCACCGCATGCTCGGTGAGTCCGGTTATCATCGCTGCTTCTTTGACTGTATGCATGTGTAATCCTCCTTTAAACATTTTTAAAAAAGTGCTTGCCTTCGTGTTACACGAAGATAATAAGCTTATTATAACGCAAACCAGCCGCAGCGGAATTCATTCTGCAGTGCCCGATTTTCGGGATGCGTGCCGTTTGTCGTTCTACATTTGAACAATAGGAGGAATTACAATGCAAACCGTAACATTAAACAATGGAGTGAAAATGCCAATTATCGGCTTCGGTGTGTACCAAGTCCCCGATGCTCAAGAATGTGAAAACGCAGTATATGAAGCGCTGATGACCGGTTACCGCCTGATTGACACCGCTTCCGGTTACCTAAACGAGGAAGCGGTTGGACGTGCAATTAAGCGGAGCGGCGTACCGCGTGAGGAGCTATTCATTACGACCAAGCTCTGGATTCAGGATGCCGGCTATGAAAGCGCCAAGACAGCCTTTTCCAAATCATTGAGTAAGCTGCAGCTGGATTATCTTGATTTATACCTTATTCACCAACCATACGGCGATTACTACGGCGCTTGGCGTGCGATGGAGGACCTGTACCGCGAAGGAAAAATCAGAGCAATCGGAGTCAGCAACTTCTATCCCGACCGTCTTATGGATCTCATCATGCATAATGAAGTCGTGCCAGCCGTCAATCAAGTCGAAACACATCCATTCTATCAGCAAAAAGAAAGTGCTGCTTTTATGAAAGAGCAGGGAGTACAACACGAGTCGTGGGCACCGTTCGCTGAAGGACGCAATAACATGTTCAGCAACGAAGTGTTGA
The DNA here is from genome assembly GCF_001184225.1 of Bacillus sp. JFL15. Lineage (NCBI taxonomy): Bacteria > Bacillati > Bacillota > Bacilli > Caryophanales > Bacillaceae > Bacillus > Bacillus sp. JFL15. The sequence goes on along the minus strand of NZ_KQ236689.1, from coordinate 217,336 downwards.
CTTCCATTGCGGAAAAACACAATAAATCCGTCGCCCAGGTCGTGCTGCGTTGGCTTGTTCAGCGTGAAGTCGTTACGATTCCAAAATCGGTGCGCAAAGAACGGATTGTAGAAAACTTTGACATTTTCGATTTTGAGTTGAGCTTAGAGGATATCGAAAAAATTTCCGCCCTTGATAAAGGAGAAAGTCTTTTCGGATCGCACCAAGATCCGAAAATTGTAAAAGCGATAGGCGCTATGAAATTCGATCTGTAACTTATGATTGAACTGTAAATTTATCATCTATTTATTTGCTATCATAATAGCAGAAATGTACTAAGTGTATTGTGAAAATTCTGTCAATAAAGCGCGATCCAGCTTCAAATGTTGGTTTTAAAATTGAAGGAGATCAAGTTAGGGCTAAAGGAAGGGAAGGACCCTTCCTTTTTTACTTGGACGGACTGAAAACAGTGCCCTTTTTCTGGCCAAATATAAAAAAACACACAAGTGGATAAAATGAACCTATTTGTTCAATATAATCAGCTGCTTTGAAAGTATATAAAAAAGGACACCAAACCAACAGCACCAGTGCTATAAGTTCAGTGTCCGCAGACTTCTATTTTTTATTTCTCTAAAGCCTTACTCTTATTAACCTCTTCCAGCTTGGAAAGAAGGATATTTCGTCATACCGCCATCTGCAAAGAGTGTAATACCTGTTACATAACTTGCTTCAGAAGATGCTAAGAATGCTGCTACAGAGGCTACTTCTTCCGGTTTACCGATGTAACCCATTGGAATCATGCTTTCAACATCTGCACGTTGTACCGGATCTGCAAATTTTTCAGCATTGATTGGTGTGTTCATTGCTCCTGGTCCAATATTGTTCACGCGAATTCCTTTTGGTGCATATTCAAGTGCCAATGTTTCTGTCATTAGCTTCATACCGCCTTTACTAGCTGCATAGTGAACAAATAGCGGCCAAGGAATCATTTCATGTACACTGGACATGTTAATGACATTTCCTTTAATATCATTTTCTACAAAGTATTTGATCGCTTCACGGCTGCCAAGGAATGCTCCTGTTAAGTTTGTGTCGATTACCTTGTTCCAATTGTCTAAAGAAAGTTCATGAGACGGTACAGGGTTTTCAACACCAGCATTGTTAATCATTACATTCAATGTGCCGAATTCTTTTACAGCTGTTTGTACAAGGTTGATGACATCTCCTTCTACTGTTACATCACCAGGTACAATAATAGCTTGTCCGCCTGCTTCTTCCACTTCTTTTTTAGCTTCTAATGCTTCATTTTCATTATTACGATAGTTAATGACCACTTTTGCTTGTTCTTGACCGAAGCGAACAGCCATTGCACGTCCAAGGCCTGTAGCTCCGCCTGTGATTACGACTACTTTATCTTTTAAATCTTTATACATGATAAGTTCCTCCTGGTTCTAACGATTATTTTTTAATAGATATTCTTACTGTTTAGGTTAATGTATTTTAACTTTTTGCTATTCCCAGCAGCACTCCGCCCAAAATAATGAGCACAATGCCAATTGAAATCGAAATAAGCTGACGGTTTGTTTTCTTTTCGCCTAGTAAGAAGATACCTCCAAGCGTTGAAACGACGATTCCCATTTGTGATAGTGAAAAACTTGTCGCTACCCCTACCTTAGGTTGGGAAATAAATAAGAACATATTACCCGCAGCCCATATAAGACCGGGAATAATGTTGCGAATTGTGTATTTATTAAAAGGCTTATGTTTATAAGTGAGGATGAGTCCGCCGATAAACATACCGATAGCTTGAGGGAATAAAGCCACCCAGCCATCAACGTTAAACAAACGTGCAACGACCACATATACTAAATATCCAATCGTAGATATGATGAGTGTGATAATGCCCTTTTTAAATTGCCCAGATTGCTCTTTATTTTTTTTGCTTTCAAGAGAGGTTAACACAATCCCAATCACGATAAAAATGAGGGCTAGTATTCCCAATAGAACTGTAGTGACTGTTGACCACTCATGAAAAACAATCACCCCAAACAAAGCTGTTGATACGAGCTGCATACCTGTTGAAATCGGCATCGTTTTAGAAACACCAATATATTCAATGGTTTTTAACTGATTACTTTGTCCAACAGCCCAAAACAACCCAGAAACGATTCCTACAATAAAGATAAAAGGCGTCAATACAGGATGGATAACGAGATAGATAACAGCTGAAAAGATCAGTGCTCCAATCGTTGTTCCAAGTGTTTGACTATAAGGTCCTCCGCCTAACTTGACATTGAAGAGGACGATACTTCCCCAAAATATTGCAGGAAGAATGGCTAAGAAAATATCCATTTGATGCAAACCTTCTTTCCCAAACCCTTGATGTATTGAAAGTGGCTAGTTTTGTTTCGTCACTTTACGTTACTAATAGTAACCTAGGTAACTAAAATAGTCAATGATTTCATCTTGCATTTCTTTTTTTCTGATTAGTTCTTCAATTAGACCTTTCTTGATGTTTCGGGTCTGGAATAATAAAAATGGTTCATTTATAAGAAATCTGATTTCAAAAGAAAAAATCAGTCGCAACGAAAAAAACTAACCTAAGTTACTATTGGTTACTTAGGTTAGTTTATCGCATAGGTATGAGTGGTTTGTTAACTAACATAAAAAGAAAGGTGAAACTCAAGTGGCAGAAACATTAATATCTGCTGGGAAAGTGTTTATTGAGGGCACAGTCGTATAAATCATGCAGGTCAGAGGTGTGCGGCAGCTATTTATGTTTAAAGAAAAAGAGGAATCAGTATAGGAAGATGTATAAAACAAAATTGAAGGGCCTTGATAAGGTTCAAGGCCTTATGATGTGTTGGATTAAAATTGTTTAGCCATCTCTTTGGCTTGCTGCATTGCTTTATCTTTAATTAGAGAAGCTTGTTCCGGAAACTTCATTTGCCCTTCAATAATAATACTTTCAAACGATTTGATACCAAAGAAATCCATAACCGCTTCTAAGTATCGGTTTCCCATCTCTCTTTCCATTTCAGGACCATGTGAGTAGATGTCTCCCCGCGATTGTATATGGAGAGCTTTTTTTCCTTTTAGTAATCCTTTTGAACCTTCTTTAGTATACTTGAAGGTTTTACCTGACACTGCGATTGCATCAATATAGGTCTTCATGATGGCCGGAACGGAAAAATTCCACATAGGTGTTACAAAAATATATTTATCAGCTAACAAAAACTGTCCGCCTAATTCAGCTAAACGGGCGACTTTTAACCGTTCATCTACTGATAAATCTTGAAGTGAAGCTTGAGAGCGAAGTTTTTTCCAACCATTAAATACATCTGCGTCTAGATAAGGAATATCAGCTTTATATAAATCTAAATGGACAACATCATCTTCAGGATGTGTTTGTTTGTAGCTTTCAATGAATTCTTTTCCTACGGTCATGCTGAGTGATTCATCTTCAGGCAGAGGATGTGCTGTGATATAGAGAACATTAGACATGGAGATCTTCCTTCCTTATTAGATAATGAAAAACAGCGCTGTGTTTATTGGCATAGATACTAAAAGAACTGTCAATCCTTGACCCAGCTTTCCGCCCATTGACTAATCGGTCCTAATATTTTTCCTAATTCTGTTCCTTTTTGAGTTAAAGAGTACTCAGAACGTATCGGACGATCGGGGATTACATTTCGGACAACAATTCCCTGTTCTTCTAATTCTTTAATCCGTTCCGTTAATATCCTTCTGCTTAAGGAAGGCATGCTCTCGCTTAGCTCACTAAAGCGCTTAGGACCGCTCATTAGCACATAAATAATTAACCCTGTCCATTTTTTTCCAATTATCTCGAAACTTTTTTCTACTTTAGGTTGTAAATCTTTCGACTCGCCCATATTATATGTCCTCCTTCAATAAATATGGATGAAAAATAACTTATGCATTTATTGTAACAAAAATAATGGAAATGTATTTGGGTACTTTGAATTAAAAAGGTTGATATCTCTTTTTTTAGTTACTTTTTGTCACTTTAGTTCCTTTTAGTATCAGGTGAATCAGCAAAATTTCTAAAATAATCAAATCATGATTGTGAAATGAAATATATTTTATTGATAACAATGTGCGGATATTAAAGGGAAATAATTCAATAACTTAAGTATATATGAGTATTTGTGACGGTTAAATAAATTAACTCTAAGAGGGAAATGAAATGCATCTTATGTTGTATTGATCATGCCGCGTTCGTTATACCTGAATGAACATATAATTGATGAGATATTAAGCTGCATGTGGAGTGAATAAACAGGGGGATATTCAGCTTTTTGATCCAGGTTGATAGAGTATATGTAAGGAACGATTTTTCATATATTCTGCTGCTTGTGTTGAAAAAGATAAAACAGAAAAAGCCGGAATGTCAGATCCGGCTTTTCGCTTACTTTCCCTTCGACTTCTTCCGCTTCTCTTTCTCCGCCCGGTAAAACTCATGAAACATCTTCATCAGCGCGCGTTTTTCAATCCGGGATACATAGCTCCTTGAAATGCCGAGCTCTTTCGCGATCTCGCGCTGCGTCTTTTCTTTTTTTAAATCAAGGCCGAAGCGGCCGACGATCACTTCTTTTTCGCGGTCGTCTAAAATGTCGATATATTTTTTGACCTTTTCAAGCTCCATGTTGAGCTGAATGGTGTCAATCACATCTTCGCTTTCCGACTTGAGCACATCGATCAGGCTTATTTCATTCCCTTCTTTATCCTGGCCGATCGGATCATGAAGGGAAACGTCTTTTTTCGTTTTTTTCAAGGCGCGCAGATGCATTAAAATCTCATTCTCAATACATCGTGCGGCATATGTCGCAAGCTTCGTGCCTTTTCCGGCTGAATAGCTTTCGATGCCTTTAATCAGCCCGATTGTACCGATGGAGATCAGATCTTCTGCGTCTTCTCCCGTGTTTTCGAATTTTTTTACAATATGGGCGACTAAACGGAGATTATGTTCGATCAGCATATTGCGGGCGTGTTCATCTCCTTCAGCCATAAGGTCTAAGTATTTTTTCTCCTCACTATTTGAGAGCGGTTGTGGAAAGGCATTATTTTTCACGTATGATACTAAAAACACGAGTTCTTTCACAATAAACCCGAGCGCTGCAAAAACACCTGTCACCATCCTCACCTCCACAAAGTTATGTAGGCAAAAGCCTATATGTAACTGTATGTGGCAGTCAGGCTGTTTGTGTCTGTACAGGGAAATTAATCAAAGGCAAGTTTTATTTCTTACAGCCTCTTGATTTTTTCTGATTGAGCCTATATATTGTTAAAAAAAGTAAGGTCGAAAAGAATATAACGTGAAAAGCGCTGAAGAGAAGAGTAGACAGATATCATTCATGACAGAGAGCTCCGGGAGCTGGGAAGGAGTATGAATGGATGTGTTGAAACAAACCTCTTAGCTTCGCATCGGAATCATGCAAAACGAGGATGATGCGGCGGATACTCCTGTTACCGAGTAAGCTTTGTACCGGCAAGGCCGGCGCCAAACCGAATTGAGGTGGCATAGCGGGCTGTTTCCCGTCCTCAAGACTTCATTGTCTTGAGGGCGTTTTTTATTTTCTGAGGGAGGGATAAGATGAAAAACTGGAAGTCTTGGCGGCACCCGGTGCTTTTGTTAACCGGAATCGGGGTGGCGAATATTGGTGAATGGATTTATTTTCTGTCTCTTAATCTTATTGTCTTAAAAGAAACAGGGTCTGCTTTTGCAGTTTCCATTCTTTATTTAATCAGGCCTGCGGCTGTTTTGATGACAAATGGGTGGGCGGGCAGCATCATCGACAGGTGTAACAAACGAAGTATGATGATGTCGCTTGATTTCATCCGGGCTGGATTCATTGCCGTTCTGCCGCTGATGTTTACTGCAGGGTCTCTATTTTCCGTTTATTGTATCGTGTTTTTGATTCATATGGCTAATGCGATGTTTCATCCGTGTTCCATGGCGTATGTGACGATGCTTATCCCGGCTGAAAGGAGAAAACGATTCAATTCACTAAGGGCTTTGCCGGAATCAGGGGCTTTTCTCCTCGGGCCGGCTGCGACCGGGCTGCTTTTTATCGTCGGCACGCCGATTTTTGCGATTTGGGTGAATGCGGCTGCTTTAATGCTGTCCGGTTTCATCACGATGATGCTGCCGAATCTTGAAAATGAGCCTCACGTACATTCTCCCAGGCAGAAGCTTTCTTTGGCAGTGTGCAAAGAAGATTGGAAGCTCGTCTATCGCTTCAGCCGAACGGCGCGAAACGTCATGATCATTTATTTTTTATTCAGTCTGGTCATGACCGTGATGTTGTCTGCACTTGATTCGCTTGAAGTCGCTTTTTCAAAAGAGGTTCTTCAGCTGACTGATGCTGATTACGGTTTTCTCGTCAGTGTGTCAGGGGCAGGGGTTATAGCGGGGGCGCTTGCCAATGTGTTCTTTAATAAAAAAATGCCGGCTTCTTTATTGATGGGAATGGGCTCTTTTTTCACAGCGGCGGGATATATGATTTATGCGTTTTCTCACGTTTTTTGGACGGCTGCTTGCGGGTTTTTCATTCTGGCTTTTTTCTTGGCATTTGCCAATACGGGATTTCAGACGTTTTATCAAAAAAATGTTCCGGTGGACATTATGGGGAGGGTGGGCAGCTTTTATTCATTAGTTGAAGCCGTCTTCATTATATTGATAACGGCGGTTTTCGGAGCGGCGGCAGTCAGTTCTTCCGTCCGCCATATCGTCATCACAGGCGCAGCCGTTATGCTGATGTTGGCAGCCGTTTTATGCTCATTCTTACTTGCGGCCGCAAAAAGGAGGACACTTGATGGATTTCAAGCGAATCAATTTAAACAAACATAAAGAGACGGCCGTTTCATTTCGCGAAGATTCGTTTCACGTCAGCTTTGGCACGGCGGATCATTTTAATAAGGATGAGTATCTCAGATGGCTGTCATCTCAAATCAAGAGCTTTCCCGACGGTTTTGTGCTGCTTTTTCATAACGGGCAGCCGATCGGACAGCTTGAAGCCTCCATTAAACCTTATCGCGATCAAAAAATCGGTTATGTGCACCTTTACTATATTACTGAGCGGCAGAGGGGAATGGGGTACGGGACGAAGCTCCATCAATACGCGAATCAGTTTTTCAGAACGAATGGTGTTTCGGAATATCATCTTAGAGTTTCTCCGGACAATAAAGCGGCCCTGTCATTTTACAAAAAGCAAAACCTGAAAGTGCTCGGTTCAGAATTAAACGGAAAGGTTCTCAGAATGAGAGGAGCCGTACCGCCGGTATAGAGGGCGGTACGCGCTTCATTTTTTCGTCGTTTTTAAAAGGCCGGGAAACTTTTTATAAATGACCGCCATTAACACGAGCATATACATTCCGTAAATTCCGAAAGACAGCAGTTTGTTGCTTGTAAATGAAGCGCCTGCGACTGTCACGATCACAATGTTCGGAATTTTGCCGAGCGCCGATGCGGAAAAAAAGATAGGCCATCGTATGTTGCTCAGCCCGCATACGGTATTCATGGCAAGCGACGGTATAATCGGAATCAGCCGCCCGAAAAGCACCGCCGTAAATGCGTGCTGATGAAATGAATCTTCATATTGGGCCGCGGCCGGGTAAGACCGCAGCTTTTTTCTGGCCCAGTCTCTGAATCCGTACCGAACGAGAAAAAACAAGGCCATTGTCCCGAGCATCGCGCCTGACAATGTAATCCACACCCCGTTTACAATCCCGAAAACCGCTCCGTTTAAGGCCGCGATAATGGCGAATGGAACAATCGGGAAAAATACGTCAGCTGCGACCAGCAGGATACTCATGAGCACGGCGTACATTCCGCCCGCCCGAATCATGCCGAGCCAGACGTCTTTTTGCATAAAACCGATCACCACAACAGCAATGATAACGGCAAGACTGAATCCTTTTTTTATCATCTGTACGTTCACCTCTTTTCAAATAGTATACAGTACAAATCTATCTCCTTCTATTAAAAAAGAGTGTCCGATAAGCGTGCTTTTGCATTGTTTAATAGGAGAGGGATAAAATGATATCCATAAAAAAAAGACCCGATACCGAGATCAAACGGCAACCGGCCGAGATATGCAATGGACCCGGATTATATTACCGCCCATCATACATCCAACACGGACAAGGGCGCAGACGCGAAGATGCGCGCAAAAAGCTCATGAAAGATCATAATATACCTCTTGATCGCGCCGTTCCCCATAAAAAATTGCCCCGGCAGGCTGCTGAACAGCTGGGAAGCCTTTTAAAGGCGTAAACGGCTCTGACGACTCTGCAAATAAATCATTAAACTGACGACCCCTTATACAAAGGGCGAAAAGGTGACTCAAGTGCAAAGAGTCCTTGCCGCCGCTGATTTTTATCCTGATAAAAATACGGAAAATCATGGAGTTGACGGAATATACGACCCAAAACCGCCAATGCCGTAAAGCGGTTCCAAATCATGAACGGCTTGCAGGCTGACAGGATTTACGGTCCGAAAACGAAAGACAAGCTGGCAGCAGTGCTGTCATAATTCGACATTACCTGTTTCTTACAGCAGAAGCGGGTGATGTACATTATTTGCGCGAGAATGATTTTTAAAAAAGGGGACACGTTAACAGTAGTGTTTACTGGAGGTGTAAACGTTGAGATGCTTTCATCTGATCATTATGATATGCGTCCTCACGAGTCTCACTGCCGTGTCCGCCGATGCAAAATCATTAAAAAGAAGTGACATGGAGAAGACGGGAAACGTGTATTGGGATATAAGGTCTGAAAAAAAGAAACTGTCTTTAACCTTCGATGACGGCCCCCACCCTGTCTATACAGAGGCTGTGTTAGACGTGCTGAAACAGTACAATGTTAAAGCGACTTTTTTTTGTATTGGAAGCCGTATAGACAATTACCCTATAACGGCAAAGCGCATTATTGAAGAAGGACATGAAATCGGCAACCATACGATGAACCATGTTTATTTTCACCGTCTGAAACGCAAAGACATTTTAAAAGAGCTTCACAGCTCAGCGCATCATATCACATCGCTTCAGCCGGAAGGGGACAAGTTATTCCGCCCGCCGGGAGGATCGCTGAACCATACGGCTTTCAAAAGCATCTTAAAAGAGGGCTATCATATCATCATGTGGTCTTGGAACCAAGATCCGAGGGACTGGAGAAGGCCCGGAAAAGGAAAAATCGTCAGACACGTTGTTTCACATGCCAGAGATGGAGATATTATTCTTCTGCATGACGGCGGAGGCAACCGGCGCCAGACGGTTGAGGCTTTGAAAGAAATTATTCCCCAGCTGAAAAAGCAGGGCTACACGTTTGTTAAGGTTTCGGATTTGATCGGAGAGGATGCCGGCCCTTTTCATATCCAGTAAAGAGAGCGCCGCGTTGAAAGCCGCAAAAGAGACGTGTACCATATAGGATGTAAGGTTTGGGGGGAGAAAAAAATGAAGTTTGCTGTTCTTTTTATTACGATAGCCTGTCTGTTATCAGGATGCGCCGCGGGCAAAGAGAAAAGCGCTGTCGCTTTCGGTGACAGCAATACGCGCGGTTCCAATTGGGATTATCGTGATTATCCAAAGGCGCAGCAGTGGGTAAACATGTTAAAAACAACGGAACGCGGCCGTCTTACGGTTATAAATGCGGGAATAGGCGGTCAGACGACTGAGGATGCGCGCCTGCGATTTCAAAGCGACGTGCTTGACCGCAAGCCTCAATATTTATTTATCATGTTCGGAACAAATGATGCAGGCATTTTGACGGGACAACAGCCGCGAGTATCAAAGAAACGGTTTAAAGAAAACCTGACTTATTTTGTAAACGAAAGCCGGAAGCACCGCATAAAGCCGATTTTAATGACGTGCATCCCAGTTATAGAAGGAAACGGAACGCATCATCTCTATTACTATTCAAGATATAAAGCTTCAGCCTTTAAAGAAAAAGGCGGAGCGAGAAAATGGCATAATTCCTATAACGGTATTACAAGGCAGGTTGCAAAAGAGTTAAAAGTGCCTCTGGTGGATAATTGGAAGCACTTTATACGCGCGGACGGCGGCAAAGATACAGACCGGGCGCTCATCCAATCCGGACTGATAGATCCTTCCGGAAATCACATGACGCCAAAAGGGGCCAGAATCTTAATTGAAGGCATAAAAAATGGGCGGATTTTGGAACGCTGACGTCGTCAGCTGCCTAAGCCGTTTTGCTCGTGCATCATAGGCTGTAGAAAAACATCTTTTTGGAGGCGATTTGCTATGAACCGCGGTTTCCCTCCGCCATATCCTGTATGCCCGCCTCCTCGGGTGAGTGCGGGGTACTGGTACGCATTTTTTGTTGTGCTGCTCGTCGTTTTTCTCGTTCTGGGCGGCCTGTATTGGTTCAAAATTTAACAGCCGTCCTCTTAAACACCTCTGTTAGGGGTGTTTTTTGTTGAAAGTGGTAGTAAAGCGTATAACCGAAGTGATATAATATCAGTCATCTGAGTAAAAAAAGGGAATTCGCCCGGAAAATTTTTCTGTTTAAGAAGAAACGGAAATAATGTGTCCGAGCGATCTTCTTTTGATTTCGTTTTCAATTAACTCGATAAATTCACGGCTCAAATTCATTTCATTGGCTTTGAAATAAGATTCTATTAGTAATTCATCAGAAAGCTTTCTCATGCCGGGGACCCAATTAATGGGAGTGGCACCTCCTTAACAGTTGTAATCAATCATCAGACGCGAGCATATGATGGAAGGTTGCGTTTCAATCATGGTGAGGTTATCTTTAATCTACCATGAAATACAAATAAGAACAATCGTTCTGTTATCCACACTCATAAGTGGATAACTTGTTAGTATCTTGTTTATAATCTGGATAAATCCGGATGTAATAAGAGTGGATAATGTGTGTAATTTTATCCACAACTGGTGAAGAAACCCAATTTTTGTCGAAATTTTTTTGCTGAGTCCGACTTTGTTTTTAAATCCGACAGGTTTCGACATATAGATGATAGAAAGAAAAAGGGAAGGGTGCGGGTTTTGTTAAAAAAGTTTTTTTTACCTGACGAATTTGTGAAAAATATATTTCATATCACACCGGAAAAGCTCAAGGAGCGCAATGTGAAAGGGATTATTACAGACCTTGACAATACGCTTGTGGAGTGGGACAGACCGAGTGCGACACCTCGATTAATCGAGTGGTTTGAAGAAATGAAGGAGCACGGCATTAAAGTCACGATCGTCTCCAATAATAATGAACGAAGAGTGAAATTATTCTCGGAGCCGCTTGGCATACCGTTTATTTATAAGGCAAGAAAACCGATGGGACGCGCCTTTAAAAGAGCCGTCAGCAGCATGGATCTGAAAAAAGAAGACTGTGTGGTCATCGGCGATCAGCTGCTTACTGATGTTCTCGGCGGAAACAGACACGGGTATCATACGATCCTCGTCGTGCCGGTCGCTTCCTCTGACGGGGTCATGACGCGCTTTAACCGCCGGATTGAACGGAGAATATTGAGTTCTTTGAAACGTAAAGGCCATATTCAGTGGGAGGATTAGAAATGGAAAAGGTTGTTTGCATCGGCTGCGGAGTAACGATCCAGACCGAGGATAAACAAGGTCTCGGGTATGCGCCGAAGGCATCGCTCACAAAAGAGAATGTCATCTGTCAGCGCTGCTTCAGACTGAAAAACTACAATGAAATTCAAGATGTTTCATTAACGGACGATGACTTTTTAAATATCTTGCACACAATCGGCGATACTGACTCTCTTATTGTCAAAGTCGTTGATATTTTTGATTTTAACGGAAGCTGGATAAACGGACTGAACCGCTTTGTCGGCGGAAATCCGATCATTCTTGTCGGTAATAAGGCTGATATCCTTCCGAAATCCGTAAAACGGGAACGGCTCGTTCAATGGATGAAACGCGAAGCGAAAGAATACGGCTTAAAACCTCTTGATGTCTTTTTAATCAGCGCTTCACGCGGGCAAGGGATGAAAGAAGTCATTGACGCCATTGAACATTACCGCGAAGGCCGCGATGTGTATGTGGTGGGCTGTACGAATGTCGGCAAATCAACATTTATCAACCGGATTATTAAAGAGGTCTCAGGGGAAGAGAATATCATTACCACATCTCAATTTCCGGGCACGACGCTTGATGCAATTGAAATCCCGCTTGATGACGGGTCCGCGCTTTATGATACCCCGGGAATCATTAACCATCACCAGATGGCGCATTATGTCGACAAGCGTGACTTAAAGGTGCTGACACCGAAAAAAGAACTGAAGCCGCGCACTTTCCAGCTGAATGAGAAACAAACGCTTTACTTCGGCGGGCTTGCCCGGTTTGATTATGTTTCAGGCGATAAATCGGCGTTTGTCTGCTATATGCCGAATGAATTGATGATTCACAGAACAAAGCTTGAAAATGCTGACGCCTTATACGAAAAGCACGCGGGTGAACTGCTCACCCCGCCCGGGAAAGATCATTTGGATGAATTTCCGGAGCTTACGGCTCACACGTTTACGATTAAAGAAGGAAAGACGGATATCGTTTTTTCCGGTCTCGGATGGGTCACGGTGCAGCAGTCAGATAAAAAAATAACGGCATACGCTCCGAAAGGCGTACACGTATTTGTCCGCCGTTCATTAATATAGAGAGAAGGGGAGAGGGAGCATGAAACAATTGTACGGAGTAATCGGAAATCCGATCGGGCATTCAATGTCACCCGATATTCATAACGCGGCTTTGAAAGATAAGAACATCAACGGGCAGTATTTTGCGTTTCAGGTGGAACCTCACAACCTCAAGGACGCCGTTAACGGAATTAAAGCACTGGGCATCTGCGGAATTAACGTTACAGTCCCGCATAAAGTCGCGATCATGGAGCATCTGGATGAAATACATGAAAGCGCAAAAGTACTCGGGGCTGTAAATACCGTCAAAAGAGAGGGAGACAGGCTCATCGGGTATAATACTGACGGAGATGGATTTTATAAATCCTTAGTCAAAGTTTTGGACAAACCGATATCAGAGCTCTCCATTCTAATGATAGGAGCGGGAGGGGCGGCAAGAGCGATTTTTACGACGATCGTCCGCAAAGAGCCGAAACAGTTTGACGTTTGCAACCGCACGCCGGAAAAAGCAGAAAGTCTGATTGCGGCCGCTCCCTCTTTTCAGCAGAAACGCGCTCTTACATTAGAAGAAGCTGAAAATCAGCTTGAGCAATATGACGTCATTATTCATACAACATCTGTCGGCATGTATCCGAACACGGATGCCGTGCCGCTCTCATTGGAACGGGCCAAAGCGGGCGCCATCGTTTGTGATATCGTATACAACCCGATTCAAACGGCGTTATTAAAAGAAGCCGAAAAAAGAGGTTTGACTACCCTTGACGGCGTCGGCATGTTTGTGGAACAGGCCGCACTGTCCTTCAAGCTGTGGACGGAACAGGAGCCTGACAGCGGCCTGATGAGAGCAATTGTTGAAGGAAAACTAGGAGGAACACAATGTTAACAGGAAAACAAAAACGGTTTTTGCGTTCAAAAGCGCATCATTTAACGCCTATTTTTCAAGTGGGAAAGGGCGGAGTCAACGAAAACATGGTGAAACAGATTGCCGAGGCTTTAGAGGCAAGAGAGCTGATTAAAGTCAGCGTGCTTCAAAACTGCGAAGACGATAAAAACGATGTCGCAGAAGCCCTTGTGAAAGGCAGCCGTTCACAATTGGTGCAGACGATCGGAAATACGATCGTATTGTATAAGGAATCAAAGGAAAATAAACAAATCGAGCTTCCGTAAGGTGGTTGACATGAAGAAAATCGGAATATTCGGGGGCACATTTGACCCTCCGCATAACGGTCATCTTCTGATGGCTAATGAAGTCCTTCATCAGGCGGAGCTCGATGAGATTTGGTTTATGCCGAATAAAATTCCCCCGCATAAGCAGAATGAAGACTTTACCGACAGCCGGCACCGGGTTGAGATGCTGAAGCTTGCCATCAGCTCAAATCCCGGTTTTAAGCTTGAGCTGGCGGAAATGGAGCGGAAAGGTCCTTCTTATACCTATGATACTGTCCGTTTACTGAAGGAGCGGCACCCGAACGACAAGCTTTTCTTTATTATCGGGGCGGATATGATTGAATATCTGCCGAAATGGTACAAACTGGACGAACTGCTTACACTCATTCAATTTATCGGAGTGCGGCGCCCGGGGTATCATATTGAGACCCCGTATCCGCTGCTTTTTGCTGACGTTCCGGAATTTGACGTATCGTCAACGATGGTGAGAGAACGTCTCAAAGCAAAAAAAACGACGCAATACTTAATGCCGGATAAAGTGAGGCAGTATATAGAGGAGAATGATTTATATGAATCGTGAGGAAGCACTTGCCTGCGTCAAAGAACAGCTGACCGAGCATCGCTACATCCACACAATCGGCGTGACAGATACGGCGGTTATTCTCGCAGGCCGGTTCGGAGCAGATCCGAAAAAAGCGGAAATGGCGGCTATTTTTCATGATTACGCCAAATTCCGGCCGAAAGAAGAAATGAAGCAGATCATCGTGCGGGAAAAAATGCCGGCTGAGCTTTTGGATTACAATGCCGAGCTGTGGCATGCTCCTGCGGGGGCGTATCTGGCTGAGAAGGAAGCGGGGATCACTGACCCCGAGATATTAGACGCGATCCGCTATCACACGTCAGGGCGTCCCGGAATGACCCTTTTAGACAAAGTCATTTACGTGGCGGATTACATTGAACCAGGCCGCCATTTTCCGGGGGTGGAAGATGTGCGGCGCCTGGCAGAAAAGGATCTGAACGAAGCGCTAATACAAGCAATGAAAAATACAATGATATTTCTGATGAAAAAAAACCAGCCGGTCTTCCCGGAGACGTTTGCAACCTATAACTGGCTGGTGTCTCAAAATTGACAGGAGGAATATGGAAATGGATCAAGCTTCCGTATTAAAAATCGCAGCAAAAGCATGCGACGATAAACGTGCAGAGGATATTTTAGCGCTGGACATGGAAGGAATCTCACTTGTAGCGGATTACTTTTTAATCTGCCACGGGAATTCTGATAAACAGGTTCAGGCAATTGCACGTGAAATTAAAGATCAGGCAGAAGAAAACGGCATTGATGTCAAAAAGATGGAAGGGTTTGATGAGGCCCGCTGGATTTTAGTTGATCTCGGCGATGTCATTGTTCACGTTTTCCATAAAGATGAAAGAAGCTACTACAATCTTGAAAAGCTATGGGGCGACGCGCCGCTCGCAGAGCTTGAACTCGGCTTGAACTCATGATTTACCAAGGCTTCGCCGGCGTATATGACGAGTTAATGTCCCATGCGCCGTATGATGAATGGGCGGGCTGGATCGAAGCCTCTCTTCCGGAAAAGGGAAGGGTGCTTGATCTTGCCTGCGGAACCGGAGAAATATCCATCAGGCTTGCCGAAAAAGGCTGCGAAGTCACGGGGATTGATTTGAGTGAAGACATGCTGAGCTGTGCCCAGCAGAAAAAAACGGGAAAGCCGATTCTTTTTCTCCAGCAGGATATGAGAGAGCTTTCCGGTTTTGAAGAACAGTTTGATGCTGTAGTCATCTGCTGTGATTCCCTCAATTACTTAAAAACGAAAAATGATGTCTTGAACACCTTCAAAAGTGTTTTTCAAGTTTTGAAGGAGGGCGGCCTGCTTCTGTTTGACGTCCATTCCCCATATAAAATGACGGAGCTTTTTCCGGACAGCACCCATGCGGACCAGGATGAGCAGATCAGCTATATTTGGCAAAGCTTTGCCGGCGATGAAGAGCTTTCTGTCATCCATGATATGTCCTTTTTCGTATGGAACGGACAAACTTATGACCGCTATGACGAGACGCATGAGCAAAAAACATTTTACATTGAAGAATATGAACAAATGCTTGCAGAGACAGGATTTGAACTGAAGAAAGTGACGGCTGATTTTACAGACCGGCCTCCTTCAAGAGAGTCCGAGCGTCTTTTCTTTACGGCAGGCAAACCAAAAACCATCGTTTAAACAAAACGATGGTTTTTAAAATGCATTTTTGCCGATTGGCGCGTTATAGCGTTTTATGGCATACTCATTTACACGTGAAATTGCTTCTTCACTAAAGATATATCTTCATCGTATTTGTCATGTGTACGCTGAAAGACACGGTTGAACATATCCTGTACACCGCTTTCAAGCGCCTTCAGTCCTTCTCCGGTGACGCCGCCTTTTACGCATACTTTTTCCTGCAAGGCGGGAAGGGTGTAATGCCCTGTTTCCAGAAGCCTTCCGAGACCGACAAGCATTTCCGTCGACATAATTACGGCTTCTTCTTTGGTGATGTCCGTTTCTTCCACTGCCGCGTCAATAAAGCGCTGAACGAGATAACTCATAAAAGCAGGGCCGCAGCTGACAATGTCTGACGCCGCCCTTGTTATGCCGCTGTTGATTTCTACAGGCTTTGAAATATGAGTGATCAGCGTTTGGATATCCGCTTTTGCAGCCTCACTGCAGCTATTGCCGAACGTAACAAGCGAGACACCGGCAAAGGCGCGGTTTGTAATGCTCGGAATGACACGGGCCGTCTGGCACGGAACCGTATGTTCAATCTGTTCCGTTTGAACGGGGCTGGTAATGGAGATTAAAATGTGATCTTTTCGTAAATGAGGTGTGAGCTTCTTCAGCAAAGGATATATATCCAGCGGTTTTACACAAATGAATATCATTTCATTTTCCTGTACGAGCTTTTCCTGATCCTCGGTGACTTGGATGCCGCTGAAACGCTCTTTTAGTTTTAATGCTTTTTCGATTGTTCTGTTTGTGATGGTGATATGTGAGGGATCGGCAGCGTTTGATTCAATTAACGATTCAATCAGGATCGTTCCCATGTTTCCGGTGCCGATAAAGCCTATTTTCAATGAATTCCCCTCCTTTTTCCCTTAATCCTCTAAACCTTATGCGGGGAGGCAATGCAATATGACGAAAGCGATGATGACGGAGCAGCTGCGGCGGAACCTGAAAATTCTGGGTGTTTGTCTTGCGGCAGGAGCGATTTTCATCTGCATTTGGCTGTTTCGTCCTGAAAAAGAAGAACCGGTCAAACAGCAGTCCGTGCTCGGCCAAACAGCCTCAGCATCCGGCACGGACAAAACAGAAACCGCAGACGATAAGATTATGATTGATATGAAAGGCGCGGTCCGAAATCCCGGCGTGTATGAAATGAAGGCGGGAGACAGAGTGACACAAGCCATTGAGAAAGCCGGCGGCCTGAAGGAAAAGGCGGATGAACTGAATGTTAATTTAGCAGAGCAGCTGCAAGATGGGACGGTCGTTTATATTCCGAGTAAAGGCGAAGAGGAGAATCGCCCGAAAACTGCAGCAGGTGAAAAGGAAGATGCCCCTGTCAATATCAATACGGCAACTCTGGACGAACTTCAGGCGATTTCCGGTGTGGGACAGAAAAAAGCGGAAGCGATTATCGCCTACCGGGAAGA
Source organism: Bacillus sp. JFL15 (assembly GCF_001184225.1). NCBI lineage: Bacteria > Bacillati > Bacillota > Bacilli > Caryophanales > Bacillaceae > Bacillus > Bacillus sp. JFL15. The sequence goes on along the minus strand of NZ_KQ236689.1, from coordinate 199,841 downwards.
AAACGGACGTTTTCAGACTGCTGAAGATTTGATGAATGTATCAGGTTTTGGAGAAAAGTCATTTGAGCGGATAAAAACTTCCATTACGGTAAAGTGAATTGACGGCTTTGCTCAAAACTATGTAAACTTAGAAAAGCAACAAGACTTTTGGAGGGAACACTTGTGGAACGAATCTCATGGAATCAATATTTTATGGCGCAAAGCCATTTGCTGGCGCTGAGAAGCACATGTCCGAGACTGTCAGTCGGAGCAACCGTTGTCAGAGACAAGCGGATGATTGCCGGCGGGTACAACGGTTCAATTGCCGGCGGCGTCCATTGTGCTGATGAAGGATGTCTTTTAATAGATAATCACTGCCAGCGGACCATACATGCAGAGATGAATGCAATTCTGCAATGTTCTAAGTTCGGTGTGCCGACTGAGGGCGCCGAAATTTATGTGACGCATTATCCTTGTATTCAATGCTGTAAATCAATTATTCAGGCGGGCATCAAAACGGTCTATTATGCCGAAGATTACAAAACACAGCCATACGCAAAAGAGCTGTTCACCCAAGCCGGAGTCAAGGTGGAGCAGGTTGAACTTGATGAAATGATCATTGATCTGAAAAACCGCGAAAAATTGTCTTTTGTAGCCGGTCTGATTCAGCAATTATCTGATGCGGGAGTTAAGGCGGATGAACTGAAAAAAATTCATGAACAGGCCAATGAGCTGTTTACCAGTTACGTATAAATGAAATATAAATACCTTCTTCTGCCTCTGGCGGCGGTTTCTGCAACCGCGGGAATTGCCGCCGCAAATTTCTTCTGGGTTCTATTCTTTTTCCTTCTGTATCTTCTCTTTATTTTTGTGAAAACAAAGCAGTACACACCGTTTATCATCAGCCTCGTTTCTTTTTGTCTTTATTTCTTTCTGTATACGGTTTATGACGCTGCGAATGTATCCCGGTATCAGGCCGGGAGCTATACTGAACAGGCCGTCATCACAAATATTCCGAAGGTTGACGGGGCGAAAATGTCAGCCGTTATCCGAACTCATGACAAAGAAAAATGGGCCGCTTCATACAAAATCCGGTCTCTTGAAGAAAAAGGTCTGATTGAACAGCTGGAACCGGGGATGCGCTGCGTGTTTACCGGCTCTTTGGAACAGCCCGGACACGCGACGATTCCCGGAGGTTTTGATTATAAGGAATATCTTAATTCTCAGCATATTCACTGGTTATTTTCCGTGACTTCCATTCAGCAGTGTAAAAAATCCGGCATGCCGCTGTATAAACTGCTGAACATCAGAAAGAATTTGATTTCGATCATTCAAAATCACGTGCCTGAATCCTCTGCCGGAATTGTCGAAGCGCTGACCTTGGGTGAAAGATTTTCTATAGAGGACGATATACTGAACGCTTATCAAAATCTGGGAGTCGTTCATTTAATGGCCATTTCCGGAATGCATGTCGGTCTGATTACCGCAGGAATATTTTATGTTCTGATCAGAATCGGGCTGACAAGAGAAAAGGCGGGGGTTTTACTGCTATTTTTTTTACCGGTGTATACGCTGTTAAGCGGTGCGGCCCCGTCCGTATTGCGCGCATCCCTCATGCTGGGATTTTATATCGCCGGAACTCTTTTTAAACGCAGAATTCATTCCTCGGCTGCATTGTCCGTATCTTATCTGCTGCTCCTCATGTTTAATCCTTACCTCCTTTGGCAGGCGGGCTTCCAGCTTTCTTTTGCGGTAAGCGCCGCTTTAATTCTGTCATCCTCCATTTTAAAGAAAGCAGGGAAAAGAAGACTTGCCGGGCTTGCGATGGCCTCATTCATTGCGGAGCTCAGTTCGCTTCCGTTTCTGCTCTATCATTTTCAGCAGATTTCGCTTGTCAGTTTTCCGATGAATATGGTGATGGTGCCTTTTTATACGTTATTTGTCATTCCGTTTTCGGTCATCGGTTTCCTTCTTCTCTTACTTTCAAGGCAGATGGGGGAATGTTTGTTTTATATGTTTGACCTTGTGATGAAGCCTGTGCATGATTTCATGACATATGCGGCATCCGTTGATTTATTTACAATGATTGTGTCAAAGCCTGACTTTCTTTCCCTTCTTCTGCTTGCGGTTTCCGTGTTTACGCTTTTTGCAGCTTTGGAAAAAGGGAGTTTTTTGAAACTCAGAAAATCGCCTCTTTTTTTCTGCACGGTTTTGGTTTATTTAATGTTCCGTCCTTATTTCAGTCCCTGGGGAGAAGCGGATATGCTTGATATCGGGCAGGGAGACTCGCTGTTTATAAGTGCGCCGCACCGCAAAGGAACCGTAATGGTTGATACAGGGGGAGTGGTGGCTTATCCGGGAGAATCATGGAAAGAAAAACGCCACCCGTATTCTATCGGTGAGAAGGTTTTGATTCCGTTTTTGAACGGAAAAGGGGTGAAAAAGCTGGATGCGCTGATTTTAACCCATGCGGATCAGGATCATATCGGGGAAGCCGGAGTATTAATCAAAAAACATAGAGTCAAACGGTTGATTGTTCCCACGGGATTCGTGAAGGAACCGAAGGACCAGGACATATTGAAGATGGCGAAGGAAAACAACATTCCCGTTGCCGAAGCAAAGCGGGGCGACACCATTACAGCCGGTAATCTTCAATTTCAGGTGCTGTCCCCGGAGTCGTCTGACGGAAAGAGTAAAAATGATTCGTCACTGGTGCTTTGGACGGTTTTAGGCGGAGTGAGCTGGCTTTTGACGGGAGATTTAGAATCGGACGGCGAAACGGAAGTGCTGAAAGCGTATCCGAATCTGAAGGCTGATATATTGAAGGCCGGTCATCACGGCAGCAAAAGCTCTACGAGTGAAGCTTTTTTGAAACAGCTTCAGCCGGAAGCGGCACTGATTTCGGCAGGTGAAGATAATCGTTACCATCATCCGCATGAAGAGGTGCTGGATCGTTTGAAAGCGTACTCTGTCAATGTACTTCGCACCGATCTCAGCGGAACGATTCAATACAGATTTAAAAAAGGCGCCGGAACGTTTTCTGTCTTTCCTCCATATGATATAGAAGAAACCAGGGCGCAGGAAGTAAAAAAGACTGCCGATTGACAGCAGCCCGGAATGCGGCTAAGAGCCGATAAGATGGATGGCTGTTGCCATCACGAACAAAAAGGCGAAAAATCCGAAGGACACGACAAAACCGACAGCTGAGTCAACAGCATCATTTCGTTTGCTTTGAACGTTTTTTTCAAAATCATTCAATTTCATCCCTCCTGACTTCCCTAAGTATACTGGAATTGTTTTGAAAAATCTAGAAGTGATGGTAACGTTTTCTGTTCTTGTGATTATCGCCTTTTTACAAGCAGCCCCGGGAGCTTGTGAATCAGGCGTTTATTATAAATGAGGAAGCTGTCCTTTTTAAAGCTTCCTCTTTACTATTTGCCTAACTCAATTTAGGATAGAAGGGGATCAAGAAAGAGAGGAAGTCATACGATCATGGTATTTGATGTTTGGAAAGCCCTGAAAAAAGGGGATGTCCGCTCCGTTTATTGTTTATACGGAAAAGAAACGTATCTTCTCCAAGAGACTGTCAGCCGGATCAGACAAGCTGTCGTTGATGAGGGGACAAAAGATTTTAACCTGTCTGTTTTTGATCTTGAAGAGGATCCGCTTGACCAGGCAATAACCGATGCGGAAACGTTTCCGTTTATGGGGGAGAAGCGGCTGGTCATTGTGAAAAACCCGTCTTTTTTAACAGGGGAAAAAAAGAAAGAAAAAATAGAGCACAATACAGGCGCTCTTGAGACTTATCTGAAGGAGCCTGCGCCTTATACGGTTTTTGTGATTGTGGCTCCGTATGAGAAGCTGGATGAGCGGAAAAAACTGACGAAGGCGCTGAAGCAGCAAGCTCTGATGATTGAAGCGAAGGAGCTGAATGCAAAGGAGACGACTGACTTTACGATTAATCTGGCAAAATCCGAAAATAAAACGATTGACACAGAAGCTGCCGAGCATTTGGTTCTGCTTGCAAACGGCCACCTGTCCTCCATATACCAGGAAATACAAAAACTCTCCGCCTACACCGGAGACAGACATGAGATTACGCTTGAAGATGTCCGGGAGCTTGTCGCGAGAAGTTTAGAGCAGAATATTTTTGAGCTGATCAACAAAATCGTGAACCGAAAACGGACGGAAAGCCTTCAAATATTTTATGATCTTTTAAAACAAAACGAAGAACCGATCAAAATCATGGCGCTGATCGCCAACCAGTTCCGTCTCATTATGCAGACGAAGTATTTTGCCGAACAAGGATACGGTCAAAAGCAAATCGCATCCAATTTAAAGGTGCACCCTTTCCGGGTAAAGCTGGCGATGGACCAGGCGAGGCTTTTTTCTGAAGAAGAGCTCAGACGTATTATAGAGAAACTCGCAGTGATGGATTACGAAATGAAAACCGGGAAAAAGGACAAGCAGCTCTTGCTGGAGCTCTTTCTCCTTGAACTTCTCCGGACCGAATGAAAAAAACGATCCCCGTTACCAGGGATCGTTTTTGTATTATGCAGAAAGTCCGTTCACTTGTTTCGCAAGTCTAGATTTGTATCGAGCTGCGGCATTTTTGTGTACAAGACCTGTTTTCACTGCTTTATCAATGCGTTTCGCTGCTTCAGAAAGAGCAGTTTTCGCTTTATCCGCTTCGTTGTTGGCAACAGAAGCTTCTACTTGTTTGATTGCAGTACGCATAGCAGATTTGATTGTCGCGTTATGAGCGCGGCGTTCGTTGTTTGTTTTTGTACGTTTAATCGCTGATTTAATGTTTGGCATGTGTTTCACCTCCTAAGATACAACCTGTAGCACAGTGTCTTAAGGTTAAATCTTCTTCACAATAGAACAAATTGTATTCTATCAAACAGAACTTTAGATTGCAATATAAATGTAAAGTATTTTTCGTTGATGGGTAAATTCGCATGATTCGTTTTACAAATGGCCACACTATGTACCACGATGATTGAAGGAGGTCTTCCCCGTGAAAAACAACGAACTGGATGTCAATCAATTTCTGATACGGACGGATTTAGCGGTAGAAACAAAACAGGCGGTAAAAGACAGACAAGCCGGTCAGAAAAAAGAAATAAACGGGTTTATTGAAAAAGAACGCGACAAGGGCGGCATTAAAGTCAGAACGGTGGATATTACAAAAGAAGGCGCCGAGCTATCGGGCAAAAAGCAGGGGCGCTATGTCACGATCGAAGCGCAGGGTGTGAGGGAGCATGACTCTGAAATGCAGGAAAAAGTAACGGAAGTGTTTGCCGAGGAATTTTCCGCCTATCTGTCGGCATTAAACATTCCAAAGGATGCAAGCTGTTTGATCGTCGGTCTCGGCAACTGGAATGTGACGCCTGATGCACTCGGCCCTCTCGTGACCGAAAATCTGCTTGTGACGCGGCATTTGTTCAAGCTTCAGCCGGAAAATGTGCAGGAAGGGTACAGGCCGGTCAGCGCGCTTGCTCCCGGAGTGATGGGATTAACGGGAATTGAAACGAGCGATATTATTCAAGGCGTGATCAAAGAATCGAAGCCGGATTTTGTGATTGCTGTAGACGCTCTTGCGGCAAGAGCCGTTGAAAGGGTGAACACGACCATCCAATTTTCTGATACGGGCATTCACCCGGGATCAGGCGTCGGCAATAAGAGAAAAGAATTAAGCAAAGAAACGCTCGGCATCCCAGTCATCGCAATCGGTGTCCCGACTGTCGTTGATGCGGTTACGATCGCAAGCGATACAGTGGACTACATATTAAAGCATTTCGGCAGAGAAATGAAAGATGACAGCCCGTCGAGGTCTTTGGTGCCCGCCGGAATGAACTTCGGCAAAAAGAAGGTGCTCACAGATGAAGATCTTCCCGGAGAAAAAGAGCGCCAATCTTTTTTAGGCATTGTCGGCACGCTGGACGAAAACGAAAAACGCCAGCTGATTCATGAAGTCCTTTCTCCGCTCGGCCATAATCTGATGGTCACGCCGAAGGAGATTGACACCTTTATTGATGATATGGCGAACGTGCTAGCAAACGGGTTAAACACCGCCCTTCATGAAAAGGTCTCACAAGATAACAAAGGTTCTTATAATCATTAAAATGGTTCTACCTCCTCTAGCTTGTTCATAGAGTAATTACTAGACAAGCGCTGGAGGGATTCAAATCATGAGAAAAAAACGCAGAAACCGTCAAATTGTCATTGCAGTAAACGGTGGAAATGCGCTCAAGGGCATGTTTTTGTTTATGACAAGCCTTATCGTTATTTTCGTATTATCCGGTGTGCTCACATCGCTTCGCCCTGAACTGAGGCTTTCTTCCGATTCTCTTCACGGAATTGCCGGAGAGCTTCCGGGTGACGCGTTTGCACACCTCCTTGGCATGGAAAATCATTATTTCGCATCAGAGCTTCCTGAAAAAGACTCATTTCAGCTGTCACGGCTTTCCTTAAAACTGGCGACAAGCATTAATCTGGAAGACCCGCGGAGCTTCTTGGGACGTGAGCTGCCGGGATTCGCCCAATACGATACGGAGATCCTGTTGGCGGGGCAGGGGACGGACTATACGAATATGCCGGCTGAATCTCCGCCGCCGTCAAAGGTGATGGAAAAAGAAAAAGAAGTGAATCTTGCAGAAATCGAAAATAAAACGAAAAAAGAAGAAACGGCGCCGCCGAAGCATTCGACCGGCAGCAAAAAAGTCGTCTTTATTTATCACACTCACAATACCGAATCCTATCTCCCTCTGTTAAAAGGGGAAACAAATCCGGATAACGCCCGCCATTCGAAGGCCAATGTCACGCTTGTCGGAGATATGTTCGGAAAAGCGCTGGAAGCGCAAGGCGTAGGAGCGGACGTAGATAAAACCGACATTCAGGGCCGCCTGAACAAAGACGGTTTAAATTATGCGCGAAGCTATGACGAATCAAGACCGGTTGTAAAAAGTGCGCTCGCCAAAAATAAAAATCTGCAATATACCATAGATATTCACCGGGATTCCCGCCGTAAGAAAAATACGACAGCCGATATTAAAGGAAAAAGCTATGCCAGAGTGGCCATCGTCGTCGGCAAAAAAAGCGCCAATTTTGAAGAAAACTATAAGCTCGCAAGTGAACTTCATAAGCTCATGGAGAAAAAATACCCCGGCTTAAGCGTCGGTGTTTTATCAAAAGGCTCTCCGGGAGATAATGGAGTATACAACCAGGATTTAAACGACCGGTCGCTTCTGCTGGAATTCGGAGGCGTGGATAACAACCTTGAAGAACTGAGACGCGCATCCGAAGCCGTAGCCGATGTATTCAGCGAACTGTACTGGGATGCTGAAAAAGTCAGCTCGCAATCAGGAGAGAAGAAAAAACAATAGAAATCAGGTGATGCAAATGATCCGATTTACCGGCAAATGCCTGCTGATCGCCATCGTCATGTTTGTCGGCGTTTTGTTCGGCATGCAGCAGGCAAACAGCGGAATGCTTGATATGAAAGGATACAAAGACCCCTCCTTAAAAGGTGCATTCACGCTTAGCGGCGGAGAGGGTCAGGAAAAAGAGGCATCCATTTTGGGCCAAACCGTTACGGCGAAAGATCTGGAAGAAAAACAAAAACAGCTGGAACAGGCGGAAACCTTCAACCTGTTTTCAAAAGCCGGGGAAACCCTTTCAAATACCGTGACGGACTCAGCCCAGGCGATGTACGAGTGGGTTTCGAAACTGAACCGATAGCATTTTAAGGAGAAAAGCGGACGATTCCAAACAGGAAGCTTTTCTCTTTCTTGTTTTAATTGAATGTTTACAATCCTATTGATATAATCTAAGCTAGTGTATTTTGCGTTTAATAGTAGGAGTGATAGATTGTGACAGATAAAGAAAAGCGTTTAGAGAGGCAGTCAAGAATCCGGAATTTCTCGATCATCGCCCATATAGACCACGGCAAATCGACCTTGGCGGATCGGATTTTAGAAAAAACATCGGCGATCACCCAGCGGGAAATGAAAGAACAATTGCTTGATTCAATGGACCTTGAACGCGAACGGGGAATTACCATCAAATTAAATTCCGTTCAGCTGAAATACAAAGCAAAAGACGGAGAAGAATATATATTCCATCTCATCGACACGCCCGGACACGTCGACTTTACATATGAAGTATCACGAAGCCTGGCTGCTTGTGAAGGCGCGATTCTCGTTGTTGATGCGGCCCAGGGAATTGAAGCGCAGACATTGGCGAACGTCTATCTGGCGCTTGATAATGACCTTGAGATTCTTCCTGTCATTAATAAAATCGATCTCCCGAGCGCAGAGCCGGAACGTGTGCGTCAAGAAGTTGAGGACGTTATCGGCCTTGACGCTTCAGACGCCGTCCTCGCTTCAGCGAAAGCGGGTATCGGCATCGAAGACATTTTAGAGCAGATCGTAGAAAAAGTGCCTGCTCCCTCAGGAGATCCGGAAGCTCCGCTGAAAGCGCTCATCTTTGACTCCCTTTATGACGCGTACCGCGGAGTCGTCGCGTATATCAGAGTCGTAGAAGGAACGGTAAAACCTGGCCAGAAAATTAAAATGATGGCGACCGGAAAAGAGTTTGAAGTCATCGAAGTCGGCGTCTTCACGCCGAAAGCACAGCCCGCTGACGAATTGACAGTCGGTGATGTAGGCTATTTGACAGCCGCAATTAAAAATGTCGGCGACACCCGAGTCGGTGATACGATTACAAGCGCGGTTAAACCTGCGGCAGAAGCGCTTCCGGGCTACCGCAAACTCAATCCGATGGTCTATTGCGGACTTTATCCGATTGACACAGCCAAATATAATGACTTGCGCGAGGCTCTGGAAAAACTTGAATTGAATGACTCCTCCCTTCAATACGAGGCGGAGACGTCACAAGCTCTCGGCTTCGGCTTCCGCTGCGGCTTTTTAGGAATGCTTCACATGGAGATCATTCAAGAACGGATTGAACGGGAATTTAAAATTGATCTCATCACGACCGCGCCGAGCGTTATTTATGACGTATATATGACGGACGGTGAAAAGATCGTCGTCGATAACCCGTCAAACATGCCTGACCCGCAAAAAATAGAACGGGTGGAAGAGCCTTATGTCAAAGCGACGATGATGGTTCCGAACGATTATGTCGGAGCGGTTATGGAGCTTTGTCAGGGGAAACGGGGCAACTTTATCGATATGCAGTACTTAGACGCTAACCGGGTCAGCATTGTATACGAGATGCCTCTTGCGGAAATTGTTTATGAATTTTTTGATCAGCTGAAGTCCAGTACGAAAGGGTACGCCTCTTTCGATTACGAGCTGATCGGCTACAAGCCGTCTAAACTCGTCAAAATGGACATTATGCTGAATGCAGAAAAAATTGATGCGCTGTCATTTATCGTCCACCGCGATTACGCATACGAGCGCGGAAAAGTCATCGTCGAAAAATTAAAAGAGCTGATCCCGCGCCAGCAATTCGAAGTGCCGGTGCAGGCGGCGATCGGACAGAAAATCGTGGCGCGCTCAACCATTAAAGCCATGAGGAAAAACGTTCTTGCAAAATGTTACGGCGGAGACATCTCGCGGAAACGGAAGCTTCTTGAAAAACAAAAAGAAGGAAAACGCCGGATGAAGCAGGTCGGCTCAGTCGAAGTGCCGCAGGAAGCGTTTATGGCCGTCCTTAAAATGGATGACAGCCCTAAAAAATAACGGAAGCCGCCGCAGTCCCGCACTGCGGCTTCTTTCTGTAAAGAAGAAGGTGTTTCAAATGAAATCAGCTTATATTCATATTCCGTTTTGTGAGCATATCTGCCACTATTGCGATTTCAATAAATATTTTATTCAGAGCCAGCCTGTCGATGAGTACTTAAACTCACTCGAAAAGGAAATGATAAATACGATAGAACGTACGGGCCGCCCTGATCTTCGCACAATTTTTATCGGGGGAGGCACGCCGACTTCGCTCTCACCCGCCCAGCTTGAAAAACTGATGGATTCCATTCACCGCGTGCTCAAGCCTTCTGACGGACTCATTGAATTTGCCGCGGAAGCGAATCCGGATGACTTGTCCTCGGAAAAATTAAAAATCCTGAAAAATGCCGGTGTCAATCGGCTGAGCTTCGGTGTTCAAACTTTCGAAGACGCGCTTTTGCAGAAAATCGGCAGGGTGCATAAACAAAAAGACGTATTCAGCTCCTTTGAACGGGCGAGGGCGCTCGGTTTTGACAACATCAGTCTCGATTTAATGTTCGGCTTGCCAGGACAGACGCTGGCTGACCTTGACAATTCTGTTAAAACGGCTTTGTCGCTGGATGCAGAGCACTATTCCGTTTACTCGCTGATCGTCGAGCCGAAAACGGTGTTTTATAATTTAATGCAAAAAGGCCGCCTGCATCTCCCGGCGCAAGAACAAGAGGCTGAGATGTATGAAACGGTCATGAAGCAGATGAGTGAAGCGGGCATCCGCCAATACGAAATCAGCAACTTTGCAAAGCCCGGGTACGAGTCGCAGCATAATCTGACCTATTGGAGCAATGAAGAGTATTTCGGTTTTGGCGCAGGGGCTCACGGATATATCAGCGGCACCCGCACCGTCAACGCCGGCCCCGTGAAACATTATATTCAGCTCATCGAAGAAAAAGGGCTGCCTTACCGGGACACGCACGAGGTGACACGTGAAGAGCAGATTGAGGAAGAAATGTTCCTCGGTCTCAGAAAAATGTCAGGCGTGCAAAAAAAAGCTTTCTTGGATAAATTCGGACGTTCAGTCGACGAACTGTTTCCTGATATTTTCAAAGATTTAACTGAAAAAGGCCTGATCTGTGACTCGGAAAAATCGGTAGCATTAACGCATGAAGGCAAATTATTAGGAAATGAGGTTTTTGGCGCTTTTTTGGGTGAGTTATAATTGACATTTTTCTTTTCGTTTGTTACTTTTGATATAGAATTAGCACTCGCTGACCTTGAGTGCTAACAGGGGTGATGATGATGTTAACAAATCGTCAGCTGTTGATCCTGCAAGTGATTATTAATGATTTTATACAATCAGCGCAGCCTGTAGGATCAAGAACTCTTTCAAAAAAAGACGAGATTACATTCAGCTCTGCAACGATCAGAAACGAGATGGCTGACTTGGAGGAATTGGGCTTTATTGAAAAAACCCATTCATCCTCAGGACGGATTCCGTCGGAAAAAGGGTACAGGTATTATGTCGATCATTTGCTGTCACCTGTCAAGCTGACAAAAACCGATCTGGATTTAATTCACTCGATATTTAAAGAAAAAATCTTCGAGCTTGAAAAAACAGTCCAAAAATCAGCGCAGATCCTGTCCGAACTGACAAACTACACATCGATTGTTCTCGGGCCGACGCTGAGCGAGAATTATCTTAAGCAGATTCAAATCGTTCCGATCCAGCCGGATAAGGCGGTCGCCATCCTCGTTACGAATACGGGGCATGTCGAAAACCGCACGATCAATTTCCCGGCTAAAGTGGATTTGGCCGATATTGAAAAACTGGTCAATATATTGAACGACCGATTAGCGGGCGTTCCGATGGACGAACTGAATGAGCGTATTTTTAAAGAGGTTGTCACATATTTAAGGCAGCATATCGCCAACTATGACAGCATTCTCGAATCGCTCCGCTCCACATTCCATCCGGCGGGCCATGTGGAGAAATTATTTTTCGGCGGAAAAATCAATATGCTGAATCAGCCGGAGTTCCATGATATTGAACGGGTCCGCTCGCTCTTATCCTTAATTGAAAAAGAGCAGGATGTTCTGAAGCTGTTTCAGTCGTCAAAAGCCGGGATTTCAATTAAAATCGGAAAAGAAAACGACTACGAAGAAATGGAAAACTGCAGCCTGATCACGGCCACCTATACGGTTGACACGAAGCAGATCGGATCAATCGCCATTATCGGGCCGACGCGCATGAATTATTCAAGAGTCGTCAGCCTGCTGCAGCATGTGACTTCGGACTTGTCAAAAGCATTCACAAGTTTGTATGATGAATAAGGGAATTTTGGCAATCATTTTCAGTCATCTTTTTACAGCATTTGAGGGAGGTGAACACAATGTCAGAAGAAAAACAAACCGCAGAACAGGTTGAAGCAGCAGAACAAGAAGAAACGACAGAACAGGCAGAACAAGCCGCTTCACAAGAACAGCATGAAGAAACGGCAGGTCAGGAAGAAGCCCTTCAGCACCAAATTGATGAATTGCAGGGTTTGCTTGATGAAAAAGAAAATAAGCTTTTGCGTGTTCAAGCAGACTTTGAAAACTATAAACGACGCAGCCGCCTTGAAATGGAAGCTGCTCAGAAATACCGTTCTCAAAACGTCGTAACGGAAATCCTTCCGGCTCTCGACAACTTTGAACGGGCCTTACAGGTAGAAGCTGAAAGCGAGCAGACAAAAAGCTTGCTGCAAGGTATGGAAATGGTCCGCCGCCAGCTGATGGACGCTCTTGAAAGAGAAGGCGTTGAAGCCATCGAAGCTGTCGGTCAGGAATTTGATCCGAACCTTCACCAAGCCGTCATGCAGGTGGAAGATGAAAACTTCGGCAGCAATATTGTTATCGAAGAACTGCAAAAAGGCTACAAACTGAAGGACCGCGTCATCCGTCCTTCAATGGTTAAAGTGAATCAATAACTACATAGCAGGAGGTAATTCAAAGTGAGTAAAGTAATCGGAATTGACTTGGGTACGACAAACTCATGTGTGGCAGTGCTTGAAGGCGGCGAGCCGACAGTTATCGCCAACGCTGAGGGTAACCGTACTACTCCGTCAGTCGTTGCATTTAAAAACGGCGAGCGCCAAGTAGGGGAAGTGGCAAAACGCCAATCTATCACAAACCCTAACACAATCATGTCTATCAAACGCCATATGGGTACTGACTATAAAGTAGAAATCGAAGGAAAAGACTACACACCTCAAGAAGTGTCAGCCATTATCCTTCAGCATCTGAAAGCATACGCTGAAAGCTATCTTGGCGAAACAGTTTCTAAAGCTGTTATCACGGTTCCTGCATACTTCAACGATGCAGAACGCCAAGCGACAAAAGATGCCGGTAAAATTGCCGGTCTTGAAGTAGAGCGTATTATCAACGAGCCGACTGCAGCAGCGCTTGCATACGGACTTGATAAAACGGACGAAGACCAAACGATTCTTGTTTACGACCTTGGCGGCGGTACGTTTGACGTATCTGTGCTTGAACTTGGCGACGGCGTGTTTGAAGTCCGTTCAACTGCCGGTGACAACCGTCTTGGCGGGGACGACTTTGACCAAGTCATCATCGACCATCTCGTAGCAGAATTCAAAAAAGAAAACGGCATTGATCTGTCAAAAGACAAAATGGCGCTTCAGCGTTTGAAAGATGCGGCTGAGAAAGCGAAAAAAGATCTTTCCGGCGTATCATCTACGCAAATTTCTTTACCGTTTATCACAGCGGGAGACGCAGGTCCTCTTCACCTTGAACTGACACTGACCCGCGCTAAATTCGAAGAGCTTTCCGCTCATCTCGTTGAGCGCACAATGGCTCCTGTCCGTCAGGCTCTTCAAGATGCGGATCTTTCTGCAAGCGAAATCGACAAAGTTATCCTTGTCGGCGGATCTACACGTATTCCTGCCGTACAGGAAGCAATCAAAAAAGAAACAGGCAAAGAAGCGCATAAAGGCGTAAACCCTGATGAAGTTGTAGCGCTTGGTGCTGCAATTCAAGGCGGCGTCATCACAGGAGACGTAAAAGACGTTGTTCTTCTTGACGTTACACCGCTGTCACTCGGTATTGAAACAATGGGCGGCGTATTCACGAAACTGATCGATCGCAATACGACAATTCCGACAAGCAAATCACAAGTGTTCTCAACTGCTGCTGATAACCAAACAGCCGTTGACATTCACGTGCTTCAAGGTGAGCGCCCGATGTCTGCCGACAACAAAACACTCGGCCGCTTCCAGCTTACTGATATCCCGCCAGCACCGCGCGGCGTGCCGCAAATCGAAGTTTCTTTCGATATTGACAAAAACGGTATCGTAAACGTAAGAGCGAAAGACTTAGGCACAGGCAAAGAACAAAACATTACAATCAAATCTTCTTCAGGTCTTTCTGATGACGAAATCGAACGCATGGTGAAAGAAGCGGAAGAAAACGCTGACGCTGATGCGAAGAAAAAAGAAGAAATCGAAGTCCGCAACGAAGCTGACCAGCTTGTGTTCCAAACGGAAAAAACATTAAAAGACCTGGAAGGCAAAGTGGATGAAGAGCAAGTGAAAAAAGCAAACGACGCGAAAGACGCGCTGAAAGCAGCTATCGAGAAAAACGAAATTGAAGAGATCAAAGCGAAAAAAGATGAGCTTCAAACAATCGTTCAAGAGCTTTCCATGAAGCTTTATGAAGAAGCGGCAAAAGCGCAGCAGGCTGAAGGCGCAGCAAACGCTGAAGGCAAAAAAGCGGACGATAACGTTGTCGATGCGGAATACGAAGAAGTAAAAGACGACGAAACGAAAAAATAAGTTCTTTCCGCAGAACGCGGAAGAACACACAGCATATTCTGATTCAACAGACAGAAAGTCAAAGTCAGGCATCTCTTGGCTTTGACTTTTTTTCTTGCCCGGGATAAAAGGAATTGAAAAAACATAATTCAAAATGATACAATCTAATTTATGTGAGAAATTCGGGAGAGTGAAGCGAGATGAGTAAGCGTGATTACTATGAAGTGCTTGGAGTAAGTAAGAGCGCTTCAAAGGATGAAATCAAAAAAGCCTATCGGAAGCTTTCAAAAAAATATCATCCTGATATCAATAAAGAATCCGGAGCAGATGAAAAATTCAAAGAGGTAAAAGAAGCATACGAAGCGCTCTCAGATGACCAAAAACGGGCTCAATATGATCAATTCGGCCATACTGACCCTAATCAGGGCTTCGGCGGCGGTTTCGGCGGCGGAGGAGACTTCGGCGGCTTCGGTTTCGATGACATCTTCTCAAGCATCTTCGGCGGCGGCACGAGACGCCGTGATCCGAACGCGCCGCGGCAGGGCGCGGATCTGCAGTATACAATGACCCTGTCATTTGAAGATGCGGCTTTCGGAAAAGAGACGATCATTGAAATTCCTCGTGAAGAGAATTGTGAAACATGCAAAGGCTCAGGCGCGAAGCCGGGGACAAAGCCGGAAACATGCTCGCATTGCGGCGGTTCAGGCCAGCTGAATGTCGAACAGAACACGCCGTTTGGCAAAGTAGTTAACCGAAGAGTCTGCCACCACTGTGAAGGAACAGGAAAAATCATTAAAAACAAGTGCTCTGACTGCGGCGGCACGGGCAAAGTGAAAAAACGGAAAAAAATCAACGTTACGATCCCTGCCGGTGTGGACGACGGACAGCAGCTCCGCGTACCGGGTCAAGGTGAACCAGGTGTAAACGGAGGCCCTCCGGGAGATCTGTTTGTCGTATTCCATGTGCGCGCCCACGAGTTCTTTGAGCGTGACGGAGATGATATTTACTGTGAAATGCCGTTAACGTTTGCCCAAGCGGCACTCGGAGACGAAGTTGAAGTGCCGACGCTTCACGGAAAAGTGAAATTAAAAATTCCTGCCGGCACACAAACCGGCACAAAATTCAGATTAAGAGGCAAAGGCGTGCAGAATGTCCGCGGCTACGGACAAGGCGACCAGCACATTGTCGTCCGCGTCGTTACGCCGACGAATCTGACAGATAAACAAAAAGACATCATCCGTGAGTTCGCTGAAGTCAGCGGCAACCTGCCGGATGAACAAGAAATGAGTTTCTTTGACAAAGTAAAACGCGCATTTAAAGGCGAGTAATGATTGGATAGGAGTTGGTAGTTTTGAAATGGTCCGAAATCAGCATTCACACAACACATGAAGCGGTTGAACCCATCTCAAATATTTTGCATGAAGCTGGTGCGAGCGGGGTTGTCATCGAAGATCCGCTTGATTTAATGAAAGAGCGTGAGAATGTTTACGGGGAAATCTACCAGCTCGACCCCAATGATTACCCCGATGAGGGTGTCATTGTCAAAGCGTATCTGCCGATTAACAGTTTCCTCGGTGAAACGGTCGACGGCATTAAAGAGACGATTAATAATCTGCTTTTGTACGACATTGATTTAGGCAGAAACACAATCACCATTTCTGAAGTTAATGAAGAGGAATGGGCGACAGCTTGGAAAAAGTATTATCATCCGGTCAAAATTTCTGAAAAATTTACGATCGTACCCACATGGGAAACGTACACACCCGTGAATACCGATGAACTGATTATCGAAATGGATCCGGGCATGGCATTCGGTACGGGAACGCATCCGACAACCGTTCTGTGCATTCAGGCGCTTGAGCGTATCGTTCAAAAAGGCGACCGTGTCATTGATGTCGGCACCGGTTCAGGAATTTTGAGCATTGCAGCCGCCATGCTTGAGGCTGAATCGGTTCATGCGTATGATCTTGACCCGGTCGCTGTCGAAAGCGCGCGTCTGAATGTGAAATTGAACAAAGTAAGCGATACGGCCGAAGTGAAACAGAACAATTTGTTAGACGGCATCACAGGCGAACACGATGTCATTGTCGCGAATATTTTGGCGGAAGTGATTCTCCGCTTTACATCGCAGGCGTACGACCTGCTAAAAGACGGAGGCCACTTTATTACTTCAGGCATTATCGGCCAGAAAAAACAGGAAGTAAAAGAAGCGTTGGAAAAAGCCGGTTTTACCATTACAGAAATTCTGTCTATGGAAGATTGGGTCAGCATCATCGCGAAAAAATAACAGTTAGTAGGTGTCACAGCGTATGCAACGATATTTTATCGAGCTCACGAAGCAGGAGATGGACGAAACCCCCGATTTTCAAATTACGGGAGAAGACGTCCACCACATTGCAAACGTCATGAGAATGAGTGCAGGAGATCGGATAATCTGCTGTTCGAAAGACGGCCATGAAGCGTTATGCCTGCTCAAAGAGGTTTCTAAAGATCATATATCATGCAGCATTGCTGAATGGACGGGTGAAAACCGTGAGCTGCCGTTAAAAATCAGGATCGCCAGCGGCCTTCCGAAAGGCGATAAGCTTGAATGGATTATTCAAAAAGGGACCGAGCTCGGGGCAAGTATGTTCATCCCCTTTCAAGGCGCCAGATCCGTCGTTAAGCTTGATGACAAAAAGGCAAAGAAGAAGCGGGAAAGATGGGCGAAAATCGCGAAGGAGGCGGCGGAGCAATCGTACCGCAATGAAATTCCCGAAGTGAAAACCGTTCATACGTTCCGGCAGCTGCTTGAAATGGCGGAGAATGTCGATAAATGTGTCGTTGCATACGAGGAGTCATCAAAACAGGGAGAAACGGGCGCTTTCGCTGCGGAGCTCAAAAGCCTTCCGAAAGGTTCGTCTCTTCTCATCGTATTCGGCCCTGAAGGCGGTCTGACTGAGTCTGAAGTTCAGCAGCTTTCAGAAAAAGGCGCCGTCTTATGCGGCCTCGGACCAAGAATTTTACGGACTGAAACTGCGCCGCTTTACGCGTTAAGCGCAGTTTCCTATCATACAGAGTTATTAAGAGGTGATCAGTAATGGCAACTGTTGCTTTTCATACCCTTGGCTGCAAGGTCAATCATTATGAAACAGAAGCAATCTGGCAGCTGTTTAAAGATGCGGGTTATGAACGAAAAGAATTCGAGCAGACAGCAGATGTATATGTCATTAATACATGTACGGTAACAAACACGGGAGATAAAAAAAGCCGTCAAGTCATCAGACGGGCGATCCGCCAAAATCCTGAAGGCGTCATCTGCGTAACAGGGTGCTATGCGCAAACATCTCCGGCAGAAATTATGGCCATCCCGGGCGTTGACATCGTCGTCGGCACGCAGGATCGAGAAAAAATGCTCGGTTACATTGAGCAGTACAGAGAAGAGCGTCAGCCGATCAACGGCGTCGGCAACATTATGAAAGCACGCGTGTTTGAAGAGCTGGATGTTCCCGCTTTTACTGACCGGACAAGAGCGTCATTGAAAATCCAAGAAGGCTGCAACAACTTCTGTACGTTCTGCATCATCCCTTGGGCGCGCGGCCTGCTTCGTTCCCGCGATCCTGAAGAAGTCATTAAACAGGCGCAGCAGCTGGTGGATGCCGGTTATAAAGAAATCGTTCTAACGGGGATTCATACGGGCGGCTACGGCGAAGATATGAAAGATTATAATTTCGCCAAGCTTCTCCGTGAATTGGATACACGTGTAGAGGGACTGAAAAGGATCAGAATTTCATCTATTGAAGCAAGCCAAATCACTGATGAAGTGATTGAAGTGCTGGATGCGTCTGATAAAATTGTCCGCCACCTTCACATCCCGATTCAGTCAGGATCAAACACCGTTCTGAAACGGATGAGACGCAAATATACGATG
This sequence comes from Bacillus sp. JFL15, assembly GCF_001184225.1. Lineage (NCBI taxonomy): Bacteria > Bacillati > Bacillota > Bacilli > Caryophanales > Bacillaceae > Bacillus > Bacillus sp. JFL15. The sequence goes on along the minus strand of NZ_KQ236689.1, from coordinate 181,455 downwards.
GAATTTTTCGCGGACCGTTTAAATAAGCTGAAAGAAGCGCTGCCGGGTCTTGCTGTCACTTCTGATGTTATCGTCGGTTTCCCGGGTGAAACGGAAGAAGAATTTATGGAAACATACCGGTTCATTAAAGAACATAAATTTTCTGAGCTTCACGTGTTCCCATACAGCAAACGCACCGGAACGCCTGCGGCCAGAATGGAAGACCAGGTTGACGAGAATGTGAAAAATGAACGGGTGCACAAGCTGATTGCTCTGTCTGACCAGCTTGCCAAAGAATACGCCTCCGATTATGAAGGAGAGGTTCTTGAAATCATTCCGGAAGAGACGTTTAAAGAGTCTGATGAAGACGGCATGTTCGTTGGCTATACAGACAACTACATGAAAGTCGTCTTCAAAGGCACGGAAGATTTAATCGGCAAACTTGTCAAAGTCAAAATTCAAAAAGCGGGCTATCCGTACAATGAAGGACAATTCGTCCGCGTTGTTGAAGAAGAAATGACTCAGAACATTCGCATGTCTTCGTAACAGATAAAAAACCGATGCTTTCACGCATCGGTTTTTTACGGTTTCGGAGGGATCAGCCTGTCAATCAGCCGATAAAATAAATGCGTGAACGGTAGAAATAATAACGCGGTGACAACATTAAACAAAAGGCTGAAATGCGCGATCATTTGCGCGGGATCGTCAGACAGCCGCTCTGTAAAACCTGCTGCTGCGGACAGGAAGGGAAAGACAAGAAGTACGCCGAGAATATTAAAGACCACGTGAGCGCCGGCGGTCTGTCTCGCGGCATAACCCCCTGAAACAGCAGCCATGACGGCCGTGACGCATGTCCCGATATTAGATCCGAGAACGACGCTGACCGCCTGTTCAATGCCGATCATCCCTTCGTTCATAAAGCTCATTAAAATGCCGATGCAGACGGAGCTTGAATGAATGATGGCCGTCAATATCATGCCAATCAAAAGAGCGGACCAGCTTGAATCATTTACATGGCGCAAAACTCCCGCTCCCGCCTTCATTTCTGTCAGCGGAACGGCAAGACGGCTGAAGCACGTGATGCAAAAAAAGATGATGCCGAGACCGAGAAAGCTTACGCCGATCTGCCTGAACGGATATTTCCGGATAAGAATAAACACAAGGCCGCCGATCAAAAGCACCCAGATGAGCACATCCATCTTTATGGCCAAAAACTCCGTCGTAAATGTGGAGCCGACATTCGTGCCGAGAATCATCGGAATGGTCCGTTTAAAAGGTAAAGCGCCTGCACTGACAAAGCCGATCACAATAACCATAAAAGCTGAGCTGCTCTGAAGAAAACCCGTGAATACAATGCTGATGAGAAAAGCTTTCAAAGGGTGGTCGGTAAACAAGAGGAGGCTCTTCTCAATTTTTGAATACGTTAAAGCGATCAGCCCCTGTCTGAGCAGGCTCATTCCGAGTAAAAAAACCAGGATAAGTGCGGTAAAGAGAATCAGTATCAGCAAACGAAACACCCCTTTCCATCATTATATAGACAAGCCGCGTTATTCATGACGGAAAAGTGAACTCACTTAGTTGACCTGACTCATGGCTTATATTATAATGTCAAAGTACATGTTTATATGTGTATCTTTTTAAAGGTAGTCGATTGGTGTATTCGGAGGGAGGGAAAGAGAATGTCAAAAACGGTCGTTAGAAAAAACGAATCGCTTGAAGATGCTCTTCGTCGCTTCAAACGCAGTGTATCAAAGACAGGTACTTTGCAAGAAGCAAGAAAGCGCGAATTTTATGAAAAACCTAGCGTAAAGCGCAAGAAAAAGTCAGAAGCTGCTAGAAAACGCAAATTCTAAAAGAGGGTGGATTTATGAGTCTTCTTGAGCGACTTAACCAAGATATGAAGCTGTATATGAAAAGCCGTGAGAAAGACAAACTGACTGTCGTTCGAATGGTGAAAGCTTCACTTCAAAACGAAGCAATTAAGCTTAAGAAAGACAGTTTGACCGAGGATGAGGAACTTACTGTCCTATCTCGTGAACTTAAGCAACGTAAAGACTCCCTCCATGAATTTTCAAACGCTAATCGTTTAGATTTAGTAGATAAAGTTCAAAAAGAGCTGGACATTTTAGAAGTTTATTTACCGAAACAGCTTTCTGAAGAAGAGCTGCAGACAATCGTAAATGAAACCATCGCTGAAGTCGGTGCGAGCTCGAAAGCGGACATGGGCAAAGTGATGAGTGCTATTATGCCTAAAGTAAAAGGTAAAGCTGACGGCAGCGTGATTAACAGGCTTGTCAGCAGTCAATTATCTTAATTGACGAAGAAAAAGACATCTTTCCTCGAGAGATGTCTTTTTTTATACATAAAAAAATGAAACTAAAGTACATTTGTTACGTATATAAAGAAGAATGAAACGGGAAGGAGGGTATATCTGCCTTGTTCCGAAAAAAATCCGGAATTGCTGTTGCTCTATTGGGCTTATTTGTATTATCTTTATTAGGAGTTCAATTGAACGCAAAAGCTGATCGTCCATCGGTTTATGTCATCCCGGTTGAGAAAAATGTCGAACATGGGCTTGCCGCTTTTTTAACGCGTTCTTTCAAAGAAGCGAAGGAATCCGGCGCGTCACACATTATTCTTGACATCAATACACCGGGAGGCGCCGTTCAATCAGCTTTGGATATTGCAGATGTCATCGGCGGCGCGGATGTGCCTGTTACCGCTTACGTGAACAAACGGGCGCTTTCTGCCGGGGCATATATAGCGCTTCAGGCGGATGACATTTATATGGCGCCGGGCGGAAAAATGGGTGCCGCAGCCATCATCGACGGCAAAGGAAACGCGGCAGACAAAAAGGCCCAATCACTGTGGCATGCAGAAATGGAGGACGCAGCCGCTAAAAACAACCGAAATCCGAAATACGCCCTGGCCATGGCAGACCCCGCCATCAATGCAAAAGAAGCGGGCGCTCCAAAGGGAAAACTGCTGACACTGACAGCTGAAAAAGCCAAGGAAGTCGGATATTCGGAGGGAACGGTTTCAAACCTCGATGCTTTATATACAAAGCTCGGTTTTGACAAAGCCGATGTTCACCATGCAAAAGAGGGTTTTGTCGGAAAATTGGGAAGATGGCTGACAAACCCGTTTGTTGTCCCCGTCTTATTAACGCTCGCTTTGCTTGGTTTGACCATTGAATTGTTCTCGCCGGGCCTCGGCATACCGGGCGCCGTCGGACTGACGGCCATGCTGCTGTTTTTCACCGGGCATATCGCTGCCGGATTCGCCGGCTATGACAGTGTATTCTTGTTTTGCGCGGGCTTGGCTTTTATCCTTTTAGAGATATTTCTGCCCGGAGGCATAATCGGTCTTATCGGTGTTGCAGGTGTCATCGCGAGCCTCTTTCTCGCTGCGGGCAGCTTTACTGTAATGGCGGTTTCTCTCTTGATCGCCTTTAGTGTGTCTATTGCTGCCTTTATCATATTAACAAGGGTGTTGGGGAAACGAATGAAATTCTTTAAGAAATTGATATTAACTGATTCAACAAGCACAGAGAACGGTTATGTTTCAAATCAGAACCGGACGGAGCTGTTGGGGAAAGTCGGTGTTACCGCTACAGCCCTCAGACCGTCAGGCACCGTTATTATTGATGATGAACGCCTTGATGTCGTTTCAGAAGGATCATTCACTGAAAAAGACAGACAGGTGAAAGTGGTGAAAGCGGAAGGCTCACGCATTGTCGTGAGAGAAATATAGATGATAATCTTGAGGAGGAATTAGATGGAACTGTCAAGTTTGGCGATTTTAGCAATAGTTGCAGCTGCCATAATTGTGTTAGCCATATTCTTCACCTTTGTACCGGTAATGCTATGGATTTCGGCACTTGCAGCAGGAGTCAGAATCAGCATTTTCACTTTGGTCGGGATGAGGCTGCGCCGCGTCATTCCAAGCCGCGTTGTCAATCCGTTAATTAAAGCGCACAAAGCCGGCCTGTCCGCAACAACAAATCAGCTCGAAAGCCATTACCTGGCCGGAGGTAATGTCGATAGGGTAGTCAATGCCCTAATTGCGGCACAGCGCGCCAATATTGAGCTGACATTTGAACGCTGCGCAGCCATTGACCTGGCCGGGCGTGACGTGTTGGAAGCTGTACAGATGAGCGTCAATCCGAAGGTCATTGAAACACCGTTTATCGCGGGTGTCGCCATGGACGGAATAGAAGTAAAAGCAAAAGCCAGAATCACGGTAAGAGCCAATATTGAGCGCCTTGTCGGAGGAGCGGGAGAAGAGACGGTTGTCGCCCGTGTCGGAGAAGGGATTGTCTCAACAATCGGTTCTTCACATAATCATAAAAAAGTGCTTGAAAACCCTGATATGATTTCGCAGACCGTACTTGGCAAAGGGCTGGATTCAGGCACCGCATTTGAAATTCTCTCGATTGACATCGCCGACGTGGATATCGGCAAAAACATCGGAGCGATTCTGCAGACAGACCAGGCGGAAGCAGACAAAAACATTGCGCAGGCCAAAGCCGAAGAACGCCGTGCCATGGCCGTCGCCCAAGAGCAGGAAATGCGTGCGCGCGTAGAAGAAATGCGTGCGAAAGTCGTGGAAGCTGAAGCGGAAGTGCCGCTTGCGATGGCTGAAGCCTTACGTGAAGGAAACATCGGTGTCATGGATTATATGAACATAAAAAATATCGACGCTGACACGGACATGAGGGATTCTATCGGCAAGCTGACGAATGACCAGCAAGATGAAGACCAACAATAACCTCTCTATTAAGGAGGGAGCCGCTATATGCACGAGATTCTGACAAATCCGCTCGTCATTGCCGCCGTCATCGGCATTATATCGGCAATATTCGGCAAGAAAAACAAAGATGAAAAACGCCCGCCGAATAGACGTCCCGCAGATCAGAAAAAAAAGCAGGATCACACACAGCCGCCGAAAGAGCACAAGCCGGAAGCGGAAGAAATGCCTGCCGTTTCCAAAGAGAACCCTTTTGAGCAAAAAAGAAGGGAAGCTGAAAAGCGCCTTGCGGAGACAGAGCAGATGTTCAATGGGCTGGAATATAAGCTGACATCTCAACGCGCACGAAATGCGTCTCTGAAGAAATCAGCCCTCAAAATTAAGAAAGAAACTGCGGTGCAGGGCATCATATTCAGTGAGATTTTAGGTCCGCCCCGTGCAAAAAAACCGCACCGGACCATGCGGAGCATCGGTAAAAATTAAAGTGTTAGAACCCCTTTTCAAATCATACATATGAGATGAAAGGGGGTTCTTTTTTTATGGGGCAAAGAAAGAATCGTGTAAAGGCGTGGCTGACTAGAGCATTGGAAATTCCCCCGGACGTTATGATGGATCTGCCTCGCATTACGATGGTCGGCAGACTTCATATCTACATAGAGAATCACAGAGGTCTCTTGCTGTTCAGCGAAGAAGAAGTCAGGCTGATGCTCAAGCAGGGGCAATGTATCATATCAGGAAAAAACTTGGTCATTAAGGCAATCCTTCCTGAAGAAATTCTTTTGGAAGGCACGATAGATCACGTAAGATATGTCGATTCATAAAGCCGGGGGGAAATAATGTGAAAAACAAATGGCTGTCATTTTTTTCGGGTAAAGTCCAAATGGAAGTCAAAGGAAAAGGGATTGAACGGCTGCTTAATGAATGCACGAGAAACGGAATCGCCATCTTTGCGGTGAAAAAAAAGCAAGACTGTGTTCTGCTGATGATTCAGCTTCAAGATGTACATGCTTTCAGAAGAGTCATCAGAAAACATGAATGCAAAGCAAGCTTTACGAAAAGAAAGGGCCTGCCCTTTCTGCTTCTCAAATCAAAATTAAACATGGGCTTTACTGCAGGGTTTGTGATATTTTTCATTATATTGTTTCTTTTGTCCAACATGATTTGGGACATTGATATTAAAGGGGCCAAGCCTGAAACCGAGCATCAGATGATGAAGCACCTGGAAGAAATCGGTGTGAAAAAAGGCCGTTTGCAATTTCTGATGATGACGCCGGAGAAAATTCAAAAATCATTAACAAACGGCATCGATAATATTACGTGGGTCGGTGTGGAATTGAACGGGACAGCCCTTCATATGAAAGTGGTTGAAAAAAATGAACCGACAAAAGAAAAGTACGTGAGCCCCCGCCATATCGTTGCCAAAAAGAAGGCGGTCATCAAAAGGATGTTCGTGCAAAAGGGGCAGCCGATGGCTTTTGTGAACGATCATGTTGACAAAGGACAGCTCCTCGTCTCAGGACTGATCGGAAATGAAGACCGAAAAGTTGCCTCAAAAGCGGAAATCTACGGAGAAACATGGTACAAGTCAGAAGTAACTGTGCCTCTTGAAACATCATTTACGCTATATACGGGTAAAGTAAGGACGAAGCACAAGCTGTCTTTCGGATCATGGGGCGTGCCTTTTTGGGGCTTCGGGTTTAATGAGCCGCCGCTGAAACATCCGAAAACAGAGGAAGAAAAGCATCCGTTTCAATTTCTGGGGCTGAAGCTTCCGGTATCTTACGTCAAAGAACAGACAAGAGAAAGTGAAAACTCCGTGCGGTCTTATACGAAGGACGAAGCGGTTCAGGCCGGCATCAAAATGGGCAGACAAGACGTAGAGAAGCGATTAAGCGGCAGCGGAGAGGTGGAAAGTGAAAAAGTTTTGCACCAATCCGTTGAGAATGGTAAAGTAAAGTTGATTATTCTCTACCAAGTTATAGAAGATATCGTGCAAACCACACCTATTGTTCAGGGAGACTAAAGAATGGCAGAACATTTACTTGCGATTAATCACAAACTGAAAAGCCCGGATGAAGCACTTTCTTTGTTCGGCAGCCAAGATGCCTTTTTACATTTAATGGAGAAGGATCTGGGCGTAAGCATCATCACACGCGGTGAAACCATTTACGTTTCCGGCAATGATGAGTCTTTTGAGATTGCTGACAGATTATTGGGCTCGCTCCTTACTTTAATCCGCAAGGGGATCGAGATTTCGGAACGTGATGTGCTGTATGCCGTGAAAATGGCAAAGAAAGATGAACTGGACTATTTTGAAAGCATGTATGAAGAGGAAATAACGAAAACGGCAAAAGGCAAGCCGATCCGCGTCAAAACCATCGGCCAGAGAGAATATGTTGCGGCGATGAAGAAAAACGACATGGTGTTCGGCATCGGGCCGGCGGGAACCGGCAAAACATATTTGGCGGTCGTAAAAGCGGTGCATGCTTTAAAAAACGGCCACATTAAAAAAATCATTTTAACAAGACCCGCTGTGGAAGCCGGCGAAAGCCTCGGTTTTCTGCCCGGAGACTTAAAGGAAAAAGTAGATCCTTATCTGCGCCCGCTGTATGACGCGCTCCACGATGTGCTCGGAAGCGACCATACGGAGCGTCTGATGGAAAGAGGGGTTATCGAAATCGCCCCGCTTGCCTATATGAGAGGGCGGACGCTTGACGACGCGTATGTGATTCTTGATGAAGCCCAGAATACCACTCCCGCTCAAATGAAAATGTTTTTGACGAGATTGGGTTTTGGCTCTAAAATGATCATTACGGGCGACGTAAGCCAAATTGACCTGCCGAAAGGCGTCACATCGGGACTTGCAGTAGCGAGGGATATGCTGAAGAACATAAACGGCATTTCCGTGATTGAACTTGACCAGACAGATGTGGTCAGACATCCGCTTGTTGCAAAGATTATTGAAGCTTATGATAAGCAAAAGTAATGCAAAAATGACCCGATCTCCCGTTATCGGGTCATTTTTATATGATGTGTTCCTGATGTTTCAGGGAGGAGGTTCTTGTTTTGAAAAAGAAGGGAAAGGGTAAAAGCGCCCGGGAACGGTTCCGCACTTTCAGACATGCCCGCTCAGCCCATGTGCTGCTGTATCTGCTGCTTTCAGCGATCATGTTTGGTTTGCTCTTTATTCATGTAAAACCTGAATCACTTAATTTGGATTTGTTCTCAGTCAGTGATAAGACGATTTACGCGCCCGCCACAGTGGAAGATCAGCAGGCGACGGAAGCGAAAAAACAAGCGGCCGAAGATGCAGTAGAAGATCAATACACTCTGAAAAAAGGCTATACCGACAACCGGCTTGACCTGATCACTTCCATATTTGACAGCATCGGCGAAGTGAAAACAGATGCGGATAAAGACAAAAAGTCACCTTCGGAAAAATCGCTGGTCAAATCGGTGAAAAGCAAGCTGACACAGGATGTCAATGAATCCATCTCGGAAGATGCCATTAAATCGCTTCTCCATGCGAACAATGAAGATTTTTCATTTGTGAGGGATTCTGTCATAACCGCGGTGAACACGGTGATGAGCAGTGAAATTCCTTCTGAAAAGCTTGCAGAAGCGAAGGATAAGGTCGCCAAAGAGCTGAAAAGCGCCTCCGTGCCGTCAAAATATTTAGCGGCTGCGACTGAAATCGGAAAATATGCGGTAATCCCGAATTACGTATTTGATCCGAAAGCGACCGATGAAAAACGTCAGGAAGCGTCAGACAGCGTTCAGCCGGTGCAGATCAAACAAGGACAGGTTCTCGTGGAAGAGAATGACCTGATCGACCGGGAAGTATACAGAAAGCTCGAACTGACGGGGCTTTTGAATAATTCCAACCTATTAAAGCCGATCAGCGGTCTTCTTCTGATGATCGGGCTGTTTATTGCCACGCTTGTCTACTATTTCGAGAAACAGCAGCAGGAGCTTAAGCTGAAAAATAAATCCCTATTGCTGTTTTCTATCATTACAACGCTTATTCTCGTCATAATGGAAGTCGTCAGTCTCTTTCAGAAGATTGAATACACCAACATCGGGTATCTGGTTCCGATCGCCGCCGGCGCGATTTTGATCAGGCTGCTGCTCAATGAAAGGCTTGCCATTTTAGGAAGCATCATTCTGGCGATCTGCGGCAGTATGATGTTTAATCAGGGTGTGACGGGAACATTTAATTACGTCATCGGCATTTACTATTTAATCAGCAGCATTTCAGGCATTCTGTTTTTGGGGAAACATAACGCGAGATCTAAAATATTGCAGGCGGGATTGTTCGTCTCATTTATTAATATGATTATCGTGCTGTCGCTTTTATTAATCCAAAACACGGCGCTGTCGCCTGTTGAAATCGGAACGCTGATGCTGATGGGGGTCGTCTCGGGACTGGCTTCATCCGTTTTGATTATCGGTCTGATGCCGTTTTTTGAGACGGGATTCGGCATTCTTTCTACGATGAGGCTGATTGAACTGTCTAATCCGAACCATCCCCTGCTTCGAAAGATTTTAACGGAAACACCCGGTACATATCATCACAGCGTCATGGTGGCGAATTTGTCGGAAGCGGCCTGTGAAGCTGTAGGGGCAAACGGTCTTTTGGCAAGGGTCGGTGCGTATTATCACGATCTCGGCAAAACGAAACGCCCGCAATATTTTATTGAAAATCAAATGAATATGGATAATCCGCATGACAAGCTGTCTCCTCAGCTCAGCAAAAATATCATTATCGCGCATACGACAGACGGTGCGAATATGCTCAGAAGCTATAAGTTTCCGAAAGAGCTTGTGGATATCGCGGAGCAGCATCACGGAACGTCCCTTTTAAAATTCTTTTATTATAAAGCGAAAGAAAAGGGCGACCAGATTACAGAGAAAGAGTTCCGCTACCCGGGGCCGAAGCCGCAATCGAAAGAAGCGGCTATTATCTCAGTGGCCGACAGCGTTGAAGCCGCCGTCCGTTCCATGCATAATCCCAATCCCGAGCGGATCGAAAAACTGGTGCGGGGAATTATATCCGATAAGCTTCAGGACGGACAATTCTCAGAATGTGATCTCACGTTCCGAGAACTGGATACGATCGCCAAAACACTATGTGCGACTTTAAAAGGAATTTTCCACTCCCGGATTGAATATCCGGAGGCTACGAAGAAGGTGAAATAAATGGGTTTACTCATAGATATTGTTGATGAAACGAACAGCGTCTCAGCTGATGCGCTCCAAGAAGTGGAGAAGCTGCTCCAATTCGCGGCAGAAAAAGAAGGCGTTCAGGATCAGGCTGAAGTATCGGTCACGATTGTGACAAATGAAGAAATCAGAGAAATCAACAGAGACTACCGGGGAAAAGACACTCCGACTGACGTCATTTCGTTTGCGCTTGAAGAAGAAGGCGAAGACGAGGTTGAAATCGTAGGCGCCGACATGCCGCCTGTTTTAGGAGATATTATCATCAGTGCCGACAGAACGAAGGAGCAGGCTGAAGAGTACGGCCATTCGTTTATGAGAGAGCTCGGCTTTCTGGCCGTCCACGGCTTTTTGCATCTGCTGGGCTATGATCACATGACAAAAGAAGAAGAGGAAGAAATGTTTTCAAAGCAAAAGGATTTGCTGGATGAGTATGGACTCACGAGATCATAAAAACGAGTGGAGCAGATTCCTGAAAAGCTTTGTCCATGCATGGAGGGGAATCTGGAAAACGGCGCGGTCAGAGCGGAATTTTCAATTTCATATTATCGCAGCCTGCGCCGTTATCCTTTGCGGTTTTCTCACCGGGCTCAGTACGGCCGAATGGGCCGTTATTTTGATCCTGATTGGCGGAATGCTTGCTCTTGAGCTTGTAAATACGGCGATAGAGCATGTTGTTGATTTAGTTACCGATCAGTATCATCCGCTCGCAAAAGCGGCAAAGGATGCGGCCGCCGGAGCCGTTTGCGTCTTTGCCGTGATTTCGTGTATTATTGGTTTACTCATCTTCTTGCCGAAGATATGTTAGCAGAAGATTCTTACAATTATTTTACATTGCCAAAAATGGGCGTGAAAAACCAATCATAATTATGTAAAATAAAAGTGACAGCGGTATCATTCAGGATTAAGGTAAGAGAGGAAAAGTACACATGAACAGACAAGAATTGATTCAAGAAGCATTAACAGCACGGGACACAGCATATGTGCCGTATTCAAACTTCAGAGTGGGAGCCGCTCTTCTTACCAAAGACGGAAAAGTGTACAGAGGCTGCAACATTGAGAATGCGGCATACAGCATGTGCAACTGTGCTGAACGCACGGCGATATTCAAAGCTGTTTCCGAGGGGGATACGGAATTTGCGATGCTCGCCGTGGCTGCGGACACTCCGGGACCGGTTTCACCGTGCGGAGCCTGCAGACAAGTAATTTCCGAGCTGTGCTCAAAGGATATGCTTGTTATTCTGACCAACTTACAAGGACAAATAAAAGAAATGACTGCGGAAGAATTATTGCCGGGCGCATTTTCATCGGAGGATTTACATGACGAACGAAAGCTTTAAATCAGGATTTGTATCAATCATCGGAAGACCGAATGTTGGAAAGTCGACCTTTTTAAACAGGGTCATCGGTCAAAAGATCGCCATCATGAGCGACAAACCCCAGACAACGAGAAATAAAGTCCAAGGGGTGCTGACAACAGGCACATCGCAGACCATTTTTATTGATACACCGGGCATTCACAAACCGAAGCACAAGCTTGGCGATTTTATGATGAAAGTGGCGCAGAACACGCTGAAAGAAGTTGACTTGGTGTTATTTATGATTAACGCCGAGGAAGGATACGGAAAGGGCGACGAGTTTATCATTGAAAAGCTTGGACAGACGTCCACGCCGGTCTTTTTGATCGTAAACAAAATTGATAAGATCCACCCTGATCAGCTCCTTCTTTTAATTGATGAGTACCGTTCGCGCTATCCGTTTAAGGAAATCGTGCCGATCTCAGCTTTGGAAGGAAACAACGTCGAGACCCTGCTCACGCAGATTGAAGCGTATTTACCGGAAGGGCCTCAGTTCTATCCGAGCGATCAGGTGACTGACCATCCTGAGCGGTTTATTATTTCTGAACTGATCAGGGAAAAGGTGCTCCATCTTACAAGGGAAGAAGTGCCGCACAGCATCGCTGTCGCTATCGAGTCCATTAAAGGGCAGGAGAACGGCTCCGTCCATGTCGCCGCCACCATCGTGGTCGAGCGGGATTCTCAAAAAGGAATCGTCATCGGGAAAAAAGGAGCTCTTCTGAAAGAAGTCGGCAAAAGAGCGCGGGCTGATATTGAAGCGCTGCTGGGCTCACGTGTTTACCTGGAACTTTGGGTGAAGGTGCAGAAGGACTGGCGGAATAAAATGTCTCAGCTGCGTGATTTCGGCTTCAAAGAGGATGAATATTAAGTCATCTGAGGCGCATGCCTGATGTGTGGGATTACCTCACAGAAACAGGGATTCGTTAGCAAAATTTGTTTAACATGAAAAGGAGGACATCAGGTCAAGATAAGGGTAAGAATTTGGATTGGCAAGCTAGTTTAATGATGAAAGGTGGGTTTTTTGTGTTGAATTTTACCTGGAACGTATTTTCTCAAACAGGAAGTGTTGATACGTACCTTCTTTTTAAAGAACTGGAAAAAGAGAACCTGGAAAGACCCGAAGAACCGGAAGATGAGCTAGCCCGTATTGATTTTCCAATTTTGTAAACCTCTTGGCCCCTCCCGTTGTTGGAAGGTGCGGAAATGCTGACAAAATGTGAAGGAATCGTGCTTCGTACGAATGACTACGGAGAGACGAATAAAATCGTGACATTGCTGACGAGGGAACACGGCAAAATCGGCGTCATGGCAAGGGGTGCCAGGAAGTCAGCCAGCCGGCTGTCAGCAGTCAGCCAGCCTTTTTTGTACGGGTCATTTTTAATGCAAAGAACATCCGGACTCGGCACGCTCCAGCAGGGTGAAATGATTCTCGGCATGAGAACGATCAGAGAAGACTTGTTTTTGACGGCATATGCCGCTTTTATCGCTGAACTCACTGACAAAGGAACGGAGGAGAAGAAACCGAACCCCTATTTATTCGAATTGATTCTCGAATCCTTTAAGAGGCTGAATGAGGGGACTGACCCGGACGTGATCACCTTTATCGTTCAGATGAAAATGCTTGGCGTCATGGGGCTGTATCCGGAGCTGAATCATTGTGTCCACTGTAAAAGCCGGGACGGGACGTTTCATTTTTCCATAAGAGATAACGGTTTTATCTGCCACCGCTGCTTTGAAAAGGATCCGTACAAAGTTCCGATTTCGCCGCAAACGGCAAGGCTGCTAAGGCTTTTTTATTACTTTGATATCGGAAGGCTCGGCAGCGTCTCGTTAAAGCACGAAACCAAAAATGAAATAAAACGGGTCATTGATCTGTATTACGAGGAATATTCAGGGCTTTATTTAAAGTCAAAGCGGTTTTTAGATCAGATGGAAAGCATGAAGAACCTTTTGGATGAAAACAAAAGTTGACATTCTGCCCATCTTTTTATATGATGATTTATTATAAAATATGTTGCAGTGACAGAAAGAAGTACTTGCGTCCAACTCATATAAGCGACCTTAGGACAGTGTAAGCTAGGGATGAGCGCGCAACGAAAGGCATTCTTGAGCAACTCTTTAAAAAGAGGCTGAGCGATTCACATCCTCAGCAACTAGGGTGGAACCGCGGGAGAACTCTCGTCCCTATGTTTGCGGCTGGCAAGCATAGAGACGGGAGTTTTTTGATTGCCGCCGCACTTGTAAAAGAATGGAGAAAGTGGAGGTGCTTGAAATGAACATTCAAGATATGATTTTAACCTTGCAGAAGCACTGGTCTAATGAAGGCTGTGTGCTCATGCAGTCGTATGATGTGGAGAAAGGCGCAGGCACAATGAGCCCGTATACATTTTTACGAAGCATCGGACCCGAGCCGTGGAAAGTGGCTTACGTTGAGCCTTCCAGACGGCCTGCGGACGGACGGTACGGAGAAAACCCGAACAGGCTTTATCAGCATCACCAATTCCAAGTCATTATCAAGCCGTCGCCTGATAACATCCAGGAGCTTTTCCTAGATTCATTGCGCGCGCTCGGTATTGATCCGCTCGAGCATGATATTCGTTTCGTAGAAGACAACTGGGAAAACCCGTCTTTAGGCTGTGCAGGCCTTGGCTGGGAAGTATGGCTTGACGGTATGGAAATCACCCAGTTTACGTACTTCCAGCAGGTGGGCGGAATTGAATGTAAACCGGTGTCTGTTGAGATTACGTACGGTATTGAGCGTCTTGCGTCTTATATTCAGGATAAAGAAAACGTCTTTGATCTGGAATGGACATCAGGATTCACAGTGAAAGATTTGTTTATGATGGCTGAATATGAACATTCCGTTTATACATTTGAAACATCAGATGTGGATATGCTTTTCCATTTGTTCAGCACTTACGAAAAAGAAGCAATCAGACAAATGGATAACGGCCTTGTGCATCCGGCCTATGATTATGTGCTGAAATGCTCTCACACATTTAACCTGCTTGACGCAAAAGGCGCAATCTCAGTGACAGAGCGGACGGGTTATATCGGAAGGGTCCGCAACTTAGCGAGAAAAGTAGCAAAAACGTATTATGAAGAACGGGAAAAATTAGGGTTCCCAATGTTTAAAGAGGAGGGCTCTTCCCATGAGTAAACAAGATTTGCTTTTAGAGATCGGACTCGAGGAAATGCCGGCGCGTTTTTTACATGACAGCATGGTGCAGCTCGGTGACAAACTGACCGGCTGGCTGGCTGAAAAAAATATTGCCCACGGTGAAGTGAAACTTTTTAATACACCGAGACGTCTGGCAGTATATATAAAAGACGTAGCAGAAAAACAGGCTGATATTCAGGAAGAAGCAAAAGGACCGGCTAAAAAAATCGCTCTCGATGCTGACGGAAACTGGACAAAAGCCGCTATCGGTTTTTCCAAAGGCCAAGGCGCCGGAGTGGATGACCTGTATATTAAAGATGTAAATGGCACGGAATATGTTTTCGTCCAAAAATTCCAGGCGGGACAAGAGACGAAAACACTTTTACCGCAGCTGGAAAACTTGATTACCGGAATGCATTTCCCGAAAAACATGCGCTGGGGCACACAGGATCTGCGTTATATCCGTCCGATCAAATGGATTGCCGCTCTCTTCGGAAAAGACGTCATTCCGTTTGACATCACGAACGTAGAGACGGGCCGGAACACACAGGGACATCGTTTTCTCGGCCAAGAAGTATCTGTTGATGCACCGTCATCATACGAAGAGCTGCTGAAAGAACAGCACGTCATTGCCGACCCGAAAGTGCGCAAACAAATGATTCAGGGGCAGCTGGACGCGCTTGCAAACGAAAAGAAATGGAATATTCCGATAGATGAAGATCTGCTGAACGAAGTCAATCATCTGGTGGAATATCCGACAGCGCTTTACGGCTCTTTTGAACCCGAGTTTCTTTCTTTACCTGAAGAAGTGCTTGTGACAACCATGAAAGAGCATCAGCGCTACTTCCCGGTAAAAGATGAAAACGGGAATCTGCTGCCTCATTTTATTACGGTAAGAAACGGGAACAGCCATGCCCTTGAAAATGTTGCCCGCGGAAACGAGAAAGTGCTGAGAGCAAGACTTTCAGATGCTGCGTTCTTCTACAAGGAAGACCAAAAGCTGAACATTGATGAAAATGTGAAGAAACTGGAAAATGTCGTTTTCCATGAAGAGCTCGGTTCCCTTGGGGATAAAGTAAGAAGAGTGGTCACCATTGCGGGTAAACTAGCCGTCCGCCTGAAGGCTGATGAACAGACGCAAAAACATGTGAAGCGCGCCGCAGAGATTTCTAAATTTGACCTTGTTACACATATGATTTATGAGTTCCCTGAGCTTCAAGGCGTCATGGGAGAAAAATATGCGCGCATGCTCGGTGAAGATGAAGCCGTCGCTGCCGCGGTAAATGAGCACTACATGCCGAGAGCGGCCGGGGGAGAGGTGCCTTCAACCTTTATCGGTGCGGTCGTGGCATTAGCCGATAAACTGGACACGATTGCTTCCTTCTTCAGCATTGACGTGATCCCGACAGGTTCTCAGGATCCGTACGGATTGCGCCGTCAGGCAAGCGGCATCGTTTCCATTCTGATCGACCGCAACTGGGGCATCTCTTTTAAAGAACTGCTGTCATTGACAGAAACGGAAAAAGAAAATGAGCTTCTCGATTTCTTTACACAGCGTCTGAAATACGTCTTAAACGCTGAAGACATCCGTCATGATGTGATTGAAGCCGTTCTGGACAGCACAGAGCTTGAGCCGTATGCAGCTGTTTCTAAAGCAAAAGTGCTTGAGAAACACCTCGGCACACCTGGATTTAAAGAAACGGCTGAATCATTGGGACGGGTCATCTCCATCAGTAAAAAAGGCGAGAGCCGTGATATCAAGCCTGATCTGTTTGAAAATGAACAGGAGAAAAAGCTGTTTGACGCTTATCAAAAAACAAAAGACAGTGTCGCGGAAAGCTTTGCCTCTAAAAACTATGAACAGGCGCTGGCCGCGCTCAGCGGGTTAAAGGAGCCGATCGAAGATTACTTTAATCACACGATGGTAAATGCGGACAATGAAGCATTAAAAACCAACCGTTTAGCGCAAATGACTGCACTTGCAGATGTGATCAAGTCTTTTGCTAATATGAATCATCTTATTGTAAAATAAAGAAAAAGACGGTTGCTGTGTGATCGGCAATCGTCTTTTCCCCTTTTACATAAACATCACAGAATGAAAAACATAGATAATGAAACCCTTCCATAAAGGTGGTGAGTACGATCGAATTAAATAAACGGCAAGAACAAATTTTACAAATTGTAAAGGAAAACGGCCCGATTACCGGAGAGCATATTGCAGAACAGCTCAATTTAACAAGAGCCACGCTGCGGCCGGACTTGGCCATACTCACCATGTCAGGCTTCTTAGAGGCCCGTCCGCGGGTCGGTTATTTTTATACCGGAAAAACGGGAAATCAGCTGCTTGCGGATAAACTGAAAAAGCTGCAAGTGAAAGATTTTCAATCGATCCCTGTCGTCATCAATGAAAACGTCTCGGTATACGATGCCATCTGCACCATGTTTTTAGAAGATGTCGGCACGTTATTTGTCGTAGATCGTGATGCTGTCTTAGTCGGTGTGCTGTCACGCAAAGATTTGCTGCGGGCGAGCATCGGCCAGCAGGAACTTGCCTCAATACCGGTTCATATTATTATGACCAGAATGCCGAATATCGCCGTCTGCCGGCGTGACGATTATGTGATGGACATCGCCAAATATTTGATTGAGAAACAAATCGATGCCCTGCCCGTTATTAAAGATACGGATAAAGGCTTTGAGGTCATCGGCCGCTTTACCAAAACGAATATGACCAAGATACTTGTCAGTTTATCAGAGAATGAAATCATATAAGCTTGAAAACTAACGGGGGGATAACATGGACAATCGCATCATTTATGTAGTATCAGACTCAGTCGGAGAAACCGCCGAACTCGTTGTAAAAGCCTCGCTCAGCCAGTTTAACGGCTCAGCCGATGATACGCATATCAGAAGAATACCTTATGTGGAAGATATCGGCACCATTAATGAAGTCGTGTCTCTCGCCAAAGCGGACGGCGGCATTATCTGTTTTACGCTCGTTGTTCCTGAAATGCGCAAATACTTAGTTGAACAAGCGGAAAAAGCGAATGTGATGTACTACGATATTATCGGTCCGCTCATCGACAAAATGGAAACAGCCTACGGTCTGACGGCGAAATATGAACCGGGCCGCGTCCGCCAGCTTGATGAAGATTATTTCAAAAAGGTCGAGGCGATCGAGTTTGCCGTTAAATATGACGACGGCAGGGACCCAAGAGGCATTTTAAAAGCCGATATCATCCTGCTTGGCGTATCAAGAACGTCTAAAACCCCATTATCTCAATATCTTGCCCATAAGCGCCTGAAAGTGGCCAACGTGCCGATCGTACCTGAAGTCGATCCGCCGGAAGAACTGTTCAGCGTTGATCCGAAAAAATGCATCGGGTTAAAAATCAGCCCTGATAAACTGAACCATATTCGAAAAGAACGGTTAAAATCTCTCGGCTTAAATGACAAAGCCATTTACGCTAACATCAACAGAATTAAAGAAGAGCTGGAGTATTTTGAGAAAATCGTGGATCGGATCGGCTGCCAAGTCGTTGACGTTTCGAACAAAGCGGTCGAGGAAACAGCGAACATCATTCATCATCTGAAAACAAAGGGCCGATAACTCAGGACGCTTTATCCTGGGTTTTTGGGTATGCAAATAGGGAATAAACAAAAAGGATGGCATCTTCGCGAAGTTTGTATTATAATAAAAAATTGTGATAAAATGTTTATTTTTAGGTTTAAGCTTAGTGTGATACGAATAAACTATTACGGGTAAGATGTCAAGAATAACTCCCGGAAATTTTTCGACAAAGACTCAAAATAGATCCGCAGTCATGGAGCATATGCGATTTCGCTTGTTTTTATGCAGGAGATTGATGGAGGGATGGAGAATTAGTCTTCTAAATGAAAAAGAAAAGACGATTTTTGTCGATGCAGACGCATGCCCCGTAAAAGAGGAAATCTTGCTCATTGCATCGCAATTCAGCGTTCGTGTTATTTTCGTCGCATCATTTGAACACTACCAGCTTTCCAGAAGCAAAGACGAGAACTGGATATACGTTGATCCTCATAAAGAAGCGGCAGATTTATACATCGCAAACCATGTGAGATCGGGAGACGTCGTAGTCACGCAGGATATCGGTTTAGCATCTCTTCTGCTGAACAGAAATATCGCCGTCTTATCGGAAAGGGGCCGTTCTTATACTGAAGACACGATTGACTTCGCTCTGATGAGCCGTCATATGTCGGGCAAAATGAGAAGAAGCGGCATCTATTCCAAAGGACCTAAAAAATTAAATAAAGAAGATCGGAATCGATTTGTTACCCTGCTTAAAAAAATCCTGTCGAATGATGAAGGGATTTCAAATCAAAACATCGAATAATGTACGACGGAGTGTTATAAGATGGGAAACCGCATACCAGATGAAGTAGTTAATCAGGTGCAGCAGTCAGCAGACATTGTTGAAGTCATAGGTGATTATGTCCAATTGAAAAAGCAAGGCCGCAACTACTTTGGGCTCTGTCCGTTTCACGGTGAAAACACGCCCTCGTTTTCCGTCTCCAGTGATAAGCAGATCTTTCATTGCTTCGGATGCGGAGCGGGCGGGAACGTTTTCTCTTTCTTACGGCAGATGGAAGGCTATTCATTTACGGAAGCTGTTTCTCACCTTGCTGATAAATATCAGATTGATTTCCCTGATGATATAACGATTCACTCTGCATCCAGGCCGGAATCTTCCGGAGACCAGAAGATGGCGGAAGCTCACGAGCTTCTGAAGAAATTTTACCATCATTTGCTAATGAATACAAAGGAAGGCCAGGAAGCGTTAGATTACCTTTTATCAAGGGGTTTTACGAAAGAGCTCATAGATGAGTTTGAAATCGGCTACGCGCTGGATTCCTGGGATTTCATGACGAAATTCTTGAAAAAGCGCGGTTTTGAGGAAGAACTGATGGAGAAAGCGGGTCTGCTGATCAGAAGGGAAGACGGCAGCGGATATTTTGACCGTTTCAGAAACAGAATCATGTTTCCCATTCATGATCATCACGGAGCCGTGGCGGCTTTTTCAGGAAGGGCGCTCGGAAGCCAGCAGCCGAAATATATGAACAGTCCGGAAACGCCGCTGTTTCATAAATCTAAGCTGCTGTACAACTTCCATAAGGCCCGCCTGCCGATCAGGAAAGAGGAGAGAGCCGTTCTGTTTGAAGGCTTTGCGGATGTCATTTCCGCCGTCAGCTCAGGCGTAAAAGAAAGTATCGCCACAATGGGGACGTCGCTCACCGAAGAGCATGTGAAAATCCTGAGAAGAAATGTTCAGGAGGTCATTCTCTGCTACGATTCGGATAAAGCCGGGTACGAAGCTACGCTGAAAGCGGCCGACCTGCTTCAGAAAGCTGATTGTAAGGTAAGAGTAAGCATGATGCCTGACGGTCTTGATCCTGATGACTATGTCAGAACTCAGGGCGGAGAAAAATTCAAGACAGATATCATTGATGCAAGCGTTACGGTCATGGCTTTTAAAATGCAATATTTCCGCAAAGGGAAAAACTTATCTGACGAAGGAGACCGGCTCGCTTACATGAAAGAAGTGCTGAAAGAAATCAGCGCTCTTTCAGGGTCGCTTGAGCAGGAAATGTATGTGAAGCAGCTCGCCTCCGAATTTTCTCTTTCGGTAGAATCTTTGACTGAACAGCTTTCCATCTATGCCGCCCAAAACGCCCCTGGCGGCAAAAACGCCGAACCGCAGCCAAGACGGGCCCGGGTGATGACAAAAGCGAAACGGCGCCGTCTCCGTCCCGCCTATGAGAATGCGGAAAGACTTCTTCTCGCTCATATGCTGAGAGACCGAAACGTCATAAAGAAAGTGATTGAGCGTGTCGGCTTTGAATTTAACATTGACGGACATCGTGCGCTGGCAGCATATCTGTACGCTGTTTATGAAGAGGGCGCTGAAATGACGCCGCAGCATCTTATGGCGAGAATGCAGGATGATGAAATCAGCCAGCTGCTTTCAGATATAGGGATGCTCCAAATAAACGAGGAGCTCTCAGAGGCCGAGTTATCCGATTACGTAAAAAAAGTGTTGGATCACCGAAAATGGTCAATGATAAAGGAAAAAGAAGCAGAACGAGCGGATGCAGAGAGGCAGAAAGACTTTGTGAAAGCTGCGTCTCTGGCTCAAGAAATTGTCGCATTGAACCGATCATTAAAATAACATCAAAAAAGAGGCTTGCGTTCTCTTGGCAATGATTCCTTGCGGAGGAGCAAATAGATCGCTTAACCTCATCATGAATTGTCACTTATTATCCGCTGCCCTGCATGCTGAAAAAGAGAGAAGGCTCCCGGGACGGATAAGAAACATACCGCTTTTAGAATTCGTTGCAAGCTTTGGAAGGAGGGATCCATAATGGCTGATAAACAAACCCACGAGACAGAAACAGAACTTACACTGGATCAGGTAAAAGACCAGCTTACTGAAACCGGAAAAAAACGTGGCGTTTTAACATATGAAGAAATTGCTGAACGCATGTCCAGCTTTGAAATTGAATCAGACCAAATGGATGAGTATTATGAATTTTTAGGAGAACAAGGTGTTGAATTAATTAGTGAAAATGAAGAAACGGAAGATCCTAATATTCAACAGCTTGCCAAAGCCGAAGAAGAATTTGACCTTAATGACCTCAGCGTACCGCCTGGCGTAAAGATCAATGATCCAGTCCGCATGTACCTTAAGGAAATCGGACGGGTAAATCTTCTTTCTGCTAAAGAAGAAATCACCTATGCTCAAAAAATTGAAGAAGGTGACGAAGAATCTAAACGCAGATTGGCTGAAGCAAACCTTCGTTTAGTTGTCAGCATTGCTAAACGGTATGTCGGCCGCGGCATGCTTTTCTTAGACTTGATTCAAGAAGGAAACATGGGTCTCATGAAAGCCGTCGAAAAGTTTGACTACCGTAAAGGATATAAATTCAGTACGTATGCGACTTGGTGGATCAGACAGGCGATTACACGCGCCATCGCTGACCAGGCGAGAACGATCCGTATCCCGGTTCACATGGTGGAAACGATCAACAAATTAATCCGTGTGCAGCGTCAGCTTCTTCAGGATCTGGGCAGAGAGCCGTCACCGGAAGAGATTGCTGAAGACATGGATCTTACGCCTGAAAAAGTTCGTGAAATATTAAAAATTGCCCAAGAGCCTGTTTCTTTAGAAACGCCGATCGGTGAAGAAGATGATTCACATCTCGGTGATTTCATTGAAGACCAGGAAGCGACGTCTCCGTCGGATCATGCGGCATATGAGCTTTTGAAAGAACAGCTGGAAGATGTGCTGGATACGTTGACGGATCGTGAAGAAAACGTGCTGCGTCTCCGTTTCGGTCTGGATGACGGACGCACAAGAACGCTTGAAGAAGTCGGCAAAGTGTTTGGAGTAACGAGAGAGCGTATTCGCCAAATTGAAGCAAAAGCGCTTCGTAAATTGAGACATCCAAGCAGAAGCAAACGTCTGAAGGATTTTCTCGAATAGAATGGAACGGGTCTGTTGATCCGTTCTTTTTTACGTATAAGATATATGGATAATATACCTTTATTTTACTGGATAAGCATGTGTTTTGCAAATGGGTTCGGAAAAAATGCGGCATGTCCTGAATAGAGGGAAAGCGGGATAAGTTAATTTATATTCCTTATTGTAAGCGTATACAATTCATTATACAATAGAATAAAGACAATTTTGGGTAAACAAAACAGTTATTTTTGTTTATGTATAAATTGTGAAATCAATGAATTTGCTTAATGAGACCATTTACATTTTGTAAAAATAAGTTAGAATTAGAAGTGTTTACATAGGGGGAGAATGAAAAAGGGGGATGGAGATATGAAGTGGAATCCGCTGATTCCTTTTTTGCTCATCGCAGTTCTGGGAATAGGGCTGACTTTCTTTCTGTCAGTAAAAGGAAATGGAGATGCACATCAGATCGCAAGCGGTGGTGAAAGCAAAAATGCCGAAAAGGAAACTGCAAACGCTTCACCTGAAGAGATTTATAAAGCGAACTGCATCACCTGTCACGGGGAAAACTATGAAGGTGTCTCAGGTCCGAGCTTAAAAGGCGTCGGCAAAAGAAAAGATGTCGCTGCGATTAAAACGAGAATTGAAAAAGGCGGCAACGGGATGCCAGCCGGCCTTGTCCCGGCCGAAAAGCTGGATGACATGGCAAAATGGGTTTCTGAGATTAAATAAAGCTTTACCTGTCCCTATATAAAAGACATATGAAAAACTCTATCCGCCGCTTGGATTCCGGGCGGTTTTTTTATATGATAGTAAAGGAAAAAGAACCTGAGAAAAGTTGTGATATTGTGAATGAAATGAAGTTATCTAAAAGATTGCAGTCTGTAGCGGAATATATCCCTCCGGGTGCCCTGGTGGCTGATATCGGGTCAGACCATGCGTATCTTCCCTGCTATGCCGTTTTGAATCATTTGGCAAGCCGCGCAATCGCCGGTGAAATTACAGACGGGCCGTTTCTATCCGCCAAACAGCAGGTAGAAAAACTGGACTTAAGCGCTCTTATCTCCGTAAGGAAAGGTGACGGGCTGAGCGTCCTTGAAAAGGGAGAAGCGGACGCCATCACAATCGCGGGCATGGGCGGAGCGCTGATCGCTCATATTTTGGAGTCCGGAAAAACAAAACTGACGGGGCGTGAACGGCTGATTCTGCAGCCGAATATTCATGCCGTTCATATAAGAGAGTGGCTTTATCAGGAAGGCTATGAACTGATTGACGAAGTGATTCTCGAAGAAGATGGAAAGTGTTATGAAATACTCGTCGCAGAAACCGGCGACCGTGATGCGCCGTACCGGGACACCACGATGGCTGCCGGAATGCTTGCCGGTCCGTTTTTGTTAAAAGAAAAGGGTGAAGTGTTTCTTCGGAAATGGACCCAGGAACTTAAGCATACTGAACAAATTTATGAACAGATCAGCCGCAGCGCAAAGAATGAAAACCAGGAAAAATTAGCTGAACTGAAAGAGCGGATCTTACTGCTGAAGGAGGTAATCGGACATGCCTAAACATGTGAACGGACAGGAAATCATCCAGCTGTTTGAACAATTTTCACCGAAGGCTTTTGCGGTGGAAGGAGACAAAATCGGTCTGCAGATCGGCACATTGAATAAGCCGGTGAAAAACGTCATGGTCACGCTGGATGTTTTGGAACAGACGGTGGACGAAGCCATCGAAAAAAAGGTTGACTTAATTATCGCTCATCATCCGCCGATTTTTCGGCCGCTTAAACAGATCACCACTGATCAGCCTGGCGGAAGATTGATTGAGAAATGTATAAAGCATGATATTGCCGTATATGCGGCTCATACGAATCTCGATGTGGCGGACGGCGGTGTTAACGATCTGCTTGCGGAAGCTCTCGGCCTGACAGACACAGAAGTGCTCGTTCCGACATATTCGGACCCGCTGAAAAAGCTTGCCGTGTATGTGCCGAAAGACTATGAAGAAGCTGTAAGAACCGCACTCGGCAATGCCGGAGCGGGACATATCGGCAATTACAGCCATTGCGCATTCTCTTCTGAGGGAATCGGCAGCTTTAAACCGCTGGACGGGGCAGACCCGTTTATCGGACAGACGGGAGAGCTGGAACTCGTCCATGAAGTGAGACTTGAGACCGTTTATCCGGCCAGTATGGAGAAAACCATCATAAAAGCGCTGAAAAAAAGCCATCCGTATGAAGAGGTGGCGTATGATATTTATCCGGTGGAGCAGTCCCCGCTTGAAAAAGGACTCGGCCGCATCGGAAAACTTCAGCAAGACATGACGCTTGAAGAGTTTGCGCTGTTTGTGAAAGAAAAATTTGACGTTAACGGAGTCCGGATGGTCGGAGAGCGAACCAGCAAGGTGAAAAAAGTCGCAGTGCTTGGCGGTGACGGAAATAAATATATTTACCAGGCTAAGAGGAAGGGTGCAGATGTTTACGTGACGGGCGACCTTTATTTCCATGTAGCGCATGATGCGATGATGATGGGGTTAAACGTCGTGGACCCGGGGCATTATGCTGAAAAGATCATGAGAAAAGGAACTGCTGAGAAGCTTACGGCAATGGCCGGGGAGAAAAATTACGACGTGCGTATTTTTGCTTCCGAAACAGACACAAATCCATTTACCTTCCTATAAAAAAACTGAGGCCCGGGGCCTCAGTTTTTTATTTTTACTTTCGGAAGGATTTTTTTGAGCGGCACATTGTGCTCAAGCTGCCATGTCGATTCATCGTTATGGTCAAATTGCTCTAAAAACCGGATGACTTCCTTTGTAATCGGCGTCGGTGTTGACGCGCCCGCGGTAACGGCGACGGTATTGACGTCTTTGAGCCATTCGAGTTTCAATTCACTGATGTCTCCGATGCGGTAGGCTTTTGTTCCGGCGATTTCTTCTGACACTTGAGCCAGCCTGTTGGAGTTATTGCTTTTCGGATCGCCGACAACAATGGTTAAGTCCGCTTTCTTTGCTTGCTCTGAGACAGCTTCTTGACGAACCTGTGTAGCCAGGCAGATTTCCTGGTGATATTCCACGTGCGGGTACTTTTCTTGGACTGATTCCATAATATCATGGACGTCCCACTGGGACATGGTCGTTTGGTTTGTAACGATTAATTTCTCAGCCTGAATATCGAGGTTTCTCACGTCTTCCTCTGTTTCAACGAGATGAACGATTTCAGGGGCGACGCCGACGGCTCCTTCTGGCTCGGGGTGGCCTTTTTTGCCGATATAAATGACGTGGTAGCCCTCTGCTTTTACTTTTCGGATTAAGTCATGTGTTTTCGTGACGTCCGGGCATGTGGCGTCAATCGTAACAAGCCCTTTTTCCTCAGCGGCTTTTCTTACTTCCGGAGATACTCCGTGTGCGGTGAAAATAACGGTTCCTTTTTCCACCTGCTTTAAAATCTCCAGACGGTTAGTGCCGTCAAGCGTGTAAATTCCGTCTTCTTCAAACGCATCTGTGACATGCTTATTATGAACGATCATTCCGAGTATATATATAGGTCTTGGCAAATTTTTATCGAGTGCCGCGTTTTTGGCTATGACCATGGCATCAACAACGCCGTAACAATAGCCGCGCGGCGAGATTTTGATAACGTCCAATTAGATGTCCTCCTATCAAAAGTGAGTGTAGAGGCAATATAAAAAGCCGTAGTTAAACGGCTCAAATCTTGCATTCTTCTGATCTCATTATAGCTAATCTTTCGTGAGATATCAAAGAATGTTAAATATATAATTTCGGCTTTGATCTGCCCGATGTTCTTTTTGGACGCGGCTGTTCCGCTGATGTTGCTTCAGTTTCGTCTTTTTCTTGTGAAGCGGATGCTTTTTCAGATGTCTTCTTTGATGTTTTAGATGAGGCGTCTGATTTGTTTTCACCTTCAGTTTCGTCCGTTTTTTCATCTTCATCCTTTTTGTCCTGTTCGGCTGTTTCTTTTGTCTCGCCGGATTCACTATCTTCATTCTCATCATCGCTGCTGCTTAATTGACTGTAAAGCTTCATCATGGCTGGCAGATTCCGGACTAAAGGGCCGTACTGCTGGATCATCGGCGTAACCTGCTGCGCCACGCCGAGCACCTTCTGAACATTGCCGAGCATGCTCGACAGGGATGCCGGACTTGCCAGACTCTGAATTCCCTGCAATCCCTGCAGGCCTGCGCCTGCTCCTCCGCTGGCCGCTGCCGGTGCGGACCCGGCAGCGCTTCCTCCTGATCCGGGTAAAAAACGGGAAAGCATTCCTTTTAAGCCTCCTCCGCCTGTGCCTGCGTTTCTCAAACCTGCTCCGGCCATCTGCTGCTGAGGGAAAAACTGCCGGCCCTGCTGCATCATCTGCCGGCCCGGCAATGACGGTCTGCCTCTCATCATCATCCGCGGGTTCATCAACGGCCGGCCCTGCTGCGCCATATTTCTCATCGGCTGCTGTGGAAACATACTTGTACCTCCTTTCTGTCTCTCTGCTATTACAATATGCATCTGAGGGGGCATTTGCTTTTCTGTCCAGAAAACAGGATTCCCCCAAGACATGGTGTTTTTAAGTAAAATCGGTTATAATGTGATGATGGACACAGAATGTGCCGCTTTAAGGAGCTGGGAAAAATGAAAGAAACTAAATTTGATGGATACAACTTAAAACCGTTTATTATAGATGCAGTTCACCGCCTTGGTTTTTATGAACCGACAGATATTCAAAAGCGGCTGATACCTGCTGTATTGAAAAACGAAAGCGTGATCGGGCAGTCCCAGACGGGGACGGGAAAAACCCACGCCTATTTATTGCCTATTCTGAATCGGATTGATTCGGATTCTGATACGGTGCAGGCTGTTATCACGGCGCCGACGAGAGAGCTTGCCAATCAGATTTATCAGGAAGCGCTCAAAATCACACAGGGTGCCGAGGACGGGCCGATCCGGACAAAATGCTTTATCGGCGGAACGGACAAGCAAAAATCAATTGATAAGCTGAAAACACAGCCACATCTCGTCGTCGGAACGCCGGGCCGGATTGCGGATCTGATTAAAGCGCAGGCATTGAACGTCTATAAAGCGCAGTCTCTCGTCATTGACGAAGCTGATCTGATGCTTGATATGGGCTTTTTAGAAGACGTTGATTACATCGGATCCCGTATGCCGGAACAACTGCAGATGCTTGTTTTCTCAGCTACGATTCCGGAAAAGCTGAAGCCGTTTTTGAAAAAGTATATGGAAAATCCGAAATACGCTCATGTTGAGCCGAAAAGGATCACAGCCGAAAAGATTGAACATGTTTTGGTTCCTTCTAAACAGCGTGATAAAGACAAACTGCTTTTTGATATGATGTCGAATCTGAATCCTTATCTGGGCATCGTGTTTGCCAATACGAAAAATACGGCTGATCATATTGCGAAATACCTGACCGAAAAAGGCATGAGAGTCGGCCTTCTGCACGGGGGATTAACGCCGCGTGAACGCAAAAAGGTAATGAAGCAGATTAATGATCTGGAATTCACTTATGTCATTGCGACAGACCTTGCGGCAAGAGGAATTGACATTAAAGGCGTAAGCCATGTCATCAACTACGAGCTTCCGGACGATCTGGATTTTTATGTTCACCGCGTCGGAAGAACCGCACGCGCCGGTTCATCAGGCCAAGCACTGACTATATACGAGCTTTCTGACGAAGATGCGCTCGCAAAACTCGAAAAGATGGGCATTGTGTTTGACTATGCGGAGCTTGTAAACGGGGAATGGAAGAAAGGCGATGACCGCCACCGCCGTAAAAATCGCAAAAAGACGGCAAATGAGGCTGACCAAATGGCGAAACGCCTTGTGAAAAAGCCGAAAAAAGTAAAGCCGGGCTATAAAAAGAAAATGAGCTACGAAATGGAAAAAATCAGAAAGAAGCAGAGAAGAAACCAATCTAACAGAGGAAAGTAGGGGGAATCGGGTTGCTGAAAATAGGTTCACACGTCTCAATGAGCGGAAAACATATGCTCCTTGCCGCAAGCAAGGAAGCCGTTTCATACGGGGCGAACACATTTATGATATATACGGGCGCTCCCCAAAATACGCGCCGCAAAAAAATTGAAGACTTGAATATTGAAGCGGGCCGCGCCCATATGAAGGAAAACGGCATCGGTGACATTGTCGTGCATGCGCCGTACATCATTAACATCGGAAATACGACAAACCCGGCAACGTTTGAGCTGGGCGTTGATTTTCTGCGTTCTGAAATTGAAAGAACGGCAGCGATCGGCGCGAAACAGATCGTGCTTCATCCAGGAGCGCATGTCGGAGCCGGTGCTGAAACGGGCATCAAAAAGATCATTGAAGGATTAAACGAAGTGATTGATCCGGGCCAAAGCGTCCAGATTGCGCTGGAGACAATGGCGGGCAAAGGGTCAGAATGCGGAAGAAGTTTTGAAGAGCTTGCCGAGATCATTGCGGGCGTCACACATAATGAACATCTTTCCGTCTGCTTTGACACTTGTCACACCCATGATGCAGGATATAATGTTGCCAATGATTTTGACGGTGTTCTTAATGAGTTTGATAAAATCGTCGGCATCGACCGGATAAAAGTCCTTCATGTGAATGACAGCAAGAATATCAGGGGAGCCCGTAAAGACCGTCATGAAAACATCGGGTTCGGAGAGATCGGTTTTGACGCTCTGCAGTACATTGTTCATCACGAGCAGCTTGCCGATATTCCGAAAATCCTCGAAACACCGTATGTAGGCGAAGACAAGAAAAATAAGAAGCCGCCATACCGTTTTGAAATCGAAATGCTGAAAGAAAAGCAGTTTGACAAGGAGCTTCTTGAAAAAATATCAGCTCAATAAAAAGGAGGGGGAATTGCCCCTCCTTTTTTTACCCTGAAAATTGATTGAAAAGTTCGTTAACTTTCCGAGCCGTTTCTTTTGAGGTAATCGTTTCCACTTTTTTCAGCAGGCGAAGCCGCTCCTGTTCATCAAAAATATTGATGTTTTTTCCGTGCATCAGAGCCGCTACCTCAGCCGCTTGGCTTCTCGTAATGCTGATTCCGTATTGCTTTGAATATTTCAGCAGGTCGTCCGCAGTGGCTTGATTGAGCCGCTGCAAAATGATTCTTTGTATTAAAATCATCGATACTTTCACCTCTTTAGACATAATGTATTGAGCAAATTATTAAAATGTTACAGCTTTTAATGGTAAAATGAAGTTGCTTACTGTTTAAAATAGTTATTACAGGAAAGGAGATTTTATGACCCCAAATAAACAGCACAAAAAAGAATCATTTTTACACTTTATCTTCAGGGTCATCATGATTCTGATCGGGGCGGGTTCAGCCGCCGTAAGTATTGAATTGTTTCTGGTCCCTAATAATTTTATCGACGGAGGCATTATCGGTGTTTCATTAATTTTAGACCACCTCTTTATGTCCAATCCCCTCCTCAATTTCGCCTTATTCGTTGTGTTACTCAACATTCCATTTATGATTTTCGGATATAAATATATCGGAAAAACATTTCTCATCTCTACGGTTATCGGAATCGTCGGTTTAGCGCTGATTGAATCCTCCTTGCACCATGTGGAGGCCTTTACGACCCAGCCTATTTTGGCGACGGTATTCGGCGGGCTTTTGCTCGGTTTCGGGGTAGGCCTTGTCATCCGAAACGGAGGCTCGATGGACGGTACTGAAATACTCGGTATCCTTCTCACAAAAAAGCTGCCCTTTTCAGTCGGAGAATTCGTTATGCTCATCAATGTGTTTATTTTTATTTGGGCCGGTTTTGTGTTCGGTCCGGAGCAGGCGATGTATTCTTTCATGACTTATTATATTGCCATGAAAACGATTGACGCCGTCATTCAGGGTCTCGATGAAACAAAAGCGGTCATTATTGTGGCAGACCAGTATGCGGAAATTTCAGACGCGATCTTGCACCGGCTTGGAAGGGGAACTACCAAGCTTCAGGGAAAAGGCGGATATACGGATGAAACCAAAGAAGTCATTTACGCGGTCGTGACAAGGCTTGAAGTGACTAAATTGAAATCCATTGTGTTTGAAATTGATAAAAACGCATTTATTACGATCATGAATACCCATGAAACGAGGGGCGGTAAGTTCAAAACCGCGATTCACTAGGCTTTCGTTTACTTTTCGTCATTTTATAGGTATAATTTTATACAGCATAAGAAAATGGCCTGCTGTTCAGTCAGCTGCCATTTTCTTTTTGGAGCGATACCGTGTTGTAAAGGGGAGGTCCTCATGAACGTCCAAGAAGCGTTGAACCTGCTGAAAGAAAAAGGGTATAAATATACGAGTAAGCGAGAAGACATGCTGCAGCTTTTTGCTGATTCTGATAAATATCTGACGGCCAAAAACGTGCTTGCCGCATTAAACGACGACTATCCGGGTTTGAGCTTTGATACCATATACCGAAATCTTTCGTTATATGAAGAACTCGGTATTTTAGAAACGACGGAGCTGTCCGGGGAAAAACTGTTCCGATTTACATGCTCTTATACCCATCACCACCACCATTTTATCTGTTTAACCTGCGGGAAGACGAAGGAAATTGAGTCCTGTCCGATGGATAAGCTTCACGATGATTTGGAAGGGTATGACATCAGCGGTCATAAATTTGAAATTTACGGCACCTGTCCGGCGTGCCGATAAAAAAACCTCCTGTATAAGCAGGAGGTTTTTTCAGCTTCTGACATGCTGAAGACTGTGTTTGTTTTTATTGATCCAGGCGACGGCTTCAAGCCAATTCTGCACCCTGATAATGTTGGAATCGGTGGGGAGCTGGTTATAAGGGGAATCAAAAAGGATAACCGGAATGCCTGCTTCTTTTGCGATCATTGTCGCGTTGCCGTGGTGATCTTCGAAAAACAGGTCAATGCCGTGTTTTTTGACGGCCTCCACTTTGTGATGACTCCCGACAAGCTCAATGTGATCGTAATGAACGTCCCGGTTTGCAAACCAGTCCAGCGTGACATCTTCTAAGTGGCTGCGTCTTGCCGTAATGTAAATGAGGCGATGCTCTTCTTTCAGTCCGTCCAGCGCCTGCTTCGCAAATTCCGCGAGCTGCGCTTCTTTATATATGGCTGCTTCATGAACATTCATCCATTCCCAAAACTCCTCAGCTGTAATGTTCAAAAGCTTGGTCAGATCATAATCAGTCATATCATCCAAGGTAATGGAAAGATGAAATGAGCGGTTTAAATAAGGGACAAATGTATCCTGTGCTGTAACCGTGCCGTCAATATCTATACCTAACCGTAACATGTCCACACTCCTATATTTTCATCCCTTCAAGTGTAACATAAACAATTGACAATACCAGCAAAGTTTAGCAAACATGATTCCGTGAAAAACGCGGAAACTAAAAAAGCTCCTTTCATAAAAGAAAAAGGGGGAATTGAAGGTGGCATACGATTACGAAAATCGAAAAGGCAACGACTACTATGTGGATCATGGATCGGAAGGAACGGATATCACGCGTGATGTTTATTCAGAAGAGACAGCGGCCGAAATTTCAGAGCCATATCGTGCTTCTGACCGAGCAGCAGACCGCGATGATAACCGGGACGGAGTAAGCGAAGGCCGGGGTATAGGGTATGCAGCATTGGCTATTTCTATCATCTCCCTGTTCGTGCTCCCAGTTTTATTAGGGGCATGCGGCATTATCGTCGGCTATATCGCCAGAAGAAGAGGAGCGGGCGCTCTAGGCGGCTGGGCGATGGGAATCGGTATTGTTTCCCTTGTGCTGGGCATCTTCATTACACCGTTTTTCTAACACGCAAAAAAAAGCTTGGCGGATTATCCGTCAAGCTTTTTGTGTTTCTTGTTCTGCTTTTGCTTTTTCTGCTTCAAGCTTTGCGTAGTGTTCTTCTGCCAGCTTGTCGATTTCTTTCTTCAGCTCTTCGACCATTGTTTCTTCAGGGACTTTGCGGACGATTTGGCCTTTGCGGAAAAGAAGTCCTTCGCCGCGGGCGCCGGCAATACCGATATCGGCTTCTCTTGCTTCGCCCGGTCCGTTAACGGCGCACCCGAGAACGGCTACTTTAATCGGCGCTTTGACTTTAGAAATGTATTCTTCGACTTCATTTGCGATGCTGATGAGATCAATTTCGATCCGTCCGCATGTCGGGCAAGAAATAAGCGTAGCCGCGTTTGAAGCGAGACCGAATGATTTCAGCAGCTCTCTGGCTACTTTTACTTCTTCAACAGGGTCGGCGCTCAGGGAGATCCGGAGCGTGTTTCCGATTCCTTTGCTTAATATCGCTCCGAGTCCGGCCGCGCTTTTTACCGTTCCTGCAAACAGCGTGCCTGATTCTGTAATTCCAAGGTGGAGCGGATAATCAAATGCTTTTGACGCTTTTTCGTATGCTTCTATGGCGAGATTGACGTCAGACGCTTTCATGCTGACGATGATGTCATGAAAATCAAGGTCTTCCAGGATTTTTATATGATGAAGCGCACTCTCAACCATGCCGTCAGCAGTCGGATAGCCGTACTTTTCAAGAATTCGTTTTTCCAATGATCCCGCGTTTACGCCGATCCGGATCGGAATTCCTTTTTCTTTAGCCGCTTTTACGACCGCTTCCACTTTTTCACGGCGGCCGATATTACCGGGGTTGATTCTGATTTTGTCGGCGCCGCCCTCAATTGCTTTTAATGCGAGCTTGTAATCAAAATGAATATCGACAACGAGAGGGATGGAAATTCGTTTTTTGATGTCGGCAATTGCGTTCGCCGCGCGTTCGTCAGGGCATGCCACCCGGACAATTTGGCAGCCGGCTTCGGCTAAACGGTTGATTTCCGCCACTGTTGCTTCTACGTCGTGTGTTTTGGTCGTCGTCATACTTTGAATGACGACTTCGTTATTTCCGCCTATTGTTAAAGGTCCCACTTTGACGGGACGCGTTTTTGTACGATGTGTGATTTCACTCACTTGTCAATCGCTCCTTAATTGTAGTTACCGCTTCTGCAGGCTGAGCCTTTTACATGTCAGGCAACTTCTATTTACATATTATATTGTAACAGTGTATTTGCCGAACTGACAAGAAATTAACGTTTAATTACGGTAGACGGGGAATTTATAAGCGGTGCCCGCCTGAATGGCGTTTGCTTTCACATTCGGATTCAGCGCTTCAAAATCTTGTACAATATCATCCGGCGCTTTATGTGCGCCGACGATCGACATTACCGTATCACCTTTTTTGACCGTAACCGTTCTGTATGATGTTTCCTGATTTGCAGGCTGAGCCGCCGCAGCGTATGCAGGAAGGCCTTGAGAAGGGATCGTGCCGATTTTAAGATCATAAAAGATAATAAATATCACAAATAAACTGCCGAATACAAAAGTAAGCCGCTTCATTCCAACCGCCTCCCGCATACATGTTTACTTCATTGTATGCTTGTCCCATTTTGTTCATGACAAAAAAAGAAGACCGCCGGGGCGGTCTTTGTTACACAGCAGTCTTTCTTGGCGGTATCTCTTTTAAGACGAGGAAAAGGATGATAAAGTTTACAAACCAATTCACTAAAAATTCGCTCGGCACCGTAATGACAAGCGCGCGCATAATCGTAAAGAATATGGTGGAGAGCGTAATGGAATAAGCTGAAAGCTTCCAAAGCTGCTGATAATTCAATGTCTTTCTTTGCGCATTTTTTATAATCAGGCCGATGACGGCGAGAAATGAGACTTCAATGAATTTGCCGGCCGCCGTCATAATGAACAGCAAAACGGAAAGGACGGTGACGATCATCGTTTTATTTTGGTTTAAAGCTGATATGATTTCACTTTTAGTGATATCAGCAGGCATTAATGAATAATTCATT
Source organism: Bacillus sp. JFL15 (assembly GCF_001184225.1). Classification (NCBI taxonomy): domain Bacteria; kingdom Bacillati; phylum Bacillota; class Bacilli; order Caryophanales; family Bacillaceae; genus Bacillus; species Bacillus sp. JFL15. The sequence goes on along the minus strand of NZ_KQ236689.1, from coordinate 147,645 downwards.
TCTGTCGCCTGTCCGTCTACTGCAAGCACCATTTTATTCTTCAAAATGCCGATCGCGTTTTGTTTCGCCGCTATTTGTTTAGCGCCGTACGCATCAGTGGGATCAAACACGATGACAAAACCGTTCGCTTCCGTTTCCTTAGAGGCGGAAGCTTTCGTCTGCAATTCACCGTTTGAAATTTTGAAATCAGGGAAATCTTTTTCTAACACGGTTTTGAAACCGTTCATTGAGTTTACGGTGCCGGAGCAAAGGTAATAAGCGCTCGGCAGCGTAAAAAGGACAGACAGCAAAAATACATAAAGGATCGCTTTTCCTATCCCCTGAAACCGTGTTTTTGCAATATCTGCCGGAGAGTATGTACTTTTCAATAAAGCCGTAAATATGTTCAACATCTTCACTTCCTAGCCTAAACTGGTATATGTTGCTTATTGTATCGTTCACCGGAGATGAACACAAGTGAGAGTATTTAAAGCGGCAGTAAGGAATCATACATATTAAGAAAAAGCGGAGGCGGTAATGCTCCGTAAAACAAAGGAGGGTGTTTAAGTCATGAGTGTTTTGTATTGGCTGATTATTATTGCGGTCTTCGTCATTGCTTTCATCGGTCTTGTCTATCCGGTGATCCCAAGCGTTATATTTATCGTGGCCGGTTTTCTCCTCTACGGATTTCTGTTTTCTTTCAGTCCTTATTCTTACCTCTTCTGGCTCATTGAAGCGGTATTTGCAGCCGTTTTATTTGCAGCTGACTATGTGTCAAACTTACTTGGCATCAAAAGGTACGGAGGAAGCAGGGCGGCGATCTGGGGGAGCACGATCGGATTATTGATCGGGCCCTTCGTTATTCCCGTGGCAGGCATTATATTAGGCCCGTTTATCGGTGCTGTCTGCGCTGAGATATTTGTTCATCAAAAGGATATCAAGTCTGCGGCAAAAGTGGGACTGGGCTCGTTAATCGGCTTTTTAACAAGCGTCGCGGCCAAAGGAGTCATTCAGCTCTTTATGATTGGATACTTCTTATGGACGGTGCTTTAGAAGGTTTAATTTCGGCCGTGAACGGATAAAGTGTAATATGTCTGCTGGAATCGCCGGATTGTGAGCTTTTTCATTGATTACCATGCTTTCTTTTGTTACATTGAGATTAGAAAAGTTCGCTAAAAGCGGCATTTCAGTACATATATTTAAAGGAGGAAAAAATTATGGCTTACAAACTTCCAGAACTGCCTTACGCTTATGATGCTTTAGAACCGCATATCGATAAGGAAACAATGACGATTCACCACACGAAGCACCATAACACATACGTTACAAACCTGAACAAAGCGATCGAAGGATCAGCTCTTGCAGAGAAATCTGTAGAAGAGCTTGTCGCTGATTTAAACGCAGTGCCGGAGGATATCCGCACAGCTGTCCGCAACAATGGCGGCGGACATGCAAACCACTCTTTATTCTGGACTCTTTTATCTCCAAACGGCGGAGGCGAACCGACTGGTGAGCTTGCTGAAGAGATCAAAAGCACGTTCGGAAGCTTCGATCAATTTAAAGAAAAATTCGCTGCAGCTGCTGCCGGCCGTTTCGGTTCCGGCTGGGCTTGGCTTGTTGTAAACAACGGCAAACTTGAAATTACAAGCACGCCAAACCAAGATTCACCGCTTTCAGAGGGTAAAACGCCTATCCTCGGTCTTGATGTTTGGGAGCACGCTTACTACCTGAACTACCAAAACCGCCGTCCTGATTACATTTCAGCTTTCTGGAATGTTGTAAATTGGGATGAAGTTGCCCGCCTTTACAGCGAAGCAAAATAAATCGTTCAATCAAACAAGGTCTCCCGAGGAGGCCTTGTTTTTTTATTGACTTTGATTCCTTTTTACATATCTCAGTTTGAGTGAGACAGACTAATGTGTAGTAAAGGGGAGTCAATGATGAGCAAAATAAAAAAAATTATCGGCGACATCGAAGTAAATAAAGGTCTGCTGCTGTTATTGACGATTGGCGGCCTTTACTCATTAGGCATCGCGCTGTCAAATACATTTGTCAATGTGTATTTATGGAAACAGTCAGGGAAATTCATTGATTTGGCCATATACAATTTATCGGTCGTGACGATGCAGCCGATTACCTTTCTTCTGGCGGGCCGGCTGGCTAAAAAAATTGACAGGGTGTTTATTCTCAGGTTCGGTGTTATCTTTTTGGCGGCTTTTTATTTAAGTGTGCTCCTTGCCGGGGAAAATGCGGCTTCCCGCCTCATTTTGATCGGTGCCGTGCTCGGAGTGGGATACGGTTTTTACTGGCTGGCCTTTAATGTGCTGACTTTCGAAATTACGGAACCTGAAACGAGAGATTTTTTCAACGGATTTTTAGGCATTTTATCTTCGTCGGCAGGGATGATCGGCCCGATTGTGGCCGGGTTTGTCATCTCAAGACTTCAAAACAATACGGGGTATACAGTCATTTTCAGCCTGTCGCTCGGCTTATTTGCCCTTGCCGTGGTCATGAGCTTTTTTCTCAAGCGGAGAGAGTCGAAAGGCCGGTTTATGCTGAAAAAAGTTTATGATGAGCGTCACACGAATCTGAATTGGCGGCGGATTACAAACGCGCACTTTTTTCAAGGGTTGAGAGAAGGGATTTTTGTTTTTTTAATCAGCGTATTTGTGTTCATTGCGACAAACAGTGAGCTGGCGCTCGGGACATTCGGTCTCGTCAATTCCGCTGTTTCTTTTTTTGCTTACTATTTTGCATCAAGGCTCATCAAAAAAAGATCGCGTAAAAAGGCGATTCTTATCGGCGGATTGATTGTGTACGGCGCCCTGTTTCTCATTATTTTTCATATGAGCTTTACGACGCTTCTTATATACGGAGTGTTTATTGCGATCGGCTATCCTGTTCTGCTCGTGCCGTATGTCTCGCTTACATATGATGTAATAGGCCGGGCGCGGCTTGCCAGAAAGGCCAGAATTGAGTACATCGTGCTCAGGGAATTGTTTTTAAATGCAGGCCGGATCGTTTCCATCCTGTGCTTTCTTTTGATCGTTACATTGCTGAAGGAAAAAGTGGGAATACCGGCGGCGCTCGTGCTGCTCGGAGCCGGTCATCCGCTGATTTATTACTTTATTAAAGACGTCAAACTGGATACGGAAACTTCTGATGAAACAGTGGAAGAGGACCGACAAAAACAGGCGGGTGAACCGAATTTTATAAAAGGAGAAAGATAAAAGGGTTATCTGTAGAAAATTATCGAAAAAACCTTTAGAATGAAAAATGGCACCTGAACAAAAGGTGTCATTTCTTTCTGTAAATAAGAAAAGGTGATGTCATGAGGAGAAATAAAAAGAAAATAGCAGTAAGCAAAGAAAAGAAAAAATCATTGCCGATCCGGCTTAATTTTTTGTTTTTGGCCGCGTTTCTTATTTTCACGTGGATTATCGTCGAGCTTGGCATCAAGCAGATCGTTCAGGGTGATGACTATAAAAACGCCGCCAATAAGCAAGAAGAGTCTGATGTCAGCACAGCTGTTCCGAGAGGGAAAATATACGACCGGAACCTTAATCCCATCGTAACGAATAAAGCATTAAATGCGATTACATATACACGTTCAGCCTCAACCACCCAGGCACAGCGTTTGAAAATCGCAAAAAAACTGTCGGGTATGATTAAGGTAAGCACCAAAAAGGTGACTGAACGCGATAAAAAAGACTATTGGATGTTAACGAGGCCTGATGAAGCGAAAAAACTGATTACGGCCAAAGAAAAGCAAAAAGCTGAAGACAAAAAACTGTCTGATGATGATTTATACCAGCTCCAGCTGAAACGCATTACGGACAAACAGCTGAATGAACTCACTTCAAAAGATATGCAGATCCTCGCGATCAAAAGGCAGATGGATTCAGGCTACTCACTGACGCCTCAATACATCAAAAATGAAGGAGTGTCAGCAAAAGAAATGGCCGTCGTCAGCGAACATTTAGATGAGCTGCCAGGGGTTGACGTGACGTCTGACTGGGAACGGTCTTATCCAAATAAAGGGTTGTTAAAATCAGTTCTCGGCAGTGTCTCGAGCTCCAATGAGGGACTCCCTTCAAATCTTCTTGAGCATTATTTGTCACTCGGCTACAGCAGGAATGACAGAGTAGGAAAAAGTTATTTAGAGTATCAATATGAAAATCTGTTGCAGGGACAAAAAGAAAAAGTGAGAAGTGTGACAGATTCCTCTGGAAACGTAACAGATACAGAAACGGTTTCAAAAGGTAAAGCCGGGGATGATTTAGTGCTCACTATAGATACCGAATTGCAAAAAGACGTTGAAAAAATTATTGAGAAAAATTTAAGGGCTGCAAAGGCAAGGCCGAGTACACAGTTGCTTGACAGAGCATTTGTCGTAATGATGGATCCCCGTAATGGAGAAGTGCTTACAATGGCGGGTAAACAGATTAAACAAGTAGACGGCAAATATAAAATTGATGATTATGCACTAGGAACAATGACTTCCTCGTACAACATGGGCTCAGCTGTAAAAGGGGCAACACTGTTAACGGGTTATCAAACAGGTGCTATTAAAATCGGAAATATATTTACGGATGAAGTTTTAAATATTAAAGACTCTCCTCCTAAAAAATCGGTAAGTGTAATGGGGCCGATAAATGATTTAACTGCACTTGAGCGCTCATCTAACGTTTATATGTTTAAAACTGCGATTGCAATTGGTAAGGGTAAATATATATCAGGACATCCATTGCCGCTTGATTACAGCGCATTTGATAAATTTCGTTATTACTTCAGTGAATTCGGTTTAGGGGTAAAAACAGGAATTGATTTGCCTAACGAAGCTACAGGATATGTGGGAACTAAAAGACAGTCAGGTTTCTTGCTTGATTTTGCGATTGGCCAATATGACACATACACTCCGCTTCAAATGGCTCAGTATGTATCGACCATTGCTAATGGCGGCTATCGTATGAAGCCCCAAGTCGTGAAAGAAGTAAGAAAACCTTCCAAAAAAGGTATCGGGGCCGTCGTTGAATCTGTTAATCCGGAAGTGATGAACCGTCTTGATATGACGGAAAGTGAAATTAAACGTGTTCAACAAGGTTTTAAACTTGTTATGAATGGAGCTCAAGGGACTGCGAGAGCAAATTTTGCTAATAAAAGTTATCACCCTGCCGGTAAAACTGGAACAGCACAAGCTTTCTATGATGGACCTATAAAATCAAGAACTGGTGCTTCTACTTATAACACAACCTTAGTGGCTTATGCTCCTGCAGATCATCCTGAAGTTGCTATTTCGGTAGTGGTTCCATGGGCTTATGAAGATTATAATGACAGGTATTCTATAACTAATGACATTGGGGAAGCAGCTCTGGATAAATACTTCGAGCTGAAAAAGAAACAAGAAGATAATAATACGAAGCAGAAAAACGAAGATAAAATTCAGGAAGACGCCGCTAACGGCAATACAAATAACTGATAGAAGAAACGCTCACAGTCTGTGGGCGTTTTTTTTATACAAAAAAACATCCGGATTTACAAAACCTTAACATTCGATTTATACGCATTTTACACGAACCCTTTACTCTATACGTGTAGGACAAATTACACATTAAACGCAGGGGGAATTCAGGAAATGAAAAAAAACAAATGGATGCTTATGCTTCTGATGGCTGCTGTTATGATCGTTGCTGCAGCATGCGGAAATGCAAAGGAAAGCGGCAAGACGGACGGCCAATCTGCAAGTGAGGATAAAAAAGCATCAGGTTCTTTAACCATTTCTGGTTCATCAGCCATGCAGCCGTTAGTACTGGCAGCGGCGGAAAAGTTTATGGAAAAACATCCGGATGCTGATGTGCAGGTGCAAGCGGGAGGTTCAGGAACAGGTCTTTCACAAGTGTCTGAAGGTGCAGTGCAAATCGGTAACTCAGACGTCTTTGCTGAAGAAAAGGAAGGCATTGATGCTAAAGCCCTGAATGATCACCGTGTAGCGGTAGTTGCGATGGCGGCTGCGGTCAACCCGGGTGCGGGCGTAAAGGATTTAACCAAAAAACAGCTGGCAGACGTCTTTACAGGCAAAATTAAAAACTGGAAAGAGCTTGGCGGCAAAGATCAAAAGATTACACTCGTCAACCGTCCTGATTCATCAGGCACACGCGCTACGTTCGTCAAATATGCGCTTGACGGAGCGGAGCCTGCAGAGGGCATCACAGAGGATTCCTCCAATACAGTCAAAAAAATCATTGCGGAAACACCGGGAGCAATCGGTTATCTGGCTTTCTCTTATATAAACGATGACAAAGTAACGCCTTTATCAATCGGCGGCATCAAACCCGAAGAGAAAAATGTTGTAACAGGCGAATATCCGATTTGGGCTTACGAGCACTCTTATACGAAAGGTGAAGCATCTGGCCTGACCAAAACATTTCTTGACTATTTGAACAGCGATGAAGTACAGAAAAGTATCGTAAAAGATCAGGGCTACATTCCGATCTCTGATATGAAAGTCACACGTGACGCAAAAGGCAAGCAAAGCTGAGGGGAGGGCGGGCTCCCCGTCCTTCTTCTTTATAGGAGTGTAAACAAATGATAAATCACAGAGAAAAAGAGTCTGTAAGCGAACGCTTAATAAGCTCAAAACAAAACAGGCAATTGGATGAAGTCCGCGGAAGAGTGATTGTGTCTGTATGTGCGGCGATTATCATTGCGGCATCAGCGGCAATCACCATCTTTCTCGGCATAAAGGGGCTGCAATCTTTTTTTGTAAATGGTGTAAGCCCGATTGAATTCTTAACAAGTCTGAATTGGAATCCAACCCAGGCAAAGCCTGAGTTCGGCGCGCTGCCTTTTATTTTCGGATCATTCGCGGTCACGGTTCTATCCGCTCTGATCGCCGCGCCCCTCGGGATTGCGGGTGCCGTGTTTATGACGGAAATTGCGCCGACTTGGGGAAAAAAAGTGCTGCAGCCAGTAATCGAGCTGCTTGTCGGCATTCCGTCCGTCGTTTATGGATTCATAGGTCTTACAGTATTGGTTCCGTTTATCGGATCTTTTAAATCAAGCGGAACGGGTCACAGTCTGCTGGCGGGAACGATCGTACTTTCGGTGATGATTCTGCCGACCGTTACGTCGATTTCCGCTGATGCGCTTGCGTCATTACCGAAACACCTTCGTGACGGTTCATATGCGCTAGGTGCAACGAGATGGCAGACAATCAGGAAAGTGCTTATCCCGGCGGCGTTTCCGACACTGCTGACCGCTGTCGTGCTTGGAATGGCAAGAGCGTTCGGAGAAGCTCTCGCTGTACAGATGGTTATCGGAAATACAAAGCTTCTCCCGGAAAGCCTGCTTGATACGGCGGGGACGTTAACGACGATTATCACGTTAAACATGGGCCATACCACATACGGAAGTATCGAAAATAATACGCTGTGGTCGATGGGGCTTGTTCTTCTTATCATGTCGTTTCTGTTTATACTGCTCATACGCTACTTGTCATCTAGGAGGAAAGTATAATGAACCGGAAAATAACGGATAAATTGGCCACCGGTGTATTCGGTTTATGCGCCGCTGTGCTTGCGGCGATTTTAGCAGGATTGTTTTTGTATATTCTGATTCACGGCGTCTCGGAAATCACATTGCATTTTCTTACGTCAAAATCAAGCGCTATCGCGTCAGGCGGCGGGATTCGGGATCAGCTTTTTAACTCCTTTTACATTCTGTTCATCACCATGCTGATCACGATACCGCTTGGTGTGGGGGGCGGCGTCTTTATGGCTGAATATGCGCCGCAAAATAAAATCACTGATTTTATCAGAACCTGTATTGAAGTTCTGTCGTCGCTTCCGTCGATTGTCATCGGGATGTTCGGCATGCTGATGTTTGTGAACCTGACGGGGTGGGGGTACACGATTATCGGGGGCGCGCTCGCCTTAACGGTCTTTAACCTTCCCGTAATGGTCCGGGTGACAGAAGGCGCGCTCACTGCAGTTCCTAAAGAACTGAAAGAAGCTTCTCTCGCTTTAGGCGTATCGAGATGGCATACCGTCAAAACGGTGCTGATTCCGAGCGCGATTCCTTCGATTTTAACCGGAGCCATTTTGGCATCAGGAAGAGTGTTCGGAGAAGCGGCGGCATTGTTATTTACAGCGGGACTGACAACGCCGCGGCTGAATTTTACCGATTTAAACCCGTTTTCTGAAGCCTCTCCATTAAACATTTTCAGGCCGGCTGAGACGCTGGCGGTTCATATATGGAGCGTCAATACCCAGGGGATCATTCCCGATGCAGAAGCAATAGCAAACGGCGGCTCGGCAGTGCTGGTGATTTCAGTGCTCTTGTTTAACCTTTGTGCAAGATGGCTCGGATCTGCCATTTATAAAAAGCTTACGGCAAATTAATCGGAAAGAGGCGAAAACATGATTGATCACATCGTCAGGGAACAAGCGGAACAGACAGAGCGCTCGCCGGAGTCGTCGATTTTGGAAGTGAATCATTTGTCCATTTACTACGGAGACAAACAAGCGGTTAAGCGTGTGAATATGGATATTGAAAAACATGCGGTGACGGCTCTGATCGGCCCGTCCGGCTGCGGGAAATCAACATTTCTGAGGCAGATCAACAGAATGAACGATGCCATCCCTTCTGCAAGAAGCGAGGGGGAAATCCTTTATGAAGGACTGAATATTTTGGGGGAAGAGATTAATGTCGTGTCTCTCAGACGGGAGATCGGTATGGTGTTTCAAAAACCGAATCCGTTCCCCAAATCCATTTACAATAACATCACACATGCTCTGAAGTATGCGGGTGAACGAAGAAAAGCCGTTTTGGACGAAGCGGTAGAGGAAAGCTTAACGAAAGCTGCGCTTTGGGATGAAGTCAAAGACCGTCTTCATTCATCGGCTCTTTCATTATCAGGCGGCCAGCAGCAGCGCCTTTGCATCGCCCGGACGCTTGCGATGAAACCTGCCGTGCTTCTTTTAGATGAACCGGCCTCAGCTCTGGATCCCATCTCAAACGCCAGAATCGAGACGCTTTTGACAGAACTGAAAAAAGATTATTCGATTGTTATCGTTACGCATAACATGCAGCAGGCGCTGAGGGTGTCTGACCGCACGGCTTTCTTTTTAAACGGAGAAGTGGTGGAGTACGGACAGACAGAACAGATTTTTACTAGTCCTAAAGAGCAAAAGACGGATGACTATATTAACGGAAAGTTCGGATAGGGGGAAGGACCGTGAGCGTTGTAAAAGAAGCGGTGCACACACAGAATCTATTTGATATTCAAGGCATGAACGTATGGTATGGAGCTCATCAGGCCTTGAAAAACATTACGATCGGGTTTGAGGAGCGCAAGGTAACTGCCATCATCGGTCCGTCCGGCTGCGGGAAATCCACGTTTATTAAAACATTAAACTTAATGCTGCAAATGGCTCCGAATGTCAAAGTGACAGGCGATATGATTTATAACGGGCGCAATCTGCTGAAGGAAAAGACGGATGCGGCAGAATTAAGAAAGCAGATCGGTATGGTGTTTCAAAAAGGCAATCCGTTTCCGCAGTCCATATTTGAAAATGTCGTGTACGGACCGAGAATACACGGCGAAAAAAATAAAAAGAAACTGCATGAAATCGCCGAAGAATCATTAAAGGCAGCAGCGCTCTGGGATGAAGTGAAGGATCGTCTCCATCAGCAGGCGCTTTCCCTGTCAGGCGGACAGCAGCAGCGGCTGTGCATCGCAAGGGCGCTCGCCACAAAACCGGATGTCCTTTTGATGGATGAACCGACGTCTGCTCTTGATCCCGTGTCCACCCGGAAAATAGAAGAGCTGATTCTGGCCTTAAAAGAGAAGTATACAATTGTCATTGTGACGCACAACATGCAGCAGGCTGCGAGAGTTTCTGATCAAACCGCGTTTTTCTATATGAGCGAACTTGTAGAGCGGGGCGATACGGGCAAAATCTTTTCCCAGCCGGATCATCAAAAAACACATGATTATATCACCGGAAAATTCGGATGAAAAAACGGGCCCGGCCATTGACCGGGCCCGTTTTATATGGCCTATTAAAAAAGCCTGCCGGCCGTATCCATGAATGGACGATGCCTGCAAGCTTTTTTAGCGGGTTAATGTTTTGACGATTTTTTTGAAGCTCATATCTGAGTCGACTTTGAAATGGCCGGCGCGGATTTCTTTGTGGTAGCCTGCGTCGATGACGTAATCATTAAAGTCCTTCGCTGAAGGAATAATTCCTTCTTTTTCAAGGATGGATGACACATCAGCAGTGCTCATTCCGTCTTTGATCGTAAGTTTGTATGTGACCTTTTTCTTTTTGGCGTCCGTGTTTTGATCGTTGTTTAACGATTTTTCTTTAGCGTCAAGCAGTTTTTGATAGTCATCCCGTTTGACGGAGACTTTTTGCTGAGAGTCGAGGTAGCTGTTTACTTCTTTTTCTGTCAATGCTGTTTTTTCAGTTTTAACGGCAGCTGCCTGGTCATGGTCAGTCAAATAGAAGACAGCGGCGAGGACGGCCGTCGCTAAAATCATGCCTGCTGCAAAAGCCTGAATGCCCCGTTTTGTCATACGAGCACCTTCTCATTATCTTTAATAATGGTATTGACATCCTCGACAGACACGTGTTCCGCTTTTGCGATGGCTTCGGCAGACATCCCGTTGTTATATTTTGAAATGATTTGTTTGGCGATTTTTTGGTTAATGCCGCTGCTTTTGGTTTTGCGGATGACGAGGTTGGTTTCCAGCAATTCTTCTTCAAGCACCGTCATTTTCTTTTTTAACTTGTAAATTTCCTGCATGGCGGAAAGCTGAAGCGTTTCAAGCTCCTGTTCCACGTCTTTCATCGGATCTCTTTGAGAATATGAGAATGCAATAAGCGCTATACTGACGATAAACAACGCAATAATAGCAATTTCCACGTTTCATCACCTTCTATTATTAATTTGCCCTTCTTTTTTATACCATAAAACGCCGCCATTCTAAAGGAAATAGAGAAAAAAACAGAATTTTGTCGGAAAATCTTTTTTATTCGGGGGGCAAACGGATATTTCTCTATAGGTTTCGCATATGAAAGCCCTTTTTTGTCCTGTTTCGTCATTTTTTGTATGTGTCTTGCGCAAGGTCACTCAGAGGATCAGAAACATAATCTGATGTTTTCTGCACTTAAACAACATTTCATGTAAATCAGCTCTAGCATTCCGTGCATTATAGTGGTATTATGTATAAGTCTGAATAAGTAAATGATATTTAGTTTGGAGGGAAAATAATGCGCGTTAATATTACTTTGGCTTGCACTGAATGTGGTGAGCGTAACTATATTTCTAAAAAGAACAAACGCAACAATCCGGACCGCGTTGAATTTAAAAAATATTGCCCACGTGATAAAAAATCTACGTTACACCGTGAAACAAAATAAGCTGTTTAAAACGGCGGAAAAAGCTGGAGCTTTCAATAAAGTTCTGGCTTTTTTGTCTTTCAGGGAGGTTTGAGAAACGTGAAAGCACAAATCAGAACCGATATAAAAGCAAAGCTTTCCGGCATAACAGAAAGTGAATGGGAGGCAAAAAGCCGCAGCATGCACAAAACGCTGTTTTCTTTAAAAGAATGGAAACAAGCCCGCATGATTGCCGTGACCATCTCGAAACGCTTGGAAATTCCGACACGGCCGATTATTGAACAGGCTTGGAAAGAGGGAAAACAAGTCTGTATCCCGAAATGCTTCCCCCAGACGGGAGCGATGGAATTCCGTACATTTTCTGCTGATAATCAGCTGGAAACCGTATATGCCGGTCTCAGTGAACCGATCGAAAGCCTGACTGAAAAAGCGGCTCAAAAAGACATTGATCTTGTTATTGTGCCCGGTGTGGCTTTTGACCGGGAAGGCTTCAGAATCGGATACGGCGGCGGATATTATGATCGGTTTCTGACCGGTTATGAAGGCCGTACCGTGTCGCTTCTCTTCGACTGCCAGCTGACAGACCGCATTCCCCGCATGCCCCACGATATCCCGGTCGATATGATCGTGACTGAATCTGAAACCATCGCATAAAAAACCTCTTGCACCCGAATAATTCTCGCTGTTTGACAAACGATAGGGGCAGGAGGGATAAAATGAAAAAATTGTTGATCTACTCATTATGCGCCGTCTCTGTTTTTGCCGTTTACCAAAACCGCTACCGTCTGATGAACACCGTGCTCAGCCAGCCGGGGATCAGACGGTCGTTTATTCATCTCTTTTTAAAAATACCGTTTATCAGAAATAAGTTCATTCAGCAGGCCTTTTAAACAAATCCCGTTTTCAGCGGGATTTTTTGCATGAAAAAACCTGCCTGTAATGACGGCAGGTTTTTCTCGTAATATCAGTTTTTTTTCAGGAAACCGAGAAGGATTGAAATGATCGATGAAATGTACAGGAAAAAGGTAAACGGCAGGTAATCGATGACAGAAACCCCTAATGCGCTTGCCATGAAAGCGCCGCTTACTCCCCAAGGAATCAGCGGATTGATCAATGTTCCGCCGTCCTCAATCGATCGTGCAAGGTGAAGCCGCTTAATGCTGAGCCTGTCATATAAAGGTTTATAAGACTGACCTGGAATTAAGATCGACAAGTATTGCTCGCCTGTCGCAAGGTTTACGCCAATGCTTGAGAAGACGGTCGCCATGACAAGACGTCCTTTCGTATGCACGCCTTTTATCAATCCTTGAAGCAGCGCTGCGATCAGGCCTGTTTTTTCCATCAGGCCGCCGAGCGCAAAGGCGATCATGATCAGAGAGACTGACCCCATCATGGATTGGAGTCCTCCTCTGTTGATAATGCTGGCTACAGCCTGGTCGCCGGTTTTAAAAGCCGTGCCGCTTTGCAGGGCGGATATAAATCCTTGAATGCTGCTGTCGGGAATAAAAACGGCAGTCAGAAGCCCTGCGGAAATAATACCGGCGGTAAGCACCGGAATAACAGAAACCCGTCTGACCGCCAAAATGATCACCAAAAGAGGTGAAAGAAGCGACCAAGGCGTAACGTGCACGGCCTCTTTAATTCCGGAAATGACCGCCTCAATATTTTGCGTTGAAGCGGCATTTATTGAAACGGATGAACCGAGAATATAAAAAAGAACGATTGTGATCAGAAGTGCCGGAACGGTCGTGCCCATCATATGGCGGATATGCTTAAAAATCGGAATTTCGCCGATACCGGCGGCAAAATTCGTCGTGTCGGACATCGGTGACATTTTATCACCGAAACAAGCCCCGCAAATAACTGCTCCCGCCGTCCATTCGAGCGGAACTCCCGCCGCGCTTGCCACCCCTAACAGCGCGACGCCGATTGTACTGACAGTTGTCAGACTTGAGCCGACAAGCGTGCTGATGATCATGCATGAAAATAATGCGGTCAAAAGCAGCTGGCTCGGCTGTATAATCGATAAAGCGTAAACGGTGACGGCGGGAATGGCCCCGCTGTACATCCAGGCGCCGATCAGCACACCGATCAAAGCCAGCACGATAATCGGCTGTACACCGTTTTTCAATCCGCTGACAATTCCTTTTTCAAGACTGCCCCACGAGAAACCGAGCCGCAAACCTGCCAGAGACAGAATAATGACACAAAAAAACAGCGGCATATGCGGCTCCGTATGAAAGAAAAACAGGCAGGAAATAATGACTGCTAACATTAAAACAAATAAACCGATGGCTGAAATGAACGTCAGCCTTTTTTCTTGTTTCAAAACAACACCCCATCAAACTTTAATCCTTTTGTGCTTTTGGGCACGAAAGTATTGTAACAGAAAAACGCATAAATGAGTGTTTTTTTACAATTATGAATATAGGTTTTACCAAAAAGACACAAGTGAATTTTATCCAATTGTTTTTTACTTGACGCCTGCTTTAGAGATGAAATACGCTTATACTGAGAAGAAAAGAAATGGTGAAAAAGATGAATTCATTTTATGACGTACAGCAGCTGTTTAAGTCATTCGGACATATCGTGTATTTCGGTGACAGACAAGCTGAAATTGACTTTATGAAAGATGAATTAAAGGAAATGTACTTGTCAAACGTGATTGAAAGAGACTTATGGCTGAAGGCCTCCGGAGTTCTACAGCAGGAATCTGAGAGGATCAAAAGAAGAGACAACAGCAGGATTTAATAAGAAAAGGAGATCATTATGGAAGAGACTTGGTTTGCGGGGATTGATCTTGGCGGAACAACTATCAAGCTGGCCTTTATCAATATGTACGGTGAAATCCAGCATAAATGGGAGGTTCCGACCGATAAGACAGGAAACACTATAACGGTCACGATTGCAAAAGCGCTTGACCAGAAGCTGGAAGAATTGAACAAGCCGAAACGAATCTTGAAATGGATCGGCATGGGAGCGCCCGGACCCGTGGAAATAGCGACAGGGATGGTTTATGAGACGACTAATATGGGGTGGAAAAACTATCCTTTGAAAGACCATCTGGAGGCGGAAACGGGTATTCCGGCCGTTATTGAAAACGATGCCAATATCGCGGCGCTCGGAGAAATGTGGAAAGGCGCAGGTGACGGAGCCAAAGATGTCATTTTAGTGACGCTCGGAACCGGTGTCGGCGGAGGCATCATCGTCAACGGTGAAATTGTTCACGGTAAAAACGGGGCCGGCGGAGAAATCGGTCATATTTGCAGCATTCCGGAAGGGGGAGCTCCGTGCAACTGCGGAAAATCCGGCTGTATCGAAACGATTGCGTCCGCAACCGGCATCGTCCGCATCGCAAAAGAAAAACTTGCGTCGGTTTCCGACTCTTCGCTCTTGCAGGTGAGTGATCTGACGGCACGTGACGTGTTCGATGCGGCAAAACAGCAGGATAAGACAGCGCTTGAAGTCGTTGATTATGTCGCAAAACATTTAGGCCTCGTGCTCGGAAATCTGGCAAGCGCCATGAACCCGACGAAAATCGTGCTCGGCGGAGGCGTGTCTAAAGCAGGCGAAATACTGCGGTCAAAAGTGGAAGAGACCTTCAAAATCACCGCGTTCCCGCGTTCTGCGGAAGCGGCCGATATTTCGATTGCGGCACTGGGAAATGACGCCGGAGTCATCGGCGGAGCGTGGATTGCCAAAAATGAATGGCTTAAATATCAAAACTGCTAGAGAAAGTCTGCCTGCCCATATAACGGGCGGCTTTCTTTTTTTATCTCCCCTGTCATATAGTTTTAAAAAAGGGGGATGAACATGGCGGGAATTCGTGTCAAACCTGAAATAAAACGGCATATGAAAGATGTTGCACAGGTGCTTTCAATTGATGAAAAACTGTTGGAAGACGCCAATAAAATGGCGGAAAGCGATGAATTATTTTGTCCCGGCTTCCTCGTGAGCGGTCAGCCAGAATGTCCGATAGAAACGCTTAGCGGGCTTTCGCAATACATCCGGCACTATGAAAGCGTTCTTTCCGCTGATCAATGGGTGAAGGAAGAAAAGGTGTATGGCTCTCAATCGGTTTATGAAGAAATTGAGAAAATAACGGATGTCTTTCCGTTTGTCACGTGCCGTAAAATCGGCAGTTCCGTTTTGGGAAAACCGCTCTATGAGCTGAGAATAGGCGCGGATACGGCCGAGAGAAACGTGCATGTAAACGCCTCTTTTCATGCCAATGAATGGATTACCACGTCAGTTGCGATTAAATGGTGCAAAGAATATTGCGCGGCATTATGCGAAAATAAAACGGTTTTCGGACATTCCGCTATTGATATATTCAGCCGGACATCCTTATCATTCGTTCCGCTCGTAAATCCTGACGGTGTGGATCTCGTACTTTACGGATGTGAAGATTTATCAGAAAAAAATGAATTTCTCAATGAATTAAATGAGCACCGCCCGGATTTCCGCGAATGGAAGGCGAATATAAACGGCGTTGATTTAAATAAACATTTCCCATCGAATTGGGAGATTGAACAGAGGCGCAAACCGAAGGCTCCCTCGTACCGTGATTTTCCGGGCACGGCGCCGCTCACTGAACCGGAGGCGCAGGCAATGCACCGGCTGATAACGGAGCAGCCGCCTGACAGGCTGATCGCGCTTCATACACAGGGAGAAGAGATTTATTGGGGGTACGAAGGATGTGAACCGGAGCAATCATGTGAGGTCATCCGGGAGTTCGAAGCGATAAGCGGAAACCGCTATCAAGGTGTAAAAACCATTGACAGCCATGCCGGTTTCAGGGATTGGTTTATACAGCAATACGGAAAAGAGGGCTATACCGTTGAGCTCGGGAAGGGGAAAAATCCTTTGCCTTTTCATCAGTTTTCAGATATTTATCAAGCGACGGAAGGAATATTGTGGAGGGCGCTTGTTTTTTGAGACATCTGTGAAATTTCTCATTTGTTTATATTAACAAATATGGGACAATAGAAAAGAATGGAGGGAAGGCTGGTGAGATACTTGTGTTGTGTTCTGCTGTCCGCGTTCGTTCTGTGTTTAGCGGCCTGTGAACCATCTCATCAGCAGCCTGACACAGACGTCTCAGCAAAAGCAGCAGAACAAAAAATCGTTCCGCTCAGTAAAAATGAAGCGGAGAAAACGGAAGGATGGCTGGATAACAGGACCATTCTGTATACAGCACATAATCAGCTGATGAAATATGACCTTTTCAGCGGAAAATCCGAACCGCTCTGCGAAACAAAGGGCCATATTGTCAATGTAAAGATCAGCCTGAAAAAAAAGCTGATTCTCGTTCAAGTGACAAACAGCGGACAGACTGAGCTTGTGCTCATGAACAAGCAGGGGAAAAGACTTTATCACAAAGCCTTTAACTCTTATGAGCTGGAGACGGCTTGGAATCCATATGACCCGTACCAAATGATGATTACCGTTTTTTCTGCAACATGGGACTTCACAACCTATACAGCCGATATGAAACGCGGCATTTTAAAAATGAGTCCCGTTCAAGCCCCCTTTGTCCATTGGACGTCCTCCGATGAATTTCAATATATTAAGCAAGGAAAAACGGAGGAAGAGGGCCCATTATATTCTTATGATCTGCAGACGGCAAAAGAAAAAAGAGTGCTACAGCATGTCATCTGGGCAGGTTCCCGCCCGGGTATGACGCTTGCCGTCAGACAAACGGATAAACCGGACGGCGACGGCGAGTTCCTTTTCCAAAAGCCGGCATCCGTGACACACCGCTTTCCTCTTCAAAAAAAGTATGAGAGCTTTGCGCCGATGGAATATGATTACGATCAGACCCACAAGCGGTTTTACACGTTTAAGCCGGAGGGCCGGTTATACAGGCTGATCAGCTTTGACTTGGGGGACAAACGGGAGCGGACGGTGCTTAACAATACGGAAATGGAACCGATTCAGATCTCTCCGAACGGGGAATACGCTTTATACGGCTTTACGTATGATCGTCTGATTTCACTGAAAACAGGACTGACAGAACCAATCATAACAAATGAAAAAGGAGTTTGAATCAAATGGCAATCGCAGATGTGACAATTATTCCGATCGGGACAAAAACACCAAGCGTCAGTGAGTATGTAGCGGATGTGCAAAAGATTTTGGAAGGCTACAAAGCAGCCGGCAAAATCAAATTTCAGCTCACACCGATGAACACTTTGATTGAAGGGGAGCTGAGCGACTTGTTCGCGGGCATTCAGGAGATCCACGAAGCCCCGTTCCAAAAAGGGCTGCACAGAGTGGCGACCAATATCCGCATTGATGACAGGCGTGATAAAGAAACGACGCTGGAGAGCAAAATCAAAAGTGTCAGCAAACATTTGCAGCAATAAAAAATAAGCCTGTATCCTAATGGATACAGGCTTTTAATGTGCAGTCGGATATCCGCTTGTAACAACGGTCATTACGGTAAACCAGCCGAACACGCCCAGTGTGGCGGCGGCTAACAAAAATCCCAGGATATTTCTCTGTCTGACAGCCCGCAGGACTCCTAACACAGCTAATAATGCGACAAGGCCGAAGATTACAACAAGTAACATCATGCTCCCCCTTTGTCATTGGAACCTGAAAATCTTTCCATTTTATTTTAACCGTTTTCATTTTGTTTGTCGATAGTGTTTTCCCAGCCGCATTCATTGAATCTTCGGCAGAAAACCTTCATAATAAGGGCATATACATAAAGAGGTGATGAAAGTGAAATGGAGACGAATGCCGGCCGGTCCGATTCAGGCAAACGCCTATTTTCTCGTCAGCGAGGATCAATCCTGTCTAATTTTCGATCCGGGCGGGGAAGCGGACAAACTCAACAATTACATAAAAGAAAACAATTTGAAGCCGCTTGCGATCTTGCTGACGCACGCCCATTTTGACCATATTGGCGCGCTTGACGAGGTAAGAGACAGATGGGATGTTCCCGTATATCTTCACAAAAATGAAGAAAAGTGGCTGGAGGACTCTTCCTTAAACGGATCAGGCATATTGCGCGGCATCGCTGTCACGGCACGGCCCGCCGATCGGCTGATTGAAGGCGACGGCATATTGGACATCGGTCCTTTCCATTTGGAGACGCTGTTTACGCCGGGACATTCACCTGGAAGCGTTTCTTATTATGTGAAGGACGCTGATTTGGTGATTTCAGGCGATGTTCTCTTTCAGGGAGGCATCGGCCGGACGGATTTACATGGAGGAAATCAAGACGTATTGCTTGATTCCATCCATCAAAAACTGCTCACGCTTCCCGTACATACACTTGTGTTAAGCGGTCATGGCGCGGAAACGGACATCCAGACAGAGCAGGAGCGAAATCCGTTTATTAATGGATTTTCATTGTAAACGAAAAAAGACAGACCGTAATCGGTCTGTCTTTTTCAGTCAGTGGGTTCCGCCGCCCGGTGTCATAATAAAAATAGAGTAATATGTAAATCCGGCGAAAAATACGGTTAAGTACGCTCCGAAAATATAAATATACATCCGCTCAGTCAGATTCAAATAAGAAAGAAATACGAAAAAGATCGTCTGTCCAAAAAACAAAAGAGATGCGTCTTTCATGCCGCCTAAAAAAAACATGACTGCAAAAATCCCCGTCCAAAATCCTAACACCCGGAACATGCGATTCATTCCTTATCCCCTCCCGAGAGTCTATCTGAAGTTTATTATAATAGATCGGCAGTTAAAATGTAAACATTTTCATGATTATATTTATTGTGGAATTTATGTCTTTCCCTGTGTTTTATATCTTATGCCGTTCTCTAAAAAAGATCCGAAAAATCTTTTTGAAAGATGTTTAGTGAAAAAAAGTTCAGGGTACTTATGTTAACAAAGAGACGGATAATCCGAGGGAGGAATTTTTAAAAATGAAAGATCTTATTTTTTATTCATACCCGAGCTGCACATCATGCCGAAAAACGAAACATTGGTTAAAAGCCCACAATATTGACTTTCAAGAGCGCCACCTATTCAGGGAGACACCGTCAATTGATGAATTGAAGCAAATCTTATCCTTAACAACCGAAGGAATTGATGAAATATTAGCGACGAGGAGCCAAACATTTAAAAACCTCAACCTGAACATTGAAGAAATGACTGTAAATGAAGTTCTGAAGCTTTTGACTGAAAAGCCGAAGCTGCTGCGGCGTCCGATCCTGATCGATCGCAAAAAGCTTGTTGTCGGATATAATCCAGGAGAATTGATGAAGCTGACGAAGAAAAAAACGGTACATCAATCTGTATCATAAGAAAAAAACGAAGATCCGCTGATCAAACATTATCAGCTAATCTTCGTTTTTTGCGGTTCCAGGACTGGGCTAGCTGGATTCGAACCAACGATCACGGAGTCAAAGTCCATTGCCTTACCGCTTGGCTATAGCCCATCGAATGCTAATTACAGTATGTGCATCCGGCGCCGGTTTATACATACTAAGTCAGATTTGAATGGAGGAAACCCGTGAAACATTTAAATGAAGTATTATCTCAAGTATTAATTGAAGAATCAGGCGAAATCATACGTCAATGGCTGCTCATCCCCGAACCGGGGCGGCCTTCAGATGATCAGAAAGCGGAAACGCAGCACCGCCTGTTAATTGAAATCGTTGCCGGCATTTTATCGGGGAAAGACGGCGGAGAAGAGGAGCTGACAAAGTGGGCGCTGCAGTTCGCAAGAGACAGGGCCGTGCATGAAGTCCCGGTCTATGAAAGCGTCGCAAGCTTTAAAGAATTCCGGAGATTGGTCTGGAACCGCATACAGACATGCAGTGAAACGATGTCTGAGAAGCCTGATACAAATGCGGTATTTACATGGGGAGAAAAGCTGAACCAAGCAATTGACCATATGATTGAAGTATTTACAGAGGAATATCATAAAGTGACGATAACGCAATTAAACGCCCAAAAAGAAATGATTAACGAACTAAGTGCGCCGATTATGCCGATTGCCGACGGTATTGGAATTTTGCCGCTTGTCGGCGAAATTGACACTTACCGGGCAAAAATGATTTTGGAATCGGTGCTTGACCAATGTTCCTCGCTCCGGCTTTCTTATTTATTTCTCGATATATCAGGTGTGCCGATTGTGGATACGATGGTCGCTTATCAAATTTTTAAAGTGATTGACAGCACAAAACTTCTTGGCATAGAAACGACAATCTCAGGCATCCGGCCGGAAATCGCGCAAACCGTCGTGAAGCTCGGCATCGACTTTTCTCAGGTGAAAACAGAGCAGAGTCTGGCGAAGGCGCTGGCAAAAAACGGTTTTGTCGTAAAAGAATCATTAAGATGATATAAAGCTGAATGGCCGAGAGGGATTCTCCCCTCAGCTATTCAGCTTTGTCAGCTTCAATCGTAATGATATGATGGCTGTCGATTTCTTTTACTGTAAATGTGTACCCTTCAAAATCAATGGTGCTTCCGGGTTTTGCATCAATATGCTGAGTAAGGAACCAGCCCCCGAGTGTATCGACTTGATCGGCCGTAATCTCAGTTCCGAGTACGTCATTGACGTCACTGATCAGCAATTTGGCGTTCAGAAGATAACGGCTGTCTCCAAGCTTTTGAACGGAAGGTGTCTCATCCGTATCAAATTCGTCCCGGATCTCGCCGACGATCTCTTCAATGATGTCTTCCACGGTTACTAATCCCGCGGTTCCGCCGTACTCATCAATGAGAATGGCCATATGGGCGTGTTCCCGCTGCATTTTTACGAACAATTGATAAATCGGGATCGTCTCAATCACGTGGATGGCCGGCTGAATGTAAGGGCTGAGCTCGTGTTTTGTAAACGATGCCCCTTCAGACAGGAATCTGAATAAAACTTCTTTTATATTGATGATGCCGACAACATGATCTTTATCTCCCTTTACGACGGGATACCGGGTATATTTATTTGTTTTGATAATGTCGCGGAGCTTATGTCCTGATCCGCTGTCTAACGGCAGGCTCACCATTTCATTCCGGGGCACCATGATTTCTTTCGCAGTGCGCTTATCAAATGTGAAAATGTTATTTACGTAATGCAGCTCGCTTTTTTTAATCATGCCGCTTCGGTAGCTTTCAGCAAGCAGCACCCGCAATTCTTCTTCCGTATAAGCCATTTCATGTTCTGAAGCCGGCTTCAAGCCGAACAGGGCTGTAATCAGGCGGGCGGAATGGTTAAGCAGCCAGATGAACGGAAACATTAACTTATAAAACAAAATGATCGGTCTGGCAAACAAAAGCGTAATCCGCTCGGCTTTTTGAATGGCAAAACTTTTCGGGGCGAGTTCACCGATGACAACATTCACATATGTAACAAGCAAAAATGCGATAATCAGCGACAGTACATGGGAAACCGCTTCATGAAGCCCGGTTTTTAAAAATAACGGCTGAAGCATTGCTTTGACTGTCGGTTCACCAAGCCAGCCGAGTCCCAAGGCGGTTACGGTGATGCCCAATTGGCACGCCGATAAATATTCATCAAGGTGTGTAATGACATGCTTGGCTGCTTTTGCCCCTTTCACACCTTCCTGAATGAGCTGATTGATGCGGGAGCGCCTTGCTTTAACGATTGAAAACTCGATGGCGACAAAACACGCCGTTAATAAAATAAATAGTACGATGGCAGTCAGTTTGATGATATACAATGTAACGCCTTCCGCGAAGGAAGGCTTGCACCTCCCTTTTTTCGGAATAATACCACTCTGGAAAGCTGCTCAAACATCAAACCTGGTTTAGCCAACTTCATTTACGGTAATTAAAAACAAGAAAGCGAAACTGGAGGCTGACAAGAGATGAAGATACATTCGGGGACGGACTGGTTTTGGTACCAGCTCGGTCCGCATGAAAAAGCGGAAGCAAAAAAAATGATCCACCACAATCACTGGCCGCAATGCGAAAAGTGGTTTGAACATGAAAATCATATAAACTTTCTGCGTGCAGATACAAATGATCAAAATAATGAAGCAGTTTTCGGATCTTTAATCTATCATCAAGGATTAGATGATGAAAAAAACCATACCGTATTTCACTTTTATATTACGAGAGACTTCTTTTTTACGATTAATTTTGATTTTTCGCTGCTGCGCGGTGTAAAAGAAAAGCATGCCACACAGCAGATTCAAACCTGTGAAAATCCGATTGAAGGCTTTTTTGTTCTGCTGGGAGAGCTGATGAATTCCTATCTGATCGGACTGGATGAATTTGAAGTCAAGCAGCGGACGCTCAAATGGCAGATTCATGATGACAACAGCAAAGGAATCTTGGAAAACGTGCATAAGCTGCGCCATGAGCTGTTCATTTGGAAAGGCCTGATACTGGGGGCTAAAAAAGTGGAAATGGCTTTAAAAGAAGCGTTTCTTCCGAAAAATGACAGGCAGAAAGATTACCTCAGGGCTCATCAAAAGATGGAAAGAGGGATTACATATATCAATGAGTTCGATCAGGAGCTGAGCAATCTGCTGCATGCCGAGGAAGTCATCACCTCTCAAAGAGGAAATGAAATTGTAAAAGCATTGACGATCTTTACAACTCTCTTTACACCGATGACGGCACTTGGCGCTCTCTGGGGGATGAACTTTGATAATATGCCGGAGCTTCATTGGAAATATTCGTATATTTGTTCCATCGTGCTTATTATCGTATCCACCCTGCTGATTTACATTTATCTGCGGCAGAAGGGCTGGACAGGGGATATTCTGCGGGAGAATCAAAAGAAATATTTGCGGAAAGAGAAGAAACGCTAAGAAGAGCAGGCACATGCCTGCTTTTTTGGCGGCCGAAAATGACTGAATGGTTCCGGATTTCATTCAGTAAATCAATATCATACAGCTGATTTTTGATTTTTTTACGTTTTACACTGTGTAAAAAGCATTATTTCTCTTTTGCCGGCTCTTGTCTATTTGATTTACAATACGTGTCGGAAGGAGGGAAATCTTATGGAGAATATAGAAACATACAGCAGGAACATTATAAACGAGGCCTATACGGCAAGAGCTTCAGATATACACATTGTGCCGCGTGAAAGGGATGCTTTCATTCATTTTCGCATTGGTCATGCTCTTGTGAAAAAAAGAGTTTTAAAAAAAGAGGAATGCGTAAGGCTTATTTCTCATTTTAAGTTTTTATCGGCGATGGATATAGGAGAAAGACGAAAGCCGCAAAACGGATCATTGTCTCTGCCGCTTCCATCCGAAACCGTTCATTTAAGGATGTCAACCTTACCGACAATGAATGATGAAAGTCTTGTCATCAGGCTGTTGCCTAAGCGGCAGATTCCCCCTCTGGATAAACTGTCCTTATTTCCGGGGGCAGGCGCCGCACTCTTGTCCTTTCTGAAGCATTCCCACGGCTTGATTCTTTTTACCGGTCCGACCGGATCTGGAAAAACGACCACTCTTTACTCGCTTGTCAATTATGCAAAACGTCATTTCAACCGGCGGATTGTCACGCTTGAAGATCCCGTAGAAACGAGAGATGAAGATGTTTTACAAGTTCAGGTGAATGAAAAAGCCGGAGTCACATATTCCGCCGGTTTAAAAGCGATTTTAAGACATGACCCCGATATGATCATCTTAGGGGAAATCAGGGATGCCGAGACGGCTGAAATCGCAGTCCGCGCGGCTATGACGGGGCATCTTGTTCTTTCAAGCCTGCATACAAGAGATGCAAAAGGCGCTATATACAGGCTGCTGGAGTTTGGGGTGAACATGACGGAAATTGAACAAACCGTTATTGCCATTGCCGCTCAGCGTCTGGTTGATTTAACATGTCCGTTTTGCAAAGCGGAAAACTGTTCCGTGTACTGCCGGCTGTACAGGCAGACGCGCCGTGCGGGAATATATGAACTGCTTTACGGGAAAAATCTCACCCAATGCTTTCAGGAAGCAAAAGGAGAGCACGCCAATTTTCAATATCAGACGCTCCGCAGGCTGATCCGAAAAGGAATCGCGCTCGGCTATGTCACGACTGACAACTACGATCGGTGGGTGTATCATGAAGCGGATTAAAAGAACCTGGCCGTTGAAGGATCAAGCGGCTTTTTTGAAAAGGCTCGGTGAAATGACCGAAAAAGGGTACAGTCTGATCGAAGGGCTCAGACTGCTGAAACTCCAGCTTCATAAACGCCAGCTTGCAGAGCTGACGGACGGAATCCGCCGGCTGAGGGAAGGCGATGCGTTTTACGAAGTGCTTGAGGCATTGTCTTTTCATAAAGAAGCCGTCTCTATCTGCTATTTCGCGGAAAAACACGGAGAATTGCCCGGGGCGATGAAACAAAGCGGCGAATTGTTACAGAGAAAGCTCATGCAGACGAATCAAGTCAAAAAAATGCTCCGGTATCCGATGTTTTTAATCTGCTCCGTCTTTGTCATGTTTTATATTCTGCAAAGTATGATCATCCCGCAATTTTCAGGGATTTATCAATCAATGAATATGAATACTTCCGGTTGCGTCAGTTTCATTTTTTCGTTTTTTCAGCATTTTCACGAAGCTTGCGCACTGGTGCTGTCAGCCGCTCTCAGCTTGTTTTTGTTCGTTTGGTTTTTATGTAAGAAAAAATCCCCGCAAGACAAAATGCTTATTGTTGTGAAAATCCCCTTAATAGGAAAAGCAGCCGTTCTTTTTAACAGCTACTTTTTCTCTTTACAGCTCAGCAGCCTTCTGAAATCCGGTCTTTCTATCTATGACAGCTTAACGGCTTTTAAGGAACAATCTTTTCTGCCTTTTTATCGTGAAGAAGCGGATATGCTCATTACACGTTTGAAAGCAGGTGAGACAATAGAATCCGCTCTTTCCGGGCATCCGTGTTATGAAAAAGATCTAGCGGCTGCAGTCAGCCACGGACAGGCAAACGGCAGGCTTCATCGCGAGCTTTATACGTACAGTCAGTTTATGATGGAGCGCCTTGAACAAAACGCGGAGAAGTATACAGGCATTCTCCAGCCTGTCATTTACGGCGTTGTGGCCGGTATGATTCTGATTGTCTATATGTCAATGATGATGCCGATGTACCAGATGATGAACCAAATGTAAGGGAGTGCTTCGTCTGAAAAATCAAGATGGATTTACTTTAATTGAAATGCTGATCGTGTTATTTATCGTTTCAATTCTGCTTTTAATAACGATTCCTAACGTTACAAAACATAATCAAAGCATACAGCATAAAGGCTGTGAAGGACTGCAGAATATGGTGAAAGCCCAAGTGACGGCGTACGAAATCGACCATGAAGGAAAAATGCCGGATATGAAAGACTTACAGTCAGAGGGATATATCAAAAAGAATACAGCCTGTCCGAATGGAAAACAGATTTTAATTAGCGGCGGGGAAGTTATAGTTGAACAATAACAGGCTGACAGAAAGCGGATTCACCCTTCTTGAAAGCCTGATTGTGTTAAGCCTGGCGTCCGTTCTGCTGACAGTCTTGTTCACGGCGCTTCCGCCGGTTTATACCCATCTGGCCGTTCGGCAAAAAACGGAACAGCTCCAAAAAGATATCCAGCTTGTTCAGGAAACGGCTGTCGCAGAGCATAAAAGAACAAAAATCATTTTTCTCCCAAAAGAGCATAAATACAAGTTCCAGTCAGCCGGAAAGGCTGTCGAGCGTTCATTTGATTCGCTTCATATTACACTTATGACCTTGCCGGAGAGCCTTGAATTTAATGAAAAAGGCCATCCGAATTCCGGCGGAAAGATTCAATTGAAGCACGCAGGGGTCACTTATGAAATAACAGTTTACCTAGGGAGCGGAAATGTCCATGCAGAACGGAAATAAAGGGTTCTCTACTATTGAAACACTATCAGCAATGGCCATTTGGCTGTTTCTTATGATTTCTATCGTTCCGGTCTGGACGGACATGCTGACGGATAATCTGAAAACAGAGGAACGTCAAAAAGCGCGCCAGCTTCTCCAGGAACGTATCAGCGCTTATATGATGTCCGGAAAAAAGCAGCCGTCTTCCGGTGTGACGTGGAAGGAGGATGGTGATTATTATAAAGTTTGTACGGCTGTCCGCGGCGAAAAAGAAATGTGTCTCAGCATTCTCAAAACAGACTGGCTTTACGCTTCTTAATGTTTTGTTTTCCTTGGCAGTCTGTCTCTTCTTATCAAGCACCCTGAGCCCGATTTTACATTTGTTTTTATCAGGCCAAAGCGATAACGGCGGAATAGACAGCCGGGAGTATCACATTGCCGTTCAGCAGATTATGAATGAATGTAAACAGGCAGAGACTGTAAAGCCGGCGGACGGCGGACGGGCATTAAGCTGCCGGAAAACAGGAGGCGAAGAAGTGCGTTTTGAAATCTACCATACGATGATAAGGAAAAGAGTGAACGGAAAAGGCCACGTGCCGATCCTGCATCATGCGGCATCTTTAACGGCTGGAGTGAAAAACGGCCTGCTTTTATTAGAGATCTCAAGCGATACAGGTAAAAAGAATCAGGCAGCCATTCCGGTTTACAGCTCTTTAAAAGGTGATTAAATGTACAAATCTGACGGGTTTATATATCCCGCGGTTCTGTTTGTTTCTGCCGCGGTTTTACTTGTCATCAGCTATACTTCATCTGATTTCATCACCCGAAAAACCTTTGCAAAAGAGGCCGGGGAGTACTGGATCGGTGAGAACCTGCTTCAAAACGGCGCGCTGCTGTCAAGCCGTCATGTGATACAGGGACAAAAGGACCGAACCGGTACACATCGTTTTCCGTACGGAACCGTTTCCTTTCAGATCACCGAAAGCGATAACCCGGAAACGGTTCAGGTTGCAATTCAGGCGGAAACAGCGTCAGGGACGAGACGGGAGGTTCACCTTTTGTTCAATCAGAAGAAGAAACAGCTGATTCAATGGACAGAAGTATAAAAAAGAGGCGGCGGGACAACACTTCATAGTAAAGACAGCAATATGAGGTGAGAGCCGTGAAAACAAACGATTATGTAAAATATATGACTGAGCAATTCGTTAAATATTTCGATACGCCGAAACAGGAACGGAAAGAGCGAAAAGAAGTGCGGAAAGAAAAGAAAGTGCCAGCTTCCCAGCACTGGTTCGGAATATTGCCGTATGGTTTTAAGCTGTGGATGCAGCGGAAAAAATAAAGTGTAACACACGAAGGTCCTCCTGATACAGGAGGGCCTTTATTGGTATTCCTCAATGACGGCAATTTTATTTACTTTTTGGCTGTAGGGATTAAAAGAAATCGTAACAAACACACCAAATTCTTTAGCGCCTTCCCGCAATGTCAGGTGGTATTGTTTTACCGCTTCATCTGTTCTTTTACGGTCCCACACCTTTTGAATAAATAACGTTTGAGCGAGCGGATATCTTTTTTTAGCTTCTTTTTCCGCGATTTTTTCCCATTTTGATTTATGGTGAACAGCATAGTAAGGCGCCGCTTCCGCCTGATCCATTCCTGAAACCCCGAAAACAAGAAGAGAAAGGCAAATCAGACTTTGTTTGATCATCATTCTTCGTCCTTTCGCTGTATATGATTTCCAATTTGTTCTGAACACTTCATTATTTTCTCACATTTTATTAGAAAAAATTCCAAAAAGGTGTGTAATTTGGAGCAAAACGATGTTTTTAAAAGATTATATTCTTAAAAACGAACAATTTGACCGTTTTTGACATTTTTCAAGACGATAAACCTTGATTATACTTTGTTTGTGCAGTTCTTTAAAAAGAACGATTGTTATATTTATTAACAGTTTTACAGGGGGTAAGGCATGTTCCGATTGTGGCGAATGGAGAAAAGGGGTAAGGGGAGATGGAGGATAATGCTGTTTTTGCGGCTTTCATTCATTTTCTGCCTGTCCGTGACGATATGTGCTCAGTTTACGGGTGACACGAGTTCCTCCTTTAATGATGTGAAAAGCTTCAGTCTTCCGGTTCAAACGTGCGGAGATTTTCGATATACAGATGACAATTGCCGTTATGACGAACGCTGGGATCAAAGTGATTTACATATAACAAATCAAACTGATACGTCGGGCGCCGTGTGTGCGCCGCTTCAACTCTATGCAGAGCTGGAGAATAGGGGAAAAGAGCGGACTGTTTCTGACTGGAGGTGGGAACTCCATAAAATCGCCTCTCAGCAACAGCCTCTGCAAAACGGAAATGTTGTGGATAAAGGGCTTATTACTGATAAAAAAAGCAAAACGATTTATAAAATTGAGTCAAAGCGGGCCCTGCAGCCAGGCATATACGCATTCAAGGTTTACAAGCCTGAAGGGTATCCTGCGAATGATGAAAAGTATGAGTGGTCAAAACCGATGAAGCTTGTCAAATGCCAGGAAAAGGCGACGGCTTCCGATCAGAAGAAAACAGAAAAACAACCGGCTGAGCCGGTAAAAGAAAGCGGGGAAGAACATGAAAAGAACGCTGAAACTGATCAGTAATATTTTGTATGCCGTCATTTTCAGTTTGATTATTGTGCTGACCTTAACGGTGATCTCGACCCGGGCTTCCGGCGGTGAGCCGGCCATCTTCGGCTATACGCTGAAATCCGTGCTGTCGGGTTCAATGGACCCGGAATTTAAGACGGGTTCGCTCATAGCGGTAAAGAAAATTTCTGACGTGAATGATTTAAAAAAAGGCGATGTCATCACTTTTACACAAAATGACGGATCAGCCGTAACACACAGAATTATCGGGATCACAAAAAAGGGCGGGCACCTGATGTTTGAGACAAAAGGAGACCATAATGCCGCTCCGGATGCCGCTCCTGTTCAAGCTGAAAACGTGGTGGCTCAGTATACGGGATATCAGCTTCCGTATGCGGGATATGTCATACATTTGGCAAGCCAGCCGATCGGAACGGCGATTCTGCTAATCGTTCCCGGCGTCATGCTTTTGATTTACTCAATAACAGTTATTGTCAGCGCTCTCCGCGATATCGAGCGGAAGACGAAAGCGTTGGAAGAACATGCGAAAAACGGGACGATGTCCACATGAATACGGTTGCAACCTGGCGACAGGATTTGATAACAAAAAAGAAAAAGTAGGGGGAATACAAACATGGGTATGAAAAAGAAATTAAGCTTGGGCGTTGCCTCAGCCGCACTCGGTTTAGCATTAGTGGGAGGAGGCACATGGGCCGCATTTAATGATGTGAAGTCGACGGACGCCACATTTGCGTCAGGAACGCTTGATTTATCAGCTAAAGAACAATCAGCCAATGTCAATTTGTCAAACTTAAAACCAGGTGATAAATTGACGAAAGATTTTGAATTTAGAAATAATGGTTCACTTGCCATTAAAGAAGTGCTGATGGCTTTGAATTTTACTGACTTCAAAGGAGCGAAAAAAGGAAACGAATCTGCGGAAGATTTCCTCAGCCAGTTTGAAATTACAGTTCTGACAGTCGGCAAAGAAGGCGGCAACGGCTATCCTAAAAATATCATTTTGAAGGCAGCCAGCCTGAAAGACTTATACTTAATGTCAACAAAACAGGATAAAGCAGCTGCCGAAGCGATCAGCAAACACATTGATCCGAAATTCTTGAGTGCAAGCGGAAAAGTCAATGTGGCAACCATTAACGGCAAGACGGCGCCTGAGTATGACGGAGTTCCGAAAACGCCTGTTGATTATGATCAGGTGCGGATGGAAATCCAATTTAAAAATGATACCGCAAAAGGTGCGGACGGACTGAGTGTCCAAAACAAATTCCAAGGCAATGCGATTTCTCTTCAATTCTCTTTTGAAGCGACGCAATGGAACGGCTTGACCATTACAAAAGATCATACGGATAAAGACGGTTACGTGAAGGAAAACGAAAAGGCTCACAGTGAGGATAAAAACTAATCCGAACGTCGGGCAGATAAAAGAGGAGTTGTGCACATATGGCGGCACTACTCCTCTTTTTGCGATTTTCTCCATTTTTGATAATCTAAAAATTCACGAAATTGTTTTTTTGATACCCCGGATGTCATCGCATCACGAACTAATTTCTCCCATTCACTATCTAATTGACCATCGTATTCGGTTTCATGTTTTTCATCAAGTAAAGTATGAACCGAGACGTCCAGAACAGCGGAGACTTTTTCTAGAAATTGAATGGAGGGGTTCGTCTGTAAATTTCGTTCTATTGAGCTTAAATAAGACTTCGCTACCCCAGCTTTTTCAGCTAGTTCTGATAGTGAGTAGCCTTTTTCTTTTCGGTATTGTTTAATACGCTGGCCAATCAATGTCATCACCTTCCTTGTGATATTATAGCACATTCAGAAAGGATTTACGGTATGACTTCTGGCGGCCTGGATATGTTGAGAAGACTTTTTATGCGAATGCAGGTATTTGCGTATTTCTTCCAGGCTGATATTTGCTTTTTGAGCTTCTAATATCAGCTCAACCCATTCCTTATCTAATTGCGAAAATTCCATTTTTGCATTTTTCATGCATTTTCTCCTCCTAAAATACTTGTTTATGTATTTCAGCCAATCCGCCCATGACCTTATCTTTACATGTCTGGAAGTGATTCATCGCATGCGAAACGCCAGAAATTTTTTCTATATACTTTTATTATAATATAGAATTTCCAGAAAAAACGGGAAAGGTGTCGAATGGATAACGCTTATCCAGAAAAATTACTTTGCAGGAAAAATAAACCGCCGTTTTCAATCTGAATATGAATTTTCGGCTGATATAAGGCTTTCAGCGCTTGTTTTTCCAAATGGTATTCCTCAGGTTTTTCTTCTGTCTGCTCATAAAACTGATCGAGCAGCCTGAGGTCCTTTTTCCATCTGGCGATCGCGCTGTCAGCCCAGTCTGACGGCTCTTTGGCGGCAGCGTCTTTTAAGTAATGCTCCATCCTTTTAATTCCGCTTTCCGGCTTAATCATCGGCGATATGGTAAAGCAATAGTCTGATATTTGTGATGTCATCGGCAGAGGTGCAAGCTTCTGCTGAAATCCCTCAACGATTGTTCCAGAAACAAGATGCAGGCCTAAAGACAAAAGTCTGTCTTTTTTCATGTCGGATTGGTATGAAATCACTACATTTAATCCAAGCCAGGGCTGAAGCGGCACTCTGGCTCCGGCTGATACAATTTTCTCATATATTCTTGTAAATCTCCCATTTTGTTTAACTGCTTGAAAGATTTGAAAGAGGCGCGGGGCTCCAAAGTAAATAAACTCGCCGTCCATATCCTCCGGAGCCATTTCTTTATCAGTGATGAACGTAATCTTCATCGGGTTCGGTTCGCCGCCCGTTTTTTCACGCCAATGCCAATAAAACGGGCGGTTCATAATTTGTTTGTCCATCTCGACCGTCAACTGAACCGTCATAAAACCCGGCCCGTGTTCAGTAATCGGGCAGTGGTTCGCTTCAAAAAAGCGCAGTAAAAATTGGTGAACCTCCTGCTGTCTCATGTCGCGCTTCCTCCTTTTAGATTAAGAGCCTTTTTTTCTGGCGGGTTTTTCCGTACCGTACGATAAGAAAGAGGTAAGGTTGTCCATTTTGATCCGCATTTCTTCCTCTGTCAGCGAGTGGCATAAAATATCATGTAAATGATCTTCAAAATTGCTCACTTTGATTTTTGTTAAAATGTCATCTAGTTCTCCGACGACATTTTCAAATAAATGAATTTTGTCATACAAGAGTTTTAAGATATGCTCTTCCACCGTATGTTTTGTCGCCATATTGTAGATGTGGACATCTCTTTCCTGACCGAGTCTGTGAATCCTTCCGATTCTTTGTTCGAGCCGCATCGGGTTCCACGGGAGGTCATAGTTGATAATATGGTTGCAAAATTGCAGGTTGATTCCTTCCCCTCCGGCTTCTGTAGCGATCAGGACCTGCACTTTGCCGCGGAAGAGATCCTTCATCCAGTCTTTTTTCCCGCGTTTAAATCCGCCTCTGAACGGAACGGAGCTTATGCCGTTCTGCTGGAGAAACCATTGCAGATAAATCTGTGTCGCCCGATACTCAGTAAAAATAATGACCTTGTCATTAATCTTTTTAATCAAGTCAACAACTTGAATCGCTTTTGAGTTTTGCGTGACTTGATTGATGCGGTCCATTAAATTGGCGATCGTCTGTTCATCGAAAGCGGGCGCTTGTTTGTCTTTTTGATCAAGCATTTTTTTAAGTGTCATATACACGGCTTCCCTGCTTGAACAGCACTCCCGTTGCAGTGTCATAATGGAAAATGCGCTTGCAGGCTTTTCCGTGCCGTTTTTCAGTGCGTTAATGTCATCGTAGAGCGCCTGTTCCGTCGGTGAAAAGGTGATCGGCACTGTTTCCACGTGGCGCTTCGTCCATGTAAGCCCCGTGTCGCTCCGTGTGTTGCGGATCATCACCTTATTGACGAGCTCTTTCAAATGCTCATGAGCGTCAATCCCGTCCTTTTGATTGAACGTTTCCTGAAATCCGCTTTCATTTCCTAAGTGGCCGGGTTTTAACAGTGACACTAAATTGAAGATTTCTTCGATCCGGTTTTGAATCGGCGTCGCCGTCAGAAGCAGGCAGTATTTCTTCACAAGACTTCTCGCAAATTCATAATTTTTCGTTTTGCTGTTTTTGAGCTTATGCGCTTCGTCAATAATGACGAGATCATACGGAATCGAAAGCACAATCTCCTTGTGAGGCGAACGCTTGGCCGTATCAATAGAAGAAACGACGATATCGCACTGTTCCCACACATAGCTTTTTTTCTGTTCAACAGCGGGTATTAAAAACTTCTCCTGAAGCTCTTTCACCCACTGGGAAACGAGTGATGCCGGCACAAGAATCAGGATTTTTTTGGCCAGCCCGCGAATCATGTATTCTTTTAAAATCAGTCCCGCTTCGACCGTTTTTCCGAGCCCCACTTCATCAGCCAAAATCGCTTTGCCGTTCATTTTTTCAACGACTTTCTGCGCGACCTCAAGCTGATGGGGAAGCGGAGTGAAATCGGGAAGGTACAAAGGAGCCCTCAACCCTTCGAATTCAGGAATGGCAAGGGTCTGCTGGACTTCAGCCGACAGTTTGTACATCTCCCAATTTGACCAGGGACCGTCGGTTTTCAGCCGCTCAGAAAACTCTCCCGGCCAGTTTGCATCAAATATGATCTCTGCTGTCATATGTAACAAAACCGCCTTTCTTTTAAAAAACTGATTTATCATCATTTTTGTTGCCGGACGTAAGTGAGGGTGGTAGGATATAAGTAATCATTTCACTAAAAGATATTGCTTTAGTATGTCCATAACAATTGGTAAATATGAGCGAATGACAGCAAGGGGAGAGACTCGGACGAAAAATGTGCATCCGGGCGCCGAAGGAGCAAACTGCGGAGTGAATCTCTCAGGCAAAAGAACTCTTGCTCGACGCAACTCTGGAGAGTGTCTGCGATTTGAAGCAGCAGACCACCAAAGGGGACGTCTTTATGATGTTTTCATAAAGTAAACTTTCAGGTGCCGGGACAGAGAAACCTTCATTTTTATGAGGTGTTTCTCTGTCCTTTTTTATATGTCTTTACAATGCGCCAATGACTGAAGGGGGAAGATGATGCTGAAACGAACACCGCTTTATGACGTGTATAAAGAATACGGCGGAAAAACGATTGATTTTGGAGGATGGGAGCTGCCGGTTCAATTTTCTTCTATTAAAGAGGAGCATGAAGCCGTCCGCACAAAGGCGGGTCTGTTTGATGTATCCCATATGGGAGAAGTCGAAGTCTCCGGTAAAGACGCCCTGTCTTTTCTGCAAAAAATGATGACAAATGACGTTGCCGATTTAAATCCGGGAAGCGCCCTCTATACCGCCATGTGTTATCCTGACGGCGGTACGGTCGATGATTTGCTGATCTATCAGAAAAGCGAGAGCTGCTATCTGCTTGTGATTAACGCGTCCAATATTGAAAAAGACATCGCTTGGCTGACAGAACACGCGGAAGGGGATGTCACGCTGACCAATCAGTCTGACGGGATTTCACTGCTGGCCGTTCAGGGGCCGAATGCTCAGGCGGTTCTTGCGAAGCTGACTGAACGTGATTTGTCTTCCTTAAAACCGTTTACGTTTATTGATGGAGCTGACGTTGCCGGCCGCCAAGTTCTGCTTTCAAGAACAGGCTATACCGGTGAAGACGGGTTTGAACTCTATTGTAAAAATGAAGATGCGGTTCTTCTGTTTAAGGAGATTCTTACAGCGGGAGAGAATGAAGGAATCGTTCCGTGCGGTCTCGGCGCGCGTGATACGCTGAGATTTGAAGCGAAGCTCGCTTTATACGGTCAGGAATTGACGAAAGACATTACGCCGATTGAAGCCGGGATCGGATTTGCCGTAAAACACAAGAAAGATTCCGACTTTTTCGGGAAGTCTGTATTGAGTGAACAGAAAGAAAAAGGAGCTCCGCGTAAGCTGGTCGGGCTTGAGATGATTGAAAAGGGGATTCCGAGACACGGTTATGCCGTAAAAAAAGACGGTGCTCTGATCGGGGAAGTCACGACAGGCACACAATCCCCGACGTTAAAGAAAAATATCGGCCTTGCCTTAATCAAAACGGAATTCAGTGAAATCGGAACGGAAGTCGAAGTGGAAATCCGCAAAAAAACGGTAAAAGCAAAGATTGTCCGCACACCGTTTTATAAACGCCCAAAACAGAGCTGAAAAAGGAGAGTCATATGAAGCATCGATATTTGCCCGCGACAGAACAGGATAAAAAAGAAATGCTGAAAGCCATCGGCGCACATTCAATTGATGAACTGTTTGCCGATATTCCGGAAAATGTGAGGTTTCAAAAAGACTACCAAATTAAAAAAGCAAAATCAGAAACAGAGCTGACGAGAGAGCTGACAAAGCTTGCGGCGAAAAATAAGGACGCTGTTACATATGCATCTTTTCTGGGGGCGGGAGTGTACGATCACTATCAGCCGGTTATCGTCGATCATGTGATTTCCCGGTCAGAGTTCTACACGGCATATACGCCTTACCAGCCGGAAATTTCACAAGGAGAGCTGCAGGCGATTTTTGAATTTCAAACGATGATTTGCGAATTAACAGGTATGGATATCGCAAACTCCTCCATGTACGACGGGGGAACGGCGCTGGCAGAAGCGGCGATGCTTGCGTCAGGACATACGAAAAAGAAAAAAATCGTCATTTCCGCCGCCGTGCATCCGGAATCACGAGATGTCCTGAAAACATACGCAAAAGGCCAATATATTGAAGTTGTAGAGGTGCCTGCAAAAAACGGCGTCACAGACCTTGACGCATTAGAACATGCCGTCTGTGATGAAACGGCCGCCGTAATCGTCCAGTATCCGAACTTCTTCGGACAAATTGAGCCGTTAAAGGACATTGAGCCGCTCGCACATAAAGGGAACAGCCAGCTGATTGTTTCTTCTAACCCGCTCGCCCTCGGTATTTTGACTCCGCCCGGAGCATACGGAGCTGATATCGTCGTCGGGGACGCGCAGCCTTTCGGCATACCTGCGGCGTTCGGCGGCCCGCACTGCGGCTATTTTGCAGTAACGAAAAAACTGATGAGAAAGGTGCCGGGCCGGCTTGTCGGCCAAACGGAGGATGAAAACGGGCGGAGAGGTTTTGTTCTCACCCTTCAGGCGCGCGAGCAGCATATCAGAAGAGACAAAGCCACCTCTAACATCTGCTCAAACCAGGCGCTGAATGCGTTAGCAGCTTCAGTCGCGATGACGGCGCTCGGAAAAAACGGCGTCAAAGACATGGCCCGCCAAAATATACTGAAAGCCGATTACGCGAGACGCCAAGCGAAAAAAGCCGGCTTGCACGTAGCATTCGACGGCCCGATGTTTAATGAATTTGCCGTCAGGCTGAACCTCCCCGTCAAGGAAGCAAACCGGCGGCTCCTCAATGACGGCATCATCGGCGGATATGACTTAGGCCTTGCGTATCCGGAATTGAATCAGCATATGCTCATTGCCGTCACAGAGCTGAGAACAAAAGAAGAGATCGATTCGCTTATTGCGGGATTGGGGGATCAACATGAATAATCAAGATCAGGCGCTTATTTTTGAAATGTCCCGCGAAGGGCGTATCGGTTACAGCCTTCCGGAGCTTGATGTGCCGGAAACAGAGCTTGAAAGCCTTCTTCCCGGTGACTACATCCGCGATGAAGACGCAAAGCTGCCGGAAGTATCAGAGCTTGATATAATGCGGCATTATACCGCTCTTTCCAGAAGAAACCACGGAGTTGATTCAGGTTTTTATCCGCTCGGCTCCTGTACGATGAAATACAATCCGAAATTAAATGAAAAAATTGCCCGGTTCCCTGGCTTTTCCGCCATTCACCCGCTTCAGGACGAGGACACGGTTCAGGGGGCACTTGAGCTTTTATACGATTTAAGCGGACATTTGGAGGAAATTACCGGCATGGACGAGGTGACGCTGCAGCCTGCCGCGGGCGCTCACGGCGAATGGACCGGCCTGATGATGATCCGCGCCTATCATGAAGCGCGCGGGGACTTCGGACGGACGAAGGTCATTGTCCCTGATTCAGCTCACGGCACGAATCCGGCATCCGCTACGGTCGCCGGTTTTGAAACAATTACCGTCAAGTCGAATGAACACGGATTGGTTGACATTGAAGATCTGAAAAGAGCGGTAAATGAAGAAACAGCGGCGCTGATGCTGACGAATCCGAACACCCTCGGATTATTTGAGGAAAACATTACGGAAATGGCTGAAATCGTCCATCAGGCCGGCGGAAAACTTTACTATGACGGAGCGAATTTAAATGCCGTTTTAAGTAAAGCAAGACCGGGAGATATGGGATTTGACGTCGTTCACCTTAATCTGCATAAAACATTTACCGGGCCGCACGGCGGGGGAGGACCGGGTTCGGGGCCGGTCGGAGTAAAAAAAGAATTCATTCCGTATCTGCCGAAACCCGTTCTCACGAAAAAAGAGGGCCGTTTGACTTTTGACGATGACCGCCCGCAATCGATCGGGCGCGTAAAGCCTTATTACGGCAACTTCGGCATTAATGTCAGAGCCTACACGTATATCCGTTCTATGGGGCCTGACGGCTTAAAAGCAGTGACCGAAAACGCGGTTTTAAATGCAAATTATATGATGAGAAGACTCGCGCCTTATTATGATCTCCCGTATGATCGTCATTGCAAGCATGAATTTGTGTTATCGGGAAGAAGGCAGAAAAAGCTCGGCGTAAGAACGCTTGATATCGCTAAACGGCTTTTAGATTTCGGTTATCACCCGCCGACTGTGTATTTCCCGCTGAATGTTGAAGAAAGCATCATGATCGAACCGACGGAAACGGAATCCAAGGAAACGCTTGATGCGTTTATAGATGCGATGATTCAAATTGCGCGGGAGGCGGAGGAATCGCCTGAAATCGTTCAGGAGGCGCCGCATACCACGGTAGTCAAAAGAATGGATGAAACCAAGGCCGCAAGAAAGCCGGTTTTAAAATACGAACATACATCTGAAGGGGTGTAAAAAAAAGAGCTTCCGTATAAACGGAAAGCTCTTTTTCATTATTGGTTCTTTGCTTTAATTTTTCCGCCCCATTTTTTAAATCCGCCTTTCAGGTTGTAAATATCCTTGCAGCCGTGTTTGCGGAGCGTCTGTGCCGCGCGTCCGCTGCGGACATTGTTTTGGCAGTACAGATAAACGGGTTTATCAGGACGGATTTCGCTTTTGCGCTGTTTCAGCTGTGACAGCGGAATGTTGCGCGCGCCGAGAATATGGCCGCCTTCAAATTCATTCGGTTCACGGACGTCAATCAGCTGCGCTTTTCTGTAGCCCGCGCGGAATTCCTCTTCCGTAAGTGTTTTCATTAAACGCTGTTGGTAAAAATACGACACGATCATATAAACGATAAACGCCGCAACAATAATTAAAGCAATCATATTAGACAATGCGATTCTACTCCTTTAGCTTATAAAATCAAAACCCTGCTTCCTGAAAACAAGGCTCACCGGACGTTTTGGGACAAATACTATTATAGTAAAGCATGGAGCGATTGTCATCCTTAATGAAACGAAATATTTTTCATTTTCACGGCAGTTTGATAAACTGATTTTATTAAAATGATAAAGAAGGGTTCAGTGTATGGAAAAAGAAACATGGCGGTTTATTGACTCAGAGAACGAAAGCCCGGCATTTAACATGGCGCTGGATGAAGCGCTTTTATATTGGCACAGCCAAAAGAAAATTCCCCCGGTGATCCGTTTTTACGGGTGGAATCCGGCAACATTGTCTGTCGGATATTTTCAAAATATTAAGAAGGAAATTAACTTTGACGCAGTACATAAACACGGTCTCGGGTTTGTCAGAAGACCGACAGGCGGACGGGGTGTTCTGCATGATAAAGAATTGACATACAGCGTCATCGTTTCAGAGGATCACCCGGAAATGCCGGCCACGGTGACAGAGGCGTACCGGGTCATTTCAGAAGGCATTCTGCAGGGATTCAGAAACCTTGGGCTTGATGCCTACTTTGCGATTCCGCGCACGGAGAAAGAAAAAGAAAGCCTGAAAAATCCGCGCTCGTCCGTTTGCTTTGATGCGCCTTCGTGGTATGAGCTGGTCGTCGAAGGACGGAAAGTTGCGGGAAGCGCCCAGACACGCCAAAAAGGCGTTATTCTTCAGCACGGCTCCATCCTGCTTGACATTGATGAGGACAAGCTGTTTGATCTGTTTTTATATCCGAGCGACAGAGTCCGTGAGCGCATGCAGCGGAATTTCAAAAACAAAGCGGTAGCCATCAACGCCTTAGCCCAAAAACCGGTAACGATGGATGAAGCCAGAACCGCTTTTAAAGCTGGCTTTGAGGAAGGCCTGAACATTCATCTTGAACCTTACACGCTCACTCCTGAAGAGCTTGCGTTTGTCAATGAGCTGGCCGAGACGAAATACGCGTCTGACGAATGGAATTATAAGCGCTGATTAAGGCTTGACAGGCCGGAAGCATCCTTGTTTTTTCATAACCGTTAGTGTAAACTTGTAATGGTTTATTAAGTTAAGGTGCTTTTTGGGAGGGGTACGATGACAACACCAAGTATGGAAGATTATATTGAACAGATTTATATGCTGATAGAAGAAAAAGGATATGCGCGGGTTTCTGATATCGCGGAAGCTTTGGCAGTCCATCCCTCCTCTGTAACGAAAATGGTTCAAAAACTAGATAAAGACGAGTATTTGATTTATGAAAAATATCGCGGGCTCGTATTGACGTCAAAAGGCAAAAAGATCGGCAAACGGCTCGTATACAGACACGAATTGCTTGAGCAGTTTTTACGAATCATTGGTGTTGATGAAGAGAAGATTTACAATGATGTAGAAGGAATCGAACATCATCTGAGCTGGAACAGCATTGACCGCATCGGCGATCTCGTCCAGTATTTTGAAGATGACGACAGCCGGAAAAAAGAATTGAAATCCGTACAGAAAAAAACCGAAACTCCCGGTGAATAAAAGGGCGGCCCAAATAGGGCGCCCTTTTTTTAATGTCTTCATTCTTTGGTCTATTTCCCCAAGCCGTTTCTTAAAATAATAATACACCTTGGATGGAAGGGAGAGGGCGCGCTATGCAGATTGACGGCGTATTTTCGGGCGGGGGAATAAAAGGGGTGGCGCTTGCCGGCGCTTATGAAGCGCTGGAAGAAAAGGGCTTTCGCTTTGAAAGGCTCGCCGGAACAAGCGCCGGCGCGATTATTGCCGCATTGATCGCTGCGGGCTACACGAGCAGAGAGGTTCATGCGATCATCGATGATGTGGACGGAAGGCAATTGCTTGATCAGAGATGCTCATTCCTCCCGCTGAAAATCCTGCAGTGGGTGTCGATATATTGGCGCCTCGGATTATACAGAGGCGATGTGCTGGAAAAGTGGATTGCGGATAAATTAAAAGCGAAGGGCATCATCGCGTTCGGCGATATGAAAAAAGGATCGCTCCGTCTGATCGCTTCAGATCTGACGAACGGAACGATGATCGTGCTTCCCGACGACCTTCCCCGCTACGGATTAAATCCGGAGGTGTTCCCGGTTGCCAGAGCTGTCAGAATGAGCTGCAGCATCCCTTATTTTTTTGAACCGATTAAACTGAAGACCGAAAAAGGCATTTCAACGGTTGTTGACGGCGGCGTGTTAAGCAATTTTCCGATTTGGCTGTTTTCAAAAGAGCGCAAACGGCCGGTCATCGGAATTTCACTTTCCCCTAATGAAAAAGAGCGTCCGAAGAAATCAATCCGGAACGCTTTTGAGCTGTTCGGCGCTTTGTTTGAAACGATGAAAGACGCTCATGATGCCAGACATATCGCGACAAAGTACGAACAGAATATTATTTTTATTCCCGTGGAACATGTGATGGCGACGGAGTTTCACCTCACACCGCAAAAAAAACTAGCTCTCATTGAGCTAGGAAAAAGCAAAACAGAGCAATTTTTGAAGAAATGGAGCTATTAAAAAAGCGCTCTGTTTTTCTTTTTATTCTTTTTACCTTCTATGACGGTAAGCTGGGTCTCGCTTTTTTTCTTAAGAATCATCGGCTTCGGTCTGCTGCTGCTCGGCACGCTCCGCAAATGGCTGACCCGCCCCCTGTGGCCGGCGCGGTGCTTCGCTTTTTGCTCCTTCATTCGGAGCCGCGATTGTTTGGCCGCTTTTCTGAAAGCGGTTCCGTCACGTCCGGCGCGGCGGTTCAGGACCGATCTCACGATAAAATAAATAATGATGCCTGCGATAATGACGGTGATCGCTCTTGAGATCATCTGTCCGGGGTTTGTGACCGCCGCATAAATGAAACCGAATGCGCCAAGCGCTATTAATACAGCAAAAAAAGGTTGTACACGATGATTCATAACTGCCCACCTCCGAAAATAATAACAGGTAACGGTTCAGATTGCGTTGTGAGACGGCTTTTCGCTCTGTTCTGAAATGTCTTCCAGTCTGAGAAGCTCGTTAAAGCTTTCTATGGCAACCTCGACTTGGTCATCTTCCGGTTCCTTTGTCGTTAAAAGCTGCAGCCACAGGCCGGGATAACCGAGCACCTTCAAAACGGGGATATTCCGAACCCTGTTCGTCAGCTGAAGCACTTCAAAGGAGATGCCGAGGACGGCCGGTATAAGCGCAATCCTGTCTAAAATCCGCACCCAAAGCGGATCTGTCGGAACGAGTAAATAGACAAACATGCCGACAATGATCGTAAATAAGATAAAGCTTGAACCGCATCGGTAATGCAGCCGCGACTGTTTCTGAACATTTTCTATCGTAATTGGTAAATTCTGTTCATAACAGTTTATGACCTTATGTTCGGCTCCATGATATTGAAACACTCTTTTAATTAACGGCGTCATTGATAAAAAATAAATGTAGCCGAGAAGCAGGATAAGCTTAAACAGGCTTTCGATGCCGATCTGCGCTGCGTCTGAGGAAAAAACGGGCCTTACAAGCTCAGCTAAAAAGACCGGGACGAGCGTAAAAACGAATTTGCTGAACAAAAACGATAGAACGCCGATCACCGCCAGGCTGAAAAACATCGATAATCCCGAACCCTTCTTATCTTCCTGTTCCAGCTTGGCGTCATCTTGGGGGTCAAGCCCGTAACGTTCGCTGGAGAAGTTTAAATGCTTTGTGCCGTTGGCGCTTGCCTCGATAATTGCGACGATTCCCCGCAAAAAAGGAATCTTTTTTAAAACCGAAAGCTTGGGGTTCGGCACTCTCGGAAGCTTGAAAAAATCAATGCTTCCGTCATTCCTGCGGATGGCGGTAACATAATTTTTTCTGCCGCCGAACATAACCCCTTCAACGACAGCCTGACCGCCGTATGCGGGCGGCGTTTTGTGTTTGGACATTGTTTATCAACCTGCCTGTTTTCTTAGGATTTACTAACCATTTCCTTTCACTCTATTGTACAGGAAACAGCAGTAAACCTCTAGTTTGACAGCCGGAAAATCAATGCTTTTTCTACAAGCAGTATACCCGGTTTCCTTAGAATTTACTCATTAAATGAAAATATGGCGGAACTTTTTATGACTTTTCAATTTTGGGGCATTCTATGACTGGAGGTGCCATGATGACCAGCGAAAAACATTCAGAACAGGAAGAAAAAAAGAATCAGGGTGATGATCAGCAGCCTGTTTCATTTACCGGCAGAATTTGCGGTATCGGATTTGCCGGCGGTGTATTTTGGAGTTTGATCGGCTATCTCGGATATATCTTTCATTTTTCAGAGATCAGTCCCAACATGATTCTTCAGCCGTTTATGATCGGAGAATGGAAAAAACAATGGCTCGGCACGATGGTCAGCATCGTTGTCATCGGATTCATTTCGATTGCCGGGGCATTTATATATTTCGTCTGTCTGAAGCGTTTTAAAACGATGTGGCCGGGGATGGTATACGGCGTCATTTTATGGTGCGCGGTTTTTTTCTTATTCAATCCGATTTTCGAAGACGTGAAATCTGTCACTGAATTGAAATCAGATACAATCGTGACGACGATTTGCCTTTACATTCTGTATGGTTTGTTTGTCGGCTACTCGATTTCTTTCAACTACAATGAGCTTACGTCAGACAAGCTTGCAAGGGCGCTCGGCAACAAGTGAATAAGTGTATAATCCCTGTCCGGTATGGTAAAATGTTCACGAGAAGTGAACATTTTTTATGCTGAAAACCGGATGGGGATGCTCCCGCGGTGTCAGGCGGCAGTCAAGAATCGGCGAGGAGGAGAAAGGGAATGAAACTTGAGAAATTGCGAAATCTGTTCGGTCAGCTGGATATAGACGGAATGTTGGTGACAAGCTCTGCCAATCTGCAGTATATGACGGGATTTACGGGTTCGTCAGGCCTTGCGGTCATATCGAAAGAACGCGCGGCATTTATCACGGATTTCCGTTACACCGAGCAGGCGAAGGCGCAAGTAAAGGGCTTCGATATTATCGAGCACGGCGGAAGCTTAATCCAAACCGCTGCGGATACAATTCTTGAGTACGGCATTAAAAAACTCGGCTTTGAGCAAAACAGCATGACGTACGGAACATATGCATCCTACCAAGCGGTGCTGCAGGAATCGGAGATGGTTCCCGTCGCGGATTCCGTTGAAAAGTTGCGCTTGATTAAGTCAAGTGAAGAGATTAAGATATTAGAGGAAGCTGCGAAGATTGCGGATGATGCGTTTGAACATATTCTGACGTTTATCAAACCGGGCATCTCAGAGATTTCAGTTGCGAATGAGCTTGAATTTTATATGAGACGTCAGGGAGCAG
Organism: Bacillus sp. JFL15; assembly: GCF_001184225.1. Lineage (NCBI taxonomy): Bacteria > Bacillati > Bacillota > Bacilli > Caryophanales > Bacillaceae > Bacillus > Bacillus sp. JFL15. The sequence continues at coordinate 104,092 of NZ_KQ236689.1, read as the reverse complement.
ACGGTTCTTCCTTTGATATGATCGTCGCCTCGGGAGTGAGATCCAGCCTTCCGCACGGAGTGGCAAGCGGCAAATTGATTGAAAAGGGAGACTTGGTCACGCTCGATTTCGGCGCGTATTATAAAGGCTATTGTTCTGATATCACACGCACCGTCGCGGTCGGAGAGCCTAGTGATAAACTGAAAGAAATTTATCAGGTCGTATACGATGCCCAGGCGCTTGGCGTTTTGCATATTAAACCCGGCATGACGGGAAAAGAAGCGGATGCCCTGACGAGGGATCACATCACCGCAAAAGGCTACGGACAGTATTTCGGCCATTCAACAGGACACGGATTCGGAATGGAGGTCCATGAATCACCGGGGCTGTCTTTCAGGTCATCGGCCGTTCTTGAGCCGGGCATGGCGGTAACGGTTGAGCCGGGCATATACATACCGGAAGTTGGGGGCGCAAGAATCGAAGATGATATCATCATCACAGAGGACGGCAACCGGACAATTACGCATTCCCCTAAAGAATTAATTATTTTGTGATTGGAATATAGGAGGACATCAAACATGATTTCAGTTAACGATTTTCGTACAGGATTAACGATTGAAGTAGACGGCGGCATTTGGCGCGTCGTTGACTTCCAGCACGTAAAGCCGGGAAAAGGCGCGGCATTTGTCCGTTCTAAACTTCGCAATCTGCGCACGGGTGCTATTCAGGAGAAAACATTCCGTGCTGGTGAAAAAGTGGCGAAAGCGCAAATCGAAACAAAAACGATGCAGTATCTTTATGCCAACGGAGATCAGCACGTGTTCATGGATACAAGCTCATATGAACAGCTTGAATTGAACGAAAACCAAATCGAAGAAGAATTAAAATATCTTTTGGAAAATATGTCTGTGCACATCATGATGTATCAATCTGAAACGCTCGGTATTGAACTGCCGAACACAGTTGAACTGAAAGTTGTTGAAACAGAGCCGGGAATTAAAGGCGACACGGCGTCAGGCGGCACAAAACCTGCCAAAACGGAAACAGGTCTTGTCGTAAACGTACCGTTCTTCGTGAACGAAGGCGATACGCTTGTTGTAAATACATCAGACGGCTCTTACGTGTCAAGAGCATAGTCAAAGACATACGAAGTCTGCTCCTTTTACGGGGCAGGCTTTTTTTGCGTTCTGAAACAGAATCTTTCTTCTATATGAAAATAGTGAGACTACTTCCGTCAGCTAGAGCATATAGTGTAACAAAATGCTTGAAGTTGGGGGATTGCAATGAAATTTTTGTTTGGTTCAATCAATTCTACTGTTTTAACGATGGCCGGTTTACGAGTTTTGTCCTCTCTCATTGAATTATCGGCGGCCATTATCATGCTTGTTACAAACGACATCAGAAAAGCGGTTGTGGTAAATAGTATTTTGGCAATCGTCGGCCCGCTGATTTTTATCATCACGATGACGATCGGTATTTATCAGATTGCCGGACAGCTTTCATATGCAAAATTGATTTTGATTTTCGCGGGGGTTGTGCTGATTCTAGCTGGTGTTCACAAATAGGGGTCCGGGTGTCATAAAGTCTGTCCCGGATCATACATTTTAAAGAAGCCAATCGGTAAAAAAGGAGGAGACTCTATTGAATGAAATTACAGAGGTTCTCCCTGAATTATTGAGAGATAACATCTCCGCCGTGTCTGAAGAAGCGTGGCGGGATACAGAGGAAATCAGAATCCGCGTCGGCAGGCCGGTTGAACTGATCCGAAAAGGACAACCTTTGTTTTTGTCATATATCTGTACGGCCGGCGACGCACAGCTGATCCTCAGCCGGCTCAGCAATTACAGCATGTACACGCTGGAAGAAGAGCTGAAAAAAGGATATATCACAATCAGAGGAGGCCACCGTGTGGGGCTCGCCGGAAGAGTCATCGTCGAAAACGGAGCCGTCAAAGGACTCCGGGATATTACCTCCTTTAATATTCGAATCGCCCGGGAGAAGCTTGGCATCGCAGAACCGCTCATCCCTTTCTTATGGAAAGAAAACTGGCTGAATACGCTGATCATCGGCCCTCCGCAAACGGGGAAAACGACCTTGCTTCGTGATTTGGCCCGGCTTTCAAGCACCGGATCGAAACGTATTCCGGCGAAAAAGACCGCTATCGTAGATGAACGCTCAGAAATTGCCGGCTGCCTGCGGGGCATTCCCCAGCACAGTTTCGGCCGCAGAGTGGATGTTCTTGACGCCTGTCCGAAAGCGGAAGGGCTGATGATGATGATCCGCTCTATGAGTCCCGATGTCATGATCGCAGATGAGATCGGGAGAATGGAAGACTCAAAAGCGCTGATGGAGGCGCTCCATGCCGGCGTAACCGTTATCGTATCCGCGCACGGATGGAATATGAAAGACTTGGTCAAGAGGCCGTCGCTGAAAATGCTTTGGGAGGAAAAAGTGTTTGACCGGTATGTAGAGCTGTCAAGACGCCGCGGTCCGGGAACGATCAGCAGGATGTATGGAAAGGACGGAGAACCGGTTCCGCATGCTGAGAGCGTGATGACATGCTGAAGCTTTTGGGTGCCGTGTTCATTCTGACGGCGACGACATGGACGGGATTTGAGATCGCCAAAATCTATATTGAAAGGCCGAGACAGATCCGTCAGCTGCGTGCGGCGCTGCAATCGCTTGAAGCGGAAATTATGTTCGGGCATACGCCGCTGCACATTGCTTCGGGACAAATCGCCGCACAGCTTTCCAAGCCTGTATCGTCATTGTTTCAAGCTTTCAGCAGGAGGCTTGAGCAGGGAAGCGATTCCGCCAAAACAGCCTGGGAACAGAGCTTGAAACATAACTGGCCCTCCATGGCGATGAAAAAAAGCGAATACGATGTGCTGAAGCAATTTGGGGAGACGCTTGGGCTCCATGACCGCGTTTCTCAGCAGAAACATATCAAGCTTGCGCTTACACATTTGGAAGCGGCGGAAGCGGATGCCGGACGGGCGCAGGCGAAAAATGAAAAAATGGTGAAAAGTTTAGGGTTTTTAGCCGGACTGTTACTCATTCTTCTATTGATGTAAACATGAGGGGAGCAAACATAAAATGGGAGTCGACGTAAATGTCATTTTTCAAATCGCCGGAGTCGGTATCGTGGTTGCGTTTCTGCACACCATACTTGATCAAATGGGAAAAAAAGAATACGCCCAATGGGTGACGCTGCTTGGCTTTATCTATATTTTATTTATGGTGGCGACGATTGTCGATGACCTGTTCAAAAAGATCAAAGCTGTGTTTCTATTCCAAGGATAGGGGGGCTTACAGATTGAGATTGTTCAAATTGTAGGTTTAGGCCTGATTGCCACGTTTCTCTCCCTGATCGTAAAAGAACAGAAACCGACTTTCGCGTTTATGATTGTCGTCTTCAGCGGCTGCGTGATCTTTCTTTATCTCATCGACCAGATTTACGACATTATCAGAATGATAGAAAAAATAGCCGTCAATGCAAATGTCAATATGGTCTATGTGGAAACCATTTTAAAAATTATCGGCATCGCCTACATCGCTGAATTCGGAGCACAGCTGACAAAAGATGCGGGCCAGGGAGCGATTGCTTCGAAAATAGAGCTGGCCGGGAAGATTTTGATCCTCGTGATGGCCGTGCCGATACTGACCGTTATTATTGAAACGATTCTCGGACTTATTCCTTCTTAATCATAAAGGGAAAGGGGGCGCAAAAAATGAAGCGCTTTCGGTGGGCGGGGGCTTTTTTGTTCATCCTCCTCTTAATTTTTCAGACTGAATGTGTACAAGCTGCCGGAACAGACGGTGCGGCGCAGGAAACCGCAGTTCACCAAGAAACGGCTGATGAAGCGGCGAAAAAGCAGGCCGAAGCGCTGAAAACAGAAGGCATCGGAAAGTTCTGGGACGACATTATGACAGAATACGGCGGTCTTCTGCCGGAAAGCCAAAAGGGAAGCATCATCGACTTTATTAACGGAGAAAAAACGTTCTCGCCTGAGGCGTGGCTGAAGGCCTTATTTTCCTATCTGTTTCATGAAGTGCTCGCAAACGGAAAACTTCTGGGAACTTTAATCCTTCTCACCATTTTTTGCGTCATTCTGCAGCTGCTGCAAAATGCGTTCCAGCAGAGCACCGTCAGCAAAGTGGCTTATGCGATTGTTTATATGGTACTGATTATTCTCGCTTTAAACAGCTTTCATGTTGCCGTCAATTATGCCAGTGAAGCGATTCAGACGATGACAAGCTTCATTCTCGCGCTGATCCCGCTTTTGCTCGCGCTTTTGGCATCTTCCGGTGGAGCCGTTTCCGCTGCCTTTTTTCACCCCGTTATTTTATTTCTGATGAATACGAGCGGCCTGCTCATTCAAAACATCGTCATGCCGCTTATCTTCCTGTCAGCGATTTTAAGCATCGTCAGTACAATGACAGATCAATACAAAGTCACACAGCTTGCCAATCTCCTCAGAAATATCGCGATCGGCGCGCTTGCCGTATTCCTCACCGTGTTTCTCGGCGTCATCTCCGTTCAGGGGGCTTCGGCTGCCGTGACAGACGGGATCACCCTCAGGACTGCAAAATTTATAACGGGCAATTTTATTCCCGTGCTCGGCCGGATGTTTACGGATGCGACCGATACGGTCATCAGCGCCTCACTCTTATTAAAAAACACTGTGGGAATCCTCGGTGTCGGAATTTTGATCTGTATCTCCGCATTTCCGGCGATCAAAGTGCTTTCTCTCGCTTTTATTTATAAGCTCGCGGCCGCCATTCTGCAGCCGCTCGGAGGCGGGCCCGTCATTACGTGTCTCGGCGTCATCAGCAGAAGCGTGCTCTATATTTTTGCGGCGCTCGCCATTGTCTCTCTCATGTTTTTCCTCAGCATCACAGTCATTATTACAGCAGGAAATCTCACCATGATGATGAAATAAAGGAGGCCCATTGGATATGAGCTTTTTAACAGAATGGCTGACAAGCATTATTTTGTTTATCTTATTTGCCATCGTCATCGACATGCTGCTGCCCAGCTCCAGTATGCAAAAATACGCAAAGATGGTTGTCAGCCTGCTGTTAATCATTGTCATGCTCAACCCGATATTCAAACTTTTCAAAACAGACCCGGAGATCATCTTCGATTATTTGACAAAACAAGAGCAATCTCAATCCGCTGACATAAAAAATCAAATCAAATCAGAAAAAAAAGAAATACAAGCATCAAACCGCGCATATGTTTTAGAAGAAATGGCTGTCCAACTAAAAAAGAAAGCGGAGGAGATGTTCAGTCATGACGAATACAAAATAGACGACATCCGCCTTACAGCGGAAGAACAGGTTCGTTCAGAAGAAGATGTAAAAACGATCAGCGTGTATATGGCCCCATCTTCTGAAAAAACCGTGCAAACCGTCGCACCGATCGACATCCGCACAGACCGCAAATACGAACCCGAAGGCGCAGCCGGCAAAAAGGAGGCCGCAGTCATCAAAGAAAAACTTGCGGATATATGGGAAATCGGCAGTGAGAAAATTACGGTTTATATGGAAGGCGGGGAGAAAAACGGCCATGAATAAAAACGGACTATGGACCACACTCAAAAAACAGCTGATGATCGGACAGGCGAAAGACGGAGAAAAACCAAAACTGACAAAATATCATTACTTTCTGTTCGTGTTTGTGCTCGGCGTATCTTTTATGCTGGTCAGCCAGATGTTCTCTTCACCGGAAAAAACCGGGAAGGGCGAAACGGCGCAGACCGTCATGTCCGGCCGTACAGACGATAAGAGCGGGCAAAAAAGCGCACCCGTTTTTAAAGCATCAAAAGACAGCAGCGCCAAAAACACGATTGATGATTACGAGAGAGACTATGAAAACCAGCTGAAAGAGATCCTTGAAACGATTATCGGCGTGGAGGATGTATCAATAGTCGTAAACGTAGACGCCACATCTTTAAAAGTGTTTGAGAAAAATAAAACGAAAAAAGACACCACCACTGAAGAAACCGATAAAGAAGGCGGCAAAAGAAGCGTAACCGATCAAACCTCTGAAGAACAAATTGTCATGATTCGAAACGGGGATCAGGAAACCCCGGTCGTCGTTCAGACGAAAAAACCCGATATCCGCGGTGTACTCGTTGTTGCTCAAGGAGTGGACAACGTTCAAATAAAAAAAACCATCATTGATGCCGTCACAAGGGTGCTTGATGTTCCGAGCTACCGTGTAGCGGTTGCCCCTAAAAAAATCAAGGAGGATTCATAAATCATGCTGAAAAAACAAACGGTTTGGCTTTTAACAATGCTCAGTCTCGTCGTGGTATTAAGTGTTTATTATATTATGTCGCCGGAAAGCAAAAATGCCGTGCAGATGAAAACCGAAAAAAGCAGCGGGGAAATCGCCACAGAAAAAACGCCGGCTCCTAAAACGGAAGAAAAGAGCGAAGGCGGCACAGAAAAAGAAGACGGAACAAAAGGAACGAAAGATTCTAAAGGCACAAAAGAGGATAAAGAAACGTCAGCCGAAGCATCGGAAAAAGACGGATCGGTCGCCACAGAAACAGCTGATGAAAATTTATTTACCGCATACCGCTTGGAACTTGAAGACGCGAGAAGCAAAGAAAGAGAACAGTTAAACAGCATCGTTTCAAGCGATGATGCGACAGCAAAAGAAAAAAGCGAAGCCTACGATAAAATGACGGCGCTGAGCAATGCGGAAGGGAAAGAAAAACAGCTGGAAACGCTCATTAAAACGCAAGGCTACAAAGATGCGCTCGTGGATGCTGAAGGTGACAAAATCAACATTACGGTCATGTCTGACAAACATTCCAACGCAAAAGCTTCCGCCATCATTGACCTGGTGAAAAAAGAAATCAAGTCGATGAAAGACGTCGCCGTTACGTTTGAACCGACAAAATAAGATGCCTGAACCGCCCGCACCCGCTGCGGGCTTTTTTGCTGTCATTTTAGATCAGTGTTGAATTTACACAACCGCTCCTGTAAGATAAACATAGTATGTACTTTTAGTAGCAACCCATAAATTTCTATTTTTTATACATAGGAGTGGAACTGATGTTAAAAATCAACGAAATTCATGAACTGATAAAAAGAATCGATGAATCTTCCATTGACGAATTTGTTTACGAGATGGAAGGCGTAAGTCTGAAGCTGAAAAAAAATGAAGCGCCGGCAGTGAATATAACGGGACAAGCTCCAGCTGTTCCCGCCGCTTACGCACCTGCTCCGCAGGCTGCAAAACCGGAAGCGCGCGAAGCTGATCCTGTTCAGGAAGCGCCGAAACAAGATGAAAACCTGCACAAAATTACGTCTCCGATGGTCGGAACGTTTTATGCTTCTTCATCGCCGGAAGCCGGCCCTTACGTAAACCAAGGTTCAAAAGTGAACGAAAATACAGTGGTTTGTATCGTAGAAGCAATGAAACTCTTTAACGAGATTGAAGCGGAAGTAAAAGGAGAAATCGTTGAAGTGTTAGTTGAAAACGGCCAGCTGGTCGAATACGGACAACCTCTATTTCTTGTAAAAGCTGAGTAAGGAGACCTGCTATTATGATTAAAAAGCTATTGATCGCCAACCGAGGAGAAATTGCCGTCAGAATCATCCGGGCCTGCAAAGAGCTTGGCATTGAAACTGTAGCCGTTTATTCTGAGGCAGATAAAGAGGCCCTGCATGTCCAAATGGCCGATGAGGCTTTTTGTATCGGGCCGAAAACATCAAAAGACAGCTATTTAAATGTAACGAACATCGTCAGCGTCGCAAAGCTGACCGGTACGGATGCGATTCATCCGGGATACGGATTCTTAGCTGAAAACGCCGATTTTGCCGAGCTGTGCGAGGAATTAAACGTGACGTTTGTCGGCCCTTCGGCTGACGCCATTTCGAAGATGGGGACAAAAGATATCGCACGTGACACGATGCAGCAAGCGGGCGTGCCGATTGTGCCCGGTTCAAAAGGAATCATAAAAAATACCGAAGAAGCGGTTTCGCTTGCGGGTGAAATTGGGTATCCTGTGATTATAAAAGCCACTGCGGGCGGAGGCGGAAAAGGCATCCGGGTCGCACGCACAGAAGAAGAGATGATTAAAGGCATCGAAATCACCCAGCAGGAGGCCGCTACGGCATTCGGAAATCCGGGTGTGTACATCGAGAAGTACATAGAAGATTTCCGCCATGTTGAAATTCAGGTGCTTGCCGATAATTACGGAAACACGATCCATCTTGGAGAGCGTGACTGTTCTATCCAAAGACGTCTGCAAAAACTTCTTGAAGAGTCGCCGTCACCTGCGCTTGATTCTGAAATCAGAGAGCAGATGGGTGAAGCAGCGGTAAAAGCAGCGAAGGCCGTCGGTTACACGGGAGCCGGTACAGTAGAGTTCATTTATGACTACAGAGAACAGCGCTATTACTTCATGGAGATGAACACGCGTATTCAAGTAGAGCACCCTGTCACAGAAATGGTGACGGGAACGGATCTGATCAAAGAACAGATCAAAGTGGCATCCGGACAGGAGCTCTCGCTCAGACAGGAAGACGTTGAATTTAACGGCTGGGCGATTGAATGCCGCATCAACGCTGAAAATCCTGCGAAAAACTTCATGCCTTCACCTGGTAAGATTAACATGTACCTGCCGCCGGGCGGACTCGGCGTGCGCGTGGATTCAGCCGCATATCCGGGCTATTCGATCCCGCCGTACTATGACAGCATGATTGCCAAAGTCATCACATACGGAACAACGCGTGATGAGGCGGTCGCACGGATGAAACGCGCGCTGAGCGAATTTGTGATTGAAGGTATTGAAACAACGATTCCGTTCCATCTGAAACTGCTTGAACATGAAACATTTGTCAGCGGAGAGTTTAATACAAAGTTTTTAGAAACATATGATGTAATGGGCTCATAATTTTTGCGGGAGGTGAATTGAATGGAAGACAACAGTGTGCTTAAAATGGATCATGATGAGGGTCATTTAGGCAAAGTTGAAATTGCTCCTGAAGTCATTGAAGTCATTGCCGGCATCGCCGCTTCCGAGGTTGAAGGAATAGCTGAAATGCGCGGCAATTTCGCCACAGGCGTCGTAGAACGCTTCGGCAAAATCAATCACGGCAAAGGCGTAAAGGTCGATTTAGCCGATGACGGGATTACTATTGACGTCTATTGCGTCGTTCAATTCGGGATTTCGATCCCGAAAGTGGCGGCAAGCGTTCAGGAGAATATCCGCCAAACCTTATTAAATATGACGTCTCTGACCATCAATGAAATCAATATTCATATCGTCGGCATTCAATTTGACACGAAAGCCCAAGAAGTCGAAATCGACGAAGAAATGTAATGAGCGTATAAAAACCAAGGGGATGGGCAGCCCTTTGGTTTTTTATACGTTTCCCTTCTTTTCAGGCATGAAGAAAGCCGGCTTACAAACGGCAGCCGAGTTTCTTCATGCTGTGAAATCCGAATGAAATTCGAAGGGTTTGTAAAAACATTCGGTATTAGGGTGAAAAAACCTAAATTTCGACATGCGATTGGGAAAAAAATATGTTATGATCTCTTTAGGCTTAACGACAAGCGGATAAAGAGGATCTGAAGGAGAAAGAAAATGAAAAGAAGAACAGCTAGAGAAAAAGCTTTGCAGGCACTTTTTCAGATTGATGTCAGCGATATTGCACCGAACGAGGCCATCGAGCACGCGCTTGATGGCGGAAAAACAGATGACTTCTTTGAACAGCTGGTGTACGGAGTGCTTGAACATCAGGTGCAGCTTGATGAAATGATTTCCGGCCATCTCGTCAATTGGAAGCTTGACCGGATTGCAAACGTAGACCGCGCGATCCTCCGTCTGGCGGTGTATGAAATGGTTTATACTGACGACATTCCTGCTAACGTGTCATTAAACGAAGCCATCGAGCTGGCAAAACGGTTCGGCGACGATAAAGCTGCAAAATTCGTAAACGGGGTTCTTTCTAACATCAAAACTGATATTGAATCATAGGAGGAAAGAAAATGACTGCAACAATCATCGACGGAAAAGAAACGGCTAAAGAAAAACGCGAACAATTGGCAAAAGAAGTAGAAGAGCTGAAAGCACAAGGCGTAGTGCCGGGCTTGGCGGTCATTTTAATCGGCGACGATCCCGCCTCTGTTTCATATGTGACAGGCAAGAAAAAAGCCGCTGAAACAATGGGAATGAAGTTTAAGCTTGACCGCTTTGACTCAAGCTTAACCGAAGCGGAGCTTTTAACAGTGATTGACGAGTACAATCAAAATCCGGAATTTCACGGCATTCTCGTCCAGCTGCCGCTCCCGGATCATATTTCTGAAAAAGCCGTCATCGAGCGGATCTCCCCTGATAAGGATGTTGATGGTTTCCACCCTCTCAACGTCGGGAAAATGCTGCTTGGAGAAGATACATTTCTTCCTTGCACACCGCACGGAATTGTCGAGTTATTGAAAAAGACGAACGTAGATCTTTCCGGCAAAGAAGTTGTTGTAGTCGGACGAAGCAATATTGTCGGTAAACCGGTCGGCCAGCTGCTGCTGAACGAAAATGCGACCGTCACATATTGCCATTCCCGTACAAAAAATATGTCTGAGCATACGAAAAAAGCAGATATTCTTGTGGTTGCGGTCGGTAAAGCGAACTTCATCACAGCTGATCAAATTAAAGAGGGCGCCATTGTCATTGATGTCGGCGTCAACCGCCTCGAAAGCGGAAAACTCTGCGGAGACGTTCAGTTTGATGAAGCGAAAGAAAAAGCATCTTTCATTACGCCGGTCCCGGGCGGAGTAGGTCCGATGACCATCACGATGCTTGCGCATAATACTGTTAAATCTGCCAGACGTACGTTATCATAGATAACCGGAGGCAGTCACAAAAAGTGTGACAATGAGCACGATACCCGCTTCTTAAGGCTCCTTTCAGCCAGAGCGGGTTTTTTTCTTAGTTTAGGGCAAAAAGCCTTTATGAAAGGAGTGCAGGATGTGAGTGAAGCGGCATATGTCACGGTTTCCGCACTGACCAAATATATTAAACGAAAATTCGATGTAGACCCTCATCTTGAAGACATTTGGATTAAAGGTGAGCTGTCCAACGTTAAAATCCATACAAGAGGCCACATCTATTTTACTTTAAAAGATGAGCATGCCCGCATGCAGGCCGTCATGTTTCAAAGGCAAAGTTCAAGGCTTGCGTTTAAGCCTGAGGACGGAATGAAGGTCATCGTAAGAGGCGGCATCTCCGTCTATGAACCGAGCGGAAGCTATCAGCTGTACGCGAAAGAAATGCAGCCGGACGGTGTTGGGGCGCTTTACTTAGCCTATGAAGAATTAAAGAAAAAACTTGCCGGCGAAGGGTTGTTTGATGACCGGCATAAGCAGGCCATCCCCGCTTTTCCAGCCACGATCGGGGTTGTCACGTCACCGACGGGAGCGGCCGTCAGAGACGTCATTACCACACTCAAAAGAAGATACCCTCTGGTGAAAGTCATTGTGCTTCCCGCGCTCGTTCAGGGTGAAAACGCCAGCAGATCGATTGTGAAGCGCATTGAAGAAGCCAATTCGCAAAAGATGTGTGACGTTCTGATCGTCGGAAGGGGAGGGGGCTCGATCGAAGAATTGTGGGCGTTTAACGAAGAAATCGTCGCCCGGGCGATTTTTGCTTCCGCCATTCCGGTTATATCGGCCGTCGGACATGAAACAGACTTTACAATCAGTGATTTCGTCGCGGATATCCGGGCTGCAACGCCTACAGGAGCGGCAGAAATCGCCGTTCCTCACACGACGGACTTAATGGAACGGACAAAAACGGCAGAAGTCCGCCTGACAAGAGCGATGCAGCAGCATATCGGCAAGAAAAAAGAACGGGTTCAATCGCTCCAGTCATCTTACGCATTCCGTTTTCCGAAACGATTGTATACCCAAAAAGAACAGCAGTTTGATCTTTTGTATCAGCAATTCCAAGCACAGCTCACAGGGCTTACGGAGCGGAAAGAAAGGCAGCTGGAGCGGAATACGTACAGATTAACGGCGCTTCACCCTGAAACCCAGCTGAAACAGGCGAAAAAACGGTACGAAGAGCGCTCAAATCAGCTGACGCGGAGCATGAATGTCCAGCTGAAGCAGCTTCATTCGCAGTTTCAGACGGTTCTTGGTAAACTGAATGCATTAAGTCCCCTTCAAGTTATGGAGAGAGGATACAGTCTGGCCTATAAAGACAAAGAGCTGATCAAAAGCGTTGATCAAGTGGAACAACATGATACGCTTGAAGTAAAGATGACAGACGGCGTTTTGACGTGTGAAGTATTGCAAAAGAGAGGCGAACGATAATGACAGAAACCAAAAAAAGTGAAGAGCTGACATTTGAAGAGGCGATGAAAGGCCTTGAAGGCATTGTCGCAAAGCTTGAAGAAGGAGACGTGCCGCTGGAGCAGGCGATTAATTATTTTCAGGAAGGAATGGCCCTTTCAAAAATGTGCCATGAAAAGCTTCAGCATGTCGAAAAACAAATGGACTTTATTTTAAAAGATAACGGAGAACTTGCACCTTTCAGCGTTCAGGAGGAAGACGAAGGTGACAAATAAACTGGACGCATTTTTAGCATCGCGCAAACAACTGATTGAGCGGAATCTTTCCTTGTATACAGAACGGCTCGCCATGCCGGAAACCCTCAAAAAATCTATGCTGTATTCTTTGGAAGCGGGCGGAAAGAGGCTGCGCCCCCTCGTTGTCTTAGCCGTTTTGAATGCTTACGGAAAAGATGAAAAAGACGGGATTCCGGTCGGATGCGCTGTTGAAATGATTCATACGTATTCTTTAATCCATGATGATCTGCCTTGCATGGACGATGATGATTTGCGCCGGGGAAAGCCGACAAACCATAAAGTCTTCGGAGAAGCGGCAGCTGTATTGGCCGGAGACGGACTTCTGACAGAAAGCTTTAAATTAATCACATCACACGTGTCTGACGCGGTTTCAGCGGAAAAACGGCTCCGTCTCGTCGAGGAACTGATCCAAGCGGCAGGAACGGAAGGAATGGTCGGCGGGCAGGCTGCCGACATGGAAGCGGAACAAAAGCAGGTAACGCTTGAGGAGCTGGAATCCATCCATGAGCGGAAAACGGCCAAGCTCCTCGGTTTTTCCGTGACGGCAGGCGCTATTTTGGCAGATGCGCCGGAGGATGAAATCGAAAAGCTGCGTCTGTTCAGCAGCCATATCGGCATCGGATTTCAAATCAGAGACGACATCCTTGATATTGAAGGGCATGAGGAGAAGATCGGCAAACCGGTCGGTTCAGACACGACGAATGAAAAATCAACGTATCCGTCGCTTTTAACGCTTGAAGGTGCGAAAGAGAAGCTTTCGTATCATATCAGCGAGGCGAAACGGATCATCAGCGGCCTGTCTCTTCAGAAAGAACTGCTGCATGACCTCTGCGATTTAATAGCGGCGAGAGATCATTAAAACGATCCTGATTTGAAGGGGCTGCCGCTCCTATGGTAAAATGTAAGCAGTTTCGATGAAAATAAAAAGAGAGTCTTTTTCTTTTTTCAAAAAGACACTGTTTAATTTGCAGAAATTCATGCTGAAAGTGAGTTGATCCGCTTTGGATCTTTTATCAATACAGGACCCGTCATTTCTTAAAAAGATGTCAATTGAACAGCTGGAAGAGCTGGGTGAGGAAATCCGCAATTTTCTCATCACATCGCTGTCTGCCTCAGGCGGCCATATCGGGCCGAACCTTGGGGTTGTCGAGCTGACGATTGCGCTTCACAAAGAATTTGACAGTCCGAAAGATAAATTTTTATGGGATGTCGGACATCAGTCCTATGTTCATAAACTGTTAACCGGACGCGGCAAGGAGTTTGAAACCTTGCGCCAATATAAAGGGCTTTGCGGTTTCCCGAAACGCAGCGAAAGCGAACATGACGTATGGGAAACAGGCCACAGCTCAACATCGCTCTCAGGCGCGATGGGAATGGCTGCCGCCCGCGATATTAAAGGGACGAAAGAATATATCATCCCGATTATCGGGGATGGCGCTTTAACCGGAGGAATGGCGCTTGAAGCACTGAACCATATCGGCGACGAGAAAAAAGATATGATCGTCATCCTGAATGATAATGAGATGAGCATTGCGCCGAATGTCGGGGCGATTCATTCTATGCTCGGCCGGCTTCGCACGGCCGGCAAATATCAATGGGTAAAAGACGAGCTTGAATATTTATTTAAGCGCATCCCGGCCGTCGGCGGAAAATTGGCCGCCACGGCTGAGCGGATAAAAGACAGCTTAAAATATATGCTTGTGTCAGGCATGTTTTTTGAAGAGCTGGGCTTTACGTATTTAGGCCCGGTAGACGGTCATTCCTACCACGAGCTGTTTGAAAACCTGCAATACGCCAAAAAAACAAAAGGCCCAGTCCTTTTACATGTCATCACAAAAAAGGGCAAAGGCTATAAACCGGCAGAGACCGACACAATCGGGACATGGCACGGGACTGGCCCGTACAAAATCAATACGGGTGATTTCGTCAAGCCGAAAGCCGCGGCGCCTTCATGGAGCGGACTCGTCAGCGGCACCGTGCAGGAGCTGGCGCGCGAGGATGACAGAATTGTCGCGATTACACCGGCCATGCCGGTCGGTTCTAAGCTGGAAGGGTTTGCGAAAGAATTTCCGGAGCGCATGTTTGATGTCGGAATCGCAGAACAGCATGCGGCGACGATGGCCGCGGGAATGGCGCTTCAAGGCATGAAGCCGTTTCTCGCGATCTATTCGACCTTTTTGCAGCGGGCGTATGACCAGGTCGTCCATGACATCTGCCGTCAAAACGCGAATGTATTTATCGGCATTGATCGCGCGGGTTTGGTCGGCGCTGACGGGGAGACCCATCAAGGCGTCTTTGACATTGCCTTTTTGCGTCATATACCGAACCTCGTTTTAATGATGCCGAAGGATGAAAATGAAGGCCGCCATATGGTCAATACAGCTCTTGCTTATGAGGAGGGTCCGATCGCGATGCGCTTCCCGCGCGGAAACGGGCTCGGCGTAAAGATGGATAAAGAGCTGAAAACCATCCCGATCGGAACATGGGAAGTGCTCCGTCCCGGAAAAGACGCGGTGATTTTAACGTTTGGAACGACCATTGAAATGGCGCTCGAAGCGGCTGAAGAACTGCAAAAAGAAGGCCTGTCCGTGCGTGTCGTCAATGCGCGGTTCATAAAACCGATTGATAAACAAATGATGAAGGCGATTCTTAATGAAGGTCTGCCGATTTTAACGATTGAAGAAGCCGTGCTTGAAGGCGGATTCGGAAGCACGATTCTTGAATTCGCTCATGACCTCGGCATGTATCATACGCCGATTGACAGAATGGGCATTCCTGACCGGTTCATTGAGCACGGAAGCGTAACCGCCCTGCTTGAAGAAATCGGTCTCACAAAGGCTGAGGTTATGAACCGGATTAAACTGCTGATGCCGCCGAAGACACATAAAGGAATTGGATCATGACAGCAAAAAAAGAACGATTAGATGTACTTCTTGTAGAAAAAGGCCTTGCGGAAACGCGGGAAAAAGCGAAACGCGCCATTATGGCGGGCATCGTATACTCAAATGAAAACCGATTGGACAAACCGGGTGAAAAAATCGCCCGGGATCTTCCGTTAACGGTAAAAGGAAACCCTCTTAAATACGTCAGCAGAGGCGGATTAAAGCTTGAGAAAGCTCTTGGGGTGTTTCCCGTCTCAGTAAAAGGCAAAACGATGATTGATATCGGCTCGTCTACAGGGGGATTCACGGATTGCGCCCTCCAAAACGGAGCTGAGCGGTCCTACGCAGTGGATGTCGGCTATAATCAGCTTGCTTGGAAGCTGAGACAGGACGAGAGGGTCGTCGTCATGGAACGGACGAATTTCCGCTATTCCGAGCCTTCCGATTTCACAGAGGGTCTGCCGGAATTCGCGACGATCGATGTTTCTTTCATCTCACTCCGTCTTATTCTGCCGGTTTTAAAAACGCTGCTTGTGCCGGGAAGCGATTGTATCGCACTGGTGAAGCCGCAATTTGAAGCCGGACGTGAATCAGTCGGAAAAAAAGGCATTGTCAGAGATCCCGGCGTTCATGCTGACGTTCTCCGCCGTATGAATCAGTTTGCCGCTTCTGAAGGATATACAGTGAAAGGACTGTCCTTCTCACCGATTACAGGGGGAGACGGCAATATCGAGTTTCTGCTTCATTTGAAGTGGGAGGGAGAAGACGGAAGCGGCGCTGAACTGCCGGAAGAAGATATTCTCCGTACCGTCCGCGAAGCACATGAAACATTAAAAGCCAAAAAGACAGATGTACCGGAATAATAGGGGGCTATTATTCCTTTTTTCTGCCATCATGTACTTTTTATCAAGAAGCGGTTAACATAATGACAAGAACAGCTTGAAAACAGAGGTGCTTACATGACAAAAGGCCAAAGGCATATAAAAATCAGAGAGCTTATTACAAGCCATGAGATTGAAACGCAGGATGACTTAGTTGACATGCTGAGAGAAGAAGGGTATAAGGTAACCCAGGCGACTGTTTCCAGGGACATTAAAGAACTGCATCTCGTAAAGGTGCCGACCAATAACGGTTCCTACAAATACAGCCTGCCGGCGGATCAGCGGTTCAACCCGCTGTCAAAACTGAAGCGTTCATTAATGGATGCGTTCGTAAAAATTGACTCAGCAAGCCACATGATTGTATTAAAAACGATGCCGGGGAATGCGCAGGCAATCGGCGCTTTGATGGATAATCTCGAATGGGAAGAAATCATGGGCACGATCTGCGGAGATGACACAATTTTAATCATCTGCAGGACGCCTGAAGATACGGAGGGCGTTCAAAGCCGTCTTTTGGAGCTGCTGTAGCGTAATTATCAGATAAAAGGTGGAATGCTGTTTGTTAGCTGAACTATCAATAAAAAACTTTGCCATTATAGAGGAACTGACGATTTCGTTTGAACGGGGGCTCACCGTCCTGACGGGAGAAACAGGGGCCGGCAAGTCAATTATTATAGACGCCGTTTCCCTGTTAGTCGGCGGCCGCGGGTCGTCTGAATTTGTCCGTTACGGTGAAACAAAGGCCGAGCTTGAAGGACTGTTTCTTTTGGACAGCGGCCATCCCGTTTTTGAGGTGTGCCGTGAGCAGGGAATAGACGCATCTGACGACATGATTGTCATGAGAAGAGACATTAATGCCGGGGGAAAAAGCGTCTGCCGTGTCAACGGAAAATTAGTAACGATTGCGGCTTTGAGGGAGATCGGCAGACTTTTATTAGATATTCACGGGCAGCATGACAACCAGCTTTTAATGGAAGATGACAAACATTTAGAGCTTTTGGATAAATTTGCGGGCGCTGAGGCCGAATCAGCGCTTCAGGCATACCAAGAAGGCTACGACCGTTATATGAAGCTGCTCAAAAAAGTGAAGAAGCTGTCGGAAAGCGAACAGGAAATGGCGCATCGGTTAGATCTGATCCAATTTCAGCTTGAAGAAATCGAATCAGCGAAGCTTGAATTGAATGAAGACGAGCTTCTTCAAGAAGAGCGGAAGCAGATATCCAACTTTGAAAAAATTTATGAATCATTGCAAAACGCCTATAATGCGCTCCGCAGCGAACAGGGGGGGCTTGACTGGGTCGGAATGGCCTCTGCCCAGCTTGAAGACATTTCGGATATCAATGAACCGCTGCAAAAGCTGTCAGAAAGTGTGTCAAGTTCCTATTATCTGCTGGAGGATGCAACCTTTCAAATGCGCAATCTGCTAGATGATCTGGAGTATGACCCGGAACGGCTGAATTTTATTGAAACCCGTTTAAACGAGATTAAACAGCTGAAGCGTAAATACGGAGCGACGGTCGAAGACATTCTGGAATACGGCTCCAAAATAGAAGAGGAAATCGATCAAATCGAAAACCGCGACAGCCACCTTGAAGCGCTGAAGAAGGAACTGGAGTCCGTCGGCAAAGATGTGGCCGTAGAAGCCGCCAATTTATCAAAAATCAGAAAAGCCTGGGCGAAAAAACTGGCGGAAGCAATTCATCGGGAATTAAAAAGCCTGTATATGGGCAAATCAACGTTTGATACGGAATTTCTCGTGAAAACCGATCCGTCTGCCAGTGAAGCGCCGGTTGTCAACGGCCAGCCCGTGCAGCTTACCCAAAAGGGAATTGACCTCGTGAAATTTTTAATTTCAACGAACACAGGTGAGCCGTTAAAACCGCTGTCAAAGGTCGCATCCGGCGGCGAACTTTCAAGGGTGATGCTGGCGCTGAAGAGTATTTTTTCTTCCCAGCAGGATGTCACTTCCATCATCTTTGATGAAGTGGACACTGGCGTAAGCGGGCGGGTTGCTCAAGCCATCGCGGAAAAAATCCATAAAGTATCGACCGGTTCACAGGTGCTCTGCATTACACACCTGCCGCAGGTTGCCGCTATGGCGGATACGCACCTTTTGATCGCAAAAGAATTCAAAGACGGACGGACGACAACACATGTCACGCCGCTTTCCAAGCAGGATAAGGTAGCGGAAATCGGCCGCATGATTGCGGGTGTTGAAGTGACCGATCTGACAAAACGGCATGCGCAAGAGCTTTTAAAACAGGCCGGACAGGTAAAAACGACAGGATAAGCTGCTGATACAGGCAGCTTATTTTTTTGTTCCATTTCTCTAACAGTGTATCCAATGTTTTTCTTCGTATGCCGGTTATAAATCAAGTGCAGAAAGGCAAAAGTATAGAGGTAGCAGAAAAAGAAAGTGGTGTGGGATAGGAGCGAGGAGAGTGAAGGAATGAATGCACGATAACATGAGGAAAGCAATAGGTGTAATTCTCCTTGTTTCTTTACTAAGTGTAGGCTTTTTTAAGCCATTTAAAGAATATTTACTGATACCGTCAGAAATGAGCGTCTTTGAAAACCAGACACAAGCCGTTCCGGTCAATGCATCAATAAGCGCTGAAAAGGGTGAATTATCAGAAGCCTTTACGCTGAGAGAAGAGCACGGTCATGCAAACATAACAGGGCAAAAACAAGGCCGGTCAGAAGTAGTATATGATCTTGCCGGGTTTCCCATTAAAAAAACGAAAGTGCGTGTCCTTCCTGAATTGAAGGTCATTCCGGGCGGACAGTCCATCGGTGTAAAACTGCATTCAGTCGGTGTTTTGGTCGTCGGCTTTCACCAGGTGATGACAAAGGATGGGAAAAAGTCTCCGGGAGAACAAGCGGGAATTGAATCTGGCGACATCATTATTAAAATGAACGGACATAAAATTGAAAAAATGAGCGACATCGCCCCGTTTATTCAAAAAGCGGGTAAGACCGGGGAATCTTTGGATTTGTTGGTGAAACGCGATAAGCAAAAAATCAAGACAAAGCTGATTCCGACAAAGGACGAAGCTGAGGGAAAATATCGAATCGGCCTTTATATTCGTGATTCGGCAGCCGGCATCGGCACGATGACATTTTTTGAACCGAAAACAAAAAAATACGGCGCATTGGGCCACGTCATTTCTGATATGGATACGAAAAAACCGATTGTTGTGGAAGACGGCGAAATCGTCCGTTCAACTGTAACATCAATTGAAAAAGGAAAAGGCGGCAATCCCGGCGAAAAACTGGCGAGGTTTTCGTCAGAACGGAAAACGATCGGCGATATTAACCGCAACAGTCCGTTCGGCATTTTCGGGAAACTGCATCAGCCGATTAAAAACAACATCTCAGACAAAGCGCTTCCGATTGCTTTGTCAAATGAAGTGAAAAAAGGACCGGCGCAAATGCTGACGGTTATTGAAAACGATAAAGTAGAGAAATTTGATATTGAAATCGTCAGCACCACTCCGCAAAAATTCCCGGCAACTAAGGGAATGGTGTTAAAAGTGACCGATCCGAAACTGCTGAAAAAAACCGGCGGAATCGTTCAGGGAATGAGCGGAAGCCCGATCATCCAAAACGGGAAGGTCGTCGGAGCCGTAACCCACGTGTTTGTCAATGATCCGACAAGCGGCTACGGCGTTCATATCGAATGGATGCTTTCTGAAGCGGGTGTTGATGTTTATGGAAAAGACAAAGCAAGCTGACTGCCGGATCATCCGGCAGTTTTTTTTATGTGCGCGTTCTTCACTTCTTTCCAGGATTCATGTAAAATAAGACATGAAGATTTTTCGACAAATTCACGTTTCCTGATTTGTCAAACTTAATTTTTAGTCGAAAAACCTAGAAAATGCTAGAAAAACAAAGATATTCCACTATTATTGGTAAATATGGATTTTTTAAAAGGGGAAGTAGTGGTTTTGTCGAATGTAACATGTAGCAGTCAAATAGGTTGTGTCCTGTTAATACATTGGGGGAGGAAGAAACGTGGAGAAAATTAAAGTTTGTGTTGCTGATGATAATCGAGAGCTTGTAAGCCTGTTGAGTGAATATATAGAGGGACAGGATGATATGGAAGTAATCGGCGTTGCTTATAACGGACAGGAATGTCTTTCTTTGTTTAAAGATAAAAATCCCGATGTGCTCGTTTTAGATATTATTATGCCGCATCTGGACGGACTGGCGGTTTTGGAGCGGCTCCGTGAATCAGAGCTTGAGAAACAGCCGAACGTTATCATGCTGACGGCATTCGGTCAGGAAGACGTTACGAAAAAAGCCGTCGATTTAGGAGCGTCCTATTTCATCCTGAAGCCGTTTGATATGGAAAACCTTGTCGGCCATATCCGCCAGGTAAGCGGAAATGTCAGCAGCGTCACACACCGTGCGCCGTCTGCACAAAGCAGCATTATCCGCAGCCAGCCGGAGCCGAAACGGAAAAATCTCGATGCCAGCATTACAAGCATTATCCATGAGATCGGTGTGCCTGCCCATATTAAAGGCTATCTTTATTTGCGGGAAGCCATTTCCATGGTGTACAACGATATTGAACTCCTCGGCAGCATCACAAAAGTCCTTTATCCCGACATCGCCAAAAAATTCAACACGACCGCAAGCCGTGTAGAACGGGCCATCCGCCACGCGATTGAAGTCGCTTGGAGCAGGGGAAATATTGATTCCATTTCTTCGCTGTTCGGGTATACCGTAAGCATGACAAAAGCAAAACCAACCAACTCAGAATTCATTGCGATGGTTGCTGACAAGCTGAGATTGGAGCATAAAGCTTCGTAACGCAAGCTTTATGGCAAGATGACGTTTTACGCCTTCTTTTCCGTGCATGAATGCGGAAGAGAAGGCGTTTTGAGTTTTTCTGACGATGATCTCTCCGGCCCGAGGAATCTTAATGCTGCATAAAAGCGGGATTTACGGCATCTACACATATAACACGGGAGCTGATACTTTGATGATTTCGCCGTCTCTGATATAAAAGCGGGGGACACGGCGGCTTAACGCAGATACGACTTCGTAGTTAATCGTACCGAGCATTTCGGCAATTTCATCAACGGAAATCTCGGCTCCTTTTTGTTTGCCGTAAATGACGACTTCTTCTCCTTGTTTGCCCTCACTATCACCCAAACTGACCATAATCATATCCATCGTCACTCTCCCTGCCACCGGCACTCTTCTGCCGCGGTGAAGAATAAACCCGCGGTTGGAAAGGGCGCGCGAGTAGCCGTCAGCATAGCCGATCGGAATTGTCGCGATGATTTCACCCGGTTCGGCGATATATGTGGCGCCATAACTGACGGTCCGGGGCTCTGTCACCATGGCTTTCACATAAGCGATACGCGCCTTTAAGCTGAGTGCGGGCGTGAGATCTACGAGGTTCAGCTCCTTTATATAAGCGGACGGGTATAGTCCATATAAACCGATGCCTAAACGGATCATATCGGCGCTGAATTCGGGAAAAGCGATAGCGGCGGCTGTGTTGCACATATGGACAGTAGGCAGCGGGATGTCTTGATTTTTTAAAAAGCGGAGAAAGCTGATAAACTTTTCATGCTGCAGCATTGTCAATTCAGTATCAGGTTCATCCGCTGTTGAAAAATGGGTAAAGATCCCGTCCCATGACAGGTATGTACTCGACTTGAGCGCTTTTACAACTGCTAAAAGGTCTTCTTCTGTGCGTACACCGAGCCGGCCCATTCCGGTATCCACATTGATATGAATGGACAGCCGTTTCGAATCAGCTTCTTTTTCCAATATCTGATTTGCTTTTTTGACCCAGCTGACTTGAAACGCTGATAATGTTATATTCCACAAGGCAGATTTTTTTACACAGCTGAGAGCTGTAAAGCCGAGCACAAGGATAGGTGCCTTAATTCCCGCTCTCCGTAACACAATTCCCTCTTCGACGCTGGCAACCGCGAGCTCGCTCGCGCCGCTTTCCAGTGCCTGCCGCGCTACTTCCACAGAGCCGTGGCCATAAGCATTTGCTTTTACGACGGCCATAATCTTTGACTTCTTCGGAATATGGCGGCGGATCGCCCGTACATTCTTTTTTATCGCATCAAGGTCAACTTCAATCCAAACTTCCCGGCAAAGTTTTTTCATCGCGATTCCTTCTTTCCTTAATGAGATTCAGTACTGACGTGTTTTCATGCTTTCAATCTGCATTTTATTCACACTGAACTGAAATCATTCAAAACATGAGAAGGTGACCGCTGATGTTTAAAATCGGGTTTTCGGGAAATCAGTGCGCCTGCTTTATTTATGCAGTAAGGGCTGCATGGCAGCCCTTAAATTGACTTCACAATATTCTGATCTGAAAATTGGTGTTCAAACATTTTGGACTGGCTTACAGCATTGTTTTGAATGACAATGCCGATATTTCCCCCTCCGGAACCGAAAACGGTTTTTGATGCAGTCAGCGGACTGATGGATATGGCGCCGCCAACATTGACAACGCCGTTTCCTGATACGTTGTTTATCGTAATCGGGCAACCGCTCATTCTATTTTTTCTCCTTTCTCTCACAGTCTACTATCTATATGTACGCTGTAATATGAAATAAGATTAAACAAAACGGCAAAAAAAACCGGCTGCTGTGAGCCGGAAAGGGAGGGAAATACAGATATCATAGTGTTTTCGTTACATTTTGATCAGAGAATTGCGAGTTTAGAGATTGAGACGTGCTGAATTGGTTTAATTGCAGAACAATACCTATATTTCCTCCTCCTGAGCCGTAGACGGTTTTTGATACGGTTAAAGGGCTTATCGAAAACGCCCCGCCGACATTGACAACTCCGTTTCCGGAAAGACTGTTAATCGTAATAGGAAAACCAGCCATCATATACGGTCTCCTTTCTATTAATCTATTTACTATATGTACGCTGCGAATCAGAAATAGGAGTAAACAAAGCGGTAAAAAGTTATGAAACAAAAAAACTGCCGGACGTCCGGCAGTTTTTTGATTACTTTTCAAACGGCACCCAGCCGCCTGTATTCTGGATCATTTCCCATAACGGTTCAGGAAGTCGGTATTTCTCAATTTCAGATGCTTTAATGGCTTTTTCGATTTCCTGTTCGCGGCCTTCTTTGACCAGCACCGCCCATTCAGGGTTAATTAAAATGACACGTCCCAGAGCCACCAGCGGAATCCCGCTTTCTAATACGGCGAGCGCTTCGTCCGCGGTATAGATGGAACCGACCGCCATCAGCGGCACTTTGTGGCCGACGCGTTCGTTTAATAAATCCATCCGTGTCCGTGAAGTATCTGCGCCGCGGCGGGCTTTGGAATTGACATCCATCAGTGAAATATGCAGATAATCCAAGTTTTCTTCCGCAAGTGCATCAGCTAGCATGAATGTTTCTTTCATTGTAAGCCCCGGCGTTTCCGGCTCTTCCGGTGACAGACGGTAGCCGAGAACAAATGGATGTTCAGCGTGTGCATCAATCGCCTGTTTGACAGCGTCAACGACTGCAAGCGGGAACGCAAGGCGCTTTTCATCGCTTCCGCCCCAGCGGTCTGTGCGCTGATTTGTTTTCGGAGAATAAAATTGTTGAATCAAGTATCCGTTTGCCCCGTGAATTTCAACACCGTCAAAGCCGGCTTCAATCGCTCTGCGTGTCGCTTCGCCGAATGCTTTTACAATGTGCTCAATCTCTTGTTCAGTGAGAGCCCGGGAAGTTTGTCTGCCGTCTTCTTCTGAACCGCTTGGGCTGACGACGTCGTTATTCGGCACGAGTTCAGGAGGGCATTCCAATCCGCCATGGTGAATCTGCACAACGGCTTTCGCTCCTTGAGACTGGATCGCTTGAGCGAGTTTTTTCAAGCCGGGAATGTGAGAATCATCATAGATGCCGGGCTGGCCGGGAAACGCTTTGCCGTCAGGTGTTACGTTTGCACATGCCGTAATAACCATGCCCATTTCTTTTGAACGGGGAGTAATGTAGCTCAATTCACGTTCGGAAATCGTTCCGTCATCGTTTGATGAATAGTGTGTCATCGGTGCAACGGAAATACGGTTTGGTATGGTAACGCCGCTTTCGAACGTAAAAGGTTCAAACAGCGGTTTATATGTTTGCTTCATTATTTCGCCTTCTTCCTTAAAAGTTTAACTCGTCCGTATTCTAGCTTATGTTTTAATTGTGT
This sequence comes from Bacillus sp. JFL15, assembly GCF_001184225.1. Taxonomy (NCBI): domain Bacteria; kingdom Bacillati; phylum Bacillota; class Bacilli; order Caryophanales; family Bacillaceae; genus Bacillus; species Bacillus sp. JFL15. The sequence continues at coordinate 79,560 of NZ_KQ236689.1, read as the reverse complement.
GCAATTATTTTGCTTGTTCTTCTTCCTGAGGTTATGACCGGCCGAACCATTTAAACGACTGGAACGGTTTTCTCCGTTCCTTTTCAGGGTCTTTATACCCGCCTGAAATTTGATGGCCGATCGAGCTGAATATGACAGCGGCGGCGAATAGGAGAATGATTTTTTTCATATGCATATCTTCTTTCTTATCTTTTACAAGGTTATTTATAAGCATACGCTTGTGTGAAAAAACCGTCAAATTTGTTTTTATTCTTTTTTCCACTTTCCTGCGGCGAATATCGTTCCGATCTGAATCACAACACTTAACAGAGCGCAGACTGCCACAACTGTGTTGCTGTCCATAGAAGACACCCTCCTTTTTGTTAGGTTAATGTATCATATGACAGCTGTCTCTGTTTTGACAAAACCGTAATGCGGTGTTTCATATTTTTCAACAAAAAAGGGCGCTTTTTAGGCGCCTTTACTTTTTTTTCAGCCGATGCAAAGCGATTTGAACGGCGATGGCGTCATCCAGATAGCCGATCGGAAACATGTAATCCGGAATCACGTCTGTCGCTAAAATATAATACAGGAGCGCACTCCCGAGAATCGGGCGGTCTTCAGCCGGTGTTGATTCATCCATATATTGATGATGCATGTTTTTCAAGTGATCAATAAAAGGGCCGACACTTTCTTCATTATTCATTTTCTTTTGAAACTCATCACAAATCAGGCGATGGCCCTGCTGGGTTTTGGCATATTGTTCATACCTGGTCAGCTCGCGTTCAATTTGTTCACGGGAAAAAGGCTGATCAAACATCTCCGCCATGTTCAGCATATCCTGAATCGCGTGCATCGGATCTTGCGGCGCAGTCTCTTTTTCATGGCCGATGTCTATTCCTGACGCTTCAAGCAATTCCTCCAGCGGGGTGCGGAGGTGCTTTGAAAATTCCTGAAGATGCTTTAAATTGGCCTTCTGCTTGCCGTTTATAATCCGGGAGATGGTGGCCGTATCAATGTTGGCTAATGCGCCGAGTTTTCTCATGGAGAGAGAGTGCTTATCAAGCAGTGATTTTAAAAGGGGGCCCAATGTCTTATGTTCATTTTCTGCCAAGGGTGTCACCTCGTTTCCGCCGGAATGATGATAATCAGTCAATAATTTTTGCAGAAAAGGTACCTTTTCTGTGCTGATGAATAGGATAGTGTAGATTGGAACAGCACAACATGTTGAAAAGACATCAAAGAATGGGGAGAACATAACATGGCTTGGTTATTGATTTTAGGTTTGGCAGTGTCCTCGAGCATTGATAATTTAGGAGTGGGGATGTCATACGGCATCAGAAAGATCAAAATATCGCACGCATCAAATATAATGATCGCTTTTATCTGTTTTTTATTCAGTTATATCGGAATTTATTTCGGCAAATGGATTTCAGCCGTTTTACCGGGCTTTTTTCCCGTTTTGCTGGCGGCTTTTATTTTATCTGTGATCGGCATTCGCATCATCCTGCTGGCCGTGCCGAGAAAAAAAGAAAATACAGCGCCTGCTGACACATCTGGAAAAAAAGGCCGTTTCGCCGGTCTGCTGCAAAATCCGGAGACAGCGGATGCTGACGGTTCGGGAGAAATCGGTATATTGGAATCCATGGTTCTCGGGGTGGCCGTATCCGCAAATGCGCTGACCAACGGATTAAGCGCGGGCCTGATCGGGCTTTCTCCCGCTGCCATTTCCATCACTGCGGCGATCGGAAGCTTTCTGACCATATGGATCGGCTGCCTGCTTGGGAAAAAAGCTGCGTCACTGCGCATCGGTTCTTTCCATGTCGGACAGTTCAGCACGGTGCTGAGCGGAGTGATTATTCTCATCATTGCCGTCAATACGCTGCTCTTTTAAGTTGTCCCGTTCATTTTATGAAAAGCTCAAAATAAATATGAATCATTCTGTTCGGGAGAGCGCATGACGGGCTCTCTTTTTTTGCCGATCTGTCATTTTTTCAAAATGAATAGAAAGTCGTCCGTTTCCGTTAAATTTTGCATATCCGGCCATAAGACAGAACCTTTTTCATAGACGGATCAGCTCGCTTTCTTTCTAAGTTCAGGTAATCAGCGGGTCAGAAAGCCTTTATTCCAAATATGGAAAAGCGCTGGAGGGATGGAGGCTCCCTTTACAAATCGGCCATTCTGTTCAAAGATAAAGCCGAATGAGAAAACGTGAGGTGATCTGTGTGAAGTCTGCCATACTTCTGATCTTCACCGCATGGCTGTTATCAGGGTGCGAGTATACCGCGGAGGCTGATGCGGCGCCGTCATTTACACAGGACGGAACATTTATAAAAGCGGCCGGAAAAGATATGATCGCGGTCGAAATTGACGGAGAAAGGCAAGAGGTGAAGGTGCCTTTTGCTAAGCGGCTTGAATGTCAGTTTCTGCCTGAACATACGGCGGTGCAAATCACCTATAAAAAAGAGAGCAATGGACAATTACGGCTTGAAGAACTGAAAAAAGAAACAGATATGTGAAAAACGGGGAGGAAAAAACGTGGGCCTACTGACAAAAAGCGCTGCTGCATTCGGTGCCGCCCTTCTTCTGCTTGCGCCGTCCGCTTATGCAGCCGAGCCTTTGCAAGGGAAGACCATCTATATTGATGCCGGACATGGCGGAGAGGACAGCGGGGCCGGGGGAAATGGACTGCTGGAGAAAAACATCAATTTAGCGGTGTCAAACAAGGTAGCCGCCAAATTGGAAGCAGAAGGTGCAACACCTGTTGCGTCAAGGACTGACGATACTTTTTTGAGTTTGGACGAGCGGGTGGCGAAAGCAAGCGCCAGCCAATCCGATTTATTCGTCAGCCTTCATACGAACTCAGCCGTATCGACGGCATCGGGTACAGAAACGTATTTTAATTCAACATATGAAGGAGCAGACAGCGAAAGGCTTGCTTCTGATATCCAACAGCAGCTTGTCTCGTCTCTAGAGATGAGGGACAGAGGTGTAAAAGAAGCCCCTTTTTATGTCATTACATATTCAAAAATGCCTAGTGTGCTGGCTGAATTAGGCTTTATCACAAATCCTCAAGATGCGGACAAGCTGAAAAACGCTGACGGGCAAGAACACGCCGCCGACGCCATTGTAAATGGAATCGAAACCTATTACAGCGGCCAATAATCGTAAAATATGTGAAAATAGCGACCACCTTACGTGCATAACGATTATAATAGAGAAAACCGATGACAAACACCTGAGGTGACACATATGACGACTATTTTTGCCCACCGGGGGGCGTCGGGCGACTATCCCGAAAATACGATGCCCGCGTTCACAAAAGCGATTGAGGACGGGGCGGACGGAATCGAACTTGACGTACAGATGACAAAAGACGGCCGTATCGTGGTCATTCACGATGAAGCCCTTGACCGAACGACGTCTTTACAAGGATTTGTGAAAGATACGGCGTATGACAAAATCAGAACCGCCGATGCCGCCGGAAAATGGAAAGATTCTTTTAAAGGATTCAGAATTCCGCTTTTGTCAGACGTGCTGCGTTTTGCGGAGCGCGCCGATTTTCTGATCAATATTGAGCTGAAAAACAGTGTATTCCGCTACGAGGGTATGGAAAAAGAAGTGATCAAAAAAGTCAGGTATTACGGATTGGAAAAGCGCGTTATTTTTTCTTCATTTAATCATGAGAGCCTTGCGCTTTGCCATGCCTTGGCGCCTGAGATTGAACGGGCGGTGCTGACGATGGATGTGCTGTACCGACCTGAACAGTATCTCGCTTCAATCCCTGCTTCAGGTTATCATCCTAAGCTTGGTACGCCGGCGGTCAGCACTGAAGCGATCAAATATCTTGTAAAACACCAAGTGAAGCTCCGTCCGTTCACCGTTAATCGTCCGGAAGATATGAAGCAGCTGATAAAAGCGGGAGCAGACGCATTTTTTACCGATTATCCAAAGCTGGCTGTTTCTATAAAAGAAGAATGCCGCCATTAAGAAGACTGTTCAGACAGTCTTTTTTTTATGGGCAGAAACCGGAGGGGCGATCATAACGTGATCAGGAGGTTCATATAGTGTAACAGGGCGTTTTATGTAAGCGTTATCTTTTATTTTACTGAAAGTGAGGCAAAAGTGTGGGGAAAACGGTTATCGTCAGTGCGGCAAGAACACCGTTCGGAAAATTCGGCGGTGCATTAAAAGAGGTAAAAGCAGCCGAGCTTGGCGGCATTGCCATAAAAGAAGCAATCAAGCGCGCCGGCATCGGTGAAAGCGAAGCAGAAGGAGCGGTGATGGGAATGGTTGTCCAAGCGGGTGCGGGGCAGATTCCGGCACGGCAGGCTGCAAGGTATGCCGGGCTTCCATGGTCCGTTCCGGCTGAAACCATTAATAAGGTTTGTGCATCGGGGCTTAGAGCCGTTACCTTCTGTGATCAAATCATCCGGGCAAATGATGCCGACGTGCTGATTGCAGGCGGAATGGAAAGCATGAGCAACATCCCGTACGCCATTCCGGCCGGCCGCTGGGGTATAAGAATGGGAGACGGGGTTTTTCAGGATTTAATGGTCCATGACGGGCTGACCTGTGCGTTCGATCAGGTGCATATGGCTGTCCACGGAAGCGCTGCGGCCGAAAAGTACGGCATTTCCCGAGATGAACAGGATAATTACGCTCTTTCAAGCCAGAAACGCGCGGCCGAGGCGGCTGAGACGGGCAAATTGCAAGAAGAAATCGTTCCGGTTACCTGGACCGGCAAAAAGGGAAAACAGCATACTGTTACGCAGGATGAGGGGCTGCGCCCTGATACGAGCCTTGAGCAGCTCGCAAAGCTTAAGCCTATTTTTACAGCCGGCGGAACGGTTACAGCGGGAAACGCTCCCGGTGTAAATGACGGCGCCGGAGCATTTGTGCTGATGTCAGAGGAAAAGGCCGCGAAGCAGCATGTCAGACCGCTCGCTGCGATACTTGGCTTTGCGTCTGTCGGACTGGAAGCGTCTGAGCTTGCCAGCGCACCGGGAGAAGCGATCAGCCGGCTTTTGAAAAAAACCGGACTGTCCGTTGACGATATTGATTTGTTTGAAGTAAACGAAGCATTTGCGTCCGTCGTGCTCGTCAGCGAAAAGATTGCCGGATTCAGCCGGCAGAAAGTGAATGTAAACGGAGGGGCGATCGCGTTTGGCCATCCGATCGGCGCAAGCGGCGCCAGAATCATCATGAGTTTGATATACGAATTAAAGCGGCGCGGGGGAGGTTTAGGCATAGCGGCAATATGCAGCGGAGCGGCCCAAGGAGACGCCGTCCTGCTGGAGGTGTACTGATATAACGAGGGGAGCGTCAGATGAAGATGAAAACAATCATGGTCGCAGGTGCCGGTCAGATGGGAGCAGGTATCGCGCAGACGGCTGCAGAAGCTGGGTTTTCCGTCATGTTATACGATGTGGAGCCGGAATCGGTGACAAAAGGCCTTTACCGCATAAAGACAAATCTGGAGAAAGATCAGGCGAAAGGACGCAAGACACGGCATGAAACAGAATCCGTTTTCAGCCGCATCTCCCCGGCAGCGCTCACAGAAGCGGGAGATGCTGATTTTGTAATAGAAGCCATTGCCGAAAACAAAACAGCAAAGACTGAATTACTCGGCACACTTGACAAAATGTGTCCCCCTCATACCGTATTGGCAAGCAATACGTCTTCTCTTCCCATTACGGAACTTGCCGCTGTCACAAAAAGGCCTGACAAAGTAATCGGCATGCATTTTATGAATCCGGTTCCTGTCATGGAGCTTGTCGAGGTCATCAGAGGGCTTGCTACGTCGGAAGAAACGGCTGAAACAGTAAAGAAGCTTGCCGTCCGGATGAAAAAAACGCCTGTCGAAGTCAATGATTTTCCAGGCTTTATATCTAACCGTATATTAATGCCGATGATTAACGAGGCCGTTTATTGCCTTTACGAAGGGGCGGCTTCAAAGGAAGCGATTGATGAAGTGATGAAGCTCGGCATGCGTCATCCGATGGGGCCTTTAACATTAGCCGACTTCATCGGATTGGATACATGCCTTTCCATAATGGAGGTTCTCTATGCGGGGTTCGGAGATTCGAAATACCGCCCATGCCCGTTGCTCAGAAAATATGTCAGCGCCGGCTGGCTCGGCAAAAAAAGCGGGCGCGGTTTTTATGAGTACAACAGATGACATAAAAATCATGGGGGAGGCCTGCAGCCGTGCATTTTACAGAAGAGCACATCATGATGAGAAAAATGGTGCGCGATTTTGCACGCAAGGAAATCGCACCGATGGTTGAAATCATGGAAACAACCGATGAATTTCCGGACCGGCTGATTAAAAAAATGGGAGAAGCGGGTTTAATGGGCATCCCCGTCCCGGAAGCATACGGCGGAGCGGGGGCTGATACAACATCTTACATTTTAGCGATTCATGAAATATCAAAAGTCAGCGCGGCTGTCGGCGTCATTTTATCCGTCCACACATCGGTAGGGACAAACCCGATTCTGCATTTCGGGACAGAAGCCCAAAAACAAAGGTATATTCCAAAGCTGGCAGCGGGCGAATACGTCGGGGCTTTTGCGCTTACTGAGCCTCAATCCGGATCTGATGCGGGAAGCCTGAAAACAACGGCTGTGCGAAAAGGCGGTTCATATATTCTGAACGGTTCAAAAATCTTTATTACAAACGGCGGAGCGGCAGATCTGTATCTGACATTTGCCTTAACGGACCCGGGAAAAGGGAGAAAGGGGATTTCCGCTTTTATCGTTGAAAAAAACACACCCGGCTTTTCTGTCGGAAAGAAAGAAAAAAAGCTCGGATTGTTAGGTTCCAATACCGTCGAATTGCAATTTGACCAAGCGGAAATTCCAATTGAAAACCGGCTCGGCGAAGAGGGCGAGGGTTTTTCAATCGCCATGAAAAACTTAGATGTCGGACGGATCGGCATAGCGGCTCAGGCGCTCGGAATTATCGAAGCGGCGCTCGGCTGCTCGGCGGAATACGCCAAAACCCGCAGCCAGTTCGGCAGGCCCATTGCCTCGAATCAGGCGGTTTCTTTTAAACTTTCTGACATGGCGACGAATGCGGAAGCTGCCAAATTATTGGTCTATCATGCCGCTGATCTGTATCAGCGCGGGCTTCCGTGCGGAAAAGAAGCATCGATGGCAAAGCAATTCGCGTCTGATGCGGCGATGAAAGCGGCAGTGGAGGCTGTGCAGATTCACGGCGGCTACGGCTATATGAAAGAGTATCCCGCGGAGCGTTTATTTCGGGATGCGAAGGTCACGCAAATCTATGAGGGCACCAATGAGATTCAAAGGCTGATTATTTCTAAGTATCTTCTTCAATAAAAAGCGCGGAAAAGGAGCGAAACCATGGAATCTTATTCTCCCGGTTTAGATGGCGTCATTGCGGTGGAAACGGGGATTTCTTTTCTGGATACACAGCAGGGCAGGATTTTAATCAAAGGCCATGATCTGATCGAGCTTTCTAAAACGGCCGGCTATATGGATATTGTCCATCTCTTATTGGAAGACAGACTTCCTGATGCGAAAGAGAAGGCGGCGCTTGAAGATGACATCCGGCGCGGCGGAGACCTTCCCGAGGAAATCTTGCATATATGCCGTCTGCTGCCTGAACATACTCATCCGATGGACGGTCTGAGGACAGGCTTGTCCGCACTTGGCGGCTTTGACAAGAATATTGATGACCGCACCTCTTCTGTAAATCGGCACCGTGTACGCGGGCTGATAGGCAAAATGCCCAATCTGACCGTCAACAGCTATCGTGTCATAAACGGTCAGGAACCTTTAGCGCCTGTCGGAACCTTATCGTACAGCGCAAACTTTTTATATATGATTACCGGAAAAACGCCGTCCTCCTTGGAAGAAGAAATATTCGACAGGTCGCTTCTTTTATACAGTGAGCATGAATTGCCGAACTCAACATTTACAGCCCGTGTCATCGCTTCGACGCAATCGGATATTTACGGCGCTCTCACCGGAGCCGTCGCCTCGCTTAAGGGAAACCTTCACGGCGGAGCGAACGAAGCGGTTATGTACATGCTTGAAGAAGCGAAGGATACAGACGGGTTTATTCAATTGTTAACTCAGAAACTCGCAAACAAAGAAAAAATCATGGGCTTCGGCCATCGTGTCTACATGAAAAAAATGGATCCGAGGGCGCTCATGATGAAAGAAGCATTGAAAAAGCTGTCTGATCTCTCGGGGGATTTCCGTCTCTATCACATGTGTGAAGCCGGCGAAACCGTCATGCGGGAGAAAAAAGGCCTTTATCCGAATTTAGATTACTACGCAGCGCCGGTCTATTACATGCTCGGCATTCCGATACCGCTGTACACGCCTATATTTTTCAGCGCACGAACCGTCGGCCTGTGTGCGCACATCATTGAACAGCACAGCAGAAACCGGCTTTTCCGCCCGCGTGTCCGCTATACCGGAGCGCGCCTGTAAACAGATAAGAAAGGAAGATGAAAATCATGACAGAAACCCGCCGAATGGACGCCGTGATCGAAGAGATTTCTGATTACGTGCTCCATCAGGAGATTGACAGTTCAGAAGCTTTCACTACGGCAGGACATGTGCTTCTTGATACGATAGGGTGCGGAATTTTGGCGCTCAGCTATCCCGAATGTACAAAGCTGCTCGGCCCGATTGTCCCGGGAACCGTTGTGCCGAACGGCAGCCGGGTCCCGGGCACGCCTTTTGTATTAGACCCCGTCACTGCCGCCTTTAATATCGGATGCATCAACAGGTGGCTCGATTATAATGATACGTGGCTTGCGGCTGAATGGGGTCATCCGTCTGACAATCTCGGAGGCATATTAGCTTGTGCGGACTATATTTCCAGAGTGAGAATGTCTGAAGGGAAAGAACCGCTTACCGTGCGCGATGTGCTTCGCGCAATGATCAAAGCGCACGAAATTCAAGGGATTCTCGCTTTAGAAAACAGTTTAAACAGAGTCGGGCTTGACCATGTGCTGTTTGTGAAAGTGGCGACTGCGGCTGTTTGCGCCCACATGCTGGGAGGCTCAAAAGCGGAAATCAATAACGCCGTATCTCACGCCTGGCTTGATAATTCAAGCCTCAGAACGTACCGGCATGCGCCGAACACCGGGTCGCGCAAATCATGGGCGGCCGGTGACGCGACAAGCAGAGGCGTGTATTTGGCCCTCGTGGCGCAAAAAGGTGAAATGGGGTACCCGACGGCGCTGACCGCACCGGTGTGGGGATTTCAAGACGTATTATTTAACCGGCAGGAAATAAAGCTTGCCCGCCCGCTTGGGTCCTATGTGATGGAGAATGTATTGTTTAAAGTATCCTATCCGGCAGAATTCCACGCCCAGACAGCGGCGGAATGCGCGGTCCGGCTCCATCCGCAGGTGAAAGGCCGCATCGGGGAAATCGACAGGATCACGATTATGACGCATGAATCAGCAATCCGGATTATCGATAAAAAAGGGCCGCTTCACAATCCGGCAGACCGGGATCATTGCCTGCAGTACATTACGGCAATCGGGCTTCTTTTCGGAGATATAAAGGCAGATCATTATGAAGAGGAAACGGCGTCTGACCCGCGAATTGATACATTGCGGGGTAAAATGGAGGTGACGGAACACAAAGCGTACTCAAAGGATTACTTAGACCCGCATAAGCGATCCATCTCAAATGCCGTACAGGTGCATTTTACAGACGGCACAGCTACGGAACGGATCGAATGTGAATACCCGCTCGGGCACCGGTTCCGCAGAAACGAAGCCGTACCGAATATTCTTGCCAAGTTTTCAGCAAACATCAGCACTCATTTTTCATTGAAGCAGCAGCGTAAAATAGAAGAAGCCTGCAGACATAGCGGACGGATGCAGCAGCTCAGCGTTATTGAATTTATGGACTTATTTCTCATATAAAATAGGAGGGTGACAAACATGACGTGGATCGTCAGCAGGCAGTCGTCTCAAGAGGAGCTTGCAGAGCGGTTCCGTACGCTGATGACAGCGCCGGATGTATTGCAGATCCCCGGCGCTCATGATGCGATGGCTGCTCTTATCGCCAAGAAAACGGGGTTTTCGGCTCTTTATTTATCAGGTGCGGCTTACACGGCGAGCAGGGGGCTGCCCGATTTAGGCATCATCACGTCGGCGGAAATGGCTGAACGGGTTAAAGATTTGGTCCGCTCGTCTGATCTGCCGGTCCTTGTGGATATTGATACGGGTTTCGGAGGTATCCTGAACGCTGCCCGGACGGCGAAAGAAATGTATGAAGCGCGCGCAGCCGCCGTGCAGATGGAGGATCAGCGCCTGCCGAAAAAATGCGGGCATCTGAATGGGAAGCAGCTCGTGCCGATTGAAGAAATGGCGCAGAAAATCAAAGCGGTCAAGCAGGCCGCGCCGACTCTTCTCGTTGTTGCAAGGACAGACGCCAGACAGCAGGAAGGGCTGGATGGCGCCGTAAAAAGAGCGGCCGCTTATATAAAAGCGGGGGCTGACGCTATTTTTCCGGAAGCGCTCCAATCAGAAAGCGAATTCAGAGCGTTTTCCAAACAAACCAGTGTGCCGGTTCTCGCAAATATGACCGAGTTCGGAAAAACGCCGTATTACAGTGCGGAAGAATTTTCCGATATGGGCTGTCACATGGTCATTTACCCGGTCACATCACTCAGAACGGCGGCCAAGGCCTTTGAGCGTATTTTCCGCCTTATAAAAGAAGAAGGCTCGCAAAAAGCGGGGCTTTCCGATATGCAGACGAGAAAAGAATTATATGAAACGATCGCTTACGATGACTATGAAGAACTGGATCAATCCATTGCTAAAACGATACTGCCGGACGACTGAAAAAGCCCTTTTTTGCAAGGGCTTTTTTTACAGCTTTTTTTTCCTGAACCGCGGGCTGACTTGGTTGCGTTTCCGATCTCTGTACAGAATAAACCCTGCCACAATATAAAGGCCGAATAAAAAAAACGCCAGTCCGGCAGCTCCCTGAAGAAAAAAGGACGGAAACGGGGCAAACACATGCCCGAATAATGCATCTCTCATCAGCTTAATGCCGAGCGCCGCGACAGCGCCGGGGAGGACGAGAATCAAAAGCGCAACAAGCCGGCTCATATTCAGAAAACCCCTTTACGATGTGATTTCCTTTATTGTCCAATCGAAAAAATATTTTGTCAAGAGATGAAAACATGGTAACATAGGGGTTGTGCAAATTATTGCAACGGAAAATACAGGTGTGCAAATTTTTTCATATAAAGGGGTATCGGGATGCAGAAGGTGCTGATTATAGGTGCTGGTAAAGGAGGCACGGCGCTCTTACAGATTTTGATGAAAACAAAGCTGATCCAAATTATTGCGGTGGTTGATCAAGATCCGGAGGCGCAAGGGCTGCAAGAAGCCCGGAAATATGGAATTGCAACCTCATCAGATTGGAAATCTTACATAACCGAAGATATAGATATCATCATCCATACAACGGGCGACAAGGCGGTCATGGATGAGCTGCTCCAACAAAAAAAAGAACAAACCATCGTCATGCCGGGAAAATTGGCGTACATGATGTTTCAGCTGATGGAGGAAAAACAGGAGCTTATTCAAATGCTGAAGTCCCAGACGTATAAGCATGACCGGATTTTTAATTCAACGCATGACGGCATGATTTTTATAGACGTCAATGAAACGATCATTTTATTTAATCAAATGGCTGAAAAAATGGTCGGTCAAAAACGGGAAGATGTCATCGGCCGCCAAATTAAAGACGTAGTGCCGAATACAAAACTGCCGCGGATTCTGGAAACGAGAGAGCCGGAGTATAACCAGAAGCAGCTCCTCGGAAAGCACCTTCAGATTGTCACGACAAGACTGCCGATCATTGATGAAGGCGGGAAGCTTCTCGGGGCGTTATGTGTGTTTAAAGACATCACGGACGCGGTTGAGCTGGCAGAAGAGGTCACGAACTTAAAACAAATCCGCACTATGCTTGAAGCGATTATTCAATCGTCAGACGAAGCCATTTCCGTCGTTGATGAAAACGGCATCGGAATGTTAATCAACAAAGCGTATACAAAAATGACCGGACTGGCAGAAAGCGAAGTCATCGGAAAACCCGCCTCCACCGATATTTCGGAAGGGGAAAGCATGCATCTGAAAGTATTGGGGACAAGGCGGCCCGTACGGGGGGTAAGGATGAAAGTCGGCCCCAATAAAAAGGATGTCATCGTGAATGTTGCCCCTGTTATTGTCGACGGTATTTTAAAAGGCAGCGTCGGCGTCATTCACGATGTGTCAGAAATTAAAACGCTGACGGCTGAATTGAACCGGGCGCGCCAGATCATCCGCACGCTTGAAGCGAAATACACGTTTGATGACATTATCGGCACGAGTGAACAAATGCTGGTCGCCCTTGAACAGGCGAAGCTCGGGGCGAAAACGCCGGCGACGATTCTGCTGCGGGGAGAATCCGGCACCGGGAAAGAACTTTTCGCCCACGCCATCCATAACGAAAGCGACCGAAAATACAATAAATTCATCAGGGTCAATTGTGCAGCCCTGTCTGAATCCCTGCTTGAATCCGAGCTTTTCGGCTATGAGGAAGGCGCGTTTACGGGCGCGAGGCGCGGGGGCAAAAAAGGGCTTTTTGAAGAAGCGAATAACGGCAGCATTTTCTTAGATGAAATCGGGGAGCTGACCCAAAGCACCCAGGCGAAGCTGCTCAGGGTTCTGCAGGAAAAAGAAATTATCAGAGTCGGCGGCGCTAAAGCGATTCCTGTCAATGTCAGAATTATCGCAGCGACAAATGTCAACATCGAAAAAGCCATGGCGGAAGGGACGTTCCGGGAAGACCTGTATTACCGGATTAACCGTTATCCGATCTCCATCCCGCCGCTTCGGCAGCGTAAAGAAGATATTGAAGCGCTGAGCATTCGGCTCATTGAAAAAATCAATCAGGATTACGGACGCAATGTAAAGGGACTCTCGCCCAACGCGCTGCGTGCTTTATCAGCCTACAGCTGGCCTGGAAACGTACGAGAGCTTGAAAATGTGCTCGGCCGGGCGATGATATTTTTAGAGCCGAACATGGAGCGGATCGAACAGCAGCATCTGCCTGTTTTTGAAACAGAGCTGAATGAAAAAAACGGCGCTCAAAGTGATTTTCCGGATGTGGAAGGAGAAAAACTCTCTCAAGCCGTTGAAAAATTTGAAGCGCATGTCATTCAAAAAACACTTGAAAAGCACAAATTCAACCGAACCAAAACGGCAAAAGCGCTTGGCGTCAGCATTCGGAATCTGTACTACAAAATGGACAAGTACGGCCTTGCAAATGACGGCATGCAATAAATTGCAGAAACAGCGCAACCAGCTGCATGTTTTCTTGAAAAAAGGCCGGAATAACCCTCCCGCATATTTGGCACGGAACTTGCATTGATAAAAGCGGATTCGCACAAGGAAGGTGGTACAAAATGAAGCTGAGAGACCTAGTTGAAAAAGCCGCGGCAAAAAACGCAAAAACCATTGCAGTGGCCCACGCAGCAGATAAAGAAGTGATCCAAGCCGTCAAAATGGCGGCAGAACACTTATCGGCACGATTTTTACTGACGGGTGACAGTGAAAAGCTGAAAGAACTCCTGGCAAACGAGCCGAAGTTTAATGCTGAAATCGTCCACGCCGATTCACCTGAAGAATCTGCGGCAAAAGCAGTGCGGGCAGTGCGTGAACAAGAGGCTGATATTTTAATGAAAGGGAATCTGCCGAGCTCAACTCTTCTGAAATCGGTGTTAAACCGACAGGAAGGGCTGCGTTCAAAAAAGGTGTTATCACATGTAGCCGTTTTTGAGGTGCCGGACTATGACCGGCTGATGTATGTAACGGATTCGGCGCTGAACATTGCCCCGTCTCTTGAAGAGCTTCGGCATATTCTGCAAAATGCGGTTTATGTCGCGCATTCAGTAGGGAACCCTATGCCAAAAGCTGCAGTCCTTGCCGCAATTGAAACGGTCAACCCGAAAATGGAGGCGACGCTGAACGCCGCTGCAATCGTCCAAATGTGCAATAGAGGACAAATTACGGGCTGCATTGCGGACGGACCGCTTGCTTTGGATAATGCCGTATCCCAAGCGGCCGCGCTCCAAAAAGGAATTTCCGGAAGCGTTGCGGGCCAGGCGGATATTCTCTTGGTTCCTTCAATTGAGGCCGGAAATATGCTTTACAAGTCAATGATTTATTTTGCGAAAGCAAATGTTGCTGCCGTCATCGCCGGTGCGAAGGCGCCGATTGCATTAACGAGCAGAGCGGATACCGCAGAAAATAAACTGTATTCAATTGCGCTTGCGATTTGCGCATCACAAGAACAGTAGGAGGAACGAACCTATGGAAATTTTTAAATATATGGAGACTTATGATTACGAACAATTGGTATTCTGCCAAGATGAACAATCTGGATTAAAAGCGATCATCGCGATTCATGATACAACGCTCGGTCCTGCACTCGGCGGAACAAGAATGTGGACATATGACAGTGAAGAAGCTGCGATTGAAGATGCATTAAGACTCGCAAAAGGCATGACTTATAAAAATGCGGCTGCCGGACTAAACCTGGGCGGCGGGAAAACCGTTATTATCGGGGACCCGCGCAAGGATAAAAATGAAGAAATGTTCCGTGCATTCGGCCGGTACATCCAAGGCTTAAACGGAAGATATATTACGGCGGAAGACGTCGGCACCACCGTTGAAGATATGGATATTATTCATGATGAAACAGACTATGTAACAGGGATTTCTCCTGCATTCGGTTCCTCAGGAAATCCGTCTCCGGTTACGGCGTACGGCGTATACAAAGGGATGAAAGCTGCTGCTAAAGCGGCGTTCGGCACTGATTCATTGGAAGGAAAAACAATTGCTGTGCAAGGCGTGGGAAATGTGGCTTATAATCTTTGCCGCCACCTTCACGAAGAAGGCGCTTCTTTAATCGTGACGGATATCAATAAAGAATCTGTTAAACGTGCCGTTGAGGACTTTGGCGCCCGTGCAGTCGATCCGGACGACATTTACTCACAGGCGTGCGATATTTATGCTCCGTGTGCTCTCGGCGCTGTCATTAACGATGACACGATTAAACAGCTGAAGGCGAAAGTCATTGCGGGAGCGGCCAATAACCAGCTGAAAGAAACACGTCACGGCGATACCATTCATGAGATGGGAATCGTATACGCACCGGACTATGTCATCAATGCCGGCGGCGTCATCAATGTAGCAGATGAGCTTTACGGCTACAATGCAGAGCGGGCTTTGAAAAAGGTTGAAGGCATCTATGCAAACATTGAACGGGTGCTCGATATTTCTGCGCGTGACGGCATTCCGACATACTTAGCGGCTGACCGTCTTGCTGAGGAACGAATTGAGCGCATGCGCCGTTCAAGAAGCCAGTTTCTGCAAAACGGCCAAAGCATATTAAGCAGACGGTAGGAAATTGATCTGGAGGTATGAAAATGTTCGAACAGGAAAAACGCATTCTCATTCTGAATCCAGGCTCAACATCAACGAAAATCGGCGTCTTTCACAATGAACGCTGTATATTTGAAAAGACGCTGCGGCACCCCGAAGAAGAGCTGAAAACATTTAACAGCATTATCGCCCAATACGAATTTCGAAAAATAAGCATACTTGAGTCTCTGCACGAACAGGGCATCAACATTTCAAAGTTTGATGCCGTTTGTGCCAGAGGCGGCCTGCTCAGACCGATTGAGGGCGGAACATATGAAGTGAATGACGCCATGATCACTGATTTGAAAAACGGCTACAACGGCCAGCATGCTTCCAATCTGGGCGGAATTATTGCCAGGGAAATTGCTGACGGGCTAAATATCCCGGCATACATCGTCGATCCGGTCGTGGTGGATGAGATGACTCCGCTCGCTAAAGTATCAGGGATGCCTGAAATCAAGCGGAAAAGCATTTTTCATGCTTTAAACCAAAAAGCCGTTGCCCGTCAGGCGGCGGCGTCCCTCGGCAAGCGGTATGAACAGATGAAGATGGTCGTCACCCACATGGGCGGAGGGATCACAGTCGGCGTTCATGACTGCGGAAGGGTGACGGATGTCAACAACGGGCTTCACGGTGAAGGACCTTTAAGTCCGGAACGTGCGGGAACCGTTCCGGCTGGAGATCTGGTGGAAATGTGTTTTTCCGGCAAATATTCAAAAGCCGATATGATGAAAAAACTTGTCGGCACCGGCGGACTGTCCGGCTACCTGGGAACAACGGACGCGTTGAAAGTGGAAAAACGAATTCAGGACGGAGATGAGCATGCAAGGCTCATTTATGATGCCATGGCTTATCAAGTAGCAAAAGAAATCGGGGCGGCAAGCGCCGTTTTAAAAGGAAAAGTAGACATTATCGTCCTGACGGGCGGATTAGCGTACGGGAAACGTTTCGTATCCGCCATCAGATCGTACATAGATTGGATTTCGGATGTACTGGTGTATCCGGGAGAAAATGAACTGCAATCTCTCGCGCAAGGCGCACTTCGGGTTTTAGCCGGTGAGGAGCAGGCAAAACAATATCAGATCGGCGAAGGAGTGAAAACAGATGGCGACTGAGTATGATGTGGTCATTCTGGGCGGCGGAACTGGCGGTTATGTCGCCGCCATCAGAGCGGCCCAGCTCGGCTTAAAAACGGCCGTTGTAGAAAAAGAAAAACTCGGCGGAACATGCCTTCATAAAGGATGTATCCCGAGTAAAGCGCTGTTAAGAAGCGCGGAAGTGTATCGAACCGCAAAGGAAGCGGCATCGTTCGGCATTGAAACGGAAGGTGTCTCCCTCCGTTTTGACAGTGTGCAAAAACGAAAGCAGGGAATCGTTGACCGGCTGGCCGGCGGTGTAGCCCACCTGATGAAAAAGGGGAAGATTGATGTATTCAACGGGTACGGACGTATGCTCGGCCCTTCCATCTTCTCACCTCTTCCAGGTACAGTTTCCGTTGAATACGCAAATGGCGAAGAAAACGACATGCTGATACCGAAACAATTGATTATCGCAACCGGTTCGAGACCGAAAATGCTGCCGGGTTTAGAAGCTGACGGTACATATATTCTGACGTCAGATGAAGCGCTTGAGCTTGAACGTCTGCCCCAATCCATGATGATCGTCGGCGGCGGTGTCATCGGTATTGAATGGGCATCCATGCTGAACGATTTCGGCGTCGATATCACTGTGATCGAATATGCGGACCGCATTTTGCCGACTGAGGACCGTGATATTTCAAGCGAAATGGAAAAACTGTTAACGAAAAAAGGAATTAAGATCGTGACGGGTGCGAAAGTGCTTCCGGATACATTGAAGAAAGCGGACGGTGTTTCAATTGATGCTGAAAAGAATGGAAAAAGCGAAACGTATCATGCAGAAAAAATGCTTGTTTCCATCGGCCGCCAGCCGAACATTGAAGGAATCGGCCTTGAAAACACGGACATTGTAACGGAAAACGGTTCTGTCGTCGTAAATGAAGCCGGACAGACGAAGGAATCGCACATTTATGCGATCGGTGATGTTGTCGGCGGACTGCAGCTTGCACATGTGGCATCCCGTGAAGGCATCATTGCCGTTGAGCATATGGCGGGTCTTAATCCGGCGCCTCTTGATGCCGCTCTTGTGCCAAAATGCATTTATTCAAATCCGGAAGCTGCGAGTGTCGGTTTGACAGAAGAAGAAGCCGAACGCAAAGGACACGAACTTAAGATCGGAAAGTTTCCGTTCATGGCGATCGGAAAAGCTCTTGTTTACGGGGAAAGCGACGGCTTTGTCAAAATCGTCGCCGACCGGAACACAGATGATATTCTCGGTGTTCATATGATCGGTCCGCACGTCACTGATATGATCTCTGAAGCGGGGCTTGCCAAGGTGCTCGATGCGACGCCGTGGGAAATCGGCCAGTCCATACACCCGCACCCGTCGCTTTCAGAGGCGATTGGAGAAGCTGCACTAGCCGCAGACGGAAACGCGATTCATTTTTAAAAGGAAAGAAGGAGGGGTTTGAATGACTACAAACCGCCATCAAGCATTAGGGCTTTCTGACGCGGAAGCCGTTGAAATGTATAGAACCATGCTGTTAGCCAGAAAAATCGACGAAAGAATGTGGCTGTTAAACCGCTCGGGCAAAATTCCGTTCGTTATTTCATGTCAAGGGCAGGAAGCGGCACAAGTAGGCGCGGCCTATGCTTTAAACCGCGATACCGACTATGTGCTTCCTTACTACAGAGATATGGGGGTTGTGCTTGCATTCGGTATGACTGCAAAGGATTTGATGATGTCCGGTTTTGCGAAAGCGGCTGACCCGAACTCAGGCGGAAGGCAGATGCCGGGACACTTCGGTCAAAAGAAAAACAGAATCGTAACGGGCTCCTCTCCTGTTACGACGCAGGTCCCTCACGCAGTCGGGATCGCGCTTGCGGGACGCATGGATAAAAAGGATATCGTTTCTTTCGTGACCTTTGGAGAAGGCTCTTCCAATCAGGGAGATTTTCACGAAGGGGCGAACTTTGCCGCCGTGCATAAATTGCCGGTCATTTTCATGTGTGAAAACAATAAGTATGCCATTTCTGTCCCGTATGACAAACAGGTGGCCTGCGAGAATATCTCCGACCGGGCGGTAGGCTACGGCATGCCGGGCATCACTGTTGACGGAAACGATCTGCTTGAAGTTTATCGTGTCGTGAAAGAAGCGCGCGAACGTGCGTCTAAAGGCGAAGGCCCTACATTAATCGAAACGGTTTCCTACCGTTTGACGCCGCATTCGAGTGACGACGACGACAGCAGCTACAGAGAACGCAAAGAAGTAGAAGAAGCAAAGAAACAAGATCCGCTTCTTATATACAAAACATACCTTCAAGAAGCCGGGCTTCTTAGTGAAGAAGAAGAAAAGACCATGCTGGATGACATCATGGCGATCGTAAACGAAGCGACAGACGAAGCGGAGAAAGCGCCATATGCATCTCCTGAATCAACGCTTGATCACGTTTATGCGAAGTAGGGAGGAATACTTATGTCTGTAATGTCTTATATTGACAGTATTAATGCAGCAATGAAAGAAGAAATGGAAAGAGATCCGCGCGTTTTTGTTCTCGGGGAAGACGTCGGGAGAAAAGGCGGCGTGTTTAAAGCCACGGCAGGTCTCTATGAGCAGTTCGGAGAAGAGCGGGTGATGGATACGCCGCTTGCGGAATCAGCGATTGCGGGTGTCGGCATCGGCGCCGCCATGTACGGCATGCGTCCGATCGCGGAGATGCAGTTTGCCGATTTCATTCTTCCTGCGGTCAACCAAATCATTTCAGAAGCGGCAAAAATCCGCTACCGTTCAAACAATGATTGGAGCTGTCCGATGGTCATCAGAGCGCCTTATGGCGGCGGCGTGCACGGGGCGTTGTATCATTCCCAATCTGTGGAGGCCATCTTTGCCAACCAGCCGGGCCTTAAAATTGTCATGCCTTCAACTCCTTATGATGCAAAAGGGCTGTTAAAAGCTGCTGTCCGTGACGAAGACCCCGTACTGTTTTTTGAGCATAAGCGGGCGTACCGCCTGATTAAAGGCGAAGTCCCTGCTGATGATTACGTCCTTCCGATCGGTAAGGCGGATGTAAAACGCGAAGGCAGCGACATTACTGTCATTACGTACGGTTTATGCGTCCATTTCGCTCTGCAGGCTGCCGAGCGTCTTGAAAAAGACGGAATTTCCGCGCACATATTAGATTTGCGTACGGTCTATCCGTTAGATAAAGAAGCCATCATTGAAGCCGCATCTAAAACGGGTAAAGTATTGCTGATCACAGAAGATACGAAAGAAGGCGGCATTATGAGCGAAGTCGCCGCCATTATTTCTGAGAACTGCTTATTTGATTTAGACGCACCGATCAAGCGGCTTGCGGGTCCTGACGTTCCGGCGATGCCTTATGCGCCGGCAATGGAAAAATACTTCATGATGAATCCTGACAAAGCAGAAGCCGCGATGAGAGAATTAGCGGAGTTTTAAAGACGTAAGGAGGTTTTTGACATGGCGATTGAACAAATGGCTATGCCTCAGCTCGGAGAGAGCGTGACGGAAGGGACGATCAGCAAATGGCTGGTATCCCCGGGTGATCAAGTGAATAAATATGACCCCATCGCGGAGGTCATGACAGATAAAGTGAATGCAGAGGTGCCGTCTTCTTTTACCGGTACGATTACAGAACTAGTAGGGGAAGAAGGGCAGACTCTTGCAGTAGGCGAGATCATCTGCAAAATTGAAACAGAAGAAACGGCAGCCGAAGAGGCGCCGAAGCGGGAAGAAGTGCAGAATCCCCCTGCAGACACCGATTCAAACCGTGCAGGTAAAGATCAGTCAAATAAAGCGCGATATTCGCCGGCTGTGCTCAGATTAGCGGGAGAACACGGCATTCAGCTTGAAGAAGTTGAAGGAACGGGTGCAGGCGGAAGAATTACGCGAAAAGACATTCAAAAGATCATTGATTCGGGAATGCAGCAGAAGACGGAAGCACCGGCACCGGCTGCCGTCCAGACAACGCAACAAGCGCCGAAACAGCAGCAAAAACAAGCGCCGGCACCAGCTCTGTCAGCCGGTGATATTGAAATTCCGGTTACAGGCGTCAGAAAAGCCATCGCAGCCAATATGCATAAAAGCAAAACAGAAATTCCGCATGCCTGGACGATGATGGAAGTTGACGTCACGAACATGACGGCGTACAGAAACAGCATTAAAGACTCGTTTAAACAAAAAGAAGGCTTCAATTTAACATTCTTCGCTTTCTTTGTAAAAGCGGCGGCGCAGGCTCTTAAAGAGTTCCCGCAAATGAACAGCATGTGGGCGGGGGACAAAATCGTCCAAAAGAAAGACATCAACATCTCCATTGCCGTTGCCACAGAAGATTCGCTGTTTGTTCCGGTTATTAAGCATGCTGATGAAAAAACGATTAAAGGCATAGCCAGAGAAATAACGGATCTTGCGAAAAAAGTGAGAGACGGAAGACTTGCCGCCGATGATATGCAGGGCGGCACCTTTACCGTCAATAACACGGGATCTTTCGGCTCGGTTCAGTCTATGGGCATTATCAATCATCCGCAGGCAGCCATTCTTCAGGTAGAATCAATCGTCAAACGTCCGGTTGTCATGAATAACGGGATGATTGCCGTGCGTGATATGGTTAATCTTTGCCTGTCTTTAGATCACAGAGTGCTTGACGGGCTCGTATGCGGCCGTTTCCTCGGACGCGTCAAAGAAATTTTAGAAAACATTGACGAAAATACTTCAGTCTATTAAAAAAAACTCCCTTTTGCCCTGGCGGCAAAGGGAGTTTTTTTCAGTTTCATTCTGAATCTTCGGGAACGAGCATGGTGAGATGATGTTTTTTTACTTCGATCGTGCAAGGCGCCTTTCCATATACTTCGCCGTCCGTATCCGCGTCCATTTCACGTTCAGTTTCGATTTCAATCCTGGAAGCCTGAATATACGAAAGCTCCCCTTTAAAATCATCAAATGAACCCTGCTCCATCGTCATCAGCTCCCGCAAAGCGGCAAGGCTTGTGCTGCGGCAGATTAACACATCGGCTAACCCGTCCTGAAGGCTGGCATCAGGCAGGGGAACTCTGTTTGTCCCGATAAAATGCCCGTTCATAACAAGCACCATAACGGCTTCGTCTTCTTTCACCTCACCGTCGATCGTCAATCTGACGGGAAAAGGGTTTGCGCTTGTCATCGTCCGCAAGGCGCTCGTGAAATAGCTGATTTTCCCGAGCAATGCCTTTTCTTTTTCATTAATATGGCTCGATGCTTCAGTGATCAGCCCGATCCCCCAGAAGTTCAAAAAATAGCTGTCATCCGATTTGCAGACGTCTATCATTTGTTTATGCCCGGCTGCGAGCGCTTCAGCGGCCTTTTGAAGATTTTGCGGGATGCCGAGCGCCCGTGAAAAATCGTTGCACGTTCCCCCCGGCAAAATGCCGACAGCGGGTCTGTGATCAAGCTTGCTGATGCTGTTGATGCATTGATGGACCGTGCCGTCTCCGCCTAAAATGTATAAATGGTCAACCGAGCTGTCGAGATTTTCACAAAACTGACTGGCATCATCCTGATGTTTGGTCGGTTTAATCAAAAGCTCGTCAGCTGACTGGGCCAAAATGGGGACGACCGTGCCGAGGGTTTTATCAATCTGTTTTTGACCGGCGTTTCCGTTATAAATTAATACTGCTTTCCGTTGGCTCATACGACTGCTCCTTTATTTCAGACAATCTCTTTAACAAGTTTCCCGTTTTTAAAAGGTCATAAACTTACATCGAAAACATAAAAGGGACAAAAAATAATCGGAGATGAGCGGTGTCATTTGCCGATAGGGCAGGTTCCTTGCTATCATAAGAGAAGATGATCAAAAAGGAGAGGTCCCAGTTGAATATGGATTTTAATTTATTTATGAATGATGTCGTGCGTCAAGCCCGCCAGGAAATCACGGCCGCCGGTTATACGGAGCTGAAAACCGCTGAGGAAGTGGACGAAGCGCTTTCGAAAAAAGGAACGACACTTGTTATGGTCAATTCTGTGTGCGGATGCGCAGGCGGAATTGCAAGACCTGCGGCGTACCATTCCGTACATTATGATAAACGCCCGGATCAGCTTGTGACGGTTTTTGCCGGACAGGACAAAGAAGCGACAGCAAAAGCGAGAGAATACTTTGAAGGCTATCCGCCGTCCTCTCCGTCCTTTGCGATTTTAAAAGACGGGAAAATCATGAAAATGGTGGAACGTCATGAAATTGAAGGACATGAGCCTATGGCCGTCGTCACAAAACTGCAGGAAGCATTTGAAGAATATTGTGAAGAAGTATAAGTAAAAAGGAAAACCCCGGAGCCAAGCGCTTGCGGGGTTTTTTATATGGTGTTTGTATAAATATAAATATTTATGCACCGGCAATCAGCTGTCACTCATTCGAAAAACAATGACTATAATAAATAAAGAAAGGGAATTATATTTTTTGAAAATAGTATTGCATAACTAGTAAAAAGTGTTTAAAATACAGATTAACGAATAAATATTCAAGTTTAAGAGATAAGCAGATATGGGGGAAAATAATCATGAAGAAATGGCTGTTGGTATTGATTGCCGCATGTATCACCTTTGCGCTGTCCGCCTGCGGATCAGGCAATTCAGGCTCAGAAGGCGGAAAGAACAAACTGATTATGGGTACATCGGCTGATTATAAACCGTTTGAATATAAAGACGGCGATCAGATCGTCGGATTTGACGTTGATCTGGCAAAAGCTCTGGGCAAAAAGACCGGCTATGACGTTGAGGTGCAGGACATGGACTTCAACAGTCTGATTACATCGCTGAAGTCTAAGCAGGTTGATATGATTTTATCAGGAATGACACCTACGCCGGAACGGAAAAAGCAAGTAGATTTCTCAGATATTTATTATACTGCTAACAATATGATCGTTACGAAAAAGGGAAGCAGCATTAAATCTCTGAATGATCTGAAAGGCAAAACCGTCGGTGTTCAGCTCGGCTCCATTCAAGAAGAAAAAGGCAAGAAGCTTGCTTCAAAATACGGTTTTCAGCTCGAAGACCGCAACCGCATTTCAGACTTAACGGAAGAGATTAAATCCGGACGTTTTGATGCCGCAATTATCGAAGACATCGTGGCACAGGGCTATTTCAGTTCAAATCATGATCTGCAGGGCTTTGTCTCAGCAGATGCGAAATCAGACGAATCGGGCTCCGCGATTGCGTTTCGCAAAGACAGTGATCTGACAGCGAAGTTTAACAAAGCGCTGAAAGAAATGGAGAAAAACGGAGAAATCGAAAAACTGAAGAAAAAATGGTTCACCAACGAGAAATAAAAGAAAGCTCAACTTTTCGTTGAGCTTTTTATCTTGAATAAAGGTAAAGGAGATCACACGTATGAATTTGGATTTCTCAGCGACAATACCCCAAATTCCTTTTATATTGGAAGGCCTTGCCGTCACATTAAAAATTGTGCTCGTTTCAGCGGTCATCGGCCTTGTATTAGGCATCATTCTCAGTCTGTTTAAAATCAGCACGATCAGTCCGCTGAAATGGATTGCGGATTTTTATACTTCAATTTTTCGCGGCACGCCGCTCGTGCTGCAGCTGATGATCATTTATTTCGGTATGCCGCAGCTTCTCGGCTTTCAGATCGACCAATTTTGGGCGGCGGTCACCGCCTTATCGCTCAATTCTGCCGCTTACGTCTCTGAAATTATCAGAGCGGGAATCAACGCGATTGACAAAGGACAAAAAGAGGCTGCCGTCGCTCTCGGCGTGCCGTACGGAAAAATGATGAAAGATCTGCTGCTGCCGCAGGCGTTCAAAAACATTTCTCCGGCCATTATAAACGAATTAATCACTTTGACGAAAGAATCGGCTATCGTCACGGTTATCGGTCTCGGCGATATTATGAGACGGGCCTACCAGTCCGGCGCCGCAACATACAACTATTTAGAGCCTCTTATTGTGGCGGGCTTAATCTATTACGTGCTCGTTTTGATCTTAGCATTCATCGGAAAAGGCGTAGAAAGGAAGCTGAAAGCCAATGATTAAGGTCGACAACCTTTCAAAATCATTCGGGAAACATGAAGTATTGAAAAACATTTCAACACAGATCCAAGAAGGTGAAGTCGTCGCCGTCATCGGGCCTTCCGGCTCGGGCAAATCAACGTTTCTGCGCTGCTTAAATCTGCTGGAAACCCCGAGCGGCGGAACGATTGCCATTAAGGAAAAAGAAATCACCGCCGCTAAAACGAATAAACTGAAAGTGCGGGAAAATATCGGCATGGTATTTCAGCATTTTCATCTGTTTCCTCATAAAACGGTGCTTGATAATATCACATACGCGCCGGTCAGTGTGAAGAAAGAGTCCAAAAAGGCGGCGGAAGAAAAGGCGTGCGCGCTCCTCGAAAAAGTCGGGCTGCTTGAAAAACGGAACGACTATCCGAACCGCTTGTCAGGCGGGCAGAAGCAGCGTGTCGCCATCGCGCGGGCGCTTGCCATGAATCCTGATATCATGCTGTTTGATGAACCGACCTCAGCCCTGGACCCGGAAATGGTCAAAGAAGTCCTTGAGGTGATGAAAGAGCTCGCGCAGACGGGCATGACGATGGTGATCGTCACGCACGAAATGGGGTTTGCCAAGGAAGTCGCAGACCGCGTATTATTCATGGATGATGGCACAATAGTGGAAGACGGGCCGCCGGAAGAATTTTTTCTTTCTCCGAAGTCAAAAAGAGCACAGGACTTTTTAGAAAAAATATTATAAAATATAACTGTAAGAAAAGAAGAAGAATGCTCTTCTTCTTTTTTTGAGAACGAAACAAACAGAATGGAGCAAGCAATGTTTAAAATCGGTTACCGCACACTAAAGACCGCACTTGGAACGGCGCTGGCCATTTATTTAGCCCAGCTGTTGCATCTGCAAAACTTCGCATCCGCAGGAATCATCACCATATTGTGCATCCAAATTACGCAAAAGCGGTCGCTTCAGGCCTCGTGGGCCCGATTTGCCGCCTGTTTATTGGCGATCGTCTTTTCATATGTCTTTTTCGGACTGATCGGCTATTATCCGTTTGTGATCGGAATATTGCTCGTGCTGTTCATTCCGACTACAGTCGTTTTAAAAATAAACGAGGGGATCGTCACCAGCTCAGTTATCATTCTTCATTTATATATGTCCGGCGGCATTACGCCGGCGTTTATCTGGAATGAGTTCCAGCTGATTACCGTAGGTATCGGCGTCGCGCTGTTAATGAATCTGTATATGCCGAGCCTGGACAGAAAACTTGCGGCGTACCGGAAAAAAATCGAGGACAACTTTGCCGTCATCTTCGCCGAAATCGAACGGTATTTGTTAACAGGTGAGCAAGATTGGACGGGGAAAGAAATACCGGAGACGCATCAGATGATTCAAGAGGCGAAAAACCTCGCGTACCGGGACGTGCAGAATCATATTTTGCGCCATGAAAATCTCTACTATCATTATTTTAAAATGAGACAGAAACAATTTGAAATTATCGAAAGGCTGCTGCCGAAGATTACCTCTGTTTCAATAACGGTGGAGCAGGGAAAAATGATTGCCCATTTTATCCATGAATTAAGGGAAGCCATTCATCCCGGCAATACCGCCCATAAATTTTTAAAAAGACTGGCGGAAATGAGAACGGAATTTGAAGAAATGCCGCTCCCGGCAACACGCGAGGAATTTGAAGCGCGGGCGGCTTTATTTCACCTGCTCGGTGAGATGGAACAATATCTCGTGATTAAAAGTTATTTCAAAGGCATCAAGCTGTAAAAACATCGCATGAGTCCCCCTTTCATTGGTCATTCTAATGAAAAAAGGAGGGGAGCCCATGCGATTTTTTTTATTGTCAGCTGTTCTGCTGCTGTCTCCGCTTTGGCCGCTTGGCGCGAATCCTTTGCCGGGTGACCCTTACATCATCGTCAATAAAACCACAAATGCGCTTGCGGTTGTGAAGGATAATCGAATAGAAGGCATTTATCAGGTGGCGACGGGAAAAACAGATGATCTGACGCCTGAAGGAGAATTTACGGTAACGGTCAAGGCTGTAAATCCGTATTACCGGAAGAAAAATGTAGAGGGAGGCGCGCCGGAAAATCCGCTCGGCGTCCGCTGGATCGGTTTTGATGCGAAAGGAACCGACGGCAGGATATACGGCATTCACGGGACAAACAGAGAAGAGCTGATCGGAGGGTTTGTATCAAACGGCTGTATCCGCATGAAAAACCGGGATGTCATCCATATTTTTCGGATTATCCCTCCCGGAACAAAAGTATTGATTACAAAAGAAAACCGCTCATTTGAGGACATTGCAAAAGAGCGGAAAGCCCTCATAAAAAAGCAGGAAACCCCCGTGCAATGAGGCGCCCGCTTTTTTAACGCAAATACATCATAATGCCTGAGAGGACTGTTGACAGTATAAATACGCCTAGAATGACGATGACGGCGCTTTTCATGAATTTCTGAGACATCGTTTCACTCCTTAAGATTACTGTCTATCATTTTAACGTGTTTTGCTTGTATGAACAAGCCATATCCTATGACAGAAAGCAGGTGCCCGCGCGATGAAAAAACTTGATCATATCGGTATTGCCGTCAGCTCTATTGATGCCGCAAGAGGATTTTATGAACGGATGCTGGGGCTTACGTATATAGGAGACGAATTGGTAAGCGGCCAAAATGTGAAAGTTGCTTTTTTAGAAGCGGGAAGCACAAAACTTGAGCTGATTGAGCCGCTGTCAGAAGCGTCTCCCGTCAGCTCTTTTTTACAGAAAAGAGGCGAAGGGCTGCATCATTTGGCGTTCAGGTGCGCCGATCTTAAGGAAACGATCAAGGAGCTTGAATCAAGCCGCATGACTTTGATCCATCATGAACCGCAAAGCGGAGCGGGCGGGAAGAAGGTCGCATTTCTCTCCCCGAAAGAGGCGAACGGGGTTTTGATTGAGCTTTGTGAAACAATTGAAAAAGGAGAAACTCAAGATGAGCATGAGTGACCATATCAGACATTTAAACGAAAGACGTTCCTTTTTAACAAACGGCGGCGGTGCGGAAAGAAATGAAAAACAGCACAAAAAAGGCAAGCTGACGGCAAGAGAAAGAATTTCCTATTTATTGGATGAAGACAGTTTTTCAGAGCTTCAGCCGTTTGCCAAAAGCCGCATGCCCGAATGCCAGAATGCTCCGGGAGACGCCGTTGTTACCGGATACGGGACAATTGACGGACGGCCCGTGTATTTATTTGCTCATGACTTTACCGTTCTCGGCGGGACGCTCGGTGAGACACATGCCGAAAAAATCGCGGCGGTGATGGATCTGGCGGCTAAAAATAAAACCCCGATCATCGGACTGAACGACTCAGGTGGTGCGAGAATTCAAGAGGGTGTGGTATCATTAAATGGATACGGTCATATTTTTAGGCGGAACGTCCTTTACTCGGGCGTGATTCCGCAAATTTCTGTCATCCTCGGGCCATGTGCCGGCGGTGCTGTTTATTCACCCGCCCTGACGGATTTTGTGATTATGGCGGAACAGACGTCGCACATGTTTATTACAGGCCCTAAAGTCATTGAACAGGTGACGGGTGAACGGATTGACGCGGAAAGTTTAGGCGGTGCGGGAATACATAATGTGATAAGCGGAAATGCCCACTATTCCGCACGAACGGAAAAAGAGGCTCTTTCCGCAGTGAAAACCTTGCTTTCTTATCTCCCGCACGGCAGACAGACGGCATTGCCTGTTAAAAAGGAAGACGTCAGACCGTTATTAAACACCCTCGTTCCCGCGGACAGTTCGAAACCTTACGATGTGTTACAGGTGATAAAAGAACTGGCGGATGACGGAACGTTTTTTGATATTCAGCCGTATTTTGCCAAAAACATTGCTGTCGGTTTTCTGAAGCTCGGACGTCGCACGGTCGGTTTTGTCGCAAACCAGCCGAAACATTTGGCGGGGAGCCTCACGATTGATGCCGCTGACAAAGCGTCGAGATTCATCCGTTTTTGCGACGCATTTCATATTCCGCTGTTAACGATCGCTGATGTTCCCGGATTTCTGCCGGGCCTCCAGCAGGAGCATGCGGGAATCATCCGTCACGGAGCAAAATTGCTGTATGCTTTTGCCGAAGCGGCGGTGCCGAAAGTGACGCTCATCATCAGAAAAGCTTACGGAGGCGCTTATGTCGCCATGAATTCGAAAGGGCTCGGAGCTGATCTTGTATTTGCCTGGCCCAATGCGGAAATTGCCGTGATGGGAGCAGAAGGCGCGGCATCGATTTTATACCGCAGAGACATACAGGCTTCTGACGATCCGGAAAAAACGAAGCGCGAAAAAAAAGCCATATATGAAAAGGAAAACGCCGGTCCGTATAAAGCGGCTGCCTGCGGTATGGTGGATGACATCATCCGGCCGGAAGACTCGAGGAAAAAATTGATTCAGGCATTTGACATGCTTGCACATAAGGAAGAGGAAAGACCGAAAAAAAAGCACGGTAATATACCGCTTTAAACGGAGGAACTGAAAATGGTAAACGAAAAACGCCTGCTTGAAGAATTTCTGGAACTTGTTCAAATTGATTCAGAAACAAAACACGAAGCGGAAATCAGCAAGGTGCTCAAACAAAAATTCACTGATTTAGGATTGAGCGTAAAAGAAGACGATACAAAAGAAGTGACGGGGCATGGAGCCGGCAACTTAATCTGCACCTTAAAGGGCACAAAAGATGCGGATACGATTTATTTCACATCGCATATGGACACTGTTGTTCCGGGAAAAGGCGTTAAGCCGATTGTGGAAGACGGCTATGTCAAAACCGACGGCACGACGATTCTAGGCGCTGATGATAAGACGGGCCTTGCCGCAATGTTTGAAGCCATTAAAGTGCTGAAAGAACAAAACATCGAGCACGGAACGATTGAATTCATCATCACGGCCGGAGAAGAATCAGGATTAGTCGGAGCAAAAGCAATGGATCGTTCAGACATTACCGCGAAATACGGTTTTGCGCTTGATTCAGACGGAAAAGTCGGCAACATTATTGTAGCCGCGCCGACACAAGCGAAAGTGAGAGCAACCATTTTCGGAGAAACGGCTCATGCGGGAGTAGAACCGGAAAAAGGCATCTCCGCGATTACAATCGCATCAAAAGCAATCTCAAAAATGCCGCTCGGCCGTATTGATAAAGAAACAACGGCTAATATCGGACGTTTTGAAGGAGGCACGCAAACCAATATCGTCTGCGATCAAGTTGATATTCTGGCTGAAGCGCGTTCGTTAGTGCCTGAAAAAATGGAAGCGCAAGTGCAGAAAATGAAGGAAGCTTTCGAATCTGCGGCAGCTGAGATGGGAGGCCGCGCAGAAGTGGACATCGCGGTCATGTATCCGGGTTTCAAATACCAGGACGGCGATCAGGTTGTGGAAGTCGCGAAAAAAGCGGCAGCAAAAATCGGCCGGCCGAGCGAACTTCAGACGAGCGGCGGCGGAAGTGACGCGAACATCATTGCCGGCCACGGCATTCCGACAGTCAACCTGTCAGTAGGTTATGAACAAATCCATACGAAAAATGAAAAAATGCCGATTGAAGAGCTCGTCAAAACGGCGGAAATGGTCGTTGCCATTATCGAAACAGCAGCCAACTAAAAAAAAGCACCCAATTCATTGGGTGCTTTTTTTCGTAAGATCCACATGAAAAAACCTGCCGGAATTCACACGGCAGGTTCAATGTTATGATTTTGCGGGCTCCGCCTGAGCCGCAGCTTGTTTCTTTTTATGATGCGTCTGCTGTAAAAGCACGTTCTGCACTGTTAAAAACAGTCCGCTTGTAAACCAGTAAAGCGGAAGCGCAGCCGGTACGTTAAGTGAAAAAATGGTCATCATGACAGGGAAAATAAAGACCATGATTTTTGCTGACTGCATCGCGGCCGGATTTTGAGCGGCCGGTGAATATTTCTCGTTTAATTTTTGGGAAATATAAGCCTGTAAGAAATACATGGCGCCCGCGCACAGTGATACAAGAATATCAGAATGCCCTAAGCTGAACCACAGAAACGAGTGTGAAGCGATTTCCGGCGTTGAGCGGATGGCGTAATAAAAACCGATCAAAATCGGGAATTGCACCAGCATCGGAAGGCATCCCATTGCCATCGGATTCAGATTGTGCTCACGGTATAGCTTCATCATTTCCATTTGCAGTTCTTTTTGTTTCTCCGCATCTTTCGTTTGTTTCATTTTAGCCTGAATGCTGTCGATCTGCGGTTTGATCACAGCCATTTTTTCCTGGAACACCCGCTGTTTCTTAAATTGGTTCACAAACAAAGGCAATACAACGATCCGGACGATAATCGTCACCAGAATAATCGACAGTCCGTACTCACCGTGGAACAGGCCCGCCACACCTTTTAAAAGTGCCGAAAACGGCTCGATCAGGTAATCGTGGAAAAAACCGATATTCCCGAGGCCTCCCGTCTGAGTCTGAGATGTCGCTGCAAAAGCCGAGCGGCCTGTGCACAGTACGATAAAAAATAATCCGAATGCTATCCATTTTTGATATGTTTTAGACAATTATGTCTCCTCCTTTTTATCTTCACTTGCCGTTATAAAAGGAGGAAGCTGACATCTTCATCATCATTCGCCGGTGAATTCATGCGGATGACTTTACGTATCCAAGTTGTAATGCGATGATATATAATAATAAGAAAGTCTGTTCGGTTCAGCTGAACGACTGCTTGATGTTCAGCTATTCGTTTCGTTCTCCAATGCTCGCCTGCACGGCGCTCACGCAATAGAAAAGCGATGCCGATCGCGGTCAGAGCGGGAAGAATAATTGTGAAAAAATCGACTAAAAATAAAAAGTCATTCATTGACTCAAGAATCATTTTATCACATCCATTCAGCTCTTATTTTACTACATATATATAAGGTTGTCTATGAAAGGAAAGGAGGCGCCGGGAGTGGCCGGAAAAGGGAGAATTATATTTCATATCGATATGAACAGTTTTTATGCCTCTGTGGAAATGGCGTATGATCCGACTTTAAAGGGAAAACCTCTCGCCGTTGCCGGAAACGTGAAGGAACGGAGGGGAATCATCGTCACCTGCAGCTATGAAGCGAGAGCGCGGGGCGTAAAGACCACCATGCCGGTGTGGCAGGCGAAACGCCTCTGTCCGGAACTTATCGTCGTTCCTCCGAATTTTGAGCGCTACCGGAGTTCGTCAAAAGAAATGTTCAGCATTCTGAGGGAGTATACGGATTTGGTCGAGC
The DNA here is from genome assembly GCF_001184225.1 of Bacillus sp. JFL15. Classification (NCBI taxonomy): domain Bacteria; kingdom Bacillati; phylum Bacillota; class Bacilli; order Caryophanales; family Bacillaceae; genus Bacillus; species Bacillus sp. JFL15. The sequence continues at coordinate 47,762 of NZ_KQ236689.1, read as the reverse complement.
CTGTTTCTATTGATGAAGGATACATGGATATTACGGACACACCGCACGGACACAGGGCGTATGAGACAGCCGCAGACATTCAGGCAAGGCTGCAAAAAGAGCTTTTGCTTCCGTCAAGCATCGGCATTGCTCCGAATAAGTTTCTCGCCAAGATGGCGTCTGATATGAAAAAACCGCTCGGCATCACCATTTTAAGAAAAAGAGAGCTGCCGGACATATTGTGGCCTCTCCCGATCGAAGAGATGCACGGTATAGGAACGAAAACTGCGGAAAAAATAAAAACGCTCGGCATCAAAACGATCGGTGATTTGGCAAAAGGAGATGAACGGGCGCTGAAAATGCTGCTCGGCATAAACGGGCCGAGGCTGAAGGATAAGGCGAACGGCATCCACCACGCAGAAGTCGATCCCGAACGGATTTATGAATTTAAAAGCGTCGGCAACTCATCCACCCTTTCGCATGATTCGGCTGACTGGGATGAATTAACGGGCGTGTTTGACCGCCTCGCGCTGTCTGTAAGCGAACGGCTCCAGCGTAAGGAGGTCATGGCCTGCCGGCTGTTCATCATGATCCGCTATGCGGATTGGAAAACGGTCACAAGAAGCATGACCCTCAGCAATCCGGCTGATCAGAAAAAAGACATCATGAATGCGGCGATGGAACTGTTTGACAAGCACTGGAACCAAAACCCGGTGAGACTTCTCGGCATCACCGGAACGGAACTGGTCGAAAAACAGCAGGCGTATAAACAGCTTGACCTGTTTTCATTCAAGGAGGATGCAAAGGAAGAGCCGATTGTTCAGATGATGAACGAGCTGAATGAAAAATACGGCCGGCACATGATCCGAAAAGGCGCCGTCATGAAAAAAGAAGAAAGCAAAACAAGGGGAACGAGCTTTAACAGAGACTTTTTTCAGGATGAAAAGAAAAGGTGAATAACTTGAAAAAAGGGGTTATGTATGATAATTTCTTTAGTATAAATATCATTTTATTTTAATTTAAATTTTAAAATGGTTAAACGTTTGAAGAAGGGACGTTAGAATATGTCAAAACAACAAATCGGAGTTATCGGTCTTGCGGTAATGGGTAAAAATCTGGCTCTTAACATTGAAAGCCGGGGATTTTCTGTGTCTGTATACAACAGATCAAGCAGCAAAACGGAAGAGTTTTTAGAAGAGGCAAAAGGCAAAAATGTTGTCGGTACATACAGCATCGAGGAGTTTGTCCAGTCTCTTGAAACACCCCGCAAAATTTTATTAATGGTTAAAGCGGGAACTGCAACGGATGCGACGATTCAATCTCTTCTTCCTCATCTGGAAAAAGACGATATTTTGATTGACGGCGGAAATACATACTATAAAGATACACAGCGCCGGAACAAAGAGCTTGCCGAAAGCGGCATTCACTTTATCGGAACGGGTGTATCTGGCGGTGAAGAGGGAGCGCTTAAGGGGCCTTCTATTATGCCGGGCGGCCAAAAGGAAGCGCACGAACTCGTGAAGCCGATTTTAGAAGCCATTTCTGCTAAAGTGGACGGAGAAGCTTGTACGACATACATCGGCCCGGACGGAGCGGGGCACTATGTGAAAATGGTGCACAACGGTATCGAATACGGTGACATGCAGCTGATCTCTGAGTCTTATTTCATTTTGAAACAGGTGCTCGGACTGTCTGCCGAAGAGCTTCACGAAGTATTCGCTGAGTGGAACAAAGGTGAGCTTGACAGCTATCTGATCGAAATCACGGCTGACATTTTCACTAAAAAAGATGAAGAAACGGGCAAACCGCTTGTTGATGTCATCCTTGATAAAGCAGGCCAAAAAGGAACGGGTAAATGGACAAGCCAAAGTGCTCTTGACTTAGGCGTGCCGCTTCCGATTATCACTGAATCTGTTTTTGCGCGTTTCATTTCCGCAATGAAAGAAGAGCGTGTGAAAGCAAGCAGCCTGTTGTCCGGGCCTGACGTTAAGCCGGTCACTGAAAACAAAGAAGAGCTGATTGAAGCGGTCAGAAAAGCGCTCTTCATGAGTAAAATCTGTTCATACGCACAAGGTTTCGCCCAAATGAAAGCTGCATCTGAAGAATACAACTGGGATCTGAAATACGGTGAAATCGCGATGATCTTCCGCGGCGGCTGTATCATCCGCGCGGCGTTCCTGCAAAAGATCAAAGATGCGTATGACCGTGAACCGGAGCTTGACAACCTGCTGTTAGACAGCTATTTCAAAAACATTGCAGAAAGCTACCAAGGCGCCCTTCGCCAAGTGATTTCACTTGCCGTAGCCCAAGGCGTGCCGGTACCTTCGTTCTCAAGCGCACTTGCGTATTACGACAGCTACCGTACGGCAGTGCTTCCTGCAAACTTGATTCAAGCGCAGCGTGACTACTTCGGCGCGCATACGTACGAACGCACGGATAAAGAAGGCATTTTCCATACTGAATGGATGAAGTAATGAAGAAGCCCCCGCAATAACTGCGGGGGCTTTTCTGATATGTAAAAACCGCGGGCCTTATGAACAGCGCCGCGGTTTTTTGATTTCTTCTTATATATTCCACCAGTGAAGGCCGTCTTTTTCTAAGAGGTCGTCTGAAGCCTTAGGTCCCATTGATCCGGCTACATAATTCGGGGAAAGGGTTTTGTCGGCTGCCCATGTTTCGGAAATCGCGTCGACGAAATTCCAAGAAAGCGCCACTTCGTCCCAATGGGCAAAGTTCGTTGCATCGCCGAGCAGACAGTCGTGAATCAATTTTTCATAAGCTTCCGGTGTGTTCATTTCGTCACTGCAGTTGCTGCAGTAATCCAGCTTAATCGGCTGAGCATGTGCGGCCCCGCCTAGTTTTTTAGCATTCAGATATAAAGTGATGCCTTCATCCGGCTGAATGTGGATGACAAGCAGGTTCGGATTTACATTCGTTTCATTGCCGTAATATAGGTTCATCGGAATGTCTTTAAATTGGACGACGATTTTCGTTGATTTTTCTTTCATCCGTTTCCCTGTTCGGATGTAAAACGGAACGCCGGCCCAGCGGAAGTTGTCGATTAACAGCTTTCCGGATACGAATGTTTCTGTATTGGAATCCGGTGCTACGTTTTGCTCATCTGTATAGCTCGGTACAGAGTTTCCGTTGATCGTTCCCGCTTGGTATTGTCCGCGGACGAAGTAATCGCTCACTTCGTTTGGAGCGACAGGGCGGAGAGCTCTCAGCACCTTCACTTTTTCGCTGCGGATTTCTTCCGTGTTCAGTTTAATAGGCGGTTCCATCGCTAAGAGAGCGACCATTTGTAAAATGTGGTTTTGAACCATATCGCGGAGTGCGCCCGATTTTTCATAATATCTCGCGCGATCCTCAACGCCGAGATCTTCACTTGACGTAATCTGGATGTTTGAGATGTAGCGGTTATTCCAAAGCGGTTCAAACAGCGCATTCGCGAAACGGATGACTTCGATGTTTTGAACCATTTGCTTGCCTAAGTAATGGTCGATCCGATAAATTTGATCTTCTGTGAAAGCTTCCCGTATTTCTTTGTTAAGCTCTTTCGCACTCGGCAGGTCATGGCCGAACGGTTTTTCAATTACGAGACGGGACCAGCCTTTTGTCGCTGTGACACCTTCATTTTTAAGCGATTTTGCGATTGTGCCGAAAAACTCAGGGGCCATTGCCAAGTAAAACATTCGGTTATTCGGGATTTCATATGTATGTTCAAGCTGATCAAGCAGGACATTCAGCTCCTGATAGGAACCCGGATTCGTTACATCAAACGGATGGTAATAAAAATGAGATGTGAAATCATCTATGTCTTTTTGCCCAGCCGAAGAAACAGACGTTTTAACGGTTTCACGGAGGTCCTCGTTTGACCAAGGTCTTCTTCCAACACCTACAACTGCAAACTCTTCACCAATCTGACCATTTTTATATAAACGGTGAATGGATGGGTAAAGTTTTCGTTTTGCCAAATCCCCTGTGGCACCAAATATTACAATTACTGCTTTTGGTTTGTCGTTTGTTTTCACTTAGAGTACCTCACTTTATCTGAAGCATGGTTTAAAACCCCGCATATTTCCTTCATTTTAAATCTAAAATTCGTTGAAAGCAAATGTTTCAGCCTGTTTTTTGAGGTTTGCGGAAAAAAATTAATCAGGCCGGAGAAGCCCCGGGTGAATTCACATTTTCAGCCTGATCCTGTATCCTTAGTAGTACAAAGATCTAGGAGGAAGCATTGTGGAATTATTATTTTTAGGGACGGGGGCCGGCATGCCGGCAAAGGCGAGAAACGTAACGTCCGTCGCGCTGAAGCTTCTTGAAGAAAGGCGTTCCGTATGGCTGTTTGATTGCGGAGAAGCCACTCAGCATCAGATATTACATACAACAATCAAACCGAGGAAAATTGAAAAGATTTTTATCACCCATCTTCACGGTGACCATGTTTACGGTCTTCCGGGTCTGTTGGGAAGCCGGTCATTTCAGGGCGGTGAAGAAGAGCTGACGATTTACGGGCCAAAAGGCATAAAAGCATTTATCGAAACAAGCCTGAATGTGACGGCGACTCATTTGACGTATCCTCTTACCGTACATGAAATTGAAGAGGGAACGGTTTTTGAAGATGAGCAATTCATCGTTACCGCAGCATCCGTCATTCACGGGGTAGAAGCGTTCGGCTACCGTGTACAGGAAAAAGATATTCCCGGTGCATTGCAGGCCGGCAGACTGAAGGAAATGAATATTCCGCCCGGCCCCGTCTATCAGAAGATCAAAAAAGGCGAAACAGTCACGCTTGATGATGGAAGAATAATTGATGGACAGGATTTTTTGGAGCCGCCGAAAAAGGGGAGGATCGTCGCTTTTTCAGGGGATACCCGGGCATCAGAGCGGGTAACCGAGCTTGCGCGCAATGCCGATGTACTTGTTCATGAAGCGACGTTTGCCAAAGAAGATGCAAAGCTTGCGCATAATTACTATCATGCGACGACAGAACAGGCTGCACAAACGGCAAAAAAAGCAGGCGTGAAACAGCTGATCTTAACTCACATCAGCGCAAGGTATCAAGGCGAATCGCCGATAGAGCGTCTGGAACATGAGGCGAAAGCGGTATTTGAAAACAGCAGGATCGCATTTGATTTTATGGAAGTCACAGTGGAACGCTCTTAAAAAATGGACGCTTGACATTTTGATTTGAGGGTATATAATAAAGCGTAATTATTACGATTTGATCGAGAGGTGAAAATGATGCGTGTGAATGTAACATTGGCCTGCACAGAGACAGGGGACAGAAACTATATCACGACGAAGAACAAACGGACGAATCCGGATCGATTGGAAATGAAAAAGTATTCACCCCGGTTGAAAAAGTATACTTTACATCGTGAGACGAAGTAGATCACGATAAAAAAGCCATTGTGCCAGAGCACAATGGCTTTTGTTTTATGAGTTTACCGCCTGATAGGCCGGAGCATTCATTTGCTGGCGCGCCGCACACCAAACATCATAAATGGCAAGGTGGACGATATGCGGTTCATCGTGGTGAATGGCATGAGAACTGTTTTTGGCCTGAATCCATCCGCTTTGATAAGAGACATCAAGCATGCTTCTGTGCAGTTTCATCCATTCTTCATGAGCGTGCTTTAAGCGCTCATCCCGCTCTCCCGATGATAAAATCAACAGCGGCATATCGTTAAAATGAATCTGCTGGTGCTTGATCTGCCGAAGGCTTGTCAAAAATTCCGCGTGTGATCCTTCTAATCTGAACTGCTTCAGGTAGGCCGCTTTCATTTCCTCGGGAAGAAGCGGAAGCACTTTCGTCTCCTGATCTTCAGAAACCGGGTCAAGGAGCACCATTCCGAGAATATCCCGTCGGTTTCGGCTCGCCCAAAGTCTGCTGATAATCGTGCCGTATGAATGCGAGACGACAAGGTAAGGAGGCTTGACGCCCGCCTTCAGCAGAAGGGCGTTTAATTCCTGTACCATGTGATCTGCCGTTCGCTTGTTTCTGCTTTGGCCGCTTTTGCCGATTCCGGCTCTGTCATATGTGAAAACCCCAAATTCTTCATCTATGTCAGTGAGTAATGGTGTCCATGTTTCAGAAGAAGTGCCGCAGCCGGCTTCAAAGACGATCGTCACTTCGCCGGCACCTTTACGGTGTTTTGTATAAAACGGACAGCCGTCAATCAGGTATGTCCTTTCCATCCATGCTGCTTTCATTGGAGTCATCCCCTCTAATTGGTTCTATAAGGAAGACGGAGATGCTTCGGCGATCGTTTCTCAAAAAATAAAAAAAGAGACAGCCGATGATAAAAATTCCGGCTGTCTCTTCTGTCACCATGCTCTGTCGTATTGAACCGGCGACGGTATTTCTGTATTCAGCTGCTTCGCTGCACTTCTTGCAAAATGCGGATCGCGCAGAAGTTCTCTCGCGACAAAAATAAGGTCAGCGCGGTTGTTTTGCAGAATTTCTTCGGCCATTGTTCCTGTCGTTATCAAACCGACGGCGCCTGTTGCGATTTCGGCCTGCTCACGGATTTTCTCCGAAAAGCTCACTTGATAGCCGGGGAAGACGTTAATATCAGCTTGAACGAGTGCGCCTGAGCTGCAATCAATCAAGTCGACTCCCTGCTCCTTCATCCACTTCGCAAAGCCGATATGATCGGCAATGTCCAGACCCTTATCAGTATAATCAGATGCGGAAACACGGACAAATAGCGGTCCGTCCCAGACTTCCTTGACGGCTTCAATGGTCTCGCCTAAGAAGCGGTAGCGGTTTTCATGTGAGCCGCCGTATTCATCTGTACGGTGATTGGACAGCGGTGACAAAAATTCGTGCATTAAGTAGCCGTGTGCCGCATGAAGCTCGATAATGTCAAAGCCGGCTTTTTTCGCACGCGCCGCGGCCTGCTTGAATTCCTGAATGGTTTCTTTAATTTGTTCTATCGTCATTTCAGCCGGTGTTTTGGACTGCTCATCGAACGGAATGGCTGAAGGAGCGTAAATTTCTCCGTCAAGCTCTGCTTTACGTCCCGCGTGCGCGAGCTGAATGCCGATTTTAGACCCTTGCGCTTTCACCTGTTCCGTCAGTTTGGCAAAGCCTTCGATATGATCGTCGCTCCAAATGCCCAAATCCTGATCGGTAATACGTCCCTGCGGATTAACGGCTGTCGCTTCCACGATAATGAGACCGACCTGACCAATTGCACGCGATATGTAGTGCGCCATATGAAAAGGCTGCAGTTTTCCGTCCTTTTCATGTGAGGAATACATGCACATCGGTGCCATAACAATACGGTTTTTGATCGTTACATCTTTAACGGTCCATGGTGTAAATAATTTTCTGGCCATTTATTTCGCCTCCCGGAATGTTTTTAGACATTGATTATAACAACTCATGATCATCCAGTCATATAAACTGCTCACAGCTGAACACATCGTTCTTATTATTCTGAACGGGTATTTTTCTTATACACATCGGGGCCGTATCTTCATAACAGGCATTTACAGCCGATCATATAGCAAATATAGATGAGAAACGCACCGATGACTGCGTGGCGTCCTTTGAACCAGATTGTCAGGATGAAAATACTGCCTTGAAAACAAAAAGTCTGACCGTGACAGTGGTGAGCGGGGTTATTTTGATGTCGGGCTTTCGTCTGTTTATATAAAAAGGGCATCAACGGCACATGCTGTTGATGCTTTTTTTGAAATGCTAGGGTTTGGAGAGCACTTCAATTCCGACGTTGACCATTTTGTCCAGTCCCATAAAAGACAGGCAGATTTTGGCGCGTCTTTTTCTTTTATCGATCTTTTTAATAATGCCTTCCATTCCTTTAAGAGGTCCTGAGGCAACGGTTACTTTTGAATTTTCAATATAGACTTTTGAATAATCTACAGTGTCTCCTTCTCCGATCAGCCTGATAATAGGGAGGATTTCTTCATCCTTAATTGTCGTGAAATAGGTTTTACGCTCTTTGGAATAATATGCGCCGTTATTTACGATTCTGCATGAAATGGGGAGTTCTTTGATTTTATGAAATGTCCGCTCTGTCATCTTTGTTTTAAACAGCACATATCCCGGAAACATTTTTTTGAGTGCCTCGTATTTGATTCCGGCTTTTCGTTCTGTGACTTTTTTCTTGGGTATGATTGAGTAGAGAGCCTGCTCATCAAACTGCAGACGCAGAAATTTTTGCACTGCTTCTTCTTTTCCCGACTCCACAAAAAGTGCGTACCATTTCATGACTGATCCTCCTTAGAATAATAAGAAATTATTATACAAAGAAAGTATTTAATGGATAATATTTAAAATGATTAAAAAATTTTCTAATTCGTCTTTTTTTTACATAATATATGAAAATGAAAAATAAGTATAGACCCAATTGACAGAGAAGCGATGAATTTTCTTTGACATGAAAAGGGTTCAGAGAATTATCTGACATTTTATCCACCGAACATAAAACTGTGGAATAAATGTCAGAAAATAACGAAAAAAAGCCTTGACATTATTATCTATAAATTGATATTATTCTCTTTAAATAGCAACTATTTGTTAAATTTATTAAATTAAAGTAAAGCACCTATTAAACTTCAATCGCTGTTTCGGCACGTTGAAGAGGAAATAGGGATTATAAAAATGATTGTAGTGTATATATCTACATATACATGATAAGGGAGAAGTGTGCCGTCATGGCTGTTTTCGGGCATATTGGCACTGCAGCTTGTCATGAGAAACATTCAGTAAACAAGCAATATGTTTTTATATAAATTATGTTAGAAAAGGAAAACACAATGCGTTTGCGATTTTTAAACCTGTGCTGAATCGCAAACGCGTTTGTGTTTTTATTTTTATGCCGGTGTTTACACCAGTCAATACATGAAATAAGAGACATTTTTGTATTGAGAACCACATTTGATTTGCAAAATTGACGATGCGGAAAGGATGAAGATGAAATGCTTACGTTTGTTTTCCCGGGGCAGGGTTCTCAATTTAAAGGAATGGGAGCCGGACTGTTTGATGAATTTCAAGATCTGACACGTCAGGCTGATGACATATTAGGCTACTCTATAGAAGAATTGTGCCTGGAGGATCCGAATCACCAGCTGGGGAAAACGCAATTTACCCAGCCGGCGTTATATACGGTGAGTGCACTCAGTTATTTAAAGAAAATGAAAGAGTCCGGCAGAGAGCCTGATTACGCCGCAGGGCACAGTTTAGGAGAATATAATGCGTTATTTGCGGCCGGCTGCTTTGATTTTGAAACCGGTTTGCAGCTTGTAAAAAAAAGAGGGGAGCTCATGAGCAAGGCAGCTCCCGGAGGCATGGCGGCGGTTTTGGGTTTTACGGCTGAACAAGTAAAAGATGTTTTATCCGATTATCATCTGACCGGCATTGATATCGCTAACCATAATTCACCTTTGCAAATTGTGATCGCCGGAACGAAACAAGACATTGAAAAAGCGCGTCCCGTCTTTGAAAAAGCCGGCGTGAGAATGTACCTTCCTTTAAATGTGAGCGGCGCTTTCCATTCCCGCTATATGAAAGATGCTGAAAAAGAGTTTGCGGATTATTTAGAAGAAACGGCGTTTTTGCCTCTTCGTTTTCCGGTGATCTCAAATCTTCACGCCGCACCTTATAAGAATGATGAAATCAAAACAAATCTGACTTTGCAAATGACCAATCAGGTAAAGTGGACGGACACGATACGCCGTCTGATGGGACTTGAAAATAATGAAATTGCAGAAGTCGGGCCCGGGGAAGTGCTGACAAAACTGACGCGGCAGATTAAAAAAGATGCCGTCCCATTACCTATGCCGAAAGAAGAGTCTGATACTGCTGATGTTACAAGTGCGGCAGCTGAATCACAAAAAACGGCGGGAATGAGATTAGGGAACGAAGATTTTAAAAAAGATTATAACATCCAATATGCTTACATGACGGGCTCCATGTACAGGGGAATTGCTTCGGAACAGATGGTCATTAAAGCGGCAAAAGCGGGAATGCTGGGCTTTTACGGAGCGGGCGGATTGAGTATCGAACGGATCGGACAGGCCATCGGAACCATCCGGTCTGCACTGCGGCAAGGGGAAACATTCGGAATGAATCTTCTTCATCATATGATGTCACCTGACAAGGAAGTCAGAATGATAGATTTATATTTGAAAAACGGCATTCATCTTATTGAAGCATCGGCATTTATGGGCATAACTCCCGCTCTCGTTATATACAGGGCAAAGGGATTAAGCAGGAATCATGACGGATCGGTGTCAGTTCAAAACAGAATCATCGCGAAAGTATCCCGGCCTGAAGTCGCTGAGGCCTTTCTGAATCCGGCTCCGGCTCATATACTGGAAAGACTTGTGTCTGACAATCGGCTGACAGCCGGGGAAGCGGCGCTTGCAAAAGAAATTCCGATGGCTGATGACATTTGCGTTGAAGCGGATTCAGGAGGGCATACCGACCAAGGGATTCCGTATACATTAATGCCTGCCATGATCAGACTCAGAGACCGTATGATGGAGAAGCACGGTTATGTGAAAAAAGTAAGAATCGGCGCAGCCGGCGGCATCGGCACTCCGGAAGCGGCTGCTGCCGCGTTTCTGCTCGGCGCCGAATTTATCGGAACCGGTTCTATTAATCAATGCACGGTCGAAGCCGGGACAAGTGATTCAGTGAAAGATCTGCTTCAGGAAGCGAACGTGCAGGATACGTCATATGCTCCCGCGGGAGATATGTTTGAAGCGGGAGCAAGGGTGCAGGTGCTGAAAAAAGGCCTGTTTTTCCCGGCCAGAGCCAATAAACTCTTTGACTTGTACAGACAATACAATTCTTTAGATGAAATAGATGAAAAAACGAAAACATTAATTGAAGATAAGTATTTCCAGCGCAGTTTTGAAGAAGTGTATGAGCAGTTGAAACATGATAAATCTCCTGAACAGATCGCCAAAGCCGAACAGAATCCGAAACACAAAATGGCGATGGTATTTAAATGGTATTTTTCCCATACGACGAGGCTCGCTCTGGAAGGAAAAAGCGAAAGTAAAATAGATTACCAAATTCATTGCGGCCCTGCACTCGGCGCATTTAATCAATGGGTGAAAGGAACCCAGCTTGAAAATTGGAGAAACAGGCATGTCGATCTGATCGGCAGACAGCTCATGGAAGAAACAGCCGGCCTTCTTGCGCAACGGCTGGTATCGATTACAGGCTGAGTATGACCGGACATTACATTTTTTCTGCGGAGGACTACCATGCTGATTGAAAATCATGAATTAACGATGAGCCATGTCGGGTTAGGGAATTTGAATGAGTACGCGCTGCTGCTGTTATTCGGCAACGCACACAGTCACCATTTAACGGACGGAACGGGATTCCGGCCTGATCAGATGGCCGATCACCAAGGGCTGATTTTGTATCCGGCTTATTTTATGACACATCTCAAAGTTCCTTCAGATAAGCCTCTTGATCAGTACCGATTATGGGACGAGGTTTCCGTCGGAGTCGATATCTCCCGGTTTGGAGAAACCATATTAGAATCTGATTATTTGTTCGGGCTGAAAGGAGCGGTCAGCTCAGATAAAAGCGAGTGGGACCGCGAACGGTTTCCTTCTATGAAAGCCAATAGTTTAATTGTCGTCGACGTCACACAAACAGAAGGTTCGACCCGCAAAGTCTCAGCGCCTAAGGCTGAATGCATTGCGGATCTTTCTAAGCTAGCCAAGCCGCCTTACGCGCTGATGCGGTCAAAGAAAATCAGAACGGACGCTTTCGGTATGAAGCCGGGCAACCTCAAAACAGCAGACCCCGTTTCATATCGGGTTCCTGTTGATCAGGATGCTGCGCCGGGGCATGCCATGGTGTTTGCGAAATTCAGCAAGATAATGGATGCGGCGGAATTTGAATGGATGACGCGCCGGTCGAAGCCGGGTTTTCCGGTTTCAATCGCGCGGCATTTATTTTTGCTTGAAAGAGAGACGTATTATTACGGAAATTGTTTTGCAGATGAAGAGCTTGATATTTATATGACGGGTCACATTGAAGAATGCGATCCCGACTTTCACGGTGAGTCCCTCGGTATGATCTCAGTGGCGAAAATCAGCTATCAGATTGAAGTCTATATGAAAAGAAATCATACATTGCTGGCCATTTCCAAGGTGGATAAGCTGCTGGCGGTGCCGACCTCTTCACAAGATCATATTCCGGATTATAAACGGATCATCAGAAGTTTATAAAATGAAGAATGGAGCTGAAAGCAAATGGAACAAACCAAGGAAATGAAGCAGATCATCGCTCAAATCATCCAGGACATTCAAGAACAGCAGTCATATCGGGCCGTAGAAGCGGGCGATGATGTGAGAGTCATAGAGGATCTGGGCTTCTCATCACTGGATATCGCTCAATTAGTCGCACAGATGGAGATGGAAACCGGAGTAGATCCTTTTTCCCAAGGAGAAACAATTTCCAGCATTACAACCGTCGGCAGCATTTGTGATATTTATCAAAAATATATGGACAGTGCTCAATCATGAAAACAGAAAGCGGGGGAGATATCAGCTGGGTGACTGATAAGCTTAGGGAAACGCAAGACAGTGAGTTTCTCATTTTTAAAGGGCAGACTTTTACGTATGATGATTTGCTGACACGAATCAGCTTTTTTCAGAAAGAACTTGAACAAAACGGAATACGTGAAGGAGAATGTGTGGCGCTTATCGGGGATTATTCCCCGAACGCCATTTTTTTGCTGATGGCGCTTCTGTTAAACCGAAATATCGTTGTCCCTCTCAGCAATGAATCAAGGGAAAAGCATCTCGATATGTTTGAAGACGCGAAAGTGAATCAAATCATTGAAATAAATGAAAATGACAGCTGGACGCTTCGTGAAGGTTCTAAAAGCGCCTCTCACCCTCTGCTTGATGACCTGCGAGAGAGAGGAGAGTCAGGCATTATTATTTTCACATCGGGAACCTCCGGCAAAAGCAAAGCATCCGTGTTAAGCGCCGGCCGGCTGCTTGAAAAATACAAAACGGCGAAAAGAAAACCGCTGCGTACACTCATTTTTCTGAAATTGGATCATATAGGCGGCATTAATACGCTGTTTGCGATTCTGTTTAACGGGGGAACAATCGTCACATCAGACAGCAGAACGCCGGAGTCCGTTTATCAGGCGGTCGACAAACATGCTGTCCAAGTACTCCCCGCCACCCCGACCTTTTTAAACATGCTGCTGATGTCCAAGGCGGATGCCGGGTATAACCTCTCTTCACTCCAGCTGATCACTTACGGCACAGAACCGATGCCCCTATCAACGCTGCGCGGCATTCACCGGCTGTTTCCGGGGGTACGGCTGAAACAAACATACGGATTAACTGAACTGGGTATATTCTCAACGAAATCAAAAGACAGCCAATCCACTTGGATGAAAGTAGGCGGTGCCGGAATAGAGACCAAAATTACCGGAGGCACGCTTTGGGTCCGTTCTGAGTCGGCGATGCTCGGCTATTTAAATGCACCGTCACCTTTCGATGAAGACGGCTGGTACGACACCGGTGACCAGGTGGAAACAGACGGCGAATATATAAGAATTCTCGGAAGAAAGAGTGAAATCATTAATGTGGGCGGAGAGAAAGTGTTTCCGGCAGAGGTGGAAAGCGTTTTTCTGGAGATACCGAATGTCCGGGATGTGCTCATAACGGGCCGAAAAAATCCGATTACGGGCGAGATTGTCGCGGCAGAGGCCGTGCTTGAAAAAGAGGAAGATATCAAATCTTTCAGAAAGCGGGCCGTAGCTCATTGCAGACAGAAGCTGCAGCCATATCAGATACCGCAGATCATTTCTGTTACAGATCGGAAACTGTCTAATGACCGATTTAAAAAAATAAGAAACGTGTAAAACAGGAGGTACATATGAATAACGGAAAAGTAGCGGTCGTCAGCGGAGGAAGCCGGGGGCTCGGAAAAGCGATTGTACAGGCGCTTTTGGATGAGGATTACAAAGTAGCCGCTTTCAGCCGCAGTGAATCTGATTTTATTAACACATTGAGAGAGAGTGAAAAGTACCGCGGCCGCTTTTATTGGGAAGCGGCGGATGCGGCGGATGATGCCGCCATGAAACAGTTTGTTCTTCAAGTATACCGCAAGTTTTCCAGAATAGACGGCTTGGTCAATAACGCCGGTTTGAACCTTGATCAGCTGCTGCCCCTGACAAATGATGATGACATTGACCGCATCCTCAATCTGAATATCGGTTCAGTCATCAAGCTGACCCGAAACGTTTCCCGGGTCATGCTGAAACAAAATTCCGGATCAATCGTTAACATAAGCTCCATTATCGGCTCAAGAGGATTTAAAGGCACTTCTGTCTACAGCGCATCCAAAGCGGCTCTTGACGGCTTGACGCGAAGCCTGGCCAGGGAGCTCGGGTCCAAAGGAATCCGTGTCAATTCACTTGCGCCCGGTTTTGTGGACACCGATATGACGAAAAATATGCCGGAAAAACAAAAATCGCAAATTATCAGAAGGACGCCGATGGGGCGTTTAGGCGAAACAGACGATATGACCGGACTCGTTCGTTTCCTGCTTTCTCCTGAATCGTCCTTTATGACCGGACAGACAATGGCAATTGACGGCGGATTAACTTGTTAAAGCACAGAAAAATTCTTTTGTACAAGGGATGGTATCCTCATGAAATGTATTAACGAATTTTTAAGAACGGTAATAGCGCAAAAGCTGGGTGCCGAGGTGACCGAAGCAGAAGATAAAACCGCTTTTTTTACTCTTGGCGTGACGTCTCTCATCAGTGAAGAAATCATGACCATATTGCATAAAGAATTTACCGGCCTTTCTGAAACGCTGCTGTTTGAATATCCGAACATTGAGAAATTGAGTGAGTTTTTAAGTGCGCAGAAACGAAATCCCGAAAGCGTTCTTGAATTCAAAGAAACGGAGCCTGATACGGGAAGCCGGCTGGAAGAAGAATTGCTTCCTGTACAGGCGGCTGAAAAGGTGCCTGAACCGGGAACAGACAGGAGCTCTGATATTGCGGTTATCGGAATGAGCGGGATGTTTCCGAAAGCGGAAAACCAGCATGATTTTTGGAACAATTTAATGGAAAATAAAGATTGTGTCTCCGAAATCCCTGAGGACAGATGGGACAGCTCTTATTACTCGGAAGAGAAAACAGCAGAATACGCGTCATATAGTAAATGGGGAGGTTTTATTGATCGTCCGGATCGATTTGACCCGCTGTTTTTTTCTGTTTCCCCGTGGGAAGCTGATTTAATGGACCCTCAGCAAAAATTGTATGTCACGTGCTGCTGGGAAGCGATGGAGGATGCCGGTTACGGGAACCCGGCGGCTAGGCCGACGGATCAAATCGGTGTATTCGCCGGAGTGACCTGGAATGAATATTCATTAATTGCACACGAAGAAGGTTTCCTCAAAGGTCAGTATAAAGGCCCCGGCTCCTTATATTGGGGCATTCCGAACCGGGTTTCTTATTTCCTTGATCTCCATGGGCCGAGCATCGCTGTTGATACGGCGTGTTCTTCATCGCTTGTCGCCGTCCATCAGGCTTGTCAGGCCATTATGTCGGGCGACTGTGAAATGGCGCTTGCCGGAGGCGTCAACCTCAGCTTACATCCGCAAAAATACATGTTTTTAAGCCAATCGCATTTCCTGTCTTCTGAAGGAAAATGCCGCAGTTTCGGTGAAGGCGGAGACGGTTACGTGCCCGGCGAAGGCGCGGGAGCCGTTTTATTAAAACCGTTGAAAAAAGCGATTGCGGACAACGACCACATCTACGGTGTCATTAAGGGGTCCGCCACTAATCACGGCGGCAAAACGACCGGGTATACGGTGCCGAATCCGGAAGCGCACCGGGACCTGATTTTATCCGCTATAAACAGAGCCGCGGTAAGTCCGGCGGATATCAGCTACATTGAAGCTCACGGAACCGGCACAGCACTCGGCGATCCGATTGAGATACGCGGTCTGTCTATGGCATTTGATAAACAGACCGATGAGAAAAATGACTGCGGAATCGGCTCGGTGAAATCCAATATCGGACATTTGGAAGCGGCTGCAGGGATCGCCGGTTTAATCAAGGTGCTTTTAAGCATGAAACATGAAACGCTTCCCGCCAGTCTGCACGCCGAGGAACTGAACCGCAAGATTTCTTTTTCTGATTCGCCATTTTATGTCGTCCGAAACAACCGGCCGTGGCCGGCTGAAGGAGATAAACCGAGAATCGCCGCAATCAGTTCATTCGGCGCAGGAGGCTCTAATGCTCATCTGATCGTAGGTGCTTATCAGCCAAAACGGCAAGCGGACGGGAATACTGAACAAAAACCGCATGCGGTCGTACTAAGCGCACATTCCGAACAGCAGCTGAAAGAATATGCCGGGAAATTAAGCTCTTTTCTTGCCCGATTGGAAAACTCGCCTTCTGCCGGCGGATACAGCCTGGAAAATATCGCTGCCACCCTATTGTCAGGCAGAGAGCCTTTCTCCTTCCGGCTTGCTGTCATTGCATCATCCCTTTCAGAGCTGAAACAGCGATTGAACGGATTTGTAAGCGGTCACGGAGAAGGAAGTCATATTTACTTCGGAAAAGCGTCACCTGGGCGGCCGGGCGTTTCAGGCCAATCCGTTTCAGATCCTGAGAAATTTGCCGCGCTGTGGGTGAAAGGCTTTCAAGATTGCAAAAAGCCGGAAACGCCGTATCAGAAAGTTCCGCTTCCTACGTATCCGTTTTTAAAGGAAACGTCCTGGCTGACCGATCAAAAAAAGCGGTATACAAAAAAGCCCCAAAATACCAAAAGTCGTGAAGCGCTGCATCCTCTGCTTGATGAGAATGTTTCATCCGCCCGGAAAGGGACGTTTCAAAAGATATTTTCCAAGGATGAATATTTCTTTAAAGATCATTTAGTGAACGAAAAATATGTGCTTCCCGGAGTCTGTCATCTGGAAATGGCGGCATACGGCGCGGGATTGTGGGGAGAACGCCCGGTCGTCTCTCTTCAAAGTGTGTGGTACATGGAGCCGATTGTGACAGGGACAGACCCAACATCCGTCATGATAGAGTTTGAAGCAGAAAAAGAGCGTATAAGCTATGTCATTAAAGAAAAAGGAGCGGACGGCAACCTCTTTTCGCAAGGAGAAGTGATTTGTAAAGAAAAAGGAGCGCCTTTTGAGGCCCCGGTCTTTCAGCTCCCGGCGCCATTTACGCAGAGAACGGAGCCGAAAGACATCTATCACTCGTTCTCTGAGGCGGGAATCGTGCAAAAGGACAGTTTTCAGGTCATCCGCGAATTTTCTTATACAGAAAGGAAAGCACTGGCCAAATTAACGCTCCCGTCACACTTGGAAGCCGATTTTAAACAGTACATCCTCCATCCGTCCTTAATGGATGGCGCTGTTCAAACTGCAATGGCGCATGTGCTGCAATTTCAAAAAGAGCCTGCGCTTATCGTACCGTTTTCCTTCGGAGAAATACAGCTGCTTAAACCGTTAGCGAAAACCGTATTTGTGCATGCGGAAGTAAAAGCGGCCTCCGTTCACCAATTTGATCTGCATATTTGTGATGAGCGCGGCGTGCTGTTGGCGGCAGTGAAAGATTTTATCATAAAAGAGGTGCAGGAAAGCGCCGGGTTTAACCAAAAAGCCGGCGCCACGCCGAAGAAAAGCCGTGAAACGGAATTGCTTATGACGCCGGTTTGGAACACCGTCACCATTCCGGAAACCGGCATGTCTTTCATGCGTGAAGAAAAAATAATCGTCATCGGGGCCGGGCCGGATTTTCAGCAGGCTTTGAAAGAGATGTATTCCGATGTCCGTTTTCCGGACATCACTTCTTTGGACAGCGCGGAACAAATGGCTGAAACACTGAAAGCGCAAGGCTCTTTTCAACACATGATATGGGCGGCACCGGATCATCCCATTCCATCCGTTTATGATGCGGATACGGCCGGCGGACAGGAGCACGGGGTCATGCAGCTTTTCCGGCTGGTAAAAGCGCTTCTGCTTCTGAATTTTGACACGGAACCACTATCATTGACAATCTGCACGTTTCAAGCACAGCCGATTCATGAACATGATGAGGTCAATCCGAGTCATGCAAGCATACACGGATTAGCGGGATCGCTCGCAAAAGAATACACCAATTGGAGCATCCGGCCTCTTGATTTGGAATCTCAAAGGGGAGACCGGCATCTTCCCGATGTCTTTTCTTTACCGGCGGACCCCGAGGGAAATCCGTGGGTCTTTCGTGCAGGTCAGTGGCACCGCCAGCAATTGGCCGTCTGCCAGCCTCATGCAGATGAGCCTTCGTTATACCGGCACGGCGGGGTTTATGTGATAATCGGCGGAGCAGGCGGAATAGGAGAAGTATGGACTGAATATATGATTCAGACCTATCAGGCGAAAATTGTCTGGATCGGGAGACGGAAAAAAGAAACACAGATTGAAAGAAAGCTGAAAAGACTTGCGGCTTTAGGTCCCGCACCGCAATATTTCAGCGCGGATGCTGCGGATTATGATTCTCTCAAGCGCGCGTATGACACCATTGTGAAGGAAAATGGACAGGTCCTCGGAATCATTCATTCCGCCATCGTGTTATCAGACAGAAGCTTTGCCAATATGGAAGAGGATCAGTTCCGCGCTTCACTTTCTGCAAAAACTGATGTCAGCTTGCAGATTGCCCGGGTGGCTGAAGGGGAACCGCTGGATTTCTTGTTGTTTTTCTCTTCGATGATGTCGTTTCAAAAAGCGCCGGGACAGAGCAATTATGCCGCCGGGTGCACGTTTAAAGACGCTTTTGCTAAGCGGATCTCACAAAAAGCGCCGTATGCCGTAAAAGTTGTCAATTGGGGTTTTTGGGGAAGTGTCGGCGTCGTGGCTTCAGAACAATACCGGAAACGGATGGAGCGGGACGGCATCGCTTCTATTGAGGCGCCCGAAGCGATGAAAACGCTGGAAACCCTGCTTTCCGGACCTCATGACCAGTTGGCGCTGATCAAAATGACAGATCCGGTTTTTATGAAAGACGATCTGAAAGAACAAGTAACGGTTTATCCGGAAAAGATTCCTCCCGCACTCGGACAATTAGCGGTTAACATCACGCAGAATGACGAAGCTGAGCGGTTAAAAGCATCAAGTGTAATGAGCTGCATGAGAGAGATGGAGTCCCTCATTGAAAAAATACTTGTATCAACCCTTTATGAGATGGGCGCAAGGCTTGATGAAACTGTGCCGTTATTTCAATCGGCTGCCGGCATAACGGAACAATACAGCAGATGGCTGAAAGAAAGTTTTGTCTTCCTTAATAAATTAGCGCTTGCTCAGGAAAAAACGGATTTAGGGCAGGTGTGGGAGGAATGGGAGCGGAAAAAAGAGACTTGGCTGCGCCAGAAAGACATGAGGGCCCATGTCAGATTGGCAGAAGAGACATTGCGTGTGCTTCCAGACATTTTAACCGGTAAGCTTCCAGCAACCGAAGTGATGTTCCCTGACTCCTCCTTCCGTCTTGTGGAAGGCATTTACCGCAATAATATCATTTCTGATTTTTTCAATGACAAGCTTGCTGACACATTGATTGCAGTTTTGCGGGAACGTCTGGAAAAAGACCCGCAGGCGAAAATCCGCATTTTAGAAATCGGGGCCGGAACGGGCGGGACGAGCGCCGCGGTCATGAGAAAATTGAAACCGTATGAAGCGCATATTGCCGAATATTGTTTCACGGATATTTCTAAAGCATTTCTTTTACATGCAGAAGACATATTCGGTCCGGAATATCCTTATGTCACTTATAAATTATTCAACGCTGAGCAGCCGGTATCAACAGAAGCGCCGGACATCGGCACGTATGACGCAGTGATCGCGACCAATGTGCTTCATGCGACAAAAAATATCCGCTCTACGCTGCGCCATGCGAAAGCAATGCTGCAAAAAAACGGCCAGCTGTTTATAAATGAGATCAACAGCCGCACCATATTCAACCATGTGACGTTCGGCCTTCTTGAAGGCTGGTGGCTGTATGAGGATCATGATTTACGGATTCCGGGCTGTCCGGGGGTTAAGCCGGCCGGCTGGTCGGAAGCGCTTTCACTTGAAGGATTCGTCCATCCTCTGTTTCCGGCTGAAGCCGCACACGACTTGGGCCAGCAGATTATAGCGGCTGAAAGTGACGGAACGGTCAGGCTTGCCCTCCCGCAGGCATCAGAAGAAAAACCGGAGCGCCGTCCGTATGACGCAGATGGTCTTTCGGATAATACCTTGCATTTCAGCTTGAGAGAAAAAAGCGTTGAACTGATGAAGAAGTTAATCGGTGAAGCGCTTAAAGTGCCGGCGCATCGTCTTTTATCCCATGAACCGTTAACCGCATACGGATTGGATTCCATACTGGTCGTCAGACTGACCAACGCGTTAAAAGACGTCTTCGGTTCTGTCAGCAGCACTTTGTTTTTTGAATATCAAACCATTGATGAGCTTGCTGATTACTTTCTGTCTTCCCGTAAAGAAGCGATCGAGCGGCATTTAGGGAATGGACGGGCTCATCTCGAAAACGCCGGACGGGTGCAGACTCCCGCAGAAAGCGCCGCGCCGATTCCAAACGTAAGAGAACGGGGCATCACATATCTGACGGAATTAATAGGAAAAACGCTGAAGATTCCGAGCGGGAGAATGGATGCGTCGGTTTCCTTAACCGCATACGGTTTGGATTCTATTCTGGTCGTCAGGCTCACAAATGCTTTTCGTAACGTGTTTGACCAAATGACCAGCACCCTCTTTTTTGAATATCAGACGATAGAAGAAATCGCGGATTACCTGCTTCTTTCTCAGCGGGGAGCATTTATGAAAGCGATGGGTGTGCGTGAGGAGCAGCTGTCTGATCACACAGATAACCTGAATGTAAAACAAAATAGGATTCCTCAAAACGAGGAAGGCAGCAGGACAAACGGAGATCCCTATATCCAGGATATCGCTGTCATCGGTCTGTCAGGCCGGTATCCGGGCGCCGATCACGTTGATGAGCTGTGGGAAAATGTAAAAACCGGCAGGCATTCTATTACTGAAGTGCCGAAAGATCGCTGGGACTGGAAAACGTTTTATAACGAGGAACGCGGAAAATGGGGGTCCATTTATTCAAAATGGGGCGGTTTCATCGATGACATTGATAAATTTGATCCGCTGTTTTTCCGTATATCTCCCGCGGAAGCTGAAAGGATGGACCCGCAGGAAAGGTTGTTTCTGCAGACTGCTTATTCAAGCATTGAAGATGCGGGGTACACCCCGGCCACGCTTTGTGACAGCCGGAAAATCGGAGTCTTTGTCGGTGTGATGAACAGCAATTACCCGACAGTTCCCAGCGACTGGTCTATCGCAAACAGAGTATCGTTTTTGTTCAATTTTCAAGGGCCGAGTATGGCTGTGGATACAGCATGCTCTTCTTCTTTAACAGCTGTCCATCTCGCTGCAGAAAGCCTGCGGAGCGGAATGAGTGAAACAGCGATTGCCGGCGGAGTCAATCTTATCGTTGATCCGGCCCACTATGAGCGGCTGTCCGCTTTTTCAATGCTGTCTCCCGGTGATAAATGCAAATCTTTCGGAGACAGTGCGGACGGTTTTGTTGACGGTGAAGGAGTAGGGGCGATTGTGTTAAAGCCGCTTGCTCAAGCGGAGAAAGACGGCGATCATATTTACGGCGTTATCAAAGGAAGCATGCTGAACGCAGCAGGCAGGACAAACGCTTATATGGTGCCGAATCCGAAAGCGCAGTTTGATCTGATCGCAGAGACGTTGAAACGGACAGACATTCACCCGAGAACGGTCAGTTACTTGGAAGCCCACGGAACGGGCACTGCGCTCGGTGATCCGATTGAAATCGACGGGTTAACAAAAGCTTTTCGCCTGACAACAGAAGACAGGCAGTTTTGTTCCATCGGTTCAATTAAATCAAATATCGGACATTTAGAAAGCGCTGCCGGGATTGCGGGGATCACCAAACTGCTTTTGCAATTGAAACATAAGAAGATCGCCCCTTCATTGCATGCGGCGGAATTGAATCCGAATATTGAGTTTGAGCACACTCCGTTTTTCGTACAGCAAAAAGAAACGGAATGGAAACGACCTGTCTTGAATATCACGGGTGAAATGAAGGAATACCCGAGAATTGCCGGCATTTCCTCGTTTGGAGCAGGAGGTTCAAACGCACATGTCATCATTCAGGAATATGTGCCGTCTGACAGCCTGAAACCAATGGAAAACGCGTCTGTTTCTCCGCAAAAACCGGCTGTTATTATTTTATCAGCGCGAAATGAGCAGCAATTGACAGAGCGCGCCCGCCAGCTTCTGGATGATGTCATAAGAAAAAAACGTTCTGACGGAGATTTGGCCAAGATCGCTTACACGCTTCAGGCGGGAAGAGAACCGATGGCTGAGCGGCTTGCATTTACGGCCGAGTCGATAGAAGAGCTGAAAATGAAGCTTATGAGTTTCTCAAACGATCATAATATCGAACATGCTCATATCTGGCGGGGCAGGACAGCCAAACATCATTCATTGGCGGCTTCGCTCACTTCTGATGAAGATATGGCGCTTACCATAAATGCCTGGCTGAAAAAAGGGAAATACGGAAAGCTGCTTGACCTTTGGGTTAAAGGACTTGACGTCGATTGGTCAGCTCTTTATCAGCGTAACCCGGGCCGCATCAGTCTCCCGGCCTACCCTTTTGCCAAAGACCGATATTGGGTCACAAAAGCTGATGTGTCACTTGACAAAACAGGCTCAGCGGAAAGTGAGAAAGCAGCCAGACTTCACCCGCTGCTCCATGCGAATACATCGACCTTTACCGCCCAGCGCTTTACTTCTGTTTTTTCAGGGCGTGAACCGTTTTTTGCCGATCATATCGTCAATGGAAAACCGGTGCTTCCGGGCGCGGCTGCTTTAGAAATGGCCCGGGCCGCCGTTACGCTTGCCGCTGAAGACTTGCCGGACGGGAAAGCGGGTGTCCGGCTCAAACAGATTGTTTGGCTCCGTCCGGTGACGGCGCTTTCTGAAGGAGTGACGCTTCATGTAAAGCTTCAGCCGGAAGAAAACGGAGACATCGCTTTTGAAGCGTATGCCGAAGGGGAAGAGCCGCTTGTCTTTTTCCAGGGAAAGGCCGTGCTCGAAGAGACGGAGCGTGCTCCTGTACTCGATGTGGAAGCGGTTCAGGCGCGCTGCGGCGGCCGGCGCATGTCAAAGGCTGAGTGCTATGAAGCATTTGACAGCCTCGGCATCACCTACGGACCGTCTCATCAGGCGCTTGACGCCGTCTATGCCGGGAGCGGAGAAGTGCTCGCGAAGCTCACTCTTCCGCCGTCCGCCCGCGAAGAAAAGGAGCCGTTCATCCTGCATCCGAGCATGCTGGACGCCGCCCTTCAGGCTTCTATCGGTCTCGTGCTCTCAGACGGTTCTGCGTCCGGACGGCCGTTTCTGCCGTTTGCCCTGCAGGATATGCAGGTGTTTTCTGCGTGCCGTGAGACGATGTGGGCGGTGCTTTCCTCAGCGGACGGCGCCTATCATATTGAGCTGTGTGATGAAAACGGCGCGGTATGTGTCCGATTGACGGGACTCACCGCCCGTTTTCTGGAAGAGGAAACGGAGGAAAAACCGCTCTTGCTTCAGCCAAAGTGGCAGGAATCACCGCCGGGTGAAGGCGGACAAGAAGAGTCTTTCAGATACGTGACGCTGTATTGCGGAATGAATGCGGAGGACATAAGCGGCGCCGTATGTGCGGCTGACGGCGAAGGTCCGATTGAAGACCGTTATGACGCCTGCGCGGCGGAGCTGTCAGCGATCGTCACCCGTCTTATCAAAGAAAAACAGAAGAAAAAAACGCTGATCCAGCTTCTTGTCCCCGACAGGGGGGAAGACAATGTATTGGCGGGGCTGGCCGCTTTCCTGAAAACGGCTCACCTTGAACATCCGAAGCTGTACGGCCAAGTCATCCAAGCCGATCCGGACGAGCCCGCATCATCGCTTCTTGCCAAACTGAAAGAAAACCGGGCGCATCCTGAACAAGCGGAAATCCGTTATGAAGACGGCAAACGTCTCGTCAGAAACTGGCGTCATCTGCCGGCCTCTCAAAGCGGCGCCGTTCCGTGGAAAGACGAAGGGGTTTACCTCCTCACTGGGGGAGCGGGCGGCATCGGACTGATTTTCGCTGAAGAAATAGCCTCCCGCGTCAAAAACACCGTCCTCGTATTAACGGGAAGGACGGAAGCGCTTGATGAAGACCGCTCCGCCCGCTTACGGCGCTTGGAAGCGTCGGGTGCCCGCGTATTGTATCAACCGGTTGACGTGACAGACAGGGCGGCGGTCATCGCCCTCGTCCGCAGCATACAGGAGGAGCACGGAACACTCGATGGGATCATTCACGGCGCAGGCGTGATCGCTGACAACTACATTCTGAACCAGACAGAAAATGAACGGAAGACCGTCATGGCGCCGAAAGTGAAAGGGCTTATCAATCTTGATGAAGCAGCGAAAGATGTGCGGCTGGACTTTTTCATTCTGTTTTCTTCCTTGGCGGGAGGCATGGGAAATCCGGGACAGGCCGGTTATGCGGCAGCCAACGCATTTATGGATGTTTATGCAGCCCGCCGAAACCGTCTCGTGCGGGACAACAAGCGGAGCGGGCAGACCCTGTCTGTCAACTGGCCGCTTTGGGAAGAGGGCGGTATGCGCGTGGACAAAGAGACAGAACGGCTGATGTATGAACAGACCGGAATGAAAGCCATGCGATCGGCCTCAGGCATCCAAGCGCTTTATGCCGCTTTTGCCTCCGGAGAACACCAGGTCATGGTGGCAGAGGGCGACGAAAAACGGATTCGAAAAAACCTGATGCCTGAAGCGCCGGAACCGTCCCGCAGCATTCATGTGTCAAGGAAGACGCACGTCCATCTGCCGAATAAAGTACAAGCAGAACTCAAACATATGATATCAGGCATTCTGAAGGTGAAAGAGGAAGAAATAGATGCTGAATCAGAGATGAGAGATTATGGATTTGATTCGGTTTCATTCACGCAGTTTGCAAATGAACTAAATAAAATGTATGGGCTCGAACTGACACCGGCCGTGTTTTTTGAATACCCGACAGTCTTTAGTTTTACCCAATACTTGCTGACGGAACATCCGGATACATTCGGCTCACAGGCAGAAACAGCAACAGAAACGGAGAAACCGATTGTGCGTAAAAAAATGAAGACGGAGCCATTCTCGATTTCGTCCCGCCTTCCTAAAACAAAAACCGCAGCTGCACCTGAAGAGCCCGTGGCGATAATCGGAATCAGCTGTGCATTTCCAATGGCTGAAAATCCGGAAATGTTTTGGGAGAATTTAGCCGGAGAAAAGGACTGCATTTCTGAAATACCGCCGGAGCGCTGGGACTGGAGACAGTATTACGGAGATCCGCAGAAAGATAAAAATGCGAGCAATGTAAAGTGGGGCGGCTTCATTGATGAAACCGCTCAATTTGATCCTTTATTTTTCAGTATTTCTCCGCATGAAGCCGAAATGATGGATCCTCAGCAAAGACTTTTAATGATGCATGTATGGAAAGCGATTGAAGATGCCGGCTGCTCTGCCAAAAGCCTGTCAGGTACAAATACAGGCATTTTTGCAGGCACGACAAACAGCGGTTATGCTCAGGAAGCTTCAAAGTTCCATATAGAGATTGAGGGTTCTTCCGCCGCCGGAACGGTTCCGTCAATCGGTCCGAACCGCATGAGCTATTTTCTGAATATACATGGGCCGAGCGAACCGATTGAAACCGCCTGTTCAAGCTCATTGGTCGCTGTTCACCGTGCGGTCAGGGCAATTCAGGCCGGAGACTGCAGCATCGCGATTGCAGGAGGCGTCAATGCTATTGTGTCGCCGGATATGCATATCAGCTTTAATAAAGCGGGAATGCTCAGTGAAGACGGGCGCTGCAAAACATTTTCCGATCAAGCGGACGGGTATGTCAGAGCTGAAGGGGCCGGCATGATTGTTTTGAAAACATTATCCGATGCGGAACGTGACGGCGACCGTATTTATGCCGTTATTCGCGGAACGGCGGAAAATCATGGCGGACGGGCGGCTTCCTTTACATCGCCAAATCCGAAAGCACAGACAGAAGTCATGATAAAAGCGTATCAGCAAGCGAACATCGACCCCCGTACAGTGAGTTATATTGAAGCCCACGGCACGGGAACGGCGCTCGGAGATCCGATAGAAATCAACGGACTCAAAGCGGCTTTTGCAGCGCTTTATCAGAAAGCCGGAGTAACGGCACCCGATCAGCCTCATTGCGGCCTCGGTTCCGTCAAAACGAATATCGGCCACACAGAGCTTGCCGCCGGCATGGCCGGTCTTTT
This sequence comes from Bacillus sp. JFL15, assembly GCF_001184225.1. Taxonomy (NCBI): domain Bacteria; kingdom Bacillati; phylum Bacillota; class Bacilli; order Caryophanales; family Bacillaceae; genus Bacillus; species Bacillus sp. JFL15. Next base: position 21,386 of record NZ_KQ236689.1, on the reverse strand, counting down.
AAAAATTATTTTACAGATGCAGCACAAAACGCTCGTTAAAAGTCTGCATTGTGAAACCATTAATCCGTATATCAGCCTCGACGGCAGCCCGTTTTATTTCGTCCGCGACACTCAGCCGTGGAAAGCGGCGACTGATGATAGCGGAAATGAACTGCCGCGGAGAGCGGGTGTCAGCTCGTTCGGATTTGGCGGTGTCAACGCTCATGTCGTGCTCGAAGAATATGTTTCTCCTGTTGAAGAGAAACAATGGACGGACGGTGAACTTCAGCCGTCCTTATTCATTCTCTCGGCAAAGACGGCGGAACAGCTGAAGGAACGTGCGGAACAGCTGCGCAGATATTTGGAAAAGTCGCATTCAGCTGACGGAGCTCTTGCGGGTATCGCTTATACGCTTCAGCTTGGCCGGGATGAAATGGAAGAGCGCCTTGCCGTCATTGCTGAATCAAAAGAAGAGCTTACGAACGCGCTGAATGATTTCCTCAGCGGCAAGGAGACGGGGCAGAATTTCTTTACAGGCCGGAACAAAGCGATGAAACAGCTGTTTACAGAGATGACGGACAACGCAGAAATGAGCGGGACCGTAGATCAATGGATTGAAACAGGAAAGTATGCAATGCTTGCAAAATTATGGGTGCAAGGTTTACATGTCGACTGGAATAAATTATATCCGGACGAAAGGCCAAAAAAAGTCAGCCTGCCCGTCTATCCTTTTGCGAAAACACATTGCTGGATACCGCGCAGTGCGCAGCATATAAGACAACGGGAGACTTACGGGACTGATACGTCCCCGCTTGAGACTTATGAGCGCCTGCTTGATGAATTGGAGAAAAACGAAATAAGCATAGAAGCCGCTGTAAAAAGAACGATCGGTTTTTACAGGGATTAGCGTAATGGAGGAAACCATATGAAAGAGTTTCTGCACCGGGTTTTTTCTGACGTCAAAAATAAAAAAATGACAAAACAGGATGCGATCGGCATTTTGCGAGATTATGATATGCGGATGGGACTTCGCCAAGCGGCTTCCCTTCATCCGCTTGCTCAGCAGCATATTTCCGATGAAACGGGACAGGGATTCTCGGCAGCTTTCAGCGGCCGGGAATTTTTTCTCGCTGATGTTTCTTTACAGCATAAAAAGCTTATGCCCGGAGAACTTCTTTTGGAAATGGCGAGAGCTGCGGCTGTTTTGACAGTAAAGGAGACTGCGGCTGTCCGGCTGACGAATATTGTGTGGTCAAAGCCCATTCTGACTGAGGCTGAGCCGTTCCATATCGAAATCAGGCTGATACCCGCAGAGGGTGAAGCCAAAAGATTTGAAATTTATAATCCATTTTCTTCCGATTCCAGTCATCATGATGTGTACAGCCAAGGGACGATTCAGCCAGTTGATGCTGTGCCTGGCATGCTGGATATCAGCCGCTTGAAGGAAAACAGCGGTTCCCTGATGGATAAGCAGCAAATTGAAGCCATCACTCAGAACGATGCCGTTCAATACAATGAGCACATGAAAGGAATTGAGCGTATTTATGCCTCAGCAGGACGGATGCTGGCAGACATATCAATTCCATTGACAAACCAAAAAGAATCCTCCCGATTCGGCCTCCCTCCCTGTGTGATGCAAAGTGTGACAGAGGCATGCGCGCTGCTTGGCGGCAAAGAATATAAAACGCTCGCCCCGGTTTCATTGAACGAGCTTTTGTTTTATGAATCTTGTCCTGACAAGGTATGGGCCGAGATACAAGAGAAGGCGGGGAGCTTTTATATTGATTTATGTGACGAGGAAGGAAAAATATGGGCTTCTCTGTCGGGGTTGAAGCTGCAGCCTGTCATCAAGACGGGCGCTCCCGGAAAAACCAATGCCGAACACCGCAGTGAACGTTTGTATGAACAAACGCTTCTTCAGCTCAAAACGCTTTTTGGCCTGACTGCAAAAATTGCTGTTTCCAACATAGATACCGAAGAGCCGCTGGAAACCTACGGAATCGACTCAGTCACTGTGACGAAATTGAACCGCGAATTGTCTCTGCTTTTCGGTGACCTTTCCAAAACGGTTTTTTACGAATATAAGACACTGGGCTCCCTGGCAGCTCACTTTGTCACGAATTATCCAAAAGAATGCCGAAAATGGACAAATGATGATGAGCACCGTTCAGGCATATCAGAACAGGTTTTGGCAAATGAAGATTTTCCGGTGCTTCCGTCATTTATCAAGCGAAAGAAACGGCCTTCTTTTTCCAATGAGAACCAGACAAAAGAAGGGATTGCGATTATTGGAGTCAGCGGATGTTATCCGCAAGCTGAAACACTTGAAGAGTACTGGGATAACTTAGCAGCCGGAAAAGACTGTGTGACGGAAATTCCCGAAGAGCGCTGGGAAAAGGACAAGTACTACAACCCTGATCCCGAAGCGGCCGTGAAAGCAGGGAAAAGTTACAGTAAGCGGGGCGGGTTTCTGAAAGATGCTGCTTTCTTTGATCCGCTGTTTTTTCAAATTTCACCCCGTGATGCTTTGAATATGGACCCGCAGGAGCGTCTCTTTATTGAAATGTGCTGGCAGGTGCTGGAGGATGCCGGTTATACGAAGGAACAGCTTGAGAATCTGTATAACGGCCGGGTCGGCGTTTTTGCTGGCATTACGAAAAACGGGTACGGAATGTACTGGAAAAACGGAGGCGCCCTGCAGCCGAAAACGTCGTTCAGTTCAGCGGCCAACAGAGTTTCCTATTTTCTTAATCTGAAAGGGCCGAGCATGCCGGTCGACACGATGTGCTCGTCTTCGCTGACTGCAATTCATGAAGCGTGTGAAAACATCCTTCGCGGCGAATGTGACATGGCGATTGCCGGCGGTGTGAATGTGTATACGCATCCTTCGGCTTATGTGGAGCTCAGCGCCTATCGAATGCTTTCAAAAGACGGAACGTGCAAAAGTTTCGGTGAAGGCGGGGCCGGATTTGTTCCCGGTGAAGGCGTCGGGGCCGTGCTGTTAAAGCCGCTGTCAAAAGCGATGGCTGATAAGGACCATATTTACGGGGTGATTCGCGGCACTCATATCAATCACGGCGGCAGAACAAACGGGTATACAGTGCCGAGTCCGAGCGCCCAGGCTGACGTGATTTCCGGCGCGCTTGAAAAATCAGGAATACATCCGCGGATGATCAGCTGTATCGAAGCCCACGGCACGGGCACTGAACTCGGAGATCCGATCGAAATTGACGGTTTGACCCGCGCATTTCAAACGAAAACGTCAGATAAAGGCTTTTGCGCCATCAGCTCAGTTAAATCCAATATCGGGCATTTGGAAGCCGCGGCAGGCATTGCCGGTGTAACGAAACTGCTGCTCCAGTTTCAAAAACGCAAGCTGGCCCCCTCTTTACATTGCCGGAAATTGAATCCGAATATTGCATTCGACCGGACGCCGTTTGTGGTGCAGCGTGAATTGGCAGACTGGAAACGGCCGGTCATTGAGGAAAACGGAGCGCAGAAAGAGATTTCGAGAATCGCGGGAATCTCTTCTTTTGGCGCGGGCGGGGCAAATGCCCACATATTGATAGAAGAATATATTGAACCTGATAGGGAGATTTCTGAGCCATTCACAGATGAAGACCCCGCAGTCATTTTATTATCCGCCAAACAGGAGGCCAGCCTGAAGCAGCGGGCGCAGCAGCTTCTTCAAGCGATCAGAAAAAATGACGTCACAGACCGCAGCCTCCGGGATGCGGCTTACACCCTTCAAACCGGAAGAGAAGCGATGGAAGAACGTGCGGCGTTTATCGTGACGTCGACAGAGCAGTTAGCGGAAAAACTGCAGCGTTTTATTGACGGCGGGACAGACGGCTGCTTCAGGGGAAAAAGCAAACAGCATAAAGACATTCTAGCCGTTTTTAAGGATGAAGATATGCAGGAAGCCGTCCGTAAATGGATGAAAAGAAAAAAATTCGCGAAGCTTCTGGAACTTTGGGTAAAAGGGCTGAAGATTGATTGGTCAGAGCTTTATAACGGCAGCCTGCCGCATCGCGTCAGCCTTCCCGGTTATCCATTTATAAAGGATCGTTATTGGCCGGACGATGCAGCGCCGGACAATGTCCGTGATGCTGAAACACATGCTGAAACATTTCGTGAAATCCGCTTTTTACAGAAAAGCTGGGCAGAAAGCAGCCGTGTTCCGGCTAAGGAAGTGCGGGGCGTCATCGGAATAGCTGCTGATCACCAGACAGGAAATTTGGCCGTTGAGCTGTCCCGTTATTTCCCCGAGTCTGAAATCATTGAGGCTGAATCACCGGTAATATCCGGGGACGCGGCCCGGTTTGGCGGTCTGATTGATGTGACCGGATGCGGGACGGAAATCAAGCATGATGACGGCTGGATTCATCGTCTGCAGTCTCTCATTGACAACAGAAACCGCGGCCGAAAGCTTCAGCTGCTTTGTGTGACAAAGGGGCTTGAACCTTTTGCAAATGAAACGATAAATCTCTCAGGTGCAAAAAAGGCTGGATTGTACCGGATGCTCCAAAGTGAGTATAAGGATATCCGCTCGCGGCATATGGATGCAGAACGGACTGCCGAAGATCATGAGCTGGCAAACCAGATCGCAGAGGAGTTTTTTCGCGAGTCTGAAGACATCGAAGTTTGTTACCGAAGCGGTGTGCGCTATCACGCGCGGTTAAAGGAAACAAACAGCTTAGCTGAAAAAGAATTTTCATTTCCGAAAGACCATGTGCTCTGGATCACCGGAGGGACCCGCGGACTCGGATATTTATTCGCCCGGCATTTTGCCGAACGTTACGGAGTCACGAAACTCGTGCTTACCGGAAAAGAAACAATGCCTCCGAAAGCGGAGTGGGATGACCATATCAAACGGAATTCCCCGTTTTCCGATAAAGTGAGAAGAATCAGAGAGCTCGAACAAAAAGGTGTCCGAACGGAAGTGCTGTCTGTATCTTCCGGCCCTGAATATGAGCAGGCCGTCAGCCGGGTGAAAGAGAAGATGGGGCCGATAGGAGGCGTGATACACGCAGCGGGAGCTGTAGATCTCGATCATCCCGCCTTTATCCGCAAAACAAGAGAACAGATGATGCCCGTGCTTGAACCTAAAACAGACGGACTGGACCTTTTGTATCAAGCGCTGCACAAGGAGCCTCTCCGGTTTTTTGCGCTGTTTTCTTCAGTGTCCGGCGTGATGCCGGAATTAGGAGCGGGACAAAGCGATTATGCCATGGCTAACGCCTATATGGATTATTTTGCGGCCGCAAAAGGTTTTCCGGTGCTGAGCATCCAATGGCCAAGCTGGAAAGAAACGGGTATGGGCGAATCAAAAAGCCGGGCCTATCAGAAAAGCGGTTTAAAGAGCATCACTGACAGAGAAGGACTGAGCCTGTTTGATGCCATTATGGCAGGCGATTGCGGATCTGTTATTATGCCGGCCGTCATCCACCCGGAAAAATGGGAGCCTGACCGTCTGCTGCTTTCATCCGGCCTTACCGAAACAAAGCAGCAGGAACAGGCCGATACAGAAAGCGTTGAGGAATGGCTGACGGGCATTTGCTGCCGGGAATTAAGACTGGAGCCGTCAAGATTTGAATCTGATACACCTTTTCAAGATTACGGAGCCGATTCCATCATGCTTTCCCAAGTGTCCAGAGCGATCGGAAAGAGGATCAAAGCTGACCTTGACCCGGCGGTGCTGTATGAATACCCTACGGTTGCTGCGCTGGCGGGATGGCTTGAAACAGCATATCCGGAAATCAAAGCTGCCGTTTCAAAACCGGTTCAGCCTGTAATCCCGTACGTTCCCAAACAAACAGCAGCCGCTGTCATTCAGCCTTCCGGAGCTCCAGCGGCGCAAGACATCGCTGTTGTCGGGATGTCCTGCCGTTTTCCGGGAGCTGAATCAATTGAAGCTTATTGGAAGCTGCTGTCTGAAGGAACGTCGGCCATTCAAAGGGTGCCGAAAGAACGCTGGAAAACGGAGAAGGCGGATTATGCGGGCCTTTTAAAAAATGTAACGCATTTTGACCCGGAGTTTTTCCTTATTCCCGAAGAAGACATCAAGGCAATGGATATCCAGTCCTTTCTTATATTAGAAGAGGCGCTCCATCTGTTCAGAGACAGCGGTTACTCTTTACAAGAAATGAAAGGCAGGTCAGCCGGTGTCTATTTAGGAGGACGCGGCGGCAGTATGCCTGACGAAAACCGTCTGAAGCATGCAAAAAATCCGATAGTCGCCGCCGGTCCGAATTACTTAGCGGCCAATCTTTCTCAATTCTTTGATTTGAAGGGGCCGAGTCTTGTTTTGGATACGGCCTGTTCTTCAGCGCTTGTCGGTATGAATTTGGCGATACAGGCGCTTTCTTGCGGTGAAATCGACTCAGCGGTGGTCGGGGGAGTCAGTCTGCTGGAATCCGGTCAAACCCACCGGATGTTCGAACTTCGCAATCTGTTAAGCGAAGAGCCTGCGTTTCATATTTTTGACCGCCGCACCGGCGGCATCGTATTGGGAGAAGGCGTCGGAATGGTGTATTTAAAAACAGCGGCCCAGGCTGTAAAAGACGGGGACCGGATTCATGCGGTCATTAAAGGCATTTCCGTAAACAATGACGGCAGAACCGCGGGGCCTGCCACACCGAATATACAGGCGCAAAAAGAAGTGATGGCCAAGGCGCTTGCCAAAAGCGGCAGAAAAGCGGAGGATATCAGCTACATTGAAGCAAACGGTTCAGGCTCTGAAGTAACAGACCTTTTGGAACTGAGGGCGATTGAAGCGGTGTACCGTATGCAAAACAGCGCGCCTTGCGAATTGGGGTCGATGAAGCCGAATATCGGACACCCGTTATGCGCTGAAGGGATTGCCGGATTCATTAAAACAGTGCTTATGCTCTCGCGCCGAATGCGTGTGCCTTTCCTTTCGGGCAAAGAGCCGATGACGCATTACGATTTGTCCGCCTCGCCGTTTTATTTTTCGCACGCTCTGCGTGAATGGACGGATTCACCGCGGATTGCCGCCGTCAGCAGCTTCGCTGACGGAGGGACGAATGCCCATGTCATAGTGGAAGCTTGGGAGCAAAAGGCGTATACCCCGGTTAGAAAGCCTTTGCCGAGACAGGAATTAAAACGCCGGCCCATTCGTCCGGACAAAGCCGAAAGCCTGCATGAAAGCGCACATAAGTCCCGCCCGAATACGTTTTGGAAACAAATGAAGACTTACTGATTGCGCTGAAAATTGAACGTCGATATGGAGGAAGTTCATATGCGAGAGCAGCTTCTTATTAACAATCAGCATCCCGTTTTGAAACATCATAAAGCCTATGGAAAGGAACTGCTGCCGGGTCTGGCTTATATTGACCTGATCTATCAGACTTTCAGAGAAAACGGTTTATTTCATGCCGGCCTTGAGCTCAGGCACTTATCGATTTTTCACCCTTTAGCTCCTGAACAGGGAGAATCAATCTTGCTTTCCGTTGATTGTACAGTGAGCGGCGAAGGGCAGTGGATGGTGGAGGTGAAAGGGCAAAAACAAGGTGACGAAGCAGCAGAGACAAAGGTATATGCCGCGGCGCACATGCAATCCGTCAAGCCCGCCGGCTTCCAAGAGAGCGTCCGGATGGATGCCGTAAAACAAACGGCGGCAGAAATACCGATTGAGGACATTTACGCGGAATGCAGGGATCAAGAACTGGTTCATTCAGGAATGATGAAAGGCTGCGGAAGCGTCTACCAAACTGAAAAAGAGATTTATATTGATCTGTCGGTGCAAAAGGATCAGCTTGAACATGCAGAAGAGGCGATGTTTCATCCCGCATTGATAGATGCGAGCAGCATCGGCTCCAATGTATATCTCGCTCCTTTGACGAGGGAGGAGGGGCAATTATTTCTGCCGCTGTTTTATGAATCGTTTTATTGCGCCGAATTGCTGCAGACAACATGTATCACCAAGATAAAAAAAGAATCCGTCACCCGTAAGAAAGATCTCGTTTACGTGACAATGGAGTTTTTTAATGAGGAAGGCAGAAAAGTCGGCGAACTGAAAAACTTCGCCAATAAACTGGTGAGGAACCCGGAACTGATCAATCAGAAACGGCAAAAGAAAGAACCAGACGGGCGGAATGCCGTCCCGGCTTCGCAAGCGGAACCGGCGCCTTCCGAGCCCCGCTCTGCGGAGGCTTCCGCCGGCCTTACTGAACAGTGCATCGTTTATTTAAAAGAATTGCTTGCCGCCCGATTGAACAAACCTGTGAAAGAGATTGACCCGGATATCGGCTACTATGAAATGGGGCTGGATTCTCCGGGGCTGTTGGACATGGTAAAGGAAATTGAACGAAAAATCGGTTCGCAGCTTCTGCCGACGCTGTTATTTGAATACACGACAATCACGGAATTGGCGGGGTATTTGTGCGAACATTACGGAGCCGGTTTCGGCCATGCTCAAAGCGGACATTCAAATGCTGAACCTTTGCACCGGGAAAAAAAGAGGACGACCCAAATCCGCGTGAAAAAATCGGCGTCAGCCGGAACACAGAATGGAGATATTGCCATCGTCGGGATGGCGGGACGGTACCCCGGCGCCAAAAATCTTCGTGAATTCTGGGCAAATTTAAAAAATGGCAAAAACAGCGTAACGGAAGTGCCTCGTTCCCGCTGGGATACGAAGAAATATGAGCATTTGCGATCGCCGTCCGGCAAGCCGATTTCCAAATGGGGCGGTTTTATAGATGATCCGGATTGTTTTGATGCGAAATTTTTCCGGATTTCTCCGCGGGAGGCAGAAGCTAAAGATCCGCAAGAACGATTGTTTTTAGAAACATGCTGGGAAACGATTGAGGATGCGGGCTACACCCCGGAAACAATCGTTCAGCCGAAAGGGCCGAATAAGAGAATGAACGTCGGTGTGTTTGCCGGGGTGATGCATATGGATTATTCTCTCGTCGGCGCTGAAGCTGCGGCCAAAGGGCTGGTCTTTCCTTATCCCTTGAACTATGCGCCGATCGCAAACCGGGTTTCATATTTTTGCAATTTTCACGGGCCGAGCATGGCGGTTGACACGGTGTGTTCGTCTTCTCTGACGGCCGTCCATATGGCGGCGGAAAGTCTGAGACGCGGTGAATGTGAAGCAGCTCTTGCCGGAGGCGTCAATTTATCATTGCATCCGACAAAATATATCACATACGGCTTGATGGATATGCATTCGAGTGACGGGCTGTGCCGCACGTTCGGCGAAGGCGGCACAGGCTATGTCTCAGCTGATGGCATCGGGGCCGTGCTGCTGAAGCCGCTTCACAAAGCCGAAGAAGATAAGGATCATATTTATGCGGTGATAAAAGGCAGCGCCGTCAATCACGTGGGAACCGTCAGCGGGATTACCGTGCCGAGCCCCGTGGCGCAGGGGGATATGATAGCTGAATGCTTTGAAAAAACGAGGATTGATCCCCGGACGATTTCTTATGTGGAAGCGCATGGAACCGGAACTTCTTTAGGAGATCCGATTGAAATACAAGGTCTTGTTAAAGCTTACCGCACGTTTACGGAGGATCGGCAATTTTGTGCGATCGGTTCCGTTAAATCGAATATCGGACATGCGGAATCAGCCGCCGGGATCAGCGGGCTTCATAAAACGGTTTTGCAGCTGTTTCACAAAACGCTTGTCCCTTCTTTGCACTCAGAGACGATTAATCCGTATATTCGTTTAGAGGACTCGCCATTTTACGTGCAGCAAAAAACCGAGTCATGGAAAAAGCCGGCGTATACAGAGAACGGCAGTGAACATTCCTGTCCGAGACGCGCAGGCATCAGTTCATTCGGGGCGACGGGTTCAAACGTTCATCTCATTTTAGAAGAGTACAGGCCCAAAAACCCCGCCACTACGGAGAATCAAGAGAGACCGTATATCGTGCCTCTATCAGCGAAAAATCCGGAGCGGCTGAAGGAATACGCTGCCCGCCTGCTGATATTTCTCAAAGATAAAGCGCTTGAAGGAAGCGGTCCGCTTCATGACAAAATAGATACAATGCAAAATCAGCTGGAAAATGCGTTGAGAGGTGTTCTGGCGGAAGTTCTGCATGTAGCGGCCGGCTCGGTAGATGGTGAACACGATTGGAAGGAATTCGGCTTGGATGTCATGCAGCTGACACAGTTTTCTGAGCTGATGACGGATCAATACGGGCTGGAAATAGACATGACCGATCTCATACAGCATACTTCCGTCCGGACTTTAGCAGAATGTCTTACAAAAGATGAGAAACATAAGAATATTCTTTCCGGTCTTTTCGGTCAGTCCGGCTTAGATAAGCAGCCTGATGAACCTTTTTCCATGCGGTCACTGGCGTATACGCTGCAAACGGGACGGCTGGCAATGGAAGAACGGCTTGTTTTTTTAGTGAACGATCAAGCGGACCTGATCAGGAAATTAACTGAATTTACAGAACGAAAACGGCAGATTGACGGCTGCTTTCAAGGGCGGTCTGATAGCGGAACGGAAATCAGGGGTTTCCTGAATGATGAGCAGGATACGGAGGAGCTGATCGGAAAATGGATGGACAGCGGCACTTACAAAAAACTTGCGGAGTTGTGGTCAAAAGGATTTGAGATAGACTGGACGCGGCTGTATCAGGAGGAGAAACCGCGCAGGATAAGTCTGCCGACGTATCCGTTTGCAAAGGAACAATATTGGATACCGGAGCCCGATCATCCCCTTACTTCCGTAAATACAGAAAGCAGGCTTCACCCGCTGCTTCACCGCAATACATCAGATTTGTTAGAACAAAAATTCAGCACGGTACTGAACGGAGATGAATTCTTCTTAGCCGATCATATCGTCCGAAACAAGCGTGTTCTCCCCGGGGCGGTTTACCTTGAAATGGCGAGAGCCGCGGCTGAACTGGCTGCCGCGCCGTTAGCCGCTGAATACACGGCTAAAACCGGCATTTCGCTGCGGTATATCAGCTGGATACGCCAGGCCGTTCATAAAAAAGAGCCGCTGCGAATAACGACAGGGCTTTCCTTGGAGGATAACGGCAATATTTCATTTCGGGTGTACAGCCATGAAAACGATTCAGACATTTATTGTGAAGGCAGTGCTGTGATTGAGCCGCTTTCTGAGGCGCCGGTCTTGCATATTGAACAGCTGAAAGCGCAATGCCGCAAAAAAGTGCTGTCAAAAGAAGACTGTTATGCGGCGTTTGCAAAGGCGGAAATTGTATACGGACCTTCACATCAAGGAATTGATCACATTTATTGCGGGGAAAAAGAAGCCTTGGCTAAATTGGTGCTCCCTGCTTCCGTTTCTGATGAGGCCGAACAGTTTGTGCTCCATCCTAGTCTGATTGATTCCGCTTTTCAGGCGGCCATCGGCGTTATGAATGAAGATCAAGTGGGTTATCCGGAGCAGCCGTTAATGCCTTTTGAATTGCATGAACTGACCGTTTTTCATCCGTGCAATCCAAACATGTGGGCGGCCGTGTTTGTGACGCATGAAACACCGGCTGTGCGAAGAATGGACATTGATATATGTGATGAACGCGGCAATGTGTGTGTAAGGATAAAAGGATTTTCTGCCCGAATGGCCGAAAGTGCGCCGCCCGTAACCGATAATAAGCAATACGATCTGCCGGGTAATCTTACCGGAGCCGTCAAACTGATGCAGGTATGGGACGCGGAACCGATAGACAACCAAACCGGCTTCCTCATTTCTGAAGCAAATGCTGTCATTATAGGCGGTACAGACGGGCAGGCCGACGCGGTTTTACGATTGTTTCCTAAAGCTGTGCGATTTGACAGCAGCCAAAGTGCTTCCGTTGAAGCGATATCTGATCGGCTCCGCCGTCTCGGTGAGATTCAGCATATGATCTGGTTTGCCCCTCAGCCGGCTGATTCTTACATCCATGATCAAAAAAGCGGGGTGCTGCAAATTTTCAGAGCGGCCAAAGCTCTTATCGGCCTCGGGTATGGAAAAGAGCAGCTCGGGATGACGGTGATTACGCACCAAGCACAGCCCATCACCCAATATGATGAGGCGCGTCCCGCTCATTCCAGTGTGCACGGTTTTGTCGGGTCTCTCGCTAAAGAACATCCGAGCTGGCACATCCGTCTGGTCGATCTTGAAGACGGGGGGGATTTCCCCGCAGAAGACATATTCAGCCTGCCCCGCGACCGTACGGGTAAAGCATGGGTGCACAGACATCATGAATGGTACCGGCCTCAATTGCTTCCGGTCCAAAGCGAGCCGTCTGAAAGTGTTCCTTACCGGTATGGAGGCGTATATGTCATCATCGGCGGTGCGGGAGGCGTCGGCGAGGTTTGGACAGATTATATGGTGACGACGTATAAAGCCCGAGTCGTCTGGATCGGGAGGCGGACGCTGGACAGCCGGATACGCCAAAAAATAGACCGGTACCGGCCATCAGGCCCGGCTCCCGAATATATAGCCGCAGATGCTTCTGATCTTCCATCGCTTCAGCGCGCCTATGAACAGATTAAAAACACATACGGCACCGTCAGCGGCGTCGTTCATTCAGCGATGGTATTTGCGAATGAAAGCGTAAAAGATATGGAGGAATCACAGTTTCACGCCGGCCTTAAGGCGAAAGTGGATATTTCCGTCAACATTGCCGAAGTATTTGCGAAAGAGTCTTTGGACTTTATTCTCTTTTTCTCTTCGGTTATTTCATATATTAAGAATCCGAATCAAAGTCATTATGCGGCGGGGTGTGCATTTAAAGACGCATTTGCCCATGAGCTTTCCGGACGGCTGTCATGCCGGGTCAAAGTGATGAACTGGGGTTATTGGGAGCGGGCTGACAATCACATTTCTGAAGAGTTTGACAGACTGAGCCAAATCGGTCTCGGGCTGATCAGCCGGGCGGAAGGGATGCAGGCGCTGGAAACTTTGCTGACGCAGCCGATCTCCCGTATGGGGCTGATGAAGCTGACCAAGCCGATTCCGATCGAGGGAATGAACCCTCATGAATTTGTGACTATCTGATTGCCTGTCAAAATGACGGAGCAAATTTAATTTTCTTAGGAGGATAAGGTTTTGGGTAAGGGAGACAAACAAAAAGACCGTACACAGTTATCCTTAAGAACAGAAATAAGCAATCAAATGAAAGAATTGAATCGGCTTTTGCTGCAAGTGTTGCGGGTGACGCTGCGTTCAATGGGTCTGACCGGCGAAGCGCCGGCGGCTTCCTGTCTGCCTTTATATGAGCGCTGGCTGGAAGAAAGCATCCGTCTTTTAGACAGCGATCTTAAAAGCGGTGAAACGGCCGCGGTTTGGGAAGAGTGGCATAAGAAGAAAAACGAATGGCTGAAAGATCCGGATATGAAAGCGCAGGCTCTGCTGGCGGATACCGTCATTCAAGCTTTGCCTGACATTTTAACAGGCAAAATAAAAGCCACTGACGTGATGTTTCCCGATTCTTCAATGGAGCTTGTTGAAGGAATCTATAAGCATAACATTCTCGCTGATTATTACAACGATGTGCTGGCAAATGAAGCGTGTATGTATGTGGAAAATGTAATTAAAAACAATCCTGATGCAAACATCCGTCTGCTGGAGATCGGAGCGGGCACCGGCGGAACGAGCAGCACACTGTTTAAAAAGCTCCGCCCCTATCAAAACCATATTCAGGAATACTGTTATACCGACTTGTCAAAAGCTTTTTTAATGCATGCCGAAAAGGAATACGGCGCGGACAATCCGTATTTGACGTATCAGCTGTTTAATGTGGAGAAGCCTGCGGCGGGCCAGGGATTACATCTGAGAACCTGCGATATCGCTATTGCCGCAAACGTGCTGCATGCCACCAAAAATATCCGGAAAACCTTACGGACGGCAAAAGCCGTATTGAAAAAGGACGGTTTGCTGCTCGTTAATGAACTGGGCGGGCATACGCCGTTTACACATGTTACATTCGGCTTATTAGAGGGCTGGTGGCTGTACGAAGACGAGGCGCTGCGGATTCCGGGGTGCCCCGGTCTTTATCCGGAAACATGGAAATCCGTTTTAATGGCTGAAGGCTTTCATTCCATTCAATTTCCGGCTGAAAACGAACGTCTGCACACCCAGCAGATTATCACGGCGAAAAGCAACGGAGTCATCAGGCAGAGCAGGGAAGCTTACACCGCGCAAAAGCGCCAATCAAACGTACCGCAAACATCCTCTGATCGTCAGCTCCCCATCAAACAAGCGGGAGAGGGGCTTGCGGAAAAGACAGCTGCTTTTCTGATAAGGGCTGCGGCAAAAGTATTAAAAATGCCGGCAAAAGAGATAAATCCGCTGGCTCCTCTGGATGAATACGGCATTGACTCTATTCTGATCGTTCAGCTGACGAATGAGCTGCGGGATCTCGTCCCTGATATCAGCAGCACGCTGTTTTTTGAATACCGGACGATAGAAGAGCTTGCCGCATACTTGACTGAAACGAAGGAGCGCGAACTGCATGCGCAATTTTCTGAAGAAGTCCGTCATACTGAAGCGGTATCATCCGGCTCTTTGCTTGAAAAAAGCACAGAGTACCTGAAACAGATCGTCAGCGCCATCTTAAAGATGCCGATTGAGGACGTTCAAGCCCATACGCCCCTTGAAGAATACGGAATCGATTCCATCTTAATCGTACAGCTGACCAACCGCGTGCGGGAAGACGTCCCTGATATCAGCAGCACATTGTTCTTCGAGTATCCGACAATCGGCGGATTAGCGGAATATCTCGTCAGCTCAAGACAGGAAGATATGGCTGGGATTTTCAAGACAAATAAAGAAGCTGAAAAGACGCCGCACACTTTACAGAAAAAGCAAAGCCGCAAAAAAAGCGCCGGATTGACGAAGCGCCAAGCGGCATCTTTTTCTGAAAAAGCGCCGCCCGCTTCCGAACCGCCGTCAAAACACCTTGAAGTGGCAATTGTCGGTCTTGCCGGGAGGTATCCCGGAGCTGAAAATGTTAATGAGTTCTGGGAACGGTTAAAGACCGGTGAACACGGAATCACCGAAATTCCGAAAGACCGCTGGGATTGGAGGGACTACTATGATGAGACAAAAGGGAAGGAAGGCCGGATGTATACAAAGTGGGGCGGCTTTTTAACAGATATTGATAAATTTGACCCGCTGTTTTTTAAAATCTCCCCGAAAGAAGCGGAGCGCATGGATCCGCAGGAGAGACTGTTTCTGGAAACCGCTTATGCGGCCCTTGAGGATGCCGGATATACCCCTGATTCACTATGCGCCGGTAAAAAGGTTGGCGTCTTTGCGGGTGTCATGAACGGCAACTATCCGACAGGGGCCCACTACCACTTTATCCCGAACCGCGTATCCTATGTGTTTGATTTTCACGGTCCGAGCATCGCGGTCGATACCGCATGCTCCTCATCCTTAACCGCCATTCATCTCGCCGCAGAAAGCATCAGAACAGGTGCATCTGAATGCGCGATTGCTGGCGGTGTAAATCTGATTACAGATCCGGTTCATTATATCGGGCTTTCTTCTATGAGAATGCTGTCACCGTCAAACGCGTGCAAAGCGTTCGGTGATAAGGCTGACGGGTTTGTTGACGGAGAGGGCGTCGGCTGTATCGTGTTAAAGCCGTTGAATAAGGCTGTTGCAGATCATGATCATATATACGGTGTCATTAAAGGAAGCGCTCTGAACGCCGGCGGCAAAACGAACGGGTTCACCGTTCCGAATCCGAATGCACAAGGGGAAGTGATCGCAGACGCGATGGAGCGGGCAGGGATTGACCCGAGAGCAATCAGCTATCTGGAAGCCCACGGCACCGGCACTTCCTTGGGAGATCCGATTGAAATCGCAGGGTTAACCAAGGCTTTCCGCCGCTATACGGATGCAGCTCAATTTTGTTCCATCGGTTCTGTTAAATCCAATATCGGACATCTGGAAAGTGCGGCGGGCATTGCTGCGGTCACTAAAATTCTTCTTCAGATGAAACACGGATATCTGGTGCCGTCGCTGCACTCAAAGCAGCTGAACCCGGAAATTGATTTTGAAACTTCTCCTTTTATCGTGCAGCAGGAAACGGCGGAATGGAGACGGCCGGTCATAGAATCTGAAGGAGTAACACGGGAATATCCGAGAATCGCGGGTACATCTTCTTTCGGAGCGGGCGGAGCGAATGCCCACCTGCTGATAGAAGAGTATGAACCGGCCGAAATAACTTCGGCAGACTCCGGCCGTCCGGCGCTTTTTGTTTTATCGGCAAAAGATAAAGACCGCTTGCGCGAGCGGGCTCTGTTGCTGTCGGATGCCGCCGGAAACGGAACAATTACAGATGCAAATCTGCTTGACGCGGCATTTACCCTTCAAGTCGGCAGAGTCCCGATGGAAGAACGGCTGGCGATGACAGCGGACTCTGTTTCTGAATTGGAACAGAAGCTGACGGCTTTTCTGAATAATGCTGGTTCCGTAAGCGGGGTGTTTACAGGCCGGAGTGATAGTTCTGTCACAGAGACGGAAGGCACAGTCAGTGATTGGGCGGAAAAACGTCAATTTGACAGTCTTTTGAGTGTCTGGGTTCACGGGGCGCCCGTTGATTGGGCATCTTTATATAAAGGCGCGCTGCCGCATCGTATCAGTCTGCCGTCTTATCCATTTGCAAAAGAAAGCTACTGGATGAAGCGGGAAGAACCAAAAACCGGAACAACTGAATATGTGCATCCTTTCCTGCATGAAAATACGTCAACCTTGGCGGAGCAAAGCTATCATACATCTTTTACAGGCCGGGAACACGTTTTCCAGGATGTGAGAGGGGAGCGGGTTCTGTCGGCTGCCGTTTATCTAGAAATGGCGCTAGCGGCTTATCATCATGCGGCAGACAGCTCTGAAGAAAAAGAGATATGGATCCGAACGGCGGCATGGACTGACCCGATAACCGGCGGACATCACGGTGCGGGCGTCAATCTCTCCCTTCTGTCTGAAGACGAGGAAGGCATCCATTATGAAATATACAGTGACGTAGAGAAGCTGCATCATTATGGAATCGTCGGACAAGGGAACAGACAGCCATCCCGCGTGCTTGATATTGTCTCCTTACAAAAAGACTGCCGCCCGCTGTTATTCGATTATGAAACACCAGGCACATCAGGTGTAACCATCAGTAAGGAGTTCCGCACCGTTGAAAAGCTTTATGCGGGAGAAAATGCGGTTTGGGCGAAGCTTGCTCTTATAGATGAAAGCGGCGGCCGTAATCCGGGATATCATATACCGCCGGAATTTTTGGACGCAGCTTTTCATGTCCTGGCAAAAACGGAGCCGTCAGTCCATATCGTGCCTGAAGCAGTTGAAGAACTGCGCGTCATGCGTCCGTGTTCATCGGGCATGTGGATGTATATTAATAAAAAGAATCAAACCGGCTGTGACATTCAATTTTGTGATGAAACCGGCATTATCTGCGCAGAAATCAAAGGGGTGAGAATGAGACAGCCGTCTCAGCAGGATCACGGGCAAGAGGAACAATCCGAGATGATGATATTTGAAGAAATGTGGACTCAGCAGCCTTTGGGGAAATCCATTCATGAAGAGCTGAAAACGGTCATCTGTTTTCTTACGGGAGAAGCTGCCAGAAAGCATGCTTATCGGTCTTTACAATCTCTTTATCCGGGAACCGGCGTGTTTTTTATTTCACAGGGTGAGGAAACTCAAAAGCTTTCAAACACGCATTATCAAATTAAAATCACTGACGGACAAGCATATCAAGAAACGTTTCGGCATATTGAAACGGCTTGTGGCAAAGCGGATGCTGTTTTATATGGATGGCCGCTTGAAGATGAAAAGGCCGTGAAAGACTATTCCATTCTCTATCATGTGATCCGCGCAGCTGCTTCTTTGCGTTCTAAACCGAGGCGAATCCTTCTTTCCGCTCAGTGCGGGACCGATACCGATATCAGTTACGCCGAGTCATGGATCGGGCTGGAACGGTCGCTGAAACTGATTCTGCCGGAGACGGATACGGCCGCGGTTTATTTTGGACAAAAAGGACCGTTTGAAAAGCTGATCCATAACGTATGTGAAGAGCTTCACAGCGAGTCATTCCGCAGTGTCATGTACAGCGGGGAAATCCGTCACGTCATGGAAATGAAGCAGACGGATATTGCCCCTGTTGAGCAGCGTGTGATAAAAAGCGGAAAAACGTACTTGATTACCGGCGGATGCGGGGGATTAGGCTTGTTATTCGCCGGATATTTTGCTGAAAAAGGACCGGTTACGCTCATTTTGACGGGGAGATCAGCGGCAGGCGGCCCGGTGATGAACAAGATCAAGAGATTGGAAGAATCAGGCGCCAAGGTGTTTTACGTGCAGGCGGATGCCGCAGATCAGGCTCAGATGGAGAAAGGTTTGCAAGAAGCGAAAGAAAAAGGATGCGGGCCGATTCACGGTGTCATTCACGCTGCAGGTCTTCAAGGCACTGAAAGCATTCTGGAGAAAGATCTGCAAACCTTTCAGCAAGTCTTAGCGCCAAAAGCGGACGGCACCGCGGTGTTAGATATGGTTCTGTCACGGGAGCCGCTTGACTTCTTCTGTTGTTTCTCTTCTTCTTCAGCGATTTTAGGAGACTTCGGTTCTTGTGACTACGCAATGGGGAACCGCTTCCAAATGGCTTTTGTCCGTCATCGGGATAAACTTGTGAGCCTCGGACTCAGAAGCGGCAAGTCACTTGCCATCAATTGGCCGCTTTGGAAAGAAGGGGGGATGCATGTCGGCACGGCGGAAAGCACCGATATGTATTTAAAATCAAGCGGACAGCGTTATTTATACACAGAGGAAGGACTCGAAGCCTTTGAAACATTGTTAGTCCAGCCGTCCAGCCAGTATCTCGTCCTGGCCGGCTTTCCGTCGAGGGCCAAACGCTTCCTGCAGATAGATCAAGGCGAACGGCCGATTTCGGGTTCTGTACACAGGAACGTCCCGTTTTCAGGAAGGCGGAGTGAAATGAAAGGCTTTACACTGGAAGAATGCGTAAGCTGGGATGTGAAGGAACTGGCGGCGGGGCTTTTGAAAATAGACAAGAACAGACTGACGGACGCTGACAATCTGGCTGATTTCGGCTTTGATTCTATCAGTTTGGCGGAATTCGCCTCTTCTTTGTCCGCTCATTACGGAATTGAAGTGACACCAGCCCTGTTTTTCGGACATTCCACACTGGAGAAGGTCGTCCGCTATTTTCTGACGGAACACAAGTCCGTCATGGAGCATGTCTATGAAGAAAAGAAACCTGAATCCACAGATCAATCTGTCTTTGAAAAGGCAGGAACGGAAAAGCGGAAGAAGCAGAGGGGAAGAAATAAGCTGAACGCCGGAACCGAGGGCAGTCAGGCAGCTGATTCCATTGCCATTATCGGCATGAGCGGCCGATTTCCTCAGGCACGCACGGCGGACGAGCTGTGGGACATTCTGTTTCAGGAAAAGGACGTTGTCGCACCGGTCGCAAAAAAAGGCTTCACAAGTTCAAAATGGAAACTCGGCGCTGTACCGGGGGCGGACGAATTCGACCCTTTATTTTTTGAAATATCGCCGAGGGAAGCTGAAACGATGGATCCGAAACAGCGGCTGCTTCTTCAGGAAGCGTGGAGGGCCCTTGAGGACGCCGGCTACGGCGCCAGTCACATCAGGCGGCAGACGATCGGTATGTTTGTGGGGGCGGAAGAAGGAGATTATCACCTGTTAACACGGGACAAAGGCAATGTCACGTCTCATCATAACGGTATTTTGGCGGCGCGGCTGGCTTATCACTTGAATTTGTCAGGTCCTGTGATGGCGATCAATACTGCATGTTCTTCGGGGCTCGTTTCTGTCCATCAGGCGGTATTAAGCCTGCAGAATAAAGAGTGCACAACAGCTGTTGCGGCCGGGGTGAATATCATGAATACCCCGGACTTTTTTGAAACGATAGATAAAGCCGGAATGCTGTCGGAAAACGGGAAATGCTTCGCGTTTGATAAAAGGGCTGACGGCATGGTTCCGGGGGAAGCGGCCGCGGCGGTTGTTCTTAAGCCGCTGAGAGAGGCTGAAGCGGATGGTGATCCGATTTACGGGGTGATTCGGGCGAGCGGCATCAATTATGACGGGAAAACAAACGGAATTACCGCTCCGAGCGGCGTCGCGCAGACCCGGCTGCTTACTTCCGTTTATGACCGGGACCGTATCAACCCTGAAGATATCGAATATATCGTCACACACGGCACAGGGACAAAACTCGGTGATCCGGTGGAAATTAACGCGCTTTATGACGCATTTTCTGCCTATACAAACAAAGAAGCATTTTGCGCGCTCACATCAATTAAAACCAATATCGGCCACACGTTTGCCGCGTCAGGCATTGTCAGTTTGATCAGTCTTTTACAGGCGTTCTCCCGTGAAATGATTCCCGCCAGTCTGCATTGCAGCGGGGAAAACCGCTATATCAACTGGGAGAAGAGTCCTTTTTATGTGAATAAAACGGGTAAACCGTGGCCTTCTCTGCCGGATAAAAACCGAATGGGGGCAGTCAGCGCATTCGGGATGAGCGGAACAAACGCCCATGTCGTTATGGAAAGCTATAAGCGCAGCGTTTCACCTCATCGGGATGCCCCTGCATATTTACTGACTTTGTCTGCAAAAACAAAGGATGCCCTTCAGGAAAAAATCGAAGATATGATCACTTGGGCGGAAAATGGCGGACTGAAAGAAAATGATCTAGCCCAGCTCAGCTATACGTTGCTAAAAGGACGGCATCACTTTAACCATCGCGCCGCCATCGTGGTTCAAGATGCTGATGACGCAGTGTATGTATGGAAGCAGGCAAAGCTTAATGAACATCACCCTTATGCGTTTTCGGGAAAAGTACCGCAGCACTTTGCAGGCCGTCAGCATATTCAGGAGCACATAATAGAAGTGCTCGGCAAGTGCAGCGCCTCATATTCTGACCATAGAAAATATCAGGAGCTGTTATGCGTGCTGGCAGATTTTTATTGTCAAGGTTATGAAATCGAAGGGGACTTGCTTTATGGCGGACCTTTGCCGCGAATCGGCAATCTGCCGGGCTACCCGTTTGCCAGGCAGACGTATTGGGCGTCCGATTGTCTTCAGAGAGAGCTTGAAAGCCGGAACTCAGCTGAACGTGAAAAGCTTCACCCGCTGCTCCACGCAAATACATCGACCTTTACCGCCCAGCGCTTTACTTCTGTTTTTTCAGGGCGTGAACCGTTTTTTGCCGATCATATCGTCAATGGAAAACCGGTGCTTCCGGGCGCGGCTGCTTTAGAAATGGCCCGGGCCGCCGTTACGCTTGCCGCTGAAGACTTGCCGGACGGGAAAGCGGGTGTCCGGCTCAAACAGATTGTTTGGCTCCGTCCGGTGACGGCGCTTTCTGAAGGAGTGACGCTTCATGTAAAGCTTCAGCCGGAAGAAAACGGAGACATCG